>CBDCSV010000010.1:0-516098 GCA_965221855.1 Rhodospirillales bacterium | reverse complement strand
TTGCGGTGGGTTTTCGGTTTTCGGGCGCACCGGTCCCTCAGGGTCCGGCGAGCAGGCTGCTGGCTCTTCGAAGGTTGTAGACGGTGACCGCGGCCATCAGGCGGGCGGTGTTTCTTTCGAGGGTGAGGCCCTTTGCGCGGCGCAGCCCGTAAAGCCGCTTGAGGGCGGAGAACACCGCCTCGACCGGTGCCCGATGCCGCGCGATCAGGTCGTTGCGGCGCTGCTGCCAATGGGGCAGCCGGGGGGTGTGCTTGTGCCGCCGGTGCATGATGCGGTCCTTGATCCCGGCCGCCTTGAGCCGGGCGCGGCGGCCCTTGTGCTCGTAGGCCTTGTCGCCGTAGGCCGCGCCCTCGTCGCCAGAGATCAGCCCGTCGGCGACCGTGCTCTCATAGATCTTGGCCGAGGTCATGCCCGCCCGCCGGACCAGGCTCGAGCCCCGGTCGACGCCGACATGCGCCTTGTAGCCGAAAAAGGCCTTGCCGTTCCGCATGGTCCAGTCGGCATCGGGCTCGCGCGGGTGCCTGGCCCCCGCGCCGGCCTTGTAGGGCGGCGGGCGCGAGGCCGAGGCCACCAGGGTGGCGTCCATCAGCGTGCCCTTGCGCACCAGCAGCCCCTTCGCGTCGAGTTGGCGGTTGATCTCCTCGAAGGCCGCTTCCAGCACCGCGACCGCATCTTCCCGGAAGCGCCAGATCGTGGTCTCGTCCGGCGTCGGGGCGTCCAGCGCAAAGCCGCAGAAACGCCGGAACGACAGCCGGTCCAGCAGCGCTTCCTCCAGGCCCGGGTCCGACAGATCGTAGAGCGCCTGCAGATAGAGCGCCTTCAACATCGACAAGGGCGCATAGGGCGGACGGCCCCGGCGCCCCGGGCGGACCTCCGACGCCAGGCGCCCGAGCGGAGACCAGTCGATCAGCTCATCCAGACGCTCCAGCTTCGGGTTGGACCCAAGACCCGGAGAGACAAACGCTTCCGCGAAACCCAACTGACCCTTGCCGCTCATCGACCCCTCCAACGGTTGATGACACCAATGAATCACATCTCAAACCCATCGGGAATCCCCTTTTCGCAGAGGAATCCCGAGGGGGAGAGGAAAAGAGCGCTCCCTCGCCCCCTTCCCTCGCCCCCTGAAAGGGGGAGAGGGTTGCGAAGGCTTGGCGAGCTTGCGAGCCTTAGCCGAAGCTGGGTGAGGGGGAAAATTATTTCACCACGGAGCACACGGAGATCACAGAGAAGGGTTGAATCACCCTCACCCGCATATCCCATGACCCCCTCACCCTGACCCTCTCCCCCTGAAGAAGGGGGAGAGGGAATGGGATTCGGGGGGAGGGGCACAAAAAAGGGCGGACGGGGAGCCCGCCGGCGGCGTTGTTGCCGATGCCGCGGTTCGGCGCTATGGTCGGAGGGAGGAGGGAGGAGCGCATGACGGCTCCGGCCAGGACGGAGAGACGGGCGGACTACCGGGACGTGCTTGACGCCCCGCCCCACCTGGTGGCGGAAGTGCTCTCGGGCAGGCTCCATACCCATCCGAGGCCCGCCGCGCGCCATGCGCGGGCAAGCTCCATTATAGGCGGCGAGCTTGTCGGTCCTTATGACAGAGGGCGCGGCGGCCCCGGCGGCTGGTGGATCGTGGACGAGCCGGAACTGCATTTGGACGCGGACATCGTGGTGCCGGATCTGGCGGGCTGGCGGCGGCGGACGATGCCGGAGTACCCCGACGCGGCGTATTTCGAGGTTGCGCCGGACTGGGCCTGCGAGGTGCTTTCGCCCTCGACCCGGCGCATCGACCGTCACGAGAAAGCGTCGGTCTACGCCCGCGAGGGGGTCTCGCATTTGTGGTTCGTCGACCCGGACGCGATGACGCTGGAAGTCTTCGAACTGCGCGAGGGCCGGTGGACGCTGCTGGAAACGCTTGCCGACGACGCGCCGGTATCGCAGCCGCCGTTCGACGCCATTTCCTTCCCGCTGGACGCGCTCTGGCCCGAGGGGGCCGGCGGCGGCGGGGAATGAGCCGAACGACCGCTCCCCCGCCCGTTTCATGTTTATGTCACCCCCACGCATTTAATATCCCCCCTCCCTCGCCCCCTTCTTCAGGGGGAGAGGGATGCGGAGGCTTGGCGAGCTTGCGAGCCTTAGCCGTAGCTGGGTGAGGGGGAACAGGATTTCACCACAGAGGACACAGAGACCACGGAGAAGGGTTGAATCATCCTCACCCCCACCCTCATATCTTATGACCCCCTCACCCTGACCCTCTCCCCCTGAAAAAGGGGGAGAGGGGAAGAGCGCTCCCTCGCCCCCCGGAGGGGGGAGAGGGAAAAGTTTTGGGGAGAGGGAGGTAACGTCAAGAGTTATGTGTCAGGGAGACTGGGGTACTGATTCCCTGAGACTTGTTTTCGTGAATGAAGACCGCGAAGAGGATGCGGTCCATTGAGGTTTTATCCTGGAAGGTTCCCATGGGCCGGGTTCGTCTGCGAACCTCGCGGAACCTCCGTTCGATGGCATTGGTGGTCCTGACCTGCTTTCGCTCGGCGAGGTCCTTGTAGCGGAAGCAGGTGAGCAGGTCGTCGAGGTCGTTGCGCAGGCAGGCGACGGCCTTGGGGTAGGTATCTTCCCAGGCGTCGGCGAAGCGGCGGGCGGCGGTCTCGGCCTTGCGGCGGTTGGGGGCATTCATGACGGCGTGGACGTCGGCCTTGACGGCCTGCTGGTCGGCTACGCGGACCTTGTTGAGGATGTTCCTGATTTTGTGCGCCCAGCACCTCTGAACGGGGATGCCGTGATAGACGATCGGCAAGGCGGCGAGCAGGCCTTGGCCGCCATCAACGCAGATCATCTCAAGGCCCTCGCCGGTGAGGCCGCGGCGGTGCAACGCGGTGAGGAAGCGCTCCCACTCCGCGGCGCTCTCGCTGGCGGCGAGTTGGAAGTCGATAATCTCCTTCTTGCCGTCGTGCCGTATGCCCAGCGCCACCAGGACCGGCCTCCTGAGCGCGCCGGCGCCGGTCTTGCAGGCCAGCACCACGCCGTCGAGCATCAGCGCCTTGTAGGCGTTCTTCAGCGGCCGGCGGTGGAATGCGGCGACCGACAGATCGAGGGTCTTGGCGACCCGGCTCACCGTCGCGGCCGAGACCGGACGCCCGAGCAGGGCAAGCAGGACCTCGCCGACCTTGCGGGTCGAGAGCCCCAGCACGAAGCCGGCCAGGATGGCGCGGTCGATCTCTGGAGCGCGCCTTGCGTAGCTCTTCAGAACCTCGGTCGGGCAGAAGTGCCGGGTGCGCGGCACGTTGAGCTCGATGTCGCCGAGCTCGCTGAGCAGGCGGCGCCGGTAGGTGCCGTTGCGCCGGTCGCGCATAGCGCTGCCATCGAGGCCGTCGAGCCAGCGATCCACCGCCTCGGCCATCCGGCCCTCGATGATCTCGGCCAGCGCCTGGCGGCCAAGCGGGCGATAACCCTCGCCCCAGTCCAATCCGCCTGCTTGCATCTCCTTCACCACCTCAAAGGCTTGTGGTAGGTTCTCAATCGTTACAGCTTGCTGTGGCATCGGGGTGCTCCTTCTTGCGGTTGTCGTAAACCACAGGGAGTACCCCATTCCCAACTGACACATAAATTTTTACGTCACCGGAGAGGGAGGGAAAGTTGGCTATGCCGCGCGCAGGCTGTATAGTGGCCGCCGTGACGGGCCGCCGGAGACGGCCGGCCGGTCCCGCGAACTGGGTTGGTACGGGAAAAGTACGGAAACATGGGCGCCACAACCGGTCCAAGGGGATTGCCGGCGGCCGCCGCGGCGGCGGCGCTGCTGCTGGCCGCCTGCGACGGCGTGCAGGTTCAGGAGAGCAATCTCCCCGACCTCTACGATCCGGCCGGCAACCCGGTCATCCTGGACAAGCGCGAGAGCGTGCTCGGCGAGGGCGGCCTGCTCGACCTGAACGCCGCGCCCGGCGCGGGCGATGCCGGCGGCGGGATCGGGGTCAACGCGTATCTCTGGCGGGCCAGCCTGGACACGGTCTCGGTCTGGCCCATCGCGTCGGCGGATCCGTTCGGCGGGGTGATCATCACCGACTGGCACTCGCCCGAGGCGGCGCCCTCGGAGCGGTTCAAGATGAACGTGTTCATCCTGGGCCGGGCGCTCAGGGCCGACGGCGTGCGGGTCTCCCTGTTCCGCCAGACCCGGGATTCGGCCGGAAACTGGCGCGACGCCTCGACCCGGAAGGATTCGTCCGCCCGCCTCGAAGAGGCCATCCTGACCCGCGCCCGCCAGCTCAGGCACCAGACCGCGACACGGTGATTCTCCTCACCTTTTCCATGACCCCCTCACGCTCATCTCTTGTGACCCTCTCCCCCTGAAGTAGGGGGAGAGGGGACTACTCCCTAACCCTCGCCCCCTTTGGGGAAATGGGATGGACGCCTCCCACCTGCTGCTGCTGGAAGTCCGACGGAAGGGGTGGACCCTCACGGGCCGACGGCATCAAAGTACCAATGGGGAAGAGCAAGCTCTTCACAGGCAAACCGGAGGGTCCGAGATGAAGACTAACAGAACTGTCGTGGGCGTGGATACGGCGAAACGTGTGTTCCAGTTGTACTGGATTGATATGGAGACGGGCGAGGTCATGGATCTGAAGCTGAGCCGGGCGAAGTTCCTCGAACACTTCGCCAACCGCGCGCCCTGCTTGGTCGCGATGGAGGCCTGCGGCGGCTCGCAGCACTGGGCGCGCCGGCTTGGGGAGCTCGGCCACGAGCCGCGGCTGTTGCCGGCCAAGGCGGTGCGTCCCTTTGTCATCGGCAACAAGAACGACGCGCACGACGCGCGGGCGATCTGGACGGCGGCGCGGATGCCGGGCATCAAGACCGTTGCGGTGAAGAGCGAGGAACAGCAGGCGGTCCTGGCGCTTCACCGGATGCGCCAGCAGTTGGTGAAGTTCCGCACGGCTCAGACCAACGGGCTGCGCGGCCTGCTGATGGAATATGGCGAGGTGATGCCGCGGGGCCGGGCCGGGATGAGACAGGCGATGCCCGGCGCCCTCGCGCGGGTCTCGGAGCGGCTGCCGGCGATGGTGATCGACACGCTTCGCGAGCAGTGGGCGCGGATCGGCCGGCTCGATGAAGAGATCGGCGAGATCGAGCGGCGCATCGGGGTGTGGCACCGCGGCAATGCCGACAGCAGACGGATCGCCGAGATTCCCGGCGTGGGCGTGCTGACCGCGACCGCCGTCGTCGCCGCGATGGGCGATCCGGCGGCGTTCCGGTCGGGCCGGGAGTTCGCCGCCTGGCTCGGCCTGGTGCCGCGCCACGACGGTACCGGCGGCCGGGTTCGCATGCTCGGCATCTCCAAGCGCGGCGACCGGTATTTGCGAACCCTGCTGATCCACGGCGCGCGCGCCGTGCTCACCAACAGCAAGGCGCCGCCCGAATGGGCGGTGCGCCTCGCCGAGCGGCGGCCGATGAACGTCGCCACCGTCGCGCTGGCCAACAAGACGGCACGCACGATCTGGGCCCTGCTGGCCCACGACCGGACGTACCAGGCGAACTACGTCGGCCGGCCGGCATAGCCGCGGCGGACGATGGAACGGCGAACCGATAGAGGAGGTGGCCGCTGAGAGGTTGCGCAAGGCACGAAACGGAGTGATGGCAAACAGGTCGGACCGCGATCCGCCAAGCCTGAATCCCTCGAGGGGCGAGAAGCCCGTGGGGGAAATGAGGCGCGGATCGGCAGATTCCATCAGGGCCAGCGGGCACCAGGTCCCGCATCAACAGGCCGGATACAAAGCTGCAATCTGCCTGCCCGTCACACCGAAATCGGTCCTTGCGTCCCGGGAGGCGTCCATACAAGAGGGATGCGGAGGGTTGGCGAGCTAGGGCACAAAGCGAAGCGACTGCCCAGGCGAGCCTTAGCCGTAGCCGGGTGAGGGGGTTGGCGCGAGGGGCCCGAAGACGGCGGTTCCCACCCGCACCAGGGTGGCGCCGAAGCGGATGGCGGCCTCGTAGTCGGCGCTCATTCCCATGCTCAGTTCGGCGAGCCCGTTGCGCTCGGCGATTTCCGCCAGCAGGGCGAAATGGAGCGCCGGCTCCTCGTCCGCCGGCGGAATGCACATCAGGCCCCGCACCGGCAGGCCGATGCCCTCCCGGCACTCGGCGACGAAGGCGTCCGCGCCGCCGGGGAGAACGCCCGCCTTCCGCGGCTCGGCGCCGGTGTTCACCTGGATCAGGCAATCGGGCCGCCGCCCGGTCTCGTCCATCAGGCGCGCGAGGCGGGCCGCCAGCCTCGGCCGGTCGACGGTCTCGATCACGTCGAACAGTTGGACGGCGGCGCGCGCCTTGTTGCGCTGCAGGGGGCCGATGAGGTGCAGCCGGGCGTCGGGAAAACGCGCCTTCAGGCCGGGCCATTTGGCCTCGCCCTCTTGCACCCGGTTTTCGCCGAACAGGCGGTGGCCGGCGGCGAGCGCGGCCTCGGCGGTTTCCGCCGGGTGCGCCTTTGAGACCGCGACCAGGCGGACGTCTTCGGGGGGCCGCCCGGCCACGTCCGCCGCGGCGGCCATACGGTGCTTTACCGCTGCGAGATTTTCGGCGATTTGATCGGGTGACGGCATGGTTATCCCTTCACTCATTTCCCATGACCCCCTCACTCATTTTTTTGTGACCCCCTCACCCTGACCCTCTCCCCCTGAAGTAGGGGGAGAGGGAACTACTCCCTAACCCTCGCCCCCTTTGGGGAAATGGGATGGACGCCTCCCACCTGCTGCTGCTGGAAGTCCGACGGAAGGGGTGGACCCTCACGGGCCGACGGCATCAAAGTACCAATGGGGAAGAGCAAGCTCTTCACAGGCAAACCGGAGGGTCCGAGATGAAGACTAACAGAACTGTCGTGGGCGTGGATACGGCGAAACGTGTGTTCCAGTTGTACTGGATTGATATGGAGACGGGCGAGGTCATGGATCTGAAGCTGAGCCGGGCGAAGTTCCTCGAACACTTCGCCAACCGCGCGCCCTGCTTGGTCGCGATGGAGGCCTGCGGCGGCTCGCAGCACTGGGCGCGCCGGCTTGGGGAGCTCGGCCACGAGCCGCGGCTGTTGCCGGCCAAGGCGGTGCGTCCCTTTGTCATCGGCAACAAGAACGACGCGCACGACGCGCGGGCGATCTGGACGGCGGCGCGGATGCCGGGCATCAAGACCGTTGCGGTGAAGAGCGAGGAACAGCAGGCGGTCCTGGCGCTTCACCGGATGCGCCAGCAGTTGGTGAAGTTCCGCACGGCTCAGACCAACGGGCTGCGCGGCCTGCTGATGGAATATGGCGAGGTGATGCCGCGGGGCCGGGCCGGGATGAGACAGGCGATGCCCGGCGCCCTCGCGCGGGTCTCGGAGCGGCTGCCGGCGATGGTGATCGACACGCTTCGCGAGCAGTGGGCGCGGATCGGCCGGCTCGATGAAGAGATCGGCGAGATCGAGCGGCGCATCGGGGTGTGGCACCGCGGCAATGCCGACAGCAGACGGATCGCCGAGATTCCCGGCGTGGGCGTGCTGACCGCGACCGCCGTCGTCGCCGCGATGGGCGATCCGGCGGCGTTCCGGTCGGGCCGGGAGTTCGCCGCCTGGCTCGGCCTGGTGCCGCGCCACGACGGTACCGGCGGCCGGGTTCGCATGCTCGGCATCTCCAAGCGCGGCGACCGGTATTTGCGAACCCTGCTGATCCACGGCGCGCGCGCCGTGCTCACCAACAGCAAGGCGCCGCCCGAATGGGCGGTGCGCCTCGCCGAGCGGCGGCCGATGAACGTCGCCACCGTCGCGCTGGCCAACAAGACGGCACGCACGATCTGGGCCCTGCTGGCCCACGACCGGACGTACCAGGCGAACTACGTCGGCCGGCCGGCATAGCCGCGGCGGACGATGGAACGGCGAACCGATAGAGGAGGTGGCCGCTGAGAGGTTGCGCAAGGCACGAAACGGAGTGATGGCAAACAGGTCGGACCGCGATCCGCCAAGCCTGAATCCCTCGAGGGGCGAGAAGCCCGTGGGGGAAATGAGGCGCGGATCGGCAGATTCCATCAGGGCCAGCGGGCACCAGGTCCCGCATCAACAGGCCGGATACAAAGCTGCAATCTGCCTGCCCGTCACACCGAAATCGGTCCTTGCGTCCCGGGAGGCGTCCATACAAGAGGGATGCGAAGGCTTTGCGAAGCGGTAGCTGAGCTTAGCCGTAGCTGGGTGAGGGGGAATTTTCATATCAGTCTCATTTCTCATGACCCCCTCACCCTGACCCTCTCCCCCAAGGGGGAGAGGGAATAGGTTGGAGCGAGGGCATCACAAGACATGCTACGATCAGGCATGGCCCAGGTTCCGGAAGCGACGTGAACAACCTATCAAACATCGCCGGGCGGCTCAATTTGGCCGCCGGCGCGCGCGCCCTGCCGCCGGTGATCCTGATGACCGACGCCGGACGGCTGCCCGATCCCGCGCGGGCCGCGGCCGGGCTGCCGCCGGGCTCGGCGGTTCTCCTGCGCCATTACGGCTCGCCGGAACGGGAGCGGATCGGCGCGGCGCTGGCGGGCGTCTGCCGGGACCGCCGCCTCGATCTCATCGTCGCCGCGGACGCCGGCCTCGCCCGGCGGCTCGGCGCGAGGGGGCTTCACGTTCCCTCCTGGCTCGCCGCCCGGGACGGCGGTCGCGCGCGGCGCGAGGCGTGGAATTGGCGCGGGCGGCCCGGCCGGTACGTCACCGCCGCGGTCCACGGCCGCCGCGAGATGGCCCGCGCGCTGGCCCTCGGCGCCGATGCGCTGATCGTCTCGCCCGTGTTCGCCACCGAAAGCCATCCGGCGGCCCGGCCCCTCGGGGTCCATCGCCTGGCCTGCCTGACCGCCGCCGCGCCCGCGCCGGTCTACGCGCTCGGCGGGATCACGGCGGCCAACGCCGCCCGGCTGGGCGCCTCGGGCGCGGCCGGCATCGCGGGCATCGGCGGGATTTCGGCGTGAGGGCGGACCCCTCACGCTCATATCCCTCATTCTTCCCATGACCCCCTCACCCATTTTTTTGTGACCCCCTCACCCTGACCCTCTCCCCCTCGAAGGGGGAGAGGGATGCGGAGGCTTGGCGAGCGAGCGCACAAAGCGCAGCGACTGCGCACTGCGAGCCTTAGCCGAAGCTGGGTGAGGGGGGGGGTGCCCGCCGGAATCGCGCGCTTGAAAGACTATAGCGGATGCGCTATATGTCGGCGATGGCTTGGACGGTCGAAACCGTGTCGGCCGTCGACGCTGAAATCGCGGCCTTGCCGGTGGCGTTACGCGCCCGGTTGCTGCGGTTGCTGGAAACGGTGGAGAATACCGGGCTGGAGGCTCTCCGTGCGCCGCATGTCAAGCATCTCGAGGGCAAGCTGTGGGAGCTTCGGGTGCGGGCGGAAGGCGGTATCGCGCGAGGTATCTACGTGACGGCGGCGGGCCGGCGGGTGGTGGTACTGCACGTATTCGCGAAGAAGTCGCGCAGGACGCCGCGCCGGGCGCTTGCGACAGCTCGGGAACGAATGAGGCAGGTGACGACATGACGAAGCTGAAGGACCTGAAGGCGCGCTTCATGGAGGACCCGGAGTTCCGGGAGGAATATGACCGCATCGACGAGGAGTATGCGCTGATCGAGGCGCTTGTGCGCGCCCGCGCGTCGGCGAAGCTGACCCAGGCGGAACTTGCCCGGCGGCTGGGCACAACCCAGTCGGCGGTCGCGCGGCTGGAAGGCGGCCGGGTATCGCCCTCCTTCGCGACCCTTCGCCGCTACGCCGAAGCAACGGGTACGCGGCTGACCGTAGGTCTTGTTCCGGCGGACAGCTGAGGCGGGGCGCCCCTCCCTCACACGCATTTTTTGTGACCCCCTCACCCTGACCCTCTCCCCCAAGGGGGAGAGGGGAAGAGCGCTCCCTCGTCCCCTTCTTCAGGGGGAGAGGGATGCGGAGGCTTGGCGAGCCAGGGCACAAAGCGAAGCGACTGCCCAGGCGAGCCTTAGCCGTAGCTGGGTGAGGGGGAGCGAAGTCCAATTTTTTAACCACAGAGACAGTGAGACAGTGAGACAGGAAGAGTTAACCAATCTTCCTCTGTGTCCTCTGTGCCTCTGTGGTGAAATCCTGTTCCCCCCTCACCCTGACCCTCTCCCCCTGAAGAAGGGGGAGAGGGGAAGAGCGCTCCCTCGCCCCCTTCGAGGGGGAGAGGGATGCGGAGGCTTGGCGAGCTTGCGAGCCCTAGCCGAAGCTGGGTGAGGGGGAATTTATATATCACCCTCATTTCCCATGACCCCCTCACGCTCATCTCTTGTGACCCCCTCACCCTGACCCTCTCCCCCAAGGGGGAGAGGGAATAGGATTTGGGGGGAGAGGGCACAAAAAAGGGCGGTCCGGAGACCGCCCTTCGATGTCGTCGATGTGGTAAAGAGGCTTAGAAGGCCACCTTGATGCCGGCCAGAACGCCCCAGCCCTCGTTGTTCATGGGCATGGAGTATTTGTCGTCGCTGGGGTTGTTGGGGGTGCTGGCGCCGGCCGTCATGGTGCGTTCCTCATCCTGGAAGTCGATCATGAAGAGGCTCGCGCCGACGGTCACGCCCGCGCCCAGGGAGTAAGCCGCGCCCAGGGTGTACTGGTTGGACTCGTCCTTGCCCTTCAGCATGGACTGGTCGTCCTCGGTGTACAGCCAGGTCAGGGCGAGGGACCACGGGCCGGTCTTGTAGCCGACGCCGGCCATCCAGCCTTCGATGTCGAGGCTGTTCGTCATACTCTGCTTGGCCTTGTCCATATCATCGGTACGCTCGGCCCAGCCGCCGCCGATGCTCAGGCCGGCGAAGGAGACGCTGGCGCCCGCCTGAACGGTCGTCGCCTCGGTGCTGCCGGTGTGCCTCGTCCAGCCGCCGGAAACCGCGACGCCCGCGTCACCGAACTTGCTCTTGAAGTTGGCGCCGATGGAGATGTTGTCGGTCTCGCTCGGCATCATGCCGTCGGTCTTCGGCGGGGCGTCGCTGTTGGCGGTCGACGGGGTGTAGCTGACGCCGGCCTGGAAGCCGCCGAGGTTCGGCGTGATGTACATGGCCTTCATGTCGTCCCGGCCGCCGTCATGGTTGAAGAAGTGGGTGCCCGTCGTGGTCGGGATGAACCGCGCCTGCGTGTCGGAGTTGAGCGCGTTGTTGATGGTGTTCACCGCGGGCGCGTTCACCTTGAAGATGAAGTGGGCCTGCTTGGTGGAGCCGAGGCGGAACTCGCCCCATTCCTTCAAATTGCCGACCTTGATGTAGGATTCGTCGAGGGTCGTGCCGGCGTTGGCGCGGGCCTGGTCGGATTCCAGGTCGATGATGACGTCGACGCGGACGCCGTTGTCGAGGGTCGTGTTGCCCCGGAAGTTGATCTCCGAGTCGGCGACCATGTTGTTGCCGCTCTGGTCCTTCTGGGAGTCGGCGTCGCTGTCGGCCACACCGGCCAGCCAGATGAACGAACCGCCGACGCCGAGCTTGACCTTCTCGGCGGCGAGGGCGTCGGCGCCGGAGAAGGCGAACATGCCCGCCGCCGCCAACGCAGTCGTGGAGTAGAGTACTTTCTTCATGGAAATCCTCCTAATGGACCCCCCGGATCGAAACAAAACGCCAAATCGGCCCGGGAGAGGTGGAAACGAGGGTTATAAATCGGCCATATGGCCGGAACGGTCAACGCGGAACTCATGCGGATGTGTTATAAAACCACCGGTGTTGCATAGATGCAACAGCCCGCGCGGCCCGGATTCAGGCGGTTTTGGGGGAATTTCGGGGGGGGGTTTCGGGGTTCCCTCGCCCCCCGGAAGGGGGAGAGGGGAAGAGCGCTCCCTCGCCCCCTTCGAGGGGGAAATGGGATGGACGCCTCCCACCTGCTGCTGCTGGAAGTCCGACGGAAGGGGTGGACCCTCACGGGCCGACGGCATCAAAGTACCAATGGGGAAGAGCAAGCTCTTCACAGGCAAACCGGAGGGTCCGAGATGAAGACTAACAGAACTGTCGTGGGCGTGGATACGGCGAAACGTGTGTTCCAGTTGTACTGGATTGATATGGAGACGGGCGAGGTCATGGATCTGAAGCTGAGCCGGGCGAAGTTCCTCGAACACTTCGCCAACCGCGCGCCCTGCTTGGTCGCGATGGAGGCCTGCGGCGGCTCGCAGCACTGGGCGCGCCGGCTTGGGGAGCTCGGCCACGAGCCGCGGCTGTTGCCGGCCAAGGCGGTGCGTCCCTTTGTCATCGGCAACAAGAACGACGCGCACGACGCGCGGGCGATCTGGACGGCGGCGCGGATGCCGGGCATCAAGACCGTTGCGGTGAAGAGCGAGGAACAGCAGGCGGTCCTGGCGCTTCACCGGATGCGCCAGCAGTTGGTGAAGTTCCGCACGGCTCAGACCAACGGGCTGCGCGGCCTGCTGATGGAATATGGCGAGGTGATGCCGCGGGGCCGGGCCGGGATGAGACAGGCGATGCCCGGCGCCCTCGCGCGGGTCTCGGAGCGGCTGCCGGCGATGGTGATCGACACGCTTCGCGAGCAGTGGGCGCGGATCGGCCGGCTCGATGAAGAGATCGGCGAGATCGAGCGGCGCATCGGGGTGTGGCACCGCGGCAATGCCGACAGCAGACGGATCGCCGAGATTCCCGGCGTGGGCGTGCTGACCGCGACCGCCGTCGTCGCCGCGATGGGCGATCCGGCGGCGTTCCGGTCGGGCCGGGAGTTCGCCGCCTGGCTCGGCCTGGTGCCGCGCCACGACGGTACCGGCGGCCGGGTTCGCATGCTCGGCATCTCCAAGCGCGGCGACCGGTATTTGCGAACCCTGCTGATCCACGGCGCGCGCGCCGTGCTCACCAACAGCAAGGCGCCGCCCGAATGGGCGGTGCGCCTCGCCGAGCGGCGGCCGATGAACGTCGCCACCGTCGCGCTGGCCAACAAGACGGCACGCACGATCTGGGCCCTGCTGGCCCACGACCGGACGTACCAGGCGAACTACGTCGGCCGGCCGGCATAGCCGCGGCGGACGATGGAACGGCGAACCGATAGAGGAGGTGGCCGCTGAGAGGTTGCGCAAGGCACGAAACGGAGTGATGGCAAACAGGTCGGACCGCGATCCGCCAAGCCTGAATCCCTCGAGGGGCGAGAAGCCCGTGGGGGAAATGAGGCGCGGATCGGCAGATTCCATCAGGGCCAGCGGGCACCAGGTCCCGCATCAACGTAAGCGGTGCGAGCGCCCCACCCTGGTTTTCAGCTTGACGCCGGGTCGAAGTTCCAGGGCAGGAGTTCTTGGATTTGGGATTGAGGGTGGCCGGCGGCGATCTTCTCCAGCGTGTTCTTGAGCCAGGCGTAGGGCTCGACGCCGTTCATCTTGCAAGTCTCGATGAGCGAGCCCACACGGCCCCAGGAGCGAGCTCCCTCGTCATGGCCGGCGAACAACGCGTTCTTGGCCGTGAGCTTGATCGGACGGATGCGGTTCTCCACGAAGTTGCTATCCATCTCGACACGCCCGTCGTACAGGAATACCAGCAGCCCGTCCCACTGGTTGGCGATATAGGTGAGCTTCTCGCCCAGGCGCGAGCGCGGCGACACCCGCGAGCGCTGCTCGTCGAGCCACACGCCGAAGGCGTTGACCAGCGGCGCGGACTCGGTCCAGCGGACGAACTGGCGCGTCGCCGGCGAGGCGCCCCGGATCCTGTCCTCGATCTTGTAGAGCTGCGCGATCCGCTCCAGCCCTTCCTTCGCGATCGGCGAGCCGTTGCTGTCGAACATCTCCTTGAGCCCGCGCCTGGCGTGAACCCAACAAGAAGCCAGCGTCAGCGCACCGCCCGGGCGGTCCGGCCGAGCCAGCCGGTTGTGGCCGGAGTAGCCGTCCACCTGAACCGTTCCCTCGAAGCCCTCAAGCAGCTTCTCGCCATACTTGCCGCCGCGCCCGGGCGCATACTCATACACCACACCCGGCGGGTCCGGCCCGGACCACCCCCGCTGGTCGCGCGCCATCGTCCACATGTAGCCGGTCTTGGTCTTGCCCCGACCCGGGTCGAGCACCCGGACCGTGGTCTCGTCCAGCCCGAGGGGGTTCGACGTCTTCAACTCCGCCTTCAGGCATTCGTACACGGGCCCGAGGTGGAACGACGCCTTGCCGACCCAGCCGGCCGGCGTCGAGCGGTGCAGTTCGATCCCCGAACGGGCGAATATCTGCGATTGGCGGTACAGCGGGAGATGGTCCGCGAACTTCGATACCAGCACGTGGGCGATCATGCCTTCGGTGGGGAGCGCTCCCTTGATGAGGTGCGCCGGCGCCGGCGCCTGGGTGACGCCTTCCTCGCACTTGCGGCAGGCGTACTTCGGGCGCACCGTGACGATGACCCGGAGCTTCGCCGGAACGACGTCCAGCCTCTCGGTGCGGTCCTCGCCGATCTTGGCCATCTCGCCGCACCCGCACGGACACAGCGTGCTCTCGGGCTCGATTACGTCAAAAACCCGAGGCAGGTGAGCCGACAGATGACCGATGTTGCGCTCCGCGGCGGGGCGCTTGGTACGCGGCGCCGTGCTCGCCTGGGCGTCCGCCTCGGCCTCGGCCTCGGCGAGCGCGCCTTCGAGCTCCTCGAAGGCGAGCAGGAGCTGGTCGGGATGGAGCTTCTCGGACTTCTTGCCGTAGATCGCCCGGCGCAGTTCGCGCAGCAGATGTTCGAGCCGGCGGTTGACTTCCTCGAGGTGCTGGTTGCGGCCGGCGAGCGAGGCGATCCTTGCGCGCAGGTCTTCGACGATCACTTCGGGGCCGTGTTCTTCAAGCCGGCGGTTGCGGTCGGTGAGCGCCGCGTTCTCGACGCGAAGCGTCTCAAGAGCCGCCTGCTGGCCTTCGATCAGCGCCCGCAGGGGCGGTGCAAGTGATGCGAGATCGACAGTGCCGGGGCTCGGTTCCATGACTGAATACTATCATGGAACCAGTTACTTATTGATAAAGAATAGGGGCCGGAAAAGGGGAAAATGGGAGCCCGGCCACCCCTCGGCATCACGCCGCCGCGAGTGGCCGGCGCACCCGTGGTCCCCACACCCGGCGCCAGTCCAGACCCTCGAACAAAGCCTCGAACTGCGCCCGCGACAGGCGCATCACCCCGTCGCGGACCGCCGGCCAGGCGAACCGGGCCTGCTCAAGACGCTTCGATGCCAGCACCAATCCGGTCCCGTCCCACCACAGAACCTTGATCCGGTCGGCGCGCTTGGGGCGGAATACGAACACGATGCCGGAATACGGGTCCAGACCGAGCTCGTGCTCGACCACCGCCACCAGCCCGTCATGGCCCTTGCGGAAGTCCACAGGCCGCGTCGCCACCACGACCTTCAACCCAGAGCCCGCGACGATCATCGGATCGCTCGCAGCGCCGAGGCGATCGAGGTGATGCGCACCGTGCTCACGTCGCCGTCGAGGCGTACCGTCACGCCCCGCGCCTCGATCGAAACCGAACCGACATGGCCGGGCCCCGACGCCGCCTCCACTTCGACATGGGCGAACGGCGCCTCGCTCTGCGGCGCCGGAGGCGCCACGAGTTCGCCCCGGCGGAACTGCTTGCGCCAGAATGACAGCCGCCTATGCGGAACCCCATGGCGCTTGGCGACCTCCTCTACGGTCGTCCCCTGCTCAAAACTCTCCTGGACGATCCAAGCCTTCTCTTCTTCCGACCAGTGCTGCCGACGTGCAGCCGGCTGCAAGGCGCGCCAGCCTTCGACCGATCCGGCCTCCTCGTTATCCTCTTCCCCAACCAGCTGTTCCTGGTCGAAGCGATCCTGCTCTTGCATCGTATGACCCTCCCGGTAAAAGGATCATCCAACTCCAACAGCGATACAGAGATAAGGTGGGGCGCTCGCACCGCTTACGCATCAACAGGCCGGATACAAAGCTGCAATCTGCCTGCCCGTCACACCGAAATCGGTCCTTGCGTCCCGGGAGGCGTCCATACAAAGAGGGATGCGGAGGGTTGGCGAGCTAGGGCACAAAGCGAAGCGACTGCCCAGGCGAGCCTTAGCCGTAGCTGGGTGAGGGGGAACAGGATTTCACCACGGAGCACACGGAGATCACGGAGAAGGATTGAATCGCCCCCGCCTCCCATGACTCCCTCACCCATCTTTTATGACCCCCTCACCCTGACCCTCTCCCCCTGAAGAAGGGGGAGAGGGTTGCGAAGGCTTGGCGAGTTAGGGCACAAAGCGAAGCGACTGCCCAGGCGAGCCTTAGCCGTAGCTGGGTGAGGGGGAACGGGATTTCACCACGGAGGACACCGAGATCACGGAGAAGGGCTGAATCACCCCCATTTCCTATGACCCCCCCACCCTCATATCTTATGACCCCCTCACCCTGACCCTCTCCCCCTCAAGTAGGGGGAGAGGGGACTGTTCCGTGAGACCGCCATGAAAAAACCGCCCCGGCGGAATGCAGGGGCGGTTCCAATGGGAAGGTCGTGAAGTCTCGGATGCCCCGTTAGGAGCGTTTGCTGACGAGCCAGATCAGAATGCCGGCGGCGATCAGGCCCACGAGGCCCGCCTCTCCGAGCTGGGCGATCAGGCCGAGCAGGTTTTCCGTCACCCCGCCGACGAACGGCAGGTTGGAGCCGAAGACGATACTCGCCACGACCGACAGAGCGATCAGCAGGAGAAACGCCTCGGTAACGTTGATGAAGAAACGTTTTACCGTATCGTAGATACCAGGCATGTCTTAAACCCCTAGATGGTTGTAGCCACGCGAGGCCCAACGAAGATGAACCCCAGTAAAATTCCACTATATATTGGTGAATTTGTCAAGATGTCCACAATATATTGTAGATACCTCGACATCATGTGGCGATTACTTGATTCTTGCGGTTTTGTAGATGACGGCTAGTATTCGTCAACACTTATCCGCATCTGTTCTTCCTCGTACGTGATTTTTTTATCACGACGGTACTGTAAATCGCTGAAACAGAATGAAAATTGCGACCTGGAACATAAATTCGGTGCGCCCGCGGCTCGATCTCCTGAAACGATTCGTGAACGATTCGGGACCGGATGTCATCTGCCTCCAGGAGACCAAGGTGACCGACGATTTGTTTCCCGCCGGCGCGATCGCCGGCCTGGGCTATCCCCACCAGGCGGTGCGGGGCATGAAGAGCTACAACGGGGTGGCCATCCTGTCCCGGCTGCCCCTGGAGGAGGCCGGCGGGCGGGACTGGTGCGGGCGCCCGGACGCCCGCCACGTCTCGGCCGTGGTCGGCGGGCTGGAACTGCACAACTTCTACGTCCCCGCCGGCGGGGATGTGCCCGACCCCGCCCTCAACGGCAAGTTCGCCCACAAGCTCGAGTTCCTCGGGGAACTCGCCCGCTGGTTCCGCCGCCGGCGCGATCCGGGCGCGAAGCGGATGCTGGTGGGGGATCTGAACATCGCGCCCCTGCCCGCCGACGTGTGGTCCCACAAGCAGCTCGAGAACGTGGTCTCCCATACGGCGGTCGAGATCGAGGCGCTGGAGGCCGTGCGGAAGGCCGGCCCCTGGGTGGACGCGGTGCGCCGCCTCGTTCCGCCCGAGGAAACCCTGTTCACCTGGTGGAGCTACCGCTCCCCCGACTGGACGGTCAACAACCGGGGCCGCCGCCTCGACCATGTCTGGGTCAGCGAACCGGTGGCGCCGTCCCTGCGGCGCGCCGAGGTGTTTCCCCATTGCCGGAGCTGGCCCAAGCCGTCGGACCACGCGCCGCTGATGGTGGAGCTGTCCCGGTAGGGGGCGGGGGAATTTCAATATCACCCCCACCCTCATATCCCATGACCCCCTCACCCTGACCCTCTCCCCCTCGGGATTCCTCTGCGAAAAGGGGATTCCCGATGGGTTTGAGATGTGATTCATTGGTGTCATCAACCGTTGGAGGGGTCGATGAGCGGCAAGGGTCAGTTGGGTTTCGCGGAAGCGTTTGTCTCTCCGGGTCTTGGGTCCAACCCGAAGCTGGAGCGTCTGGATGAGCTGATCGACTGGTCTCCGCTCGGGCGCCTGGCGTCGGAGGTCCGCCCGGGGCGCCGGGGCCGTCCGCCCTATGCGCCCTTGTCGATGTTGAAGGCGCTCTATCTGCAGGCGCTCTACGATCTGTCGGACCCGGGCCTGGAGGAAGCGCTGCTGGACCGGCTGTCGTTCCGGCGTTTCTGCGGCTTTGCGCTGGACGCCCCGACGCCGGACGAGACCACGATCTGGCGCTTCCGGGAAGATGCGGTCGCGGTGCTGGAAGCGGCCTTCGAGGAGATCAACCGCCAACTCGACGCGAAGGGGCTGCTGGTGCGCAAGGGCACGCTGATGGACGCCACCCTGGTGGCCTCGGCCTCGCGCCCGCCGCCCTACAAGGCCGGCGCGGGGGCCAGGCACCCGCGCGAGCCCGATGCCGACTGGACCATGCGGAACGGCAAGGCCTTTTTCGGCTACAAGGCGCATGTCGGCGTCGACCGGGGCTCGAGCCTGGTCCGGCGGGCGGGCATGACCTCGGCCAAGATCTATGAGAGCACGGTCGCCGACGGGCTGATCTCTGGCGACGAGGGCGCGGCC
Organism: Rhodospirillales bacterium; assembly: GCA_965221855.1. Lineage (GTDB taxonomy): Bacteria > Pseudomonadota > Alphaproteobacteria > Rhodospirillales > UBA2165 > JAJDXO01. The sequence continues at coordinate 497,587 of CBDCSV010000010.1, read as the reverse complement.
TACGGCGACAAGGCCTACGAGCACAAGGGCCGCCGCGCCCGGCTCAAGGCGGCCGGGATCAAGGACCGCATCATGCACCGGCGGCACAAGCACACCCCCCGGCTGCCCCATTGGCAGCAGCGCCGCAACGACCTGATCGCGCGGCATCGGGCACCGGTCGAGGCGGTGTTCTCCGCCCTCAAGCGGCTTTACGGGCTGCGCCGCGCAAAGGGCCTCACCCTCGAAAGAAACACCGCCCGCCTGATGGCCGCGGTCACCGTCTACAACCTTCGAAGAGCCAGCAGCCTGCTCGCCGGACCCTGAGGGACCGGTGCGCCCGAAAACCGAAAACCCACCGCAATCCGGCCCGCAAACCCCAGGGCGGACCCGCCGGGCGGTACCGCAATAGCCCCAAAACACCCACAACCCCCGCCACAAACCCAACCGCGCGACTTTCGCAGAGGAATCCTCGGGGGACGGGAGATACCAATTTTAATATCAATACATATCAGATTTGATATGTATAATTCGCCCGGCCGCCGGCGAATCCCCGGAAACCGCCGGAATTCCGGTGTTTCGGGCTTGTTGCGCCTTTGCAACACCGGTGGTTTTATAACACATCCGCATGAGTTCCGCGTTGACCGTTCCGGCCATATGGCCGATTTATAACCCTCGTTTCCACCTCTCCCGGGCCGATTTGGCGTTTTGTTTCGATCCGGGGGGTCCATTAGGAGGATTTCCATGAAGAAAGTACTCTACTCCACGACTGCGTTGGCGGCGGCGGGCATGTTCGCCTTCTCCGGCGCCGACGCCCTCGCCGCCGAGAAGGTCAAGCTCGGCGTCGGCGGTTCGTTCATCTGGCTGGCCGGTGTGGCCGACAGCGACGCCGACTCCCAGAAGGACCAGAGCGGCAACAACATGGTCGCCGACTCGGAGATCAACTTCCGGGGCAACACGACCCTCGACAACGGCGTCCGCGTCGACGTCATCATCGACCTGGAATCCGACCAGGCCCGCGCCAACGCCGGCACGACCCTCGACGAATCCTACATCAAGGTCGGCAATTTGAAGGAATGGGGCGAGTTCCGCCTCGGCTCCACCAAGCAGGCCCACTTCATCTTCAAGGTGAACGCGCCCGCGGTGAACACCATCAACAACGCGCTCAACTCCGACACGCAGGCGCGGTTCATCCCGACCACGACGGGCACCCACTTCTTCAACCATGACGGCGGCCGGGACGACATGAAGGCCATGTACATCACGCCGAACCTCGGCGGCTTCCAGGCCGGCGTCAGCTACACCCCGTCGACCGCCAACAGCGACGCCCCGCCGAAGACCGACGGCATGATGCCGAGCGAGACCGACAACATCTCCATCGGCGCCAACTTCAAGAGCAAGTTCGGTGACGCGGGCGTCGCGGTTTCCGGCGGCTGGACGAGGCACACCGGCAGCACCGAGGCGACGACCGTTCAGGCGGGCGCCAGCGTCTCCTTCGCCGGCCTGAGCATCGGCGGCGGCTGGGCCGAGCGTACCGATGATATGGACAAGGCCAAGCAGAGTATGACGAACAGCCTCGACATCGAAGGCTGGATGGCCGGCGTCGGCTACAAGACCGGCCCGTGGTCCCTCGCCCTGACCTGGCTGTACACCGAGGACGACCAGTCCATGCTGAAGGGCAAGGACGAGTCCAACCAGTACACCCTGGGCGCGGCTTACTCCCTGGGCGCGGGCGTGACCGTCGGCGCGAGCCTCTTCATGATCGACTTCCAGGATGAGGAACGCACCATGACGGCCGGCGCCAGCACCCCCAACAACCCCAGCGACGACAAATACTCCATGCCCATGAACAACGAGGGCTGGGGCGTTCTGGCCGGCATCAAGGTGGCCTTCTAAGCCTCTTTACCACATCGACGACATCGAAGGGCGGTCTCCGGACCGCCCTTTTTTGTGCCCTCTCCCCCCAAATCCTATTCCCTCTCCCCCTTTTTCAGGGGGAGAGGGGAAGGGTGAGGGGGTCACAAAAAAATGGGTGAGGGGGTCATGGGATATGAGGGTGAGGGTGATTCAGCCCTTCTCCGTGATCTCCGTGTGCTCCGTGGTGAAATCCCGTTCCCCCTCACCCAGCTACGGCTAAGGCTCGCAAGCTCGCCAAGCCTTCGCATCCCTCTTGTATGGACGCCTCCCGGGACGCAAGGACCGATTTCGGTGTGACGGGCAGGCAGATTGCAGCTTTGTATCCGGCCTGTTGATGCGGGACCTGGTGCCCGCTGGCCCTGATGGAATCTGCCGATCCGCGCCTCATTTCCCCCACGGGCTTCTCGCCCCTCGAGGGATTCAGGCTTGGCGGATCGCGGTCCGACCTGTTTGCCATCACTCCGTTTCGTGCCTTGCGCAACCTCTCAGCGGCCACCTCCTCTATCGGTTCGCCGTTCCATCGTCCGCCGCGGCTATGCCGGCCGGCCGACGTAGTTCGCCTGGTACGTCCGGTCGTGGGCCAGCAGGGCCCAGATCGTGCGTGCCGTCTTGTTGGCCAGCGCGACGGTGGCGACGTTCATCGGCCGCCGCTCGGCGAGGCGCACCGCCCATTCGGGCGGCGCCTTGCTGTTGGTGAGCACGGCGCGCGCGCCGTGGATCAGCAGGGTTCGCAAATACCGGTCGCCGCGCTTGGAGATGCCGAGCATGCGAACCCGGCCGCCGGTACCGTCGTGGCGCGGCACCAGGCCGAGCCAGGCGGCGAACTCCCGGCCCGACCGGAACGCCGCCGGATCGCCCATCGCGGCGACGACGGCGGTCGCGGTCAGCACGCCCACGCCGGGAATCTCGGCGATCCGTCTGCTGTCGGCATTGCCGCGGTGCCACACCCCGATGCGCCGCTCGATCTCGCCGATCTCTTCATCGAGCCGGCCGATCCGCGCCCACTGCTCGCGAAGCGTGTCGATCACCATCGCCGGCAGCCGCTCCGAGACCCGCGCGAGGGCGCCGGGCATCGCCTGTCTCATCCCGGCCCGGCCCCGCGGCATCACCTCGCCATATTCCATCAGCAGGCCGCGCAGCCCGTTGGTCTGAGCCGTGCGGAACTTCACCAACTGCTGGCGCATCCGGTGAAGCGCCAGGACCGCCTGCTGTTCCTCGCTCTTCACCGCAACGGTCTTGATGCCCGGCATCCGCGCCGCCGTCCAGATCGCCCGCGCGTCGTGCGCGTCGTTCTTGTTGCCGATGACAAAGGGACGCACCGCCTTGGCCGGCAACAGCCGCGGCTCGTGGCCGAGCTCCCCAAGCCGGCGCGCCCAGTGCTGCGAGCCGCCGCAGGCCTCCATCGCGACCAAGCAGGGCGCGCGGTTGGCGAAGTGTTCGAGGAACTTCGCCCGGCTCAGCTTCAGATCCATGACCTCGCCCGTCTCCATATCAATCCAGTACAACTGGAACACACGTTTCGCCGTATCCACGCCCACGACAGTTCTGTTAGTCTTCATCTCGGACCCTCCGGTTTGCCTGTGAAGAGCTTGCTCTTCCCCATTGGTACTTTGATGCCGTCGGCCCGTGAGGGTCCACCCCTTCCGTCGGACTTCCAGCAGCAGCAGGTGGGAGGCGTCCATCCCATTTCCCCAAAGGGGGCGAGGGTTAGGGAGTAGTCCCCTCTCCCCCTACTTCAGGGGGAGAGGGTCAGGGTGAGGGGGTGGAGCCGCGCCCTACTCCGGCGCTTCCGGCGCGTCGAACCTGAACAGCTTGGGGTCCAGCCGGTGGCCGGTCCGGACGTTGGTGAGCGTGACCGACGTCCGCCGGCCCTGGGCGTCGAGGACCACCCACTGGCGGAGCCTCAGCGGCTTGTCGCTGAAGACCAGGGTGATGGCGCCCTCCCCCGGATCGCCGGTGCGCTGCACCGTGATCCGGATGGCGCCCGCCCGCCGCGCGAAGTGGGAGACCGTGACGTCGTCGGCGAAGGACAGCTTCTCGCGCACCAGGAGGCCCACCGGGGTCGTCCGGACGAACACCTGGGTGGTCTGCTCCAGCTCCTTGTCGAAATAGTAGAGCACCGGCCCGGACGAAACGATCAGGATGGGCACCGGCGAATCGTATTCGAACCGGATCCTGCCGGGCCGCTGGAGGTACAGGTCTCCCTCGGCCACCTGCCCCCGCTGGGAGACCTGGATGAACCGGGCCTGCAGGGTCTCGAGCCCGTTCAGGTGATCCTCCACCCGCCGCAGCTCGGCCTTCTGCGCATCGGTCAGGGGGACCGGCCTGGCTGTCTCCTGGGCGGCGGCGGCGCCGGCCATGACCGCCCCGGCGGCCAGCAGGGCGAGGGCGGCGGCCGGCAATATCCGGCGGAAGGAATTCATGGGGCGTCGATACCGGATATGGCGGCCAAGCGCAAATGATTACCCCCCGCTCCATCACGTTCCCTCTCCCCCTACTTGAGGGGGAGAGGGTCAGGGTGAGGGGGTCATAGGATATGAGAGTGAGGGGCATCCACGAAATAAGAATCTCACCACAAAGACCACAGAGAACACAGAGTATCTACACTCAAATCCGCTCCGTGATCTCTGTGTGCTCCGTGGTGAAATCCTGTTCCCCCTCACCCGGCTGCGGCTAAGCCGGGCTGCCGCCCGCCAAGCCTCCGCAACCCTCTCCCCCTGAAGGGGGCGAGGGTCAGGCTCAATGGGACCCGGCGAGGATCTCCCGGCGGCCGACCCGGTCGGCCTGGCTGACCACGCCTTCGGCCTCCATGCGCTCGATGATGCGGGCCGCCCGGTTGTAGCCGATCTGCAGGTGGCGCTGGATGAAGCTGGTGGACGCCTTGCCCTCCCGGGCGACGATGGCGACCGCCTCGTCGTAAAGCTCGTCGCCCGTCTCCCCCGGCGCCGCGCCCGGCGCGCCGAAGCCGCCGTCGGCATCCTCGGTGACGGCGTCGTCGTACACCGGCTCGCCCTGGCTCTTGAGGAACCTGACCACCTGCTCCACCTCCTCGTCGCTGACGAAGGGTCCGTGGATGCGCGAAATCTGGCCGCCGCCCGCCATGTAGAGCATGTCGCCCTGGCCGAGCAGCTGTTCCGCCCCCTGCTCGCCCAGGATGGTGCGGCTGTCCACCTTGGCGGTGACCTGAAACGAAATCCGGGTCGGGAAATTGGCCTTGATGGTGCCGGTGATGACGTCCACCGACGGCCGCTGGGTGGCCATGATCAGGTGAATGCCGGCGGCGCGGGCCATCTGGGCGAGGCGCTGGATGGCGGCTTCGATGTCCTTGCCGGCGACCATCATCAGGTCCGCCATCTCGTCGACCACGACGACGATGAAGGGCAGGGGATCCGTGCCCAGGGGCTGGTCCTCGTAAACCGGCTTGCCGGTCTCGTCGAACCCGGTCTGGACCCGGCGGGTCAGTTCCTCGCCCTTCTTGCGGGCCTCGGCGAGCCGGGCGTTGTAGCCGGCGATGTTCCGGACCCCCATCCGGGACATGTCCCGGTAGCGCTCCTCCATTTCCCGGACCGCCCATTTGAGGGCCACCACCGCTTTCGACGGATCGGTGACCACCGGCGCCAGCAGATTGGGAATGCCGTCATAGACCGACAGTTCGAGCATCTTCGGGTCGATCATGATGAATTTGCACTGATCCGGCGACAACTGGTAGAGCAGCGACAGGATCATCGTGTTGATGGCCACCGACTTGCCCGACCCCGTCGTGCCGGCGATCAGCAGGTGCGGCATGCGGGCGAGGTCGACCATGATCGGGCCGCCGCCGATATCCTTGCCGAGCGCCAGGGTCAGGCTGCCGCCGCTGCGCTCGTAGGCGCTGGAGGCGAGCAGTTCGCGCAGGTAGACCGTCTCCCGCCGGGCGTTGGGCAGCTCGATGCCGATGACGCTGCGGCCGGGCACCACGGCGATGCGCACCGAGAGCGCCGACATGGAGCGCGCGATGTCGTCGGCGAGGCCGATCACCCGGGAGGTCTTGGTGCCGGGCGCGGGCTCGAGTTCATACAGCGTGACGACGGGTCCCGGGCGCACCTTGACGATCTCGCCGCGGACGCCGAAATCGTCCAGAACCGATTCCAGCAGGCTGGCGTTCTTCGACAGGGCGTCCTTGTCGGCCGTATTGCCGCCGCTTGCCGGCGGCGCCTCCAGGAGGTCGAGGGGCGGCACCTGGTAGGTATCGGCCACCGGCATGACCAGACTGCCCTGGCGGGCATCCTTGGCCCGTTTGCCGGCCCTGGCTCCCGGTTTCCGGGCCTCGACCACCGATTTCGGCTTTCTGCGGGGGGCGGGCGGATCCCCGGGCGCGTCGACGGCCCCGAACTCGTCCCCGTATTCGTCCCCATATTCGTTCATCGGCGCGGGCCCGCCGGCGAGGCGGGGCTCGACCCGTTCACCAATATCCTTGGAGCGCCGGGCGATGCGGGCCGGCCAGCGCCGGGCGAACCCGCCGCCCCGCCGGGCCATGCCCCACATACAGGCCCATTCCGTCCGGTCGAGGCCGGCGGCGAAGCTCAGCAGGCCGAGGGACAGCACCACCCCGGCGCCGATGACGGTCCATTCGCCGGCGCCGCTCATGCGGGCCGGCAGCCAGCCCACGATGAGATCGGTCAGGACGGCGCCCGAGGCCCCGCCCATGCCGGCCCTCAGCGGCCAGTCCCCGGGCACCGGCAGCGGGGCGGCGGCAAGGGACAGGGCCAGCATCCCGGCGATCACCGCCAGGAGCCGGAACCACACCAGGCTCAGAAGCTTGCGCCCCGCGAGCCGCCAGGCCCAGGCGACCAGCACCAGGGGCGCCGCCCAGCCGGCGAGGCCGAAGAACTGCCAGAGCAAGTCGGCGGCGACGGCGCCGGGCAGGCCGAGGACGTTCCGGACGGCGCTTCCCGTGGCGTTGTTCAGGGACGGGTCCGACGGGGAATAGGTCGCCAGCGCGGCCCCGATCAGCAGCGCGGCGGCGAAGACGCCGATGCCGGACAACTCGATGAGCCGTTGACGCAGGGCGTCGGCGACGGCGGCCGGAAGCAGCGTCCGGCGGCGATTCCGAGGGATTGCGCGGGCCATGAACCGATTCTGGCCCGAGGTTCTTTACGGACCGTTAACGCCCGCCCGAAATTCCCCGTTTTCAGCGGGTTTTCGGTGGGATTGCCCCGCGCTCAGGCCTGCCAGAACGGCTTTCGGGCCTCCGCCAGGGCGTCTTCGCGGCTGATCCCCATGTCCCGGAGCAACCGGGCGTCCACGGCCGCCAGCTGGCGCCGCTGGGAGGCGCGCCGCCGCCAGGCAAGGAGGATCAGGCCGGCGCCGGCAATGTCCCGCATCACGGCGGCGGCGAAGTCGAGGAGAACGCCGCGAATCGTCTCGGTCGCGGATGTGTCGCCGAGGGTGACATTGACCGTCTTTGTATCGATACAATCGAGTCTTTTTTGGCGCGCATCCATGAGGATTCTCCGAGTATTTCCCTAATTTTGGGCCGGATTGTATTTATTTATTGACACAATTTGCGTCAATGTATTTATTGTCATCATGACAATATGGCAGCCTGATCTCACGGGTCATCGCGGGCCCCGTTACATGGCCATCGCCGATGCCTTGGCCGGGGACATTCGCGACGGGAAAATCAAACCGGGCGACCGGCTGCCCACCCACCGGGATCTGGCCTACGAGCTCGGCGTGACCGTCGGCACGGTCAGCCGGGCCTACGCCCAAGCCGCGCAGCGGGGCCTGACCACCGGCGAAGTGGGCCGCGGGACGTTCGTTGCCGGTGAGGAACACTCCAGCCCCGCTTACAGCGAGTTTTACCGGCGCGCGTCCAGCGGTGCCGGGGTGGTCGATTTCGGTCTCAACATGCCGGCCCCGGGCCGCCGGGCGGCGGCGTTGCGCGCCTGCCTGAAGGAGATCGCCGACTCGCCTCAACTGGATGATTTGCTGGCCTACGAAACCAAGGGCGGGCTGCCGGCGCACCGGGAAACCGCGGCCCGCTGGATCAGCGAAACCGGCCATGACGTGGCGCCCGGCAATCTGGTGATCTGCAGCGGCGCCCAACATGCCCTCACCGCCACCCTGATGGCGCTGACCCGTCCCGGCGATTGCGTCGCCGCCGAGGCGCTGACCTATCCGGCGACCGCCGGGCTGGCGATGCACGTGGGCGTCAAGCCGGAGCCGGTGCGGATCGATGAGCAGGGTCTGATCCCGGACGCATTCGAGGAGGTTTGCCGCACTCGGGCGCCGAAGGTGCTCTATGCCATCCCGACCCTGCACAACCCGACCACCGCCAGCCTCCCCGAGGACCGCCGCCGGGCCATCGCCGGGATTGCCAGAAAATATGACGTCGCGATCATCGACGATGACGTCTACGGCTATTTGATGGAAGACGGCCCGCCGCCGCTGGCGTCTTTCGCGCCGGAGCGCTCGTACCACATATCCGGGGCCTCCAAGTGCATGGCGCCGGGCTTGCGCATCGGCTACGTGGCGGCGCCGCCCGACGGTATCGAGCGGGTCCGCAACGCCGTCAGTCTGACCACCTGGATGGCGCCGGCCTTGACCTCCGAAATCGCCTACCGCTGGATTTCCGACGGCACTGCGGATCGGCTGGTGGACTGGCACCGCGCGGAAGCGCGGGCGCGTCAGGCGCTTGCATCTTCAATCCTGCCCGCCGGGTCCTATCAGACCAAACCCTACAGCTATCATCTGTGGCTGAAGCTGGGCCCGGAGCGCCCCGCCGAATTGTTCGTCGAGCAGGCGCGCCGGGCGGGGGTCGTCGTCATCCCGTCGGCGCGGTTTGCCGTGGGGCGGACGAAGCCGGAGGAGGCGGCCCGGGTTTGCCTGGGCTCTCCGGAGGCGCGGGAGTTGGTCGAGATCGGGCTGAAGCGATTGGCCGAACTCCTTAGTCAGGCCCCGGCGCCGGTGCCGGTCCCCGAACCGGAGCGGCCGGTTTTCTAGAGCGTTTCATATTTTGACGGAAGCGTATCCTGCGTTTTTGAAGTAGTTGGCGCATTGCTGTGGCTCGATGGTGTCGATGAGGCTCCCGAGATGGCGCCATAAGTCGTCGATCTCCCGCTTCTGGGCGTTTCTCATCCAGTGCTTGATTTGGGCAAAGGTCTGCTCGATGGGATTGAGGTCGGGGGAATATTTGGGCAGGAGCCACAGCTTGGCTCCGGCGGCACGGATGGCGTTTCGCACGGCTTTTGACTTGTGGCTGCCGAGATTGTCCATGATGACGATGTCGCCGGGCACCAGGGTCGGCACGAGCAGCTGCTCGACGTAGGCGCGGAAGCACACGCCATTGATGGGGCCGTCGAAGACGCAGGGCGCGGTGAACCGGTCGCAGCGCAGCGCGCCGATGAAGGTCAGGGTGTGCCACCGCCCATGGGGGGCAAAGCCGCGGACCCGCTCCCCTTTCGGCCCCCAGCCGCGCAGCGGGGCCATATTGGTCCGGATCCAGGTTTCATCAATGAATACCAGCCGTTCGGGATCAAGCTTTGCCTGCCACGCCTTCCAGCGCCTGCGATGGCGGGCGATGTCCGCGCGCGCCCGTTCAACGGCGAACAGGGTTTTTTTTAAAGCGCAGCCCTTCACGGCGCAGAAACAGCCATACCGTGCTGTGGGATACCCTGACACCCCGAGCGGCCAACTCGTCTCTCAACCGATGCAGCGTCAGATGCGGCTCCTGGTCGATCCGGCCGACAATGAACTCCCGATGGGGCTCAAGAACCCGGCGGCGGTGACCGCCCATCTTGCCGGGCGCAACACTCCCCGTCCGCCGGTAGCGCTGCGACCACTTAACCACGCTCGAAACCGCAACCCCAAACCGAGCCGCTACAGCGCGGCAACTCTCCCCCGCCAAAACCGCCAAAACAACACGCTCTCGCAAATCAATCGAATAAGGTCTCGCCATGAATGCTGGCCTCCTTGCCCAGCATCCATCTTGAATCATGGTTCGCCCATACTTGGGAATCCCTAAAATGATTCAATCAATCTCAAATACGCTCTAGGGCATTTTCTGATCACACCCGGTCATAGCCTGCGGCAGTGAAGTAGTTTTGGCACTCGGATTGGGTGACTGTGTCGATGGCGGTTGCGATGGCGTCGTAGAGGTCGTCGACGGTTCTGGCTGCGGTCTTTTTGAGGAGGGCCTTGAGCTTTGCGAAGGCCATCTCGATTGGGTTGAAGTCGGGTGAGTAGGGCGGCAGGAAGCGGAGCTCGGCGCCGGCGTCTTCGATGGCCTTACGCACGCTGGCGGGCTTATGGGCTGGCAGATTGTCCATAATGACGATGTCTCCGGGTTTGAGGGTTGGGACCAGGATTTGCTCGACATAGGCAAGGAAGGCTGCCCCGGTCATCGCCCCATCGATGGTCATGGGGGCGAGGATGCCGTCGAGCGTGAGAGCAGCGACCAAAGTGGTGGTCTTCCAGTGGCCGTGAGGGATGGCGGCTTGGCAGCGCTGCCCGCGCGGCGCGCGGCCATAGCGCCGGGCCATCTTGGTCGATGTGCCGGTCTCGTCGATGAAGACCAGCCGCTCCGGCATCAGGCCGGGCTGCGCCTCGGCCCAGGCCTGCCGGCGCGCCAAGACATCAGGACGTTGCTGCTCGCTGGCGTGCGCGGTTTTTTTTGAAGGTCATGCCGTGGCGGTCGAGCAGCCGCCAGACCGTGCTCGGGGCAACCCGAAGCCCGTGCACCTCCTCCAGACAGGCTGCGATCTCGGCCAGGGTGATGTCCGGTGTCTCCGTGACAAGCGCCAGAACCTCCTCGGCATACGCTTCAAGGCGGTGAGAGCGGCGGTCCCCGCCTTGCGGCCGGGGCCGCACATCACCCCGCTGCCGCCACTGATCAACCCATTTGATCGCCGTCGAGGCCGCAACCCCAAAAACCTTCGCCGCAGACCGACGCGACATCCCGCCGTCCACCGCCGCAACCAACCGATGTCGTAGATCATTCGAAAGTGGTCTCGTCATGCAGGCTGGCCTCCTTCACCAGCCCACATCTTGAATCAGAAATCAGAGACTTTGGGAATCCCTAACGATTCCGTCAGATCAGAAAACTCTCTAGTCTTCGAGGCCGCATCGGCATGCCGGCGATGATGGTCTGCCTGTTGTCGATGGTGGCGCTCCTGTTGGGGAGCGTCATTCCGCCGCGGCGGTGCGGCCGCGGTCCTTGATCCGGCGCAGGATATGGGCGCGGCGCCGCTCGGGCGGCCATCCGTCGCGCTCGAACATCTTGAACATGGCGATCTCTTCCGCCGTCAGCGGATTGCCCTCGATCGCCTGCAAGTGCGCGGCTTCCGCGAGCCGGCCGTTCGCGGCGACCGTCGCGGTGGAACCCTGTTTATGCAGCGCCTTGGTCATGTTCGAACCCTATCCTGTTCCTTTGGTGAGGGCTACAGGCGCGACGGTCCCGCGCCGGCGGATCGCTACGTTCCGGCGGAGGACGGCGGGCGATGCTGCGGGATCCACAGGCAAGCAATTTCAACATCAAGCCTGAAGGCAAAAAATGCTACCTATTCTTGGCTGAAAGTCAGCTTGTTCCAATTCGTTGAAATTCGGAATTTACCGGCGCTGTTCCGCTCGAGCGTGAATAGTCGCTGAATGATGTGGGAGCCCAGGCCTAGAGCCGATCATGGATTGTCGGAATCGCCTTGCGATGCCGACAAACCATGTGAATCGGCTCTACACTATTGAAATAGATCGTTTCAATAGTTCAATTGCGCCTAGCTGTGCGGAGATGCGCACTGTTGCGATAAAATGATGTATTTCAGCGGTTTTCCACAGGATTCTGGCAAGCCGGCCTGGACACAGCTGCGCTGCCGGACCCGCTGGTTGACTTTCATGTGTTGATCCATATGGTGATTTTTTGGCGAATGTTTCAAAAGGTCTCAATATGTCAACACAATCCGGCAAGCGAACCGCCAACCTCAAGATCACCCTCAACAAGCGCAACGTCGATGCCCTCAAACCCGCCGAGAAGCCCTACATCGCATGGGACGACCGCGTGACCGGTTTCGGTCTTCGCGTCCAGCCTTCGGGCGTACGCTCCTACCTCGTTAACTACCGCGCCCACGGCGGCGGGCGCAAGGCCGCCAACCGGCGCCTCGTCCTCGGGCGCCACGGACGGGTGACCGCCGATCAGGCGCGCCGCATGGCCCAGGAGACGCTGGGCAAGGTCGCCGCCGGTGAGGACCCGGCTGCGGGCCGCGCCCGCAGCCGTTCCGTTCCCACGCTGCGCGAGGCTTTCGACGACTACCTCGCCGCCGGGCCGGCGCGAAAGGACAGCACGCTTGCCGTCTACCGTGCCACCATCCACAGGGACTTAGGCGACTGGCTCGACCGGTCCCTCGAGACCATCGGGCGTCAGGACGTGGAACAGCGCTTCCAGCGCCTCACCGAGCAGGCCGGCTGGGTGCAGGCCAACAACGCGGTGAAGATGCTGGGTGTGCTCTACCGCCGCCAATGCATCGATTTCGAGGGGCTGCACAACCCGGTCGACCAATGGCGCGCCGCGGGCGGGCGGCCCCATCGCCAGCGCCGGCGCATCATCCAGCCGCCGGCCGAGATATTGCCGCGCTGGCACCGGGGCATCGAGAACGGCGTGCGCAACCCGGTCGCGCGCGACGCCTTCCGCTTCGGCCTCTATACCGGCATGCGCCGGGCGGAAGTGTTCGGGCTCGAATGGGCGCGCGTCGACATGGCCGCGATGAAGCTCCGCATCGAGGACACCAAGACCGGCGCGCCGCTTGCGTTCCCCATCACCCGCCAGCTCGCCGCCATCCTCGAACGCCGCCTCGCCGAGCGGGACCGCTTTCCCGAGAAGAGCCGGGGCTGGGTCTTTCCCTCGGACAATGCCGGGTCCGGGAGCGGCCATCTCGCAGGCATGCAGCACCTGAACGCGCGCATCGGCGAGGAAGGCGGGGCGAAGTTCTGGTTCCACGCGCTGCGCAACTGTTTCATCACCGTCGCCGACCGCGATCTCATGCTGCCCCAGAGCCTGACCAAGCGGCTGGTCAACCACGCCCGGCCCCAGGACGTGACCGAGGGCTACGCCGCCGACTGGACCATGGACCAGCTTCGCGACGCGGCTCAGAGGGTCGCCGACCGCATCGATGAATTGATCCACGCCGGCATCCCCGCCCCGGTGCCGGTTCCGCAGCCGGATCGTTCGACGGCCTCGACATAGGCGTTCAACCGAATAGACCGAAAGGACCCTCCATGCTTCGACTGCTTGCCGCCGGTGCGCTTGCCTTGGCCCTGACCGGCCCGGCCCATGCGCAACCCGAGTGCGCGTCGTGGAACACGAAGGGATTCTTCGAGGCCGCCACCGGCGCGGATGTGGAGCGGTGCCTTGACACCGGTGCGGACATTGAAGCGCGAGCTGAAGGCGGCCGGACCCCGCTGTACGTGGCGGCTATTTATGGCAACGCCGAGACCGTAAATGCCTTGCTTGGCGCCGGGGCGGACATTGAAGCGCGAAACGTAGGCGGCATGACCCCGCTGCACGTGGCGGCTATTTATGGCAACGCCGAGATTGTCAACACCTTGCTTCACGCTGAAGCGGACCCTGCGGTGCGAGATGAAATCGGTCGGACCCCGCTGCACGTGGCGGCTATTAATGATACCGCGGAGACCGTCAACGCCTTGCTTCGCGCCGGGGCGGACATCGAAGCACGAACCAAAAACGACTGGACCGCGCTGCACGCAGCAGCGGCGGCTGGCGCTACCGAGATCATCGATGCCTTGCTTCACGCCGGGGCGAACATCGAAGCGCGAACCAAACGCGGCCTGACCCCGCTGCACTGGGCGGCGGTGGTCGGCGCAGCCGAAGCCGTCAACGCCTTGCTTGACGCCGGGGCGGACCCCGCGGCGCGTGACGAGCGTGGCCGGGCCCCGCTGCACTGGGCGGCGCTGCGCGCCGCTGCGGAAACCGTCAATGCCTTGCTTGACGTCGGGGCGGACATTGAAGCGCGGGACGAACGCGGCCGGACCCCCTTCGATCTGGCTAAAGGCAACAGCAAATTAGAGAACACGGACGCCTATCGGCGTCTTGATGACGTACGGTTCCGGTAGCTTTCATACATCCAGCCGGCGGGCGCGCCGCAACCGGCCGCCCCGCCTTGCGGCACGGGGGTCCGGATTAGGGTTCGGGGCCGGGTTCTACCTCCGCACCTTGACTGTGACCTTTCTCAGGTCCCTGACGATGCGGCTCACCTTACGGGCGTACAGGTTGCCGGCCGGGGGTAAGCGCGACCCCGCTGCTTCGCCTGACGAACAACTCGGTACCCAGATGTTCCACAAACATCCAGTGTATACCTACGCCTGTCTGCGCTAGTCTACGCCAGTTTATGAATTTAGCTGGCTTTTCCGCACTTATTGGCCGGTTTTCACCCTGACATGACCGACAGAGACCGACTGACATGCGCTCCCATACTATTTCCCGTGTTGACTATCCCCCGGCTACTCCCCTCGTGGTGCACCGCATCCGAATTCCGCTCGAGACCGCCGCCACGGCAAGCTTGCCAGTATTGGCGATGGAATCTTCTACCGCACCAGAAATGCCATGATCGATTTCATTCGGTATGACATGTGGGTCCGAGCGTTGATCGGACTTACTCGGGCAGCGACGATTTCCCGGGTTCCTGTTCTCCCGATGGATTTCCATCGATGCTCCCAGTGATCCGTGCCGCAGTGGTCTGGATGGAATTTCTTGCGAGGTGGGCATGGCGCGCGGCAGTCTGCACCTGGGTACGGACCGTGTATCTGTTGACCTGTGCCGACCTAACTGTTGGACGTCCTCAACACATCGCGCATGAGTTCCTTTGCTGGCCGGATGCGATTGGTGAGAATGTCCAGCGCGAACCGTGGTGGCCCCGATCGCCGACACTCGGCTGCCAGCAACTCTTCTGCTAAGTCCTGGCTTTGACTTGTCGACATCGACGCCAACAGCCGGACAGTCGATGCCCGAACACTTGGTTCATCATTGTCCCTGGCGAGTTGTGCAAGGGTCTCTTCAACCTCGGGATCTCGCTTTAGTCGCGCACGGAATGCTTCCAACGCATCCTCGGGGAAATCCCATGGACTCGCCTCGGGTCTTGTGACGAACCAAGCAAGGGCCGTGGCGACCTGTTCGCGTGTTCCCTGTACACTCAGAAGCCAAAGTTGGGCGCAGACAGGCAGCCCGGACCTTCCCTGTCCCTCCACAAGATTTCGGTATTCGCGTACTACTACCTCATGATCCGGCCAGTGGGATGCCAATCCGACCAGTGCGCCTCCCTCCGGCCGCAGCCTCTCGTTGGACGCCACAATCGCTGCGATGGCGGACGAATCTTCGGAGAAGTGCGCAGCCAGGCATTTCGATGCGACGACGGTGGTTCGGACAGCATCCAAGGGAGTCTGTTTCCGCGCGTCGAACTCCCCGGCCAAAGCTCGTTTGCAGCAATCCAGCAGCAGCGAGCTGCCGGGTCTGAGCCGTGACAGCGCCACCAGCCCGGGTGCCTCCAGCACCACGGACTCGTCGTCGCAGTATTCGAGGAATCTCTTACTCAAGAGGGATGAGCGGCTTAAGTAGGGAGCAAACGCCCTCCAGAAGCCGGCAAAGTCGTCGTTCTCTCGGCTAAGGCGACTAATTGGAGAGCCCGCCGTCGCCGTTTCCAGCTCCGCCCATCGTTCCGTCGCCAGTTCCAGAACCGGTGCGTAGTTCCTAACCTGCCCCACGAGGTCGATTCTAAGGGCCTCGCCGTCCCGTTCCTCCTTCGCACTTGCGAAGACATCGCTGCGCCCAAGGGCCAGCAAGCCGCCGAAGGCCGCAATGCGCCGCTGGTCGAAGTCGGGCCCGGTCGTGTGCAGTTGTGCGCGCAGGACTTCGGCTCTCGCCTGGGCCTCACCGGGTGTTGCGAGCGCTGCATGGGAAAGACCGATGGTCGCCTGGACCATTGCATGTTTGTCCGTCTCCAGTTCGCACTGTTGCAGCATTTGCTGCATCGCCTCGTCATCGAAGCGTTGGCTTGCCCTCCTTGCAATGTATCGGCGAAACACCGTCGGCAGCGGAGCCGCACGCTGCAGTATCAACGGTGCGATTTCGGTGTCGGCGGCGTAGACGCCTGCCATTGCCACTAGAGGGGGCGATGGCTCCCGCAATCGCTCCAACGCGAAAGCCCTCACGCGGGGATCAGCGTGAAACCGGGTGATTAGCCCGTCTTCGCCCAGGAACATCGCTGAAGACTTTCTGACATGAGGCAGGATCGCGGACACTGCCTTCCCCTCGTCGATCTCGTTCCCGAGGGCGGCGAACCCTCCTATCACGAAGTCAGTGCGCGAGACCTCCGGGAGGTCGCAGATCTCCATAAGCAGCCGAAAGCTCTCGTCGACCGATCCGACGATTGCCGGAACGTGATGGGCAATGTGCTGCCTTTCTTCGGGAGAAATCCGCGGGAGCGGTTCCAGGACAGTGGCAACCTCGGGATCGTCGATCCCCCAGCCATGTAGCAGGCTCCACACCGGCCAGAACCGAAATTGCCCAGTTTCGGCAACACGCTTTAGCATTGCCCGCTTGGACGCGGCGCTCTTGAGCATCGCCGCCAACTGCGCAGCCTCGTAGTCGTGATGCGAGAATTTCTCCTCCTCGAACCAAGTCTCGACGGCCGTACGCACGTTCGCATGTTCGGACAGGATCGGTTCCAGCGGCGCGCGGCCGGGAAGTGTTCCCCCGAAGGGAAAGTGGGCGCGCGTTTCTATTTCCTGTTGTACCCATCTGGGCACGCGGGGATCTTCCCGATGGAGCCTCATGAGCATCGATTCGGCGTTTTCGTGGCGGATGTCGTATTTCCGTGGACCCTGCCTGCCTATGCTGGCCCAACAGGCGTCCTGCAATTCGCCATCGTCCGCCCAGTCCGTGACGAGCGCGTCCATGATCTCCGCGTGGAGGCTGCCCGTGAACCTACTCCAACCGGTGCCCAAAGCGCCGAGCAGCGAGTCCCTTCCCTCATCACCTCGCCGACCACGCCGGTACAACGCCAAGGTGGCTACCGTTCGAATTTGAATGCTCGGCGAGCGCTCAGCCTCGTGCAGCCAGTCGTCCAGACCATCGACGGACGGCCAACCCCGGCTCAGTGCATCGAGCGCCGCCGCCGTCACCCAGGGGTTCACGGACTCGTGAGTGAGTGCGATCAGCCGGCACCCAACCTCGGGGTTTCCTCCAAAAACCCCCGCGAGAGTCGATGAGGCGACCAGCTGATTGCTGTCCCCCTGAAGTACAAGCTGTAGCGTCTGGGCAAGTTCCTCCGTCGGCTGCCACCGACCGAGCTGCGTGTACAGGTCTTCTTGCCACTCGGTGACCCCGGGCCACCACCTCGCAAGCCGTGTGACAATCGCCTCGCCAATTGGACCGGCGCGCGGACCATCCAACGCCAAGCCCAGCAACTCGAGTCCCTCGGTGTCATCCGTTCCAGCTTCGATCCGACTCAGGCTGTCAAGAGCCGCCTGCCGACCGACAGGGCAATCGCTTTTGGGGCCGTCGTGCCCGGCCGCAGGTCTGTTACACCCCGAAAGGACCTTGAAACAGCCATGACATGTCCCGCATCGTGCGCTCTCGAAGTGAACATAGCGTGAATTGCCGTCATCTACCCCACCGAAGCGGGGGCAGGCGACGGCAGATTGGCATCGAAATCTTCAAAAGCGATTCCCCTGGACGAAACCGCGCCGTGGTTCCGTCGAAATATGACCCGATCTAGCGGCCCGGGCTTTTCCAATCCAGCCGGACCGGACGCCGGTCCAATCCGGCCGGTCCGGACGCCGGCGGCGCGGCTATCTGTTTTTGCAAGCGTTCCACCGTGCCGTATATGCCTGATATACACGATTGTAGCATTGTTGCATTTGTTGGTCGCTACGCGCTTGTGCATTTTGCGTGCATGACCTTGCGTAAGCGCAGTCGCCAAGATGAAATCCGTCTGCACCCCTTTGGCACGCCCAATAAGGGTCGGGGCAATTCGTAAAGCCTGTCGCTCTTGCGGTGCAAGCGCCTTCCTCAACCATCTTCCAGTGGTTTGCGTCATCATAGCAGTTGGCGGTCGCTGGCGTCGTGGCGGCCAGGGCGACGACGCCGACTAGAGCGTATTTGAGATTGATTGAATCATTTTAGGGATTCCCAAGTATGGGCGAACCATGATTCAAGATGGATGCTGGGCAAGGAGGCCAGCATTCATGGCGAGACCTTATTCGATTGATTTGCGAGAGCGTGTTGTTTTGGCGGTTTTGGCGGGGGAGAGTTGCCGCGCTGTAGCGGCTCGGTTTGGGGTTGCGGTTTCGAGCGTGGTTAAGTGGTCGCAGCGCTACCGGCGGACGGGGAGTGTTGCGCCCGGCAAGATGGGCGGTCACCGCCGCCGGGTTCTTGAGCCCCATCGGGAGTTCATTGTCGGCCGGATCGACCAGGAGCCGCATCTGACGCTGCATCGGTTGAGAGACGAGTTGGCCGCTCGGGGTGTCAGGGTATCCCACAGCACGGTATGGCTGTTTCTGCGCCGTGAAGGGCTGCGCTTTAAAAAAAACCCTGTTCGCCGTTGAACGGGCGCGCGCGGACATCGCCCGCCATCGCAGGCGCTGGAAGGCGTGGCAGGCAAAGCTTGATCCCGAACGGCTGGTATTCATTGATGAAACCTGGATCCGGACCAATATGGCCCCGCTGCGCGGCTGGGGGCCGAAAGGGGAGCGGGTCCGCGGCTTTGCCCCCCATGGGCGGTGGCACACCCTGACCTTCATCGGCGCGCTGCGCTGCGACCGGTTCACCGCGCCCTGCGTCTTCGACGGCCCCATCAATGGCGTGTGCTTCCGCGCCTACGTCGAGCAGCTGCTCGTGCCGACCCTGGTGCCCGGCGACATCGTCATCATGGACAATCTCGGCAGCCACAAGTCAAAAGCCGTGCGAAACGCCATCCGTGCCGCCGGAGCCAAGCTGTGGCTCCTGCCCAAATATTCCCCCGACCTCAATCCCATCGAGCAGACCTTTGCCCAAATCAAGCACTGGATGAGAAACGCCCAGAAGCGGGAGATCGACGACTTATGGCGCCATCTCGGGAGCCTCATCGACACCATCGAGCCACAGCAATGCGCCAACTACTTCAAAAACGCAGGATACGCTTCCGTCAAAATATGAAACGCGGTGACGTAAAAATTTATGTGTCAGTTGGGAATGGGGTACTCCCTGTGGTTTACGACAACCGCAAGAAGGATCACCCCGATGCCACAGCAAGCTGTAACGATTGAGAACCTACCACAAGCCTTTGAGGTGGTGAAGGAGATGCAAGCAGGCGGATTGGACTGGGGCGAGGGTTATCGCCCGCTTGGCCGCCAGGCGCTGGCCGAGATCATCGAGGGCCGGATGGCCGAGGCGGTGGATCGCTGGCTCGACGGCCTCGATGGCAGCGCTATGCGCGACCGGCGCAACGGCACCTACCGGCGCCGCCTGCTCAGCGAGCTCGGCGACATCGAGCTCAACGTGCCGCGCACCCGGCACTTCTGCCCGACCGAGGTTCTGAAGAGCTACGCAAGGCGCGCTCCAGAGATCGACCGCGCCATCCTGGCCGGCTTCGTGCTGGGGCTCTCGACCCGCAAGGTCGGCGAGGTCCTGCTTGCCCTGCTCGGGCGTCCGGTCTCGGCCGCGACGGTGAGCCGGGTCGCCAAGACCCTCGATCTGTCGGTCGCCGCATTCCACCGCCGGCCGCTGAAGAACGCCTACAAGGCGCTGATGCTCGACGGCGTGGTGCTGGCCTGCAAGACCGGCGCCGGCGCGCTCAGGAGGCCGGTCCTGGTGGCGCTGGGCATACGGCACGACGGCAAGAAGGAGATTATCGACTTCCAACTCGCCGCCAGCGAGAGCGCCGCGGAGTGGGAGCGCTTCCTCACCGCGTTGCACCGCCGCGGCCTCACCGGCGAGGGCCTTGAGATGATCTGCGTTGATGGCGGCCAAGGCCTGCTCGCCGCCTTGCCGATCGTCTATCACGGCATCCCCGTTCAGAGGTGCTGGGCGCACAAAATCAGGAACATCCTCAACAAGGTCCGCGTAGCCGACCAGCAGGCCGTCAAGGCCGACGTCCACGCCGTCATGAATGCCCCCAACCGCCGCAAGGCCGAGACCGCCGCCCGCCGCTTCGCCGACGCCTGGGAAGATACCTACCCCAAGGCCGTCGCCTGCCTGCGCAACGACCTCGACGACCTGCTCACCTGCTTCCGCTACAAGGACCTCGCCGAGCGAAAGCAGGTCAGGACCACCAATGCCATCGAACGGAGGTTCCGCGAGGTTCGCAGACGAACCCGGCCCATGGGAACCTTCAAGGATAAAACCTCAATGGACCGCATCCTCTTCGCGGTCTTCATTCACGAAAACAAGTCTCAGGGAATCAGTACCCCAGTCTCCCTGACACATAACTCTTGACGTTACCATGAAACGCTCTAGCCTAGTCGAAGAACGAGAAAGCGGGATAGTCCTGCCAATCGCTCCAGACCCGCGGCCCCGTGGCCAGGGGCGCGGACACGCTGTTGCGCTCGACCGTGAATAGACGAGCGCCTTTCATGAAGGGTATTCTGAGCTTGCCGCCCTTCATTCTGAGCGGCCTTTCATAGTCAAACGACCTGCCCTCCCACATACGACCTGCAAACCTAAATTCTTGCGCTTCGTCTAAAATCCACAGGCTCGCTTTGTCGGAAAAGCCCGTCGCCTCGGGTGACAGCGGGTTCGCTTCCAATTTTCCGGAGAATTTCAGACCGTCCAATTGTTGGATACTTGCGCGGGTTATTTTGAACTCGGTCCAATCGGCGGCATGTAGTTGGGGCGGTGTCATGCCGAGAAAGAAAAATAAGGTGAAAACCAAATACATCGAGCGCTTCGCTGTACGAGTCATGGCATTGTCTCCTGTTGGATATGGTGGGCGTACTGAGCCGATCCGGCCCGATGCGCGAAATGCAGACCGGGCCGGGGATACGGCGATGAGGGATCGCGCTCAATGACTATGATTGTCGGGCGCAAATTTTTTTGACCCAGCGAACGGAAGCGGGGCGTGAAACCGAAAAGGCACGGGAAAGGGCAGCGCCCACCCCCGCCCGACAGGCGCTCGGGCGGGCCGCTGTTCGGTCCGTGGAATGCTGAAAATGGGGATGGCGGCGGCGAACCACCGGAGAAACTAACTAGACCGGAACTGACGCACTGGTGGCTTGGCGCTCGGCGCTCGGCGCTCGGCGCTCGGCGCTCGGCGCTCGGCGCTCGGCGCTCGGCGCTCGGCGCTCGGCGCTCGGCGCTCGGCGCTCGGCGCTCGGCGCTCGGCGCTCGGCGCTCGGCGCTCGGCGCTCGGCGCTCGGCGCTCGGCGCTCGGCGCTCGGCGCTTATTATACCGCCGGGAAGGCTCCCAACTGTCAAGAGAAATCCGTTTTCTCGCACCATCGTCACGCGCCTCATTACAACCGATACGGTAGGAAAATTCGGAGGGCTTGTGAAACGCATTGTCGAAGGATTATCGATAGCAATATTGATATGAAACTGCGGGACTGCGACCGTCCGTGAGGGGAATCCGGCGCCGCCATACTGAGACTTTCCGCCGGACCGCCGCCCCGGATGCGCGCGCTCAAAGCGTTCGACGCCGCCGCGCGCCATGAGAGCTTCGTGCGCCCGGCCGTTCAATATCCCGGTGATGATGGTTGCCGGGAACGCGTCTGATGTTATTCTTGGCAATCCGCCTTTGCCTGCGGCGGAAATATAAAAGGGAGACAGGGCGTCATGGGAGTGGACAGCGTCGTCCGTTATAGCCGGGTGGTCGCCGACCTGTTGGCGTTGGGGCTGGCCGGGTTCGCCATTTACGTTGCCGGTTTCGGCGTGTTCGACGAGGTTTGGGTGCGCGCCGGGACGACGGGCCTGCCCATCCTGATCTCCATTCTTTATTTCTCGTCCGAAAGCCTGGATGTGAAGCGCGAGGATGTCCGCGTCGGTTCGGTCGTGCTCAACGCAATCTTCTTTGCCGGGTTCTTCCTGATCTACTACCTGTGGATCACGTTGATGACCGAGCAGATGGACTTCTTCGTCGAGTTCACGACCTTCGACTATGCGGTGGGGTTCATGGGCGTCGGCCTCATTTTCTATCTGACGCTCCGGCATTTCGGCGTGCCCCTCTTCCTGGTCTGCCTCCTGTCGCTGCTGATCCTGTTTTTCGGCAATTTGATTCCGGGCACGCTGAACATCCCCGAGGTCAAATGGTTCCTGATTTCAGAGAAGCTCTGGTACTCCACCGACGGCGTCTTCGGCCGCCCGGTGGCGGTGGTCGGGCAGATCGTCTTGGTGTTCATCCTGTTCGGCGCCATCCTCGAAGCCAGCGGCGCCGGGGCGACATTGCTGAAATTCGCCTTTGCCGTCACCGGTCCGCTGCGCGGCGGCCCGGCGCATGCCGCCATCGTCGGCAGCGCCAGCTTCGGGACCATGAACGGCGCGGCCGTCGCAAACGTGGTAACCACGGGCGTCTTCACCATCCCGATGATCAAGCGCACCGGGTTCCAGCCGAAATTCGCCGGCGCCGTCGAGGCCACCGCCTCGTCCGGCGGCCAGATCATGCCGCCGGTGATGGGCGCCGTCGCCTTCCTGATGGCGGACATCACGGGCATCCCCTACCTCGACATCATCGTCGCCGCGGCCATCCCGGCGCTGATGTACTACTTCAGCCTGTTTACCGTCGTGTGGCTGGAAGCCCGGAAGATGGGCCTGAAGCCGACCCCCAAATCCGAGCGCGTCAGCCTGACCGGCACCGATTGGATACGGTCGATTTCCTTCTTCGTGCCGCTGGGCGTCATCGTTGCCGTCCTGCTGACCGGCCGGACGGCGCAAAATGCCGGATTCTACGGGCTGATCACCGCGTTCGTTCTGTCCCTGGTGCTGTATCCGGAATTTCGGTCCATCCGGGTGATTCTGCAGGCGCTGATGCGCGGCGGAAGGACATGCGCCACCATCATGATCGTCGTCGCGGCCATCGGTTTCGTCGTCGGCATGGTCAACATGTCGGGCCTCGGCATCAAATTCGCCGCCGCCATCCTGACCATCGCCGGGGACAGTCTGTTCCTGTCGCTGGTCGTCGTGGCCATCGGCTGTCTGCTCTTGGGCATGGGCGTGCCGGTCGGCGCGGCCTATCTGATCATCGTACTGATCATCGGTCCGGCCATCGGCAAGCTCGGCCTGTCCTTGATGCTCACCCACCTGTTCGTCATCTACTACGCTGTGCTGTCGGCGATCACGCCGCCCGTTGCGGTGGCCGCGTTCGCGGCGGCGCCTATCGCCGGCTCCAAGCCCATCGAGACCGGCGTGGTCGCGGTGCGCCTCGCCATCGCGGGCTTCCTGATTCCCTTCATCTTCGTCTACCACCCCAGTGTCGTGTTGCTGGAGGAAGGCTTCACCTACGTCGGCCTGGTCTGGGGGGTGGGTGCATTTATTTTCTCCACGGCGGCGATCGCGACGTCGCTTGGCGGATTTTCGCGGGCGGATATCGGCATTGTCCAGCGGACGGTCAGATTAATCGCCGGGGTCACCGTTCTGGTCCCCGTTCCCATGGTCGCGGCGATAAGCGTCGCGGTTATAATTGGGGCGTTCGTCGTGGAACGCATGATGGGCGCAATGCCGGTCGAGCAGCGCGCCGACAGCTAGAAGAAAACGGAGGTAAACGACCAATGATGAAACGTTTCGGACTATTCGCCGCCGCCGGCATGCTCGCGGTTTCGATGGCCTCTGCGGCCGTCGCGCAGCAAAAGCAGCAGATCAAAATGTCGACCATTGCGCCGGGTTCATCCATGTACCTGGTGATGACGACATTCGCCAATCTGGTGAATCAAAACCGCAAGGATATCGAGATCACCGTCGATGCCACCGGCACCGCGACCAAACACATGGTCGACGTGGCCCGGGAGTCCATCGACATGTCCATGACCTCGCCCGCGGTCTATGCCTGGATGAGGGACGGCACGCGAATCTACAAGAAGCTCAAGAACGTCAAGGAGCTCGCCAAAAATCTGAATATGGTGTTCTGGTTCCCGTTGGGCGGCTTCCACTATATCACCTACGCCGATTCCGGCATCAAGACCTTGGCCGACTTGAAGGGCAAGAAGGCGTTCATCGGGCCGCCGTCGGGTGGGCAATTGGTGACGGGCCTCGGCTTCATCAAGGCGGCCGTGGGTCTTACGCCGAAGGACTTCAAGAGCGTCAATTTGAACTTTGCGTCGGCCTTCCAGGCCTTCCAGGACCGGCAATTGGACGTCTACACCATCGGCTGCCTGGACCCGTGCGCGCAGCTGCAGCAATTGACCGCGACGTCGAAGATCAGGTTCCTCGGCCTGCCCAACGAGTCCGACCTTTCGGCCACGCCCGTGTTGAAGAAATTCTTCACCATTCCGGGACGTGTGAAGGGCAAGATCAGCAAGGGCATCTACGGCGCCAATCAGGTCAACGAAGGTGACGTCTGGGTCAACGATGCGGTCCTCGGCGTAACGGCGCGTTCCACGTTGAGCACGGACACCGTCTACAATATGACAAAGGCGTTCTGGGACAATTTGGGGGCCATTCGGGAAAGCGTGCCTTACATGCGTCAGGTGAGCATCGATTTCGCGTCGGCCAAACAGAACATGCCGTTTCATCCCGGCGCGGAGAAGTACTACCGCGAGGCGGGTGTTTGGAAGCGGTAAACCAAAACCGTGCTTAAATATCGGAGGCGGTCTTCGGGCCGCCTCTTTTTCGTTTGGCTTAGCCCGGATTTTTCACCAGGGTCATGGCCTGCGCGGCGCTGTCGACATCGCTCGGCGGCTGTTCTATAGGTTACATTAACGTTGCCTGGAGAGCCATTCGGCTCATTGCGGGGATCGCCGCTCTGGTCCCCTGTCCGACGGTCGCGGCGGTTTCCGCCGCGGTCATACGAGCGTCGCTCATCTTCGAGCGCATGACGGGCGCGGTGCCGGTCGAGCAGCGCGCCGAAAGTAAACAAAACAGTGGAGGTAACTTGCCAATGTTGAAACGTCTGGGACTATTTGCTGTCGCCGGTCTGCTTGCGGTGTCCATGGCCACCGCGGCGCAGGCCCAGAAGAAACAGCTCAAGATGTCGACCATCGCGCCGGGTTCATCCATGTACCTTGTGATGACGACATTCGCCAACATCGTGAACCAAAACGTCAAAACGGTCGAAATCACCGTCGACGCGACCGGCACGGCGACCAAGCACATGGTCGACGTGGCCCGGGAGTCCATCGACATGTCGATGACCGCGCCGTCGGTCTACGGCTGGATGAAGAACGGTTCGCGGATTTACAAGAAGCTGAAGGGCGTCAAGGAGCTCGCCAAGAACCTGAATATGGTCTTCTGGTTCCCGCTCGGCGGCTATCACTACGTGACCTATGCCGATTCCGGCATCAAGACCTTGGCTGACTTGAAGGGCAAGAAGGCCTTCATCGGCCCGCCCTCCGGCGGTCAGTTGGTCAACGGACTGGCGTTCATTGCGGCCGCGACCGGCCTGTCGCCCAAGAAGGGTGACTTCAAGAGCGTCAATCTGAACTTCGCCTCGGCGTTCCAGGCCTTCCAGGACCGTCAGCTCGACGTCTACACCATCGGCTGCCTGGACCCGTGCGCCCAGCTTCAGCAGATCTCGGCCACTTCCAAGATCCGCATCCTCGGCCTTCCGAAGGAGAGCGATCTGATGGGCAATGACAGGCTGAAGAAGTTCTTCGCCGCTCCCGGCCGGCTTCCCGGCTCGATCAGCAAGGACGCCTATGGCTCCCAGCAGGTCAATGAGCACGACGTGTGGATCAACGACGCGATTCTCGGCGTCACCGTCCGCTCGACCCTTGACGCGCAGACCGTCTACAACATGGTCAAGGCGTTCTGGACGAACGTCGAGGATATCCGGAAGAGCGCGCCGTACATGAAGCAGGTCAACCTCAAGTACGCCGCCCGTCAGGAAAACATGGATTTCCATCCGGGTGCGCTGAAATTCTACAAGGAGGCCGGTGTCATCAAGTAGCCGGCCGGCGGAGACCCGAATTGGAGGCGGTCCTAGATCGGCTCTAGGGCCGCCTCTTTTTTGGCTTGGCCTAGTCCGCCGCGACCACGCGGGCCGCCATCTTTTCCTTGAGATCGTCCGGGATTTCCACGGCCTTCCGCGCCTTGGTATCGAAGAACACCTCGACCGAGATCTGGGTGGCGCAGTGGGTCATGGTGTCGGCTTCGTAGAGCCGGAGCTCGTGATGGAAACTCCTGGTGCCCACCCGGGTATAGCCGCCGCGGATGATGAACAGCTTCCCCTGCACCAGTTCATGGTGGAAATCGATGGAGAGGTTGGCGACCACGGTGCCGAGGCCCCGGTTCTGAATATCCTCGAAGGCGATACCGGCCAGATTGAGGATGTGCCAGCCCGCATCATCGAAGAATTGCGCGTAGTAGCGGACGTTCATGTGTCCGTAATGATCGCAATAGCGGGGGAGCGCGATCCCCCGCGTCAAATCAACCCAGTCGGCCATGGATACCTCTCCCCGGTCTGACGGCCTCACGATAGCGCGCCGGAAATTCGGACACCAAGGGGAAATGTCTGGCCAGCCGGGACGGGAGGCATAGAGTCCGAGCCAAGAACGGGAATGTTTGGGGACGTTCGGGCCGCCAACTCATGAACTGGATCGAGAATTTTTCGCCGCGCCCTGCGCTGGCTTATGTCCTGTTGACGCTTGCCGCCTTCATTTGGGCGGTCAACACGGTCATCAGCCGCGCCTTCTATGAGACCATTCCGCCGTTCGGGATGAATTTTTGGCGTGTCCTGGTCGCGGTCCTGGTGCTCCTGCCCATCGCCCTCCCGGAACTTCGGCGCTCTTGGCCTGTCATGCGGCGGCACTTCAAGATGTTGGTTTTTCTCGGATTTCTCATGACCGGCTCCCAGGCCATGATTATTCTCGCGGTGAATTTCACCACCGCCATCAATGCGACCGTCGTCAACGCGACCCAACCGGCGATCACCGCCATCATGGCGGCCATTCTCGTCGGCACCCGGATACGGGGATTGCAGGGCGCCGGAATCGTCGCGGCATTGGCCGGCATCGCGGTGATGGTGGTCCGGGCCGATCTGTCCATTTTGCAGGCGCTTGCCTTCAATCCGGGAGATTTCATCGCGTTGATCGCGGTGGTCGGCTGGGCATCCTATGCCATCTATTTCCCGCGCCTTCCCCACGAGCTTGGCCTGTCGGCGATGCTGTTCCTCATCATGGCCAGCGGGCTGGTCGTCATGCTGCCGACCTTTCTGCTGGAAACCGCGTTCCACAGAACAACGCCGGCATCGATGGAGACCGTCTTGGTTTCGGTCGTGTTGGGCCTCTGCAGCGTGGTGTCGATCTACGTCTGGAACGCGGGCTTGAGAGTAGTGGGCGCCATTCATGCGACCATGTTCATCAACCTGATCCCGATCTTCGGCGCGGCGGTCGCCATCACGTTCCTCGGCGAGCAATTGTTTCTGTTCCACGTTATCGGCGCGGCGCTGGTCTGCATCGGCATTTCCACCGTTGTCCTGACCGGACGGCGGAAGGGGGAGAGCTAGGTGCGACTGGCATTCGTGCGCACCATTGAGGAATACGCGCCGTCCACCCGAGCCGCCTTTCTGATGCTGGCCCTCACGGTTTTTCTGTGGGCCATCGGGGTTATTTTCGCCCGCGGCATGCGCGCCGATCTGCCGGGCGTCGGCCTGACCTTCTGGCGTTGGAGCATTGCCGCCCTGATCGTGCTGCCCTTTGTCTGGCGGGATCTGACCGACCGCTGGCCGCTGATCCGGTCCCGGATCGGTTTGTTTCTGTTGCTGGCCTTTCTGCAGATGTTCGGGAGCGTCATGCTGTTTGCCGGGGTCAATTTCACCACCGCCATCAGCGGCACCCTGGTCAATTCCAGCCAGCCCGCGATGACCGCCCTGGTCGCGCTTCTCATTCTTCGCCACCGGCTGTCGTGGGTGCAATCCATCGGGCTCGCCGCCGCCTTGTTCGGGGTCCTGATCGGGGTCTCGAAAGCGGACCTGACGGTCCTCACGGCGCTCCGGTTCAATATCGGCGATATCATGGTGGTCGCCGGGACGGTGGCTTATGCCACCTATGCGGTGATGCTGCACCGGCTGCCGCGAGGGTTCAGCCTGTTGACCCTGCTGTTCATACTTGCGGCGTCCGGATCGGTGATGCTCCTGCCGTTCTATGTCTGGGAGACGATTTATGTCCGGCCGGTCGTCCTTACCCCGGCGAACGGGCTGGTCATTCTATTCATGGCGGTGATTATTTCGATCGTCTCCATCTTTCTCTGGACCGCCGGCAACCGGGCGGTGGGACCCAATCGTGCGGCCATTTTCGTCAATCTATTGCCGATCTACGGGGCCGCGCTGGCGATCCCGTTTCTCGGCGAGACGCTCGAAATCTTTCATGTCGTTGCGGCGGCGCTGGTGATCTCTGGAATTTTGATGGTGATACGAGGGCACAGGAAGGCCGGCGAATAGGCCGGCGATCGGCGGTGCTGGCGCATGGCGGGTTGCTTCGCTAAAACTCTTTCAACAATAAGACCTTACGCCCGCCCGGGGAGAAGCCGTGTCCGACATGGGTCAGGCATTCGTCTTGGCGCTGCAGTTGATTGCGGCCCTGGATGCCGAACTGCTTGAGATTATCGCGCGATCCTTCGCCGTGAGCCTGGCCGCGGTGGCCATCGCCGCGGCCATCGGCCTGCCGGCGGGCGCGGCGCTTGCCGTCTACCGTTTTCCCGGCCGCCGGGCCGTGATCGTCCTGGTCAACGCGCTCATGGGCCTGCCGCCGGTCTTCGTCGGGCTGCTGATCTATCTGTTTTTGTCGCGCGCCGGACCCCTCGGGTTTCTGGGGCTTTTGTTTACCCCCACGGCGATGATTATCGCCCAGGCGGTCTTGGTGACGCCGATCATCGTCGCCATTTGCCACCGGCTGACCCGGGACCTCTATGAGGAGTACCGGGACCAATTGTGTTCCTTCGGCGCCCGGCCCCACGAGGCGGTGGGGACCATTTTGTGGGATGCGCGGGTGAGCCTTGTGACGGCGGTGATGGCGGGCTTCGGACGCGCCACCGCCGAGGTGGGCGCGGTGTTGATCGTCGGCGGCAACATCGCGGGACTGACCCGGGTGATGACCACCACCATCGCGCTCGAAACGTCGAAGGGCAATCTGGCGCTGGCCCTGGCGCTGGGGCTGATCCTGGTCCTGACCGCCATCGGCGTGAACGCGGTCGCCATGTCCCTGGGCGGGGTCTCCGCCTATCGGCGGGGGTAGGCGGCGCATGCCCATCCTCCCCCTGAGCCTCGACGAGGTTTCCTTCCGCGCCGGTGACCGGGCGCTGTTGGACGGCATTTCGCTGACCATCGAAAGCGGGCCCAAGACCGTCATTCTCGGCGCCAACGGCGCCGGCAAGAGCCTGCTGCTCCGAATCTGCCACGGGCTGCTCGGACCCAGCGGCGGCAAGGTCCGCTGGGCGGAGGGAACGACCCGCCAGTACGAACGTCAGGCCATGGTGTTTCAGAAACCGGTGATGCTGCGCCGCAGTGTCGCGGCCAACGTCGACTACGGGCTCAAGCTGAGGAGGATCGAGGCCGGGGAACGGGCCCGGCGGGTGGCGGATGCGCTTCGGCGCACCGGACTGACCGACTTCGCCGACCAGCCCGCCCGCCTGCTCTCCGGCGGTGAACAGCAGCGCCTGGCCCTTGCCCGGACCTGGGCGCTGGAGCCCGAGATTTTGTTCCTGGACGAGCCGACCGCCAATCTGGATCCCGGCGCGACCCGGGCGGTCGAGGAGATCGTCTCCGGCATTCACGACAGCGGCGCGAAGATCGTCATGACCACCCATGACATCGGTCAGGCGCGCCGCCTCGCCGACGAGGTGATCTTTCTCCACCGCGGGCGGGTGGCCGAACGGGCCGGCGCCGACAGGTTCTTCGCCCGGCCGTCCACCGAAGAGGCGGCGGCCTATTTGAGAGGAGATCTGTTGTGGTGAGGTGGCTGTCCGCGCTGGTCTTGGCGCCTGTGTGGGCGCTCGTCTGGGCGCCTGTGTGGGCCGGGGCGCCGGCCCAGGCACAAGACCGGTTCATCACCCTGGCGTCCACCACGTCGACCGACAATTCGGGCCTGTTCGCGGATATCCTGCCCAAATTTCAGGCCCAGAGCGGGATCGCCGTCCGGGTGGTCGCCGTCGGGACCGGCCAGGCCATCCGGCTTGCGGAAAGGGGCGACGCCGATGTCCTGCTGGTTCACCACAAGCCGTCGGAGGAGAAGTTCGTCGCCGATGGTTTCGGCCTCGAGCGTCATGACGTGATGTACAACGACTTCGTGGTTGCGGGTCCCGCGGGCGATCCGGCCGGGATCAAGGGCATGGTCCGGGCGAGGGATGCGTTTGCCGGAATTGCGGAGGGCCGGCACCTGTTCGTCTCGCGGGGCGACAATTCGGGCACTCACAAGGCCGAGCAGTCCATCTGGCGGGCCAGCGGCGCGGACCCCGCGGCCGGACGGGGGAAATGGTTTCGCGAGGTCGGGGCGGGCATGGGCGCAGCGCTCAATACGGCGTCCGGCATGAACGCCTATATCCTGACCGACCGCGCGACGTGGACCGGTTTCTCCAACAAGGGATCGCTCGCCGTGCTGGTCGAGGGGGACCCGGCCCTGTTCAATCAGTACGGCGTAATCGTCGTCAGCCCGGCGCGCCATTCGCACGTCAAGGCGGATGCGGCGAAACTGTTTGCCGCCTGGCTGACCGGGGCCCCCGGGCAGGCGGCGATCGCCGCGTTCCGCAAACGGGGCCGGCAGCTGTTCACCCCCAACGCCAAACCCTCAACCGGCAATTAACGCCCGGGTCACGCCGGCAAGGGCCGTGCCCTGAATGCGCGCCGCGGCGAGTTCGGGGGCGGATGGCCGCTCGCCCGGCCCGTTGCCGATGCTCGCCGCGCCGAAGGATCCGGCGCCGGTGACGTCACTCGCGCCGGATGCGGATTGGGCGCGGATGCCCAGCGGCACGATGGTCAGCCCGTGGGCGGCGAAGGTGCTCCACAGGGAGAGGATCGCGGTCTCGCTGCCGGCTCCCGATCCGCCGGCGACGAAGGCGGTGGCCGTCTTGCCGGTGAGGTCTCCCCACTGCTTGCCCGTGTGATCCCAGAAATACGCCATGGCCGAGCTCAGCCGGCCGAAATAAATCGGGCAGCCGACGGCGAACCCGTCGAAGTTTTCCAGGTCGCCGGGGGACGCCGTCGGCAGGTCGAGCAGCCCGGGGGGCCGCTCCTGAACCTGCCCGCCAAAGATGCTGTCGCCGTCATCGATGTCGGGCACCCGCCCGAGTTCGGCCCGGCAGCCGTCCACCGCCTCGATGCCCTCGGCAACCGCCCGGGCCAGCCGGAAGGCGCCTCCGGAAACGCTGTGAAACAGGACGAGAATGTCGGCCATGGGGGTTCCTTTCTTGCATTCCGGCGCGAACGCCATAGCCTTGTCATCTATTCAAACCCTGGGGCGGGAGACAAGCATCATGCTCACCGAAATGCGGATCTATACGTGCTACGCGGGGCGGGCGGCCGAGTTCGCCGAGTTCTACCGCCGGGTGGGCTTGGCCGTGCAGCTGCCCGTCGGCGGCCGGCTCAAGGGGTTTTATCGCACCGACGTGGGGGATCCGAACCGGGTGATCCTGATCTGGGACTACGAAAGTTACGAGGATCGCGCCGGGCGGCGCGCGAAATTGGCCGAGAACCGGGACTGGCGGGCCTTCCTCGAGCAGGCTGGGCCGATGGTTGCCTCGGAAGAGAACATGATCCTGTCCGCCGTGCCGACACCGGAGGTGAAACTGGCGTAGTATTGTCCGAATAACGGACGAGACTGCGCAAATTCCATATATTTCACCCGCCCTCTCCCCTATTTTGTCCACATTAAGGACACCCCTGGGGAGGCACCCATGAACCGGCTCGCACCGGAGGAATCCCGCAACGGCGTCAAATCCATCCGCCGTCTGCTGGTGATCCTCAAGACCCTCAACCAGCACAATGGATCCAAGGTGTTGGAGCTCAGCCGGCAGACCGGCATTTCGCGCCAATCCATCTACCGGATGTTGGCGACCCTGGAGGAGTTCGGCTACGTGCGCCGCCAGGAAACCGACGACCGGTACTATCTGACCCATCTCGTCCGGGAATTGGCGGACGGATATTTCGAGGAAGGGTGGGTGACGGAAATCGCCGCCCCGGTTCTGGAGGATCTCCTTGCCGAAGTGGTCTGGCCGACGGATCTCGCCACTTTTCTCAACGACGCCATGTATCTCAGGGAAACCACGCGCCGCAACAGTCCGTTCACCATCGACCGGGTCACCGTCGGCCAGCGCCTGCCGATGCTGATCTCCGCCATGGGCCGGGCCTATTTGAGCTACTGTCCGGCGTTGGAGCGGGAACACATCCTGGACGCGCTTCGGAAATCGGACGACGAGTATGACCGGCTTATTCACCGCAAAGGCTATGTGGATGCGGTCATCGAAACCACCCGCGAGCGCGGCTACGCGGTGCGTTACTCCAAATATGCGGCGGAAATCAA
Organism: Rhodospirillales bacterium; assembly: GCA_965221855.1. Taxonomy (GTDB): domain Bacteria; phylum Pseudomonadota; class Alphaproteobacteria; order Rhodospirillales; family UBA2165; genus JAJDXO01. The sequence goes on along the minus strand of CBDCSV010000010.1, from coordinate 465,082 downwards.
AACTTCCACCATCGCGGTGCCGGTGATGAGCGGTGAACGGGTGAGGGCGGCAGTCGGTATCACCTTCATCGCATCCGCGGCGACCGCCGAGGAGATTGCGGCGCGGCATTTGGACGCCTTGTTGCGGGCCGCCCGTGAGATCGAAGTCCGCAGCCGGGAGCTTCAGCAACAGGCGCAGCCCGCCAAATAGGCTTTTCAAACCATTCTCCCTTGTATATTGTCCGTTCAACGGACAAACCGATGCAAAGGCGTCCGAGAGATTTATGGCTGAAAAATCGAGTGAAAAGCGCGCAAGCGGCATGCGCAGCGCCGAGCGGCTGCTGATCGTATTGCGCGCGCTGAACCTGCGGAACGGCGCGACGGTGCTGGAACTCAACCGGGACACCGGCATTTCCCGCCAGGCCATCTACCGCATCCTCGACACCCTGCGGAATTTCGGCTACGTGCGCCGGCAGGAAGCGACCGACCGCTTCCACCTGACCCACATGGTCCGGCGGCTGAGTTCGGGATTCAAGGACGAGGAATGGATCGCCGATATCGCCGTCCCCATTCTCGGACGTTTGGTGCAGGAAGTGGTCTGGCCGACCGAACTGTCCACCTTCTCCGACAACGCCATGTATATCCGGGAATCCACCCGCGGCCGCTCCCCTTTCACCATAGACCGGGTTGCCGTCGGCCAGCGGCTGCCCATGCTGCAGTCGGCGTCGGGCCGGGCATATTTGAGCTACTGCCCGGACCCGGAGCGGGAAGCGATCATCGAAAACCTCAAGAGTTCCGACGACGATTTCGACCAGGTGGTCCACAAACCGGATTACATCGAGCGCATCCTCGCCGCGACCCGGAGCCGCGGCTGGGCGGTCGGCGACGATTCCTTCCGGCTGCATCCCAAGACCGAAACCCTGGCGGTGCCGGTTCTGGTGAACGGCTATGCCCGGGCGAGCCTGCCCCTCACTTTCATCGCCTCCGCCGCGACCGCCGAGCAGATTGCCGAGCGGCACATGGGCCAGCTGCAGGCGGCGGCCAAGGAGATCGCCGACCGGATGGAGGAGATGCAGGCCCGTGCCGACGACGATGACGACGACGACCTCATCCCCATCCGCGAGGCCAGCTAGCCCGCATTTCCCGCCAGGGTTACGGCCTGCGACGAATCCCCCGTAAGCAGAGGTTTTGGAGGCGCACATGCTGGAGCTTTATCACCATGGATCATCCGCCTGCGCCACCAAGGTGCGCCTGACCCTGGATGAGAAGGGCGTGCCCTGGGAGAGCCGGTATATCGACATTCTGAAGAGCGAGCAGTTCACCGCCGAATACGCCAAGCTCAATCCCAAGTGCGTGGTGCCGACCCTTGTCCATGACGGCCATGTGGTCCGCGAAAGCACGGTGATCTGCGAATATATCGACGAGGTGTTCGACGGCCCGCCGCTCGTGCCGGATGATCCGCTGATGCGGGCCGAGATGCGCCTGTGGACCAAGATGGTCGACGAGGATCTTCACCCGGCGACCCAGGTGGTGACGTTCGCCGCGTCCCACCGGGTGGGGGCGCTGAAGAAAACCAAGGAAGAGTTCGATTTCTACATCAATTCCATTCCCGATCCGGTCCGCCGGGCGCGCAAGCGGAGCGCCATCGTCGACGGCTGGAAATCCCCGGAGGCCACTAACGCGCTCCTGACCTTCAACAAGGCGATCAAATGGATGGAGGACAGCCTCGGCAAGTGGACATGGCTCGCCGGTAATGACTATTCCCTCGCCGATATCGCCATGACCATCTATCTCAACCGGCTGCACATCCTCTCCATGTCGCCCATGTGGGAGGGCAAATATCCGAAGGTGTCGGCATTCTGGGAGACGGTATCGGCGCGGCCCGCCTTTCAGCCCGCCATCTACGAGTGGCTGCCCGGCGAACTCGAAGACGAGATGCGCGCCAACGGCGCCCAGTCCTGGCCCGAAGCCGAGGCGCTGCTGGCCGAGCTGGAGAGGGATAAGGCCGCCTGAACCGGCGGGACGGCCTGGTTTGTGCCGTATATCCACTCGTCATACCCCGGCGCAAGTCCGGGGTATCCGGATTTTCAAATCTTGAACCGCGGAGACGGTGAGACAGTGAGGAGCACCGGGATCTAAACCTCTCCTCCCGACCTCCGTGTCTCTGTGGTGAATTTCCTGGATGCCCTGGACAAGCTACGCGTGGACCGATGGACGTCAGGCCGGATCCCTGGCCGGCGCGACGCCGATCATGCTGTCCCGGGTCACCAGTTCCCGGAGCCGTTCCTCCGGCCAATCCTCCGTGCCGGCGGGCCGCTTCGGCAGCACCAGATAGCGCATATCGGCGTTCGAATCGTGGACCCGCAGCGCCGTGTCGCCGGGCAGCTCGGTGCCGAACTCCTTCAGGACCGCCCGGGGCTCGTTGACGGTGCGGGAGCGGTAGGACTTGGATTTGTACCAGTCCGGCGGCAGCCCGAGGATGGTCCTGGGATAGCAGGAACACAGCGTGCAGACGATGACGTTGTGAACGCCGTCGGTGTTTTCGACCACCACCAGTTCCGCCCCCGCCATCGGGATGTCCAGCTCCGCCGCGGCGGCCGTCCCGTCGGCGAGCAGGCGTTCCTTGTAGGCCGGGTCGGTCCACGCCTTGGCGATGATCTCGGCGCCTTTCTCGGTGCCCCGGGAATCGAAAAACTCCAAGTATTCCCTGACTTCGGTCGCGGTCACCAGGCCTTTCTCGATGCTCAGCTCCTTGAGCGCATCGGTGAGCAGCTCGAAATGTCCGGTCTCGTTCCGGTCGTGGACCGAGTCGTCGGCATAGGTAAGGACCGGCCCGCCGCCGTGGCCGTGTCCATGATCGTGGGTGCCGCCGCCCATCACGCCTCTCCTTCCGCAGGGTTCAGCCAGTGCTCTTGAATTTCAAGATCGATGGTGTCGTCCGGGTGGCCGTCATAGCCGTCCCAGACATCGGCCTGCCTGAACCGCACCCGGTAGAGGTGCCGCTCGGGCAGTCCGTCGAACCCGTAGGCCAGTTCCTCCGGATTCCTGAACGCGCCGCAATAGCGCTCGATGACACCGGCCTTGCCCCGGATATATTGGGGAATGCGCCGGTGCCCGGGCGGCCAGGTCAGCGCCACGCGCACCGCATCGCCGGCGGCGTAGCCGGGCGGGCCCAGGTCCGCCCCGGTCATTCCGCCGCCTCCCGGGCCGCGCGCAGCTCCGCCATCCTGGCGTCCACCTCGCCGCGGGTGACGAGCCGCTTCTCGATCATCAGGTCGGTGAGCGCGATGGTCCAGCGTTCGTAGTAGCCGCCGTCGTAGACGTCCGGCGGCAGGTCCTCGATGCAGCGGCGGAGTTCGTCGGTTGTGAGTTCGCCCTTCAGGCGCATGACGGTGAAGACGGCGCTGACCGTCTTGTGCCAGGGGAGGAGTTCGTGCTCCTCGAGATCGATCGGGCCGCCCGGCAGGCCGCCCAGATCGTGCTGTCCCCGTTCCAATGGCATGGGTTCCTCCAAGGCGCTTCCGATTGCCGGACAAAGTGTCGCGCCGCGTTTGAGGGCCGTCAACCCGGCTGCCATACTTCACCCCGTTACGATTCATCCAGGGAGGACGCCATGGCCAAGGGCTATTGGATTTCGCGCTACACCCACCCGGGCGGGGATGCCCAGGCGAGCTACCAGAAAATCGCCCAATCGGTGGTGCCGGCATTCGGCGGCAGGCCCGTCATCCGCAACGGCCGGCACGAGACGCCGGAGGGCGGCGAAACCGGCGCGACGGTGGTGATCGAGTTCGAGAGCTATGAAAAGGCCGTCGAGTGCTACCGCTCCGAGGAATACCAGAAGGCGGTGCCGTTCATGGACGGCGCGGGGCGGACTCTGATCATCATCGAGGGCATCGACGAATAGGAATGGCCGATCTCAATGCTCAATGGGCCCGGCCGGACCTGATCGAGGCCATCGACGCGGCGACCCGCGCGGCCGGTCTCGACCCGGACAATTTGGACGCGGACGGCCTGGCGGCGGTCGAACATCTGCATTCGGGCGGCATCGCCACGACCCGGGATCAAGCGGCCCAGGTCAACGGCATCTCGGAGATCACGCCCGAAACCCGTGTCCTGGACGTCGGCTGCGGGGTCGGCGGCCCGGCCCGCTGGCTGGCGCGGAAATTCGGCTGCCGGGTGACGGGCATCGACATCACGCCCGATTTCGTCGAGGCCGCGCAGGAAATGACTCGCCGCCGGGGAATGGAAAATCTGGTGGAAATCTCCTTGGGCGACGCCACCGACCTGCAATTCGAGGACCGGACGTTCGATCTCCTGTGGTGCCAGAACGTCACCATGAATATCGAGGACAAGGGCACGCTGCTCGGCGGGTTCCACCGGGTGCTCAAGCCGGACGGCCGGTTCACCTTCGCCGAGTTCAGCTACGGCCCCGAGGCCGGCGGGGCCGGCGACATTCATTTTCCGGTCAACTGGGCCAGGACTCCCGACGTCAACTTCCTGAACTCGGAGAAGGGCCTGCGCCGCAACCTCGCCGGCAACGGCTTCGACATCGAGGTGATGGAGAACTATTCAGGGACCATTCTCCGCCGGGTGCGCAAGGCGGAGGAGAAAGCCGGCGGCAAGCCGCCGAGCCCCTTGGGCATCCAGGTGGTTCTGGGCGACGACGTGCCCGAGCGCAGCGCCAACACCCAGCGAAATCTCGCCGAGGAGCGGCTGATCTACTGGATGGCCACGGCGCGGAAGGTGTAGTTTTCGGCCTACCTGAAAGATACATCTTCTTGCGTTAGCTAATCTTATGGACGCCACTTACGACAAAATCGGGATCAACTATTCGGACCTCCGAAAGCCCGATCCGCGGATCGCGGAACGGATCTGGGCAGCCCTGGGCGCCTCTAAGAGGGTCCTCAATGTGGGTGCCGTTGCCGGTTCCTATGAGCCCGAGGATCGGGACGTGACGGCCATTGAGCCGTCGGCCGGGATGATTAGCCAGAGGCGCCATCCGGCCGCGGTATCCGTACAGGGGTATGCGGAAAATCTGCCGTTCGAGGACAATTCATTCGATGCAACGATGGCGATCCTAACGGTGCATCATTGGGCGGATAAGGCGGTAGGCATGCAGGAAGTGCGCCGAGTCACGCGAGGCCCCGTCGTCATTCTCACCTTCGATCCTTCGATTCGGGGCTTTTGGCTCGGGGACTATTTCCCCGGGCTGGTGGCGCTGGATGATGAGCAGATGCCCCAAATGGCCGACTATCAGGCATGGCTCGGCTCCGTCGAAATATCAACGGTTCCTGTCCCCCACGACTGCCAGGACGGTTTCCTTTACGCCTATTGGCGGCGCCCCCACGCCTATCTCGATGAGAGGCTCCGTGCTGCGATCTCGTCGTTTTGGAAGATCGGTGACCTTTCCGAGGGGCTTCGGCGGCTGGAGGATGATCTGACGTCAGGCGCGTGGGAGGAGCGCTACGGCACGCTCCTCGAATATGATGAGTGGGATTTAGGCTACCGTCTCGTAGTCTCCGGTTGATCTGCTGGATGGCTGCGCGCGGAGGATCTGACGCGCCGCAACCGGAGACCTCCGTACGCATTGTTGGGGCCTAGAGCGTTTCATATTTTGACGGAAGCGTATCCTGCGTTTTTGAAGTAGTTGGCGCATTGCTGTGGCTCGATGGTGTCGATGAGGCTCCCGAGATGGCGCCATAAGTCGTCGATCTCCCGCTTCTGGGCGTTTCTCATCCAGTGCTTGATTTGGGCAAAGGTCTGCTCGATGGGATTGAGGTCGGGGGAATATTTGGGCAGGAGCCACAGCTTGGCTCCGGCGGCACGGATGGCGTTTCGCACGGCTTTTGACTTGTGGCTGCCGAGATTGTCCATGATGACGATGTCGCCGGGCACCAGGGTCGGCACGAGCAGCTGCTCGACGTAGGCGCGGAAGCACACGCCATTGATGGGGCCGTCGAAGACGCAGGGCGCGGTGAACCGGTCGCAGCGCAGCGCGCCGATGAAGGTCAGGGTGTGCCACCGCCCATGGGGGGCAAAGCCGCGGACCCGCTCCCCTTTCGGCCCCCAGCCGCGCAGCGGGGCCATATTGGTCCGGATCCAGGTTTCATCAATGAATACCAGCCGTTCGGGATCAAGCTTTGCCTGCCACGCCTTCCAGCGCCTGCGATGGCGGGCGATGTCCGCGCGCGCCCGTTCAACGGCGAACAGGGTTTTTTTTAAAGCGCAGCCCTTCACGGCGCAGAAACAGCCATACCGTGCTGTGGGATACCCTGACACCCCGAGCGGCCAACTCGTCTCTCAACCGATGCAGCGTCAGATGCGGCTCCTGGTCGATCCGGCCGACAATGAACTCCCGATGGGGCTCAAGAACCCGGCGGCGGTGACCGCCCATCTTGCCGGGCGCAACACTCCCCGTCCGCCGGTAGCGCTGCGACCACTTAACCACGCTCGAAACCGCAACCCCAAACCGAGCCGCTACAGCGCGGCAACTCTCCCCCGCCAAAACCGCCAAAACAACACGCTCTCGCAAATCAATCGAATAAGGTCTCGCCATGAATGCTGGCCTCCTTGCCCAGCATCCATCTTGAATCATGGTTCGCCCATACTTGGGAATCCCTAAAATGATTCAATCAATCTCAAATACGCTCTAGAGAAACCGCTCGAGCTTGAACAGCTTGGCCGCGTTGGTCCGTCCCACCTTCCACCGTTCCTCGTCGGACAACACGGGCGTGCCGTCGAACCACTCGGCGCCGGCATTCATCACCTCCATCGGGTAGTCGATTGCGAACATCAGGCGGTCAATGCCCATTTCGGAGACCGTGCACCGCAGGGCAGGGTCGCTGAAGTTTCCGCTCGTGGTCATGTGAACGTTGTTTCTGAGATAGTGGCTCATGGGGTGTTTGGCCGGGTAGCCGTGCGGCACCCGCGCGATCCGGTTGTCGAGCCGCCACATGTCGAAGGGAATCCGCTCCCCCAGATGCCCCAGAACCACCTGCAGGCCGGGAAACTCGTCGAACAGGCAGGAGCCGATGAGGCGCAGCATGTGAATTGAAGTTTCGACCGCGAACCCCCAGCCCGAACTGTAGAGCCAGGGATGGCCGTCATAGGGCTGGGCGCGTTCGCGGACGATGGTGCGGGGGTGCAGGTAGAACGGGACGTCCAGCTCGGCGACGGCTGCCCAGAACGGCCGGTATTCGGGAATGTCGTAGTAGATGACCGAATCCGAAACATCCCGCTGGGTAAATCCGTTCACCAGCGCGCCGGGGAATCCCAGATCCTTGACGCAGCGGGTGAGCTCTTCCGCCGCCGCTTCCGGATCCTGCATGGGCAGGGTCGCGAATCCGCCGAAACGGTCGGGCCGCCCGGCGACCTCCTCGGCGAGAAAATCGTTGTACCTGCGCGCGTCCTCGGCGGCCTCTTTCGGATCGAGGACGCCCTGCACGGCCGGCGCATTGAGGGACAGGATGGCGTACTCGACGCCGAATTCGTCCATGTCTTTCAGGCGGTCGTCGTGGAAGTCCATCAGCCGCCGCGAGGTTTGGATCCACGATTCCGCGTGCTGCAGACGCCGCTCGATGTTCGCGTCCGGCGCCTGATAGGCGAAGTGCTCTTCGAGCGCGATTTTACCCTGCATCCTGAAGTCCTCCCCGGTTCCGATTGCAGGGGGCAGCTTAAGGGATGCCGGGCGGTTGGCAATCCGGGACCGGTCTAGTCGTAGATCGCGCGGCCGTCTTCCATGCTCGCGGGCACGCCTTCCGGGACGAACAACGCATCGGCGCGCCGGCCGATCTCCAGCACCCTGAGCGCCTCGATACTCTCTTCGAGTTCCCGGTCCGCGGGCGGCACCAGGACCATCCGGTCCAGGACCGACCGCCGGTAGATATAAACCGGGATGTGGGCGCAGATTTCTCCGCCACCCAGGCGGGCGGTGTCGCGGGAGAAGTCCCGGATCGTCCCCACCTTGGCTTCCGGCATCACATAGACCTTGCGGTCCCCGTTCCACCGGACCGAAACTTTCGGCGCCTGTTCGTCGGCCTCGGGGGAGAGCGGGGCGGCCAGCGTCGCCATCCCGACATCGTTGGAGGCCAGCGGGTACATGAGCGCCCTCAGATATTTGGCGTCGATATCCGCGTAGTGCTCCGGCATGTGGATGATCAGGTCGTGATTGCAGAAACGGTCGAACCTGGTGATCGTGCGGGCGATACGCGCAAGACCGGAGGGCGGCTTGTAGTTGTGGGTCGGCGGAATCTCCGTTGGATCGGAGGTCACGCTGTAGCCGCCGGCGTCCCGGACGGCATCGGCCAGGGCCGCGTCATGACAGTCGACGATGGTGTTGCCGACGTCGGCTTCCCTGGCGCGCCGCCAGGCGGTGATGATCGAGGGAGCAGAGTCCTCACAACTGCTCCCCCGACCATCGGGAGTGACGCGGTCGAGCCGCGACGAGACGACGATGAGCGGATTGCGCTCCATCGGCTTGGGACCGAGTTCGTCGTCTACTTGTGGGTCGGGTAACCCAACAAGGACGGGTGGTGGAAGTCGCCGGGACGGTAGTCGCCGACCGCTTCCTCCATATGTTCCATCTTGGTGAAAATCACCGGTCCGTCTTTGGACACCAGGACGTTCTCCTCCAACCGGCAGGTTTGAGGCAGCCCCGGATGTCCGGCGAAAGTCTCGATGGCGAAGTACATGTTTTCCTTGATCTCCGCCGGATACTTGAGCGAGTAGGCGCGGCTCATCCACATGCCCTCATACAGCGTGATGCCGATGGAGTGGGCGAACTGCTGCAGCGTCACCGTCCCGTAGGTGTCATCGTCATATTCCGGGAACTTGGAGACCACATCCGCGGACGTCATGCCCGGACGCAGATTTTCCATTCCGGCATAGAGGGAATCGTAGGTTTCCCGGTAGAGATCGATTTCCTGCTGGGTCATCCTGCCGGCGCATTTGAGGGTGCGCACGAAGTCGACGTAGTACCCGCCGGGACCGACGGCGTTGATGTCGATGATGATCAAATCGCCCTGCTGGATGAGCTTGTCGGTCGCCCACCGGCGATAGGGGCTGGTGTTGCCGCCCGAGGCGACAATGATGTCGTAGATGATCTCGCAGCCCCGATCCAACATGAACTCGTGAACCTTGGCCTCGATCTGGCGCTCGGTGATGCCGGGCCTCAGCCATTCGTGCTTGATGTGCCACATGGCGGCGTCGCCGATGGAGGCGGACATCTTTATCTGTTCGATTTCGTCGGGCGTTTTCACCACGCGGGCCCGGGACATGGCCGGCCAGCCGTTGACGATGCGGAGCCCCGCCTTTTCGAACGCGTGCAGCGCCGGGAAGTCGAGGTTGTCGACGCCGATTTTCTCTTTCTCGACGCCGTGCTCCTTCAGCACTTCCATCACCGAGGCGACCATCTTGTCGGCCATTTCGCTGACCGCGCCCTCGGCCCATTGCCAGGTCATGGCCGGGCGGATGCGGTCCTTCATCCATGGCAGATCGAGCATGGCGTTCCGCATGTCGGAGCCCGCCGTCTCGAACAGATAGGGCTCGCCCTCCCGGGGCAGCACGGCATAGCGGATGTTGATGTTGTATTTCCAGTTGCCTTGGTAGGAACCGGTCAGGTAGCGGACGTTGGCGCCGGCGAACACCACCAGGGCGCCCAGATCATCGGCGATCATTTCCGCCCGCGCGCGCTCCAGGCGCTCGCGGCGCATCCGTTCGTGATCGACCCGGTACTGCCAGTCGGCGCCGTAGGTGCTGTACAGCCGCCGGGGGTTGGTGTGGTGGCTCTCCTCGATAAATCCGATGTCGAGGTCGTAGCCTTTGTAATCGCCACTGAATGACATTAAACAATGCTCCTCATCAAAGTGTTTTTGGAATTGGCCGGTTCTTGAAAGCGGTTCCTGGCTTCACCAGGCCGCGGATGAACATCCGTTCATAGCGCCGCCATCCCTCGGCGAGGCCGTCGAACCAGATACGCTGGATGCGATCGCCGTAGACGGGGTGCCAGCGCCGGCCGGTGAGGGCCGCGTCCCGCCCGGGATCTAAGCGGTCACGGCTTGGGCTCGATGCCAGCCATCGTCCCAATGACCGGTAGGCCGCCTGGCCACCCGCGATACGAAGTTTGAAACACGTGTCGGGCCGGCTCTCGACCCAGAAGACGCCATCGGCGGTCAACTCGACGGGCCAAGGCTGGGCCAAAAGGCACGATGCGCGAAAACCGTCGAAGGGCCGGACCTCCTCGAAGAGAACGCCCGTCTTGGCGGCAACCGCGGCTTCATCCGGCTCTATGGCCAGATGGCCGATATAGACGTCGGCGCGAAGCCCGCCTGTGACATCATCCAACGGCATGAGTCCCATCTCTTTTTCCGGCGGTACGCCCGCACCGCCGAATTCTTCTTACGTTTTGAGGTGATAGTTATGATATAACATATCATGAGTCAAACGCAGTTTGGCATACTCCCCGGTTAGGGCCGCCGGGTCGAAATTCTCCGGCTTTCGGGGAGAAATTCGGGGGCGCCCCGCCGCTCATCGGCCGCCTGGGCGATAATCCGGATTGCCGAATAGATGAACAGCACGGCCATCAGCGCCGCGGCGATCAGGTCCGGCCACGCCGAATTCGTCAGCCGCACCGCCGGTCACTGAAAGCCGGTCAGAAGAGGCCTTTGGGTCTATATTCGAACACGACGCTGGATGCGCCGGCCGGTACTTTTACAGCCATGAACGCACCATAGACCGGGACAATCTCGGCGGGGCCGCCATTCACCGTGGCGGACCAGCCTTTCGAAATATTCGATGTCGCGACGAGAACGCGAGGCTCGGCGGCCGTTACTTCGAGCGTCCACGCGTCGGGGAAATACGAAACCGTTTGAACCTGCTCACCCACACCGACGGGTTGTTCGGAACGCGGAATCTCGAATCCTCCTGGCAGGTCCGAGGTCAGAAAAAGAGCCCGTTCCCTAAGCGCCTCGAATGAGCGTTCACGCAACGCCTTGCCGAGTATGGTCGGACTCGATACCGCCTCGGCTCCCGCCAGGAACCAGCGGGGGGCCGGTGCGGGTAATTTGTAGATAAATAAGGAGCGCCCGGCCCAATTCTCGCCAAGCCGCTGGCTGATTTTCTCGGGGCGCGACATACGGCCCCAATCCATCTGACCCGCATTATCACTGACCTTCACAAGGTTCACGTCCGCCAGGGGACGCGGAGACAATACGTGGGTGACGTTCGCCAGGCGTAGCAACTCGATATCCGCCGTATCGCTCAGTCGAACAGCACCGTCTTCACCTTGATAGCCCAACAACTGCACATGGTTTCCATAGGAATTGAAGGTATCCAGTTTGCTTGGGAACCTGTCGAAATACGGCCCGGAAACCGACCGCCAAAAAATATGAAAGCGGCTGTTGTAGAGATTTAGATATCCATCCAAGGTCTCCAGCCCCGATGAAAGGGGGTAGCCTTCTTGCCATCCGTCAATGAACACCGAAACGACCCGGAACGGAGAGACGGAACTCTGGTCCTTCAGCGCGCGCAGACGATCAATATTCTGGTTCGCAATGAAATTGCCGTAGGAAAACCATTCGCGGACGTTCAAGGCGAGGTCTCTGCCCATGTAAAAGACCGGCACTGTTCCGATGCCGAGTACGACAAGAATTGTCAGCAGGCGGCGACGGATGGGCGTCGTCATATCCCGAAGACACTGCATTCCACACGCCGCCAAAGCCGCGATCAGGAACGGCAACACCACGGCAAATCGTTCGGTTTGGAACCCGAAAAGGATCGGGCTGATCAAAGCCAAGAGGGCCGAGATCGTCCCGGACAAAGATGCAAGCAGGATTGCCGCCACACTTAGTACGAATAGGGTCACCAGCCCTTTATTTGCCCTGCCGCGCGCGAAAAGGCCCAACACCCCGATGGCAAAACCGCCGGTAAGATCCAACCGCGATATCCGACTGCCTAGTCCCTCGAGAAACGTGACCGATTGGAGTTGCCAGAACTGGCGGTGCGACTGAGCCGCCTCGCCCGCCATTGCCATTACCGCCTCGAACTGAAACGCGCATATCACCACAGTGGCGACGGTATAAAACAATACGATTTTGAGTTTCCCGATCTCCGAGAAAACCCATGAATACAGAAACAAGAAGGGAAACACGAATGGGATCGTCAGGTGAATGTAGGCGCCGGCGCCCTGCGTCACGCCGACAAAACAACCGAACAAAATCAGATATTTAAGTCTATTGGCCAGGGGATGACCGGCGAGATGGACGATTAGCGGGAGCAACCCAATTCCAAAATAATGTTCATGCAAATTTTTCTGTAGGAGCAAGAAAATAAGTCCACCCATGACCGCGCATAACGGCGACAGGCGCATGTCCCTTTTCAGAACAATCGTCATGAAGTACCCGGCGCAGAACAGTTGAACTATTCGCATCAGGGGAATTACCAACCAGTCCGGCAGCAATACGAAACCCATGAAAAATAAATTCCGAAAGCTGATTCCGTTCGCAAGCAGGTCCACCCCGCCGCCCGCTTCGAGCCATCCCGTCGTCCGAAAATGGGTCAGAAAATACTCTGCCGCGAAGATGTAACGCGGCACATGACTGTTGCCGAGGTCGTGCCAATTCAAATAGGAAAATGGACCCAGCGCCCAGTGATCGGCTGTAAGAATCAACGCCAGAAAAAGAAAGAAAGCCCCAGGATTCCGGATCAACCTTTGGCCCGTAACAGAAACCGCACCGAACACTTAAGTCCCCTTGCCGACCATGAAACCGCGATTAACTATCGAAATTGTCTTCTCGAAAGGCCATTTCCCGAGCGTCGGTTCCGCTTCCCAATTCCGGCGATCAGTCGTCGCGAGGACGGCATACGCGTTCGAAATTTAACGAGTGGAATTTGCAAATCAAGCCATTGGGGTAACGCTGCGAAGGCACGTGACCGGCCTGTTTCGCGCCGTCATTTCAAGGGACGGCACGACCGCCGATTTCCATCGCTTCGATCAGGCGATCAGCCTTTTTTGGTTTCCGTCGGCTCAAACTCCGGAAGCCATATCCGTGTGACGGGCGCCCCCGCTCCAAACCGAATTGCCCGCTGCTCCGCTTGCCTGACTTTTGGTTAGCATATAGGTTGTGGCAAATTCCCGGCGAGTGCACGCGGCCAAATGCTAGCCCTCCAGAAAATATGTGTCGTCACACCTGTCTATGAGGATTGGGCCGCGCTCAATCAGCTTCTTGCCTCCCTTAACGCCCTCACCCCATCCCTTTCGAGAAGCGTCTCGATAGTTGTTGTCGATGACGGCTCAACGGAACAATCGGGCGCAAAAATGATCGATTGCGCGAATCTCGATAATTTTGAATCGATAGAACTAATCGAGTTGGTTTGTAATCTTGGCAGCCAGCGGGCAATTGCCGTCGGCCTTGCCGAGATATCGCACGCCCATGATTTTGATGCCGTGGTGGTCATGGATTCCGACGGCGAGGACCGGCCTGAGGATATACCGGCTCTCCTGGAGGAAGCCGAACGGCATACCGGAAGCATCATCGTCGCCAGCCGGACAAAATGACAGGACCCGCTATCCTTCAAATTGCTGTATTGGTGTTACCGGGTCCTTTTTCGATTACTCACCGGAGAGAAAATTTCGTTCGGCAATTTTTCCGTCATTCCGATCAATATGCTCAGGTCGCTGGTGTTCATGCCCGATCTTTGGAATTGCGTCCCCGCAACCTTTCTTCGCTCCAAATTTCCGGTTCGTCGTTATGCCACCCCCCGCGGCAGCCGGTACGCGGGACAGTCGAAAATGAAAATTGTCCCCCTTATGGTTCACGGCCTATCGGTCATCTCCGCCTACAGCGACGTATTTTTTGTGCGCCTCCTGATTTTCTCCGCAATCTTTGGCTCCTTTGTTTTGGCCGCTATTCTCGGCATCGTCTGGATTCGGCTCTTTACCGACCTTGCTATTCCCGGATGGACGACAAACGTCGTACTCGCACTCATCATCATCCTGCTTCAAATCATTATCGTCGCAATGGGTTCGCTCGTACTGCTCCTGCAGGGGCGCTCTCGCGTGGGAGTTGGTCCAAAAATCGATGGGAATGTTTACGTCCGCGGCACTCGGACACTTATGGCGCGTTCGGCATGACGTCAGCCATTACCTATCCCGGCGACGACCTGCACATTTTTCAATACGCGAAGAACTGGAAATCATACATTCGCCGCCAGGTTTGGCCGTTCCTCGGCGCCCGCGTGCTGGAAGTCGGGGCTGGGATCGGTGCAACGACCGTGGATTTCCCGAAGCCCGATACTGATGAGTGGGTATGCCTGGAGCCCGATCCCAATCTTGCGGCAACACTGCAAGATCGGCTGCAATCCGGTGAGCTGCCTCCAATTTGCAGTGTGAAATCCGGATCTCTGCAGGATTTGGCCGGCGGGAATCCATTCGATACGATTCTGTATATTGATGTCCTGGAACACATCCGGAGCGACGAAGAAGAGTTGGCGAGAGCAGCGAGAGTGCTCAATCCCGGGGGACATCTGGTCGTGATGAGTCCGGCTCATCAGTTTCTTTTTAGCAGGCTCGATTTGGCCGCCGGACATGTACGTCGGTACACGAGGAATTCATTGCTCGCCTTGACGCCCGACAACGTGTCGGTGGTTCAAACCCGCTACCTGGACTCCATCGGAATGCTTGCTTCTCTCGCAAACCGGCACATTCTCGATGCCAATCTGCCGACTATGGGACAACTCCGTTTCTGGGACCGCGTGATGGTTAGCGCTTCACGGATATTGGATCCGCTTCTGCTCTACACTCTCGGGAAGTCAATTCTAGAGAGTTTTCTGATCTGACGGAATCGTTAGGGATTCCCAAAGTCTCTGATTTCTGATTCAAGATGTGGGCTGGTGAAGGAGGCCAGCCTGCATGACGAGACCACTTTCGAATGATCTACGACATCGGTTGGTTGCGGCGGTGGACGGCGGGATGTCGCGTCGGTCTGCGGCGAAGGTTTTTGGGGTTGCGGCCTCGACGGCGATCAAATGGGTTGATCAGTGGCGGCAGCGGGGTGATGTGCGGCCCCGGCCGCAAGGCGGGGACCGCCGCTCTCACCGCCTTGAAGCGTATGCCGAGGAGGTTCTGGCGCTTGTCACGGAGACACCGGACATCACCCTGGCCGAGATCGCAGCCTGTCTGGAGGAGGTGCACGGGCTTCGGGTTGCCCCGAGCACGGTCTGGCGGCTGCTCGACCGCCACGGCATGACCTTCAAAAAAAACCGCGCACGCCAGCGAGCAGCAACGTCCTGATGTCTTGGCGCGCCGGCAGGCCTGGGCCGAGGCGCAGCCCGGCCTGATGCCGGAGCGGCTGGTCTTCATCGACGAGACCGGCACATCGACCAAGATGGCCCGGCGCTATGGCCGCGCGCCGCGCGGGCAGCGCTGCCAAGCCGCCATCCCTCACGGCCACTGGAAGACCACCACTTTGGTCGCTGCTCTCACGCTCGACGGCATCCTCGCCCCCATGACCATCGATGGGGCGATGACCGGGGCAGCCTTCCTTGCCTATGTCGAGCAAATCCTGGTCCCAACCCTCAAACCCGGAGACATCGTCATTATGGACAATCTGCCAGCCCATAAGCCCGCCAGCGTGCGTAAGGCCATCGAAGACGCCGGCGCCGAGCTCCGCTTCCTGCCGCCCTACTCACCCGACTTCAACCCAATCGAGATGGCCTTCGCAAAGCTCAAGGCCCTCCTCAAAAAGACCGCAGCCAGAACCGTCGACGACCTCTACGACGCCATCGCAACCGCCATCGACACAGTCACCCAATCCGAGTGCCAAAACTACTTCACTGCCGCAGGCTATGACCGGGTGTGATCAGAAAATGCTCTAGATCGCCAGGACGGTGACGTCCTTCGGCTCAACGCCGATCTCGATCTGGTCGCCGACCCGGACGTCGTGGTGCGGGTGGAGGCGCATGACGATCAGTTCGGCGCCGATGGTCACGGAACATTCAATCGAGTCGCCGAGGAAGACGATGTCGCTGACCGCGCCCTGGATACGGTTGCCGGCGCCGGTGCTGCCGGCATCCCCGTCGAGCAGCCAGAGATTCTCCGGACGAACCGCGACGGTCACCTTGGTGCCGGTATCGAGCTCCTCGCCCTCGTTGTAGCGCAGTGTTCCCCAAGACGTGTTGACGACTCCGTCTCCGGCACCGTTCGGCGGCGTGCCGATGTCGCCGTCGGTGAAGTTGATCTGACCGATGAAGCTGGCGACGAAGCGCGACTTCGGCCGCTGGTAGATGTCGCGCGGCGGAGATTCCTGAACGATCTCGCCGGCGTTCATCACCGCCACCCGGTCGGCCATGGTCAGCGCTTCGGTCTGGTCGTGAGTGACGTAGACGGCGGTCATGTTTAGGCGCTTGACCAGGCGGCGAAGCTCCAGCCGTGTTTCGGCCCTGAGCTTGGCGTCGAGGTTGGAGAGCGGCTCATCGAGCAGAATCACGGGGGACTCGCGGCAGATCGCTCGGGCGAGCGCCAGGCGCTGCTGCTGTCCGCCGGAGAGGAACGGTGCCGGCCGCGACTCGTAGCCGGACAGTTGGACCAGCTCGAGCGCCCGGGCGACGCGCTCGCGCATCTCTTTGTCGCTCGGGCGGGGCCGCATTTCGCGGAGCGGAAAGGCGACGTTCTCGAACACGGTGAGATGCGGCCAGATCGCGTAGGACTGGAACACCATGGCGATGTCGCGGCGGTGGGCGGGCAGCGCGATCTTCCGGTCGGAGTCGTAAATCACTTGACCGGCCAGGGTAATGCGGCCGTCGGACGGCTGTTGCAATCCAGCGAGGCAGCGTAGCGTCGTCGTCTTGCCGCAGCCGCTGGGCCCGAGCAGGGTGTAGAACTCCCCTTCCGCAACGTTGATCGAGATACCCTTCACCGCATGAACCGGGCCGGTATCGGACTGGAAGGTGACGTGCAGATTGTCGATCTGGATCACGTCGCGGCTCCGAGGCTACGCGAGCGGCCGAAGCCGACGAAGCGAAGGACGGAGGCCAGCAGGAACACGAAGATCATCAGCCCCACGCCGATGGCGCCGACCGCGTTAATATTCCCGTTGTCCCACAGGTACCAGATCATCACGCCGAGCACCTGGTTGTCGCCACCCTGGGAGAGAATCAGCGGCAGGCTGATGAACCGGACGCTGAGCAGGGCGCAGTAGATCCATATGCCGACCAGGGTCGGCATCAACAGCGGTGCGAAGATCTTCAGCGATACCCGCCAGGGCGGAGCGCCGCAGAGCTTGGCGGCATCCTCAAGGTCGATGTGAACCTGGATCATCGCGGTGCTCATCGCGCGGACCCCATAGGCGATGAACAGCACCGTGAAGCCGAATACGAGGGCGTAGATCGAACCAAAAGTGCTCGCCCCGGTCAGGATGTCGAACTGCAGAAGCAGCCAGAACAGGGCAAGACCGAGGACGATGCCGGGGATCGAATGCGGCAGGAAGGACAGCATGTCGAGCACGTAGCGGGCGACGAACCTCGTGCGCACGACGATATAGGCGACCACGAAGGAGAGGATGGTCACGGCGGTGGCGGTCAACAGCGTCATATAGATCGTGTTGCCGAGGACGCGGTGGACGTTGGGTTGATTGAGTACCTTCTCGTAGTTGACCAACGTGAGGTTCTGGAACGCCGCCCAGCTCGGTTGCCGAACATAAGGAGTCAATGACACGTACAGCATCATCAGGAACGGCAGCACGATCGTCACGAACAGGAACAGCAGCGCTCCCACGAGGGCGACCTTGCGCCAGCGCCCGAGATGGATCAAACGCGGCGTGTAGCCCTTGCCGGTGATCACCGCAAAGCGCTCCGAGTGGCGCACCAGGCGGATGTAGAAGAAAGAGACAACGAATGCGATCGCGAGGTAGAAGACCCCGGCGGCATTGGCCTGACCAAAGGCCGGGATGGTGCCGACATTGTCGATGATGTTGAAGATGCGGGTGGAGAATACGTGAATATTGACCGGCAGCCCGAGGATGCCGGGAATCTCGAAATTCTCCAATGCCGTGATCGCCTGGAAGATGGTGATCGCCAGCAGTCCCGGCAGCAACAGCAGCATCGTGACGCGCCCCGTGGCGCGGAGCGGACTGGCGCCGTTGGTCGCCGCGGCTTCCTCCAGGGAGGGGTCCATGGAGCGGAAGAGCGGCACCAGCATCAGGAAGGCGACGGGCACCAGTCGAAGGCCCTCGGCGAAGATCAGGCCGCCCATGGTGTAGATGTCGAAGAGCGGGTCGCGGGTTTCGGCGAATTTCATCCAGGCGCGATTGATGAAACCGGACCTTGGGCTCATCAGCAGCACCCAGGTAATCGAGTGCAGGATACCGGGCACGGCAATGGCGAGGGGTACGCCGGCGAAGACCCAGAGCTTGCCCGGCATGTCGGTCCGCTCGACCAGCCAGGCCAGTACCACCGCGATGGCAATGCCGAGGATGGTGGAGCCGATGACGAAGACGGCCGTGTTCCACAGTACCTTGTCGATGCGCTGCTCGACCCAAACGGCGTAGTAGTTGGCCAGCCCCAGATTATCGAGCGAGAATTCGTTCGGGAGCCGCGACAGGCTGAAGGAGCCGGCGACGAGCGAAAAGATCGGCGCGATCGTCATGGTGAAGATGATCGCGAGGACGATCCACGGCAACAAGGTGGCGAGACGACTGCGAGCGCCTGCCGCTTCGGTCGGAATAGGATGATCTTCTGAAACGGTCAGGGTGGCCACAACTGTCGAGTGTCCGTGAGTTACGAAACCATCAGGGCCAGGCAGGAGGTATGAGGCGGCGGAGACCGCCGCCTCATACGGATCACGTGCCTAGCGGGCGGGGCCGCCGGCGTTGGTCCACAATGGATTGTAGACCTTGTAGAGCTTCGGCAGCCCATCGGTGATCGATTCGAGCGTCCTCAGGGCGATCTTCTTGCCGACAAACTCGGAGGCGAGCGCAGCGGAGTTCTCGTCCTGCAGGTCCTTATGGACGGGACCGTCGAGGCCCGCGACGTACCGAGCAAGCTGGCCCTCCTGGCTGAGCTGCCAGTTGATCAGGATCTTCGAGGAGTAATGGGTCGGCGAATTGCGGAACATGCCGACCAGGTTGAAGTACTGCGGCACCGGCTCGACACAATGGAAGCCAACCGGCGCACCGGTCTGCATCAGCTCGAAAGTCTCGTCGTTCGGCGCCGGCAACGACACGGCAAATTCGCCGGCCGCAAGCAGGTTGGCGATGCCGCCAATGCCTTCCTTGCGGAGTTGCGGCTTCAAGTAATTGAAGAAGCCGGGCAAGATCTCGTTGGTCACTCGCTCCGGCCCGTAGTCGGGATGGGCCCAGAGATTGATCGCCCAGAGCTGAGCCCGGTTGGCGGCGCCGACCCGACCGCCAGCGAGCGGACTGCCGGGGGCCATCATCTCCGCCCAGGTCGCCGGCAAATCCTTCTTGGCGATCAGCTCGGTGTTGTAGCCGAGGCACCAGGTGGTGTTCTGCAAACCGGAGTAGCGCCCTTTGGGATCGCGGCGATCTTCCGGAACGCCATTCCAGGCCGGGAGGTCGTTAATCTCTTCCAGCGCGTCGGCCTCCATGTAATCCTGCAGCGTGCCTTCAAAAGCGTTGACGATGTGGCGCACCAGCTTGCCGGCCTTGAAGGCGAGCAACGGTTGCACCGCGCGAGCGGCGCCGGAGGTCTCCTCGGCTTCCACCTCGATGCCGGGGTAGCGGGCCTGGAAGAGCGGCAGCCACTTGGCGACGTGTCCGGCGGTGTCGTTGGTGCCCAGCTGAACCGGGCCCTCCGCCTTGGCCTTGTCGATCCACTCCTGAGGGATGGCAAGCTCTGCCTTCGCAGCGGCATTTGCCTGCTTGATCAACTCGTCGGTGATGCCACCTTTAGAAAGAAAAGCCCTGGCTTCCTTGGTCATCTCGGCCTGCGCGGCGCCGGCGAGGGCAATCGCCGCCACCGAAGCGCAGGCGAGCGCCGGCCAACGTTTGGCTAACATTCGCATGGAGTTCCTCCCAATGTGTTGCGCCCGAGTTGGTCGAGCGCGTTTGTGTTGGACCGGCAGATTGGAGCATTTCCACTCTGGTTACAAGGGTTTGCCACATAACTGGTTACAAGGGTTTGTCGCGTAACGAGCGAAATATAGGCGCGCGGTCTGCTGGTTCATCATCACGACGACGTTTTTGCGATCGGCACCGTATGAGGCGTAGTCGACGCGCCCCCCATTGCGGGGATTTACCTCGGAGACTGGCCTGCCATAATCCCCGCATAGGGGAGCGCGTACACTTGGCTGGGCAGGACTTCGACTACATCATTATCGGCGCGGGATCGGCGGGCTGTGTGCTGGCCAACCGGCTGTCCGAGGATCCCGATATTCGGGTCCTGGTGCTCGAGGCCGGCGGCATGGACGACGACCCGTGGATCAAGGTGCCCCTGGTGTGGATGAGGAAGTTCGTCGACGAGCGGCATCACGACTGGGGTTACGATACCGAGCCCGAACCTCAAACCGACGACCGCGTCCTGGAATGCGTTCGCGCCCGGGTCGTCGGCGGGTGCTCCTCGATAAACGCCATGTCTTATGTACGGGGCCACGCCGCGGACTATGACCGCTGGGCCGAGACCGGTCTGACGGGATGGTCGTACGCCGACGTTCTTCCCTATCTCAATCGCAGCGAAACCTGGGAGGGCGGGGAGAGCGCCGGCCGGGGCGGCCGGGGCCCGCTGCGTATCCGAAGAAGCCCCTATCAGGATTCGTTGATCGAGCCGGTCCTGGAGGCCGCCGGGGAAATCGGGCTTGCGCGAATTGACGATTACAACAGCGGCGACAATGCGGGCGTCAGCCGCATGCAGCAGAATATCTACCACGGACGGCGCTGGAGCGCGGCGGATGCGTTCCTGCGGCCGGCGCTGACCCGGCCCAACCTCAAGCTCCGGATCGAGGCCCACGTTAATCGGATCGTGATCGAAAACGGCCGCGCCGCTAGTGTCAGTTATCATCGCGGCGGACAGAACCGGCGGGTGACGGCGGGTCGGGAAGTTATTCTGTCGGGCGGCGCGCTCAATTCGCCGCATATCCTGATGCTCTCCGGCGTCGGCCCGGCGGACGAGCTGCGCCGGCACGACATTCCGGTGGCCGCGGATATCCCGGCGGTAGGCCGGAATCTGCAGGATCATATTTCTGCCGGCGTCGACTATGCCCGGGCCGCGCCGGGACCATTCCGAAAGCAGTCCCGGTGGGACCGGTTGGCCGTCAGCGTCGCTAGGGCCCGATGGTCGGGTGTCGGTCCGGCGACCGATTTTCCCACCGGCATCGTCGGCTTCTTGCGGACCGATCCGGCGCTCGCGGCGCCCGACATTCAATTCCTGTTCACTTTCACCAACCGCTTTGCCCACCCCTGGTTTCCGGGCATCAAAGCGCCGTTCGAGGACCGTGCGGGCGCCAGGGCGGTGCTGTTGCATCCGGAGAGCCGGGGCCGCATCGAGCTGACGTCCTCCGATCCAAGGCAGTTGCCGAGGCTCTATCAGAATTTCTTCGAGAAGCCGGCGGATATGGCCACCCTCCGGAAGGGGCTCAAGCTGGCGCGGGAATTGTTTTCCCAAGCCCAAGTCCGCCCGTTTCTCGGCGAGGAGCGGCTTCCCGGCGCCGGCGTAACCGATGACGCCTGCCTCGACGCCTACATCCGAAGGACGTGCACGACGGTTCACCACCCCTGCGGCACCTGCCGGATGGGTGCGGACGAGGCGTCGGTACTGGATGGGGAACTCAAGGTTCGCGGTGTGGAGGGACTGCGCGTCGTCGATGCGTCCGCCATGCCGGACCTGATCAGCGGGAACATCCATGCCGCCGTCCTGATGATCGCCGAGAAGGCGTCGGACATGATTTTGGGCAGGCGCGCCTTGCCCGCCGCCGAAACGCGCGTTGCGGCGTAACCCGGCGGACACCCCAGGGAGAGACACATGAGAATTCTGCAAACCGGCCTGACCTACAAGGATGACGGCAAGGCGACGCCCGGCTTCACCCTTTATTCGCCGCTTTGGACGCAAAAGACCTATCTGTTGAACATGGACGGCGAGCCGGTTCACGAGTGGGATCTGCCGGGTACGCCGGGCGGATACTCGCGGCTGCTGCCCAACGGCAATCTTTTCTACGCCGCCCAGTGGGACGGCGACGATGTGCCGCCGTTCAAGGGCGGCGCCCAGGGCGGAATCATGCGGGAGGTGGATTGGGACGGAAACGTCCTGACGGAATTCATCGATGGCTGGCAGCACCATGACGCGCGAAAACTGGCCAACGGCAATATCGTCTATGCCGGCTGGGAAGTGATGCCCGAAGACGCTCAGAAACGGGTTCAGGGCGGGCGCCCGGGCACGGAGCCGCCGGGCGGAATTTTCGGCGACTATGTGCGTGAAGTGGATCCCGGCGGCAACACCGTCTGGGAGTGGCACACCTACGAAATGGACATGGAAAAGTATCCCATTCATCCCTTGGTGCCGCGGCGCGTATTTGCGTGGTGCAATACGACGTTTCCGCTGGAGAACGGCGATGTGCTGATCAGTCTGCGGCAGATCAACACCATCGCGATTATCGACCGGCAGACGAACAAGTTTCGCTGGGAATTCACCGACATGATCTTGGGCGGCCAGCACGACCCTCAGTTACTGCCGAACGGGAACGTCATCGTCTTCGCCAACGGCATGAACAGTTACGAGGGGCACCCCCACTCGCTGATTCTCGAGATCGATCCCAAGACCAACGAAATCGTCTGGCAGTACCGGGCCCAGCCCAGGACCGATTTCTATTCCCACCACATCAGCGGCCAGGAACGGTTGTGGACCGGCAATACGCTGATCTGCGAGGGGCGGAACGGCCGGTTGTTCGAGGTCACGCCGGACGGCGAACTGGCGTGGGAGTTCATCAACCCGCACCGAGGTCCCGGGATTGACGGCGACAACGTGAACTGGGTGTTCAGGGCATTCCGGTACGCGGAAGATTCGCCGGAGATCGCCGGGCGGGTGACGCTTTAGACGATCGCCAGCATCCGTTCGATCGAACCCAGCGCGCGGAGCCTGACGTCTTCGGGCACCGTGATTTCGTAGCGTGTGTTCTCCAGCGCATCGAGGGTATCCTCGAGCGTAATCTCGGCCATGTGCGGGCATCGATGGCTGCACAGCCGCAGGATATTCTTGTCCGGGTGACCGGCGATGATGTTGTCGCCCATGGCGCATTCGGTCAGCAGCAGGAATTCCGGCGCGTCGTTGGCGCCCACGTAGTCGATGATGCCCTTCGTGGAGCCGACGAAATCGGATTCCCGGACCACTTCCGGTTTGCACTCCGGGTGGGCGAGAACGGCGACATCGGGAAACTGCTTGCGGACCGAGGTGACGTCCTCCGGCGTGAAAAGTTCGTGGACCTCGCACGAGCCATGCCAGGAGATGATGGTGTTCTTGAGGTTCGCCGGCTGCTTGGTCCCCTCCGGGTCATCTTGAGGAAAGTAGGTCGACCAGCCGAGTTCGGCGGCGATGTTGCCGGCCATGAACTCGTCGGGAAGAAAGATAACGGTGTCGGTTTCGAGGGATTCAATGACCTTGACGGCGTTCGCGGAGGTACAGCAGACATCGGTCTCCGCCTTCACGTCGGCGTAGGAGTTGATGTAGGTCACCACCGGCACGCCGGGAAAGCGCTTTTTCAGCGCGCGGACATCGTCGGCCGTAATCGCCGCGGCCAGGGAGCATCCGGCCTTTACCGCCGGCAGCAGGACCGTTTTCTCCGGGTTCAGGATTTTCGCGGATTCGGCCATGAAGCGGACGCCGCAAAATACGATGATGTCCGCGTCGGTGGTGGCGGCTTGCTGGCAAAGCGCAAGCGAGTCGCCGGTGAAATCCGGGACCGAGTGATAGAGCGCCGCTTCCATGTAGTTGTGGCCCAGAATGACCGCGTTTTTCTCTTTCTTGAGGCGGTTGATCCTGTAGGCGAGTTTCGCCTTCTCCTGGATTTCGAAATCCGGGATGAGGTTCTTCAAGACCTCGTGCATCCTGCGATAGGTAGATTCTTCGTTTGGCGCGATTATGCCCATTGAGACTTCCTCGCCATTTTGCGGCGGGTTACGGAATCGTGACGCTGTTCGTTGCTGCCAGCCCAACGCTGGCAGGCCACTAACGCGGAGGCGGTCGGTCCCCCCACAGTGTGTTCTGCCGTTGTCTCAATCCGGGTAATATAGCGCACGCTTTCGGGAAAGAAAGCCATCTCGACGGCCATCGGCGAATATTAGACCTGCGCCCCGGGAAAATGGCTACTCGAACAGGCCGCGCCGCGGCGCTTCGGACCGGTCCGTCATGCCGTAGTCCCTGACGACCTCGACGACGCGAATCCGGTAATCCTCGAAGAGCCGCTCGCGTCCCAGGCGCTGCGCGGCGATATGGTCGGACTGTTCCCGCCAGGCGATCAGACTTTCCTCGTCCCGCCAGAAGGACAGCGACAATATCTTTTTTTCGTTGCTCAAGCTCTGAAAACGCTCAATGGAGATGAAGCCGTCCGTCTTCTCGAGGTCGTTCCGAAGCTCACCGGCAATCTCCAGATACGTCCCTCGGCCGTCCCCGGTTGGCTCGACCTCGAAAATAACCGCGTACATCTCAATGGCCCTCGTTCAGAATCAATCGACAAATCCGTAAAGCCGCGCCGGATTCTCCACCAGAATCTTGTTGCGGGTCGCTTCGTCATCGGCCCAGTTCAGCAGGGTGTCCAGCAGCATGGCGTCGTCGGGCCTCGGGTCCTGTCCCGGATGGGGCCAGTTGGATGCCCACAGCATATGGTCCGGCGATTCCCGCACCAGTTCCCGGGCCAGCGCCGCGACGTCGTCGAAATGGGGCGGGCCCGCCTTCGAGGTCTCGTACGGGGCCGAGAGTTTGACCCAGGCGCCGCCGGCGACGAACTCCTTGAGACATTCGAATGCCCCGTGGTCCGGTGACACCGGATCCAGGAACTTGCCCGTGTGATCTATCACCAGCTCTCCGGGCCAGCCTCTGATTTGGGCTGCGAATTCCGGCAGGAGCCGTCCGTCGAGCTGCAATTGAATATGCCAGCCGTGATCCGCGGCGCGGCCGGCGAGAACGTCCAGGTCCTCCCATGGCAGCGCCCCGCCGGGCAGCATATGGAACCGGATGCCGCGAATACCCCGCGCCGTCAGGTCCACATAGACCTCGTCCCCGGCCCCCGTACCGACCACCGCCACGCCGCGGGCGCTGCCGCCGAGGGCCGCCATCGCTTCCAGCGTGCAGCGGTTGTCCTCGCCATAGGTCGTCGGCTGGACGACAACGGCCCGCTCGAGGCCGAGCCGCTCCTGGACGCGGCGATAGTCCTCGAGCCTGCCGTCCGGCGGCGGCAGCAGCGCGGTCGGCGCCATGCCGTAGCCCGGCTCATAGACGTGCATATGGGTGTCGGACGCGCCGGGCGGCGCGATGAGATTTGGTGCGGTCATGGGTCAAACGGCCCCGATCGGAATGCGAAGTGTGTCTGCTCGCCGGCCACTAGACAAGACTAGGAGCCCGTGACGTCGACAACATCATGGCCTGATCATGCAGGGCAATCGCATTTGATTTGGTTCGTGAACGGAATGGCTTCGTAAACGGAATGGAAATGAGTATCGCTGCTGCTGGAGCTTCTTTGACGTTTGATGGAGGTTTCGGTGGAGAGATTTCGGGAGAGTTTTTCGGGTCTTGATGATCCGCGCACGGGCAACGCGTTGCGTCATGATCTTCTTGAGATGCTGTTCATGGCGCTGTGCGCGGCGCTGTGTGGAAGCACGTCGTGCGTTGACATGGCGGACTTCGCCGAGGCCAAGGAAGAGGTGCTGCGCGAGTTCCTGACCCTGCCCGCTGGCCCGCCCAGCCACGACACCTTCTCGCGGCTGTTCCGGTTGTTGGACCCGCGGGCCTTTCATGCCGCCTTCCAGCGCTTCATGTCCGATTTCGCGACCGCCCGGGCGGAGGTTGTTGCGATTGATGGCAAGAGCCTGAGGCGCTCCTTCGATCGGGCCTCCGGAACCTCGCCGCTCCACCTGGTCAGCGCCTGGGCCGCCGATCAGCGGCTGGTTCTAGGCCAGATGAACGTGGGCGCGAGCAACGAGATCACCGCCGTGCCGGCCTTGCTCAAGCTGCTCAGCCTCGAAGGCGCGGTGATGACCATGGACGCCATGCACTGCCAGAGCGGCACGGCCCGCGACATCCACGAGGCCGGCGCCGATTACCTGATGGCGCTGAAGGCCAACCAGCCCGACCTTCTCGCCGACGTCAAACTGCTGCTGGACGATCCCCAGGCGCCCGCCGACGGCGTGGACCAGACGGTGGACGCCGGCCACGGCCGCATCGAAACCCGCCGCGCCGAGGTGCTGCACGATATGGACTGGCTCGCCGAAGCCCACCGGTGGCCGGCCCTGGCCGCTGTCGGCAAGGTCACCTCCAGCCGCGAGACCGACGGCCGGGCCACGACAGCGGTGCGCTACTTCATCGCCTCCTGGCCGCTCACCGCCGACGAACTGAACCGCCTCGTCCGCGGACACTGGGGGATCGAGAACCAACTCCATTGGGTGCTCGATGTGGTCATGGACGAAGATCAGGCCCGAGCCCGCAAGGACAACGCCCCGGAAAACCTCGCTCTCCTCAGACGCCTCGCCCTCAACGTCATCAAACGCAACAAGGACAAGGGATCAAACCGTCTCAAGTTCAATCGCGCCGGGTGGAGCGACAACTTCCTCCGAAAACTCATCGCCGAAATAGGCTAATGCGATTGCCCTGATATCCTTGATTAGGCACCTCCGATTTGGTATCCCGGCGCCTCCATTCCAGCTACTCTCCCGGTGAGTAGCCGCGATGCGGTCGTGGCGGAATTGGTAGACGCGCAGCGTTGAGGTCGCTGTGGGCGATGAGCCTGTGGAAGTTCGAGTCTTCTCGACCGCACCATCTTTTGAAAATCTGGCCCTTTGGTACGCGGTGTGGAATTCACTCAGCGGTTTGCTCCGAGCGGCCCAAGAACCGGTGTCCAACCACGATCACTATGGCGGCCGCTATTGCGCCTCCTGACACGATAAACTCCGGGTGAATCACTGCCAGACCGACCGCCACCCGCAGGAACGACTCTAGGAGATTCATCTTGTGCTTATCAAAACCGGACGCGGCGCTCGCGAGCATGTAGACGATGACGGCCAGCTTCACCAAGACAAACAGGAACGTCCCCCAGTCCCATTGGGCGCCCCCTTCGGCGACGATCAGCATGATCGGGTTGTAGGCAAACAGGAACGGAATGGCGAAAATAACCAGGCCGATGCGCGTCGCCTGAACGGCGGTCGCCATGGCCCCGGCCCCTGATATGGAAGCCGCGGCGTAAGCCGCGATGGCCACCGGCGGCGTAATCGCCGAGGCTACGCCGTAATAGAAGACAAAGAAGTGTCCTCCGAGGTCCGTCAGGCCGAGGGCCTTAATCGATGGCCCCAATATGATGATGATAGTCAGGTAGGCAGGGAGCGTTGGCATTCCCATGCCCAGTGCCAACGACGCAATCGCGGCAAAGATAAGCGTGGGCAGCAGAAAATCACCTGTGGCCGCCGATACCACCTTTGCAAATTCCGTCGGCAGGCCGGTCGCGCCGAGGACGGCGACAATAATCCCGACAGTCGCCACAGCCATCAGCAACCTGCCAAACGTTTGCCCTCCTTTGGCCAAGGCGGATATCAGCCGCCACGGCTGTTTCCTGACAGTGGGGTTCAAGATCAGGGAGAGGACGGCGAGAACGCCCAGCGCCAGAATTGCCGATCCGGCAGGTGAGGCTCCTCGTATCAGTGCGGCGATGACAACCGCGACCGGCAGAACGACCAATACGGCGTTCAGCCAGTCTTGTGTCGTGATCGGCCCCATCTCGATTCCGTCTCCACCGGCTTCCATTCCAAGCCGGCGGCACTCGAAGACGACCGTGACGAACAAGGAACCGTAGTAGGCGAGGGCCGGGATGATCGCCGCAATAATGATCGTGAGGTATGGAATTCCCGTGAAGTCGGCCATCACGAGGGCGGCGGCTCCCATAATGGGCGGCATGATTTGCCCGCCCGTCGAAGCCGTAGCCTCCACGCCGCCTGCGAATGACGGCCTGAAGCCACGCCGCATGATCATCGGAATGGTGATCACGCCCGTACCGACGACATTTGCGACGGCGGAACCGGAAATGGTGCCGAATAGGCTGGAGGCCATGATCGCCGCATGCGCCGGGCCGCCACGAAACCGCTGCATGCCGTAGAACGAGAGTTTAATCATCGAATGGCCGCCACCGGTACCCTCGAGCATCGCGCCGAGAAGGATGAATGGCAGGATCGTGGTGATGACGATGCCGAAGAGGTTCCCCAGCACGCCATCACCGGTGTTGAACCAAAGTTCGTTGGGTACGTCCTGGACAAACTCAATAGCCGGGATTTCAAATATCCCCGGCCAGAACTGGCCGGTGAAGAAGTAAAGCAAAGCGACCGAGCCGACGATCGCCAGAGGCGCCCCCCAAATTCGCCAGCAGTAGATCAGGGTGACAATGCATCCGGATAGCGCGACCCAGGCATGAACGTTCTCGAATAGGAAGAGACCATCATCTTCAAGAGTGGTCACATCGGCGAAGTATCGCCAGAGCGTGAACATGGCCAGGCCGATTAGAAGGATATCCATCAGCACGATCAGCGGGGCGGGAAGCTTCCAGTTGGGAGAATTCGTCCACACCGCCGCGACGGAGACAAAGAAGCCGAGAGCCAGCAGGCCGGGATGAATTTGGGCGACGGGAAATGGTCCAATTCGCGGCAAGCCGCCGAACGCCGGCATCACATTCAAGAGGCCGACGACGGCGAGTATCAGACCAAAAACGTATCCGGCGGTCTCGCCCGTTCTGGTGAGTGAGTTGGCGGTAGGAGTGCTGTCCATTGATCTATGCCCATGTCGCCTGCGTGTCGAGACGACGCCTTCAGCCCCAAGATAAAATGTGGGTCCGGCTGCCCCGGATACTTGGCCCGGGGCAGCTCCAGACCGGTCGGACTATTTGGCCTGCAACCCGGCCGGCACTTTGATTCCGTTTTCCTCGTAGAACTTCGCTGCGCCGGGATGTACAGGCACAATGTTGTTCCGGAATGCCGACTTCGCCGTCAGCGGGTGCAGTGCGGGTGAGACGCTGTGAACAGCCTTGATGTTGTCGAACACCGCTTTTGTGAGTTTGTAGGCTGTTCCGTCGTCCATATTCTTGTTGACGGTTACCATCATCACATAAGCGGCCGCGTTGATGGATTTGTCATTGTTGACGACGTTCGTGTAGGTCTTGGCCGGCAACAGGTCCAGCGTACGTCCGGGAACCTTCTCGTATTTTTTCCACGCTTCGGATTTTTTGACGCTCTCGGGGATATCCAAAACGCGAATCTTCTTCGATGCGCCGAACTGGTTGATCATGGCGGACCCGATCATTTGCGGCCGCATGAACAAGTCGAATTTGCCGTCTTCAAATGCTTGGTTGGCCGCGCCCCAGCCCAATTTTACGGCTTTGTAGTCCTTGCCGGGCTCGTACCCCGTGACCGCCCGGATAATGCCAATGGACTGACCGGACGCCGAACCCGAGGGCGGTCCGACAAATACGGTTTTCCCTTTGATATCCTTGAACTCGCCGATACCGGAATCCGCATATGTGATCGGGTGGAAGTGCCCGCCGAGGAAAGCAAACAGCGACCGCACGTTCTTCGACGCAACTTTGGCTTTCTCGCCCAACTTCTTGTACGGGCCTGCACCCCTGGTCATGGCCGAAAAGGCGCCAACCGGAGTGATGGCGACTTCGATCTTGTCAGCGGAAAGCTTCAGGAGCGAGCGTGTCAGCGTCTGCCCGGTGTTTACCTTCACGGTAATATTGGCGTCCGCAGCGGCGTATTTGCTCAACAGCTGCATGACCACCGCGGTTGAGCCGGAGGCCGCGCCTGCTTCACCCCGCAATATTGTTTCGGCGGACGCGGTACCGGCAACACCAATTGCCAGTGCCGCGGCGAGTGTCAACTTGGTTAGTTTGGTCATTTGGTTCATCTCCTCTTTAGAGCCAAATTAAAAGGTTCCTGTGCGGGCGCCCTTGGTTGACGCTTCTGATTGTTGGCCCGAACGGGCTGGTTAGTAAGAGACAACGAGTTCCAGGAGGGCTTGCCGTTTCTCCTCGCGCACCACGGTCATGGCGTCGGCGAGCGCATCCGGCAGTTCGGCACCACTCTCGACGCGTTTCGCCCAAGCGCGGCTTGAAGTAGCGATGCCGACGCAGTCGGGTACGGGGGCGAGCGATGTGATCGGCATCTGATTCATTTTGGCTGCTTCACCGTTGGGATAGACCGCGAGTGCCGCCCGCCGAACCGCGTTCCAGATGCCGTTGTTGTGGACGATTGTCAGTAGCGGGAGGCCCAGGGACTCGGCCACCTGATGGCACGCGACCGGGTTGGCGAATATGTAGGAACCGTCCCCGATGCTCGCGATGGAGACACGGTCCCGATGGGCGAAGGCCGCACCCAACGCAGCCGGCAATCCCCATCCCAATCCGCCGGAGAACGGAGGCGTGAAGCCGGTGTTCGGCTGTTTCAGCTCCATAGTCTCGGTCGCGACGCCCAACTCGCTGAAGACGACGTCGTTCTCCCGCATGGCATCGGATACACAGGCCGTGACGAATGCCGGCGACATGGGACCGCCGTTACCCGTCAACGCGGCAGCCCTTATTTCTTCGAGCCGGGCCTTGTTCTTTCGGGCAATTTCGGTGTGCCGGTCGGTCTTGGTTCCCGCATGATCCTTGAGCGCCGCCGCCAGGGCTTCCACGCCGGCGACCGGTGAACACTGGATCGCCATATCGGTCCGGAACGACCGGACAGGCATTCGCGAAAAGTGCGGGTCGGGACCGAGGTGGACCACCGGGACATCGTTCCCCGGCTGAACATTTCGTTGAATCCAGGGAACCGAAGCATCGACAACGATCACCAGATCGGCGCCCTTGATCATCGGTCCGATGGCCGATCCCGACGCCATCGGATCGTCGGCGGCGAGAACATTCCGTTGGCCGCGAAATTCCGCTACTGGAATCGCATGGTCATTGGCCAATGCCGACAGTTTCTCCGAAAACTCGGTACCGGGGTCTCCACGCTGGACCACGATCAGAGGGGACGCCGAATTTGAAACGAGGCTCGCCAGCTCCGTTATCTGGCGAGGGTCTGGATGAATTTCACCGGAGGGCGCCTGAAGCGGCGTGTCCAGCGACAGCGATTCCGGCCAAGCCTCCGCCAGCGGCTCTCGTGGCAAGCCCAAATAGACGGGACCGCGAGGCTCGCTCATCGTAATCGACATGGCGCGGTCGACGAGAAGTCCAGCCTGCTCGGGATAACGCAGTTCGTAATCCCATTTGACGCTCTCCCGTACCAAGGCGGATTGATCGCGCATTTCCTGGCCGTACTGGATTGGCGTCATCCGAGCGCCCGTCCGGTCAAACTCCGTCAACGGCGTGCGTCCCGCCAGCATGAATAGAGGGATGTTCTCGCTGGCCGCGTTGATCAGTCCCATGACCGTATTGGCGAGGCCGACATTCACATGAACCATGACCGCCTGAGGCTTGCCGGTTACCAGGTAATATCCGTGCGCCATCGCGACGGCCGCAGTCTCATGGGTGACGATAACCGGCTCCGGCATGGGAATTCCCGCCCGGGACCCGCGAGCGAGAGCCTCGATCAGCGGTGCAAAATCCGTCCCGCCATTGGCGAAAATATAGTCCACCCCCCATTGCTTCATTCGCATGAGCAGCGCTTCCGCTGCGGTCTCGGGAATTGGCAGTGACATCCTCTTCAGGCCTCCTTGTTCTTCGGGATCGTGTCGTTTCGGTGATCCCCGTCAGGCGTTCTCCAAAACGACGCAGCCCGCCCCGGTCATCGAGGTGGGAACGACGTAATGCTTATGTTTCAGGGAAACGTTCGAGTTCATGCAGCCGCGCATGACGAGCCACATGATCAGTTCCGCCCCTTCGGAGCCAAATACTTCGACATAGTCTTCGCGGGACATGCCGGTCCAACGTTCCGGGTCGGAAGCGATGGTCCCCAGCCACTCCCGGTCCGCTTCCCGATTTATGAATCCGGCCCTGGCCCCTTGCAGTTGATGGGAAAGGCCGCCCGTCCCCATAACCACGATCCGGTCGTCGCCGGGGAACGTATCGATTGCTTCGCGCAGAACCTTGCCCAACTCCCAGCAACGCTGTGGCGTGGGGATCGGGTACTGCAACGTATTGACCCAGATCGGGACCACCTTCACCGGCCACGCCTCTTTCGGGCGCCCAAAGAAAATTTCCATTGGCACCTGCAGTCCGTGATCGACCTCTATCTCGCGGGCGATCATGGGGTCGAAGTGCCTCTCAACCATTTTGTCGGCCAGGAACCAGGAGAAATCCTCGGCGCCCTCGAAGTCGGGAATATCCCGTCGTCCCCAGCCCTCATCGGCCGGCTCGTAACGCCCGGCCACCCCGAGAGCGAAGGTCGGCAGGCGGTCAAGAAACATCACGTTTCCGTGGTCGTTGAAAATGATCACGGCAATGTCGGGCTTTTGCTCGGCAACCCAGGATTTGGGAAAGTCGTACCCGTCAAAGAACGGTTTCCATTCGTCACTGGTATCCTGTCCGCGATCCAGCGCAACGCCGATTGACGGAATGTGGCTTGTTCCTAGGCCTCCGATTAGGTGTGCCATTGCTTCTCACCTAATCGTTCGCGCTTAAACGTCTCAGGCGGCATGCCGGCCTGAGCCGCGCCAATGTGAACCAGCGGAATGGGATCGATTGCGGAGAGCTTCAGGATGTAAAAGAGGTTGCCGCCGAGGCGGACCATTTCGCGCCAGTCACGGTTCATGACCGCTTCCCGAGTTTCCGCATCGAGTTGAAATCGATCAAGAAACGCGGCCTCATCGTTCAGGAATGCCGCACGGTTCTCGGGCGTCGATAGAGCCATCGCCATCTTGTTCAGGCGGTAGCCTCGGATGGCTCCTTCACGATCGAACATCGGGGTATCGGGAATCTCACGCACCGATCGACTCCTTCACCCGCGAGAGCCACGATCGGACTATCCCGATTACCTCTTTCGGTTTCTCCAGGGGCAGAAAGTGTCCGGCGCCCGCAACGACATGGAGTTCGGCCTGCTTGGCCATCTCGGCCATTTCGAGGTGTTGCGGTTCCGGCGCCCAGCTATCCAGCGCACCGGTCATCAATAGAATTGGGCAATTGAAACGCGGGAGGTAATCACCGGCGTTTGGGCGGTCCATGAGCGCCCGAATTTGCCGCTCATGTATCTCCGGTGATTGCCGCATCACCATACTGGTTAGACTCGCCATCAACCGGTCGTCACTCGTTCGGTCCGGCGCGACCATCGGCAGAAGCCACTCCGCCGCCATGCCTGCGAAGTCCTTATGCCCGTGATCGATCTTCGCCTGACGCTTCTCGGCTTCTCCCGACCGGAGCGCGTCGTGGCCGGTGTTTGACAAGATCAGCGCTTTGACCCGCTCCGGCGCCTGGTACGCAATCTCCATGGCGACCCGGCCGCCCATGGAATGGCCGGCCACGACCAGACTGCCCTGCGTGGAGGCCAGCACCGAGTCAGCCATTTCGGGAATCGAGGACTGCGCAGTCAGGTCCGCATGGAATGCGTTCTCGGACAGTTGCTCCGCCAGCGGCTCCCAAACGATTTGGTCCGAGAGCAGACCGGGGACGAACGCGAATGTTGTGGCGCTAAGCTCCATGACCTTTGAACCATCCTTCCGGTCGTCGATGACTTGGGTTGCGGATGACTGCACAGGTAATCTGAAGCTAAGCTAGCGATATCAAATTGATTTGACTAATACAGAGTTTTTCTCATTAATGATAACAAATAGTGATCACTACGTTGGGTCCATGGAACTGCGTCAGCTTAGGTATTTTGCGGAGATCGCCGCCTCGGGGAGTCTGAGGGAGGCCTCCGCACGGCTTCACGTAGCCCAGCCGGCTCTCACCAAACATCTTCGTTCCCTGGAAGCCGAACTTGGGGTTGAACTCTGTGTCCGCCACGCCCGGGGCATTCGGCTGACCCCGGCGGGGACACGCTTTCTCGAGCATGCAACATCGGTTGTCCGCGATGTTGACGAAATTCGCTCCCAACTGTCGGAGGATCCGGACAGCCCCTCCGGCTTGGTCGCTATCGGGGCATCGGCGGCCATGGGGCAGCTTCTTTTCGGGGCGGTCGCGGAACGGATTGCCACCGACTTTCCAAGGATTGCGCTGCGGCTGGTGGAAGGCGGAGCCTATTCGCTTCTGGCGGCGTTGGACTCTGGACGCGTGGACATCGCCTTGCTCGTCGCTCCGGATGCGCGGGCCGGCTACACCCTGGATCCTTTGGTGACCGAACCGGTTTACCTGTTGGGAAATCCGAAGGACGAGCGCCTCGCTGGCGATTCAATAAGGATCTCAGAGTTGGCGACAGTACCATTGGCAACCTTTGATCGGACAAGTGGGCCAAGGAAGCTGTTCGACCATGCCGCGGCGCGAGCAGGCGTGGTACTCAACATTGCGTACGAGCTTGAGAGCGCCGAAGTCATTAAGGATTTTGTCAAAAGGGGATTGGCGTTTGCGCTGCTGCCGCACTCATCAATCGCTCAAGAATTGAATGACCAAACGGTAGGGGCTGCTAGACTTGATGGGATCGGCATCACGCGAACATTGGTGACCCGCGATGAGCGCATGAACAATCCCGCGACAGAGCTTGTCGCACGGATTGTTCGTGATCAGTTTGGCATGATGATCGAGCAGGGAACTTTCGGGTAATCTGGAAATCGAGACAGCCGTCCTCCCGGCGGGCCGGGCGGTTTCCGGCGGCCGAAGTCGGTTCTGTTTCGGCCGCTTGCGGGCTTTCCTGTATCCCAGAGAATGTCATACTGGCGCCGACGCCGCCGGATAGGGCGGCGATCGAGGCAGCAATTCCGAGACGCGCCGGGAGACGACATGGCCGACCAATTCGACGAAGAAGCCCTGGATTATCACCGCTATCCGCGGCCCGGGAAGATCGCCGTCACCACCACCAAGCCGCTGGCCAACCAGCACGACCTGTCGCTGGCCTATTCGCCGGGGGTCGCGGCGGCGAGCATGCTGATCCACAAGGATCCGGCCGAGGCCGCCAACCTGACCTCGCGGGGCAACCTGGTCGCGGTGATCTCCAACGGTTCGGCGGTCCTGGGTCTCGGCAACATAGGCGCGCTGGCCTCCAAGCCGGTGATGGAGGGCAAGGCCGGGCTGTTCAAGAAGTTCGCCAATGTGGACGTCTTCGACATCGAGATCGACGAGAGCGATCCCCACAAGCTGGTCGACGTCATCGCCGCGCTGGAGCCGACCTTCGGCGGCATCAACCTCGAGGACATCA
This sequence comes from Rhodospirillales bacterium, assembly GCA_965221855.1. Taxonomy (GTDB): domain Bacteria; phylum Pseudomonadota; class Alphaproteobacteria; order Rhodospirillales; family UBA2165; genus JAJDXO01. The sequence continues at coordinate 429,656 of CBDCSV010000010.1, read as the reverse complement.
AGGCGCCGGAGTGCTTCATCGTCGAGCGGGCGCTGAAGGAACGGATGAACATCCCGGTGATGCACGACGACCAGCACGGCACGGCCATCATCGTCGCCGCCGCGATCCTCAACGGTCTCGAAATCGTGGGCAAGAAGCTGGACCGGGTGAAACTGGTCACGTCCGGGGCCGGCGCCGCCGCCCTCGCATGCCTCGATCTCCTCTGCCACATGGGGCTCAGGAAAAAGAACGTCATCGTCACCGACATCGCGGGCGTCATCCACGACGGCCGCAAGAAGGAGATGAACGAGTACAACAGCCGGTACGCGCGCAGGACGGAACACCGGAAACTCTCCCAGGCCATCGAAGGCGCCGATGTGTTCCTGGGGCTGTCGGCGCCCGGCGTCCTGAAGCCGGCAATGATCAAGAAGATGGCCAAGAAACCGGTGATCATGGCGCTGGCCAATCCGGAGCCGGAAATCCGTCCCGAGGCGGCCAAGAAGGCGCGGCCCGACGCGATTATCGCCACCGGGCGCAGCGACTACCCGAACCAGGTCAACAACGTCCTGTGTTTCCCGTACCTGTTCCGGGGCGCCATGGATGCGGGCGCGACCGCCATCAACGAGGAAATGAAGGCGGCGTGCGTAAAGGCGCTGGCCGAACTGGCCCGCGCCGAGGCCGATGAAATCGTCGCCCAGGCCTATGGCGGACAGGAACTCAACTTCGGGCCCGAATATCTGATTCCCAAGCCCTTCGATCCGCGCCTGCTCGGCAAGCTGGCGCCGGCGGTCGCCAAGGCGGCCATGGATTCGGGCGTCGCCACCCGGCCGATCGAGGATTTCGACGCCTATTACCAGCGGCTCAACGAGTTCGTTTTCCGCTCCGGCCTGGTCATGAAACCGCTGTTGGACCAGGCCAAGCTGGCGCCCAAGCGGGTGGTGTATGCCGAAGGCGAGTCGACGCGGGTCCTGCGGGCGGTTCAGCAGGCGGTCGACGAGGCGCTGGTGGAGCCGATCCTCATCGGGCGGCGGGACGTGGTGGCCATGCGTCTCGAACGGCTGGGGCTGAGAATGAAGATCGGCGAGCACTTCGAGCTGGTCGACCCCGAGGGCGACCCCCGGTACCGGGAATATTGGGAGCTGTACCACTCCATCATGTCCCGTCACGGCTGCTCCCGGAACGAGGCCCGGCGCATCGTCCGCACCAACACGACGGTGATCGCGGCGCTGATGGTCAAACGGGGCGAGGCGGATGCCTTGCTGTGCGGCGCGACCGGACGCTACCCCCAGCACCTGCCGCCGCTGTTCTCGATCATCGGCGTCCGCGACGGCGTGAAACGAGCCGCAGCCTTGTCCATGCTGCTCCTGCCGAAGGGCACGTTCTTTCTCTGCGATCCGTTCGTCAATCCGGGGCCGACCGCCGAGCAGATCGCGGACTATACGATCATGGCCGCCGACGAGGTCCGCCGGTTCGGCATCGAACCCAGGGCGGCGCTGCTGTCCCATTCGAATTTCGGCAGCTCCCACCGGGAGACGGCGGCCAAGATGCGCGACGCATTGAAGCTGGTGCGCAGGATGGCGCCCGATTTGCAGATCGACGGGGAGATGCACGCCGACGCCGCCCTGTCGCAGGAGATCCGCGACCGGCTGGTGCCCGATTCCACGCTCAGGGGATCGGCCAACCTGTTGATCATGCCGTCGCTGGACGCGGCGAATATCGCCTACAACATGCTGCGCATGCTCAACGACGGCGTTGCCGTTGGACCCATGCTGCTGGGCATGAATCAGACCGCGCACGTGCTGCAGGAATCGGTTACTGTCCGGGGCATCGTCAACATGACGGCGCTGTCCGTCGTCGAGGCCCAACAGGCGGGCACGCTGATCTAGGAACCGCGTCATGGCCGACCTGCCGACGGAGACCGAGGAAAAGCCCGAAACCGGAGTCGCCGGGTCGGTTGCGGGACACCTCCCGGACGAGGCGGTCCACGCCGTCAGCGACGCTCTCGACGAAGACCGCATCGATTATGTGCGGGAATACGTCGAGTCTCTCCACCATGCCGAAGCCGCCGATCTGATCGAGCGGCTGCCGGGCGACAAGCGCGACCGGCTCGTCGGGCTGCTCTCGGACGGCTTCGACCCCAACGTCATGGCCGAACTGGACGAAAACGTCCTCGACGGCGTGGTCGATCAATTGGGCCTCGATCAGGTGGCGCAGGTCGTCGCCGGCATGGACTCCGACGATGCCGTCGACGTCGTCGAGGAACTGGAGGACCACGAACAGCGCGAGGTGCTGGATGCGCTCCCCGAATCCGACCGGACGCTGATCGAGGAAGGCCTTTCCTATCCGGAGGACAGCGCCGGCCGCCTGATGCAGCGCGAGACCGTCGCCGTGCCCAGCCATTGGACCGTCGGCCAGGCCATCGACTACATGCGCGAGACCGAAAATCTCACCACGCATTTCTTCGATCTTTATCTGGTCGACCCCCGGCACCAGCCGGTGGGAACCATTCCGCTGAGCCGGGTGCTGCGGACCCAGCGGCACGTCGCCCTGAACGCCATCATGTCGGCGGAGATCCGGAAAATCCCGGTGACCATGGACCAGGAGGAAGTCGCCTTCCTGTTCCGGCAGCGCGACCTCATTTCCGCGCCGGTGATCGACGAGGCCAACCGCCTGGTCGGCGTGATTACCGTCGACGACGTCGTCGACGTCATCCACGAGGAGCATGAGGAGGACATCATGCGCCTGGCCGGCGTCGGCGAGGAGGACGATCTCTATGCCGCCATCTGGGCGACGGTGCGTTCCCGCTCGACCTGGCTGTTCATTCATCTGGTCGCCGCCGGCGCGGCGGCCGCCGTGGTCGGTATCTTCCGGGGCACCATCGAGCAGATGGTCGCCCTGGCGATCCTGATGCCGGTGGTGGCCGCCATGGGCGGCACCGCCAGCGTTCAAACGCTGACCGTCGCCGTCCGCGCCATCGCCATGCGCGAGCTTACCCCGGCCAACGCGTTTCGCACCGTGGGCAAGGAAATCATCGTCGGTTTCGCCAACGGTATCCTGTTCGCAATCCTGATCGGGCTTGCGACCTGGGCGTGGTTCGGTAGTCCCGAGCTTGGCGGGGTCATCGCGCTGGCGATCATCATCAATCTGGTGGTCGCCGGGCTCGCGGGCAGCGCCCTGCCGGTGGCGCTGCAGCGCATGGGATTCGATCCGGCGGTCGCCGGCAGCGCGCTGTTGACGTCGATCACGGATGTGGTGGGGTTCTATGTATTTCTTGGTCTGGCGGCCCTCTTGCTGCTTTGACGCCCGTTCACGGGATTGAATTGGGCCGCAAATGCTTGAGTATGGATGGGTCATGTCCGCCGACGTTCCACAGCAGACCGGCGTTCCGAGCCGCCGCCGGCATTTCCTGGTCAGCTTCTGGCGCGGAGAGGAGCGGCTGTGGCGGGCCTATTGGCTGATCGGCGTCTTCGGCAGTTGGGCGGTATCGACGCTCGGCGTTCTGATGATCAATGCCGGGTTCCTGCCCCAGGTGCCGGCAATCGCGCTCTCCTTCGTCTATGCCCTGTATGCCGCGGTGGTTATCTGGCGCTGCGCGCCCAACAGCAATTGGCGGTGGTGGGGCATCGCCGCCAGGACGACCCTGGTTCTGAGCTTCGTTTTGGCCGTGATCCGGCTTTTCGGCGTGATCTAGGGAGGATTTCAACGATATGCCAACGGTCTTCATTACCGGCGCCAGTCGGGGGCTGGGCCTCGAATTCGCGTGCCAGTACGCGGCCGGCGGCTGGTCGGTCATCGCCACCTGCCGGAATCCGGACGGCGCCACCGAATTACGCGGGATCGCGGGCGACATCGACGTCCATGCGCTCAACGTCTCCGACTTCGGCGCCGTCGACGCGGTCGCGGCGTCGCTGGCCGGACGGCCCATCGACCTGTTGATCAACAATGCCGGGCTGCTCGGCTCCACGGCCGGGTTCGGCGCCACCGACGCCGAAGGCTGGGAGGAACTGTTCCGGGTCAACGCCATGGCGCCCCTGAGGCTGGCCGAAGGGCTGGTGGAAAACGTCGCCGCGTCCGGGCAGAAGAAGATCGTCGCCGTCACCTCGGCCATGGGGAGCATTTCCGCGGGCGGCGGGGGCTACTATCCCTACCGGTCGTCCAAGGCGGCGCTCAACATGGTGATGAAGAGCCTGTCCACCGACCTCGCCGGGCGCGGCATTACCGTCGCCGTGCTGCACCCGGGATGGGCGCGGACCGACATGGGAGGCGCCGGCGCCGCGGTCCCGGTTGCCGACAGCGTATCGGGAATGCGGCGGATCATCGGCCGGCTGGGACTTGACGACACGGGCACGTTCTGGGGATATGACGGCGGACGGCACGATTGGTAGGCGGCCGGCGGAGGAGACGCGCGTGGCGGACCCCATAGACATGTATTTCGATTTTGCCTCTCCCTACGGCTATCTGGCGTTGTTCCGGATCGACGCCATCGCCGGGAAGCACGACCGAACCGTCAATTGGCGGCCCTACCTGCTGGGCGCGGTCTTCCAGCACAACGGCCAGCGCTCCCTGGTGGAGCAGCCGCTGAAAGGCGAGTACTCGCTCCACGATCTCGAACGCTCGGCCCGGCTCCATGGCGTCGCGTTCAAGATGCCGGAACCCTTTCCGATCCCCACGGTGGCGGCGGGGCGGGTGTTCTATTTCCTGCATGACCAGGACGAGCAGTTGGCGCGGGATTTCGCCAAGGCCGCGATGACCGCGTTTTTCGCCGACGGGATCGATATCCGGCCCCGGGAAACCGTCGCCGAAATCGCCGGCGGGCTGGGGGCCGACGTCCGGGCCTGCATCGACGCGACCAACGACCAGTCCTACAAGGACCGGCTCCGCGACGAAACCCAGGCGGCAATTGACCGCGGGGCCTTCGGCTCGCCCTATTTCATCGTCGACGGCGAGCCGTTCTGGGGCTGCGACCGGATAGAGATGATGGACCGGTGGCTCGAACGGGGCGGCTGGTAGGAGAAGCCCATGTCCGAACCCGTCATCCTGACCGATACCGACGACCGGGGGGTCGCCACGGTCACCCTCAACCGTCCGGACAAGTTCAATACCTGGAACCCGGAGCTGCTCACCGCGCTGGCCGGCGGGCTTCACGCCCTGGCGGTGGATGACGCGGTGAGGCTGCTGGTGCTGCGCGGCGCCGGCAAGCATTTTTCCGCGGGCGCCGACGTCAATTGGTTCAAGGAACTCGCCGAGGCGGCGCCGGACGTCCAAAAGGAGGGCGCGGCGCTGTCGGTGGCCGCCATGCGCGGCCTGTTCGAATTCCCCAAACCCACCATCGCCCTCATTCACAATGCGTGTTTCGGCGGCGCCACGGGCTATGCGGCGGGCTGCGACGTGGTCATCGCCTCCGAGGACGCCAAATTCGCCATCACCGAGGTGCGCGTCGGCATCACGCCGGCGCCCATACTCCCCCAGTTGATCGCCGCGCTCGGTGTCCGCCAGGCCAAAAGATATGCGGTTTCGGGGGAGACGTTCGACGTCCACCGGGCGAAGGAGATCGGCCTGGTGCACGAGATATGCCCGGTCGGCGGCCTGGATGAAGCGGCGGCGCCCGTCATCGACGGATATCTGCGCAGCGGCCCGGCGGCGGTGGAGCGGACGAAGCGCCTGATCGGAGAAATCTCCGGCACGTTGATTTCGGACGCGATGGCCGAACAAATGGCCGAAATCAGCGCTTCGGGACGCTCGACCTCCGAAGGAATCGAGGGATTCCGGGCGTTCCTGGGTAAACGGACCGCCGCCTGGTACCCCGACAGGGACGAATAGCCCGAATGTCCGTCAATCTTCTCCGAATGGCTGTTGGGATCGAGAGCACCGTGCATCTCCGCCGGCGGCAGGCCGAGCGGCAGGAAGCCTACCGGCAGGAGCACGGCGAGGCGGTTCTCCGCACCTTCACGCGCAACGTGCCGAGGCGCGCCGGCGAACTGATCGACGGGGGGTCCATCTATTGGGTCATCAAGCGGTTCATCCGGGTCCGCCAGCGGATTCTAGGCGTCGACGAATTTCGCAACGACGAAGGCAAACGGCGGTGCTTCATCACCCTGGACCCCGAGCTGACGCCGGTCGAAATGCGTTCTCAGAAGCCGTTTCAGGGCTGGCGGTACTTGCGGCCCGAGGATTCGCCCGCCGATGTCCGGATTTCCCGGGAGCAATCCGAAGAGTTGCCGCCGGAGATGGCCCGGGACCTCCGGGAACTCGGCCTGATCTAGCCGGGCGCCGCTTTCGGCGCGGCCGATGGGCGTCCGCGCCCCGCATTGGATTCCCTCTCCCCCTTCTTCAGGGGGAGAGGGTTAGGGTGAGGGGGTCACAAATAGTTGAGAGTGAGGGGGTCGTAAGAGGCGGGGCATATGGATACTCCCCCTCACCCAGCTACGGCTAAGCTCAGCTGCCGCTTCGCAAAGTCGGTCAATCCCCGGCGGGGAATGACCTTATCTCCGCATCCCTCTCCCCCTCCGGGGGCGAGGGACAGGGGGGGGCGAACAAGATCAAGGATGCCCGCGCCCCGCAAGCAATTGTTAACAATTCGGATTTCATACTTCTGGCCTGTCCCGGCGGCAACCGGCTGGGCACCGTCGGGCGATGCGAGACTGAAAGCGGAGCGGGAAGAAATGCTTCAGTACAACACCCACGATCTGCGGGTCTTCGAGGTCGCGGTCTACAATCGCGACGTCCGCGCGGCGGTGAAGGAAAACCGGAGCCATTCGCTGTACGGCGATCACTGGGCCGATGTCCAACTCCATGACGTGGCGGCGCGCAGCGAGGCGGAAGCGCGCGAGATGATCGCCGACCGCTTCCCGTCCGCCGAGGGTTTCGTTGTCGAGGAGATGATCCCGAGCGGGCTTTAGGGACGCCGCGCACGACGACCCCATCCCGGCGCGGCTGAATCACTGATCGGCCAGCCGGCCGGCGACTGCGTCGGCCAGCGCGAGAGAGGCCGTCAGCCCGGGCGATTCGATGCCGAACATGTTGACCAGGCCGGCAACGCCGTGATCCTCGGGGCCGCTGATGACGAAATCCCTGGCCGGTTCCCCCGGCGCCTGGATCTTGGGCCGGATCCCCGAATAGCCCGGCTGCAGCGCCCCGTCCTCTAGCTCGGGCCAATATTTGCGGACCGCTTCATAGAACACGTCGCCCCGGCGGGGATCGACCTCGTAGTCGATTTCGTCGATCCACTCGACATCGGGGCCGAAGCGGGCCTGGCCGCCCATATCCAGGGTCAGATGCACCCCGAGCCCGGCCTGCTCGGGGACCGGGTAGATCAAGCGGCTGAACGGCGCCTTGCCGCCCAGCGTGAAGTAATTTCCCTTGGCGTAGTAGGCCGTCGGAACGTGTTCGGCGGGCAAGCCGTCGATGCGGGCGGCGATATGGGGCGCGTGCAGCCCGCCGCAATTGACGACCATGCCGCAGGCGAGGGTCATCGGCTGTTCGCCGCCGGTCTCCAGGCGCAGGGCGCCGCCGGCGGCGGCCGTCCCCCCGGTCACCGGCGTGTTGAAGGCGATGACCGCCCCGGCATCTTCGGCATCTCCCTGGTAGGCCAGCATCAGACCGTGGCTGTCGATGATGCCGGTGGAGGGCGACAGCAGGGCGGCGGCGGCCCGCAGGGCGGGCTCCATTTCCCTCAGCGCGGGTCGTTCGATCCAGGTGAGATCGGTGACGCCGTTTTCGGCCGCATTCCGGCGGATGCCCTCGAGGGTATCGAGCTGATCACTATCGGTCGCGACGATCAATTTCTGGCATTTCCGGTGGGCGACCCCATGGCTTTCGCAATATTCGTACAGCCGATGCTTGCCTTCGACGCAGGTCAGCGCCTTGACGCTGCCGGCGGGATAATAGATGCCGGCGTGGATGACCTCGCTGTTGCGGGAGCTGGCGCCGGTTCCGATGGCGTCCGCCGCCTCGAGGATGATCACCTCGCGGCCCGCCATGGCCATTGTCCGCGCCACGGCCAATCCCACCACGCCGGCCCCGATTACCGCGCATTCGATCCGTTCGGTCATTGTCTCATGATGCCCGAGAGGTATGGTTATGCAAACAAGCGTGACGTGACGGGGAGAGAGAATGAAGCTGTACAAAGCGGGGAATTCCATCTGCACCCAGAAGGTGTTCATCACCCTCGACGAAAAGGGTCTCGATTACGACACCCACAACATCAACCTGTTCGACAACGAGCAGTTCGATCCCGAATACCTCAAGCTGAACCCCAAGGGCGTGGTGCCGACCCTCGTCGACGACGGCAAGGTCATCGTCGAATCGACCCTGATCTGCGAGTACCTGGACGACATTTGTCCCGAACCGTCCCTGGTGCCGGATGACGCCTATGAAAAGGCGCGGATGCGGGTGTGGTCCAAGTACGTCGACGAAGGCATTTTCGAAGCTACCCGCGAACTCAGCTTTTCGGCCATGTTCCGGGAAAAGATGAAGTCCATGCCGGAGGAGAAGCGCCGGCAGCGGTTCAAGAGCGCCGGTGACGCGTCACGGGGCGCCCGGTTCAAGTCCACGTTCGAGGAGGGCACCGAGTCCCCTTACGTATTCCAGGCGGTCGCCAACTTCGAGAAGTTGTTCAAGAACCTGGAGCTAGCGCTCGACGAGTCGGGCGGGCCGTGGATCCTGGGGGAGACCTACAGCCTCGCCGATATCAATTTGATGCCCTATGTGGCGCGGATGGAATATTTGACGTTGCTGGACGTTTGGATCGCCGGCCGGCCGTTGTCCCAGGCCTGGTGGGCGCGGGCCAAGGAACGGCCGAGCTTCCGGGAGTGCGTGCCCGGGCGGCTGACCGGGGACGACATATCCTCCATGGCCGAGTACGGCGCGAAGATCCGGGACCGGGTGGGGGAACGGCGCCGGGAATATCTCGACGGACTTCAATAGAGGTCCGACAACCTGCCGCCTTGGGGTGAGGATGATTCAGCTTCAATCGGGAGAACCGGCATGACCAAGCGCAAGAGTATCGAAATCGACGGGTTCAAGCATTCGAACCCCATCCCGGCGGCGAGCCTGCTCGGCAATCTGCTGATGAGCGGATTGCTGAGCGGCAAGGACCCGGAGACCGGCGATATGCCCGAATCGCTGGACGAGCAAATGGACAACGCGTTCGGCCATATCCGGGCGGTGGTCGAGGCCGCCGGCGGCACCACGGACGACATCGTCAAGATCAACGTCTGGCTCAAGGACCCGGCCCGGCGGTCCGAGGTCAACCGTCCCTGGGTGGAGATGTTCCCCGACGAGGATGCCCGGCCGGCCCGGCATACCCACCAGCTTCACGCCGGCGGCGACGCGCTGATTCACGTCGACGTTACGGCGGTGATCGGCTGAGCCCGGCGCCGCCCGAAGCATCACCGAGACGTGATGCGTAGTGAGTTGAAGCGAATTCGGGGCGGGCCCACATTTCCCATATGAACAACACGCCCCCGCATATCCTTGCGCGCGCCCGCCGGATGGCCGTTTCGAGCGTCCTGGCCGGCGCTCTCGTCGCCTTGACGGCCGCGGCCGCCTCCGCGAATCCGCTATTCTGGAAATTCGAGTGGCCGGCCACGGATTTCAGCAGGAAGTCGGTCGAATATTCCGAGATCAAATCCGGCGGCCCGCCCAAGGACGGCATCCCGTCCATCGACAATCCCAAATTCGAGCCGGCCAAGGATGTGCGCAGTCTCAAGGATACCGTGCCGGTGATCAGCTTCACCATGAACGGCGAAGCCAAGGCCTATCCCCTCGGCATCCTGATGCGCCATGAGATCGTCAACGACAACGTCGGCGGTATCCCGGTCACGGTCACCTATTGCCCGCTGTGCAACTCGGCGATCGTGTTCGACGCCCGGGTCGACGGCAAGGTCCTGGAATTCGGCACCACCGGCAAGCTGCGCAATTCGGATCTGGTGATGTACGACCGGACCACCGAAAGCTGGTGGCAGCAGTTCCTGGGTGAGGCCATCGTCGGCGAACTCACCGGCAAGCAATTGAAGATGCTCCCGTCGCGCATCGAGAGCTTCGCGAAATTCAAGGCGCGGTTCCCCGAGGGAACCGTGTTGAAACCCGCCATTCCCTTCGGCGGCCGGGGCGGCGGCAATCCGTATGTCGGTTATGACACGGCCGCCCGCCCGTTCCTCTATCGCGGTCCGCTGCCGAACGGGATTCCCGCCATGGCCCGGGTCATCGCCATCGGGGATCAGGCCTGGACGATGGAGCTTCTCCGCAAGAAGAAGCGGATCGAGGCGGGTGATATCGTCATGACCTGGGAAAAGGGCCAGAACTCCGCCCTCGATAGCCGCGACATCTCCCGGGGCCGCGATGTGGGCAACGTCGTGGTGCAAAGGAAAACCGCGAACGGCATGGTCGACATCGTTCACGACATCACCTTTGCCTTCGTGTTTCACGCTTTCCGTCCCGAAGGCACGATCCACAAGAGCTAGAAAGGCGAGAGACCTTTGCGCGTGTTGTTTTGAGGCCGGGGCAGGGCTAGACTCCTCGCCAGCGCCCCTATAAAGCCGATGCAGGCCACCAGAGCACGCAGCTAGGCGAGGAAATATCGAATGGCCGACAGGAAGCTGCCGACCAAGTCCTCGTCGGACGAGGTCCAGGAATTCCTCCAGAAGGTCGCGCTGACGCCGAAACGGGCGAGTTCCAGCGGCGATCCCGGCCGCCTGCTGTTCGCCATGGACGCGACGGCGAGCCGGGAGCCCACCTGGGACCGGGCCAGCGGCCTCCAGGGCGCCATGTTCCAGGAAACCGCGGCGCTGGGCGGCCTGGAAATTCAGCTCTGCTATTACCGGGGCTTCGGCGAATTCAAGGCCACCAAGTGGATGACCGATTCACAGGCGCTGCTTCGCCAGATGACCGGCGTCTTCTGTCTGGCGGGCGAGACCCAGATCGCCAAGGTGCTGCGGCACGCGGTCCAGGAAACCAAGACGAAGCCGGTCGACGCGCTGGTATTCGTCGGCGATTGCGTCGAGGAGGATGTCGACAAGCTGGGCCACATCGCCGGCGAGCTGGGCATTCTCGGCGTGCCGGTCTTCGTCTTCCAGGAGGGGTATGACGGCATGGCGGAGTTCGCCTTCAAGCAAATCGCCGCGCTGACCAACGGCGCCTATTGCCGGTTCGACTCCTCGAGCGCCCAGACCTTGAGGGAGCTTCTTCAGGCGGTGGCGGTCTACGCCGCCGGCGGCCGGCCGGCGCTGGAGGATTTGGCCAAGAGCCGGGGAGGCGCCGTCCTGCAAATCGCCCATCAGGTGAACCGGGGTTAGCGGGCCCATGCCGACATTCATCCTGGGAGTCGCGGTCCTCATCGGTCTGTTTCTGGCCGCCCGCTGGTTCGCGTCGGCGCCGCCGGCTCAGCTGGCCAAGGTCCTGAAGGTCGCGCTGGTCGTCATTTTCGTCCCGCTGACCGTCTTTCTGGTGCTTCGGGGCGGGGCGCAATTCCTGTTCTTTCTCCTGCCCGCCCTGCTTCCGTGGATCATGCGTTTCCGGGCGCTCAACAGGATGCGCAGGAATTGGCAGCGCATGTCGTCGGGCACCCGGGCGGGCGCCGGGCAGTCGTCCCAGGTCGAGACGGCTTTCCTGCGCATGAACCTGGACCTGGGATCGGGCGAGATGGACGGCGAGGTGCTGCAGGGCGGTTACCAGGGCCGGATGCTGCGCGACCTGTCCCTGGACCAGCTCATCGGCCTGCTCGGCGAATGCGCGGCCGACGAACAGTCGGCGCAGGTCCTGATGGCCTACCTGGAGCGCTATCATCCCGACGAGTGGCGGGAGCGCGCGGGCGCCGCCGGCGCCGGTGACGGGCCGGGCAGGGCGGCATCCGGCAGCGGCGCCATGACCCGTGACGAGGCCCTCGAGGTGCTGGGGCTCGACGGTGACCCGACCGAGGACGAGATCAAGGAAGCCCACCGGGACCTGATGACCAAATTGCACCCCGACCGGGGCGGTTCGACCTATCTGGCGACCAAGATCAACCAGGCCAAGGATTTGTTGCTCGGGATTTGATCCAGAGGGCCGACGAGGGGCGGTTCAACATGTCAAGCCCGTCATGCCCCGGCCCACTGGACCGGCCTTCAGTCGCCAGCCGGCAAAGTGGCGGGGCATCCAGTGAACGTCCCCCCCACCCTCGACGCCCGGCTATTGCCGGCCGTCTCGACCTCCCCCTTCCAGCCTTCGTAGCCGAAGGCTACTTCGGCGGAGTAGGCCCAGGGGGGAGGTGGACCAATCCACCTATTCCCTCCCCCATCGAGGGGGAGGGCCAGGGAGGGGGGGCTGGTATCGGGCGGCCAATCGCACATATTGATAAGGGAGCACGGTCCGCGGGTCTCGCCCCATGATTTTGCCTGGGGTTCCCCCATGGTTTCCCGTGGCCAAAAAGCACCGAATTGGAATTTAACCAAGTCATCAAATGTCCATTAGAGCCTCGGGCGTGAATTTTGAATCGTTGGGGATTCCCTTTTATTTGAAATGGTGATTCCCTGTGCCCAGGAGGTGCTGTTATGGGCAGAGCGATTTCGACGGATCTTCGTTTACGTATGGTGCGGGGGATATCGGCGGGCAAGTCTCGTCGGGAGGTTGCGGAGCAGTTTGAGGTTGCTCCGTCGACGGCGGTGCGGGTTCAGGCCCGCTATGCGGCCACCGGTTCGGTTGAGCCGGCCAAGCAGGGCCGTTCCAAGGGGTCCGGCAAGCTTGGCCCCTATCGTGCGGCCCTTATCGAGAAGGTGAAGGCTCAGCCTGACATCACCATGCCGACCCTCGCGGTCTGGCTGGAGGCGGAACATGGCATCACGGCCGACCCGTCGAATCTGTCCAAACTGCTGTGCAAGGCGGGCTTCACCTATAAAAAAAACGCTGCTGGCCTCGGAGAAAGAACGCTCTGACGTCAAAGCGGCGCGCCGGACATGGATTAACCGTCGCCAACCCTTCATGCGCCGCCAGCCGGCGCGGCTCGTCTTTCTCGACGAGACGAGCGTGAAGACCAACATGACGCCGTTGCGCGGGCGCAGTCTCCGGGGAGAGCGGCTCATGGCCGATGCGCCCTTCGGCAAGTGGCAGACGCAAACCTTCATCGCGGGGCTGCGCTGCGATGGACTGGTCGCTCCCTGGATTGTCGACGGCGCCATGGACGGCCCAGCCTTCGATGCTTATGTCCGCACTCAGCTGGCGCCGAGCTTGAAACCCGGCGATGTGGTGATCCTCGACAATCTCAATGTCCACAAAAGTCCGCGGGCGGCAAAGGCCCTTGCCGAGCGGGGCGCCTGGTTCCTGTTCCTGCCCAAATACTCTCCAGACCTCAATCCCATCGAAATGGCCTTCGCTAAGCTAAAGGCCCTGCTCAGAAAAGCCAAAGCACGCACCTATGAAGCCCTCTGGCGCGCTGTCGGCGACATCTGCGCCCTCTTCGACCCACAGGAATGCAGGAATTACCTCAAAGATGCTGGGTATGTTGCAGATTAAACACCCGAGGCTCTAATGTCCATGAATGTCCATTATCGCCCGCGCGATCGGGCCGGATTCGAAAATTTCGTTATAAATATATTCCAATTCCGGCCGGGCCACCTAGTCGAGCCCCAGCTTGAACAGTTTGTTGGCGTTGTCGCGGCCGATTTGCCGGCGCTGTCCGTCGTCGAGGACGGGCGTGGCGTCGTACCAGATGGCCGCCTCGTCGGTCTGTTCGAACGGGTAGTCGACGGAAAACATCAGGTGGTCGACGCCCATTTCATCCAGGCAGCAGCGAAGCGTGGTATCGGAGAAATTGCCCGAGGTCGTGATGTGGAAGTGCTCCTTGAAAACCTGGCCGATGGGCCGGGCGCCCTTGTACTCGGCGCCGGTGACCGTCATCCGGGCGTCGATGCGCCACAGGTCGTAGGGGATGCGTTCACCCAGGTGTCCCAAGACCACTTTGAGGCCGGGATATTCATCGAACAGGCCGGAGCCGCAGAGGCGCAGGGCGTGGATCGAGGTTTCGCGGGCGAATCCCCAGACGGCGGTTTCCAGCCAGGGATGGCCCGAGGTGGCGAAATCGCGCTCCTTGATCTGCGCCCGGGGGTGCAGATAGAACGGCACGTCGAGCTCGGCGACCGTTGCCCAGAAACTCCGGTATTCGGGGATATCGTAATAGACAACGGAATCGGAAACGTCGCGCTGGGTAAAGCCGTTGACCAGGGCGCCGACAAAGCCCAGGTCGTTGACGCACCTGGCCAATTCCTTCGACGCCAGGTCCGGGTCCTGCATGGGGAGCGCAGCGAACCCCCGGAACCGGTCCGGGTTCTTCGCCACCTGTTCGGCGAGGTGGTCGTTTGCCCGGATGGATATCTCCGCCGCTTCCCGACGGTCGACGATCGCCTGAACCGCCGGGGCATTGAGCGACACCAGGGTCATTTCAATTCCATGCTTGTCCATCTGTTCGAGGCGCAACTCCCCGATATCCAGCAGCTGGTCGCGAAGCAACGCCCAGCCGGGCGCCGCGCCCACGATTTGCATGGAATCGTCCAGGGTTTCCGAAAGAGCCATGTGCTCCTCCAATGCAATCTTGCCATCCATCGCTCTGATCCTTTCCGCGCGTTCAGCCGTCGTGGCTATGCTCTAACTCAAGAAAAATACCGTCCCGGCCCCATCCTGTCCCGCACCGCTTGCGACCGGGCCGGTGCGGCCCGCCAATGCGGGGAAATCGTTACAAGTTGCGATTCGGGCATTTTACTCTATGAATATCAAGCACATGGTGCCGGTTTGCGTGGGCAGTTACGGCTTCGCCGCAAGCTGAACGTTCAGAATTATGCCGGGTTCGGCCGGTCCCCGGCTTCTCCTTGGGGGTTTCATGGCAAATCCAATTCGAAAAGCGGTTTTTCCGGTGGCCGGCCAGGGGACCCGCTTCCTGCCGGCGACGAAGGCGATGCCCAAGGAAATGCTGCCGGTGGTCGATCGGCCGCTGATCCAGTACGCGGTCGACGAGGCCCGGGCGGCGGGGGTCGAAGAGTTCATTTTCGTCACCGGCCGCGCCAAGAGCGCCATCGAGGACCACTTCGACGCCTCTTCCGAACTCGAGCGCTCCCTCGAGGAGCAGGGAAAGACCGAAGCGCTGGCCGCCATCCGCGAGGTCATGCCCGAGGCCGGCCGGATCGCCTACACCCGTCAGCAGCATCCCCTGGGTCTGGGGCATGCCGTATGGTGTGCTCGCTATCTCATCGGCGACGAGCCGTTCGCCGTGCTGCTGGCCGATGATCTCATCCTGGCGGAGCCCGGGTGCCTCGCCCAGATGATCGATGTCTACGAGCGGACCGGCGGCAACCTCGTGGCGGCGGAGGATGTCCCGAAGGCGCAAACCGACCGCTACGGTATTCTCGATGTGGCGGAGGATGATGGGACGCTGGCGCGGGCCAGGGCGCTGGTGGAGAAACCGAACCCGGCCGACGCGCCGTCCACCCTGTCGATTATCGGGCGTTACATCCTGCAGCCCCAGGTCCTCAGGGAGCTGGACCGGCAGGAGAAGGGAGCGGGCGGCGAAATCCAGCTGACCGACGCCATGGCGCGGACGATCGGAGACATCCCGTTTCATGGTCTCCGGTTCGAGGGCCGCCGTTTCGATTGCGGCAACCGGTTGGGATTCATCGAAGCCAACATTGCGTTCGGTCTGGATCGAGACGATATGACCGATCGCGTAAAGGAAATTCTCGCGGTCTACGGATGACAGGCGGTCCCTGAATTCGCGCCGCGCTTGAACGTGAAGGATAGCCCCACATGAAAATTGCCATGATCGGCACCGGCTATGTTGGTCTGGTTTCCGGCGCCTGTTTCTCCGAGTTCGGCGTGGAGGTGGTCTGCGTCGACAAGGATGAAGCCAAGATCAACCGGCTGAATGCCGGTGAAATACCGATATACGAGCCGGAACTGGACGCCCTCGTGGAGAAGAGCATCGCCGCCGAACGCCTGTCCTTTACGACGAGACTCGAGGACGGCGTCCAGGGGGCCGACGCGGTATTCATCGCCGTCGGCACGCCGAGCCGCCGGGGCGACGGGCACGCCGATCTGACATACGTCTACGACGCGGCCCGCGAAATCGCCGAGGCCATGGACGGGTACACCGTGATCGTCACCAAATCGACGGTGCCCGTGGGCACCGGGGACGAGGTGGAAAACATCGTCCGTCAGGTGCGTCCCGACGCCGAATTCGATGTGGTTTCCAATCCGGAGTTCCTGCGCGAAGGCTCGGCGATCAACGACTTCATGCGGCCGGACCGGGTGGTGATCGGATCCACCTCGGAGCGGGCCAACGAGGTGATGTGGGGCCTCTACCGGCCGCTGTATCTGATTGAAACGCCGATCATCTTCACCCGGCGGCGGACGGCGGAGTTGATCAAATACGCCGCCAATACCTTCCTGGCGACCAAGATCACGTTCATCAACGAGATGGCCGACCTGTGCGAAGCGGTGGGTGCCGATGTCCAGGACGTGGCCCGCGGCATCGGTCTCGACGGCCGGATCGGCGGCAAGTTTCTTCACGCGGGACCGGGGTACGGCGGGTCCTGTTTCCCCAAGGATACGCTCGCCCTGGTGCGGACGGCCCAGGATTCCGGAAGCCCGGTCAAGATCGTCGAGACGGTGGTATCAGTCAATGATGACCGCAAGCGGCGCATGGCCGACAAGGTCATCCGGGCGTGCGGGGGGTCGTTGACCGGCAAGACGGTCTCGGTCCTCGGGCTGACATTCAAGCCGAACACCGACGACATGCGGGATTCGCCCAGCCTCGATATCGTGCCGGCGCTGATCGAGGCCGGCGCCGAGGTCCGGGTCTTCGACCCCCGGGGAATGAAAGAAGCCCGGGAACTCATAGACGGAGTGACCTGGTGCGAGACCTCCTACGACGCCGTCGAAGGCACTGACGTGGTCGCAATCGTTACCGAGTGGAACGAGTTCCGGGCGCTGGACCTGGAGCGCGTGAAATCGCTCATGAAGCGGCCTTGCATGGTAGACTACAGAAACATCTATAATCCGGATGAGATGGCTGCCGCCGGGTTTGACTACAGTTGCGTCGGCCGGCCGGGGGCACCGCCGTCCGCCGCGGAATAAAAGGCGCGCGAAGGGGCTCCTATGACCGATGGCCGAAAATTGGACCCGACGATCCTCCGGGAGTACGACATCCGCGGCATCGTCGGCGACACCATCGGCGCCGATGACGTTCGGGTCATCGGGCGGACCTTCGGCTCGATCGTGGGCGAAAATACCGGCCGGGATGGAAATCCCGTGGTCGCGGTCGGGTACGATGGCCGGATCAGTTCCCCGGAATTGTGTGCGGCGCTCACCGAGGGTCTGACCGCCGCCGGCGCCGACGTGCGCCTGATCGGCCGGGGCCCGACGCCGATGCTTTATTTCGCCACTTACCATCTGGACGTGGATGCCGGCATGATGGTCACCGGCTCCCACAATCCGCCGGAGTATAACGGCATCAAGATGGTGCTCGGTCACACGCCGTTCCACGGCGCCGACATTCAGGCGCTGGGCGTGCGGGCTGGCGCCGGCAAATTTTCATCGGGCAGCGGCGAGGTCGAGGAGATCGACGTCGAGGACGCCTATGTCGATCGGCTGGTCCAGGGGTTCAGCCTGGGCGTGCCGCTTCGGGTCGCCTGGGATGCAGGCAATGGCGCCGCCGGCGACGTTCTCAGGAAGCTGTTGGGGCGGCTGCCCCACTCCCACTACGCCATCAATACGGAGATCGACGGCACGTTTCCCGCCCATCACCCCGATCCGACGGTGGAGGAGAATCTCGAGCAGCTGAAGGATCTGGTGACCAGGGAGCATTGCGATCTGGGGTTCGCCTTCGACGGCGACGGGGACCGGATCGGGTTGGTCGACTCCGAGGGCAGGGTGCTCTGGGGCGACCAGATCATGGTGGTACTGGCGCGTGACGTGCTGAGCCGCAATCCGGGCGCCACCATCATCGCCGACGTCAAGGCAAGCCAGGTGTTGTTCGACGAAATCGAACGCGCCGGCGGCAAGCCCGTGATGTGGAAGGCCGGCCACTCGCTGATCAAGTCCAAGATGGCCGAAACCGGCGCGCCCCTGGCCGGCGAGATGAGCGGTCACATCTTCATCGCCGACGGCCATTACGGATATGACGACGCCCTGTATGCCGCCGTCCGGGTCATGAGCGTGCTCGCCGCCGCCAACCAGCGGCTCGCCGACGTGCGGGACTCCCTACCGCAGATGGTCAACACGCCGGAACTGAGATTCGAGTGCGCCGACAACAGGAAGTTCGACGTGATCGACGAGGTCAAGGCACGGCTCAAGGGACGCCGCGGCATCACGGTGCGCGACATTGACGGTGTCCGTGTCGAAACCAGGGACGGATGGTGGCTGCTCAGGGCGTCCAATACTCAGGCGGTATTGGTGGCCCGGTGCGAAGCCGCCGATTCACAGGCGCTTTCCCGGCTCAAGTCGGCGGTCGCCGAGCAGCTCGAGGCCAGCGGGATCGAGCCGCCCGAAGGCTTTGTCTGATCGGCTTAGTTGAGGGACCTTTTCGATGCCGGCCCTGTGGACGCGTAGGCCACGCCGGCGGGCAGGCGCACCTCCATGCATGGGATCCGATGACGGGTTAGCTTCCGGCAGGCGCGATACGCATCGGTGCGGCTGATCCCCAGGATTCGCGACCGGTAAAGAATACGCCGCTTGCTCCTGTGCACCGGCATTAAGGTGATCTGCCCACCCTCGGCCATGGCGCCCAGCGTTTGTGCGGCTTTGCGGGCGGCGGCAAGGGCGGGGCGGCGGGAGTAGAAGGCGCCCACTTGAATGCCCCAGACGTTCCCGGAAGACGTTACCACCTTTTGGCCGGCGGTCGTGCCCGGCAGCCGGAGGATCGGCTTGCGGCCCGGCACCACCCTGTTCGAGGCCAGGGCTTCCCGCCGTTTCTTGTCGAACGCCCAGTCCAGCAGGCTGGCCATGTGGCGGTTCCGGGAGCGCGCGGAATTGCCGCCGAACACCACGCCGATGAGCCGGTGGCCGGACCGTTCCGCGGAGGTGATCACGTTGTAGCCGGAAGCACGGATATACCCGGTCTTGAGGCCGTCGGCGCCGTGGTAGGTTTTCAGCAGCTTGTTGTGGGTCCGGTAGGTGCGGCCGCCGAAGGCGAAGGCCTTGCGGCCGAACATGCCATAGTACTTGGGAAAGTGCGCCTGGACGGCGCGGGCCAGCGTGGACATGTCGCGGGCGGTGGACAGCTGTCCGCGATGGGGCAGGCCGGAGGCATTGCGGAAGGTGGTGCGGCTCATCCCGAGTTGGCGGGCCTTGGCGGTCATCAGCGTGGCGAATTTGCGCTCGGTTCCGCCCAGGGTCTCGGCGACCACCGTGGCGACGTCATTTGCCGACTTGATGATCAGCGCCAGAACGGCGGTCTCGACCTTGATGGTGCCGCCGGCGCGCAGGCCCAGCTTGGACGCCGGCTGCGCCGCGGCCCGCCGGGAAACCCTCATCCGGGAATTCATGCCGAGCTTGCCGTTCTCCACGGCCTCGAACAGCAGATAGAGCGTCATCAGCTTGGTCAGCGAGGCCGGGAAGTTTCGGGTCCGGGCGTTTACCGAGTGATAGACCTCACCGGTGTTCGCATCGACGACGATAGACGCATATTTCGCCGAGGCGGAATGGGGAAACAAAAGGAGCGAGGCGACGGCCAGACCCGCCGCAAATGCAGCGCGACGCAAACAAGAGAATATGCGGTCAACTACCATGAGCCTCCGTACGCCCGCTTGCGGCGCCGTTGCTTGCCCTGTCTCTGCTACCCCCAATGGCCGAAGGTACGGCATGTTCCCGGACCTGTCCATCCGCGCCTCATGTTGGTCCCTGAAGCCGCTTGCGGCGGGCGGCTGCCATTGATTCCGGCACCGGCCCAATATCCCCAGGTATCCAACGACCTCGACTGGAATGTTCCAAATGGCGTTAAAGAAAGTGTTAACGGCGAATTCGCGGTGTAAAGTCAGCCCATGCGCCATTGGCCGACACGATGCCTCGCCGTCCTTGTGGTGATTTCGTTGGCTGCCTGTGCGGCCCAACAGACCACCGATCCGATCGTTCGCAAGTTCAGTTGGTTCGCCTATCTGGGCGCGGAAGACATTCGTCGGCAATGCGAACCGGGTGGCTTGGATCGCTACCGGCTGATCTATAACGGTGTCTACATGGAGCAGGTGAGGGTGTACGAGATAGCGCCGTCGCACGAATCCGGCCGCTTCGATGTCCGTATCGAGATCAGCGAGCAACCGGACCTGTCAAATATCGTTATCGACGGGAACGACATCGACCTGCTGGCGCCTTGGCGGCCTGAAGTCACCGCCACCAGC
Source organism: Rhodospirillales bacterium (assembly GCA_965221855.1). Lineage (GTDB taxonomy): Bacteria > Pseudomonadota > Alphaproteobacteria > Rhodospirillales > UBA2165 > JAJDXO01. The sequence goes on along the minus strand of CBDCSV010000010.1, from coordinate 409,326 downwards.
GTTCCCGCCGACCGGATCGCGGTACTGGACCGGGCGTTGACGGTGGACGGGTTGTTCGGGCCGCCGGCCGAGGGTCTGGAGTTAAGCTCCATTGACTTTTATTGGGCCGCCGCCGCTTGCCGGGGCGGCGAGTTTCACTTTACGGGCTATCTATGGCCTGACGAGAGATTCAAATCGTTGGCGTTTCCCCAAGTCCTCGCCGCCTGGGATTTCACCGGAATCGCGTTAAATCCGCCGCGAACGACCGATCCGCTGGAATTTCCGCCCCATGATCCCGATCAGCTTCCCAACAACTTGTTTCAGGTCAAGGTGGGCGACAACGGACTGAGCAACTCTCTCTTTCGGAATTGATCGTCAAATTGGCGAATTTGGCCATGAATCAGCCGTATTCCCGGAATGGGATTTTGCACGTTCGGCCCGGACGGCATATATTCGGGGTTCGGTGCCCATGGCCACGGGCGCGGACTGGCAGATTTCCTGACGCGGACGAGACGCATTGAGACCAACCAAGAAACGATGAAACGCGACGACGACGGACGAAACGGTGACGATCTCGAACACGGGATCGCTCTAAAAAGCCGGACCAAGACCAAGAAGCCGTCCATGTACAAGGTCTTGATGCTGAACGACGACTACACGCCGATGGAATTCGTCGTCCACGTGCTGGAATCCTTTTTCAGCAAGAGCCACGAGGAGGCAACACGGATCATGCTGCACGTCCACCAGAAGGGTGTCGGTGTTTGCGGGGTCTACACTTACGAAGTCGCCGAGACGAAAGTGAATCAAACCATGGATCTCGCGCAGCAGCATCAGCATCCGCTGCAGTGCACGATCGAAAAGGAATAGCAATTTAAACAACAAAGGCCGTATGGGTCATGCTGTCTCGTAATTTGGAACAAAGTCTGCACCGGGCGCTGGGACTCGCCACCGAGCGTAACCATGAATATGCGACGCTCGAGCACTTGCTGCTGGCGTTGACCGAAGACCAGGACAGCGTTGCCGTTCTCCGCGCCTGCGGCGTCGAGATCGAGCAGTTGCGCAAGGACCTGACGGACTTCATCGATGAGGAGTTGACTGATCTGATCACCAGCAAGCTGTCGGAACCCAAGCCGACGGCCAGCTTCCAGCGGGTGGTCCAGCGGGCCGCGATCCATGTGCAGTCTTCGGGCCGCGAGGAGGTCACCGGGGCGAACGTGCTGGTGGCGATCTTCTCCGAGCGCGAGGCCCATGCGGTGTATTTCCTTCAACTGCATGACATGACCCGGCTGGACGCGGTGAACTACATCAGCCACGGCATCGCCAAGGTGCCCGGCTTCTCGAACTCCCAGTCGGTGAACGGCACCGAGGAGGAAGCCGCCGAGGAGAAAGTGGTGCGCAAGGGCCACGAGGCCCTCGAAAGCTATTGCGTGAACCTCAATCAGAAGGCCGCCGACGGCAAGATCGATCCGTTGATCGGCCGCGAACTGGAGATCGAGCGGACCATCCAGGTCCTGTGCCGCCGGACCAAGAACAATCCGCTCTATGTGGGTGATCCGGGCGTGGGCAAAACGGCCATCGCCGAGGGCCTGGCCAAGCGGATCGTCGAGGAAAACGTGCCCGAGGTACTGTTCGGCAGCACGATCTATTGCCTCGATATGGGTTCCCTGCTGGCCGGCACCCGCTACCGGGGCGACTTCGAGGAGCGCATCAAGGCGGTACTGACCGAGTTGGAGAACGTCGAAAAGAGCATCCTGTTCATCGACGAAATTCACACGGTCATCGGCGCAGGCGCGACCTCCGGCGGTTCGATGGATGCGTCGAACCTGCTGAAGCCGTCGCTGCAGAGCGGCGCGCTCCGGTGCATCGGGTCGACCACCTACAAGGAATATCGCGGCTACTTCGAGAAAGACCGGGCGCTGGTTCGCCGGTTCCAGAAGATCGATATCACCGAGCCATCGGTCGAGGACGCGGTCAAGATCCTGCGCGGCCTGAAACCCTATTACGAGGAGCATCATCAGGTCCGCTATACCTCCGAAGCCATCCGCCAGGCGGTCCAGCTCGCGGCGCGTTACATCCACGACCGCAAACTGCCCGACAAGGCGATCGACGTGCTGGACGAGGTCGGCGCATCGCGCATGCTGGTCCCCGAGAACAAACGCCGGAAGACCATCTCGGTGAAGGACGTGGAAGCGGTGGTCGCCAAGATCGCGCGCATCCCTCCGAAAACCGTGTCGCGGGACGACAAGAAGTCGCTCAACAATCTGGAGCGCGACCTCAAGACCATGGTCTTCGGTCAGGACAAGGCCATCGATGCGCTGGCCGGCGCCATCAAGTTGGCGCGGGCGGGCCTGCGCGAGCCTGAAAAGCCCATCGGCAGCTACCTGTTCTCCGGCCCCACCGGCGTCGGCAAGACCGAGGTCGCCCGGCAGCTGGCCCGCAGCCTCGGCATCGAACTCACCCGCTTCGACATGTCCGAATACATGGAGCGGCACACGGTCTCGCGGCTGATTGGCGCGCCCCCGGGATATGTGGGCTTCGATCAGGGCGGTCTGCTGACCGATGCCGTCGATCAACATCCTCATTGCGTCCTCTTGCTGGACGAGATCGAGAAGGCCCACCCGGACCTGTTCAATATTCTGCTGCAGGTGATGGATCACGGAAAACTGACCGACCACAACGGCAAGGGCGTCGATTTCCGCAACGTCATCGTGATCATGACCACCAACGCCGGCGCCAGCGAGCTCGCCAAGCAGGCCATAGGTTTCGAGCGGGAAGAACGCACCGGAGACGACCAAGAGGCGATCGAGCGGATGTTCACGCCGGAGTTCCGTAACAGGCTGGATGCAACCATTGCCTTCGACAACCTGACACCGGAGATCATGAGCCGCGTGGTCGACAAGTTCATCATGGAACTGGAAGCCCAGTTGAGCGACCGTGACGTGACCATCGAATTGGACGAGACCGCCCGCGAGTGGCTGGCCAAGAAGGGCTACGACAAGCGGTTCGGCGCGCGGCCTCTCGCGCGGGTCATCCAGGAACACGTCAAGAAGCCGCTCGCCGAAGAACTGCTGTTCGGCAAGCTGTCGAAGGGCGGTTCGGTCCTCGCCACGATCAAGGACGGCAAGGTAGCGTTCGACTTCCCGAAGATCGCGCTGCCCAAGGGCTCACCCGGACAAAGCGGCGGCAGGGGCAAGGGAAAGGACGACGGGCCCGATGACGGGCCGAAGAAGGGGCCCCGCGGTTCCGGAAAGTCCAAGACCCCGGCCCTGGTCGAGTGATTTTCCTGCAATTTTGAGCCGAGAACGCGGGCTGCCGATCGCAGCCCGTTTTTTTCTCGCGTCTGCAATGGATTGCGCAAAGATCGCCGATTGACACCGGATAATCGTCTGACCTAAGGTCTGCCCGCCGATACGCTATTATTGCATCGCGATACAATTTTTCAGATTTTTGTGAACCACACAGGAAGGCAAAAATGAAATTCAATGCATTGAAGATTTCCACTGCTCTCGTCGCCGCCGGCGCGCTGGTCGCGGGGTTCTCCGCCGGGCAGGCGAAGGCCGCCGAGACGATCAAGATGACGGCCATCGACGGCTATTCGCTCAAGTCCATGTGGGTGAAGGAATTCGCCAACTTCATGATCCCGGAGGTCGACAAGCGGCTTGCCAAGGACGGCAAGTACAAGATCGACTGGAACCAGGCTTGGGGCGGTCAGATCGTCAAGCCGCGTGGCGTCATGGGCGGCATGCAGAAGGGCCTGGGCGACATCGGCGTGGTGACCACCGTGTTCCACCAGGACAAGGTGCCGCTTCAGATGGTGGCTTACGCGACTCCGTTCGTGACCACCGATCCGCGGCTCCTCTCCAGGACCATCGACGGCTTGGCCGGGAAGTTTCCGGAGTTCAAGTCCGCGTTTTCCAAGTTCAATCAGGTCTACCTGACCAGCGTCGCGGTGCTCGACACCTATCAGATGTTCTCCAAGCACCCGATCAAGACCACCGCGGACTTCAAGGGTGACAAGATCGGCGTCGCCGGCCTGAACGCCCGCTGGGTCGAGGGCTTCGGCGCGGCCACCGTCCCCGGCAGCCTTGTCGGATACTACAACAAGCTGAAGACCGGCGTGCTGGACACCATCATGCTGTGGCCCGAAGCGGTCGTCGGCCGGAAAATGTACGAGGTCGCGCCCTATATGCTCAAAGGCGACATGGGTACGGCAAACTCCAAGGTCGTGACCATGAACAAGAAGGCTTGGGACGGACTTCACGCTTCCGTCCGCAAGGCCATCTCTGAGGCCTCGATCGCCTACCGTGACCACACTTCCCAGAGGGCTCTCGATGTGGCCGAAGCCAGCTACAAGGCCTATCAGGCCAACGGCGGCAAGGTTCACGTCATGAGCGCCACCGAGCGGGACAAGTGGGCCAAGGCCATGCCGAACGTGGCCAAGGACTGGGCCGCCGCGCAGGACAAGAAAGGCCTTCCGGGCACCAAGGTGCTGGCTGCCTACATGGACGCCATGCGGGCCGCCCAGCAGCCGATCCTGCGCCACTGGGACAAGGAGTAAGCGGTTAGCGCAAGCTGATCAGCGGACCTCGTGATGTCTGAAGTGTCCGCGAGGGCGCCGTCAAGCGACGGCGCCCTCGTTACCCTGCTCAATTTCGTCCTGACCTGGATGAATACCATTGGGTCGCTGTGGATCTTCGCCCTCATGGTGATGATCAACGTGGATGCGTTTTCGCGGACATTGTTCGCCCGTCCGTTTCACGGCGTCCTGGAGTTGGTGGAACTGTCCATCGTCGGGATCGTTTTTCTTCAGTTGGGCGACGCGACCCGCCGCGGCCGCTTGACCCGGTCCGAGGGTTTTTTCAATCTCATGCGGGCCCGGAAGCCTATCGCCCATCGCTTCCTGGGTGCGGCGTTCGACCTCGTCGGCGCCATCTTCTTGGCCATCGTGCTGGTTGGCGCGGTGCCCGAGATGATCGACGCCTGGGTCCATGATTATTACGTCGGCGACGAAGGCGTGTTCACCGCGCCCGAGTGGCCCATCAAAGTCATTATCGTTCTCGGCTGTTTCGTCACCCTGCTGCAATTTCTGGCGTTCGGGTACCGCTATCTGCGGCCCGGAGCAGGGGCCGAGCCCGAGACAACGCCCACGGGCGGATAGCCGGGCGAGAAGGTAGGCATATGTCCCCAGTTGAAATCGGCGCCGCTTCCGTCGTCCTTATCGTCGTCCTGATTTATACGGGGCTCTACATCCCCATCGCCCTCGGCATGGTGTCGTTTATCGGCGTCTGGATCATCCGCGACAATGTCGATATCGCGGTCGCCCTGTTGTCCGAATCCATCGCCGACACGGTGGCCGAGCAGGTTTTCGCCACCGTGCCGTTGTTCGCCCTGATGGGACTGGTGGTCAGCAAGGCGGGACTGGGCAAGGACGTCTACGAAGTCGCCAACTTCATGTTCTACCGCATCCGGGGCGGACTCGGCATGGCGACGGTTGCCGCCAACGCCATCTTTGCCTCGATCACCGGTTCGACCATCGCGTCGGCTTCGGTGTTCACCCGCGTCGCGGTGCCCGAGATGAACCGGTTCGGCTTCAAGTCCCGGTTTACCGTCGGCGTGATCGCCGGGTCCAGCGTGCTCGGCATGCTGATCCCGCCGAGCGCCATGCTGATCATTTACGCCATCGTCACCGAGCAGTCGGTGGGTCAGTTGTTCATCGCCGGCATCGTCCCCGGAATCATCCTGTCCATCGCCTACTGCATCCTGATCCTCATTCTGTCCTACGCCTGGCCGAGCTTCGTCGGCGGCGACGATTCCAAGGACGTGGCCGGCGAGGACTGGGCCAACATGACCTGGGGCGATCTGGTGTCCAAGATTTCACCGGTCGTCATCCTGGTGCTGGTGGTGCTGGGCGGCATTTACGGCGGTGTCGTGACCCCGGTCGAAGCCGGCGCCATGGGATCCCTGGCCGCCATGCTCATCGCCTGGTTCAAGCGCGCCCTGTCGTGGAGTGATCTATGGGAGGTGCTGGTCGAAACCGGCTACATCACCTCGGCCATTCTGTTCCTGATCATCGCCGCCAGCATGTACAGCCGGATGCTGGGCGTCACCGGCCTGCCGACCATGTTCAGCGAATGGCTCACCGGTCTGGATCTCACGCTCGGCCAGATCTTGACCATGTATGTGATCCTGATGCTGGCGCTGGGCACCATCCTGGACACGGCATCGATCATCCTGATCGTCGTGCCCCTGTTCCTGACCGCGCTCGAGGAATTCGGCGTGGATCTGATCTGGTTCGGCATCGTCACCGTGGTCGGCGCCGAGATCGGCCTGCTGACCCCGCCCCTGGGAATATCGTGCTTCGTCATCAAGAGTACGATCAACGATCCGAACGTGACTCTCTACGATATCTTCTCGGGCGCCTTCCCGTTCGCGGTCACCATGCTGCTGGTCCTGATCGTCCTGATCAACTATCCGGTTCTGAGTACGGGTCTGCTGCAATTTTCCTTCCTGTAACAAGGCGGCGGGGCCATGGCAGACACGTCGAAAAACCGCAAGACCGGTATCCAGGTCATCGCCCGGGCCGCCGCCGTCCTGCGGGCGCTCGAAGGGGAGGCGGGCGGCCTCAGCCTCGGCCGGATTGCATCGCGGACCGGACTCCCGCGTTCGACGGTTCAGCGGATCGTCGGAGCCCTGGAGACCGAAGGCTGGGTGATGGCGGCCAGCCCCGAGGGCCGGGTCCGGCTGGGTCCGGCTCTGGCCCGGCTGGCGACGACGGCGCGCGCCGATATGGCGCGGATCGCGCATCCCTATCTGGAGGAGCTTTCCCGCCGGATCAACGAAACCGTCGATTTCGCGGTGCTGGACGGCGACGACGCGGTTTTCGTCGATCAGGTGGTGGCGCCCAACCAACTGCGCGCCGAGTTCAGCCTCGGCGACGCCTTCCCCATGCACTGCTCCGCCCACGGCAAGGCGATCCTGGCCGCCCTGGATATCCCGCGGGCGGAGGCGCTCGCCGAGGCCGAACTGCCGACGGAGCCCGGCCGGGTCGCCCACCTGATGGAAGAGCTCGGCGAGGTGCGGCGCACCGGCCTTGCCTTCGACCGGGAGGAGCACATCAAGGGCATCTGCGCGGTCAGCGCCGCGGTGCGGGATTCCCTGGGCGGCGTCGGCGCGATTTCCGTGCCGGTGCCGGCGACCCGGTTCTACGACAACGAAGACACGCTGACGGCGGAACTCCTGGAATTTTGCCGGCGCATCGAGACGGCGCTTGGCGCCGCCGCCTGATTCCGGAAGCTAATCGTTTTCCGTCGAGCGGTAGGGCGAGTACTGCATCAGCCCGGCGATCTCGTATTCTACCTCGCGGGCCTCGCGCTCGACGAAATCCTTCACGGCGCTGGCGAAGCTGGGATCGTCGATGTAGTGCGCCGAGTAGATTTCCTGCGGCAGATACCCTCGCTGGATCTTATGGGGGCCCTGAGCGCCGGCCTCCACCCACCGCAGGCCGTGCCGGATGGCGTAGTCGATGGCCTGGTAGTAGCAGGCCTCGAAATGCAGGAATCTGAAGTCCCTGGAGCATCCCCAATTGCGGCCGTAGAGCGTATCCTCGCCCTTGAGATTGAGGGCGCCGCAGATCAAGTCGCCGTCTTCCTCGCCGACCACCATGACGGCGAGCTCCGATAGGGTCTCGCCGAGGATGGCGAAGAACTCCCGATTGAGATAGGGGCGCCCCCATTTGCGGTCGATGGTGTCGATGTAGAAGTGATAGAAGGCGTCCCAATGGCCGGGGGTGATCTCGTCGCCGGCGAGGGCCCGGAGCCGCACCCCCTGGTCCCGTACCTCCCGGCGTTCCTTGCGGATCGCCTTGCGTTTGCGGGACGCGAGCCGGCCCAGGAAATCATCGAAGTTCTCATACCCCCGGTTTTCCCAGTGAAACTGCTTGCCGGTCCGCTTGAGGAAACCGGCCGCCCCCATGCGGTCCCACTGTTCCTTCGGGGGGAAGGTGATGTGCAGCGACGAGACCTCGTGCTGGCGTGCCAGTTGGACCATGGCCGACAGCAGAATATCGTGGAGCTTATCCGGCGCGTCTTCACGGATCAGCAGCCGCGGGCCCGTCGCCGGGGTGAACGGAACCGCCGATTGCAGCTTGGGATAGTAGCTGCCGCCGGCGCGCTCCCAGGCATCGGCCCAGCCCCAATCGAACACGTACTCGCCATAGGAATGGCTCTTGAGATAGAGCGGCGCGCAGGCCGCCACGTCACCGTTCCCGTCCTCGACCACCAGATGCTGGGGCTGCCAGCCGGTGCGCGCGGTCACCGAGCCGGACTCCTCGAGTGCGTTCAGAAAGGCGTGGCTGACGAAGGGATTGACGCCGCCGGCGCAGGCGTCCCACCCGCCGGCGTCCACTTCCGAGATGTGGGCCACCACCTTGACGGTGATTTGTTCGTTCCCATCGGGCATTAGCAAAGACTAGGCGAGGGGGAACAAGGGGGCAAGAGGCGGGCGGGGAGGGCCCAAGCAGCGGAATGCCGTTACCCCCTGATCTCGATCAGTTCGCCGTCCGGGCCCTTGAAGACCACCCGGGTCCAGTGCTCCTCCCGGGGCTCGCGGGCGGCGGTCTTGTGGGGCGGGGTCTGGACCTCGACGCCGGCGTCCCGGAGCGTCTTCACCGCGCCTTCGAAGTCGTCGGTTTCGAGGCAGAAGTGGAAACCGTTGACCGGCGGATCGGCATAGCCGGTGAGCTCGAGCACCGTATCGCCGAGCCGGAGATAGGCGATCCCGAACGGCCCCGAGGGCCCTTGCGGGACTTGGTGCTCGAAATAGGTCTCGAAACCGAAATGCGTCTCGTAGAACGCCTTGGACCTGGCGAGGTCGCTCACATGCAGGGCCGTATGATCAATCCGTTTGAATTCCATCCCCGCCTCCTCAGTTGATCTCGAACACGCCGTCCACTTCGACGGCGGACCCGAGGGGCAGGGCGGAGCAGCCCACCGCGGCGCGCGCATGGCGGCCCTTGTCCTCGAAGATTTCGAAGATCAGGTCCGAGCAGCCGTTCATCACCGCCGGCAGGTCGGTGAAATCGGGCGCCGAGTTGATATAGCCCGTCAATTTGACCGCCTGCGCCACCCGGTCCAGGTCGCCCCCGCAGGCGTTGCGCAATTGCGCAACGAGATTGAGGCCGCAGACCCGCGCCGCCGAGACCCCATCCTCCATGGCAATGTTCTCTCCCAATCGGCCCGGATATCCGAGTTCGCCGTTCCGGAGGGGGAGTTGGCCGGAAATAAACACCAGATTGCCGGTCACCACCCAGGGCATGTAGTTGGCGACGGGCGAGGCGGCTTGGGGCAGCTCGATCCCCTTCTCCCGCAGGCGTGCTTCGATTGTTCCGGCCACGGCGGCCTCCTGTTCGTGTCAACGTAGGGGTAAATGTAAGGCCGCCGGGAAGACGGAGCCAGCAAATAGCGCGGCCCGGCCGGGCGCAATCTCCTAGCGAGTGCCGCTGTCGCGTCTCCGGTTTCGGCGCCATTCCCACGGCGGCATGGGCGCCTTGCCGGACCAGATTCCCCGCCTGGCCTTGCGGGCAGCGTCTTCGTCGCCTGCATAGGCCCTTGAGGACTTGACGAACGCAAAGGCCCATCCGGCTTCCACCACCCAACGGTTCAGTTCGCCTTCCTCGCCATCGATCCGGCATACGCCCCGCAGCCGCATCAGGCCGGGACGCAGGTGCTCACAGACCACATTGCGGCCTGCAATATGCCGTCGCAACGCCAAGCTGGCCTCGCGCCCGCAGGCCCATTCGGACCCATCCGCCGCAATACAGGGCTGTTTGAGTTCGGGCGCGTCGATTCCGTCGAGCCGGACCCGAGTCGCGGCTTCCCCGACCTTTATCGAATCTGCGTCAATCACCAGCGCCTTGCCGGCGATTGGCCGGATCGCGCTGGTGGCGACTTCCACTCGGCCAGCGTCTCCAAGATCGGCGATCAGCCTGTCGCGGTTGAATTCATGGCCGAGCACGACGCGCCGCGACGCGCCCGCGTCTTCCTTTCCGTCCAACGTTACGGGCCTAGACGACGAGTAGCCGACCGCTGTGAGCTTGCCTCGCGCCCATTCGCCGAGCGGCGTTCCGGCCACATGGTCCAGGCAATGCACCAGCACCGATTGTGCCCGGCGCTGCGACAGGCCGAGATTCGCCACCCACGCGTCCCGTTTCGTTTGCGCGCTGGCCCATTCCGGCGAGGAATGGCCCTCAATACGGATTTCGTCGATGTCGAACCGGTCGGCCGAGTTCCTGAGTTCCGCCAGCCATCGGGGGCAAATGTTATCCAGCACGGCCGTGAAGCCCGGCGGAATAACGGCGCTGCCGGTCTCGAACACCACAGTTTCGGGAAAGACGACCCGGCCGGACGGATCGATCTTTCCGCCCGCCTTCTCCACGTCCACCGCAAGCTCGCGTTTCAGATTGTCGATAAATTCCCCGCGCGCCGCCGCGTCTTTGGCGAGCCGGTCCTTGACCGCCGCAAGTTGGCTATCGACGGCGCGCTCCTTTGCCAGCAGGTCCTTGATCCGGGTCACCAGCCCTTCGTTGCTGTGCTCCCCGTCCGGATCGAGCTCCCGGCGCAATGCCAACGCCTCGACGGTCTCGTCCTCGTTCTCTTCGACCCATTGCTCGTAGCCCTCCAACTCCGCCAGACGCTCCGGCGACACCGGGACCGTATCCGCCGAAAGCGCTTTCGGGTCTCGCGCAAGTTGCGTCAGCTTTCGCAACACGTCCGGCTCCAACTCCGCCGCCGCTTCCGCTAGCGCGCGCCGCGCCGGGTCTTCCACCAACCCTGCCTGTTTCTCCAAATCCTCAAGCCGTTCCGGTGGAATCGTAACTGCGCCCCTCTTTAGCGCCTGCAAGTGCTGCTCCGATACGCCCGACGCTCGCTCGGCCTGTCTCTTCAAATCCTCAAGCCGTTCCGGCAGAACCGTAACCGCGCCGTCTTTCAACGCCTGCAATTGGCGCTCCGATACCCCTGACGCTCGCTCGGCGTCAGTCTTCAATTTTTCCAACTGCCCTTTTGGCACAACAACTCCTTGACCACCCAACAGCAGTTCATGGCGCCAGAACAGGAGGAGCATCAGCAGCACGAAAGCGATCAGCATGAACGCCTCGGCGACAGTGAGGCCCATGATAGCGCCCCGGTGGTACTGACTGCTGGAATTCGCCGCAGGGAAGTATCTGCGCACCGCTCTGCGCCCCGTTTCTTCTAGCGGCCACGGGTGCCGAACACACCGCCTAGAATGCCGGTTCGTCCAGGCTGTGCCGTTCTATCCGCCAATTCGCCGAGTTGCGCTATGGCCGTCGCGAGCGCGGCATTCGCCGATTCCAGCCTGCCCGCCGCATCGGCAATGCGTTCCGATGCGCCGGCGATGTTCGTTTGCATGTCGGCCGCAGCCGTGCGTTCCGCCGCGGCCTCGAAGCGCTCCGCAGCCGATTTTAGTTTCCCGGACGAGTCCGCCAGGACGGCGGAAACGGCCGCCGCGCCCTCGCTCATGCGCGCAACGGCGGGTTCGAGCTTCGCTGCAATGCCGTCCTCGACCGTTGCGAGCCTGCCAACTAGGCCGGACAGCACCGCATCCAGGCCGCGACTCTCGCTCGACAATGCTACTATGCTTTCGCTCAACGCCTTCATGCGTTCCAGTTCGTTGCGAGCGGCGTCCGCGCTCTCTCCCGTTTGCTCGAAGGTCGTCCGGCTCAGGCTCGCCAACCGGCCCGCCTCATCCCGGTATTCGGCAAACGCCCGAACCGCTTCGTCCAGGACATTGCGTAGGTCGGTCATGGTGCCTTCGAGTATCTGCCGGTACTCCTCAATGTTTCGACGAACCGCATCCCGGGTCTCGGCTTCGGGTTCGGAGAGAGCCGCCGCAATGTCGCCAAGCGCCTTGCGAAATCCGGCAATGCCCTCTTCCACGGCTTCCCGATATGTGTGCGCATCCCGCTGTATGCCCTCTTGCAGGGCGGCGCGCTGCTCCGCCAATACTTGGCTCGTTTCGACCGAATAGCGTTTCAACTCGCCGATGCTCATGCTGAGATGGGTGCGGAAGTCGCGGACGGCGAGATCGAGATCGGCGCGCGCCTCGCCTTCTTGCTGCGCAATATCGGGGGCCATCCTCTGCATCAGGACCCGCAACACAATGCCGACGATTGTCGAGGAAAGTGCGACGCCGAACCCGGAAATCGTACTCCTGAGCAATTGACCTTGCGGGGCTGCTTCGAGCAGGTAGAGCGTAACAGCGAGGCTCGTCAGTGTGAACACAAAGCCAAGATAATAACAATTATCCCCGATTATCTCGTAAATGAGTTTGTCACTAACTGTGAGCGCAATCAGCGAATAAACAAATAAAATTACAATGGGAAACCCAATGATCACTGGGGTCGGAGATTCCGCTAATTTCAAATACAGGATGCCGCCACTTCCAGCCAGAAAAGCAAGCAGAAGGATCCCCTTGTTCAAAATTTCCCGGCCGTTTCGCATGACAGAAGACCTTCGGTGGAAATGCAGCCGATCTCAAAGATCGCCAAGCGGGCAGGTGGTAGTGAAGACGCGGCTTACGCCCGCCCGGTTGAAATAGTTAACCCAGAAGTCGTCCACCGCCGCCTTGTTGACCTTGGAGCCGGGCCTCGGAATGCGGCATATCTCGACCTCGACGCCTTGCAGGCGGCCCGCCAGGCGTTCCGCGTTCTGCGAGCGGACGAAACGCCGCCATCTGTCGCCGCGATAGAAGCTGAAAGCCTCGCTGTTCTGAAGCAGGTCTGAAGCGATGATCACGCGCCGGGGATAAGACGCATCGACAAAGCCCGGGGTCGAGACAAGCAATGCTTGTAACGACTCCATGATCGGAGAGCGGTCCGCCGCCGGGCTGTCCAGCATCGCCGAAATGATAGCCTCGAAAGGCTCCAGAAACTCCTTCCGGTAACGCTCCTCGATCATGCGCGGGTTCTGGTAGAGCTCGCTCGCCTTTTCGCCCGTCGCCGGCTTGCAGTGGGCGAAATCGGCGTCCCGCTCCAATGCGTCCGCCCGCACTGCGCCCACTGCGATGAGCGTTCCCTGTTTGGCGTCGGCAATTCGTTTGTCGAGGAGGCCCTGGAGCCGCTTATGCTGCACCGGCTTCAACGCATCGGTCAAATCGAGAAGCACCGCCAACCCGGCTGCGGGGCCGGACGCTTTCGGGCACGACCTTTCATCGACGGCTTCTCCCTTGAACGACTGCACGAGGACGACCCCGCCCATTGCGACGGCAACGGCCACAGCCATCACGCCGCCCCACACCCAATTCGGTGTGCGGCGCGCTTGTCCCCGCGTCTTTCGACGCCTTCGGGGACGGCGGCTCATACGCGGCTGCTCCGCTCATCGCTGAACGAATCCAACGCGTCCTGGCATGTCCGATGGATGCGCTCTACCGCCTCCTTCACGAGGTCGGCTGACTGTTGTGCAGCATCCGGGTTGGGCGGCGGTGGCTCGACCGGCTCCTCTTCGGCGGGGACGCTGAACGGCTGCTGAAAATAAGCCGGCTCAGGCGTGGTCCGCGCTTTGCGGTTGGCGTCTCGGTAAACCGCCAAGAGGTCACTCACAACCCGATCGCACTCCCGCAGAAATTGACGCTTCCGGCCGGTCAGTTCCGAGAGTCCCGCACGGGCGCTTTGGGCGGACTCAAAATCATTCCGAAGCTTGCCGCATTCATTCTCCAGATCGGCGACCGCCTCATCACGTGTGTCGATCAGGGCATCCAGCGTTTCCTCTTTGAGGTCTTGCCATTCGCGCCGTTTCCCGGCGAAATTGTCCGATACGCGGCTGTAACCAGGATAGGGATCGACAGCTCCATACGCCTTCCAGCAGGCAAAGGCTGCAATCAGCAATCCGAAGCTGGTAAGGAGCCAAGCATCCAGGCTGTGCATCTGCACATGTCCGGCGACCACGCGCTCGAACGCCGCTCCGGCGGCTTCATTCCAAGGGACCGTGGCCGTCAAATCCCGGAAATGTCCAACTAGGAAATTAATGAATACCGCAAGGCCGCCTCCGATAATCAGGAAAATCCATCCCGCAAATCTGCGCAGAAATCTGATATGATTCTTCTGACGAAAGGCGTGTCCAGCAAGGCTCGCCACTCCGACATTAACAATTGAAATCACCAAGGCGGTAATCGTGCCTCCTGCCAGTCCGGCTATGTTCGTTTCGGCGAAGAAGAAACCGTTCATTCCTGATTCTAGAAGAACGATGATGGCGCAGATAGCCCACCACTGCCATAATCCCCCCGTTTCGTAAGCTGTCCGGTTCAAGCCGTTGTCCTGTTTGAATTGCGCAAGGTCGGCTTCGCTCTGGTGCAAGTCCTTGAGGGCCGAATTCAGCCGGATGTGCCTCGCATCGACCTCTCTTTGGAAGTCGGTTTCAGCGTCGTTGGCAATTTGCCGGATTCCTGGTCCTATGCTGTCGTCGGCCGCAATGCGTTCCCGGTAAACCCGCGCGTGCTCGGCGGCGTTCTCCAGCCCTTGCCGCCGAAGCGTGTCGACGGCGGCGACGATCTCGCGCTCCACCGGGTCGAAATCGGCGGCGGTGCTGTCCGGAGAATCGGCCCTGCCGTTCTCAAGCCCGCGCACTTTCAAGCGGAGTTGTTTCGCGATGGCGTCGAAATCGAGCGAGGGAAATACCTCGCTCGGCAAAGAGGTCCGGTTCTCCCGGTTTCGGCCGAACATGTTGTCGAATGCCCCCTTCCTGCCGCCCTCTCCGGCTTGCGCCCGTCCGCCGGGGTTGCCGACGCGGCGAGCGAACGATACCACAGTTGAAACTGTACTTGCATCTTCCCGTACCTGAAAGGCGGACAAGACTCAACCGGTTCCTGCCCAGGGAAGAAGTCACCGGAGTCGGCGTTCGGGTGTCGGCCCGGCACAATCGCGTGCGCCTCGATCTTGTCCTGATTTTCGTCTAGAGCGTATTTGAGATTGATTGAATCATTTTAGGGATTCCCAAGTATGGGCGAACCATGATTCAAGATGGATGCTGGGCAAGGAGGCCAGCATTCATGGCGAGACCTTATTCGATTGATTTGCGAGAGCGTGTTGTTTTGGCGGTTTTGGCGGGGGAGAGTTGCCGCGCTGTAGCGGCTCGGTTTGGGGTTGCGGTTTCGAGCGTGGTTAAGTGGTCGCAGCGCTACCGGCGGACGGGGAGTGTTGCGCCCGGCAAGATGGGCGGTCACCGCCGCCGGGTTCTTGAGCCCCATCGGGAGTTCATTGTCGGCCGGATCGACCAGGAGCCGCATCTGACGCTGCATCGGTTGAGAGACGAGTTGGCCGCTCGGGGTGTCAGGGTATCCCACAGCACGGTATGGCTGTTTCTGCGCCGTGAAGGGCTGCGCTTTAAAAAAAACCCTGTTCGCCGTTGAACGGGCGCGCGCGGACATCGCCCGCCATCGCAGGCGCTGGAAGGCGTGGCAGGCAAAGCTTGATCCCGAACGGCTGGTATTCATTGATGAAACCTGGATCCGGACCAATATGGCCCCGCTGCGCGGCTGGGGGCCGAAAGGGGAGCGGGTCCGCGGCTTTGCCCCCCATGGGCGGTGGCACACCCTGACCTTCATCGGCGCGCTGCGCTGCGACCGGTTCACCGCGCCCTGCGTCTTCGACGGCCCCATCAATGGCGTGTGCTTCCGCGCCTACGTCGAGCAGCTGCTCGTGCCGACCCTGGTGCCCGGCGACATCGTCATCATGGACAATCTCGGCAGCCACAAGTCAAAAGCCGTGCGAAACGCCATCCGTGCCGCCGGAGCCAAGCTGTGGCTCCTGCCCAAATATTCCCCCGACCTCAATCCCATCGAGCAGACCTTTGCCCAAATCAAGCACTGGATGAGAAACGCCCAGAAGCGGGAGATCGACGACTTATGGCGCCATCTCGGGAGCCTCATCGACACCATCGAGCCACAGCAATGCGCCAACTACTTCAAAAACGCAGGATACGCTTCCGTCAAAATATGAAACGCTCTAGAGCATTTTCTGATCACACCCGGTCATAGCCTGCGGCAGTGAAGTAGTTTTGGCACTCGGATTGGGTGACTGTGTCGATGGCGGTTGCGATGGCGTCGTAGAGGTCGTCGACGGTTCTGGCTGCGGTCTTTTTGAGGAGGGCCTTGAGCTTTGCGAAGGCCATCTCGATTGGGTTGAAGTCGGGTGAGTAGGGCGGCAGGAAGCGGAGCTCGGCGCCGGCGTCTTCGATGGCCTTACGCACGCTGGCGGGCTTATGGGCTGGCAGATTGTCCATAATGACGATGTCTCCGGGTTTGAGGGTTGGGACCAGGATTTGCTCGACATAGGCAAGGAAGGCTGCCCCGGTCATCGCCCCATCGATGGTCATGGGGGCGAGGATGCCGTCGAGCGTGAGAGCAGCGACCAAAGTGGTGGTCTTCCAGTGGCCGTGAGGGATGGCGGCTTGGCAGCGCTGCCCGCGCGGCGCGCGGCCATAGCGCCGGGCCATCTTGGTCGATGTGCCGGTCTCGTCGATGAAGACCAGCCGCTCCGGCATCAGGCCGGGCTGCGCCTCGGCCCAGGCCTGCCGGCGCGCCAAGACATCAGGACGTTGCTGCTCGCTGGCGTGCGCGGTTTTTTTTGAAGGTCATGCCGTGGCGGTCGAGCAGCCGCCAGACCGTGCTCGGGGCAACCCGAAGCCCGTGCACCTCCTCCAGACAGGCTGCGATCTCGGCCAGGGTGATGTCCGGTGTCTCCGTGACAAGCGCCAGAACCTCCTCGGCATACGCTTCAAGGCGGTGAGAGCGGCGGTCCCCGCCTTGCGGCCGGGGCCGCACATCACCCCGCTGCCGCCACTGATCAACCCATTTGATCGCCGTCGAGGCCGCAACCCCAAAAACCTTCGCCGCAGACCGACGCGACATCCCGCCGTCCACCGCCGCAACCAACCGATGTCGTAGATCATTCGAAAGTGGTCTCGTCATGCAGGCTGGCCTCCTTCACCAGCCCACATCTTGAATCAGAAATCAGAGACTTTGGGAATCCCTAACGATTCCGTCAGATCAGAAAACTCTCTAGAGCGCGACTACTCCCTCTCCCCTGGCGGGAGAGGGATGTGAAGATAAGGTCATTCCCCTCCGGGGATTGACCGACTTGGCGAGCCTGCGAGCCTTAGCCGTAGCTGGGTGAGGGGGCATTTCCATATCACCCCCACCCTGGTCAATTCCCTGTGGGAAATGACCGACCTCCCCCTTCAAGGGGGAGGGGAATTGGTTTGGGCATCCAAAGCCGGAGGCCTAGCGGGTCGGGACCGGCGCTTCGCCCGAGTAGTCGTAGAAGCCGCGGCCCGACTTCTTGCCCATCCAGCCCGCCTCGACGTATTTCACCAGCAACGGACACGGCCGGTATTTGGTATCGGCGAGCCCGTCGTGCAGGACCTGCATGATGGCGAGACAGGTATCCAAACCGATGAAGTCGGCCAGTTCCAGCGGCCCCATGGGATGGTGGGCGCCCAGCTTCATGGCCGTGTCGATGGCTTCGACCGAGCCGACGCCCTCGTAGAGGGTGTAGACCGCCTCGTTGATCATCGGCAGCAGAATACGGTTGACGATGAATGCCGGAAAATCCTCCGCGCTGACCGGGGTCTTGCCGAGCTGCTGGGTGAAGCCGCGGATTGCCTCGAACACGGCGGGTTTCGTCGCAATGCCGCGGATCAGTTCGATCAGCTCCATGAGCGGCGCCGGGTTCATGAAATGAATGCCGATAAACCGCTCCGGCCGGTCGGTCCGGGAGGCCAAGCGGGTGATGGAAATCGACGACGTATTGGTGCCCAGGATGGCATCCGCGTTCAGCAGCGGACACACCGCGTCGTAAATCCCGGTCTTGATCTCCTCGTCTTCGGTCGCCGCCTCAATGACCAGATTGCAATTCGCCAGCGGCGCGTATTCGGTGTTGCCGTGGATGCGGCCCAATGCGGCCTTCATATCCTCGTCGCTGAGGCGCTCCCGCTTGACCAGACGGCCGAGATTCTTCTCGATCGTCGCCAGCGCCGAGGAAACCTGTTCCTCCGAGATGTCGACCAGATGAACGTCGAAGCCCGACACGGCGCAAACGTGGGCGATGCCGAGGCCCATCTGGCCCGCACCGATAACGCCGATCGATTTGATTTCGGAGCTCATGTTCGATGTGTCCCCATGTCTGATTCTCCGCTGAACGCGTCAGTCAGTCAACTCGCTGGAGAGCTCGGGCAATGCCTCGAAGAGGTCCGCCACGAGCCCGTAATCGGCCACCTGGAAGATCGGCGCCTCCTCGTCCTTGTTGATGGCGACGATCACCTTGCTGTCCTTCATGCCCGCCAGATGCTGAATGGCGCCCGAAATGCCGACCGCGATATAAAGCTCCGGCGCGACGATCTTGCCGGTCTGCCCGACCTGGAAGTCGTTGGGCACGAAGCCCGCATCGACCGCGGCCCGGGACGCGCCGACCGCCGCGCCGAGCTTGTCCGCGACCGCTTCGAGCAGGTGAAAATTCTCGCCGCTCTGCATGCCGCGGCCGCCGGAAATGACGACGCGGGCCGACGTCAATTCCGGCCGTTCGGACACGCTCAGCTCGGTGCCGACAAAAGACGAGAGCCCGGGATCTTCCGCGCTCGCCACCTCCGACATCTCGGCGCCGCCGCCGCCGGCCGGCGCGGCCTCGAAGGCGGTGGTCCGGACCGTGATTACCTTGACCGGATCGGCGGACCGGACCGTGGCGACCGCGTTGCCGGCGTAGATCGGGCGCTGAAACGTGTCGGCGCTTTCGATGGCGCTGATGTCGGAAATCTGGGCGACATCCAGCAGCGCGGCGACACGGGGCATGAGGTTCTTGCCGAAGGTGCTGGCGGGCGCGAGAATATGCGAATACTCGCCGGCGAGGCCGGCGACCAGCGGCGTCAGCGTTTCGGCCAGCGGGTTTTCGTAGAGAGCCGCATCCGCCACCAGCACGCGCCCCACCCCGCCGACGGCGGCGGCCGCCTCGGCGGCCGGTCCGCAGCCGGCGCCGGCGACCAGCACATGCACGTCGCCGAGCGCCGCCGCCGCGGTGACGGTGTTCAGCGTCGATGCCTTCAACTCGGCATTGGAATGTTCGGCAATGACCAGGACCGGCATCAGATGACCTTGGCTTCGTTTTGGAGTTTCTCGACCAGTTCGCCGATGCTCTCGACCATGACGCCGGCTTCCCGCTTGGCGGGTTCCTCGACCTTCAGCGTCGTCAGGCGGGGCGCGGTTTCGACGCCCAGGTCGGCCGGCGCAAAGCTGTCGATGGGCTTTTTCTTGGCCTTCATGATATTGGGCAGGGACGCGTAGCGGGGCGTGTTGAGCCGCAGGTCCGTGGTCACGATGCAGGGCATCTTGAGACGGACGGTCTCCAGTCCGCCATCGACTTCCCGCGTCACGTCCGCCGAGCCGTTCGCGATGGAGAGTTCGGATGCGAACGTTCCTTGGGGCCAGCCCAGCAGGGCGGCGAGCATCTGGCCGGTCTGATTGCTGTCGTCGTCGATCGCTTGCTTGCCGAGAATGACCAGGTCGGGCGATTCCCTCTCGACGATGGCCTTCAACAGCTTGGCGACCGCCAACGGCTCGAGCTCCTCGTCGGAGAGGACATGAATGCCCCGGTCGGCGCCCATGGCCAGCGCCGTGCGGATGGTTTCCTGGCACTGCTGCGGGCCCATGGAGACGGCGATGAGTTCCTCCGCCGTTCCCGCCTCGCGCAGCTGCACCCCTTCCTCCACGGCGATTTCGTCGAACGGGTTCATCGACATCTTGACGTTGGCGAGTTCCACCCCCGTCTGGTCGCTCTTGACGCGAACCTTGACGTTGTAGTCGACGACCCGCTTAACGGCGGTCAAAACCTTCATTTTTGGCCTGTGCGTTCTTGGAAACTCCTTCGAAAGGGAGCGTTTCACGATTTATTTTGCATTGCAACATAGAAAGTGGGGCGGAGGCTGTCAAACGAGGGCGGATAGCCGCATGGCACCGGTTTCCGACAGGCCGCGCGGTTCTAGAGCGAGATGACTCGATTGTGAATCGAAAGGGGAGTCCCTTGGTTGGCTTGCGCTGATTCCTTGTCGTGGCGGTAACATGAAATCCCCCTCACCCAGCTACGGCTAAGGCTCGCCTGGGCAGTCGCTTCGCTTTGTGCCCTAACTCGCCAAGCCTCCGCATCCCTCTCCCCCTCTCGAAGGGGGCGAGGGAGTTTCGGTGGTATCCCCTCTCCCCCTTCTTCAGGGGGAGAGGGTTAGGGTGAGGGGGTTGCGCAAACGGCTTCCAAATCGCCGGATGCGCTTCCCAATAAAATCATCACGCTCTATCGGTTGGCTCCCGGCACCCACAATACGTCCGCGTTTCCGCCGTCGTTGGCCGCGCGGGCCATGACGAAGAGGAGATCGGACAGCCGGTTGAGGTATCTGAGCGCCGCCGTGTTGACGGGCTCCTTGGCGGCCAGCGCCGCGGTCCGCCGCTCGGCGCGCCGAACGATGGTCCGCGCAAGGTGCAGGTGCGCCGACGTTTCGGAACCGCCCGGAAGCACGAACGACGTCAGCGCCGCCAGCCGCTCGTTGATCCCGTCGATTTCGCTCTCCAGGCGGCGGACCTGGCCGTCGCTTATCCTGAGCGCCCCCTCGGTTTCCAAATCGGGCGTCGCGAGGTCGGCGCCGAGGTCGAACAGGTCGTTCTGGATTCGGCTCAGCGCTTCGTCCAGTTGGGCGGCGGCGCCCAGCCGGGCCACGCCGATGATTGCATTGGCTTCGTCGACGGCGCCGCAGGCCTCGACCCTCGGCGAGTGTTTTTGAACCCGCTTCCCCCCGGCGAGGGACGTTTCGCCGCCGTCTCCGCCACGGGTGTAGATTTTGTCGAGCTTGATCATCGTGCCTTCTACTCGAGGAACACCAATAACGCCAATATGCAGACCAGCAGGACCGCGGCGCCCTGGAGGCCGACCCGCCAGCGCATGAGGATGTTGCTGAACCGGGGGGAAAACAGCCGTCCCCGCCGTCCCATGGAGAACACGCCGAAGAACAGAACCAGGGCGGTCGCGATCATCGCCGCCAGCAGGAGTATCGAAATTGCCCCGAATGCGAAATCCATGGGATAGCTTTACTCCCTGCGGGCGGAATTCGCACCCCCGGAAACGCCGATCCGATGAATCGGTGTTCTACTTGACGGTTATTCGGGAGCCGGGGTAATGGGCCGGATCAAGGAAAACGCCGCCGCAACCTATCCGCATTTCGAATAGGCGCACGCCGTACAGATGTCGCAGCCTTCGGCGTGGATCAGGCTGGCCTGCCCGCACTTGGGGCATTGGCTGAACCTGCTTCCGGCGCCGGCGGGCATGTCGTCGAGGTTGACGACCTTGAGCGCGGGCACCGCCTCGCCGGCGAGGCCGGGTTCGGCCTCCGTCGGCAGGAATCCGATCTGGATCATATGGTCTTCGATGACCTGGCCGATGGCGGCGAGCAGCGACGGCACGTACTTTCCGTTCATCCACTGGCCGCCGCGGGGATCGAAGACGGCCTTCAGTTCGTCGACGACGAACGACACGTCGCCGCCCCGGCGGAATACGGCCGAAATCATCCGGGTGAGGGCGACGGTCCAGGCGTAATGCTCGGTGTTCTTGGAATTGATGAACACCTCGAACGGACGCCGCCGCCCGTCCTGGACGATATCGTTGAGGGTGATGTAGATCGCGTGATCGCTCTCCGGCCAATGGACCTTGTAGGTGGAGCCCTCCAGGGCCTCCGGGCGGTCGAGCGGCTGGGTCAGATACACGAGCGCGCCGGAATCGCCCTGATCGACCGGCCTGGCCGGCTCGCTCGGCGCCTCCAGGGGCAATTCCTCCTGCTCGCCCGCCCGGGCCGGTTCCGCCGGTTTGGCCTCGAGCACGGCCCCGGTGACTTCGTTGGGCCGGTAGGTGGTGCAGCCCTTGCAGCCCAGGTCATAGGCCTGGATGTAGATGTCCTTGAAATCCTCGAAGGAGATGTTTTCGGGGCAATTGATGGTCTTGGAAATCGAACTGTCGACGAATTCCTGCACCGCCGCCTGCATGACCAGATGATCGCCGGGCGTCAGCGCCTGGGCGTCGACGAAGGCCTCGGTCAACGGCCGGTTTGCGCCGAACAGCCGGCGGTAGAGACGATAGGCGTAATCGGATACCTCCTCCTCCCGCCGGGCGCCGTCGGGCATCAGCACATGGCGGTTGTAGGAAAAGCTGAAGACCGGTTCGAGGCCCGACGACACGTTGTCGGCCAGCAGAGAAATGGTTCCCGTCGGCGCGACCGAGGTCACCAGGGCGTTGCGGATACCCTTTGCCGCGATGGCTTCGCGGACATCTTCGTCCAGCCGCGAAACGCCCTCGGTCGCGAGATAGGCGTCCCGGTCGTAGAGCGGGAAGGCGCCCTTCTCTTCGGCGAGACCGGCCGAGGAGAGGTAAGCGGCCCGCTGGACGGTCCTGAGCCATTCCCGGGTGAGCGCGACCGCGTCGGCCGAGCCGTAACGCGCGCCGCACATGATGAGGGCATCGGCAAGCCCGGTGATCCCGAGGCCGATCCGGCGCTTCCGGGTGGCTTCGGCGGCCTGTTCGGGCAGGGGATAGCGCGACGCGTCGATGGCGTTGTCGAGCATCCGGACGGCGGTGGCGGTCAAACGGGATATTGCGTCCATCGGGACCGACGCGGCTTCGGTGAACGGGTCGTTCACCAGCCTGGCCAGATTTATCGAGCCCAGCAGGCACGCGCCGTACGGCGGCAGCGGCTGTTCGCCGCACGGGTTCGTCGCGTGGATGGTTTCGCAATAGGACAGCGGATTCAGCCGGTTTATCCGGTCGATGAAAATCACCCCCGGTTCGGCGTAGGCGAAGGTCGCCCGCATGATCTTGTCCCACAGCTCGCGGGCCGGCAGCGAACCGTAAACCGTTCCGTCGAACTGGAGCTGCCAGGACAAATCCTGCTTCACCGCCTCCATGAACGCGTCCGTGACCAGCACCGAGAGGTTGAACATCCGAAGCCGGCCGGCTTCCCGCTTGGCCTCGATGAAGGCCTCGATGTCCGGATGGTCGCAGCGCATCACGGCCATCATCGCGCCCCGCCGGGAGCCGGCGCTCATGATGGTCCGGCACATGGAGTCCCAGACGTCCATGAACGACAACGGACCCGAGGCATCGGCGCCGACGCCTTTCACCGGGGCGCCCTTGGGCCGCAGGGTGGAGAAGTCGTACCCGATGCCGCCGCCTTGCTGCATGGTGATGGCGGCTTCCCGGAGCGCCTCGAAGATTCCGGACATGTCGTCCGGGATCCGACCCATCACGAAGCAGTTGAACAGCGTGACGTCCCGCTCGGTGCCGGCGCCGGAGAGAATTCGTCCGGCCGGCAGAAACCTGTAATCGGAGAGGGCGTCCTCGAACGCGGCTTCCCAGTCGGCCGGGGTGGCTTCCACCGCGGCCAAAGCCTTGGCGACCCGGGCAAAGGTGTCCTCGACGGTTTTGTCCACAGGCGCACCATCCGGACGCTTCAGCCGATACTTCATATCCCAGATTTGTTGGGAAATGCTGGCAGTCTCTGTATGGGCCATGTGGACACGTCCCGCCGATCAATCAGGAGCGGCCGGCAGATAGACTTCTCACCCACTAAAATAATTTAATTTCAATGAGTTATGCTGCCAGCCGCATATATTCTAGGCAAGCCGTGGAAACCGGTCAACTAAAAGTTCTTGTTTTGTTTCCACCGCTCGATCCCCTGGTTCATATGGGCTAGAGGCCTATAATCATTACGAAATTTGGGATTTTCCCCTTTATCCACCCTATTCCGGCAGCGGCTTTCCACCGGATTGTCCACACGGTCGGCTATCGGGTGCCGGCGCGGGATGCTTCGTCCTCGAGGCGGCGGCTGGCGGTCTCGATCCGGTTTTCCAGTTCCGCCATGAACGGGCGGCGTTCGAGGTCCTTCGGCATGGGCTCGAGGAATTCGAGAACGATGGTTCCCGGGCGCTTCACGAACTGCCGCCGGCCCCAGAACACGCCCGAATTGACCGCAACCGGCACGACCTCGGTATCGATGCCGGCTGCGAGGGTTGCGATCCCGGGGAAGTAGCGGCCGGTTTCACCGGGCGGCACCCGCGTGCCTTCCGGGAAGATCACCACGGAGCGGCCGTCGCCGATGATGCGGCCGACCTGATCGGTCAGTGCACGCAGGGCGGAGATGCCGCCCTTGCGGTCGATGACCGCGTGGTCCGCCTTCCGCATGTACCAGCCCCAGAGCGGAATTCTCAAGAGTTCCATCTTCATTACGTAGGCGTTCCCGGCATTCATCTTGAGAAACGCCATGGTGTCCCAGGCCGACTGGTGCTTGGCGGCGAAGATGACCGGCCTGTCGGGGACACGTTCCCGTCCGCGGATTTCGATCCGGGTTCCAATGATGTTCTCGAGCAGCCAGTCGCTGCCGACCGACCACAGCCGGATGCCCTTGCGGAAGGTTCGAGCCGGAAACGGCATCAGCGCCCAAAGGCTCAGCATCAGGGCGATGGTCCAGCCGAAATAGAGCAGGTTGAAGACGATCGAACGAATGAAGGTCATGCGCCGTTCAACCAGCCCTGCCGGGTACCAATCCGCCGACCGCGTGTTTTAGCCAGGCCAGAATGAATTTCGTGTATTCGGTAACCACCAATGACGTGCTGCCCGGCCATGCCCACCAGCGCTCGCGTTTGAACTGCTCGGGGAATACCGGGTGGGGGACGATGACGATTTCCGGCATGGCACGGCGAAACTCGAGCATGCTGCGCGGCATGTGGTAGTCGGCGGTCACCAGGGAGAGGGAGCGAAATCCATTGCGTTCGATCCACGCCGCCGTCTCGGTCGCATTGCCCGACGTGCTGACCGCCGAGTGGCCGACCGTGACGCAGCAAATGAAATCTTCCGGCAATCGCCGCGAGATTTCCAACAATCGGGCCACATCCACACCCCTGTAGACGCCGGAGACAAACAGTTTCTGTGCCCGTTTTTCGGCCAGCAGGTCGAGGCCCTTGTCCAGCCGTCCGCTGCCCCCGGTCAGGACGACGATGGCGTCGGTGGTCGTTGCGGCATTTGGCGGAGAGGCGGGGATGGACCGGAAGAAAAGCACCAGCCCGGCAATCCAGAAGCCGGCGATCAGCAGTGAGGCGAGGGCCGCGAGGCCGGCGGCCTTTTGTCGCGCTGTCCTTCGTTGTGCCATCTCCGAACGGCCTAGACCATGCGGGCGAGGGAGCGGAGTACCGTTATCCGCGCCGTCAACCAGGCCAGCAGACCGGTTGCCGGCAGCAGGAGGGCAACGGCAACCCAGGCGCCGAGGCTCAATTCGATCTCCGGCAGCACCCCGGATCCCCGGAACTCCACCAACACCCCCAACCCGATCAGCACCATTGCCGCCGAAACGATCCCCATCGCCGCGCCGCGCAGGCCGAGCATCATCGACCAGACGGCAAACTGGGCGGCGATGTACCGGTCATGGGCGCCGATGAGGTGCATGACCTCGATGACTTCCCGATGGACGCCGAGCCCGGCCCGGGTGGTAAAGACGATGGTGCCGACGGTTGCCGCGCCGACAAGCAGGAAAATCAACACCCCGATTGCCTCGGTGGAGCGCAGCGCCCTGAGGAAGCCGGACATCCAGGCGCCATGATCGTCGACGGCGGCACCGGGCACGGCCCGCCGGAGGCGTTCGGTCAGGGCGGCGAGGGCCGGAATACCATCCCGATCGATTTCCACATCGATGATTTGCGGCAGCGGCAGCTGGCTCGCATCCGCGGCGGCGCCGAGCCATGGTTTCAAGAGCTCGCGGACCTGGCGCGGCGGCAGCAGGGTAACCTCTTCGACCCCCTCGGTCGCCTCGAGAATTTTGATTGCCGCGGCGGCGCGCCGCTTATCGGTGCGTTCGTCCTCGCCTGCCGGGAGTTGAACCGTCAGGGTTTCGGAGAGACCCTTGTCCCATGTGCTCGCGAGGTCACCGAGCGCAAAAACCCCGGCCAATGTCAGAGAGGCCAGGAACACCATGAACGCGGTGAGCCACGGCAGGTAGCGGCTGGAATCGTCGCGCTCGAAGGGCAGATCGGTCCGGCGGCTCAAGAGCGCCATGGTCAGAGCCTCCCCGAACGGGGCAAGGCTTCCACCGTCGCGGCCGGTTCGGACTCCCTGTCCTCGATGGAAAGACGGCCGTCCTCGAGATGCATGATCGGGTGCAGCGAGGAAGAGATGAGGCTCTTGTTGTGGGTGGCGATAACCACCGTCGTGCCAAGCCTGTTCAGCTCCTCGAACAGATGGAGCAGGCGCGCGGCAATGCGGTCATCCACATTTCCCGTCGGTTCATCGGCGAGCAGCAGCTTGGGCTGGGCGATCACCGCCCGGGCGATGGCGACGCGCTGCTGCTGGCCGCCGGACAGCGTCTCCGGCCATGCGGCCATATTCTCCTCCAGCCCGACCCAAGTGAGCAATTCCTCGACATGTTTCTTGATCTCCTTTTCTCTCATGCCGGATACCCGCAGCGGCAGAGCGACATTGTCGAACGCGGTTTGATGGGGCAAGAGGCGGAATTCCTGGAACACCACGCCGATGCGGCGGCGCAGCGCCGGATAGTCGCCGCGGCGGAGGGAGGCGATGTCCCGGCCGAACAGGGACACGGAACCACGGGTCGGTTTTTTCGCCAGGTACATCAGGCGCATCAGCGACGACTTCCCGGCGCCGCTTTCACCGGTAAGGAAATGGAACGAGCCCGGGGCCAGGGTGAAGGACAGGTCCTGCAACACTTCGGGGCCCATCCCGTAGCGCAGGCCGACGGTTTGAAATCGGACGATTTCATCCATGTGTCGCGGAACTCGATTTGTTGGTTTGTCGACCGCAGAATGGCACGGGGTCAAATGTCCCGTCCAGGGCTACGCGGGACGACCTCCTGGCGGCCGGGCCGAATTTCATTTCCCTTCCGGACCCCCGGGGGTAACGTCAAGAGTTATGTGTCAGGGAGACTGGGGTACTGATTCCCTGAGACTTGTTTTCGTGAATGAAGACCGCGAAGAGGATGCGGTCCATTGAGGTTTTATCCTTGAAGGTTCCCATGGGCCGGGTTCGTCTGCGAACCTCGCGGAACCTCCGTTCGATGGCATTGGTGGTCCTGACCTGCTTTCGCTCGGCGAGGTCCTTGTAGCGGAAGCAGGTGAGCAGGTCGTCGAGGTCGTTGCGCAGGCAGGCGACGGCCTTGGGGTAGGTATCTTCCCAGGCGTCGGCGAAGCGGCGGGCGGCGGTCTCGGCCTTGCGGCGGTTGGGGGCATTCATGACGGCGTGGACGTCGGCCTTGACGGCCTGCTGGTCGGCTACGCGGACCTTGTTGAGGATGTTCCTGATTTTGTGCGCCCAGCACCTCTGAACGGGGATGCCGTGATAGACGATCGGCAAGGCGGCGAGCAGGCCTTGGCCGCCATCAACGCAGATCATCTCAAGGCCCTCGCCGGTGAGGCCGCGGCGGTGCAACGCGGTGAGGAAGCGCTCCCACTCCGCGGCGCTCTCGCTGGCGGCGAGTTGGAAGTCGATAATCTCCTTCTTGCCGTCGTGCCGTATGCCCAGCGCCACCAGGACCGGCCTCCTGAGCGCGCCGGCGCCGGTCTTGCAGGCCAGCACCACGCCGTCGAGCATCAGCGCCTTGTAGGCGTTCTTCAGCGGCCGGCGGTGGAATGCGGCGACCGACAGATCGAGGGTCTTGGCGACCCGGCTCACCGTCGCGGCCGAGACCGGACGCCCGAGCAGGGCAAGCAGGACCTCGCCGACCTTGCGGGTCGAGAGCCCCAGCACGAAGCCGGCCAGGATGGCGCGGTCGATCTCTGGAGCGCGCCTTGCGTAGCTCTTCAGAACCTCGGTCGGGCAGAAGTGCCGGGTGCGCGGCACGTTGAGCTCGATGTCGCCGAGCTCGCTGAGCAGGCGGCGCCGGTAGGTGCCGTTGCGCCGGTCGCGCATAGCGCTGCCATCGAGGCCGTCGAGCCAGCGATCCACCGCCTCGGCCATCCGGCCCTCGATGATCTCGGCCAGCGCCTGGCGGCCAAGCGGGCGATAACCCTCGCCCCAGTCCAATCCGCCTGCTTGCATCTCCTTCACCACCTCAAAGGCTTGTGGTAAGTTCTCAATCGTTACAGCTTGCTGTGGCATCGGGGTGCTCCTTCTTGCGGTTGTCGTAAACCACAGGGAGTACCCCATTCCCAACTGACACATAAATTTTTACGTCACCCCCCCGGGGCGAAGGTTGCGATAATACTCGTATTTTTCTATAAGTAATTGAACATTCAACAGAACTTGCGGCAATGCGCATCACCTGTCCGTCCTGCTCGACTTCATATGATGTCGACGGTTCCTTGTTCGGCGATCAAGGTAGGTCGGTTCGCTGCACCAATTGTGGTCACCAATGGCTTCAGGAGCGAATCGCCGATCAGGCAGCCCGACCCGCCCCGCCGCCGCAGCCCGCTTATCCGGCCCCCTATCCGCCGGCCTACGGCTACGGACCGCCGCCCGGATATCCGCCGCCTGGTTATCCGCCTCAGCCATATCCGGCGCCGTACCCCGATCCGCGGCAACCGCCGCCCCCGGAGGCGGCTGCCGCGGCTGAACCCGCGCCTGCCGCCGAGCCCGAGCCATTCGAGACCCTCATGGAAGAGGCGGAGGAACTCGACGGGGACATCGAGCCCGATGACATTCCGCACCCGGACCCATTCTCTGAGGTGTTTGCCGAGCCCGCTGCCGACGCCGGCGCGCAAGAGACCGGCCGCCGCGGCCTCTGGCTATCGCTGGCGGCGGTCGGCGCCGTCGTTGTCGTCCTGGTAGGGTTGGTCTTCGCCCGCGGTCCCATTGTCTCATTGGTTCCCGGTCTGGCGGACCTTTACGCGCTGGCTGGCCTCGGCGAAACACTGGGCGCCGGACTGCGTATCGACCTCGGCGTGCCGACCCGGGAAGCCGAGGGAGACGCGAAATGGATTCAAGTGACGGGATCCGTCACCAACGTCTCCGACAAGCCGCGGATCGTGCCGGTGATCCGGATCTCATTGGCCGATGCGGCCGGCAACGAGGTCCAGCATGTGAACATCGTTCCGGCGAAGGATGAGTTGGCGCCCGAGGAAAGCCTCGAGTTCACCGGGCGCATCGACAATCCGCTGCCCTCGGCGCGGCGGGCCGATGTCTGGTTCGCCGGCGAAGAGGTTGCGGAGCCCGCGGGCGAGGCGGCGGGGCGGTAAGGGGCGATATCCGTTCGCGGGAACGACGCCCGGGAGCCGGAACCGGTATTCGGCGGGGACCGGGCCTGCAATTCGGCTAGAGAGTTTTCTGATCTGACGGAATCGTTAGGGATTCCCAAAGTCTCTGATTTCTGATTCAAGATGTGGGCTGGTGAAGGAGGCCAGCCTGCATGACGAGACCACTTTCGAATGATCTACGACATCGGTTGGTTGCGGCGGTGGACGGCGGGATGTCGCGTCGGTCTGCGGCGAAGGTTTTTGGGGTTGCGGCCTCGACGGCGATCAAATGGGTTGATCAGTGGCGGCAGCGGGGTGATGTGCGGCCCCGGCCGCAAGGCGGGGACCGCCGCTCTCACCGCCTTGAAGCGTATGCCGAGGAGGTTCTGGCGCTTGTCACGGAGACACCGGACATCACCCTGGCCGAGATCGCAGCCTGTCTGGAGGAGGTGCACGGGCTTCGGGTTGCCCCGAGCACGGTCTGGCGGCTGCTCGACCGCCACGGCATGACCTTCAAAAAAAACCGCGCACGCCAGCGAGCAGCAACGTCCTGATGTCTTGGCGCGCCGGCAGGCCTGGGCCGAGGCGCAGCCCGGCCTGATGCCGGAGCGGCTGGTCTTCATCGACGAGACCGGCACATCGACCAAGATGGCCCGGCGCTATGGCCGCGCGCCGCGCGGGCAGCGCTGCCAAGCCGCCATCCCTCACGGCCACTGGAAGACCACCACTTTGGTCGCTGCTCTCACGCTCGACGGCATCCTCGCCCCCATGACCATCGATGGGGCGATGACCGGGGCAGCCTTCCTTGCCTATGTCGAGCAAATCCTGGTCCCAACCCTCAAACCCGGAGACATCGTCATTATGGACAATCTGCCAGCCCATAAGCCCGCCAGCGTGCGTAAGGCCATCGAAGACGCCGGCGCCGAGCTCCGCTTCCTGCCGCCCTACTCACCCGACTTCAACCCAATCGAGATGGCCTTCGCAAAGCTCAAGGCCCTCCTCAAAAAGACCGCAGCCAGAACCGTCGACGACCTCTACGACGCCATCGCAACCGCCATCGACACAGTCACCCAATCCGAGTGCCAAAACTACTTCACTGCCGCAGGCTATGACCGGGTGTGATCAGAAAATGCTCTAGAAGCGCTTGAGCAGGCGCTCGATATATTCCAGTTCCAGTTCGGGCCGCCAAAGATCACCGGCCCGCCTGCGAAGCTCATCAAGGATTTCCCGGGCGCGCTGAATTTCGGCTTCGCTCGGGATATCGACATTGCCGGTGGCGGTGCCCGTGGTGCCGTCTTCTTCCGCCGGACGTCCGAACGGATCCCTGTTGCCGGGCCGCAACCCTCTGAGCTCAGGTCCCTGGAAGCGGCCGATCCGGCCTGAACGCCCGAGCCGGTTGCCGCGGCCAAGCCGCCGGGCGAGGGCCCGCGCGGCATTCTGGGCGCCCTGGCGCAGCGCTTCCAATGCCTCGGTCTGAGGACCGACCGCTTGCGAGGGCTGGCCCTGACCAAGTGCGCGCTCCGATTGCCGCATGGATCGTTCCGCCTGGCCGAGGTTTTGCGGAACCTGCCCCATCATCTCGCCGAGACGCTGCATGAGTTCGCCCAGCTGACGGCGGATACTTTCCTGTTCTTCCTGGCTTTCCTCGAGGGGCGCATCCCCGGTCTCGCCTTCCTGTGAGCGCCGGAAGGTGTCGTCCAGGAGGCGTTGTTGACGTTGAATGATGCCCTGAAGCCGGCGCATCGCCTCCTGCGCTTCGCGGGACTGCCGCTGCTGCTGGCGGTTTCGGGCCTGGGCCCCGCGCAGGCTCTCCAGCATGCGCTGGAGCTGCGCCATCATTTCCCGCGCCGCATCCCGGTTCCCCTGGCGCATCAGTTCCCGCGCCCGGTCCAGCATCCGTTGAAGTTCCTCGTTGGTCATGGTCTGCGTGTTGGGGTCCAGCTGCGGCAGTTCGCCGTTTTGCTCGAACTGCTGCATCAGCGCCGACAGGAACCGTTCCAGCGCCCGCTGGACCTCGTCCATCAAACGCTCCAGTTCCTCCAGGCTGGCGTTGTTCTCAAGCGCTTCGCGGAGGGCTTCCTGCGCCGCCCGGAGGTCCCGGCTGGCCAATGCCGACAAGCCTTCCTCGAGCTGCAAGGCGATATCCCAGAGCATTTTTTGAACGCCCGAGACCGTGCCGGTCTTTTTGTCCCGCGCCAAACGTTCGCGCGCCACCCGGATGGCCAGGTACGCCGAGGTATTGTCCTGGAAGCGGTGGGGCTCGTCGCTGATATTGTCCAGCTTCAAGGCGCCGAGAAGCCGGCTTTGTTTCGTGGCCTTGAGGCGTTTGCGCACCTCGACCAGTTCCCGGGCGACGACGTGGGTGAAGTGGCGTTCGGGAAGAACCACCGGTTCAACCGCGCTGACACCGGTCTGGCCGCGTTCATCGGTGGCGATCAGATGAACCAGCACCGGCAGGCCCGCCCACACATGAGAGCTCAGGTCGTGGGACGATTTTCCCTTGGCCGAGGTCGACCCCTCGCCGGGGAAGGGAAGGCGGAGGGTAATTTCGCTTTCGCCGTCCGGGATGGGCTCGCCGTCAAGCCGGCGGACGGAGGCGGCGACACCCTTCAGGCCGTAATCGTCCGTCGCCTCGAACGGCAGCCGAAGCTTGAGTTCGTTGTTGGTTTCGGGCGCCGCGGTGAAGGCCACTACCGGAGCCTCGTCGGCGATCACCTCGATATCCCAAGCCGCCAATTCGCGGCCCTTTTGCTGAAGGCTGAGGCGGGAGCCCTCGGTAATTTCCGTCTCCAGGTGATAACCGTCGGCCTCGACCCGGTTGAGTTCGGTCGCCGTCTCGTCGATGAGCAATGACGGTATCTGTCCGCCGCCGGAGACCTGAACCAGGACCGTGCTGCCGGCGGGGACGCGGACGGTCCGGGCGGCGGCGGCCGCGGCCGGACTTGCGGCCCGTTCGCCGGTGCCGAAATAAATCGGCGCGACCTGGGTGTAGGCGGGAGGCGTTATCCAGACGTCATGGGCGACGCGCTGCTGAAAGGCGCCCGAATCGAGGGGTGGCACCAGCGCACGGGAGATACGCTCGACCGACTGATTGCCGGCGGCGACAAAGCCGATCAGCACGATCAGCACCAGCCCGGCGCGAACCGCCCACGGGTCCCGCCGGGTCAGGCCGGCCCTGGGCAAGTTCAGCCTGAGTTCTTCGGCCCGTTCGGCCATCCGGCGCCGATGGGCCGTCCACAGCGTCTGTGCGGCGGGGTCATCCGATCCGGCCGCGAGTTCGTCGTCGAGGGCGGTGAGCGGCCGGTGGTCCAGGCCGCTGTCGGTTTCGATCCGGTGGCGGGCCCGGATATCGCCGACGGCCGGCACACGGGTCACCACCCGCTGGAGCAGGCCGGCAATGGCCACCAGAAAGGCGATGACGATGAAGGCATGCAGCCAAACGGGCAGCAGCGGCAGGACATCGAACAGGGCGAGCGCAAGCAGCAGCCCCGTCAGGCCGACCGCGGGCCACAGGCGCGGCCACAAATCTTCGAAATGCAGGCCAGCTCGGGCGAGCCTGAGATATAAACCGAATAGCGGTCCACGTTTGATTTTCATGCCTGACTTAACGTCCCTTTTGGCCGGGTTCCGTCGCTCGCGCGGCGCAATCTCGCCATCATATATGCACGTCGAAGTCCATGCCCCCGCCGGGCCCCGAACGGATCAACCGCTTAGCCAGGGCGCGAGGCTCTCGCGGGCCAGGTAATCGTCTACCTCTATGCGCTCCCTGACAACCGCAAATTGACCGCCGTTGACCAATATTTCAGGTACCAGCGCACGGGAATTGTAGGTCGAGGCCATGACCGCGCCGTAGGCGCCCGCGGTCCGGAACGCCACGAGATCGCCGGATTTCATGGCCGGCATGGGAATCCGTTCGCCGAACGTATCTCCGGTCTCGCAGACCGGACCCACGATATCCGCCGGTTCGCGCGCCTTATCCGCCGATTCGGAGACTGGGACGATGGTATGCGAAGCGTCGTACAAGGCCGGGCGGATGAGATCGTTCATGGCCGCGTCGAGGATCAGAAACCGCCGCGTGGCCCCTTCCTTGACGTAGACCACGCGACTCACCAGAACGCCTGCGTTTCCGGCGATCACACGGCCCGGTTCGAACAGGAACCGGCAGTCGAGATCGCCCATGACTTCCCTTACCATGGCGCCGTACTCGGCAGGGCTGGGCATCGGCGTGTCGTCATAAGGGGCGCCCAATCCGCCGCCGAGATCCAGGGTCCGGATCTCGAAGCCGTCGGCCTGCAGCGTCGCGGTAACGTCGCGCAGCCGGGTGAAGGCATCCCGGTACGGCTGGAGATCGGCGAGCTGTGAGCCGATGTGCATGGCGAGGCCGACCAGATCGACATTCGGCAAGGCCGCGCCGGCGGTAAACACTTCGTGAGCCCGGGACCAGTCGACGCCGAACTTGTCTTCCCGGCGTCCGGTGGAGATTTTGTCGTGAGAGCCGGCGTCGATATCGGGATTGAGCCGGACGGCGGCGCGCGCCGTCTTTCCGAGCTCTCCGGCGACCCGGTCAACGGCCTCGAGTTCCGGTTCCGATTCGACGTTGATCTGCAGGATATCCGCCTGGATGGCCTGGCGGATTTCGTCCTCGGTCTTGCCGACGCCCGAAAACACGATCTTGCCGGGCGGCATGCCGGCCCGGAGGGCCCGGGTAAGCTCACCGCCCGAAACCACATCGGCGCCGGCGCCGTTTGCGGCGAGGATCTTCAGAACCGACAGATTTGAATTCGCCTTCACCGAATAGCACACCGTTGCGTCGAGGGGCCGGAGGCCGTCCGTGAAGACCCCGATGTGCCGCTCGATGGTGGCCGTCGAGTAGCAATAGAACGGCGTCCCGACGTCATCGGCGATGCGGTCGAGGGGCACGTTCTCGGCGTGAAGGACGCCGTCGCGGTATTCGAAGTGATCCATTCGTCGGTCAGCCCTGTTTGGCCGGTCTATCGGGTCGGGTATTGCCGGGGATATTCCTGCTTGGCGTCGGGCGGCGGTTCGAGCGCGGATTTTTTTCCGCACGCGGCAAGGACCGGCAATAAAATAGCCGCCGCCATGAGGAAGGTCAGTCGTCGCCGTGTCATCAGCCGCCTCCGTCCAGGAACCGGCGCCGTGCCTCGGCGCAGGCGCTCGCCACGTTGGCGGGCGCGGTCCCGCCATAGCTTACCCTGCCGGCCACCGATTCCTCCAGACCCAGGACCGAATAGATGTCGTCGGTAATACCGGGCTCGATGGAATGAAAGTCGGCCAACTCCAGGTCTTCCAGCGGGCAGGACTTGTTTTCGGCGAGTTTCACCAGGTTTCCGGTCACGCGGTGAGCTTCGCGGAACGGCATGTCCAAGTTCCTGACCAGCCAATCCGCCACATCGACCGCGTTGGAGCCCCCGGCGGCGGCGGCAGCCCTCATCCGGTCTTCATCGACCCGCAGGTCGGCGATCATGCCGGTCATGGCGGCAAGGCACAGGTTGAGCGCGTCGGCGGTCTCGAAAACCGGTTGTTTGTCCTCCTGCATGTCCTTGCTGTAGGCCAGCGGCAGGCCCTTCATTACCGTGAGCAGGCCCATCAGCGTCCCGAAAATGCGGCCGGTCTTGGCGCGCACCAGTTCCGCGGCATCCGGGTTGCGCTTCTGGGGCAGCATGGAGCTGCCGGTCGAAAAGGCGTCGGACAGCGTGATGAATCGAAACGGCTCGCTGGCCCAGATCACCATTTCCTCGGCGAGCCGCGACAGGTGCGTCGCGGTGATGGCCGCGGCCGCCAGGAACTCGATGGCGAAATCCCGGTCCGAAACGGCATCGAGGGAATTGGCCGCCGGCCGGTCGAAGCCGAGCGCCTCCGAGGTCGCCTGCCGGTCGATGGGGAATGACGTTCCCGCCAACGCCCCGGATCCCAAGGGGTTCTCGTTAAGCCGCGCCCGGCAGTCGCCGAACCGGCCCCGGTCCCGCCCGGCCATTTCCACGTAGGCCAGCAGATGATGACCGGCCGTCACCGGCTGGGCGGTCTGCAGATGGGTGTAGCCCGGCATGATGGTGGCCGTGTGGGCCTCGGCGGCGGTGATCAGCGCCGACTGAAAGCTCTTCAGCCCGCCGTCCAGCTGGTCGATGGCATCCCGGACCCACAGCTTGAAGTCCGTCGCCACCTGGTCGTTTCTGGACCGGGCGGTATGCAGCCGGCCGGCCGCCTCGCCGATCAACTCCGCCAGCCGTCCCTCGACGTTCATGTGGATGTCTTCGAGCGCGGTCTTGAATTCGAAATCGCCATTCTCGATTTCGGACAGAACCTTATCGAGCCCGCCCAGGATCGCGTCCCCGTCTTCGGGCGCAATGATCCCTTGACGCACCAGCATTTCGCAGTGCGCCTTGGAGGCGGCGATATCCTGCCGGTAGAGACGCCGGTCGAAATCGATGGAAGCGTTGATCTCTTCCATGATTTGCGACGGTCCCGCCTCGAACCGGCCGCCCCAGATGGAGCTGGCTTGGGAGACGCCCTTTGTGTTCCGCCCGGATACCATCAGCCGTTGGCCCCGGTGGAGGCTGTGAGGTGTCTGGTCATGTCGGACCTGCCCCGAAAAGCGTAATCGGCGGCTATTCTGTCCATATCGGCTCGGCAATCAAGTGCGCTGGCCCTTAACCCGCATTCTCACCGGGGTCATGATCTCCCCGGCCGCCCGAACGACGGCTAAATTTCTTTCGTCGCTTCCCGGAGCCAGCCGCGGGTTTCGGCGTCGACGAGCGGCGAGACGACCTCCGCCACCCAGGCATGATAGCCGTTCAGCCATTCCAGTTCGGCCGCGTCGAGAAGCGAACGAACGATCAATCGCCGGTCGATGGGCGCGCAGGTCAGCGTTTCGAAGCCGAATGTCTTCCGTTCCGAGCCCTCGACCGCCTCGGCCTCCACCACGGTCACCAGATTTTCGATCCTGATCCCGTACTCGCCGGTCTTGTAGTAGCCGGGCTCGTTTGAAACGATCATCCCCGGTTCCAGCCCGACGCGGTTGGGCAGTTTCGAAATTCGCTGGGGCCCCTCGTGGACGCCGAGATAGCTGCCGACCCCGTGCCCGGTGCCGTGCTCGAAATCGATGCCCGCGTTCCACAGGGGCGCGCGGGCGAGAACATCCAGCTGCGAGCCGGACGTGCCTTCGGGAAACCTGGCCCGCGCCAATGCGATATGGCCCTTGAGCACCCGGGTGAACCGGTCCCGCATTTCGCCGCTCGGCTCGCCCAGCGCGACCGTCCGGGTCACATCGGTGGTGCCGTCCAGATATTGGGCGCCGGAATCGACCAGGTACAAGGTGCCGGCCTCCAATTTCCTGTCGGTCTCCGGCGTGACCCGGTAATGGACGATGGCTCCGTTGGGTCCGGCCCCGGATATGGTCGGGAAACTCAGCCCCTGGATCAGCTCGTTTTCCCGTCGAAAGGCTTCCAATCGGCCGGCGGCGCTCATTTCCGTCGCGCCGGCGGCGAGGGCCTCGCGGTCCAGCCAAGCGAGAAACCGCGTCAGCGCCGCGCCGTCCCGGACGTGGGCCCGCCGGGTGCCGTCCAGTTCCGCCGGGTTTTTGCACGCTTTCGGCAGCGCGCAGGGGTCGGCGCCGCGGCGAATATGGGCGCCGGCCGTCTCCAGCGTCTCGAAAACCGCTTCCGCTGCGCCGGACGGGTCCACCCGGACCGCGGCGTTTTCCGCGCCGAGCGCCATGAGGGCCGGGATGAAGTCGTCGTAGTCCGCGATGGCTATTCCCCGTTCCAGGCCCGCCGCCGTTTCGGGAAGAACTTTTTGCCGGTCGGCGAACAGCGACAGCTCGCCGTTGTCACGCAGGATGCCGAAGCCCAGGGGCAGCGGCGTATAGGGAACGTCGCCGCCTCTGATATTGGCAAGCCAGGCGATGGAATCCGGCGCCGTGAGAACGACCGCGTTTTCACCGTTCTTTTTCATTTCCTCGGTGATTTCGCCCCGTTTTTCGGCCGAGGACCGGCCGGCGAACTCCGCGCCATGCAGAAGCACCGGGGAGAGCGGCCGCGGGGGTTGGTCCTCCCAAACGGCGTCGATCGCGTTGTGCGGCAGCGGAACGAACGCCGCGCCGGCCTTTTCGCAGGCGGTCCGCATCCGAGCCGCGCCGTCGGCCGTGTGAAGCCAGGGATCGAAGCCGATCTTCCGGCCTTCGATGTCCTGATCGGCAAGCCAGTCCGCCGGGCTAGTGTCCGCCATCGGACAAACGGCGAAGGCGGCTTCATCCACCTGCTGCGCCGCCTGAAGGGTGTAACGGCCGTCGACGAAGACGGCGGCCCGATCCTCGAGGACGATCGCGATTCCGGCCGAGCCGGTAAATCCGGTCAGCCAGGCCAGCCGGCGCGCCCGTTTGGAGACATACTCCCCTTGATGCTCGTCGGCCAACGGAACGATGAAGCCGTCGATGTCCCGGCCGGCCAGGTAGCCGCGCAGCAGAGCCAGCCGCTCCGATGACTGGTTGCCGGTTGCCGCGGCCTCGGT
This sequence comes from Rhodospirillales bacterium, assembly GCA_965221855.1. GTDB lineage: Bacteria > Pseudomonadota > Alphaproteobacteria > Rhodospirillales > UBA2165 > JAJDXO01. The sequence goes on along the minus strand of CBDCSV010000010.1, from coordinate 371,562 downwards.
CCGGGGGTGCTCGTCGAAAGCCGCCCGGAGATACGCCCGCAGTTGTTCCGACGGGCTCTCGGCGACCATCGACATCCACGCCTCCGGGTCCCCCATGCCGCCGTCGCCGCCGGGCGCGGCGGCGACCCCGGCGATCAGCGCCGGCAGTTCGTCGGCGGTGATCCGCGCCTCGGATGCCTTGAGCAGCTTGCTGAGGTCCTCTGGGCTATGGGTATTCATATGGGTCTCGATGGGCAGCGCCGGTGTCCGGCGTTGGCTCTGATGCCAGTCTAAGCTATGTCGGCCCGGCGGTCCCGACAAGTAATCTCTCCCGCCGGTATTCCGTCTGCGGGCAGCGCTGCTTAAACGAATAGCGCACGGTGCGGAATTGGAAAATGCCACAATTTATGGAACTTGAGAATCAGTAAATTTCTCATAACTAACTGATATTGAACCATTAAATGCCTTTTCCCGAGATATGCGAATTTTGCATATCAGAGATATCGATTTGGCGCTGGCGGCCATCGTCGATGAGCACTAGGTCTTTGATATTCCTGGACGGACATGCACCGACAGAGCCCGCCCAAACATCAAGAATAAAGGAGTACCTGTCATGAGTGGTTTGAATTATCTGTGGGACCCGGACGTCGTCCGCGCCGCCCGCCAAGAGCGCGACCGCGTGGTTTACGGTCTCGGCTCGCGGTTGGTGAGCGCGCCGGCCAAGCTGATCAAATTCGGGGTCGACGATTTCCGGCGCTACCGGCGGCCCAAGGACGTCTAGCAGCCTCACGAATACCGGCACATGGCGGCGGCCTTCGGGCCGCCGTTTTGCCATGGGGACTTGCCCGCCGGGTAACGTCAAGAGTTATGTGTCAGGGAGACTGGGGTACTGATTCCCTGAGACTTGTTTTCGTGAATGAAGACCGCGTAGAGGATGCGGTCCATTGAGGTTTTATCCTTGAAGGTTCCCATGGGCCGGGTTCGTCTGCGAACCTCGCGGAACCTCCGTTCGATGGCATTGGTGGTCCTGACCTGCTTTCGCTCGGCGAGGTCCTTGTAGCGGAAGCAGGTGAGCAGGTCGTCGAGGTCGTTGCGCAGGCAGGCGACGGCCTTGGGGTAGGTATCTTCCCAGGCGTCGGCGAAGCGGCGGGCGGCGGTCTCGGCCTTGCGGCGGTTGGGGGCATTCATGACGGCGTGGACGTCGGCCTTGACGGCCTGCTGGTCGGCTACGCGGACCTTGTTGAGGATGTTCCTGATTTTGTGCGCCCAGCACCTCTGAACGGGGATGCCGTGATAGACGATCGGCAAGGCGGCGAGCAGGCCTTGGCCGCCATCAACGCAGATCATCTCAAGGCCCTCGCCGGTGAGGCCGCGGCGGTGCAACGCGGTGAGGAAGCGCTCCCACTCCGCGGCGCTCTCGCTGGCGGCGAGTTGGAAGTCGATAATCTCCTTCTTGCCGTCGTGCCGTATGCCCAGCGCCACCAGGACCGGCCTCCTGAGCGCGCCGGCGCCGGTCTTGCAGGCCAGCACCACGCCGTCGAGCATCAGCGCCTTGTAGGCGTTCTTCAGCGGCCGGCGGTGGAATGCGGCGACCGACAGATCGAGGGTCTTGGCGACCCGGCTCACCGTCGCGGCCGAGACCGGACGCCCGAGCAGGGCAAGCAGGACCTCGCCGACCTTGCGGGTCGAGAGCCCCAGCACGAAGCCGGCCAGGATGGCGCGGTCGATCTCTGGAGCGCGCCTTGCGTAGCTCTTCAGAACCTCGGTCGGGCAGAAGTGCCGGGTGCGCGGCACGTTGAGCTCGATGTCGCCGAGCTCGCTGAGCAGGCGGCGCCGGTAGGTGCCGTTGCGCCGGTCGCGCATAGCGCTGCCATCGAGGCCGTCGAGCCAGCGATCCACCGCCTCGGCCATCCGGCCCTCGATGATCTCGGCCAGCGCCTGGCGGCCAAGCGGGCGATAACCCTCGCCCCAGTCCAATCCGCCTGCTTGCATCTCCTTCACCACCTCAAAGGCTTGTGGTAGGTTCTCAATCGTTACAGCTTGCTGTGGCATCGGGGTGCTCCTTCTTGCGGTTGTCGTAAACCACAGGGAGTACCCCATTCCCAACTGACACATAAATTTTTACGTCACCTGCCCGCCGCCGGCGCTTGACGAAATAGTTCGGCTGCCCAACAATATTGCCGCCGGAGCATCGGCTGCGGCCAAATACGCCGTCTCGATTGACAGGGGAGCGCATGACGAGGCCGCCGAACCGGAATTCCCGGACCGTCGTGAACATGGCAGAGGCCATCATGGAGCCGCCGCTGACGCGGAGCCAGCACCATGACGTGGCGATACTCTGCGGCGACGAGGCGGTCACCTACGAGCAGGTGGCCGACCGCATGAACCGGGCCGGCAACACCTTGCGGACGCTCGGGGTGGAGAAGGGCGACCGGGTGGTGATGATGGTCTTGGATCGTCCCGAATTCGTTTACGCCTACCTCGGTGCGCTCAAGATCGGCGCCGTTCCGGTTGCATTGAATTTACGGCTCACGGCGGAGGATTTGGCCTACTCCATCGAGGACAGCGGCTGCGCCGTCCTGATCCTGGACGGCATGTTTGTCGCGCTCTACCGGGAAATCGAGGATGGTCTATCGGTCAAGCCGGCGGTCGTCACGACCCACGCCGAGGGCGGCGGATTTCCCGATTTGATGGAGCTTGCGGCCGCCGAATCGTCGGCTCTGGACGCCGTCGGGATGGCCGCGGACGAGCCCGCTTTCTGGATGTATTCCTCGGGCACCACCGGGAAGCCCAAGGGGGTCGTCCACACGCAGCGGACGGTCTTCACCTCGCCGAGGCACTTGGGCGAGTCCCTCGGCATGGGGCGGGGGGATCGGATCTATTGTTCATCGAAGCTGTTTTTCGCCTTCTCGCTCGGGCACTGCCTGTTCGCTTCGCTGCATCTCGGCGCGACGACGATCCTCTATCCCGACTGGCCGGACGCGGAGGCGGTCGCGGATGTGGTCTCGAAGTTCAAGCCGACCGTCGTGCTGAGCGTGCCGACCTTCTATCGCAACCTTCTGCGGGCGAACGTCGCCGGCGGCGAGGCATTCCGCAGCGTCCGCCACTATGTCTCGGCCGGCGAGAAACTGCCGGCGGGTCTGTTCGAGGAATGGCGGTCGGCGACGGGCCGGCCCGTGCTGGAGGGCATCGGCGCGACCGAGACCTGCTTCCTCTTCATCGCCGGGACGCCCGAAAGCCACAAGGCGGGCCGGACCGGCAAACCGACGCCCGGGACCAAGGTGAAATTGATCGACGACCGGGGCGAGTTGGTCGAGGAGGACGATAAGCCCGGCGTTCTTTGGGTGCGCATGGATTCGGTGGCGCAGGGCTACTGGAAACTCGACGACAGGACCCGCGCGGTGTTCAAGAACGGCTGGTACTGCACCAACGACGTCTTCGTCCGCGATAGGGAAGGCTTCTACGAATATCACGGGCGGGGCGACGATATGCTGAAGATTTCCGGCCAGTGGGTGGCGCCCGGCGAAATCGAAACCGAAGTCCTCAAGAATCCCCGTGTCAGCGAGGCCGCCGTGGTCGGGGTGCCCAACGAAGACGGGCTCATCCGGCTCGCGCTGTTCATGGTCGGGCCCGACGGCGCGTCCGCCCGGTCCGCGGTCGAGCAGGAGTTGACCGACCATCTGACCGCGACCCTGTCGATCTACAAGTGTCCGCGGCGGATGTATTTCGTCGACGCCATGCCGCAGACCGCGACCGGCAAGATTCAGCGCTTTGCCCTCCGGCAGCTGGCCGAGGAGCGCGAGGCGGCGCGGCCTCAGCCGGCGGCATGAGGACGCCGTGGATGACAACGTGCTGATAGCGCGCCGGACCGGCGATGACGACGAGCTGGACTTCGATGTCCTGGTATCGCTGGTCGGCTATCATCTGCGCCGCGCCCAGGTCGCCGTCTTCAATGATTTTGCCGGCCAGATGGCCGGGGAGCAGATCACGCCGGGGCAATTCGGCGTCATCGCCCTGATCGGCGCCAACCCCGGTCTGACCCAATCGGCGCTCGCCCGGGCGGTCGGGATCGAACGCTCCACCATGGTTGCGGTTATCGATACGCTCGAATCCCGGGGCATCGTCGAACGCAGGGCATCACCCGTCGACCGGCGGTCTTACGCCCTCGTGTTGACGGACACGGGACAGGAGATGCTGGCCCGGCTGAAGCCCATGGTCGCGGATCACGAGGCGCGGATCGGGGGCGGCCTGACCGACGACGAGCGCCGGCAGCTCATTGGGCTGCTGAAGAAACTGGCGAACGGCGTTTAAGCCTTTTCGCGGGTGACGAGGGCGACCCCGGCCACGACGATGCCCATTCCAATCAATTCCTGAACGCCCAGCCGCTCGTCGAACAGGAAGAACGCCATCAGGGCGGTCACCGGCGGCACGAGGTAGAAGAGGCTCGCGACCTTCGCCGCCGCCCCCCGCTTGATCAGGATGTAGAGCAGCGTGACGGCGCCCAGCGACAGGACGACCACCAGCCAGGCAATCGCGAAGATGAGCTCGACCGTCCACTGGATGTCCCGGCTTTCCAGCGCGAAGGCGAGGCCGGTCATGGCGAGGCAGGTGACCGTGAACTGGATCGCCGAGCCGGACCGCAGATCCATGTCGGCGCAGAACCGCTTCTGGTACAGGGTTCCGGCGGTAATGCCGAAGAGTGCGATGGCCGCGAGGCCGATCCCGGCCCAGGCGCCGGCGCCGATCTCTATGCGGTTGGCGACCACCAGGACGACACCGACGAAGCCGAGCAGCACGCCCAGCCACTGGCGGGGGGTGACCCGTTCCTTCAGGAGCGGCCCCACCACGCAGGCGGTCAGGGCGGGCTGCAGGCCGGTGATCAAAGCGCTCAATCCCGCCGACAGCCCGGCGTCGATGGCCGCGAAGACGCCGCCGAGATAGGCGCCCTGCACCAGCAACCCCGCCACGGCGACGTGAAACACCGACCGCAAATCCCTCGGCCAGGGCGCCTTGAACGCGATGGCGATCAGAATCAGCAGAACGGCGACGACCGCCATCCTGACGGCGAGAAACGAGAACGGCTCGGCGAACGGCAGCCCGAACTTCGCGCCGATAAAACCCGTGCTCCACAGAAAGACGAACACCGCCGGCATGGCGGAGATCCAGGCGGATTGCAGGGAGCCGGGTGCGTCCGGCGGGCTTTGAGGTGCGGTCACGCGGTCGGCGTCCGGCTGAGGTGGGGGCCGCCATCTGTTTACACCACCGCAATCGATCTCGATACCTTTGTCCGGCCCGCCCAGCCCGCCTATATATAGGCCATGACTTGTCCGGCGGTTTCGCCTCATGGATAGATTCCCCGGCCGGGGGCGGCCCGCGCCACCCGCGGCGGCGCCTTATCGGCCCCCACGCGCTCCGAAGCTTGTCCGTTACGGCCTGATCGGCGGGGTTGCTATCGCGATTGCCGCGCTGGCCTATACGGTCCTATGGTTTGCCGGCGCTTCGCGGCTGAAGGCCGGCGTCGAGGAATGGATCGCTCAACGGCCCGCGAGCGGATTGTCGGCGAGGGTCGGCAGGCTCGAGATCGGCGGTTATCCACTGGCCTTCAAGCTGATCGCCCGGGATCCCGAACTCGAATTTTCGCCGCCGCCCGGTTCCGGCCAGGCCGCCTGGTCCGCCGGGTTTGCACGCGCGGTCGCGGAAACCGCGCCGTGGCGCCCGCGGGAATTTCGGATCGAACTCACCGGGGAACACGGTTTCGAGTTCGGTTCGGGCCCCGGCCGGCAGGCGTTGCGAGGGGAGACCGGCCGGGTACGGGCCGCCGCGGCATTCGATTCCAAGGGATTCCCCGAGTTTCTGTCCCTGGATTTGCGGCGGATCGGCCTCGAGGACCGCCGGGGGCGGCCTGCCTATGCCGTCGCGAGCGCAGGGCTGAGCGCCGAGCGGCGGCCGGGCGGCGACGGCGAGGGGTCCACCCCCGATCTCCGGTTTAGGATTGCCGCCGAAGGGGTGAACGCGCCCGCGCTCCCGCGCCTGCCCCTCGGCAACGCGCTTCAGCGGGTTTTGCTCGAGGCGCGGCTGGTGGGTGACTTTCCGCTGGAAAATGTCCTCGAGAGCCTCGGCGCGTGGCGGGACCGGGGCGGTACGCTGGAACTCGACAAGGTGGAGATGCGTTATGGACAGCTCGGCGTTCAGGCCAGCGGCACCCTGGCGCTGGACCGGAACCTGCAGCCCATCGGCGCATTGACGGCGCGGCTCGAAGGATTCCCCGGCGCCATCGATGCGCTGCGCGAGGCCGGCATCGTCCGGCCGCGTGACGCGGCGGTGGCGAAGCTGGTGCTGGGGGCATTGGCCAGGCGCCCGGCCGGCGGCGGACCCCGGACGCTCCGCCTGCCCCTGTCGGTTCAAGACCGGAAACTGTCCGCCGGACCGGTGCCGCTGATGGAAATCCCCGAAATCCGATGGCCGGAGGGGGCAGGCGAAACCGACCGGCTGCGCTTTCTCCGCTGAGGCGGATTACGCCTGTTTGGCGTCGATGACCCGGCGGCGGATATCGCGGGTCCGCGAGAAGAGCTCGTGCAGGGTTTCGGCCTCGCCCCAGCGGATGGCCCGCTGCATGGCCGTCAGGTCCTCGTTGAACCGCTGTAGAATCTCCAGCACCGCATCCCGGTTGTTGAGAAATACATCCCGCCACATGACCGGATCGGAGGCGGCGATCCGGGTGAAATCGCGGAAGCCGCTGGCCGAGAACTTGATCACCTCGTTGCGCAGGCTTTTTTCCAGATCCGTCGCGGTGCCGACGATGGTGTAGGCGATCAGATGCGGCAGGTGGGACGTGACGGCCATCACCTGGTCATGATGCTCCGGGTCCATCATCTCGATCATCGAGCGGGCGCTCCGCCAGAGGGCCGCAACCTTTTCGACCGCCGCCTCGTCGGCGCCGTCCGTCGGCGTCAGCACGCACCACCGGCCGTCGAACAGCTCCGGAAAGCCGGATTCGGGGCCCGAATGCTCGGTGCCCGCGACGGGATGGGCGGGGATCAGGTGCACGCCTTCCGGAACGTGCGGGGACAGGTCGCGCAGCACCGCCTGCTTGACCGAGCCCACGTCGCTGAGGATGGCCCCCGGCTTCAGCACGGGCGCGATGGCCTCGGCGATGGAAGCGTAGGCGCCGATGGGGGCGCAGATGATCACGAGGTCCGCGTCCCTGGCCGCCTCGGCCGCGTCTTCGCCGGCGCTGTCGGCAATTCCGAGCTCCAGCGCCTTGGCGCAATGTGCGGAATCGATATCGCCCACCGCGATGTGGCCGGCGAGGCCGTCCCGCCTGATGACGCGCGCCAGCGACGAGCCGATCAGCCCGATACCGATCAGCGCGATCCGCCGGAAATGAACCTGGCCGCCGGACATCACGCCCCCATGAACTCGGTGAGGATGCCGACCACCATCTTCATCTCTTCGTCCGTACCGATGGAGATGCGAAGCGAGTCCGGCAGGCCATAGCCGCCCATCCGCCGGACGATGACGCCCCTGGCGCGAAGAAAGGCGTCCGCGGCCTCGGCGTTCCTTCCCGGTTCCTCGGCAAATCGGGCAAGGACGAAGTTGCAGACGCTGTCCGGGACCGTGATCCCGATTTGGCGCAGCGCGTCGGCGGTCCATTCGCGGCACGCGTCGTTGTGCCGGCGCGACATCTCGACGAACTCGTCATCGCCGAGGGCGGCAAGCGCCGCCGCCTGGCCCGAGTTGGAGACGTTGAACGGGCTTCGCAGCCGGTTCAAGACGTCGACGACCATTTCGGGGCCGTAGCACCAGCCGATCCTCAGCCCGCCGAGACCATAGATTTTCGAGAACGTCCTGAGCATCAGGATATTGTCCGATCCGTCGACCAGATTGATCCCCGGTTCGTAATCGTTCCTGCTCACGTACTCGCAATAGGCGGCATCCAGGACCAGAAGCACATGCTCCGGCAGGCCGGCGCGCAGCCGCTTGATCTCGCCGACGGGTAAGTAGGTGCCGGTGGGATTGTTGGGGTTGGCGAGGAACAGCAATCTGGTGTTCCCGCCCGCCCGTTCCAGCAAATTGTCCACGTCGGCCGTAATCCCGTCTTCCGGCGCCGCGACCAGCGTCGCCCGCACGCCCCGGGCATAGATGGGGTACATGGCGAACGCATGAGCGGTAAACAGCACCTCGTCGCCCACCCCGGCGTAGGCCCGGCAGAGGAGGGTGATCAGATCGTCCGATCCGGCTCCGACGACGATCCGCTCCATATCGATGCCGTGCTTGGCGGCGAGGGCGGCGCGCAATTTCCGTGAATCACCGTCCGGGTAGCGGTAGATCCCGACCGCCGTATCCTTGAGGGCCTGCATGGCCTTCGGCGAGGGGCCGAAGGCGCCCTCGTTGGAAGCCAGTTTGATGACCCGGTCCACGCCCTCGATTTCGGATTCCCCGCCCACATAGGGGGCGATATCCAGGAGGCCGGGGAGGGGCCTGGGGCCGGTCGCACCGCCGGTCATTTGTCTGCTCCAAACTGTGGGCCGGACCCCACCTCCCGGGTCCGGGAAAGGCGACAGTGATAGTCCTAGGCATCTGTAAAATCAAAGAAAACATTGACACTTGCCGGGATGATTCATAGCTATGGGGCCCCTCCGCCGCCGGGCCGGGCCGATTTTGCGCGGCCTCGGCGGGCGGCCGGGATGGTGGAAGCGAATTCCGGATTTGGGCTGACGAGGCAATGACTGCGCCGGACGAACATTCTGCGGCAGGGTTCGAGGCACCCGAGATTTCCCATCGCACCATTCGATTGGGCGTGGATGAACCTCTGCGCCTGGATTGCGGGGTGGCGCTCAGGGATTTTCCGATGGCGTTCGAGACCTACGGGACGCTCAACGAGGCTAAGTCGAACGCCATTCTTGTCTGTCACGCGTTGAGCGGCGATCAGTATGTTGCCGGTGACCATCCGATGACCGGCCGGCCGGGCTGGTGGGAAGTGGTCGTCGGCCCCGGCAAAATCCTCGATACCGACAAATACTTCGTCATCTGCTCCAATATTCTCGGCGGCTGCATGGGCACCGCCGGACCCAAGGAGACCAACCCCGAGACCGGCGAGCCTTGGGGCCTCTCGTTCCCGGTGATCACCGTCGCCGACATGGTTCGCGCCCAGGCCATGCTGTTGGACGCGCTAGACATTCAGGACCTGTTCTGCGTCATCGGCGGTTCCATGGGGGGCATGCAGGTGCTGGAGTGGGCGGCGCTTTACCCGGACCGGGTATTTTCAGCCGTGCCCATCGCCTGCTCGGCGCTGCATTCGGCGCAGAACATCGCGTTTAACGAAACCGGCCGCCAGGCGATCTCCGCCGATCCCGACTGGCGCTCGGGGGACTACCAGCGCCAGGGCGTGGTCCCACACCGGGGGCTTGCGATCGCGCGCATGGTCGCGCACGTCACCTACATGTCGGAGGCATCGCTGCATTCGAAATTCGGCCGCAAGCTCCAGGATCGGGATTCCGTGGCCTACGGTTTCGACGCCGATTTTCAGGTGGAAAGCTATCTGCGCCACCAGGGCAGCACGTTCGTCGACCGCTTCGATGCCAACTCGTACCTCTACATCACCCGGGCGATGGATTACTTCGACCTGGCGGAGCGCTACGACGGGGTTCTGGCCCAGGCGTTCCAGGAGACCAATGCCCGGTTCTGCGTGATTTCGTTCACCACCGACTGGCTGTATCCCACCGCCGAGAGCCGCCACATCGTGAAGGCGCTGAACGCGGCCGCCGCGAGCGTCAGCTTCGCCGAGATCGAGACCGACAACGGGCACGATTCATTCCTCCTCGATGAGCCGGAGTTCTGGCGGGTGCTCCGCGGATTTCTCGACGGCGCCGCCGAACAACGGGGCCTCCTGGGTTAGGTGGAGGCCGCGGCGATGAACATGGCGCGCAAGGAGACCGAAGCCCGCCGGGACGCCATCCGCGTCGATCTGCAGCTTATCGCCGATATGGTGGAGCCGGGATCCAGGGTGCTCGACGTCGGCTGCGGCGATGGCGAACTGCTGGACTACCTGGTCCACTTCAAACAGGTGGACGGCCGCGGGATCGAGCTGTCGACGTCGGGGGTGAATGCCTGCGTGTCGGCCGGCCTGCCCGTCATACAGGGCGACGCGGATACGGATCTCGACGATTATCCGACGGGCGCCTTCGACTACGTGCTGTTGAGCCAGACCCTGCAGGCGACCATGGCGCCGAAACAGGTGCTTGAAAACATGCTCAGGATCGGCAAGCGGGCGATCGTCTCCTTCCCCAATTTCGCCCACTGGCGGTGCCGGGTGGGCCTCGCCCTACAGGGACGGATGCCGGTGAACGAGTCGCTTCCCGACCAATGGTATGACACGCCCAATATCCACTTCTGCACCATCAAGGATTTCGTCCTGCTGTGCGACGAAATGAATATCACCATCGAGCGAAGCATCTCGCTGGACAGCACCGGCCGCGCCCGCGGGATCGGCTCCGGCATGTTCTTCGCCAATTTGATGGGCGAACAGGCGGTCTTTCTGCTCCATCGGTCCTGAGCGGGTTAACGGCTACGGGTTGGTCGCGGTGGCGTAGGAGCGCCGCCGGGCGACCGCGCCGGCGGGGGTTGCCGCGTAGATCTGTTTGCTGGCCTCGACCATGACCACGCCGCCGAAACCCTTGAACCACCTGATCCCGACATTCTCCCAGGCGCGCGCCGACGATTGGATCATCCGCGAGCGGGCGGGCGGCACGTAAAGCGCGCCGGCCCGGGAGACCGGTGCGAACATGGTGTCCCGGAGCAGTCGGGAGAGCTGGGAGTTGGTGTACGGACTCCCGAAGCCGAACGGGGTTCTGTCGAGGCGCGCCCAAATTCCGCGGCGGTTGGGCGCGATGACCAACAGCCGCCCGTTGCCGGCGAGCACCCGCCAAACCTCGCGCATCAGCGGCCGTACCTGTTCGGCGCACTCGATCGCATGAACCATGATCAGCCGGTCAACCGACAGATCGGGCAACGGCAGTTCGGCCTCATCGCAAAGCATGGTCTCGCCCGGGCCCTCGACGGGCCAGTGGATGACGCCTTGGGGCGCCGGCATGGCGGCAATCACCCGGCGCGCCTCCTGCCGGTACTGACCGAGATAAGGGGTTGCGAACCCGACCCCGACGACGGTCTGGCCGGTGACGTCCGGCCAGCTGTTGCGTATCTGTTCGCGGATCATGCGCCGCGCGACCCGTCCCAGCGGGGAGGCATAAAAGTCCCTGAGATCAATGACATCGAGCCACATGGGCCGAGCATAACACAACCCATTGCGCAACAGGTACCGCCGCCGATTGCACGCCAGGGCAATCGCATTAGCCTATTTCGGCGATGAGTTTTCGGAGGAAGTTGTCGCTCCACCCGGCGCGATTGAACTTGAGACGGTTTGATCCCTTGTCCTTGTTGCGTTTGATGACGTTGAGGGCGAGGCGTCTGAGGAGAGCGAGGTTTTCCGGGGCGTTGTCCTTGCGGGCTCGGGCCTGATCTTCGTCCATGACCACATCGAGCACCCAATGGAGTTGGTTCTCGATCCCCCAGTGTCCGCGGACGAGGCGGTTCAGTTCGTCGGCGGTGAGCGGCCAGGAGGCGATGAAGTAGCGCACCGCTGTCGTGGCCCGGCCGTCGGTCTCGCGGCTGGAGGTGACCTTGCCGACAGCGGCCAGGGCCGGCCACCGGTGGGCTTCGGCGAGCCAGTCCATATCGTGCAGCACCTCGGCGCGGCGGGTTTCGATGCGGCCGTGGCCGGCGTCCACCGTCTGGTCCACGCCGTCGGCGGGCGCCTGGGGATCGTCCAGCAGCAGTTTGACGTCGGCGAGAAGGTCGGGCTGGTTGGCCTTCAGCGCCATCAGGTAATCGGCGCCGGCCTCGTGGATGTCGCGGGCCGTGCCGCTCTGGCAGTGCATGGCGTCCATGGTCATCACCGCGCCTTCGAGGCTGAGCAGCTTGAGCAAGGCCGGCACGGCGGTGATCTCGTTGCTCGCGCCCACGTTCATCTGGCCTAGAACCAGCCGCTGATCGGCGGCCCAGGCGCTGACCAGGTGGAGCGGCGAGGTTCCGGAGGCCCGATCGAAGGAGCGCCTCAGGCTCTTGCCATCAATCGCAACAACCTCCGCCCGGGCGGTCGCGAAATCGGACATGAAGCGCTGGAAGGCGGCATGAAAGGCCCGCGGGTCCAACAACCGGAACAGCCGCGAGAAGGTGTCGTGGCTGGGCGGGCCAGCGGGCAGGGTCAGGAACTCGCGCAGCACCTCTTCCTTGGCCTCGGCGAAGTCCGCCATGTCAACGCACGACGTGCTTCCACACAGCGCCGCGCACAGCGCCATGAACAGCATCTCAAGAAGATCATGACGCAACGCGTTGCCCGTGCGCGGATCATCAAGACCCGAAAAACTCTCCCGAAATCTCTCCACCGAAACCTCCATCAAACGTCAAAGAAGCTCCAGCAGCAGCGATACTCATTTCCATTCCGTTTACGAAGCCATTCCGTTCACGAACCAAATCAAATGCGATTGCCCTGTCAAGCCCGTGATCGGCCTCCGCCAGCCCGTGGCGGCCTCGAGGTATTGGCCCGGCTGACCATCTACTTTTTGCCGAACTGGTAGATGAACTGCGCGATTTCGCCTTCGAGCGGGAACGACAACATGCCCATGACTTCGTAGCCGAGGAGCCACGGCGTGACATAGAACCGGATCATGAAGAAGAACCACGCGACATAGAGCGGAACGAATATGGGGATCAGAAATCCGGGCGTGATGGGGGAGAACAGCCGCAACAGCGGATTCGTCGAATTGACGAAAAACCGCATGAAAAAGAACGACGAATTCTCGGGCAGGAACAGCGACATGCCGGCCCGGCCGATAAGCGTCCACATGACGACGCCCATGATATAGTCGACGACGATGACCCAGAGGGGGAAGGCCTCAGCCACACCTGCTCTCCCGGCTTCCTGATAGACGCATCCTAGAAATAGTTCGGGGCGAAGCCAAGCTTCGCCCCGAACCTCGTCAATGCCGGACGCCTAGAGCGTATTTGAGATTGATTGAATCATTTTAGGGATTCCCAAGTATGGGCGAACCATGATTCAAGATGGATGCTGGGCAAGGAGGCCAGCATTCATGGCGAGACCTTATTCGATTGATTTGCGAGAGCGTGTTGTTTTGGCGGTTTTGGCGGGGGAGAGTTGCCGCGCTGTAGCGGCTCGGTTTGGGGTTGCGGTTTCGAGCGTGGTTAAGTGGTCGCAGCGCTACCGGCGGACGGGGAGTGTTGCGCCCGGCAAGATGGGCGGTCACCGCCGCCGGGTTCTTGAGCCCCATCGGGAGTTCATTGTCGGCCGGATCGACCAGGAGCCGCATCTGACGCTGCATCGGTTGAGAGACGAGTTGGCCGCTCGGGGTGTCAGGGTATCCCACAGCACGGTATGGCTGTTTCTGCGCCGTGAAGGGCTGCGCTTTAAAAAAAACCCTGTTCGCCGTTGAACGGGCGCGCGCGGACATCGCCCGCCATCGCAGGCGCTGGAAGGCGTGGCAGGCAAAGCTTGATCCCGAACGGCTGGTATTCATTGATGAAACCTGGATCCGGACCAATATGGCCCCGCTGCGCGGCTGGGGGCCGAAAGGGGAGCGGGTCCGCGGCTTTGCCCCCCATGGGCGGTGGCACACCCTGACCTTCATCGGCGCGCTGCGCTGCGACCGGTTCACCGCGCCCTGCGTCTTCGACGGCCCCATCAATGGCGTGTGCTTCCGCGCCTACGTCGAGCAGCTGCTCGTGCCGACCCTGGTGCCCGGCGACATCGTCATCATGGACAATCTCGGCAGCCACAAGTCAAAAGCCGTGCGAAACGCCATCCGTGCCGCCGGAGCCAAGCTGTGGCTCCTGCCCAAATATTCCCCCGACCTCAATCCCATCGAGCAGACCTTTGCCCAAATCAAGCACTGGATGAGAAACGCCCAGAAGCGGGAGATCGACGACTTATGGCGCCATCTCGGGAGCCTCATCGACACCATCGAGCCACAGCAATGCGCCAACTACTTCAAAAACGCAGGATACGCTTCCGTCAAAATATGAAACGCTCTAGCCCTCCCCCTCGGAGGGGGGAGGGAATGGGTCGGTTAGCTCACCTCCCCCCTGGAGGGGGAGGTCGAGACGGCCGGCAACCGGCCGGGCGTCGAGGGTGGGGGGGCTGCCCCGCCTCCGTGCGGGGCATCCAGATATTCACCACAGAGACCACCGAGAACACAGAGTATCCATACTCGAATCCGCTCCGTGATCTCTGTGTGCTCTGTGGTAATTTTTCACCCTCTCCCTTCCAGCCTTCGTAGCCGAAGGCTACTTCGGCGGAGTAGGCCCAGGGGAGAGGGGACCTTACGCCGCCCCGCTGCGGTGGATGGCGTCCCACACCTTTTTGGGCGTCAGCGGCATGTCCAGGTGCTTGACGCCGTGGGGTTCGAGGGCGTGGATCACCGCATTCGCCGTCGCCGGCATGGCGCAGGCGCAGCCCACCTCGCCGACCCCCTTGGCGCCGATGCCGTTGTTGCCGGTCGGGCGGGGATTGCTGATGAACCGGATGTCGCAAAAGTCGATGCCCCTCGGCATGGCGTAGTCGAGGAACGAGCCGGTGAGCATCTGGCCGGTCTCGCCGTCATACTCGATGCCCTCGAGCAGCGCCTGGCCCGCTCCCTGGCCGATGCCGCCGAGAATCTGGCCCTCGACGGTGAGCGGGTTGATCACCGTGCCGACATCGTTGACCGCCGCGTAGCGGGTCATCTTCGCGGCGCCGGTCTCCGGGTCCACCTCCACCTCGCAGACATGGCAGCCGTTGGGATAGGTGGCCGCCTTGCCGTCATATTGGGCGTAGTATTCGAGGCCGGGCCCGGGGCCGCCGTTCCCGTCCGCCGGCGGGTTTTCGTGGGCCGCTCTCGCCACGTCGGCGAGGGAGACCTGCTTGTCGGTGCCCGCCACCCGGAAGGTCCCGCCGGAGAACTCGATGTCCGCCGCCGCCGCTTCCAGGATGCCGCCGGCCACTTCCTTGCCCCGCTCGATGAGCCCCGCGCCGGCGGCCAGCGCCGCGTGGGTTCCCATCACCGAGACCCGGGAGCCGCCGGTGCCGTTGCCCGCGGCCTGCGCGTCCGTATCGCCCTCGATGACGGTGATGTCGTCGGTGTCGATGCCGAGCTGGTCCGAGGCCAGGATCCGGTACATGGTCGGGTGGCCCTGGCCCAGTTCGGTGGTGCCGGCGACGATGGTCAGGCCGCCGTCGGCGTCCAGGCGGTAGGTGGCGAATTCCTGGCCGACGCCGGCGGCCTGCTCGATGTTGTTGCCGACCCCGAGCCCCAGCAGCTTGCCGCGGGATTTGGCTTCCTCGCGGCGCGCCTCGAAGCCGTCGTAATCGACGGCGGCCAGCGCCTTTTCCATGTTGTCCGGGAAGTCGCCGGAATCGTAGACCGTGCCGAGCGGCATGGTGTAGGGCAGCTGATCGGGCTGGATCATGTTCCTGCGCCTGAGTTCGATCCGGTCCATGCCCAGCTCGGCGGCGGCGTAGTCCAGCAGGCGCTCCATGATGAACGTGCTGTCCGGCCGGTTGGAGCCCCGGTACGGACCGGTGAAGCAGGTGTTGGAATAGCCGCCCCGGATGGTGTGGTGGATGGCGGGCGTCCGGTAGACGTTGATCATCCCGACGAGGCTCAGGTGGGTGTGCATCACCCCCATGGTGCCGAAGAAGGCGCCCAGGTTCTGGACGCTGTGGATCCGGAGGCCGAGAAATTTGCCGTCCTTGTCGAGGGCCAGTTCGGCATCCACCACCTTGTCCCGGCCCGCCTGGTCGGTCAGCAGGCTCTCGGCGCGCTCGTTCTCCCATTTGACCGGGCGGCCGAGCCGCCGCGTGGCCACCGCCGTCAGCACGGTCTCCGGATAGAGGGCCTTCATCCCGAAGCTGCCGCCGACGTTGCCCGTGACCACATGAAACTGGTCCGGGTCGCACTTGAAGATCAGGTTGGCCATGGTGTTCTTGAGCCCGAAGGGGCCCTGCACCGGCACGTAGATCGTCCAGCGCCCCTTGCCGCCGGCGCCGTCCGGGTCGTAGTCCACCAGGCTGGCGCGGTTCTCGATGGTGGCGGGGGCCACCCGGTTCACCGTCAGGGTGAGCTTCACCGCGTGATCGGCCTTTTCGAACGCCGCGTCGGTCGCGTCCTTGTCCCCGAAGCTGCTGTCGAAGGCGAGGTTGTCGGGCGCGTCGTCGTAGCGGGGCGCGCCGCCGGCCACCTGGAATGTATCGGTGAGCGCCTCCAGCGGCTCGTAGTCCACCTCCACCAGTTCCGCGGCGTCCTTGGCCTGCGCCAGGGTTTCGGCGACCACGAAGGCGACCTCGTGGCCGACCATCCGCGCCGTATCGGTGGCGATGGGATAGCGGGCGTGCTTGACCATGGCGTCCTGGTCGATCCCGGGGATGGGCGGCGCCACGATGGGCAGCGCGCCAATGCCCTCTTCTTCCAGGTCCTTGCCGGTCAGGATGCACAATACGCCGGGCGCGGCGAGCGCCGCCGCCGTATCGATGCCGTTGATCCGGGCGAAGGCGTGGGGGCTCCGGAGCACCACGCCGCAGGCCTGGTTCGGCAGATGGCGGTCGGCGGTGTAGGCGCCTTCGCCGCGCAGCAGATAGGGGTCCTCGTGCCGAGGGACCGACTGTCCAACAGAGACAATGCCCATGGATCTTTATCCTTGTTCAGGAGGCCGCGCCGCCCGATCCGAGCGGGCCGGGCGGGCGGCCGGTCATGGCCCTAAGTCCACCATGCCATCACGGCGGTTGCAAGGCAGCGGTTGCGGGAGGTGACGTAAAAATTTATGTGTCAGTTGGGAATGGGGTACTCCCTGTGGTTTACGACAACCGCAAGAAGGATCACCCCGATGCCACAGCAAGCTGTAACGATTGAGAACCTACCACAAGCCTTTGAGGTGGTGAAGGAGATGCAAGCAGGC
The DNA here is from genome assembly GCA_965221855.1 of Rhodospirillales bacterium. GTDB lineage: Bacteria > Pseudomonadota > Alphaproteobacteria > Rhodospirillales > UBA2165 > JAJDXO01. Next base: position 354,579 of record CBDCSV010000010.1, on the reverse strand, counting down.
GGATTGGACTGGGGCGAGGGTTATCGCCCGCTTGGCCGCCAGGCGCTGGCCGAGATCATCGAGGGCCGGATGGCCGAGGCGGTGGATCGCTGGCTCGACGGCCTCGATGGCAGCGCTATGCGCGACCGGCGCAACGGCACCTACCGGCGCCGCCTGCTCAGCGAGCTCGGCGACATCGAGCTCAACGTGCCGCGCACCCGGCACTTCTGCCCGACCGAGGTTCTGAAGAGCTACGCAAGGCGCGCTCCAGAGATCGACCGCGCCATCCTGGCCGGCTTCGTGCTGGGGCTCTCGACCCGCAAGGTCGGCGAGGTCCTGCTTGCCCTGCTCGGGCGTCCGGTCTCGGCCGCGACGGTGAGCCGGGTCGCCAAGACCCTCGATCTGTCGGTCGCCGCATTCCACCGCCGGCCGCTGAAGAACGCCTACAAGGCGCTGATGCTCGACGGCGTGGTGCTGGCCTGCAAGACCGGCGCCGGCGCGCTCAGGAGGCCGGTCCTGGTGGCGCTGGGCATACGGCACGACGGCAAGAAGGAGATTATCGACTTCCAACTCGCCGCCAGCGAGAGCGCCGCGGAGTGGGAGCGCTTCCTCACCGCGTTGCACCGCCGCGGCCTCACCGGCGAGGGCCTTGAGATGATCTGCGTTGATGGCGGCCAAGGCCTGCTCGCCGCCTTGCCGATCGTCTATCACGGCATCCCCGTTCAGAGGTGCTGGGCGCACAAAATCAGGAACATCCTCAACAAGGTCCGCGTAGCCGACCAGCAGGCCGTCAAGGCCGACGTCCACGCCGTCATGAATGCCCCCAACCGCCGCAAGGCCGAGACCGCCGCCCGCCGCTTCGCCGACGCCTGGGAAGATACCTACCCCAAGGCCGTCGCCTGCCTGCGCAACGACCTCGACGACCTGCTCACCTGCTTCCGCTACAAGGACCTCGCCGAGCGAAAGCAGGTCAGGACCACCAATGCCATCGAACGGAGGTTCCGCGAGGTTCGCAGACGAACCCGGCCCATGGGAACCTTCCAGGATAAAACCTCAATGGACCGCATCCTCTTCGCGGTCTTCATTCACGAAAACAAGTCTCAGGGAATCAGTACCCCAGTCTCCCTGACACATAACTCTTGACGTTACCGTTGCGGGACGGTGAGGGGATGATTCGGCCGCCCAAAAACAATTCCCCTCTCCCCCTTCTTGAGGGGGAGAGGGTCAGGGTGAGGGGGTCACAAAAAAAGAGTGTGAGGGGGTGATATGGAAATTCCCCCTCACCCAGCTCCGGCTAAGGCTCGCCTGGGCAGTCGCTTCGCTTTGTGCCCTAGCTCGCCAAGCCTCCGCATCCCTCTCCCCCTTCGAGGGGGAGAGGGAACACGATGGGGAGAGGGAGCCAAGGCCGACGCTACACGTCGCCGTCGTGGATGGGGATTCACCCGGACGGCTGGAATTCGGCGAAGAAGTCGTTGCCCTTGTCGTCGACGACGATGAAGGCGGGGAAGTCCTTCACTTCGATCTTCCATATGGCTTCCATGCCGAGCTCGGGATACTCCACCACCTCCACCGAGGTGATGCAGTCCTGGGCGAGGCGCGCCGCCGGGCCGCCGATGGAGCCCAAATAGAACCCGCCGTATTTGTCGCAGGCCTCGGTGACGGCCTTGGAGCGGTTGCCCTTGGCGAGCATGACCATGGAGCCGCCGTGGCCCTGGAACAGCTCGACGTAGGAATCCATGCGCCCCGCCGTGGTCGGCCCGAAGGAGCCGGACGGCATGCCTTCCGGCGTCTTGGCCGGTCCCGCGTAGTAGACCGCGTTGTCCTTGAAGTAGTCGGGGAGGCCGTCCCCCGCATCCAGGCGCTCCTTGAGCTTGGCGTGGGCGATGTCCCGGGCGACGATCAGCGGGCCGTTGAGGGACAGCCGGGTGCGGACCGGATGCCTGGAAAGCTCGGCCCGGATCTCGTCCATGGGCCGGTTCAGGTCGATCTCCACCACGTCCCCTTCAAGTCCGTCATCGGTCACCTCGGGAAGGTACTGGGCCGGGTTTTCCTCCAACTGCTCGAGGAAGATGCCGTCGGCGGTGATCTTCCCCATGGCCTGGCGGTCGGCGGAGCACGAGACACCGATGCCGACGGGCAGCGAGGCGCCGTGGCGGGGCAGGCGGATCACCCGGACATCGTGGCAGAAGTACTTGCCGCCGAACTGGGCGCCGATGCCCACATTCCGGGTCATGGCGTGAATCTGTTCCTCGAGCGCCAAATCGCGGAACGCCTGGCCCGCCTCGTTGCCCTCGGTGGGGATGTGGTCGAGATAGTGAGTGGAGGCGAGCTTCACGGTCTTCAGATTGTATTCGGCGCTCGTGCCGCCGATGACCACGGCGAGGTGATAGGGCGGGCAGGCCGCCGTCCCCAGCAGCTTCACCTTGTCCTCGAGGAACGTCATCAGGCTGTCGGGGTCGAGGATCGCCCGGGTCTCCTGGAACAGGAACGACTTGTTGGCCGAGCCGCCGCCCTTGGCGATGAACAGGAACTTGTAGGCGTCTCCCTTCTCGGCATAGATCTCGATCTGGGCCGGCAGGTTGTTGCCGGTGTTCTTCTCCTCGTACATGGAGAGGGGCGCCAATTGCGAATAGCGCAGGTTGTCGGTGCCGAACGTGTCGTCGACGCCCTGGGAAATGGCCGCCTCGTCGTCGCCCGCCACCCAGACGTTCTCGCCCTTCTTGCCCATGACGATGGCGGTGCCCGTGTCCTGGCACATGGGCAGCACCCGGCCCGCCGCGATATTGGCGTTCTTCAGCAGATCCATGGCGACGAACCGGTCGTTGTCGGAGGCCTCCGGGTCGCCGAGGATGGCGGACAATTGCTCGAGGTGTTCGGGGCGCAGCAGGTGGGAGATGTCGGAAAACGCCGCCGCCGTGAGCATCCGGATGCCCTCCGGGTCCACCTTGAGGATGGTCCGCCCGTCGCATTCGACGGTGGAGACATGGTCGGACGTCAGCTTGCGGTACGGCGTCCGGTCCTCGACGCGCGGCATCAACGGCCGGAAGTCCGCGTCGTTGATGGTGGTCTTGGGGCTGAGGTCGTCCATCAGGAAATTCCCGGTGCGGTTCCCGTCTGGCCCCCGTTTTATACCCTCCGCGCCCCGATGACGAGGGTGAGGGGGAATTTCCCTATCCCCCCACACTCATAATCCTATGACCCCCTCACCCTGACCCTCTCCCCCTGGCCTACTCCGCCGAAGTAGCCTTCGGCTACGAAGGCTGGAAAGAAGGGGGAGAGGGGACTACTCCCTTACCCTCGCCCCCCTTGGGGGGAGAGGGATGCGGAGGCTTGGCGGGCGATAGCCCGACTTAGCCGTAGCTGGGTGAGGGGGCGGGTCCATATGGAGGACAGAAATTTCATTTCCGTCGACCGTCTTCGTCATACCTGACAGCATGGCCTGACAGCATAAGATGTGTATCCGGAGCGCGAGGGCTGTATGGCGGCGATCGAGACGGACGTTCTGGTGGCCGGCGGCGGACCGGTCGGTCTGGTGCTGGCCATCGACCTCGCCTGGCGGGGGGTGGACGTGACCCTAGTGGAAAAAAATCCCGCCCCCACCGGCCATCCCAAGATGGAGCGCTGCAACGCCCGGACCATGGAGATCTTCCGCCGCCTGGGCATCGCCGAAGAGGTGCGCGCGGCGGGCTATCCGGCGGACGCCTCCATGGACGTGTTCCTGGTGACCCGCCTGACCGAGCCGCCGGTGCTGCATCTGCCATACCCCACCGTCGCCGAAAGCCGCGCCCGCATCGCCCGGTGCCGGGACGGCTCCATGCCGCTGGAACCCTATCAGGTTACCTCCCAATACGCGCTGGAGCCGCTCTTGAGGGAAATCGCCGAGGGGCTCGATAACGCGGACATCCGGTTCGGCACCGAGCTGCTGGCGTTTTCCGAGGAGACCGACGGCGTCACCGCCGTTTGCCGGGCCACGGACGAAGACGGCGGCGAAGACCTGACCATCCGGTGCAGGTACCTGGCGGGCTGCGACGGCGGCGGCAGCACGGTCCGCAGGCAACTGGGAATCGGGCTCATAGGCGAGGGCGGGCTCACCCTGCGCCAGGCCATGTTCCGCTGCGACGACCTCTACGGCCGGATCGGGACCGGCAAGGGGCGGCACTACCACGTCATCGACGGCCGCCAGGGGTTCGTCATCGTCCAGGGGGACCTCAGGCACTTCACCCTCCACGCCCAGGCCGAACGGGACGAGGACATGGCCGCCGCCTTCGAGGAAATCGCCGGCATGCCCATGGACTGCGAGATGGTGCACGTGAATGAGTGGACCCAGCGGCTGCTGGTGGCCGAGAGCTACGGCGCCGGGCGGGTGTTCCTCGCCGGCGACGCCTGCCACCTGATGATCCCGACGGGCGGGCTCGGCATGAACACGGGCGTCGGCGACGCCGCCGATCTCGGCTGGAAGCTGGCGGCTTGCGTCCACGGCTGGGGCGGGCCGGGACTGCTCCGGAGCTACGACGAGGAGCGCCGCCCCGTCGGCGAGAAGAACGTCGGGGTCTCGCGGCGCGCCTCCGAGGGCCGCCAGCGCTGGCGCAGCTTCCATGACCCCGCCGCGTTCACCCATACGCCCGAAGGCGCCGCGGCCCGCGAGCGCATCGCCCGGGTGGCCGACGAGGAGCAGCGCAAGACCAACGAAATCCTCGGCGCCGAGCTGGGCTACATCTATTCGGGCTCCGGCATCATCCCGGACCCGGGCGCGCCCCTGCCGGACTCGCCCATCGGCAAATATGCGCCGAGCGCCTTTCCGGGCGCGCGGCTGCCCAACACCTGGCTGGAGGAGGGGCCGCCGGGCGGCGGGGTCGCGGTGCAGGATTGCTGCGGGCCGTGGTTCACGATTCTTCGGGTGGGCGGCGATCCGCCGGACGGGGAGCCGCTGGCCCGCGCGCTCCAGCGGCGGGGCGCGCCCGTGACCATATTGGATCAGCCGGACGGCCAGGCGGCGGCGGTGTACGGGGCGGGCCTGCTGGTGCTGCGGCCCGATCTCCATGTGGCGTGGCGGGGGGACGCCCAGCCCGGCGACCCGGAGCGCATCGCCGCCATCGTCACCGGACACGGATAGGAGGGGACCATGCTGGAGCTTTATCATCACGGCAGTTCGGTGTGCGCCGCCAAGGCGCGCCTTGCGCTGGCCGAGAAGGGCCTGGAATGGAAGGGCCATTACATAGACATCCTCAAGGGAGAGCAGTTCGAGCCGGAATTCATGGCCCTCAACCCCCGCGCCGTGGTGCCGGTGCTGGTGGACGGGGGAAGGGTGATCGTCGAATCCACGGTGATCTGCGAATACCTGGAGGAGAAGTTTCCCGACCCCCGCCTGATGCCCGACGATCCGGGCTCGCGCGCCGATCTCCGGGTCTGGACCAAGTCGGTGGACGAGCACCTCCATCCGGCCTGCGGGGTGATCACCATGGCCACCAATCACCGCCACTCCATGGCCGAGCACATGGAGGGCGAGGCGCTGGAGGCGTTCCTGGACGCGGTGCCCGACCCGGTGCGCCGGGCGCGGAAAAAGGAGGATGTGCTGTCCGGGTTCGCTTCGTCCCATTTCGAGAACGCGGTCCTGGTTCACCTCCGGTATCTCGACAAGATGGAGGCGGCGCTGGCGGCCGGCGCGTGGCTGGTGGGGGATGCCTACAGCCTCGCCGATCTCGCCATGACGCCCTACGTCAACCGGCTGAACATGCTGCGCCAGGAGCACCTGTGGACCGGCCGGCGGCCCCGCGTTGCCGAGTGGTTCGCCCGCATTCAAGACCGGCCCAGCTTCGCCTCCGCCGTGATCGATCACGTGCCCGCCGATCTCACCGAGTCCCTGGCCCGCAACGGCGCCGCCGCCGTCCCGGTGTACCTGGAAACCATCGAGAGGCTGACGGGCCAATAAGGTCCCTCTCCCCCTGACGAGGGCGATGGAGTCTCGGTGGCGTCCCCTCTCCCCCTTCTTTCCAGCCTTCGTAGCCGAAGGCTACTTCGGCGGAGTAGGCCTGGGGGAGAGGGTCAGGGTGAGGGGGACGTTCATGGATACCCCGGACTTCGCCGGGGTATGACGCACTTCATTTCGGGCACACTCCAGCCGCCGTCTCACCGTCTCCGTGGTTCGGGAATTGAAAATCCGGATATCCCGAACGCGCCGGGGCCGCCGAGCAGCCGTTCCAACTCCAGCGCCGCCATGGCGACGTGGTACGGCGTGCTGAGGGGCAGGTGATCGCTGTCCGGCCGGAGGTCCCGTGTCAGATATTCGTGCCAGGAACCGTCCGCGCGGCAGTACTTCTCCAGGAAGAAGGCGATCGACCCGGAGAGCGCCTTGCGCGTTTCCGCCGCCGGCTCGTCCCGCGCCAGCGTCGCCAGCGCCTTGATCCGTTCCGTCATCGGCCAGATGCGCTTTCGGTCGCTCAGGACATTGGCCGAAATGTCGACCAGATCGAACATGCCGCCGGCGTCCGTGTCCAGGCAGTGCGCGTCGGCCCATTCGATCATCGGGGCGCTCTCCGATTTGAGCGCCGGCCGTCCGGCCATGCCGGCGTATTCGCCGACCAGCCAATACCACTCGTACAAATGGCCGGGCTGGATGAACGTTCCCTTTTCCCCGGCCGGTCGGCCGCTCTCGTCCAGGTGTTCGAGAACCTTCTTGAGGTCGGGCGTCCTCAGAAAATCCGTGTAGACGGACATGATCCGCGCGGCGCATTCCAGGTAGGCATCGTCCTCGGTCGCCCGGTAGATGGAGAGATAGGCCTCCAGCAGGTGCATGTGCGGATTTTGTTCGAGGTTCCGGCCAGTGGGCGTCCAGTCCCGCGTCGTGGCCGGCGCGAACCAGCCCTCCGGCAGTTCGAAGCGGTCGAAGACGATCTCGTTGGTCCGGGCGATCCAGTTCAGGGCTTCGCCGCCGCCGAAAATCGCCAGGTAGTGCGCCAATCCGAACATGATGAAGGCGTGGCCGTAGAGGTCCTTGGTCGTATCGGCGGGATCGCCGCCGACGCCCAGGCTGAAGTACCAGCCGCCGTTTTCGGAATCCCAGAAATGTTCGGTCAGGTCCTCCAACAGGCATTGCGCGCAATTCCGATAGGTCGGATCGGCGGTCAGGCGGTAGGCGTGGGAGAAGAAGAACAGCTGCCGTCCGGCGACCATGCCGCGCCGGTAGCCCAGCGGCGCGGGCGTCAGGTCATCCAACAAGCGTTCCCGGGTCCGGCCGCGGGAAGCGTCCCAGCCGGATGTCGCGCATAGCCGGGCCATTCGATTGAACGTGTAGTCGACGAACTTCTGCGCGTGACGGACCTGGTCCGGCGTGAAGTCATCCATCACGAAATTTCGGTGCGGTTCCCATATGGACCCCGTCTTATAGGTTCGGGAGAGGCTTGGCGAGGGGCGAGGCCAAGTCAAACCCGTCATGCCCCGCCCCACCGGACCGGCCTCCAGTCGGCCGGAGGACAGGTTTTGGGCGGGGCATCCACGCTTGGCGGTCGGCGCTACACGTGGATGGTCGGGTCCGGGGCCCGGCCATCACGTTTCGGCGGTGCTCCTCGCCGTCTCCGTGGTTCAAGAATCTCGGGGATTATTTGCGATTCTACCCATAATTCGTTGACCAGGGCAATCGCATTAGCCTATTTCGGCGATGAGTTTTCGGAGGAAGTTGTCGCTCCACCCGGCGCGATTGAACTTGAGACGGTTTGATCCCTTGTCCTTGTTGCGTTTGATGACGTTGAGGGCGAGGCGTCTGAGGAGAGCGAGGTTTTCCGGGGCGTTGTCCTTGCGGGCTCGGGCCTGATCTTCGTCCATGACCACATCGAGCACCCAATGGAGTTGGTTCTCGATCCCCCAGTGTCCGCGGACGAGGCGGTTCAGTTCGTCGGCGGTGAGCGGCCAGGAGGCGATGAAGTAGCGCACCGCTGTCGTGGCCCGGCCGTCGGTCTCGCGGCTGGAGGTGACCTTGCCGACAGCGGCCAGGGCCGGCCACCGGTGGGCTTCGGCGAGCCAGTCCATATCGTGCAGCACCTCGGCGCGGCGGGTTTCGATGCGGCCGTGGCCGGCGTCCACCGTCTGGTCCACGCCGTCGGCGGGCGCCTGGGGATCGTCCAGCAGCAGTTTGACGTCGGCGAGAAGGTCGGGCTGGTTGGCCTTCAGCGCCATCAGGTAATCGGCGCCGGCCTCGTGGATGTCGCGGGCCGTGCCGCTCTGGCAGTGCATGGCGTCCATGGTCATCACCGCGCCTTCGAGGCTGAGCAGCTTGAGCAAGGCCGGCACGGCGGTGATCTCGTTGCTCGCGCCCACGTTCATCTGGCCTAGAACCAGCCGCTGATCGGCGGCCCAGGCGCTGACCAGGTGGAGCGGCGAGGTTCCGGAGGCCCGATCGAAGGAGCGCCTCAGGCTCTTGCCATCAATCGCAACAACCTCCGCCCGGGCGGTCGCGAAATCGGACATGAAGCGCTGGAAGGCGGCATGAAAGGCCCGCGGGTCCAACAACCGGAACAGCCGCGAGAAGGTGTCGTGGCTGGGCGGGCCAGCGGGCAGGGTCAGGAACTCGCGCAGCACCTCTTCCTTGGCCTCGGCGAAGTCCGCCATGTCAACGCACGACGTGCTTCCACACAGCGCCGCGCACAGCGCCATGAACAGCATCTCAAGAAGATCATGACGCAACGCGTTGCCCGTGCGCGGATCATCAAGACCCGAAAAACTCTCCCGAAATCTCTCCACCGAAACCTCCATCAAACGTCAAAGAAGCTCCAGCAGCAGCGATACTCATTTCCATTCCGTTTACGAAGCCATTCCGTTCACGAACCAAATCAAATGCGATTGCCCTGAGGCCGGAACGATTTGCTGTTGCGCCCGATGAAGAAATTTTCTATGATTGGCTTAGAGCGTTACCAATTTAACTGGGTTCATATTCTGCTGCCTTGAAGAAGTTGAAGCATTCTTCGTCGGTGAAGAGGTCGCAGACATGGCCGACGGCCTGCCAAAGGTCGTGATAGGTTCGGGCGGCGGCCTTTCGGATCAGCGCCTTGAGTTTGGAAAAAGCCATCTCGATGGGGTTCAAATCCGGGCTATACCTCGGCAGGAACAGGAACCAGTTCCCCTGTTCTTTCAGCAATGCCTGGGACTTTGGGGATTTATGGACGGGCAGATTGTCAAGAATGACGACATCGCCCTTGTGCAGCGTAGGCGCAAGCTGCGTCTCGATGTAGAGGTCGAACATCTCACGATCCATGGCGCCCTTGAGGATCCAGGGCGCGTCAAGCCGGTCGTGGCGCAGCGCGGCGATAAATGTTTGCGTGTTCCAATGGCCATGAGGCGCGTGGTCGATTTAGCGTGGAAACGCTCTAATTTCAAACATGGTTAGCCCGGATATTTCATGAAATATCCGGGCTAGAGAAGAGGAGTAAGTATAATGTATAAACGGAGTGGATTCATGAAAAAGGCGGGGGGGCTTCTTCTCGTGGCTGGCCTCATGCTGGCGGCGCTGGCAACACCGGTTGAGGCAATGGAGACAAGGCCTGTTTTGGGTGTCACGGCGCAGTTGAAGGCACCGAACATCCGGGTCAGTGAAGGCGAGGACGCGATTTTCGAATTCGTATTGTCCCGTACTTTAGATTTCGATCTCCGGTACGCCTACCGCACGCAGGACGGCACCGCCAAGGCCGGCACGGACTACCAAGCCAAACAGGGCTATGTCGTGTTTCCCGCAGGAAAGCGGTTTGCACAGGTTCGGGTCAAGACCTTCAAGGATAACGTCATTGACAACGAGCATTTTAAGCTGGTGTTGTCCGACGCTCAGACTTACGGCTACGGAAAGACCTGGGGCCAGTATGTGTGGACCGGGCGTTGGGTGGTCAATGGCCTTCCCGAGGCGAAGACAGTGCGTGCTCAAATTCGGAACGTGTGGGGCGTTGGCCAAGGGCGGCGGTCTGGCGGGTAAGCTTTCGGGTTCACTTTCAATTACCCACATCGTTGATTTGCAGTGTTTCACCGAGGGTGATGTCGTTCAATCGAGAGAGTCCGCGCCAGATGACGATTTGCCCGACGGGAGGGTGATGGCGGCCATGGTTGGTGCCTCTTTCGCTTCCGGCGGCCTGAACCACCGCAACCGGGCGGCGGGTTACGGGACGGCCTGACGCCTTAACCGCCTTGCGGCCCGCGGTCCCGGTCGGTGCGCGGATTGGTTTGCACGGTTGCCGGCCGTTATTGGTGGCGTCTCACTTGCCCTGGAGGCCCGCGATGGGATCGAGTTTCGAGGCTTGGTGTGCGGGCTGTAAGCCGAAGAACAGTCCGACCGTGGCGGCCGTGCCGAGGCCGCTTGTAACGGAGAGGCCGGAGATCAGGAAGTCCCAGCCGGTGAAGCGGCAGATGGTCCATGTCGCGGCGAGGCCGAGCAGGATGCCGAGCACGCCGCCGGTCACGGTCAGGATGACGGATTCGATCAGGAACTGGCTTCGTATGTCCCGTTGCCTGGCCCCGAGCGCCCGGCGGATGGCGATTTCCGCGCGCCGTTCGGCGACGGAGACCAGCATGATGTTCATGATGCCGATGCCACCGACGATCAGGGAGATACTCCCCACCGCGCCGAGCAACAGAGTGAAGATGCCCATCTGGGCTTCCATCCGGGCGATCAGTTCCTTGGCGGTGACGATACCGAGGCCGAGATCGGGCGCCCGTTTGCGGAAAAACGAGCGGACGTCCTCCACCGCGGCCTCGTGGTGGACGCCGGCACGCGAGCGGGCGACGATGACCTCAATGCCGAAATCTCGCGCAAGCCGCCGTGACGTGGTTATCGGCACGAAGATGGATTTGTCCGCGTTCACCTGGACCGGCAGCACGTAGCTCTCCTCCTTGCTCTCCAGCACGCCCACGACGGTGAAGAGAACCTCGTCGACTTCCAGGAGCGCCCCGATGATGTGGTCCGCGCCCGCCGCACGCATTTTCCCGGCGACCTCGGCGCCGACGACGCACCAGTATCTGCCGGTATCCAGGTTGGAAATGAACCGGCCTTCCTGGAGCGCGAGCTTGTTCACGCTTGCGAAGGACCGAGTGACGCCCTGGACCGACCCGTTCCCGACCCGTCTGCCGGCGAAGCGGAAGGTGCCGTTTCCCAATATCCTGGGCGCCGCCTCGGCAATGGACGGCACGGCCGCTTCCACTTGCAGGGCGTCCGCCAGGGAGATTCTCGCCGCGCGGCCCCGGGCGACCTCTCGGATGACCAAAATGTCGGTGCCGAGCGCCTCGAACTGATTGCGGGCCTGCTCCTTGGCGATCTCGCCCAGCGAGACCATCGCGATGACCGAGGAAATACCGATCATGACGCCGACCAGGCCCAGCACCGTGCGCAGCCGCGCCCGGCGCAGGCTTTCGACCGCTTCCCGGGCATTGGCCGTCAGGATCTGGAATAGTCTGAGCATCGTCCGGACGCCCGCTTTACAGCCCGGCCGCCGTCGCGGCTCGCGGTGCGCCGCCCGCGAGCCCGGCCGTTTGCTCCAAAAGCCGGCCGTCGCGAATGCGCGTCTGCCGCGCGCACTGGACCGCGACCGACGGGTCGTGCGTGATGATCAGGATCGTGACGCTCCGCTCTTCGTTCAGCCGGCGGAGCAGCGCCATCACCTCGCCGGCCGTGTCGTCGTCGAGCGCGCCGGTGGGCTCGTCGGCCAGCAGCAGCGCGGGTTCGCCCGCCAGCGCCCGGGCGATGGCCACTCTCTGCTTCTGCCCGCCGGAAAGCTGGTCCGGCCGGTGGCCGGTGTGGTCCGCCATGCCGACGCGCTCCAGCACCTCCTCCGCGCGGCGGCGCATCTCGGGCCGTCCGGTGCCCCGGTAGACCAGCGGCAGGCAGACGTTCTCCATCGCCGTCAGCCGCGGCAGCAGGTGGAAGGACTGGAACACGAAGCCGATATGCCGGTTCCTGAGCGCGGACAGTTCATCGTCCCGGAGCCCGGAGACGTCGCGCCCGTCCACGACGCAGGTGCCCGAGGTCGGGCGGTCCAACAGGCCGATGATGTTCATGAGCGTCGTCTTGCCGCTTCCCGAAGGTCCCATGATCGACATCAGGTCGCCCGCACGGACCTCCAGGTCGACGCCCCGCAGGACCTCGGCGGTGACAGGTCCGACCCGGTAGGACCGCCGGATATCGGTCAGTCTCAGCATCCCGTCAGGCGTCCGCGCGGCCCTGTCCCGCCCGCCGTCATCGGGCGAGGACGACCTTGTCGCCGGGGGACAGCCCCGTCACCACCTCGACCGAGTCGAGCGTGGTGAGGCCGAGTTGGACCCGGCGCCGCTCCGCGCCGCCGTCCCCGAGGACGTTCAGCCAGGTCTGGCCGCCTTCATGCTCCACCGCGTCGATGGGGACCGTCAAGGCGGCCGGGCGGCGGTAGACGACGATGGTGACATGGGCCGACATGCCGACCCGCAGCCGGTCTCGGGCCTGCGCGTCCAGCCTGTCCAGGGCGACCTCGACCTCGAATTGCGGCGCGCCGCGCCGCCGCGTCCTGCTGTCGGTTTGCGAGGCAACGCGGGCGACGGCGCCCTCGACCCTGAGACCGGGAAATCCGGGGCCGGTGATCCAGGCCTTCTGGCCAGCCTTAACCTTCCTGATATCCGCCTCGTCCACTCGCGTGGACACGGAGAGGCGTTCCAGGTCCGCGATACTCAGCATCAACTCCCCCTGTGTCACGGGCCGGCCCTTCGTCAGCGGCTTGGCCTTCGGGCCCTCCGCCGCCATGACAACCCCGGCGATCGGCGCGACGATCCGCGTCCGGTCCAGCTTCTCCGCCTGCGCACGCAGGCGTTCCTCGGCCGTCCGCGCCTCCAGCCGCGCCACCCGCCGGGCCTCGTCGTCGCCCTTCACCTCCACCGCCTTCAACTCCCGCCGGGCCTCCTCGATATCCAGCGCCCGGCTCTGCTGTTGCCGCCGCGCATCCTCGTGCTGCGAGGCGGGAACGAGCCCCCGCTCCAGCAGGAAGGCGGTCCGGCTAAGATTGCGCTCGGCATCGTCGAGCGCAATCTTAGCCCGCCTGAGGGCGCGTCGGGCGCGCGCCATGCCGCCGCTGTTCTCCCAGTTCTCGATCTCGGCAAGCCGGTCCCGCGCCTTGATATGTTCGACCTGAGCCCGCCGGTGTTCCACGACCAGTTGGCCGGTGTCGAGATCGACCAGCGGGTCGCCCGCCGCCACCCGATCCCCGGGCGCGGCATGCGCCGCGCTCACATGGCTTTCGATCGGGCTGACGATCCGGGCGACGCGGCCCGGCGCCAGATTGCCCCTGAGCGCGATGGTGGACTGGAAATCGCGCGGCCGGACGGTCACGGTCGGCGGCGCGCCGGCCCCGGCGCCCGGGCTGGCGTCCAGCGCGGCGGTGGCGCTGAACAGGTCCAGCGGCCGCACATACCAGGCGCCGATGGCGAGAAACAGCGCCACGACGATCAGCATCGCCCCGCCGCGCGCCACGCGGACGCGCCGGATCATCGTCGAGAGCGCCTCGTTCCGGGCTTCGAGGTCGCGATAGGCGTCCTGGAGTTCGCCCAGTTGCGTCTCGATGACCGCCGCCTGGCGCAGTTCGGTCTCGCGCAGTTCGCGAACTTCGGTGATGTCGGAGACGACGACGATCACCGCCGCCCGCTCCCCGCCCTCCATGAGACAGGACGTGGTGACGGACAGCGACCGGCTCTCCCCGTTGGCCTGTATCCGTACAATGCGCCGCACGCTCTCCCCGCGTTCGGCGACGGCGTCGAAAACGATCTCGGTGAACTCGTCGAAGCCTTCGAACGCGACGAAAAGCTCCCCTAAGGAGTGCCCGGCCACCTCGTCGGGGCCGAGCCCGAACATCCGGCGGAACGCCGTGTTCGCCATCCTGACCGACCCGTCGAAATCGATGACGGTCACCCCGTCGGACAGGTTCTCCATCAGCGCACGGTAGATGCCGGGATCGCGGTCCGTCATCGCGCCGCCGCCTCGATCCGGATGCTCCAGCGCTCCAGGGTCCGTCCGGCGGTCTGGTCGAGCCGCGTCAGCGTATCGAGATAGGAGACGATGGCGTTCCTCTCCGCCTCCTCCGCCTGGACCAGTTCCTCCTCGGAGGACGTCACCTCGAAGGTGGACGACAGGCCCTGGCCGAACTTGGCCTCCTCCACCGAAAGGTTGCGCTCCGCCAGAACCCGCGCATCGCGCGCCAGTTCGGCCACGCGGAGCCCCGCCGCGACATCGTTCACCGCCTGGCTGAGTGCCGCGCCGATCGACGCGCGAAGCTCGGCGACGTTTCTTTCCGCCTTCCTGAGCGCGTTGCGGGCCCGCAGATGCGCAAGCTCGGGCGCCCGGTCGTTCAGCGGCACCGTGGCGTCAATCCGTATCTGGTTCGTCGCGATGCCGAAGTCGTTGTGGGTCCAGGTGAACTTGAGGGCGAGATCCGGAAGCAGGTTGTTTTTGGCGACCCTCAGCGCGATCCCGGCGCTCTCGACAGCCAAAACGGCCTGGCGGTAATCGGTGCGCTGTCGCAGCACGTCTTCAAGCGCCGGCGCAAGGGCGGCGTCCCGTTGCCCGGCCTTCAGTTCCTCCAGCGGACGGATGCGGATCCGGCTATCCAGCTCCAGAATGTCGATCAACGCGAATTGCGCGGCGTCCAGGCTGTTCCGCGCCTGGACCAGCGAAAGCTCCCGGTTGGCGACCGCCGCCTCGGACCGCCCGGCTTCGCGCGCCGCCACGCGCCCCGCGCCAACCAGCGCACGCGTCGCCTCAAGCTGTTCACGGGCGCGCCGCAACGAGGCCTCCCCGTTTTCCACCTGCCGAACCGCGCCGATCAACTTCCGGTACGCTCCAATGACGGAAACCACCAGATCCGCCGCCGTCTTCCGGAAGACGAGGATGTTGATCCGCTCCTGGAGCCGCGCCTGACGCACCGACACGCTGTCGATACCCGTCCCCGCGCCTTTCAGCAAGGGCTGGGTGAAGCCGAAGGTCTGCGAACCGGACCCTTCGGACATCCTGGAAAGGGTCTCTTCCCAGCCGAGCGAGAGTTCGCCGCCGGTGGGAACCCGCATGACCGTCCGCGCGCCGACGCCTGCCTGCTGAATGCCCCGCCGGTCATCACTGGCGAAGGGCCCGACGGTGACCTTGGGGGTCCAGCGGTCCTCGGCCAAATCCAGCGAAAACCGCTGCGCCTCCCGGTCGAGCCGGCTGTCGAGAAACGGCCGGTTGCGCTCAAGCGCAAGCCCGATCGCCTCCTTCAGCGTCAACTCGCAAACGTTGCCGCCGCAACCGGGAAGCTCATCCGCCACCGACGACGTCTGGGCGGACGCCGGAAGCGGCACCCAAACACACACAAGAAAGACGACCGCGCCGAAACGGATCATCAATCCGGCACCGTGCGATAATCCGGCCATGTGCGACGAAGCGAATACCACTCAAACCCCATGGCGAACCCAAATCATCCCTAGCCCCCTCTATGCCACCCAACACACGCTTTCTCGCCACCATCAAACGCTTCTGTCTGCGCACCCTGGACACCTCAGAACGACAAAAGAAAATCAGCAAAAATTTGAAAAGCAGGACACTAGTCACCTGAATCTAAAGTTCGTTACATAAGTTTTGATCGACGCGGAGGCAGAAGAGTTTGACAGCGGCGAGGATGTCGTCGGCGGACTTGGTCCATTTGAAGGGCTTGGGGTTTTCGTTGTTCTTGTCGATGAGGGCGCAAATGTCGTTCTCGAGCTATCGGGTCGAGCGGTGCGAGCCGCGCTGCAAATGCTTGCGGGTCAGTTCGGCGAACAGCGTTCCACCTGGTTGAGCCACGAGGCGGAAGTCGGCGTGAAGTGGACGTGCCAGTGCGGCCGCCGCGCCAGCCAGGCCTTGACCGCCGGGGTCTTGTGGGTGGCGTAGTTGTCCATGACGATGTGGATGTCCAGTCCGTCGGGGACGTTTCGGTCGATCACCTTGAGGAAGTCGAGGAACTCCCTCGCCCGGTGGCGGCGATAGCACTTGCCGATGACGGCGCCGGTGGCGACGTCGAGCGCCGCAAACAGAGAGAGCCCGACGATATCCCGCACCTTGTCGACGAAGAGCGGGTCCGAGGACAGCTTGAACGTCTAGGAACGGTGCGGCTGCAGGCCGAACGCGCCCCAGATGCGCCGTGTTCCGGTCCCGCACCAGCGCTTCGAGCCGCTGCCGGTCAGCGGAAGAAAGATCAATGCTGATTCCCAGCCGCATGCGCCACACTCGCACAATCCCACTAGCTCGGAATCTTCTTCGGGATTCAATCATCAGATTTTATCCACTAGCGTGATCCGCGCCCGTAAAAGCACTGGCTGAGCACGAGCCCTTTCCGTAGTTTTACTGTGAGCATAGGAGACGAGACAGTGTATTGAACATATAATTGAAATGCCTCTCGCATCGGTCGATACCTGCCCGATACCACGATTTCATTCTGCCGATTTCCTGATCAATCTCACGTTCCTGTGACTGAATCGTAATGGCACGAATCATTGGGCAGATTACCGAATCGGTACACGTTTTGTCAAATTCGGTGCCAAGGCCGGTTTTCCGTTCGTTCAGACGCTTTTCGACCTCGGCAATGACGGCGTTCCCCTTTTCTGAACACTGGCCGATGAGGGTGTCTTTCTGTGTTTCCGCCGCGGAGAGTGTCGTGACAAAATCGGAAAAGGACCCGACAGTGTCGGATACGACCCACGTGCGACCAGCATCCGACCATTCACCCAGTGGATATTCACCGAGAGAAATCTGTTCGAAACAGTTTGCATGCGCTGTTCCAGCGAAAACCAGAATGAAGCCGGCAAGCAATAATGGACGTTTTATGTTCATGATCTTATCTCCCTATTTTCGGGCCTAGTGGATATAACCTAACGACGCTACGCGCCCCGTGAGGGGTCCGCGAAGCGCGTTGCCCAATGTCGTCTTGAGGAGTCGGGGGACATATCGCCACGTTTCGCAGGCACCTCTCGTAATTGCACTCCTCGCCCCCGGTGGAATCCATAAAACCGAACATACCACTAGGCATTACCCGGACCCCGAAACGCGCTCGCAGTGCCTTTCCTTGCCTCGGATTAGGCGGTTTTGAGCTTGAATCATAAGTTATTTTTATAAGCAACTTTTCATTTTCAAGGTGTTGCCACCCGCGCCACCCGCCGCTCCAGGCGAAGGTGCGCTCCACGACCCAGCGACGATACAGTACGGTAAACTCCTTGACCCCCTTCGGCTTTTCCACGATCTCGATGAGGTTTTCCATTCTCGGTTCCGCCAGCGCCCGTTCGAGTTTCGGACCCCGATACCCGCCGTCCGCCCACAGCTTGGTCACCGCCGGCGCTTTCTCCATCATCGCGAGGATGACGTCCGGCGCGCCGTCACGATCCTGCACGTCGGCCGTGTGAACCTGGATCTCAATCGGGAGCCCCTCGGCGTCGACCGTCATGTGACGCTTGCGCCCGTTGACCTTCTTCCCGGCATCATAGCCTGCGGGGCCGCCGCTCTCCGTCGTCCTCACGGACTGACTGTCGATTGCGGCCGCCGTCGGCTCCGAGGCGCGTCCCGCCAGTTCTCGCGCCTGCCGGCGCAGCGCATCCAGCATGTGGCCGAGGATACCGCTGTCGCGCCAGCCGTAAAAGTAGTTCTGAACCGTCGTAAACGGCAGAAAACACTTGGGAATTGCCCGCCACTGGCAGCCCGTCGCCAGCATGTACTGGATCGCGTCGAAGACCTCCCGAAGATCCGTCGTTCGCGGACGGCCCCGCGCCGAAGGCTCACCGAGAAATGGCGCGACCACCTCCCACTCCTCATCCGTGACATCACTTTCGTAACGACCGCATGAGCGGCTATACTGGGCATGAGTGGCCTCGTTCCAAGACATGTGGGCCTCCTCGTCCGGCGTGGTGACCGACTCGGATATACCACATGTCGCGAGGCCACTCGGTTTTAAGGTCAAGCTCTTAGGCATTTTGCCTACTTTCTGGATGGCGAACTACATTAAAAGCCGCCGCAATTTCCAATTTTTCCAGTCTCCAAACTCTGGTACCGGTTGACCTTGATGTTGGGGGTATCAATCTCTACCCATAGTTGATTTTTTCGACCATAACCTTTTGGCTGCATCGCCTTGAACGTACCTGAGCCTTTGGTCGCACTAGTCGATATCCAGTATACGTTCCCAATATGATCTTCGCCATCCGCAACAGTGACACCGCGGAAGACGTTGGTAGGATTTCCATAGAAATCCTTGTATCTATTGCCCGGGTATCCCGCAGTGTCTTTGACGATGTTCCACGCGTTAATATTTTCTGTTCCAGCTATTCTAGGAGTAAGAGGATCTCCATCATCATCAGTTGTTATACCATACCCGATAGATGCGACACCAGAACGGCCGTCTGCGTTCAGAGTAGCAGTGATACAGACGTGCTGGCCCCAAGCCGCTATCGCCTGCGATTCGTTCTTGGCAACCACGGTGGTATCAACAGTTTTAGAAAAATCCATTTGCGCCCTTGCTGAAGTTAGCGGAGAAAGCATCAGTGCCGCAAGCACGATGGCGGGGGCCGTCAGTCGTTTAAGTGATGGGGGGGGGGGACTTATTGCATTCATTAGTTTTTTCCATGGTTAGGGTTAATGACTATTAGAAATCACAATATACTGAATTTATTGATATATGAAACCTTGATTCCCTGATAGGCGCTGAGCCTGGGATGGATTGGTGCTCGGGAGGCGGGTTTTCCATTGGAGCGATGGGGAACTGGTGTGATTGCTTTCGCCGTACGGTCAGGTCGGGCAGATTCACCGTCTGGAGGCGTGTTTTGCCGTTCAGCGGACGAGCGGGCGGCTCCGGGCCTGCCGGTTTGGACCGGGGATAGAGGGATCAACGCCGGGGTCTGCTATTCGAGTTGGACGGCGGCGTGATGGAGCCAGTCGAGCCGGAAGTTGTTGCGCGCGAAGTCGAACGCCTGATCGACCACGCGCCTCATGGCCATTGGAACACGCAAACATTTATCGCCGCGCTGCGCCACGACCGGCTTGACGCGCCCTGGATCCTCAAGGGCGCCATGGATCGTGAGATGTTCGACCTCTACATCGAGACGCAGCTTGCGCCTACGCTGCACAAGGGCGATGTCGTCATTCTTGACAATCTGCCCGTCCATAAATCCCCAAAGTCCCAGGCATTGCTGAAAGAACAGGGGAACTGGTTCCTGTTCCTGCCGAGGTATAGCCCGGATTTGAACCCCATCGAGATGGCTTTTTCCAAACTCAAGGCGCTGATCCGAAAGGCCGCCGCCCGAACCTATCACGACCTTTGGCAGGCCGTCGGCCATGTCTGCGACCTCTTCACCGACGAAGAATGCTTCAACTTCTTCAAGGCAGCAGAATATGAACCCAGTTAAATTGGTAACGCTCTAGCAGGGGGTGCCCGCAATGCAGATTATCCGCAAGCACCGCGCGGCCGTGCCGACAGGGGGCAGACCGGTTGCGGTAGGACGGCACGCTAACGCTATGGCGGGAGCGCATAAACGGGGGAAGGGCAGGCGCGCCGCGTTCCAGGGGGCCGCTTCGGATCACGGGTCCTGCTCAGTCTCCTGCGTATCCTCTTCACCGGTGCGGTTCTGCTCCTCTGCCCCTTCGGGCCAGAGCGCGTCCAGCGGGAAGGAAATGGCGTCGAAGGGCGGCTGCGATACCGGCGCGTCGTCGGCAAGCGTCTCCAGCAGCATCCATCGGCCCTCGCGCAGTTCGAACACTTCCAGCGTCTTCGCGTCCGGGTCGACGAACCACAAATGCGAGACCCCCTCGCGGGCGTAGACCGACGCTTTCTCGTGACGGTCGATGCGCCGGGTCGAGGGCGAAAGCACCTCGCAAGCCCAGTCCGGCGCGATCTCGCAGTACGCCGCGTCGGGATATTCCGGCATCGTCTCCCGACACCAGCCCGCCAGATCCGGCACCACGATGTCATCGCCCAGATGCAGTTCCGGCTCGTCCACGATCCACCAGCCGCCAGGGCCGCCCCGCCCTCTGTCATAAGGACCAACAAGCTCGCTGCCTATAATGGAGCTTGCACGCGCATGGCGCATGGCCGGCCTCGGATGGGTATGGAGGGTGCCCGCCAGCACCTCTGCGACCATATGGGGCGGGGAATCCAGAATATCCTGATAGCTCGCCCGTCTCTGCGTCCTGGCCGTTGCCGTCATTTACCTCTCCATCTTCATACGGACCATAGCGCCGGGGCGCGGGGTCGGCAATCGAGATTACGCACGGTGGGTTGCACCGACATTGCGACAGACCCCAGCCTCCCCTGCCATCGTAAATGATGGGGTCTATCCCCGCGCGTGCGGGGGAACCATTGAGTCCCTGATTGAGGGGGAGTTGATCGGGGGTCTATCCCCGCGCGTGCGGGGGAACCCCACCATCCGTGGCCGAGGTGAGATTCAGGGCCGGTCTATCCCCGCGCGTGCGGGGGAACCTGCTTCGCCGGAATTAGCATCGAAAAGAACAAGGGTCTATCCCCGCGCGTGCGGGGGAACCCATTAGTCTGGTCCAGGCACGGCGCCACATCGCGGTCAAGCTGCTCGCGCCAGCCCCGGGCAACGTCGACGCCGCCCGGATGCAGCCGACCACTCGCCCACAGTGAGCCGATGAAAACCCCGTGCAGCCAGTACTGGCGCGAGCCGTCGTAGCCGCGCCGCGCCTCCTCGAACAGCTTCCCGTCCACCTCGATCCCGGTGCCGTCGATGAACACCGGGACGTAGCCGCGCACCGCTACCTCGTGTTCGATCACCGCCGGCGCGACCTGACCGACCAGGAAGCGCGCCACCGCCAGCAAGGCCTCGACCTGCCCCTCGTCCATGCGCGCCAGATACTCGCCAAGACGCCGGCCCGAGGGCACATGGCCAAGGCCCAAAAGACGTTGGCCGACCCGGTCCTCGCGCAGTGCGTCCAGGTCCGACAGCGCCCCGTTGCCCGCCGCCAGCGAGGCGATCAGGCTCCACAGCGCCTCCGCGTCGCTCGCACCCCGCGCGCGCTGCTTGACCGATACCGAAGACAGCACCCGCGGCAGACCAAGCCGATCCGCCATCTGGCCCACCACCGACCAGCCGCCAAAGCCGGTAAGCTGCGCGTCGGTGAAGTCAATCTCGACTTTGGGAGGACAGGGAAGTAACGTGTTGATAGCGCACCTGCGAGGTGATTGAATGCTCAACGGCTATATCGCCGATTTCGCCCGCAGTGTGCGCACTTTCTACGGGCAGGCTAAAGCCTTATCCGGGAATTAGGAAAGGAAGGCAGTATGATGTATAAACGGAGTGGATTCATGAAAAAGGCGGGGGGGCTTCTTCTCGTGGCTGGCCTCATGCTGGCGGCGCTGGCAACACCGGTTGAGGCAATGGAGACAAGGCCTGTTTTGGGTGTCACGGCGCAGTTGAAGGCACCGAACATCCGGGTCAGTGAAGGCGAGGACGCGATTTTCGAATTCGTATTGTCCCGTACTTTAGATTTCGATCTCCGGTACGCCTACCGCACGCAGGACGGCACCGCCAAGGCCGGCACGGACTACCAAGCCAAACAGGGCTATGTCGTGTTTCCCGCAGGAAAGCGGTTTGCACAGGTTCGGGTCAAGACCTTCAAGGATAACGTCATTGACAACGAGCATTTTAAGCTGGTGTTGTCCGACGCTCAGACTTACGGCTACGGAAAGACCTGGGGCCAGTATGTGTGGACCGGGCGTTGGGTGGTCAATGGCCTTCCCGAGGCGAAGACAGTGCGTGCTCAAATTCGGAACGTGTGGGGCGTTGGCCAAGGGCGGCGGTCTGGCGGGTAAGCTTTCGGGTTCACTTTCAATTACCCACATCGTTGATTTGCAGTGTTTCACCGAGGGTGATGTCGTTCAATCGAGAGAGTCCGCGCCAGATGACGATTTGCCCGACGGGAGGGTGATGGCGGCCATGGTTGGTGCCTCTTTCGCTTCCGGCGGCCTGAACCACCGCAACCGGGCGGCGGGTTACGGGACGGCCTGACGCCTTAACCGCCTTGCGGCCCGCGGTCCCGGTCGGTGCGCGGATTGGTTTGCACGGTTGCCGGCCGTTATTGGTGGCGTCTCACTTGCCCTGGAGGCCCGCGATGGGATCGAGTTTCGAGGCTTGGTGTGCGGGCTGTAAGCCGAAGAACAGTCCGACCGTGGCGGCCGTGCCGAGGCCGCTTGTAACGGAGAGGCCGGAGATCAGGAAGTCCCAGCCGGTGAAGCGGCAGATGGTCCATGTCGCGGCGAGGCCGAGCAGGATGCCGAGCACGCCGCCGGTCACGGTCAGGATGACGGATTCGATCAGGAACTGGCTTCGTATGTCCCGTTGCCTGGCCCCGAGCGCCCGGCGGATGGCGATTTCCGCGCGCCGTTCGGCGACGGAGACCAGCATGATGTTCATGATGCCGATGCCACCGACGATCAGGGAGATACTCCCCACCGCGCCGAGCAACAGAGTGAAGATGCCCATCTGGGCTTCCATCCGGGCGATCAGTTCCTTGGCGGTGACGATACCGAGGCCGAGATCGGGCGCCCGTTTGCGGAAAAACGAGCGGACGTCCTCCACCGCGGCCTCGTGGTGGACGCCGGCACGCGAGCGGGCGACGATGACCTCAATGCCGAAATCTCGCGCAAGCCGCCGTGACGTGGTTATCGGCACGAAGATGGATTTGTCCGCGTTCACCTGGACCGGCAGCACGTAGCTCTCCTCCTTGCTCTCCAGCACGCCCACGACGGTGAAGAGAACCTCGTCGACTTCCAGGAGCGCCCCGATGATGTGGTCCGCGCCCGCCGCACGCATTTTCCCGGCGACCTCGGCGCCGACGACGCACCAGTATCTGCCGGTATCCAGGTTGGAAATGAACCGGCCTTCCTGGAGCGCGAGCTTGTTCACGCTTGCGAAGGACCGAGTGACGCCCTGGACCGACCCGTTCCCGACCCGTCTGCCGGCGAAGCGGAAGGTGCCGTTTCCCAATATCCTGGGCGCCGCCTCGGCAATGGACGGCACGGCCGCTTCCACTTGCAGGGCGTCCGCCAGGGAGATTCTCGCCGCGCGGCCCCGGGCGACCTCTCGGATGACCAAAATGTCGGTGCCGAGCGCCTCGAACTGATTGCGGGCCTGCTCCTTGGCGATCTCGCCCAGCGAGACCATCGCGATGACCGAGGAAATACCGATCATGACGCCGACCAGGCCCAGCACCGTGCGCAGCCGCGCCCGGCGCAGGCTTTCGACCGCTTCCCGGGCATTGGCCGTCAGGATCTGGAATAGTCTGAGCATCGTCCGGACGCCCGCTTTACAGCCCGGCCGCCGTCGCGGCTCGCGGTGCGCCGCCCGCGAGCCCGGCCGTTTGCTCCAAAAGCCGGCCGTCGCGAATGCGCGTCTGCCGCGCGCACTGGACCGCGACCGACGGGTCGTGCGTGATGATCAGGATCGTGACGCTCCGCTCTTCGTTCAGCCGGCGGAGCAGCGCCATCACCTCGCCGGCCGTGTCGTCGTCGAGCGCGCCGGTGGGCTCGTCGGCCAGCAGCAGCGCGGGTTCGCCCGCCAGCGCCCGGGCGATGGCCACTCTCTGCTTCTGCCCGCCGGAAAGCTGGTCCGGCCGGTGGCCGGTGTGGTCCGCCATGCCGACGCGCTCCAGCACCTCCTCCGCGCGGCGGCGCATCTCGGGCCGTCCGGTGCCCCGGTAGACCAGCGGCAGGCAGACGTTCTCCATCGCCGTCAGCCGCGGCAGCAGGTGGAAGGACTGGAACACGAAGCCGATATGCCGGTTCCTGAGCGCGGACAGTTCATCGTCCCGGAGCCCGGAGACGTCGCGCCCGTCCACGACGCAGGTGCCCGAGGTCGGGCGGTCCAACAGGCCGATGATGTTCATGAGCGTCGTCTTGCCGCTTCCCGAAGGTCCCATGATCGACATCAGGTCGCCCGCACGGACCTCCAGGTCGACGCCCCGCAGGACCTCGGCGGTGACAGGTCCGACCCGGTAGGACCGCCGGATATCGGTCAGTCTCAGCATCCCGTCAGGCGTCCGCGCGGCCCTGTCCCGCCCGCCGTCATCGGGCGAGGACGACCTTGTCGCCGGGGGACAGCCCCGTCACCACCTCGACCGAGTCGAGCGTGGTGAGGCCGAGTTGGACCCGGCGCCGCTCCGCGCCGCCGTCCCCGAGGACGTTCAGCCAGGTCTGGCCGCCTTCATGCTCCACCGCGTCGATGGGGACCGTCAAGGCGGCCGGGCGGCGGTAGACGACGATGGTGACATGGGCCGACATGCCGACCCGCAGCCGGTCTCGGGCCTGCGCGTCCAGCCTGTCCAGGGCGACCTCGACCTCGAATTGCGGCGCGCCGCGCCGCCGCGTCCTGCTGTCGGTTTGCGAGGCAACGCGGGCGACGGCGCCCTCGACCCTGAGACCGGGAAATCCGGGGCCGGTGATCCAGGCCTTCTGGCCAGCCTTAACCTTCCTGATATCCGCCTCGTCCACTCGCGTGGACACGGAGAGGCGTTCCAGGTCCGCGATACTCAGCATCAACTCCCCCTGTGTCACGGGCCGGCCCTTCGTCAGCGGCTTGGCCTTCGGGCCCTCCGCCGCCATGACAACCCCGGCGATCGGCGCGACGATCCGCGTCCGGTCCAGCTTCTCCGCCTGCGCACGCAGGCGTTCCTCGGCCGTCCGCGCCTCCAGCCGCGCCACCCGCCGGGCCTCGTCGTCGCCCTTCACCTCCACCGCCTTCAACTCCCGCCGGGCCTCCTCGATATCCAGCGCCCGGCTCTGCTGTTGCCGCCGCGCATCCTCGTGCTGCGAGGCGGGAACGAGCCCCCGCTCCAGCAGGAAGGCGGTCCGGCTAAGATTGCGCTCGGCATCGTCGAGCGCAATCTTAGCCCGCCTGAGGGCGCGTCGGGCGCGCGCCATGCCGCCGCTGTTCTCCCAGTTCTCGATCTCGGCAAGCCGGTCCCGCGCCTTGATATGTTCGACCTGAGCCCGCCGGTGTTCCACGACCAGTTGGCCGGTGTCGAGATCGACCAGCGGGTCGCCCGCCGCCACCCGATCCCCGGGCGCGGCATGCGCCGCGCTCACATGGCTTTCGATCGGGCTGACGATCCGGGCGACGCGGCCCGGCGCCAGATTGCCCCTGAGCGCGATGGTGGACTGGAAATCGCGCGGCCGGACGGTCACGGTCGGCGGCGCGCCGGCCCCGGCGCCCGGGCTGGCGTCCAGCGCGGCGGTGGCGCTGAACAGGTCCAGCGGCCGCACATACCAGGCGCCGATGGCGAGAAACAGCGCCACGACGATCAGCATCGCCCCGCCGCGCGCCACGCGGACGCGCCGGATCATCGTCGAGAGCGCCTCGTTCCGGGCTTCGAGGTCGCGATAGGCGTCCTGGAGTTCGCCCAGTTGCGTCTCGATGACCGCCGCCTGGCGCAGTTCGGTCTCGCGCAGTTCGCGAACTTCGGTGATGTCGGAGACGACGACGATCACCGCCGCCCGCTCCCCGCCCTCCATGAGACAGGACGTGGTGACGGACAGCGACCGGCTCTCCCCGTTGGCCTGTATCCGTACAATGCGCCGCACGCTCTCCCCGCGTTCGGCGACGGCGTCGAAAACGATCTCGGTGAACTCGTCGAAGCCTTCGAACGCGACGAAAAGCTCCCCTAAGGAGTGCCCGGCCACCTCGTCGGGGCCGAGCCCGAACATCCGGCGGAACGCCGTGTTCGCCATCCTGACCGACCCGTCGAAATCGATGACGGTCACCCCGTCGGACAGGTTCTCCATCAGCGCACGGTAGATGCCGGGATCGCGGTCCGTCATCGCGCCGCCGCCTCGATCCGGATGCTCCAGCGCTCCAGGGTCCGTCCGGCGGTCTGGTCGAGCCGCGTCAGCGTATCGAGATAGGAGACGATGGCGTTCCTCTCCGCCTCCTCCGCCTGGACCAGTTCCTCCTCGGAGGACGTCACCTCGAAGGTGGACGACAGGCCCTGGCCGAACTTGGCCTCCTCCACCGAAAGGTTGCGCTCCGCCAGAACCCGCGCATCGCGCGCCAGTTCGGCCACGCGGAGCCCCGCCGCGACATCGTTCACCGCCTGGCTGAGTGCCGCGCCGATCGACGCGCGAAGCTCGGCGACGTTTCTTTCCGCCTTCCTGAGCGCGTTGCGGGCCCGCAGATGCGCAAGCTCGGGCGCCCGGTCGTTCAGCGGCACCGTGGCGTCAATCCGTATCTGGTTCGTCGCGATGCCGAAGTCGTTGTGGGTCCAGGTGAACTTGAGGGCGAGATCCGGAAGCAGGTTGTTTTTGGCGACCCTCAGCGCGATCCCGGCGCTCTCGACAGCCAAAACGGCCTGGCGGTAATCGGTGCGCTGTCGCAGCACGTCTTCAAGCGCCGGCGCAAGGGCGGCGTCCCGTTGCCCGGCCTTCAGTTCCTCCAGCGGACGGATGCGGATCCGGCTATCCAGCTCCAGAATGTCGATCAACGCGAATTGCGCGGCGTCCAGGCTGTTCCGCGCCTGGACCAGCGAAAGCTCCCGGTTGGCGACCGCCGCCTCGGACCGCCCGGCTTCGCGCGCCGCCACGCGCCCCGCGCCAACCAGCGCACGCGTCGCCTCAAGCTGTTCACGGGCGCGCCGCAACGAGGCCTCCCCGTTTTCCACCTGCCGAACCGCGCCGATCAACTTCCGGTACGCTCCAATGACGGAAACCACCAGATCCGCCGCCGTCTTCCGGAAGACGAGGATGTTGATCCGCTCCTGGAGCCGCGCCTGACGCACCGACACGCTGTCGATACCCGTCCCCGCGCCTTTCAGCAAGGGCTGGGTGAAGCCGAAGGTCTGCGAACCGGACCCTTCGGACATCCTGGAAAGGGTCTCTTCCCAGCCGAGCGAGAGTTCGCCGCCGGTGGGAACCCGCATGACCGTCCGCGCGCCGACGCCTGCCTGCTGAATGCCCCGCCGGTCATCACTGGCGAAGGGCCCGACGGTGACCTTGGGGGTCCAGCGGTCCTCGGCCAAATCCAGCGAAAACCGCTGCGCCTCCCGGTCGAGCCGGCTGTCGAGAAACGGCCGGTTGCGCTCAAGCGCAAGCCCGATCGCCTCCTTCAGCGTCAACTCGCAAACGTTGCCGCCGCAACCGGGAAGCTCATCCGCCACCGACGACGTCTGGGCGGACGCCGGAAGCGGCACCCAAACACACACAAGAAAGACGACCGCGCCGAAACGGATCATCAATCCGGCACCGTGCGATAATCCGGCCATGTGCGACGAAGCAAATACCACCCAAGCCCCCGCCATGCCGCTCAATACACGATTTCGATAACTCCATCGTAAGCGGTGCGAGCGCCCCACCCTGGTTTTCAGCTTGACGCCGGGTCGAAGTTCCAGGGCAGGAGTTCTTGGATTTGGGATTGAGGGTGGCCGGCGGCGATCTTCTCCAGCGTGTTCTTGAGCCAGGCGTAGGGCTCGACGCCGTTCATCTTGCAAGTCTCGATGAGCGAGCCCACACGGCCCCAGGAGCGAGCTCCCTCGTCATGGCCGGCGAACAACGCGTTCTTGGCCGTGAGCTTGATCGGACGGATGCGGTTCTCCACGAAGTTGCTATCCATCTCGACACGCCCGTCGTACAGGAATACCAGCAGCCCGTCCCACTGGTTGGCGATATAGGTGAGCTTCTCGCCCAGGCGCGAGCGCGGCGACACCCGCGAGCGCTGCTCGTCGAGCCACACGCCGAAGGCGTTGACCAGCGGCGCGGACTCGGTCCAGCGGACGAACTGGCGCGTCGCCGGCGAGGCGCCCCGGATCCTGTCCTCGATCTTGTAGAGCTGCGCGATCCGCTCCAGCCCTTCCTTCGCGATCGGCGAGCCGTTGCTGTCGAACATCTCCTTGAGCCCGCGCCTGGCGTGAACCCAACAAGAAGCCAGCGTCAGCGCACCGCCCGGGCGGTCCGGCCGAGCCAGCCGGTTGTGGCCGGAGTAGCCGTCCACCTGAACCGTTCCCTCGAAGCCCTCAAGCAGCTTCTCGCCATACTTGCCGCCGCGCCCGGGCGCATACTCATACACCACACCCGGCGGGTCCGGCCCGGACCACCCCCGCTGGTCGCGCGCCATCGTCCACATGTAGCCGGTCTTGGTCTTGCCCCGACCCGGGTCGAGCACCCGGACCGTGGTCTCGTCCAGCCCGAGGGGGTTCGACGTCTTCAACTCCGCCTTCAGGCATTCGTACACGGGCCCGAGGTGGAACGACGCCTTGCCGACCCAGCCGGCCGGCGTCGAGCGGTGCAGTTCGATCCCCGAACGGGCGAATATCTGCGATTGGCGGTACAGCGGGAGATGGTCCGCGAACTTCGATACCAGCACGTGGGCGATCATGCCTTCGGTGGGGAGCGCTCCCTTGATGAGGTGCGCCGGCGCCGGCGCCTGGGTGACGCCTTCCTCGCACTTGCGGCAGGCGTACTTCGGGCGCACCGTGACGATGACCCGGAGCTTCGCCGGAACGACGTCCAGCCTCTCGGTGCGGTCCTCGCCGATCTTGGCCATCTCGCCGCACCCGCACGGACACAGCGTGCTCTCGGGCTCGATTACGTCAAAAACCCGAGGCAGGTGAGCCGACAGATGACCGATGTTGCGCTCCGCGGCGGGGCGCTTGGTACGCGGCGCCGTGCTCGCCTGGGCGTCCGCCTCGGCCTCGGCCTCGGCGAGCGCGCCTTCGAGCTCCTCGAAGGCGAGCAGGAGCTGGTCGGGATGGAGCTTCTCGGACTTCTTGCCGTAGATCGCCCGGCGCAGTTCGCGCAGCAGATGTTCGAGCCGGCGGTTGACTTCCTCGAGGTGCTGGTTGCGGCCGGCGAGCGAGGCGATCCTTGCGCGCAGGTCTTCGACGATCACTTCGGGGCCGTGTTCTTCAAGCCGGCGGTTGCGGTCGGTGAGCGCCGCGTTCTCGACGCGAAGCGTCTCAAGAGCCGCCTGCTGGCCTTCGATCAGCGCCCGCAGGGGCGGTGCAAGTGATGCGAGATCGACAGTGCCGGGGCTCGGTTCCATGACTGAATACTATCATGGAACCAGTTACTTATTGATAAAGAATAGGGGCCGGAAAAGGGGAAAATGGGAGCCCGGCCACCCCTCGGCATCACGCCGCCGCGAGTGGCCGGCGCACCCGTGGTCCCCACACCCGGCGCCAGTCCAGACCCTCGAACAAAGCCTCGAACTGCGCCCGCGACAGGCGCATCACCCCGTCGCGGACCGCCGGCCAGGCGAACCGGGCCTGCTCAAGACGCTTCGATGCCAGCACCAATCCGGTCCCGTCCCACCACAGAACCTTGATCCGGTCGGCGCGCTTGGGGCGGAATACGAACACGATGCCGGAATACGGGTCCAGACCGAGCTCGTGCTCGACCACCGCCACCAGCCCGTCATGGCCCTTGCGGAAGTCCACAGGCCGCGTCGCCACCACGACCTTCAACCCAGAGCCCGCGACGATCATCGGATCGCTCGCAGCGCCGAGGCGATCGAGGTGATGCGCACCGTGCTCACGTCGCCGTCGAGGCGTACCGTCACGCCCCGCGCCTCGATCGAAACCGAACCGACATGGCCGGGCCCCGACGCCGCCTCCACTTCGACATGGGCGAACGGCGCCTCGCTCTGCGGCGCCGGAGGCGCCACGAGTTCGCCCCGGCGGAACTGCTTGCGCCAGAATGACAGCCGCCTATGCGGAACCCCATGGCGCTTGGCGACCTCCTCTACGGTCGTCCCCTGCTCAAAACTCTCCTGGACGATCCAAGCCTTCTCTTCTTCCGACCAGTGCTGCCGACGTGCAGCCGGCTGCAAGGCGCGCCAGCCTTCGACCGATCCGGCCTCCTCGTTATCCTCTTCCCCAACCAGCTGTTCCTGGTCGAAGCGATCCTGCTCTTGCATCGTATGACCCTCCCGGTAAAAGGATCATCCAACTCCAACAGCGATACAGAGATAAGGTGGGGCGCTCGCACCGCTTACGGTCAAACGGCCCCGATCGGAATGCGAAGTGTGTCTGCTCGCCGGCCACTAGACAAGACTAGGAGCCCGTGACGTCGACAACATCATGGCCTGATCATGCAGGGCAATCGCATTTGATTTGGTTCGTGAACGGAATGGCTTCGTAAACGGAATGGAAATGAGTATCGCTGCTGCTGGAGCTTCTTTGACGTTTGATGGAGGTTTCGGTGGAGAGATTTCGGGAGAGTTTTTCGGGTCTTGATGATCCGCGCACGGGCAACGCGTTGCGTCATGATCTTCTTGAGATGCTGTTCATGGCGCTGTGCGCGGCGCTGTGTGGAAGCACGTCGTGCGTTGACATGGCGGACTTCGCCGAGGCCAAGGAAGAGGTGCTGCGCGAGTTCCTGACCCTGCCCGCTGGCCCGCCCAGCCACGACACCTTCTCGCGGCTGTTCCGGTTGTTGGACCCGCGGGCCTTTCATGCCGCCTTCCAGCGCTTCATGTCCGATTTCGCGACCGCCCGGGCGGAGGTTGTTGCGATTGATGGCAAGAGCCTGAGGCGCTCCTTCGATCGGGCCTCCGGAACCTCGCCGCTCCACCTGGTCAGCGCCTGGGCCGCCGATCAGCGGCTGGTTCTAGGCCAGATGAACGTGGGCGCGAGCAACGAGATCACCGCCGTGCCGGCCTTGCTCAAGCTGCTCAGCCTCGAAGGCGCGGTGATGACCATGGACGCCATGCACTGCCAGAGCGGCACGGCCCGCGACATCCACGAGGCCGGCGCCGATTACCTGATGGCGCTGAAGGCCAACCAGCCCGACCTTCTCGCCGACGTCAAACTGCTGCTGGACGATCCCCAGGCGCCCGCCGACGGCGTGGACCAGACGGTGGACGCCGGCCACGGCCGCATCGAAACCCGCCGCGCCGAGGTGCTGCACGATATGGACTGGCTCGCCGAAGCCCACCGGTGGCCGGCCCTGGCCGCTGTCGGCAAGGTCACCTCCAGCCGCGAGACCGACGGCCGGGCCACGACAGCGGTGCGCTACTTCATCGCCTCCTGGCCGCTCACCGCCGACGAACTGAACCGCCTCGTCCGCGGACACTGGGGGATCGAGAACCAACTCCATTGGGTGCTCGATGTGGTCATGGACGAAGATCAGGCCCGAGCCCGCAAGGACAACGCCCCGGAAAACCTCGCTCTCCTCAGACGCCTCGCCCTCAACGTCATCAAACGCAACAAGGACAAGGGATCAAACCGTCTCAAGTTCAATCGCGCCGGGTGGAGCGACAACTTCCTCCGAAAACTCATCGCCGAAATAGGCTAATGCGATTGCCCTGGTTCCGGCCTTGCTTGACCCCAAATCGAGTTTGTTCGATTATCGAACGTATGGATCAGGTCGTCGGAAGAGACAAGGAGTATCTTGAAACGCTGGCCAAGGGCCTCCACGTCATCACCGCATTTGGAGAGGATCATCCGACCCTTACGGTGAGCGAGGCCGCGACTCTGGCCGGCCTGTCGCGGGCGACCGCGCGCCGCGTGCTTCACACCCTCCACGTCCTTGGGTATGTCGAGCAGGAAGGGCGCGCCTTTTCCCTCGGTCCAAAGGCGCTTGACCTCGGCTATCGATTTCTCGCGGCGCAAAGCTGGATCGACCGGACCGCGAATTTGCTGCGGGAGCTGAGCGATGAGGTCGAGGAGTCTTCCTCGGCGTCGGTGCTGCAGGGTACGGATATCGTTTACGTCGCCCATGTCTCCTCCGGGCGGCTGATGTCCGTCGATGAGTCGGTGGGGACGCGATTGCCGGCGTTTCACACGGCGATGGGCCGGGTTCAGCTCGGCTTCCTGGACCAGGCGGAATTGTGGCGCCGGCTGAAGTCAATTCGGGTCATGGCATACACGGCGAGCACCATCACCAGCCTTGCCGGATTGTATGACCGGATACAGGCCGACCACGCCCAGGGGTTCTCGATCGTCGATGAGGAGTTGGAGAAAGGGCTGCGATCCATCGCCGTTCCGGTGTGCGGGCGTGACGGTGGTCTTCTCGGTTCCATCAGCATCAGCGTGAGCAGCACCCGTTCAACTCGGGAGAACCTGCGGAACCAATTGCTTTCCAGACTTCAGGAAGCCGAGGAGAGAATTTCGGCGTCCGTCTAGAGCCGATTCACATGTTTTGACGAAACCGCGCCGTGGTTCCGTCAAAACATGACCCGATCTAGCGCGGCCTCGAATTGGGTAACGTCAAGAGTTATGTGTCAGGGAGACTGGGGTACTGATTCCCTGAGACTTGTTTTCGTGAATGAAGACCGCGAAGAGGATGCGGTCCATTGAGGTTTTATCCTTGAAGGTTCCCATGGGCCGGGTTCGTCTGCGAACCTCGCGGAACCTCCGTTCGATGGCATTGGTGGTCCTGACCTGCTTTCGCTCGGCGAGGTCCTTGTAGCGGAAGCAGGTGAGCAGGTCGTCGAGGTCGTTGCGCAGGCAGGCGACGGCCTTGGGGTAGGTATCTTCCCAGGCGTCGGCGAAGCGGCGGGCGGCGGTCTCGGCCTTGCGGCGGTTGGGGGCATTCATGACGGCGTGGACGTCGGCCTTGACGGCCTGCTGGTCGGCTACGCGGACCTTGTTGAGGATGTTCCTGATTTTGTGCGCCCAGCACCTCTGAACGGGGATGCCGTGATAGACGATCGGCAAGGCGGCGAGCAGGCCTTGGCCGCCATCAACGCAGATCATCTCAAGGCCCTCGCCGGTGAGGCCGCGGCGGTGCAACGCGGTGAGGAAGCGCTCCCACTCCGCGGCGCTCTCGCTGGCGGCGAGTTGGAAGTCGATAATCTCCTTCTTGCCGTCGTGCCGTATGCCCAGCGCCACCAGGACCGGCCTCCTGAGCGCGCCGGCGCCGGTCTTGCAGGCCAGCACCACGCCGTCGAGCATCAGCGCCTTGTAGGCGTTCTTCAGCGGCCGGCGGTGGAATGCGGCGACCGACAGATCGAGGGTCTTGGCGACCCGGCTCACCGTCGCGGCCGAGACCGGACGCCCGAGCAGGGCAAGCAGGACCTCGCCGACCTTGCGGGTCGAGAGCCCCAGCACGAAGCCGGCCAGGATGGCGCGGTCGATCTCTGGAGCGCGCCTTGCGTAGCTCTTCAGAACCTCGGTCGGGCAGAAGTGCCGGGTGCGCGGCACGTTGAGCTCGATGTCGCCGAGCTCGCTGAGCAGGCGGCGCCGGTAGGTGCCGTTGCGCCGGTCGCGCATAGCGCTGCCATCGAGGCCGTCGAGCCAGCGATCCACCGCCTCGGCCATCCGGCCCTCGATGATCTCGGCCAGCGCCTGGCGGCCAAGCGGGCGATAACCCTCGCCCCAGTCCAATCCGCCTGCTTGCATCTCCTTCACCACCTCAAAGGCTTGTGGTAGGTTCTCAATCGTTACAGCTTGCTGTGGCATCGGGGTGCTCCTTCTTGCGGTTGTCGTAAACCACAGGGAGTACCCCATTCCCAACTGACACATAAATTTTTACGTCACCTCGAATTGTTGGCACTTGAAGCGTAATGCGAAATCGGATATTGTTTGCCTGTTCGTTTAACGCACAAATGTACGATAATCGAACAAATGAAATTTCCATAATAAAAACAATACTATACAACGGCTTCAGGGAGGTGTTACCTATCCACGATCGGGTATTCGCGGCCGGATGAGCGCGTTTCGGTGCTTTGGCCGACCGTCGGCTGCCGGTCGCCGGCGGCCAAATCGGACGCCAAATCGGACCATGTATCGTCATGTGATCCACCCCGGCATCGGCAATTGCCCGGCGAATTCCAATCGATTTAGGTAGCTCCGGCCCTGATCGCCGGCGACGAAATGGCTCAATCGGAGGGTCCCGTCATGGACGACGTCACGAATTTCGAAGAGCGCGAAACATTCGCGTCATTGCCCGAGACCACCGGCACGATCGAAGGTTCCAAGCCGATGACCGGCAAGGAGTACCTGGAATCCATAGATGACGACCGCGAGGTCTACATCTACGGCGAACGGGTCGGGAATGTCCTGGAACATCCGGCGTTCCGGAACACGGCCCGCATGACGGCCCGCCTCTACGACGCCATGCACGACTCCGAGCATGCCGACAAGATCATGGTTCCCACCGACACCGGCAACGGCGGAACCACGCACGCCTACTTCAAGGCGCCGAAGAACCTCGACGACCTGTTGATGGGACAAAGCGCCATTGCCGAGTGGGCGCGCGTCACCTACGGCTGGATCGGGCGCTCACCCGACTACAAGGCTTCGTTCCTGGCGACGCTTGGCGCGAACGCTCAATTTTACGATCCCTATCAGGAGAACGCACAGCGTTGGTACAAATACACCCAGGAGCGGGTGGCGTACGTAAACCACGCGATCATCCATCCGCCCATCGACCGGGACAAGCCGCCGAACGAGGCGGGCGACATCTGCTGCCACGTGGTGAAGGAAACCGACTCCGGTATCGTGGTTTCCGGGGCCAAGGTGGTGGCCACCGGAAGCGTACTGACCAACTACACCTTTGTCGCACATCACGGATTGATTCCCGTGCAGGACGAAGATTTCGCGGTGGTCTTCATGGTCCCGACCAACGCGCCCGGCGTCAAATTTCTCTGCCGCGCCTCGTACGAGATGACGTCTACCGCGATGGGGAGCCCCTTCGACTACCCCCTGTCCAGCCGGCTGGACGAGAACGACGCCGTGTTCATCATGGATAATGTCCTGGTGCCGTGGGAGAACGTTTTCGTTTACCGCGACATGGAAAAGGCGAACAACTTCTTTCCCCAGACCGGATTCCTGCCGCGCTTCGTCGTCCACGGCTGCACCCGGCTGGCGGTCAAGCTCGATTTCATCGCCGGCCTGCTGCTGAAGGCGGTGGAGGCCGCGGGGACGAAGGACTACCGCGGCGTTCAGGCCAATGTGGGCGAGGTGATCGCCTGGCGGAACCTGTTCTGGGGTCTTTCCGACGCCATGGTCCGCGATCCGCAGCCTTGGATCGACGACTACGTGCTGCCGAAGATGGAGCCCGGAAACGCCTATCAGATCATCGCCACCATGGCCTATACCAAGGTCAAGTACATCATCGAGCAGACCTGCGCCTCCGGTTTGATTTATCTCAATTCCCACGCCGACGATTTCAAGAACGACGACATTCGTCCGTATCTCGATCGTTATCTCCGCGGATCCAACGGCTATTCCGCCGAGGAACGGGTCAAGCTGATGAAACTGCTGTGGGACACGTTGGGCAGCGAGTTCGGCGCCCGCCACGAACTTTATGAAATCAACTATGGCGGATCGACCGAGGAAATCCGGCGGTACTGCCTGTTCGGCGCGGAAGCGTCGGGCAACGCCGCCGCCTTCAGAGGCTTTGCCGAGCAATGCATGGCCGAATATGATCTAAACGGCTGGACCGTACCTGATCTCCAGGATCCGGGCGAGCTGAGTTACCACCTCCTGCGCAAACAGGGAGAATCCTGATCACAAACCGTTAAGTGCGCGAAAACCAATAGTCATGGGAGACCATCATGTCTGACAAAAAGGTTCCGACACCAAAAGTTACCCGTCGGAAGTTCGTAAAGACCGGCACCGTTCTGACCGCGGGCGCCGTTGCGGCGCCGGCAATTTTGCGGTCCAGCCTGGCCTACTCGGCCGGCCGGCCGGTCAAGCTCGGTTACGTGAGCCCGCGGACCGGCCCGCTGGCGCCCTTCGCCGAGGCCGACGACTTCGTCATCAACGGGGTGCGCAACCACCTCAAGAACGGCGTCAAGATCGGCAACCAGGTGCACCCGGTCGAGATCATCGTCAAGGACACCCAGTCCAACCCCAACCGGGGCGCCGAAGTGTCCGCCGATTTGATCCTCAAGGACGAGGTCGACATCATCATGGGCGCCGGCACGCCCGAGACCACCAACCCGCTTTCCGATCAGGCCGAGATCAACGAGGTGCCCTGCATTACCTCGGATGCGCCGTGGCAGCCTTATTTCTTCGGCCGCGGCGGCAATCCGGCCAAGGGCTTCGACTGGACCTACCACTTCTTCTGGGGCCTCGAGGACGTCATCGGCGTGTTCCTCAACCTTTGGAACTCCATCCCCTCCAACAAGACGGTGGGCGCGCTGTGGCCGAACGATTCCGACGGCAATGCCTGGGGTGATCCCAAACTCGGATTTCCCGGCCCGCTGAAGGCGGCCGGCTTCAAGCTCGTCGATCCGGGCCGCTATCAGGCGCCGAGTGACGACTTTTCGGCGCAGATCGCGGAGTTCAAGAAGAACAATGTGGAGATCGTTTCCGGCGTGATGATCCCGCCGGATTTCACCACCTTCTGGACCCAGGCCGCGCAGCAGGGCTTCAAGCCCAAGATCGTGACCGTGGGCAAGGCGCTTCTCTTCCCGGCCGCCATCGAGGCATTGGGCGACCGCGGCGTCGGCCTGTCCTCCGAGGTCTGGTGGACGCCCAGCCATCCGTTCAAGTCGAGCCTCACCGGCGTGACCGCCGGCCAGCTGGCGGCGGCCTACGAGGCGGCGACCAAGAAGCAGTGGACCCAGCCCATCGGCTTCCGCCACGCCTTGTTCGAGGTTGCCACCGACGTCCTCAAGCGGACCAAGAGCGTGGATTCGCCGAAGGCCATCATCGAGTCCATCCGGGCCACCAACCTGGACACCATCGTCGGCAAGGTGAACTGGGGCGGCAAGCCGGTGAAGAACGTCTCCAAGACGCCGCTGGTCGGCGGCCAATGGGTCCGTGGAACCAAGTACAAGTACGATCTGCAGGTGGTCAACAACAAGACCGCCCCGTCGATCCCGACCAAGGGCAAGTTCCTGCCCATTACCTGACGCGGGGACGAATACGAACGAGAGGCCGGGCCCCTTGGGGTCCGGCCTTTCTTATGGCTAGAGCGAGAGGGCGCAATTGTGAATCGAAAGGGGCTTCCCGATTTCGCCCCCCCTCCCTGACCCTCCCCCTCGAGGGGGGAGGGAATAGGCGGATTGGATCACCTCCCCCCTGGGCCTACTCCGCCGAAGTAGCCTTCGGCTACGAAGGCTGGAAGGGGGAGGTCGAGACGGCCGGCAACCGGCCGGGCGTCGAGGGTGGAGGGGAATGGAAATTCTTCCCTCGCCCGGCGCCGACCTCATCGCTGCAACACGCTTACGGCGGCTCAATCGAGACCGGACCCTAATTGGCGACGCTTTCGAGGGTGGTGAACTGCCCCTCGCCGTACATCAGCGGGCGGCCGTCGCGAATCTCCGTCGCCGCGACGATCTCGCCGATGAAGATGGAGTGGGTGCCGGCGGCGATTTGCTGGGCGATCCTGCAGTCGAAGCTGACCAGGGTCCCTTCGAGCACCGGCGCGCCGGTCTCCAGCGTCGTCCAGTTGCCAACGCCGTAGCGGTCAGCGCGGTCGGCGCCGTCCAGGCCGGCGAAGCGCATGGCGACATCTTCCTGGTCCTTGCACAGAATGTTGAGGCAGAACGCGCCCGCGCCCTCGATCAGGTCATGGGCCAGGGCATCGCGATTGACGCAGATAAGCAGCTGCGGCGGCTCGGCGGAGACCGAACAGGCCGCCGTCGCCGTCAGTCCGTCGCGCCGGCCGGCGTGATCGACGGTGATCACGTTGACGGCGGACGCCAACTGCCGCATGCCCTGCTTGAACTGGTCTTCGGATATCACCTCTGCGTTCCCCCCGGACCGTGGGATTCACCCCAACATTCGATCCGCGTCGGCTTAGCTGATTTTTGGCCGATGGGAAAGATGCCATTTGAGCCGGTGTGATGCCCGGGCGGGATGCCCCGGCGCGGAAATCCTGCGGAATTCGCTGGTCAAAACGTCTTGTATAAGACTGGACCGGCCCGGACTGGGCTTGTATGTTCTGATCAGCGCTGGGGGCATATTCTTTCTCCCGCGCCAGAACAGCCTTTGGGAGGTATTTCATGAACATGTTTTCGAAGTCCATCCTTGGCGTCTCTGCCGCGGCTTTCGTCGCGGGTGCTGCGTTGACCGCCGCGCCGACCGCAGACGCCAAGACCATCAACGTCCGCATCGCGTCCGGCCACCCGCCGACCGTTGTCTATGCCGGCCTGATGAAGAACTTCTTCCAGACCGAGCTCAAAAAGGCGGTCGAGAGCAAGACCAGCTACAAGATCAACTTCATCGAGGGTTATTCCGGCTCCATCGTGAAAGTGTTCGACACCTTCGAGGGCGTCCAGAACGGCGTCGTCGACGTTGGCGGTTTCTGCTACTGCTTCGAGGCCTCCAAGCTGAAGATGCATGCGTTCCAGATCATGCTGCCCTTCGGCACCATGGACCCGGTGCAGTCGGTGGCCATCGCCACCGCGGTGTACGACAAGTATCCGAGCCTCTCCAAGCGTTTCCAGAAGTTCAATCAGACCCTTCTGGCGATCATCGGTGACGGCGGCTACAACATCGGCACCAACTTCCCATGGAAGACGGTCGACGACCTCAAGGGCCGCAAGATTCTCGGCGCTGGCCTGAACCTCAACTGGATGAAGCAGGCCAACGTCGGCATCGTCCCGGTCACCGACGGTCTGCCCGGCTGGTACCAGAAGATCAAGACGGGCGTCGCCGAGGGCGGCATCATGTTCCCGAGCGCCTGGGGCCCGGTCTTCAAGCTGCATGAGGTGGGCAAGTACTACACCACCATCGGCTTCGGTTCGATCACCTGGCACGGCCTGACGGTCAACAACCGTTTCTGGGCCAGCCTGCCGCCGGAAGTGAAGCCGATCTTCCAGGAAGTCGCCAAGCGCTATCAGGTCCAGACCGGTACGTTCAACAAGGCCGGCTATGAGAAAGACATGGCGTGGCTGAGGAAGAACATCACCGTCAGCGACCTGGGCCCGAAGGTCCGTCTCTCCTGGGCGCAGAAGCTTGCCCATTGGCCGCAACAGCACGCCGAATCCCTGGAAAAGGAAGGCTTCCCGGCCAAGGCTATCCTCAACACCACCTTGGATGCCGCCGAGAAGGTCGGCTACAAGTGGCCGGTCCGCTACGTCGTCAAATAAGGCGTTCGTAGTTTAAGACCCGAATGATTTGCCGGCTGGACGCTGTTTGGCATCCAGCCGGCAATTTCATATAAACGACGACATGCGATTTTTGTGGCTGTTCGTTTGGCGGCCCGGGGACAGGCCGCCGTCAGAGAGTAGGGGCGTATGAATCTCGTCAAGATCAGCGACTGGGTCTCCAAGGCGTTGATGATTCTCGCCGCGGCATGGACCTTCGCGATTGCCGTGCTTGTGCTCGCCGATATCATCGGCCGCGGCGCGTTTGATTTTCCGATCCACGGCACCGCTGAAATGGTGGCCGCGTCCATCGTCATTATCGTGTTCCTGCAGGTCGGCTACGCCATTCGCAGCCGTTCCATGCTGAAGGCCGATTTCCTGGTCACCCGGTTTCCGCACGGCGTCCAGCGCGTGCTGCTCGCCGTCGGCTATCTGCTGGGTGTCGCCTTCTTCCTGATGATCATCACCGGCGGCTGGCAAGAGAGCGTCGCCTCCTTCGTCGAGGGCGAATTCGAGGGCGAGGGCGCCCTTCGCGTTCCGTCCTGGCCGGCCCGCTGGACCGTGCTGCTCGGCAGCGCGCTCGCCATGATCAACTACGGCGTCATGGCTTATCTGGACATCTTCCGCCCCGAACTGCTCGACAGCGAAGTGCCCGAGGACAGCATCCCCGGCGCGCCGGGACCGTAACCGGGCGGGGAACGATCAATGTTTGAAGCAAATACCGCTGTCATACTCGTCGTCTCGCTGGTCGTCCTGGTGACGATCGGCGTCCACATCGCCATTGCCCTCGGGATGACCAGCGCGCTGGGTATCTGGCTGACCACCGGTGCCGATTCCTTCGCCTTCGGCACCGTCCAGTCGATGCTCGCGGCCACGGCCTACGAGGCCATCCGGGCCTACGTCTTCGCGGTCATACCTCTGTTCATGCTGATGGGAGAATTCATAGGCAGATCGGGAACCGTCACCGACGTCTATCGAGGGATAAATCAGCTGCTTAAGAAAATCCCCGGCCGGCTGGCCATCGCCACGGTGGTCGGCAATGCGCTGTTCTCGTTCGTCACCGGCGTCAGTATTGCCTCGGCGGCCGCGTTTTCGCGGATCGCGTATCCGGAGATGAAACGCTTCGGGTACCACAAGGGCTTCGCCCTCGGCGCCGTTGCCGGGTCGAGCTGCCTGGGCATGCTGATCCCGCCCAGCGTGCTGATGATCGTCTGGGGCATCCTGACCGAACAATCCATCGGCCAGATCTTCGCCGCCGGCGTCATGCCCGGTCTGCTGCTGATGGCCCTGTTCGTGATCTACGTCTTCGTCCGGGCGGTCATGAACCCGGAACTGGTCGGCGGCGGGGCGGACCGGCAAGCCAAAGCCGCCGGAGCCGAAGCCGCCGCCGCGGAGCCGGATGAGGTGGAAGAGGTTTCCACCGGCCAGTTCATCGTCAGCCTGTGCGGCATTCTGCTGGTCATCGTCGCGGTGCTGGGCGGCATCTGGTTCGGCGTCTTCACGCCGACGGAGGGTGCCGGGGCCGGCGCCTTCATCGGCCTCATGCTGGCGATCATCAAGGGCGCCCGGCTCAAGGACGTCATCGACGGCATCCTTCAGGTGGGGCGCACCTCGGCGCCGATCCTGCTGCTGCTGGTGACCGCGGCGCTCTATTCCCGGACGCTGGCCATGACCGGCATGGCCAATGCCATCGAGAGCCTGTTCCTCGGCTCGGGCATGCAGCCGTGGATGATCCTCACCGTGATGGTGGTCATCTGGTTCCTGCTCGGCATGATCATCGATTCCATTTCGATCATGCTGCTGACCGCGGCGATCTTCGCGCCCATCGCGGTGAAGATCGGCATCGATCCCATCGCCTTCGCCATCATCGGCATCATCGCCATCGAGGCGGGGCTCTACACCCCGCCCTTCGGCCTGTTGGTCTATACGGTGAAATCGGCGATACAGGGCTTCGATCCGGACATGAACGTGATGACCATCTTCAAGTCGTCGACGCCCTATTGGATCATCATGCTGATCGGCATGGTGATGATCATCAACTTCCCCGGGATCGCCACCTGGCTGCCGTCGCTGCTGTTCCCGTCGTAACGGGGATCGGCCCCGCTAAATGCCAGGGCCCTTGATCTTGGCGACCGGCACGTTGACCCAGTATTCACCCGACCCGAGCATGTAGCTCTTGCCGTTCGGCAGGGTCATGATGATGGTCCAGGTGGCGCCGTCAGGGGTGGAGAATACCTCGTAAACGGTGCCGTTGCTGCCGAGACCGCGGGCAATCGGGGT
Source organism: Rhodospirillales bacterium (assembly GCA_965221855.1). Classification (GTDB taxonomy): domain Bacteria; phylum Pseudomonadota; class Alphaproteobacteria; order Rhodospirillales; family UBA2165; genus JAJDXO01. Next base: position 313,359 of record CBDCSV010000010.1, on the reverse strand, counting down.
CTCCGAATGCTTGCTGTCCAGCTGCTCGACCACGTCGGCCCGGTCGACGCCCATTTCCGGGGCCTGGGCATGGGCGCCGGAGGTTGCAAATACGGCGACACCGGCCATCAGCGATCCAGCGAGAACCATCGCCGGGACCGGGCGCAGCATGGCGCCGAAGCGCTTGTCGCCCCGGGAAGCCGCATCCCGCGCCGTTTCCTCGATCGTTTTGATGTGCGTATCGTTCCGCATCGTCCTTCTCCTGACAACTGCCCGGACCGCGTCTCGCCGGCCCGGTCAGCCATGGGACCGTTCCCATGATTTCGGGAATCGGTGATTCCCTGACGTACATGTAGTTTATTTGAGCGTCCGTTCAATTACCGTGATCGCGGCCACACTTGCCGAAAAAGGGCGCGGCTGGATTAAATGATTGAAAAATATGGTTAATCCAGCACCGCGCGGGCCGCGTTCACGAAATCGTCGGCGGCCAGCCGGCCGGTCGTCGAGGACCGTTGCCGTCACCCGGCAGGACCCTCGAATTTCATCTGGCTTGCCCGGAATTCGGCACCTAAACTCCCCGCCGAACCACAACCCCCAAGAGTCCAGAGGAGAATTTTTCATGGCGAGCGTGAGCCTGGCGGATGCCGACAAGATTATCGATGCGACCATCGAAAAAGGCGTGGATATGGGCCTTGCGCCGTTGAGCGTCGCGGTGCTCGATGTCGGCGGCAATTTGGTCGCGTTCAAGAAAAGCGACGGTTCCAGCCTGCTCCGCTTCGAGATCGCCCTCGGCAAGGCGTGGAGCGCGCTTGCCATGTTCACTTCCTCCAAGCAGCTGGGTGACGTGTGGCAGGAGCGTCCCCAGTTCGTCACCGCGCTGATGAATGCCTCGGGCGGGCGGATCGTCCCCGTGCCGGGCGGCGTCCTGCTCAGGGATGCCGACGGCGGGATCATCGGCGCCGTCGGGGTTACCGGCGACACCTCCGACAACGACGAGATCGCCGGGCGTCACGGCATCGAGGCGGCGGGGCTCCGGGTCGAGTAGCCCGATGGTTTCCGGGGGGAGCGGCGGATGATCGAGTTTTCGATCGTCGCCAACCCCTTGTTCTATGTGGTTGCCGTGCCCGCGGTGCTGTCCATCGGCATCGCCAAGGCGGGCGTCGGCGGCACCGGCGGGCTGGCCACGCCGCTGATGGCGCTGGTCGTCACCGTGCCTCAGGCGGCGGCCATCCTGCTCCCCATCATCTGTCTGGCGGACATCTTCGCCGTCTGGGCGTTCCGCAGGCATTGGCACCGCAAGAACCTGTGGATCATCATTCCGGGAGGCGCCGTCGGCATCGTGCTCGGCACCCTCGGCTTCAAGTATCTCGACGAGGCGGCCATCAAGCTGGTGATCGGCGTGATCGCGGTGTGGTTCGCCATTCACTTCTTCGTCGGCATCGACCGCAAACGGCTGGAACGCCCGCCGGCCGAGCCCCATGTCTGGAAAGGCGGGTTCTGGTCGGCGATGACCGGGTTCACCAGCTTCGTGGCGCATTCCGGCGGCCCGCCGATGAGCGTCTACATGATCCCTCAGCGGCTCGACAAATCGGTCTATATGGGAACGCTGGCGTTCTTTTACGCCTTTGTGAACTACGCCAAGATCGGCCCCTATGGGTGGCTGGGAGTCCTCAACCTGACCAATTTCTGGACGTCGGTCGTGCTGCTGCCGGTGGTGCCGCTGGGCATCCTGCTGGGCCTGTGGATTCACCGCAACATCCCGGACGTGGTGTTCTACCGCGTCGTCGTCGCGCTGCTGTTTCTGACCGGCGTCAAGCTATGCTGGGACGGGGTGCAGCCCTGGATCGGCTGATCATTCCACCGCCAGCAGTTCCGGCAGGATCAAGGTGATGACCGGGAAGGCGATGATGATCGCCACCCGGATGAAATCCGAGGTGATGAACGGGACCACGCCCTTGAAGGTCTCGAGCATGGGCACGTCCTTGGCCATGGAGTTGATGACGAAAACGTTGAGCCCGACGGGCGGCGTGATCAGCCCCATCTCGACGACGATCAGCGTGATGATGCCGAACCACAGCTTGGTCTCGTCCGGCCCGAGCCCAAAATCCAGCCCGGCGATGATCGGCCAGAAGATCGGCACCGTCAGCAGGATCATGGAGAGCGAGTCCATGACGAAGCCCAGCAGGATGTAGAGGATGATCATCCCCAGCAGGACCACGAAGGGCGACAGGCCGGCATTCTGGAAGAAATCGGCGGCGAAGATCGGCAGTTCCGAGAAGCCGAGGAACGCATTGAATATCTTGGCGCCCAGCAGAATGAGGAAAATCATCGCCGTGGTCTGCGCCGTTCCCAGGATGGCGTCGAGGAAGCCCTCCAGGCGCATGCCGCCCTTGGTGACCGCGATCAGGAAGGTGCCGACGGAGCCGATGGCCGCGCCTTCCGTGGGGGTGAACACGCCCGCGTAGATGCCGCCCATGACCAGCAGGAAGATGACCAGAACCGGCCAGATTTCCAACAGCGCCGCCCATTTGGCGGCGCGGGACGCGCGCTCGCCCGCGGGGCCGGCTTCCGGGTTGATGCGGACAACGATGGCGATGGCCAGCATGTAGCCCAGCGCCGCGAGGACGCCCGGAAGGAACGCCGCCTGGAACAGTGCGGCGACGTTGCTCTCGACCATGATGGCGTAGATGATCAGCACCACCGACGGCGGAATGAGGATGCCCAGCGTACCGCCCGCCGCCAGCGCGCCGGTGGCCAGCGAGCCCGAATAATTGAACCGGCGCAACTCGGGGAGCGCCACCTGTCCCATGGTCGCCGCGGTGGCCAGCGACGAGCCCGAGATGGCGCCGAACCCGGCGCAGCCGCCGACCGCGGCCATGGCGACCCCGCCCCGGTGATGGCCGAGCCAGGTATTGGCCGCGGTGAACAGGGCCGACGACAGGCCCGCCTTGGCGGCGAACTGTCCCATCAGCAGGAACAGGGGCACCACCGACAGATCGAAGGTGGTGAACGCCCAATAGGTCTCGGTCTTGAGGTAGCTCAACAGCGGCACCGATCCGGCGATCATCAGATAGCCGGTGATGCCGACGCTGATCATGGCGATGCCGATGGGAATACGAACCGCCAGCATCCCGAGGAGGACGACGAAGCCCACGCCGCCTATGGCGAGGGAACTCATGTCCTAGCCCACACCGCCGGAGCCTTCGTCGAAGAACCGTCCGGCGCGGGTTTCGGCGATGGACCGGAAGATGGTGTAGATCACCACGATGACCAGGAAACCCATCAGCAGGATCGAGATGGGGAAGGTCGTCCAGCGGGGAAAACCGATGGTCATGGAGACCTCGTTGTAGTTGTACATATCGAAGCCGCCGAACACCATGCGCCAGGTGAGGAGGGCGCCGATACCCAGATACAGCAGCCCGCCGACGGTATCGCAGAAGGTCTTGGCGCGGGTCGGCGCCTTGTCCATGAAGAAATCGACGATCACGTTGCCGCGCATCAATTGACACCAGGGCAGAAAGGCGAACACCGATAGCCCCGTGCCGATGGCGACCAGCTCGAAATCGCCGGGAACCGGATAGGAAAAAACAAACCGGCCGATGATGCTGACGGTGGTCATCAGGCCGACCAGGCACAGGAGTATTCCCCCCAGGATCGCGAATATGCGTGCGATCCGATAAAGCACCCGGCCCACCGGATCGGCGGGCCGGGAGAAATGTTCCATGCCTTCGGCCATAGAGACCGCCGGACCGCCTTAACGGCGGTCCGGGCTCCGGCTTACTTCGAGTACTTGTCGATCAGTGCGCGGGCGTCCTTCAGGAGCGTCGGACCGTCCACACCGATCTTCTTCATTTCAGCGAACCAACGGTCGAATACCGGCTCGGAGGCCTTGCGGATCTTGGCCACCTCGGCCGGCGGCAGGGTCGCGAACTTGTTCTTTTTCTTGCTTTCGACGACCTTGCGGCCCGGCGCCTCGATATCGCGCCAGTTCTGTCCGGCCGCGCGGGCAATGTTGCGGCCCGAATTGTCGTCGATGACCTTGCGCATGTCGGCGGACAGACCGTCATAGCTGCGCTTGTTCATGAGCAGCGTAAAGACGTTGGTGCCGAGGCGGGGCTGCGGTCCCGCCAGCTTGGTGAAGTGGCTGACCAGATCCTGGGTCTTCACCGCCGGCGCGATCTCGTAAGGCAGGGTCACGCCGTCGATGACGCCCTTGGAAAGGGCCGGCGGAATTTGGTTCAGCGGCATGCCGATGCCCGTCGCGCCGATGGCCTGGAGCATCCACACGCCGCCGCGGGACGCGGCACGCAGCTTCTTGCCCTTCAGGTCTTCCATCTTGGAGATCGGGAACTTGGTCTGGAACAGGAAGCCCTCGTGGACGTGCAGCAGCAGCGGCTTGTAGTCCTTGAGGTCGGTGTCGTTCAGGTACTTGTCCTGAAAGTCCTGGAGCGCCAATGTGGTCGAGAGCGCATCCTTGTGGACGAGGGGAAGCTCGAACGGCTCGACCCGCGGCATGCGGCCCGGCGTGAAGCCCGGAAGGGTCCAGCCGATGTCGACGACGCCGTCACGAACCTGGTCGAGAAGCTGAGGCGCCTTGCCGCCAAGCTGCATGGACCAGAAGGCCTGGACCTTCATCTTGCCCCCGGCAGCCTCGTTCAGCTTTTTGATCCACGGGATATAGAACGTCTTGCCCGGGTTGGCGACCGGCGGAATGAAGGTCATGAACCGGAGCGTCTTCTGGGCGGACGCGGTATCCGGGATCATAGCCACGGCGGCGGCGAAACCGGCCGCCAGGGCGATGGCAGTGCGTGTCTTGGACATGGGATTCCTCTCTAACGGTTGAACGGTGAAGCCTTGTTTTCAGGGGACGTCGGGAAACGCGCCCCGTTGAGTATCATTGTTCACATCCAGAACAATTTGACAATCGTGCCGTCCGCGAAACCCGGGCAATTATTCGGGCTTGTGGGCGGTGCCTTTGATCTCGACCAACAGGTGGGGATGGGGCAGCTGGTGGACGGCGACGGTGGTCCGGGCCGGGCCCGTTCCGGTCTCGAAGGTGCGGTTATAGACCTCGTTGAAGCCGCCGAAATCGTTGATATTCACAAGAAAACAGGTGACATCCACCAGGTCTTCCAAATCGGCGCCGACGTCCCGGAGGCTGGTCCGCATATTCTCGAACACCGCCGCGGTCTGCGCCCGTATGTCCAGATTGGTGGTGCCCATCTCATCCACTTCGACACCGGCAAACGAGTTGTCCGGCTGCCGGGCGCTGGTGCCCGATACGTAGATGATGTCGCCGGCCCGCCTGGCCAGCGGATAATTGGCCCGCGCCCGTACTCTTTTGCCCGATTCATTCGCCGCCATGGTATGCTCCCCTTATGTTTGCCGGCGTTGCCCGCCTCATATGGCGGAGATAGCATGAACCGGGCGGATAACCAATCAAGGAGAGGGCGGATGGCCGGTTTGGCGGCATTCAATCTTCAGCAATGGATCGACGATCACGCCGAACTGCTGAAGCCCCCGGTCGGCAATGCCCAGATCTGGGAGGGAACGGATTTCATGGTGACCATCGTCGGCGGTCCCAATGTCCGGACCGACTACCATGACGATCCCGTCGAAGAGTTCTTCTATCAGCTCAAGGGCGACATGGTGCTGCGCATCCAGGAAGACGGGAAACCCAAGGATGTGCCGATCAAGGAGGGGGATATTTTCCTGCTGCCGCCCCATGTCCGGCATTCGCCGCAGCGCCCCGCCGACAGCGTCGGTCTGGTCATCGAGTATCAGCGTCCCAAGGGCGCGCCCGACGCCTTCGAATGGTATTGCGAGGAGTGCAACGCGCTGGTGCATCGCCGGGAAGTGATGCTGGAAAGCATCGTCGAGGACCTGCCGCCCGTGTTCGAGGAGTATTACGGCGACGCCGGGCTCCGGACCTGCCCTTCGTGCGGCCACGAAAACCCGGGCAGGGAATAGAAGCCTACCGGATTTCGGGCCCGGGGGCGGCGAGCAGCGCCCGGCCGTCCCAAACGGCGACCGTCCGGCCGCGGAACGGCCAGGTGAATTCAGGCGCCGGTCCGGCCGTCAGGCGGTGGGTGGAACCGACGATCTTGGCTTTGGGATTCCGTTCCAGCCAGGCCTTGAGTCTGTTCGAATCGGTGGTCGCGATGTTGGGCTCCAGACGGCCGAGGAAGTTGTACTGGCCGTGATATTTGCCCAGGTGGGCGATGGCGTAGCCCCGATTCTGCAGATCCTTGAGATGGAAGGCGATGCCCTTGAGGTCGTAGGCCCGGCCGAGTTGCGGTCCGGCGACCCCGTGGACGGTCACCAGGATGGCGGCCGAGACCATCGCCAGGCCGAGCATCCGCGACGCGGCGCCCGCCCGGCGCGCCAGAAACGGCAATAGGAGGCCCGCGCCCAGGGGCGCCAGCGCCCAGAGCGGCGAGTAGGCTGTCAGCCATTCGTCGAGGCGCCGCACGTCGAGGTCCAGGGCCGGGCCGATCGCCGGGGCAAACCCGACGAAGGCGGCGAAAGCCAGCGCGGCCAGCGCCCAGGGCAGGAGATCGCCCCATCCGCCGGCGTGCCTCCGGCGGACGGCGTACTCGATGACCCCGGCGCCGATCAGCGCCATGGCCGGCAGCATGGGCAGCAGGTAATGGGGCCGCTTGCCGCTGATCAGCGACAGGGCGATCAGGGCGGCGGCGATCCACACCGCCGCCAGGCGGGTGCCGCTGTCGCCGCCGTGTTCCCAGAGCCAGGCGCCGGCGGCCCGCCAGAAGGTGGGCCAGATGATCCACGGCAGCAGAATCACCGGCAGCAGCGGCAGATACCACCAAAACGGCAGGCCGTGGTCGAACGAGTCGACCAGCCGGCCCGCCGACTGGCCCCAGAAGATGGCGTTGCGGTAGGCCTCGCCGCCCGCGAACCCGGCCGGCAGCGCCCAGGCAAGGGCAATCGCCGCGCCGAGCGCCACGCCCGCCGATGCGCCCAGGTACCATCGGACCCAGTTGCCGCCTCCCGTTCGCTCCGTGCCTCGCCCCGTGTCCCGCCAAAGGGGCGCCAACAATGCCGGCGGCAGCAGAAACACCAGGATCACCGGCCCCTTGGCGAGCACCCCGAACCCGATGCCGGCGGCGAACAGCAGCCAGCCCCGGATCCGGCGGCCCCCTTGTTCAGCCGTGTCCGCGTCGACCAATCCGTGAATGCCGACCAGCGCCCAGAAGGAGAGGATCAGGTCGAACATGGTGAGCGTGGTGTACAGGCCCCAGAACACGCTCCCCAAGAGAAACAGCGGGGCTAGGAGGTGGACATCCCGGTCCGGCCACAGGCGTTTGGCGAGACCGGCGGTGAGAAACACGCAGCCCAGCCCGAACGCCGGCGAGACCAGCCGGGGCCACCAGTCGTTGACCCCGAACACGCTCCACCCGGCCTGCATCAGCCAGAACAGCAGCGGCGGTTTGTGGCTGTAAGGATCGCCGTTGAGATGGGGCACCAGGAAATCGTCCCTGAGCCACATCTCCCACGCCACGCCCACGTAGCGGGTCTCGTCGACCGGCAGAAGGGGACGGAAAAACAGCGCCACCGCCACCAGAACGGCCCACAGGCCGGTCCAGAGCAGCGGGGCGGGAATGGGAAATTTGACCACGTTCGAGCTTCCGGTCGGGGGTTCCGCGAGGGTTGGGGCGCTGTGTACTCCGGCGGTCGCGGGAGTGCAATGACTTCACATGTTGGGGAGGCCGCAATCCAGGTCTATCCAAACCCCGCAAAGGGGATGTAAATTCGCTTCGCTAAACCAACCAACGGCCAGTTTGGGCCAAGAGGATCAGGTTCATGAAATTCGCACGGACGCTTTTCGCCGCCGCCCTGGGCATCGCGGTTTTCACGTTTCAGCCGCAGGCGGAAGCCAATCAGGGGCTGGTGCTGACCGACGAGGTCAAGCAGGCGCTCATCGACGCCCAGCCCATTTCGAACCGGAATGTGGACCGGGAGACCTTCGACGGCAAGCCGGTCCTGGTGACGTTTTTCGCCAGTTGGTGAATGACGTGCCGGGCGGGGTTCGTGCAACTCCGTGAATACCTGGACGAAGGCGGCCTCGACAAGCTGACGGTCATCGCGGTCAATTGGGACGAGGGCCGCTACGGCAACCCGTCCGATCGCCGGCTGAGCCGGATGGTCAAGGGGTTCCACCCGGCGATCAAGGCGGTCTCCATGAACGAAGCGGTGATGAAGCATTTCAATCCGGTCACCTACGTGCCGTCGAGCTTCATCTTCGATAAGTCGGGCAGGAAGATCTTCGGTGACGGCACCCGGATGTACCTGGACAAGCAGCGCGTCGCCGAGTTCGCCGACAAGCTCCAGTAGGGATCGGTTCCCCTCCGCGGCCCTCGGCGCGGCGTCGTCGTCCCGACGCCGGGCGCCCGGCCATGGACGTTCAACGCCAGGACACGGGAACCTTCAAGGGACCGCGAAACGCCCAACCGGCAAATTCGACCGCCTCGTCTCCGGCCAGTCCGGGATTGCCGGTTCGCTCGAAGAACCTGGGCAGGGCAACCTCGCCGACCATCGTGCGGGATGCCCAGGCGCCGGCGCAGAAATGGGGGCCGGCTCCAAATGAAATCGCCTGGGAAACATCCCGGGAAACATCGAACCGATCTGCATGTTCAAATACGCCTTCGTCCCGGTTGGCCAAGGAAAACATGAAAAAGATCATGTCCTCCGGCTCGAGTTCGACGTCCCGTATCTTCCAGTTTCGAGCGATGCGTCTCGGCGACATTCCCACCGGCGCGATCCATCGGCAGTACTCCTCGAACACCTGGAGCCAGCCCACGCCGCCTCTCCCGACGATTTCCATTTGATCGGGGTGGGCGAGTAATGCCCAGGCCGCGCCGGCAAGCGCGTCCCTGGGCTCGTTCTGGCCGCCGCTGATGGAGAGGCAAATGTTCGCGTAAATCGCCTCCATGGGCAGGCCGGCATGGAGCATGACTCCGAGCAGGCTGAGATCCGATTCCGGGTCGATATCCTCGACCCGCTCGTCGATGGCTTCATGGATCGATTTGACGGCGGCGAGGCCTCTTTCCGCGATGTCCGGATCGCCTTCATAGTTCGATATCGCGTCGATCATGGCCTGCGACCACGTGTCGATATCCTTGTAGGATTGCCGGGTAAGGCCGGTCATCGCCTTCAGGCATTCTCCCGAATAAGGCAGGGCGAATTCGGCCACCAGATCCGCGCTTTTTTTTCGGGACCAGTTCATCGAGCAGGCGATCGGCTATTTCCGAGAATATATGGAACCAGTGCGCCTTGACGGCCTGAGGCGACATGGAGGGGAGGATGGCCTTGCGCTCGACCTTGTGCGCCTGGCCATCCTTGCGCATCAAATTCATTCCCATGATCTTGTTCATCAGGCCGTTCGGCTGCTGGGAACTGAAAACCCCGATGTTCTTCTCGCTGGCGAAGATGTCTTCCCGGCGCGCGAACAGGGTGGCGTTCAATTGCGGCACGAAGGCGATGGGCGTCTCGGCGCGAAGCCTGGAGAGCGTGGGGTAGGGATCGGCCCAAAATTCGTTCAGGTCTATTTCGACAACAGGTGCGCTCGACATCGCCTATATTCCTGCAAATTGCGGCGGCTCTTACCAGCCGAGTTTTTCCCGGCCCGATTTGGCGCGCCGTTCCTTGAGGTCGGCGATTTCGCCGTCGGCGACCGTGACCCGGTTTCTGAGCGATTGCCGCCACTCGAACAGCAAATCGGCGTGCTCCCGCCGGATGGTCCGGGACGCCGGATCGGCGCCCAAATCGACGAGTTCGTGCGGGTCTTCCCGTAAATCGAACAGCTGGGGCGGGAATTCCGGATATTCGCAGTATTTGTAGCGGCCGGTCCGGACCATGGTTCCGCAGGCGTCGGCGACGGAGACCCCGAGCTGTTCCTGGAGCGGTATGAACGCGTAATCCATCTCGCAGATGGCGGCGTCGCGAAACGGGGTATTATCCTCGCCGCGAAGGAGCGGCAGAAGCGAGCGGCCCTCGAGCCGCGATTCGTTATTCGCCGCGCCCAGGCAATCGAGGAACGTCGGAATGAGGTCGATGGCTTCCACGAGCGCGTCGCTTCGGGTTCCGCGGGTGCCGGCCGCGCGCTCGTCCGGATCGACGACGATCATCGGAATGCGCGCCGCCTCTTCGTAGAACAGGTCCTTGTCCCCCAGCCAGTGATCGCCCAGATAGTCGCCGTGATCCGAGGTGAAGACGATCAGGGTTTCTTCCAGTATTCCCTTGGCTTCCAGGTGTCCGAGAAGCCGGCCCAGATGGCGGTCGACTTGGCTGACCAGGCCCATGTAGGTGGGGATCACCGCTTCGCGGGCTTCGTCCGTCTGAAAGGCGCGCGAGTCCGAAACGCCCCTGAAGGCCTCGGCCACGGGATGCGGGTTCCGGCGTTCTTCCGCCGACCGGTTCGCGGCCGGGACGGGAGCGTCCCGATACATGTCGTGGTAGGGCGCGGCGGCAATATAGGGCCAGTGAGGCTTGATATAGCCGAGGTGAAGGCACCAGTTCCGGCCGCCGGCCTCATCGATGAACCGGATGGCCCGGTCGGTCATGTAGGCGGTCTCCGAATGCTCGTCGGCGACGCGGGCCGGATAGGGCGCGTTACGGAACCTGAGGCCGGAAAGAACGGCGCCGCCGGGCCCCTCGGCCGAGTTGGCATATTCCAGCCAGGGATTGCCGGATTCGTATCCCAGGGAACGGAGGTGGACGTTGTAGGCGAGGTCCGGGTCGACGTTGGCGCCCCGGTGAACGCCGTCGTCCCGCTCGTAGGGCTCGAACCCGCCCTCGGCGATGAGCCTGCCGCCCGGGGTCTCCACGTCGATCCCGAGCCGCCGGTACCCCGCCGGATCGGCCGCCATATGGCTTTTGCCCACCAGCGCGACCCGGAACCCGTGCGGCCGGAGATAATCGCCCATGGTCCATTCATCGGCGCGCAGCGGAACCCGGTTCCACGTCGCTCCGTGGCTGGCGACATAGCGCCCGGTGTAGAACGACATGCGCGACGGGCCGCAGATGGCGGCCTGGCAATAGGCGCGGGTGAACGTCACCCCCCGCGCCGCCAGCTTGTCGATGTTGGGCGTCCGGATCGAGGGATGGCCCGTGCACCCCAGATAGTCGGTCCGCAGCTGGTCGCACATGACGAACAGGATGTTGCGGACCTCGGACATGGGCCGGCGGCCTAGGCCGGGTCCCGCCGCAATGCCGCCGGCCGGTATTGGAACGCGATGAAGGCGATGCCGACGGCGCTCGCCGGCCAATGGATCAGCGGGTCGGAGATCAGCGCGGCAATCCCGACGGCGAAGAACAGGCATCTCGCGGCGACGCTCATCTGGTCCCGGGAGTATCCCGCGAGGCCCACGGTACACAGATACATGGAGACCGCGAGCCGGACGCTGATCGACGCCAGTCCGCTCCAGGTGAACTCCTCGGTAATCAGAAGGATCGAGGGGTCGTAGATGAAGACGAAGGGCATGATATAGGCCACCCAGGTCAGGCGGACGGCGGTGAAGCTGAGCTTCACCGGGTCATCCCCGGCGATGGGGGCGGCGGTGTAGGAGGCGCCGGCCACCGGCGGCGTCACCGCGCCCAGGACCGCGTAATACAAAATGAACATGTGCATGGCGAATATGGGCACATCCAGCTTGGCGATGGCCGGTCCCATGGTGAGCACGACGATCAGGTAGGCCGGCGTCGTCGGCATGCCCATGGAGAGGAAGGTCGCCGCGATGGCCGTGACCACCAGCGACAGGAAGAGATCCTCCTTGCTGGTCGACGAGATGAACTGCGCGAGCTTCACGCCGATGCCGGTGGCGTCGATGACGCCGATGAAGATGCCGATGCAGGCGATGATGATCAGGATCTGCGTGGCGTTCGTGCCGCCTTCGGCGAGGGCGGGCCCCAGGCTCTTGAGGTTTTTCCGGAACTCCGGATTGAGGGCGAAGGCGAAGGCGATGGTCGCGATGATCGCGGAAAATCCGGCGAACGCCGGCGACCGCCCCGCAACCATCAGCGTGACGATGACGACGATGGGTCCGACGAACATCAGGCCGTTGAGCCAATCCCGGCGGCTGAGCCCGGTCCGTTCGGCTTCCGGCGTCGGCTGAATGCCCCGGCGGGCGGATTCGAGCTCCACGGCGAGGAAGATGCTGACGTAGTAGTAAAGCGCCGGCACCAGGGCGCCGAGGGCCACCAGGATGTACGGAATGTCGGCAAGGTCGGCGAGCAGGAACGCGGCCGACCCCATCACCGGCGGGGTGAATTGGCCGCCGGTGGAGGCCGCCGCCTCGACGGCGCCGGAGAACCTCGGCGTGAAGCCGCGCCGTTTGATCAGCGGGATGGTGAAGGAGCCGGTTCCCACCACATTGGCGACGGTGCTGCCCGACATGGTGCCGAAGGCCATGCTGGCGATGACCGCGCCGTGGGCCGGCCCGCCGCGCATCCGCCCGGTGAGCGCGAAGGCGATCTTGATCAGCGACTCGCCCGCGCCCGTATTGCTGAGCACCGCGCCGAACACGATGAACACCAGCACGAGGTTCAGCAGCACGCCGAACGCCGTTCCCATCACGCCCACGGTCGACAACCAGATGTCGCTCACCACCCGTTCGAGGGAATAGCCGGCGTTGCCGAGCACGCCGGGCAGGTACTTGCCGAACAGCATGTAGATCAGGGCGACGGCGGTCAGGATGAAGACCGGCGGGCCGATCACCCGCCGGGTCATTTCCATGATCACCAGCATCGCGCCGAGGCCGAGGAGCTTGTCGAAGAGCTCGATGGTGATCAGCGATTCCTCGAGGGTTTCGCTCAACTGGATATACCGGCCCGCCGCCGTCACCAGAACGGCGAACATGGCCAGATCGGCGATCCAGCAAAGGGTCTGGAGGCGGGGATCCTCGACGTTGTACTGGCGGACCAGCGACCAGCGGAAGATGGCGGCGCCGACGGCGAGGGCGAGAATGATCGGCCGGTGGATCAGCGGATCGAACAGCCCGAACCCCGCCGTATAGACCGACTGGATGGCGATGATGAACGCCAGCACCGTCGCAATCGTCTTCGCGTTGAAGCCCATCGTCCCGGCTCCTCGACCCCGAATGCCGGCCGGATTCGGTGACCTTCCGGCTCTTCCGTTTGAGCTATAAATCAGGTTTGCTGTAAAAACAACAAAAATGTTGTAAAAGCAGCAAATCCGTCCTATAACGTCGTCGGTGGCCGGGCGATCGGGCCCGGCCATCAGGATTCATTAGGGAGTGCATCATGTTGAATCTCAAGTTAACCGGCGGAGCGGTGATCGGAGCCGCCGTCCTCTTGGCTGGGTCCATCGGCGATGCCGGCGCCAAGGAAGTGAAGCTTCGCGCGACCTTCGGCACCGCGACCGGCACGACCGGCCAGGTCGCCACCTTCATCTCCAACAACGTCTCGAAGGTGGACCCGAACATCAAAATCGAGCTGTCGGGCAACCAGCCGGGAACCCGGGCCATGCTTCAGGCTGCGAAGGGCGAAGCCCACCTGCATATTCTCGTTCCGCTCATCACCGACTGGCTGGCGAACGGTCAGCGGATGTACAGGAAGGTCAAGAACCACAAGGAGGCGCACGCTCAGTTGCGGACCATGATGATGTGGCCGGGCGGCGCGTTTCAGCTTTTCGCCTGGGAAAAGTCCGGCATCAAGACCTATGAGGACCTGCGCGGCAAGAACGTCTATTTCGGTCCGCGCGGCGCGGCGGTTTCCCGCATCATGCAGGACCTGGTGAAGAAGGCCACCGGCATGCAGGCCAAAAAAGACTACAAGCTGGTTTCCCTCGATTTCGGGTCGGCCAGCCAGGCCTTCATGGACGGTCAGATCGACACACTGTTCCGCCCGGTTCCGATCGGACACACGCCGATCAAACAACTGGCCTCCACCAACCCCCTCCGAGTCATCGGGCCGACGAAGGCCGAGCGGGCAAAACCGGCCGTGAACGCGCTGTTTACCTCACCCGGCCGTGAACCGGCGCAGATCATGCCCAAGACCTACGGCGAAAAACAGACCAATACCGAACCGGTCGAGACCTGGATCGATTGGCGCGGCATGGGGATTCCGATTTCCGTGTCCGAGGACGTCGCCTACAAGATGACCAAGGCTTTCTGGGACAACATCGAGGACCTCCGCAAGGTCGCGGCCTGGTCCAAGGTCATCAGGCTCGAGACGGTGGCGAAACACGCCAACCTGCCTTTCCATCCCGGATCGGCCCGCTACTACAAGGAACGCGGTATCGACGTCTCGATGACAAACTAGAAGATCGGAAAGGGGCCGCGGCGGGTTCGCGGCCCCGGCCCGATAGCTGCAAACACAAGAATAACGGCCATGTCGGAAAACAATACGGCGTCTTCGAACGCCACGGACGAAGTCCTGGACGAACCTCTGGCGGTCGGCGGCTTCCAGCTCGATCAGGCCCTGTTCTACCACACGGCCCGTGTGTCATCGGGACTGACGCGGAATTTCAGGGCGCGTTCGGGGAAGGCGCAGTGGTCCCCCGACGAGCGGCGCATCATTCTCTGCCTCGGCCACTTCGGACCCCGGCCGGCGATCCGGATCGCCGACGAAACCTATATGGACCGGGCCAGGGTCAGCCGCGCGCTGCCCAAACTCGAACAACAGGGGCTGGTCGTCCGGCTGGCCGACGCCAAGGACAAGCGCCGGGCCATCGTCAAGCTGACCCGGAAGGGCGCCGAGCTGCATTCGGAGATTACCGGCATTCTCGGCGAGCGCGAGGCCGCCATCTTCGAGGACTGGGATCCGGCCGACCGGGAAATGCTGCTGAGCCTGATGACCCGGGTCTACGACCGGCTCCAGGAAATGAACGAAGAGATCGATGGGTGATCTCGCGCGTGTGACATCGGCGGACGGCGCGGTCATCACGTTCGAACGTACAGGCGCCGGTCACCCTCTCATCCTGGTTCATGGTTCGGGCGCGGACCGGCACCGGTTCGACCCGCTGAAGCCCTTTTTGACCGGCGCATTCGAACTTGCCCTCATGGACCGGCGGGGCCGGGGCGCGAGCGAGGATCCCGAGAACTACGACATTGCCCGCGAGGCCGAGGACATCATTGCGGTCGCTTCGAGCTTCGATGGGCCGGTTCACGTCATGGGCTATTCCTACGGCGGGCTGTGCGCGCTCGAAGCGCTGAAGCTTCCCAACGGCTTCGCCAAGGTGGCCCTGTTCGAGCCGCCCATCAGCCTCGAATACGACGCCGGGATGGCCGGGATCGTTCAGGAACTGGACGATTATGTCGCCGCCGGCGATCCGGAACGGTTCGCCGAGGTCCGCATGCGCAAACTGCTTGGCGCGTCGGAAGACGCGATCGCCGCCATGAAGGCCGACAGGCGGAATTGGGCGACCAGGCTGGAGAACGCCGCCCTCAGCGCCCGCGAGATGCTGACCATCCACAAAACCTACGAGTTTTCCGCCGGAGATTTCATCCATCTGCCGCCCCGGCTGCGCTTTCTCGCCGGCACCGAGACCATCGAATTCCTGAAGACGGCGGCCACGGGCGCCGCCGCCGCAATTCCGGGAAGCGAGATGGTGTGGCTTCCGGGCCTCGCCCACGGCGCCTGCACCGACGACCCGGCGGCCTTTTGCGGGCACCTGACGGAATTCCTGCTCGATGACGTCGGCGAGCCCCGCGCGGCGGTCTGACCAGCCTAATTTCTCTCGGCCTTTTTCGGCGCGGCGGCCGCGCCACGGAGCATCGTGTCCTTGCGCTACCCGTACTTCAGTTGTCCGAGGGCGGTGTGCAAGATGCCGACGACATGGTCCACATGATCCTTCTGGAAGACCAGCGGCGGCGACAGGATAAGCTTGTTGGCCTGTATGCGCATGAAGGCGCCGTGCTCGCGGCAAATGCGCTGGATTTCCATCAGGTACGGATGAAACGGCGCGATGGCCTCCTTGGTCTTCTTGTCGGTGACGAATTCCACCGCCAGCATGAGCCCCAGGCCGCGCACCTCTCCCACCCAGTCGTAACTCTCCAACTCCTTCAGGCGTCCGAGGAAATACTCGCCCGTAGACCCCGCATTGCCGGGCAGGTCCTCGTCCACGACGATTTGCAAATTGGCCAGCGCCGCGGCACAGGCCAGCGGATGCCCCGAATAGGTGTAGCCGTGCATGAGCGGCGCGTGGGCGCTGTCCGCTTCCCAGGCCCCGGCGACACGGTCGTTGAACGCCGTCGCGCCCAGGGGCACGTAGCCGGAATTTATGCCCTTGGCCATGCACATGATATCCGGCTTGATCCCCCAATGGCGGCTGCCGAACATGCTGCCGGTGCGGCCGAAGCCCGTTACCACTTCGTCGGCGATCAGCAGGATATCGTACCGGTCGCACACGTCCCGGATCAGCGGCCAGAAGTTGGCGGGCGGGACGATCATGCCGCCCGCCCCCTGGACCGGCTCGGCGATAAAGGCCGCGACCGTATCGGCGCCCTGGTGTTCAAGCTCGCGGGCCAGGTTGGCGGCGCAGATTTCTCCCAGTTCGTCCGGATCCTCGGTCCACGGGTTGCGGTACAGATACGGGCTGTCGATCTGGAAACAGCCGGGCAGCAACGGCTCGTAGCTCCGCCGCCACGGTATGCCGCCGCTTATGGAGACGCCGCCGAAATGGACGCCATGGTAGGCGTATTTGAGAGACAGGAACTTGGTCTTTTCGGGCCTGCCGACCAGCTTCCAGTGCTGACGGGAGATCTTCAGCGCGCTCTCGATGGCGTCGGACCCGCCGGACGAGAACAGGACCTTCGTCATGCCCTCGTCCGCCAGCATATCGGTCAGCAGGGCCGACAGGGCAATGGATGGCGGATTGGACGCGTTGCCGAAGGTGTTGTAGTAGGCCAGTTGGTCGAGCTGGTCGATGATCGCCTGCTTAATCTCCGGCCGGTTGTGGCCGACATTGACGTTCCAGAGACTGGCGGAGCAGTCGAGGAGCTTGTTGCCGTCGAGGTCGTATATGTAGACGCCGTCGGACTTGCAGATGACCGTCGGAGGGGTTTCGGCGGATTTCTTCGGATCCACCATCGGATGCCACATGTGGCGGGCATTGTTCTCGGCGATGAAATTGGCGTCGGCCGCCGTCTCTCGGTAGGTTTCGGTCATATCCCGCGGTGCTCCTTACGGTCCTCTCCGTACCGAGCGTACGTTGGGGGCCATAATCGTTACAAGGACGATTGTTGGGCCGCGGCCGGCGTCCGCCGAGGAATTGGTTGCGGCCGGACGGGAATCGGCCGAAATTCGGAACAACAAAAGGGAGGCGCCGATGCCGCGCGGAGAGCGACCGAACATCATCCTGATCATGACCGACAACCAGCCGGCCGATCTGCTGGGCACCTACGGCAACTCGGAAATCCATTCGCCCCACCTGGATCGAATGGCCGCCGAAGGCTTGCGGTTCGACAATGCCTATTGTCCCAACGGCATGTGTTCGCCGTGCCGGGCCTCGGTGTGGACCGGAAGGCTGCCCTGCCAGCACGGCGTTCACACATGGATCGACGACCGGCAGCGGCCCAATTGGCCGGACAAGTGGAACGCCGTCGCCGAGTTCGACACCCTGCCCGAAATTCTCAAGCGGAACGGGTACGCCACCGGGATCATCGGCAAATACCATCTGGGCGTTCCGACTCCGGGCCACAACGGCATCGATCATTGGGTGACCATGGACCGCGGACACACCCTCGATTTTCACGGCAACGTCATGAACGTCAACGGAGAGACCTTCACCCACGCCGGCCACTCGGTGGACTACTTCTCGGAACAGGCGGTCGAGTACGTGGAGGGCCGGAAGGATGCGGCCCGGGAGCCGTTTCTGCTGTTCCTCTCGTACAACGGACCCTACGGCCACTGGCCGTCCATCAAGGGCCGGGCGACGCACCGGTTCGCCGATCTCTACGACGACACGCCCATGCACTCGGTGCCCCGCGAGGGCGTCAGCGACCGCGCGGTGGCGTGCTACGAAATGAACACCGCCTACCATTCCCGCGAAGAGGGCGGCCCCGACTTCAGTGCGCTGCTCAGAATTCCCAATGACCTGACGTCGCTCCGGAACTACTACTCGCAAATGAGCTTGATCGACGACGGCGTGGGGCGGCTGCTGGCCGCGCTGGCGAGTACGGGCCTCGATGACGACACATTGGTGATCTTCACCGCCGATCACGGCTTCTCCCTCGGCCATCACGGATTCTGGGGGCATTCCCAGGCGACCTGGCCGTCGAACGCGTTTCGCATCGCCTACAATATCCCGCTGATCGTCCGGCATCCGGGCGCCATCCAAGGCGGCCGATCGTCCTCCCGGTACGTGAGCAGCATGGACCTGTTCGCGACCATACTCGAATATACCGGCGCCGCCGCGGCGTACGGCTCCGGGGAAATTCCGTCCCGCTCGTTCGCCGGTCTTTTCGACGCCCCCGACGCCGACTGGGACGATGCGATTTTCATCGAACAGGAAGAAACCCGGGCGATCCGCACGCCGCAATGGCTGTTCGTCGAGCGGTTCGACGGAAGCGGCGCCTACCCCCTCGCCAATGAGCTCTATGATCTGGTCAATGATCCCGACGAGCGGGTCAACGTCTCGGGGGACGAAGCCTGCCGTCAGGCCGAAGAGGAATTGGCCGGGCGTCTCGGGTCTTATTTCGCCCGGTTCGCGGATCCCCGTTTCGATCTCTGGCGGGGAGGCACGGTGAAGTCCAACACGTCGCGTCCCTGGCTGTGGAAGGACGCCTGGGGAGACGACTGGCATCCGACCACGTGAGGTCCAGCGAACGGCGCTGGGCAATGGGGAATTTCCATATCACCCTCACCCCAACCCTCTCCCAGAGGGAGAGGGAGCCTGCCGTGCGTTCCCTCGCCCCCTTCAGGGGGAGAGGGACAGGGTGAGGGGGAATGCTCGAACCGCAAATCCGCAAAAACGGGACTCCCTCAATTGAGTACAGGCCCTAGTTTCCCTCCGCGGTCTTCGGCGCGGCGGCCGGGTTCCACTGGCCCCGGCGCATGCGGGTGACGGCCTGGGAGGAAAACACGCCGGCCTTCATGAACGGCTCATTGCCGGCGAAGGCGTCCGCCGCCGCGCGATCCGGCACGTTGATGATCAGCACGCTGCCGGTCCGGGTCTCGCCGTCGTCGGCCAGCGTCGCGCCGCCCAGCACGAGAATGTCCTCGTGGGCGTCGAGATAGGCGAAATGCGCCTCGCGCGCGCCCGCGCGGCGCTCGCCCGCGTCGGGCGCATCGACCCCGTAGACCATGTAAAGCACGGTTCTCTCCTTCACCGAATTTATCCTGATCCAATGATGGACTCATCGGGCCCGCTAGGCCATGATCCGCTATTCCGCGCTGCGGAATTACCGACCGCTTCGCGGGGACAATGTCCGCGTTGCGGAAAATTTTTTATTGTTCCCGGAGGACCCAATGGGCCAGCTAGTCGACGGGAAGTGGACTGACGAGGATTTGCCGCGCAACGAGGGCGGCAAGTTCGTCCGCAAGGAAAGTCCCTTCCGAAAATTCATCACCGCGGACGGATCGTCCGGCTTCAAGGCGGAACCCGACAGATACCATATCTACGTTTCCCACAACTGACCGTGGGCTTACCGAACCGTGTTGTTCCGGAAGCTCAAGGGCCTAGAAGACATGATCAGCGTTTCCATCGCGTCGTCCACCGCGAGGGAGCAGGGATGGAACTTCAACGGCGACGAAGCGACCACCCTCGACGAGGTCAACGGCGCCAGGCACCTCCACGAGGTCTATTCCAAGGCCGATCCCGCCATCACCTGCCGGGTGACCGTGCCGGCCCTGTGGGACAAACAGGAAGAGACCATCGTCAACAACGAATCATCCGAGATCATCCGGATGCTGAACTCCGAGTTCGACGGCCTCACCGGCAACAACCTGGATTTCTATCCCGAGTCGCTGCGTGGCGAGATCGACGCCGTGAACGAAGTGATCTACGAGACCGTCAATAACGGCGTCTACCGCACCGGGTTCGCTTCGACCCAGGAGGCCTATGAGGAGGGCTACCACAAGCTTTTCGCCACCCTGGACGAGATGGAGGAGCGCCTGTCCGGGCAGCGCTATCTGGCCGGCGACCGGCTGACCGAGGCGGACTGGCGGTTCTTCGCCACGCTGATCCGGTTCGACATCGTCTATTACGGCCTGTTCAAGTGCAACAAGAGGCACATCTATGAATATCCCAACCTGTGGAACTACACCCGGGAACTTTACCAGTATCCGGGCGTGGCCGAGATCTCCAACATCGAGCACATGAAGAAGGGCTACTACGCGGCGGGGATGCGCAATCCGACCGGCATCTACCCGCTCGGCCCGGACCTCGACTACGACGAGCCCCACGACCGGGGACGTTTCCCGGCGGCGGATATCCACTAAGCGAAGGACCAGGACCGCCTAATGCCAGCGACAACGAGTGACGTCATCGAGTTCGAGAAACGGGGCGCCATCGGCCTCATCACCATCAACAACCCGCCGGCCAACGCGCTGAGCTTCGCCGTCGTCAAGGGCGCCCTGGAGGCCCTCGACGCCTGCCTCGGCGACGACGAAATCGAGGCGGTGGTGCTGACCGGCGCGGGCCGCATGTTCGTCGCCGGCGCCGACATCCGGGAGTTCTCCATCCCCCGGCCCGATGACGTGCCCGAACTCAATGCGGTGATCGATGCCTGCGAAGCATCGCCCAAGCCAGTGGTCGCGGCGATCAACGGCATCGCCTTCGGCGGCGGGCTCGAGCTCGCCATGGGCTGCCATTACCGGCTGATATCGGCGGCGGCCCAGGTCGGCCAGCCCGAGGTCAATCTCGGCATTATCCCGGGCGGCGGCGGCACCCAGCGGCTGCCGCGGCTTGCCGGTATCGACGCGGCATTGGAGATGTGCGTCTACGGCAAGCCCATCAAGGCCGCCAGGGCGGGCGAACTGGGCATCGCCGACGAGGTGGTCGAGGGCGATATCGTCGAGCGGGCGATCGCGTTCGCGGGCGAGGTCGCCGGCCGGCCGCCGCGCCGCACCGGCGAGCAGACCGGCAAGCTCGCCGGGCTCGACAAGGCCAGGCTCGACGAACTCCGCGAAGACATCAAGAGGAAGCAGCGGGGCGTGATGGCGCCGCTGGTGGCCGTCGACATGATCGAGGCGGCGGCGGCCATGCCGTTCGAGGAGGGCCTCAAGGCCGAGCGGGAGGAGTTCGTGAAGCTCCGGGATTCCGATCAGTCGGCGGCCATGCGCTACATGTTCTTCGCCGAGCGCGAAGCGGCCAAGATTCCCGGCATCGGCAGGGACGTGGCGGCGCAAAAGATCGAAAAGGCCGCCATCGTCGGCTCCGGCACCATGGGCGGCGGCATCGCCATGAACTTCGCCAATGCGGGCATTCCGGTGACGGTGCTGGACGTGGATCAAGGCGCCCTCGATGCGGGCCTCGCCAGGGTGAAGGAGAACTACGGCGGCTCGGTGTCCCGGGGCCGGATGACCGAAGAGCAGGCCGCGGAGAAAATGGGCCTGATCACCGGCACCACCGACTACGCGGACCTGGCGGACGCCGACATCGTCATCGAGGCGGCGCTCGAGGACATGGACCTCAAGAAGAAAATCTTCGCCACCCTGGACGAGACCTGCAAGCCCGACGCCATCCTCGCCTCCAACACCTCGTCCCTCGACATCGACGAGATCGCCGCCGCCACCGGCCGCCCGGACAAGGTGGTCGGCATGCACTTCTTCAGCCCGGCCAACGTAATGAGGCTGGTGGAGAACGTGCGGACGGCCAAGGCCTCCAGGGAAAGCCTCGCCACCCTGATGCAGCTCTCCAAGGGCCTGGGCAAGACCGGCGTCATGGTCGGCGTCGGCGACGGCTTCGTCGGCAACCGCATGTACCACGTGGCGGCCCGGATCGCCGAGTTCCTGGTCGAGGAGGGCGCCATGCCCTGGGACGTCGACGAGGCGCTCTACGATTGGGGCTTCGCCATGGGGCCGTTCGCGGTCAACGATCTCGCCGGCATCGATGTCCGGGTCGCCATCCGCGAGGGCCAGAAAAGCCTCTATCCCGGCCGCCGGGAGCCGGTGATTGTGCCCAAACTCTACGAGATGGGCCGCTACGGCCAGAAGACCGGCAAGGGCTGGTACGACTACTCGGAAGGCCGCAGGGGCAAGCCCGACCCGGACGTGGAGGCGCTGATCATCGAGACCTCGAAGGAGTTCGGCATCGAGCGCCGGGCGTTCTCCCGCTCGGACATCATCCAGGCCTACCTCGTGGCGCTCGCCAATACGGGCGCCCACGTGCTCGACGAGGGGCTCGCCATCCGCTCCAGCGACATCGACGTGATCTGGAACTACGGCTACGGATTTCCCCGCCGCCGCGGCGGGCCGATGTTCCACGCCGACCTCGTCGGCCTCGACAAGGTCCTCGCCAAGGCGGAAGAGCTGCACGGGGCCTACGGCGATTGGATGAAACCGGCGGAGCTGCTCAAGTCCTGCGCCGCCGAGGGCGGGAAGTTCAACGACTTCAAGGCGGGGTAGGGCGTCAAGCGCCGGCGGCCCGGCGCAAGGTCCCCTCTCCCCCTCACCCAGCTACGGCTAAGCTCAGCTGCCGCTTCGCAAAGCCTCCGCAACCCTCTCCCCCTCGAAGGGGGAGAGGGTCAGGGTGAGGGGGTGCGGCCGGGCGCGGGTCCGATTGCCGCTGGAAAGAAAATCAACAGCCGACCGCCGGCTATTCGATCATGGCGAAGACCCGGGCCGGGGAGCCGTCGAGCCCCTCGAGCCGCAGGGGCACCGCCGAAAGAATGAAATCGTCCGCGCCGATGGCGCCCACGTTGGTCACCATCTGGATGATGATGCACTCGCTGCCGAGCAGCAGCTTGTGATTGTGGCCGGCGGGCTGGCCCTCCGGGCGCTCCACGTCGCTCCGCCAGAACGGAAATTCGGGGAAGAAGTCTATGGCGACGGCGCTCACCCCCCGCTCGACGAGGAGTTCCGCCGCGTCCCGGTGCATGTAGACGGTGTTGTCCCAGAAATCCGGCGTCCCCCAGGTCCTTTCCGTCCAGCCCGTATGGAGGATCGGGATCACCGATGCGTCGAAGTCGACGCCGCTGTCGAGGATCGCCCGGGCGGTGACCATGCCGCCGTCGCCGACCCCCTCCAGCGGAATGACCCGGCCGGTCTTGACGATGCTCTCGAGGGGAATCTGGTCCACCGACCAGGTATCCTCCAGCATGTGGAGCGGCGCATCGATGTGGGTGCCGATGTGGGTGACGATCTCCAGCTTGCTCAGCATGTGGTTGGAGAGCTCGGGCTCGGCCGGGGCTTCGAGGCCCCGCGCCGCGAGGCCGGCGGCCTGCGCCTCGCTCATCACCGACAGGGGATACGTGCGGGTGGGATTGTTGTCATAGGCCGGGAAACCGGGAAGCGCGGCCATCCGCGAATTGATGGGCAGGCTGAGATCGACGATGCGCATGACGGGTGCCTCCTTGGATCAGCATCTTTCGGTCAGGAATTGCCTGAGGACGGCGTTGAATTCGTCCGGCTTCTCCCACTGGACGAACCGGCCGGCGCCGGCGATGAACGGCGCTTCTTCGAAACTCTCCATGCCCCTCAGCATCTCCGGCTGGTCGGGAAACGGGTCCTCTTCGCCGCAGATGCCGATCGCCGGCACCGAAAGGGCCGCGAGCGGCTCGATGAGGTCCGGCACCGAGGTGGCGAACTCCAGCATTCCGCGCTCGTACTCCTCCGCCGGATGACCGGCGAACATCTGGATGCACTTTTCGCGGATCGGCGAATCCAGCGGGATCACCATATAGACGCTGCGCCCGCCCTCGCGGCGCAGGAATTCGGCGAGCCCCTCGCGGCCTTCGGATTCCAGCACCCGGACGACCGTTTCGCTGGCCTTCTCCCAGCGGCCGAAATAGCTCCGCGCGTCGTGCAGTTCGCTCCACGCCACCAGCGCCAGCCCTCGGACCCGGTCCGGGCGGCGGATGGCGTAGTCGGCGGCGATGGTGGTGCCGAACGCGACGGCGACCAGAACCGGGTTCGTGATGCCGAAATGTTCGATCAGGGCTTCCAGGTCGCGGCGCTGGTTCTCCAGCGAGTACCCGAATGGCGGCGCGCCGGTCGCCCCGTGGCCGCGCCGGTGATAGACCAGGCAGCGGTGGGTCTTCGAGAATTCGGCGATCTGGTGCTCCCAGTATTCGGTCCCGTGAATCTCGCCGTGGATGAAGACCATGTCGGGGCCGGAACCATCAGTGACGCCGCTGATCTCGCAGTCGAAATCCCAACCGTTTGCGTAGGCCCTCGCCATGCCCGTGACGTCTCCGTTCCTCAAGTCTTCCTGAGTACGTTCACCCGGATGGGCTGGGGAAAGTGGACGCCGTCGCCGCGCGCCTCGCCGAAGGCTTCGAAGTTCGCCCGCAGCTCGGCCTCGTGGGCGGCGATCTTCTCGGCCCGCCCCGGGTTGATGGACACCGAGTTGTCGCGCCAGTCCTCGAACGCGCCGATGGGCCGGTCGGCCACGTAGACGGTTTCCGTCACCGCCTCGAAGCCCGCCGCCGGCGCCCGGCCGATGGCTTCGTAGGCCAGCGCCCGCACCTCGGTCTCGTCGTTGACGGCCTTCTGGAAATGGAACATGGGGCCGTCGGCGAGGGGCTCGGCGATGTAGAGGGTGCCGCCGGGCTTCAGGACCCGGCCCGCGTCCGCCAGCGCATCGTCCAGGCGGTCCATGGGGACGTGGTGCAGGCTGTTGAAGTAGATCACCACGTCCGCCCCGCCGTCGGGCTCGGGAAGGTTCTCGCCTATCCCCTCGACGTAGGATTCGTCCCCCGCCGGCGCCTCGGCGCGGGCGCGCTCCAACTGCCGGGCGCCCGGATCGATGCCGACGGCCCGGCCGCCCTGTTCGGTCACGTAGCGGGTGATGTGGCCGTTGCCGCAGCCCACGTCCAGTACCCGCATTCCGGCGAGCGGGACGTGCTCGCTCAGCACCTCGCCATGGGTGCGGACGGGGGCGGTTTTCCAGTCTGCGCTCGCGTTTTCGTTCATGGGCCGGAGCATGCCCCGCCGGGGCCCGATTGAAAAGACCGGGGTTGCTTCGACACCCCCCTCCCTGACGGGGGCGAGGGCTTTCGGTGGTGTTCCCTCTCCCCCTTCTTGAGGGGGAGAGGGTTAGGGTGAGGGGGTCGTAAGAGATGAGGGGGGGGTGATTCAGCCCATCTCGGTGATCTCTGTGTACTCCGTGGTAAATTTGCACCCTCTTCCCCTCGAAGGGAGAGGGGGTGGTGCTTTAGCGGCGGATCAGCGGGTCGGCCCGGTCCGGTCTCCCTCGCCGAGGGGACGCTGCATGAGGGTGGAGTCGATCCAGCGTCCCATCTTGTAGCCGACGTTCTCGAGCACGCCGACATGCTCGAAGCCGCACCGCGCGTGCAGGTGGATGGAGACCGTGCTCTGGTCGTCGCCGATCACCGCTACCATCTGGCGGAAACCGGCCTCGGTCGAGCGCCGGATGATCTCCTCGAGCAGCCGGCGTCCCAGTCCGAGGCCCACATGGCCGGGCGCCACGTAGACCGAATCCTCGACCGTGTGCCGGAAGGCCTGCCGCGCCCGGTAGGGCCCGGCATAGGCATAGCCGGCCACCGTGTTCCCGGCCTCGGCGGCGATGTAGGGATAGCCGCCGCCGGTCAGGGCTTCGAAGCGCCGGGTCATTTCGGCGAGATCGGGCGGGTCGATTTCGAAGGTGGCGACGCCGGCGGTCACGTAATGGGCGTAGATCGCCTGGATTTGGGGCAGATCGTCGGCCTTCGCGGTCCGGATGACGGCCTCGGCGGGGGCGGGCTGGTCGGTCATGGCGTTTCGGAGCGGTTTCGGGTGTCGGGTTAATGGGGATGGGGCTAGCGGGGGATCAGGCTCGCCGGGTCGATCCGGGTCAGGATCTCGGCGAGCCGGGCCATGTCGGCGGCCAGCGCGTCAAAGCCGGCGGCCCGCTCGATGGTCGCCTCGTTCATGTAGGTGGCCCGGTTGATCTCGATCTGGAGGGCATGCACGCCGGTGGCCGGGCGGCCGTAATTGCGGGTGGTGAAGCCGCCCGAATAGGGGTTGTTGCGGTTCACCGCGTAGCCCATCCCGCTCAGGGTCTCGTCCGCCAGCTCGGTGATCGCCGGATTGCAGCTGAGGCCGTGATTGTCGCCGAGCACCATGTCGACGCGCCGCCGGCCGGGGTCGCGCTCCATGGGCCCGCCGACGGAGGGCATGGAATGGCAGTCGACCAGCAGGCACGCGCCGAACGCATCCACCGCCCGCCCGATCAGGCCGCGCAGCGCCTCGTGGTAGGGGCGGTAGCATCCGTCGATGCGGCGAAACGCGTCGTCGACTTCGATGGGCTTGTCGTAGATTTCCTCGCCGTTGGTGACCACCCGGGCGACGGTGCCAAGCCCGGCGGCGACCCGGGGCGACGAGGAATTGACGTAGCCGGGCAGCGGATCGTCGAACATGTCGGGGTCCAGCTCGAACGGCTCCCGGTTGGGATCCACGTAGGCCCGGGGAAACTCCGCCATCAGCAGCGGCGCGCCGTGCCTGGGCGCGCCGGCGAAGATCTCGTCGATGAAGCTGTCCTCGGACTTGCGGATTCCGATGGCGTCGAGACGCGAGTTCTTGAGGAACTCCGCCGGGTAGCGCCGCCCGCTGTGGGGCGAGGCGAAGACCACCGGCGAGGTCAGCGTGATCGGCGTGGCGATGGTGTAGGGCGCTTCCTCGCCGTCCCGTCCGTCGGTCCGGCGGACGGCGGGCCGGGCGGAAGCTCGGGCGGAAGTATGGGCGGACAGCTGATCCAATTTCTCTCCCCGGGTCTCGGTGCTCGGGCTGTTATTCGTCGAAACTATCAGCGTTCCGGAGCCGGGATGCAACCCGTTTACCGGCGGAAGGAGGGTAGGAAAAGCGGGCGGACCGGCGCCCGCGTCCCGGTCTTGCCATCCCCCCCCAAAACCCATAAAACCCATCCCCTCAAGGGACGGGCGCGTAGCTCAGCGGGAGAGCACTGTGTTGACATCGCAGGGGTCGCTGGTTCAATCCCAGCCGTGCCCACCATTTCCTTCCCAAAGTTAGTCGATGGCGACAGGGCACGGCGGAATCATATGTGAGCGCGCTCCGCGCGCGCCGTGCCCACCACCCTACGCCTCCGGCTTCGGGCGGCAGGCCACCCTGGCCTGGCGATCGAAGGCGCTTAGGCGTAGGAGTGTCTCCCGAAGCTCCGCAGGAGCGCAGGGAGACCGGTGCGATTCGGACGCCCACCAATCCCCCCCCCCCCACCCTCGACGCCCGGCTGATCGCCGGTCGTCTCGACCTCCCCCTTCCAGCCGTCGTAGCCGAAGGCTACTTCGGCGGAGTAGGCCCAGGGGGGGAGGTGATTCTCCTCCACCCATTCCCTCCCCCCCCCCCCAGGGGTCTTAGGGGACACCCCTAACCCCGATGAGGGGGAGGGTCAGGGAGGGGGGGGGATTAAGATTTCACCACGGAGATCACCGAGATCACGGAGAAGGACTGAATCACCCTCATCCCGCCTCTTATGACCCCCTCACTTTCACCTCCTGTGACCCTCTCACCCTGACCCTCTCCCCCTCGAAGGGGGACACCACCGAAACTCCCTCGCCCCCTGAAAAGGGGGAGAGGGATGCGGAGATAAGGTCATTCCCCTCCGGGGATTGACCGACTTTGCAAAGCTTCAGCTGAGCTTAGCCGCAGCGGGGTGAGGGGGAATTTCCTATTCTTGAACCACGGAGACGGTGAGGCAGTGAGATAGGAAGAGTTAACCAATCCTCCTCGGTAAACTCTGTGTGCTCCGTGGTGAATATTCTGGATGCCCCGGAGGAAACCGGGACATACCCCCCCCCCCCTCAAGCAGGGGGAGAGGGGATTTTTTATCATAACAATTTTGATATCGATGTAAGCGGTGCGAGCGCCCCACCTTATCTCTGTATCGCTGTTGGAGTTGGATGATCCTTTTACCGGGAGGGTCATACGATGCAAGAGCAGGATCGCTTCGACCAGGAACAGCTGGTTGGGGAAGAGGATAACGAGGAGGCCGGATCGGTCGAAGGCTGGCGCGCCTTGCAGCCGGCTGCACGTCGGCAGCACTGGTCGGAAGAAGAGAAGGCTTGGATCGTCCAGGAGAGTTTTGAGCAGGGGACGACCGTAGAGGAGGTCGCCAAGCGCCATGGGGTTCCGCATAGGCGGCTGTCATTCTGGCGCAAGCAGTTCCGCCGGGGCGAACTCGTGGCGCCTCCGGCGCCGCAGAGCGAGGCGCCGTTCGCCCATGTCGAAGTGGAGGCGGCGTCGGGGCCCGGCCATGTCGGTTCGGTTTCGATCGAGGCGCGGGGCGTGACGGTACGCCTCGACGGCGACGTGAGCACGGTGCGCATCACCTCGATCGCCTCGGCGCTGCGAGCGATCCGATGATCGTCGCGGGCTCTGGGTTGAAGGTCGTGGTGGCGACGCGGCCTGTGGACTTCCGCAAGGGCCATGACGGGCTGGTGGCGGTGGTCGAGCACGAGCTCGGTCTGGACCCGTATTCCGGCATCGTGTTCGTATTCCGCCCCAAGCGCGCCGACCGGATCAAGGTTCTGTGGTGGGACGGGACCGGATTGGTGCTGGCATCGAAGCGTCTTGAGCAGGCCCGGTTCGCCTGGCCGGCGGTCCGCGACGGGGTGATGCGCCTGTCGCGGGCGCAGTTCGAGGCTTTGTTCGAGGGTCTGGACTGGCGCCGGGTGTGGGGACCACGGGTGCGCCGGCCACTCGCGGCGGCGTGATGCCGAGGGGTGGCCGGGCTCCCATTTTCCCCTTTTCCGGCCCCTATTCTTTATCAATAAGTAACTGGTTCCATGATAGTATTCAGTCATGGAACCGAGCCCCGGCACTGTCGATCTCGCATCACTTGCACCGCCCCTGCGGGCGCTGATCGAAGGCCAGCAGGCGGCTCTTGAGACGCTTCGCGTCGAGAACGCGGCGCTCACCGACCGCAACCGCCGGCTTGAAGAACACGGCCCCGAAGTGATCGTCGAAGACCTGCGCGCAAGGATCGCCTCGCTCGCCGGCCGCAACCAGCACCTCGAGGAAGTCAACCGCCGGCTCGAACATCTGCTGCGCGAACTGCGCCGGGCGATCTACGGCAAGAAGTCCGAGAAGCTCCATCCCGACCAGCTCCTGCTCGCCTTCGAGGAGCTCGAAGGCGCGCTCGCCGAGGCCGAGGCCGAGGCGGACGCCCAGGCGAGCACGGCGCCGCGTACCAAGCGCCCCGCCGCGGAGCGCAACATCGGTCATCTGTCGGCTCACCTGCCTCGGGTTTTTGACGTAATCGAGCCCGAGAGCACGCTGTGTCCGTGCGGGTGCGGCGAGATGGCCAAGATCGGCGAGGACCGCACCGAGAGGCTGGACGTCGTTCCGGCGAAGCTCCGGGTCATCGTCACGGTGCGCCCGAAGTACGCCTGCCGCAAGTGCGAGGAAGGCGTCACCCAGGCGCCGGCGCCGGCGCACCTCATCGAGGGAGCGCTCCCCACCGAAGGCATGATCGCCCACGTGCTGGTATCGAAGTTCGCGGACCATCTCCCGCTGTACCGCCAATCGCAGATATTCGCCCGTTCGGGGATCGAACTGCACCGCTCGACGCCGGCCGGCTGGGTCGGCAAGGCGTCGTTCCACCTCGGGCCCGTGTACGAATGCCTGAAGGCGGAGTTGAAGACGTCGAACCCCCTCGGGCTGGACGAGACCACGGTCCGGGTGCTCGACCCGGGTCGGGGCAAGACCAAGACCGGCTACATGTGGACGATGGCGCGCGACCAGCGGGGGTGGTCCGGGCCGGACCCGCCGGGTGTGGTGTATGAGTATGCGCCCGGGCGCGGCGGCAAGTATGGCGAGAAGCTGCTTGAGGGCTTCGAGGGAACGGTTCAGGTGGACGGCTACTCCGGCCACAACCGGCTGGCTCGGCCGGACCGCCCGGGCGGTGCGCTGACGCTGGCTTCTTGTTGGGTTCACGCCAGGCGCGGGCTCAAGGAGATGTTCGACAGCAACGGCTCGCCGATCGCGAAGGAAGGGCTGGAGCGGATCGCGCAGCTCTACAAGATCGAGGACAGGATCCGGGGCGCCTCGCCGGCGACGCGCCAGTTCGTCCGCTGGACCGAGTCCGCGCCGCTGGTCAACGCCTTCGGCGTGTGGCTCGACGAGCAGCGCTCGCGGGTGTCGCCGCGCTCGCGCCTGGGCGAGAAGCTCACCTATATCGCCAACCAGTGGGACGGGCTGCTGGTATTCCTGTACGACGGGCGTGTCGAGATGGATAGCAACTTCGTGGAGAACCGCATCCGTCCGATCAAGCTCACGGCCAAGAACGCGTTGTTCGCCGGCCATGACGAGGGAGCTCGCTCCTGGGGCCGTGTGGGCTCGCTCATCGAGACTTGCAAGATGAACGGCGTCGAGCCCTACGCCTGGCTCAAGAACACGCTGGAGAAGATCGCCGCCGGCCACCCTCAATCCCAAATCCAAGAACTCCTGCCCTGGAACTTCGACCCGGCGTCAAGCTGAAAACCAGGGTGGGGCGCTCGCACCGCTTACATATCGATAACCCTTCGACAATGCGTTTCACAAACCGCCCGCGTTTTCCTACCGTTGGCCGACGCAGCCGCCAGGATGGGGAGTGGGTTAATGGAGTCGGCTTTTCGCCCTGGATATCGAGGCTGTAGACGCCGTTGCCGGAGACGGCCCCTGTCGACGCCAACGCGGGGCCGGTCCGGCGGCGGCGCACCCGGCGTCCAGTCCGCGCCGCTCCGGCGCGGGCGGCATCAGGAATATCGCGCTCGATAACTGTCGTTATCGGGCGTAATCCTGTTAAGCCCTATTGATTTGCCTAACCGCCGACAGCGCCCTGCCGCCGCCCATAAGTCCTTGTAACCGCCCTCTTCGTTCCGCCGCCGATGTGTGGCCCGAGCGGCTCACCGCCGGGGCCGCCGCAGCCTGATCGCCGCGTTCTACTCCGCGGCCTCCTTACCGGACTCTTTATCGGCCTCTTCATCGGACTCCGGGCCGAAATCGGGAAAGATGCGCCCCGTCTTCATGTTCATCGCGCCGCCCCGGAAATAGGTGAGGAACCTGGACCCGTCCGGGGTGGTCACCTCGTGGCGGCTGCCCTCCGGCCGCCAGACGAAATTGCCCGCCTCGCAGGTGCCTTCCTGGTCGACCATGGAGCCTTCGAGCACGAAGGTGCATTCGAGGCCGGTGTGTTGGTGGTCCTCGATGACGAAGCCGGGGTCGGTCTCCACCAGGACCCAGGCCTCCCTGGCCGCGTCGTCCTTGTAGAGCATCTTGGCGCGCTGCCCCGGCTTGGACTCGTCCCACGGGATCGCGTCCGGATCGACGAAGCGGGACGACAGCGCCTCCAGCATGTCGTGGGGGGTGTATCCCGGCGTCCTGCCCGTTGCTTGGCCCGCTGTTCGGCCTCCCGACTTGCCTTCCGATTGTCCGCTCATGCCGGTCTCCTTCTCCCATCGTATTCGCCCGCACCTAGTCTAACCGGAGAGTCCGGCGCAGGGTAGGGCCGGGGCGGGTGCGTTAGGACCGGGGTGCGTTATTCGGTCAACCGGCGATTCGGTCGGCTCCCTCCGCGATGTCGGTCAGCAGTTCGCGCACCCGCCCGGGCGTCTCCCGGCCATAGCCGCAATAGTGCGCGACGCCGAAGTCCGGCAGGAATTTCCGGGCGGCATCGGCGCGGCGTATCATCTCGTCGACGCCGTCCGCCAGCTCGATGCCGAGAAAGATCTTGGCGCCGCCGGTGTTCAGGTTCCGGAGCGGGCGGAAAAACGCTTCGTCCGCGTCGCGCATCGCCGGCAGGTGGAAGAAATCGACCCGCCGGGGGGCGTTGGCCGAGAGATCGTTTGCCAAGCGCACACACAGGCCGAGGTCGTCCACTTCGGTCATCGGCCAGCCGCCCCATGTGCCGTAGCACAGGTGGTAGCCCATCGGCACCGTCTCCGGGATGGTCCCGGTCATCGGCGCGAGATATTCCGGCGACGTGTACTTCCGGATGGCGTCTTCCTGGGTCAGCTGTTCGATGCCGGATTTGCCGTCCAGGTACTTCCGCCGGGCGCCCATGATGTCGAGCACCTCCGAGCAGTAGTCCCACTGAATGACGAGGTCTTCCGCCGGGATGCGTTGGAGGATGTCCGAGATATTCCGCTGGATGGCCCGTTCGTAGGCGCGCATGATGACGGGATGATCCGCCGGGTCGGGAAAGAAGCCGACCGTGCCGTCCACGGTGCAGGGCAGCGACACCTGGAAGGGCACGCCGGGGGCCACCTTACCCTCGTCGCGCAACCGTTCGTAGATGCCGTACGAGTTGATGGCTTCGCGCCCATAGGGCAAATCGAGCGCCGTCTCCGTCACGCCGGCCTTCAGCTTGAAGGTGCCGCGCGTCGCCTTCATCAGCTCCGGATCGTGGTTCGGCGGGTTCTTGACGTCTTCGGGCGCCACCACGCGGATCGGCTCGAGATCCGGGTTCTTCGAATAGGTCAGGTGCGGCAGCGCCTGAATCCAGTTCCTGCGGTGGCCGATCTCGCCGTCGGGCAAGGCGTAGGCGCGGGCGCCGAGCGATCCGGCGCAGGTCCGGATAACTTCGTCGACCGTGTCGAAGGGAACGCTGCCGACCAGCAGCACGTCTCCGGTGGATGAGGGCATGTCTACCTCCCTAGATCGGGTCACGTTTTGACGGAACCACGGCGGGTTTCGTCAAAACATGTGAATCCGATCTATATCAATAGTGTAGAGCCGATTCACATGGATTGTCGGCATCGCAAAGCGATTCCGACAAACCATGATCGGCTCTAGGCGCCCATGCGCCCTTTCAATCCGGAGCAAGCGGCCGGCGCCTCCGGCATCTCGTGCGGGGCGTATCCCGGCGTCTTGCCCTTCGATCGGCCGCTCATGCCGGTCTCCTCCTTTGATGGCCTGCCCAAGTAATTCTAGCCCGCCCGCCCCGGCCCGGCAGCAACTTTCATCATCGTGTTCCCTCTCCCCCCTCCCCATAGCGTCCCCTCTCCCCCTTTTTCAGGGGGAGAGGGTCAGGGTGAGGGGGTCATTTCCGATTCCTGAACCACAGAGACAGTGAGACAGTGAGATAGGAAGAGTTAACCATTCGTCCTCTGTGTCCCTGTGCCTCTGTGGTGAAATCTTATTCCCCCTAACCCATAAAAAGGGACCCCCCCCACCCTCGACGCCCGGCTATTGCCGGCCGTCTCGACCTCCCCCTTCCAGCCTTCGTAGCCGAAGGCTACTTCGGCGGAGAAGGCCCAGGGGGGAGGTGATCCAACCCACCCATTCCCTGCCCCCTTCGAGGGGGAGGGCCAGGGAGGGGGGGGGAATTAAGAATTCACCACCGAGGACACGGAGTATCGGCACTCGAATCCGCTCGGTGATCTCCGTGTGCTCTGTGGTAATTCTGCACCCTCTCCCCCCGAAGCTGGGTGAGGGACTGGCATCCGGCGGCCGATCGCACATATTGATAGGGAAGCATCGTCCGCGGGTCTCGCCCCATGATTTTGCCATATGAATTTCCTTGGGATTCCCGCGCGCAAAAATGAGCGCAAAGGCGCCGAATTGGAATTTAACCAAGTCATCAAATGTCCATTAATGTCCATTAATGTCCATGAATGTCCATTACGGCCCACGCGATCGGGCCTGAATCGAAATTTTTGTTGGAAATATATTCCAAGTCCCTTGACGCGCAGACGGTCGAAATCTTGTCCGATGCGCGGAATTTCGACTCCGTCGGCCGGACATTCAGCCTTTAAGGTTGGGCGCGACCCTGTCGATCCAATCATTATCGCCGAGGGTCAGCAGTTCCTCCGCCGCCTCGGCCCGGGTCTGGGTGACGCTCTCGACGACGCCTTGCGCATCGCCTTCGTCCAGCTTGCAGCAGGCTTCGAGCCGGATGTCGTTGTTGTCGTGGAAATAGACCGACCAGATGCCGGGCAGGATTTCGATGGGCCCGTCGGCGGGGACGCCGTGGGCCTTCAGGCGGTCCTGGATGTCCCGGAACCGCTCGGCGGTGCAGGCGAAGGCCACGTGCTGCATGCCGCCGATGGCGTCCCGGTCGGTCTGCGGGCGCTCGCCACGAGGGATTTCGAAGAACGCATAGAGGCTGTCGCCGCCCATGTCGAAAAAATAATGGCGCAGCCGCTCCCAGGGCGGGTTGCCCCGGTTGTTCACCGTGCCGACGCCTTCCGGCACCTTCATGGCGTGGACCAGCTTCATGCCCAGCACGCCGGTATAGAACTCGACGGTGGCCTTCATGTCCTCGGTGGTGAGCGCAAGGTGATGGACGCCCCGGGTGGGCACGTCGTTCTTGTCCTTGGCTTGAGCGGCCCCGGCGGATCCGGCCGGGCCGGCCGATTGACCGTCCATTTGAATCTCCTCTCCGTTGACGCCATTTCACCCCAAAGACGCGGTTTAGGCAAATCCCGGAAAACCGCCGGTGACGTAAAAATTTATGTGTCAGTTGGGAATGGGGTACTCCCTGTGGTTTACGACAACCGCAAGAAGGAGCACCCCGATGCCACAGCAAGCTGTAACGATTGAGAACCTACCACAAGCCTTTGAGGTGGTGAAGGAGATGCAAGCAGGCGGATTGGACTGGGGCGAGGGTTATCGCCCGCTTGGCCGCCAGGCGCTGGCCGAGATCATCGAGGGCCGGATGGCCGAGGCGGTGGATCGCTGGCTCGACGGCCTCGATGGCAGCGCTATGCGCGACCGGCGCAACGGCACCTACCGGCGCCGCCTGCTCAGCGAGCTCGGCGACATCGAGCTCAACGTGCCGCGCACCCGGCACTTCTGCCCGACCGAGGTTCTGAAGAGCTACGCAAGGCGCGCTCCAGAGATCGACCGCGCCATCCTGGCCGGCTTCGTGCTGGGGCTCTCGACCCGCAAGGTCGGCGAGGTCCTGCTTGCCCTGCTCGGGCGTCCGGTCTCGGCCGCGACGGTGAGCCGGGTCGCCAAGACCCTCGATCTGTCGGTCGCCGCATTCCACCGCCGGCCGCTGAAGAACGCCTACAAGGCGCTGATGCTCGACGGCGTGGTGCTGGCCTGCAAGACCGGCGCCGGCGCGCTCAGGAGGCCGGTCCTGGTGGCGCTGGGCATACGGCACGACGGCAAGAAGGAGATTATCGACTTCCAACTCGCCGCCAGCGAGAGCGCCGCGGAGTGGGAGCGCTTCCTCACCGCGTTGCACCGCCGCGGCCTCACCGGCGAGGGCCTTGAGATGATCTGCGTTGATGGCGGCCAAGGCCTGCTCGCCGCCTTGCCGATCGTCTATCACGGCATCCCCGTTCAGAGGTGCTGGGCGCACAAAATCAGGAACATCCTCAACAAGGTCCGCGTAGCCGACCAGCAGGCCGTCAAGGCCGACGTCCACGCCGTCATGAATGCCCCCAACCGCCGCAAGGCCGAGACCGCCGCCCGCCGCTTCGCCGACGCCTGGGAAGATACCTACCCCAAGGCCGTCGCCTGCCTGCGCAACGACCTCGACGACCTGCTCACCTGCTTCCGCTACAAGGACCTCGCCGAGCGAAAGCAGGTCAGGACCACCAATGCCATCGAACGGAGGTTCCGCGAGGTTCGCAGACGAACCCGGCCCATGGGAACCTTCAAGGATAAAACCTCAATGGACCGCATCCTCTACGCGGTCTTCATTCACGAAAACAAGTCTCAGGGAATCAGTACCCCAGTCTCCCTGACACATAACTCTTGACGTTACCAAACCGCCGGGGACGTTGACACGGGCGGACCGGGCCCTTATGTTCCCGCGACTTCGCCGCCCGGACACTTCGCGGGCGGCGCTATTGGTTTAACCGTCGGGTGCGGTCATGAAGGTACGAAACTCGCTCAAGTCCGCGAAGCTGCGGGAAAAGGGCTGCCGCGTGGTGCGCCGCCGCGGCCGCCTGTACGTGATCAACAAGCGCAACCCGCGGTTCAAGGCCCGCCAGGGCTGAACCCCGCCCTCCATTCGGCGGCCCGACACCGAAATCGCGGCCGCGCCCGCCGGGCGCGGTTTTGCTTTTTAGAACCCCGCAACCTTTCTACACTGGCGGCGCCATGAAAATGCCCGAACCCGATCAGGCGACCCTCGCGCGCCGCCGGGAGATCGTCGCCAGGCTCAGGGAGATCGTTCCCCCCGGCCCCTTGGGCGACGGCGTGATCGACGACGCCAACACCCTGTCGGCCTACGAGTGCGACGGCCTGTCGGCCTACCGTCAGCTTCCCATGGTGGTGGTGCTGCCCGAGACAACCGGGCAGGTATCCGACATCCTCGCATACTGCCGGGAGACCGGCACCAAGGTGGTGGCCCGGGGCTCGGGCACTTCCCTGTCGGGCGGCGCGCTGCCCCTGGCGGACGCGGTGATGCTGGGCCTCGGCAAGTTCAACCGCATCCTCGATGTCGACTACGCCAACCGCTGCGTGGTGACCCAGCCCGGCGTCACCAACCTCGCCATCTCCGACGCGGTGGCGGCCGACGGGTTCTATTACGCCCCCGACCCCTCGAGCCAGATCGTCTGTTCCATCGGCGGCAACGTGGCCGAGAATTCGGGCGGCGTGCACTGCCTGAAATACGGCCTCACCACCAACAACGTGCTGGGCGTCGAGATGGTGATGATGGACGGCGAGATCATCCGCCTCGGCGGCAAGCACCTGGATTCCGGCGGCTACGACATCCTCGGCCTGATCAACGGCTCGGAAGGCCTGCTGGGCGTGATCACCGAAGTGACGGTCCGCATCCTGAGGAAGCCGGAAACCGCCCGGGCGGCGCTCATCGGGTTCGACACCGCGGCCGCCGCCGGCGACTGCGTCGGCGCCGTGATCGGCGCGGGCATCATTCCGGGCGGCATGGAGATGATGGACCGCCCGGCCATCGCGGCGACGGAGGAGTTCGTGCACGCCGGCTACCCCCTCGACGTGGAGGCGCTGCTGATCGTCGAACTGGACGGGCCGGCGGCGGAGGTCGACTACCTCATCGGCCGGGTCAGGGAAATCGCCGAGGGGCTCGGCGCCGGCTATTTCCGCATCTCCGAAAACGACGAGGAGCGGGAGAATTTCTGGGCCGGGCGCAAGGCCGCCTTCCCGGCGGTGGGACGGATCACGCCGGACTACTACTGCATGGACGGCACCATTCCCAGGGCGCGTCTGCCCGAAGTACTGACCCGCATCTCCGAGCTTTCGGAAAAGCACGGTCTCGGGGTGGCCAACGTGTTCCACGCCGGCGACGGCAATCTCCACCCGCTGATCATGTATGACGCCAACGAGCCCGGCGAGCTGGCGGCCGCCGAGGAGTTCGGCGCCGAAATTCTCAGGCTGTGCGTCGAGGTGGGCGGCGTGCTCACCGGCGAGCACGGGGTCGGCGTCGAGAAGCGCGACCTGATGGGCGCCATGTTCACCGAGGACGACCTGAAGCAGCAGCAGCGGGTCAAGTGCGCCTTCGACCCCGACAGCCTGCTCAATCCGGGCAAGGTGTTCCCGACCCTCCACCGGTGCGCGGAACTCGGCCGGGTGCACGTGCATCGCGGCGAAACCCGCTTCCCCGACATTCCCCGGTTCTGACCGGTGAGCGTCCTGACCCCGAGCGATCACGGCGAAATCCAGGCGGCGGTGGCCGGCGCGGTGGCCGACGGAATCCCCATGGAGGTCCGGGGCCATGCCACCAAGCGCGGCTGGGGCCGGCCGGTGCAGGCGGAACAGGAACTGGACCTGAGCGGCGTCAGCGGCATCCATCTCTATGAGCCGGAGGAGCTGGTGCTCTCGGCGGCGGCCGGCACGCCGATCAGGGAAATCAACGAAGCGCTGGCGGCGCGGAACCAGCATCTGGCCTTCGAGCCGCCGGACTGGGCGCCCCTCTATGGCGGGGCGGCGGGAGAAGGGACCCTCGGCGGGGTGATCGCCTGCAACCTCGCGGGGCCCCGGCGCATCCAGGCCGGCGCGGCGCGGGATCACGTGCTGGGCTTCACCGCGGTCAGCGGCCGGGGCGAGACCTTCAAGTCCGGCGGGCGGGTGGTGAAGAACGTCACCGGCTTCGACCTCTCCAAGCTCATCGCCGGGTCCTTCGGCACCCTGGCGGTGATGTCGGACATCACGGTCAAGGTTCTCCCGGCGCCTGAGAAGGTGCGCACCGTCCTGGTGTTCGGCCTCTCCGGCGGAGACGCGCGGAAGGCCATGTCGGCGGCGCTCAACAGCCCCGCGGACGTCAGCGGCGCGGCGCACCTGCCGGCGCGCTCGGCGGCGCGCTCGGCGGTCGATTACGTCAGCGGCGCGGGAACCTCGGCCACGGCGCTCCGGATCGAGGGCCCCGAGCCGTCGGTCGCCGCCCGGTCGGAAGGCTTGAGAAAGCTGCTGGGGGAGTACGGCGGAACCGAGGAGCTTCACACGTCCAACTCCAAGGCGCTATGGGCCGAAATCCGGGACGTTCATCCCCTGCTGCCCGCAAGCGAAAACCTGATCTGGCGCGTTTCGGTGCCGCCGGCCGGCCCCTACGCGCCGCCGCCCGAAGCCGAGCACTACGCCGACTGGGGCGGCGGGCTGGTATGGATTTCGGCGCCGCCGTCCAATGACGGGGCGCCGCCCCCGCCGCGCGCCGGCGGGGGACACGCCACGCTGATGAGGGCGCCCGCCTCGGTCCGCGGCGGCGTCGCCGTCTTCGAGGAGCTTCCCGCCGGGGTGGCCGCCCTGTCGGCCCGGATCAAGGAAAGCTTCGATCCGGAGCGGGTGTTGAATCCGGGCCGGATGTATCCGGGAATCTGAGCCATGCAGACCAGTTTCACCGAGGCCCAACTCGCCGAACCCGCCATCATGGAGGCCAACGCCATCCTCCGGAACTGCGTTCATTGCGGGTTCTGCTTGTCGGCCTGCCCGACCTACGCGCTGCTCGGCGACGAGCGGGACAGCCCGCGCGGCCGCATCTACATGATCAAGGACATGCTGCAGTCGGGCGGGCGGCCGGCGGACGAAATCGTGCATCATGTGGACCGCTGCCTGTCCTGCCTCGCCTGCATGAACGCCTGCCCGTCCGGGGTGCACTATCAGCACTATGTGGACGGCGCGCGGGTTCATATCGAACAGACCTACGTCCGGCCCTGGTTCGAGAGGCTGCTGCGCTGGGCCGTTTCGATGATCCTGCCCCATCCCGGCCGGGCCCGCCTGGCCCTCGGATGGTCGGGACTGGCGCGGCCTTTCGCCGGCCTGTTCGGCACCAAGGTCCGGGCCATGATGGACCTCGCGCCGGCAAGGCTTCCGCCGAGGCCGGAGAACCGGATGGGCCGGACCTATCCGGCCGACGGCGCGCGCCGGATGCGGGTGCTGCTGCTGCCCGGGTGCGTGCAGGACGTGCTGCGGCCCAACATCAACGATGCGACCATCCGGCTGCTCAACCGGCTGGGCTGCGAGGTGGTGGTGGCGGAGAACACCGGCTGCTGCGGCGCGCTGACCCATCATCTCGGCGACGAGAAGGCCGCGAGGCGGTCCCTGGAGGCCAATCTGGCCGCCTGGCGCCGGGAGATCGAGGCCGGCGGGGTCGACGCCATCGTCACCAACGCGGCCGGCTGCGGAACCG
The DNA here is from genome assembly GCA_965221855.1 of Rhodospirillales bacterium. GTDB lineage: Bacteria > Pseudomonadota > Alphaproteobacteria > Rhodospirillales > UBA2165 > JAJDXO01. The sequence continues at coordinate 273,746 of CBDCSV010000010.1, read as the reverse complement.
TGGTGAAGGATTACGGCCACATGGCCGATACGGACGAGGCGCGGCGGGTCTCGGGCCTGACGCGGGACATTTCGGAAATCCTCGGCGAACTGGGCCTCGACGGACTGGACCTGGGCGGGCCGGGGCAAAACGGCCTGCCGGCGGTCGCCTACCAGGACGCCTGCTCGCTCAGGAACGGCCAGGGGATTACCGCCCAGCCGCGGGCGCTTCTGGCGGCGGCCGGGTTCCGGGTGGGCGAGCTGGCCGAGACCCATTGCTGCGGATCGGCCGGCAGCTACAACATCTTCCAGCCCGAAATCGCCGACGCGCTCGCGGCCCGGAAAATCGACGCCATCCGCCGGACCGGGGCGGAGATCGTCGCCACCGGCAACATCGGCTGCCTGCACCATCTGCGGCAGAAGGGCGGGCTCGACGTCTTTCATACGGTCGAGCTGCTCGACTGGGCGACCGGCGGGCCCGACCCGCGCCGATTGTGACCGCGGGCGCCGCGGCCCGGCTCGTGAGCCCGAACGCGCCCTCCGCCGCCGTGCCGCTCCGGGCCGTAAACGCTGGTTAAAGCCCGGGCGCATCGGATATCGTTGAGCCAATTCAAACCGGGGCGGCGGTCCGCCGCACGCCAGTTCAAGAGGTACACATGAATGAAAACGAGATCGCCGTTATCGTCGGCGCCGGGTCGGGGCTGAGCGCGTCCCTGGCGCGGCTGTTCCACAAGGAGGGCATGAAGGTCGCCCTGGCGGCCAGAAACACCGACAAGCTGGCCGGCCTGACCGCCGAAGTGGACGGCAAATCCTACACCTGCGACACCGCGGATGCGGCGTCGGTCGCCCGGCTTTTCGAAGGCGTCGATGCGGATTTCGGAACGCCCGATGTGGTGGTGTTCAACGCCAGCGCCCGGGTGCGGGGACCGCTCGTCGAGCTTGACCCCGAAGAGGTCGGCAAGGCGATCCTGACCACGGCGTTCGGCGGCTTCCTGGTCGCCCAGCAGGCGGCCAGGCGGATGCTCGACGCCGGGAAGGGAACGATCCTGCTCACCGGCGCGTCGGCGGGCGTCAAGGGCTTTCCGCAGTCGGCCACCTTCGCCATGGGAAAATTCGGCCTTCGCGGGCTGGCGCAAAGCATGGCGCGGGAACTTCACCCCAAGAACATTCATGTCGGCCACGTGGTGGTCGACGGCGGCATCGCCAATCCGGACCGCGGACGGACCCAAGGGGGCGACCGGGGCGAGGATGCGTGGCTCGAGCCCGACGCCATCGCCGAGACCTATCTGCATCTGCACCGCCAGCACCGCAGTTCGTGGTCCTGGGAAATCGAGGTGCGGCCCTGGGTGGAGAAATTCTAGAGCGTATTTGAGATTGATTGAATCATTTTAGGGATTCCCAAGTATGGGCGAACCATGATTCAAGATGGATGCTGGGCAAGGAGGCCAGCATTCATGGCGAGACCTTATTCGATTGATTTGCGAGAGCGTGTTGTTTTGGCGGTTTTGGCGGGGGAGAGTTGCCGCGCTGTAGCGGCTCGGTTTGGGGTTGCGGTTTCGAGCGTGGTTAAGTGGTCGCAGCGCTACCGGCGGACGGGGAGTGTTGCGCCCGGCAAGATGGGCGGTCACCGCCGCCGGGTTCTTGAGCCCCATCGGGAGTTCATTGTCGGCCGGATCGACCAGGAGCCGCATCTGACGCTGCATCGGTTGAGAGACGAGTTGGCCGCTCGGGGTGTCAGGGTATCCCACAGCACGGTATGGCTGTTTCTGCGCCGTGAAGGGCTGCGCTTTAAAAAAAACCCTGTTCGCCGTTGAACGGGCGCGCGCGGACATCGCCCGCCATCGCAGGCGCTGGAAGGCGTGGCAGGCAAAGCTTGATCCCGAACGGCTGGTATTCATTGATGAAACCTGGATCCGGACCAATATGGCCCCGCTGCGCGGCTGGGGGCCGAAAGGGGAGCGGGTCCGCGGCTTTGCCCCCCATGGGCGGTGGCACACCCTGACCTTCATCGGCGCGCTGCGCTGCGACCGGTTCACCGCGCCCTGCGTCTTCGACGGCCCCATCAATGGCGTGTGCTTCCGCGCCTACGTCGAGCAGCTGCTCGTGCCGACCCTGGTGCCCGGCGACATCGTCATCATGGACAATCTCGGCAGCCACAAGTCAAAAGCCGTGCGAAACGCCATCCGTGCCGCCGGAGCCAAGCTGTGGCTCCTGCCCAAATATTCCCCCGACCTCAATCCCATCGAGCAGACCTTTGCCCAAATCAAGCACTGGATGAGAAACGCCCAGAAGCGGGAGATCGACGACTTATGGCGCCATCTCGGGAGCCTCATCGACACCATCGAGCCACAGCAATGCGCCAACTACTTCAAAAACGCAGGATACGCTTCCGTCAAAATATGAAACGCTCTAGGGCTGCCTAATCCATGCCGAGGGCGGTCTTGTAGAGGTCGAGGAGTTCCTCCTGCTCGCGCCGGTCGCTGCCGTCCAGCTTCCGGAGACGGACGACCTGCCGGATGATCTTGGAATCGAATCCGACACTCTTGGCTTCGGAATAAACTTCCCGGATGTCGGCGCCGAGCGCTGCTTTTTCTTCTTCCAGCCGTTCGATCCGCTCGACGAAGGACCGCAATCGTTCAGCCGCAATTCCGCCAACATCGGCCATGGGTGTCTCCTCTTGGGGTGTCGTTCGAACCGGGAGATTTGCCACGGCAGGGCGGGCCGGGCAAGACCCGACCGGGGGGCGGGCTAAAGGCCTTCGACGGTCTGCTCGATCAGGTCGTCGACGACGGCGCGGAGAGCCTCTTCCGGGGACGCGCCGGCGCCCACCGCATCGTCGAACGTGGCGATCTGCCGGTGGGCGCTGGTGCCGCGCGCGATGATCGTCCGGGCATGTTCCACCTCGGCGACGCAGCCGAGGGCCTCGGCATCCTCGCGGATCAGTTCCAGCAGTTCCTCGATGAGATCGGCGAAGGGAACAAGCGAGCCCTTTCCGAAATCCACCAGACCTTCATCCAGGCCAAACCGATGGGCGCGCCAGCGATTCTCCGCGACCAGCATATTGGAATAGCTGCGCCAGCGCTGATTGGAGCTGCGAAGGCGATAGAGCATGCGGATGATGCAGACATAGAAGGCCGCGATGGTGATCGTGTCCTCGATCCGGGTGCAGATGTCGCTGATCCGCATCTCGAGGGTCGGGAACCGGGCGCTCGGCCGGATATCCCACCAGACCATCGTCGCATCTTCGATCAGTCCGGCGTCGATCATGACATTCACATGCCGGAGATACTCGCCGTAGGAGTCGAAACGCTCCGGCAGGCCGGTCCGCGGCAGTTCGTCCCAGACGCACAGCCGGTACGACATCAGGCCGGTCTTCTCGCCTCCCCAAAACGGCGACGAGGTGGAGAGAGCCATCAAATGGGGCAGGAAATAGGCGGCCTGGCTCATCAAATCGATCCGAAGATCGTCGTCTTCGACGCAGACGTGGACGTGCATGCCGCAGATCACCAGCCGCCGGGCGACCGCCTGGAGGTCCCGGGCGAGCGAATTGTAGCGGTCCTTGTCGGTGTGAACCTGGTGTTCCCAGCGGGCGAAGGGATGGGTGGAGGCGGCGATGGGAGCGAGGTCATACTTGTCGGCGACCTCGGCGATGGTGGAGCGCAGTTCGCCCAGTTCCCGGCGCGCCTCGGCAATGGAAGAACAAACATCGGTCGCCACCTCGATCTGGGACCTCAGGAACTCCGGCTTGACAAGGCTCTGGAGCCGCGCCTCGCATTCGTTGAACATTTCTTCCGACGGATTTTTTGCAAGGTCGCGGCTGTCGCGCTCGACGAGAAGATATTCCTCCTCGATACCGATTGTCAGGGCGGGTTCCGAGATGGGCATCAGTAGTGTTTAACCTCGTGGATGTCGTCGATTCGCAGAATTCGGTTCAGGCAGTCCGCGACGATACCGGCCCACCGCTCGGCGCCTTCATCGTCTTCCACCAAATCCTGCCGGATTTCGACCGCGCAATTGGGCAGGCCCGCCGCGCCGCCGTGAAAATCAAGGGAATGAGCCAGGTCCGCGCCGGAGTAGGGCAGGTTGTCCCCGACGTTGAAGCCTTCCGGCCGCCGGCGGAGTTCATATATGAGCGGCTCGGCGATCCGCGGGTCCCGGTTCCACAGCACGCCCACGTGCCACTCGCGATCCTCGCCGTCCATGGACGGCGTGAAGCTGTGGACCGAGAACAGGGCCGGCGGCGTACCGCGCCGCCACAGGTGGGCCAGACCCTCCGAAACGGCGCGGTGATAGGGCCAGTAGAGAGCGTCCCGCCGCGCCACCTCGTCGGCCTCCGACAGGCCCTGGTTGCCGGGAATGACGATGTTGTCGCTGACCTCCGGGATCGCCGTCGGATCGCCGGGCTGGCGGTTGTTGTCGATGACCAACCGCGAATAGCCGGCGAGCACGGCCCTGGCGTCCAGTTTCGCCGCGAGCCGCCGCGTGACGTTGGCGGCGCCGATATCCCAGGCGACGTGCAGGTCGAGCGTCTCCGGCGTGAGGCCGAGCCCTTCCAGGCTCCCCGGAATCTCGTTGCTCGCATGATCGCAGATCAGCAGCACCGGTGCGCCGCCCTCGGGGTTGAGAAGCTCGAAGGGCGGCGGGTCGTCCGGAGAAATCAAGGCGGCCGCCAGATCGGCGGCGCCCGGGGGTTCGGAATCCATGGCCGGACTATAGACCACCAAATCCCCGGTATCACTCACCGTTTGTTCCGGCAGGGCGAGGTAGCTATAACCGCGCGCCATGTCAGATCCAGGGTCCGCTCATGACCGCCGGGCGATGGCCGCGCTGTTCGCCGGCGCGGCCGCCATCGCCCTGTCGCCCATATTCGTCCGTTTGAGCGAGCTCGGGCCGGTCACCACCGGATTTCACCGGGTCTTCCTGTCCCTGCCGGTGGTATTCGTCTGGATCATGATCGACCGGAGCCGGCGCGAGATCGCCGCGGGTCCGCCGTCCGCCAAGGATTACGCCCTGCTCATGCTGTCCGGGATCTTCTTTGCCGGCGATCTGGCGCTTTGGCACTGGTCGATCAATCTGACGACGGTCGCCAACGCGACCTTGTTCGCCAACTTCGCCCCCATATTCGTGACGCTGGGGGCGTTCCTTCTGTTCAAGGAGCGGTTCAACCGGGTGTTTCTCGGCGGGCTGTTCTGCGCCGTCGCCGGCGTCGCCATCCTGGTCGGGGTGAGCGCCGGCACCAGCGAAAGGCACCTGATCGGCGATGCCCTCGGCATCGCGACCGCGGTGTTCTACGCGTCCTATATTCTGACCGTCAGCCGCCTGCGGGCCAAATTCTCCACCGCCACCGTCATGTGGTGGAGCGGTATCTCCACCTCGGTCATTCTGCTGCCGGCCGCCCTGATCACCGAGACCCCCCTGTGGCCGGCGGGGGTTGCCGGCTGGACCGTACTGCTGGGCCTGGCGGTCGTGTCCCATACCGGCGGTCAGGGGTTGATCGCCTATGCCCTCGCCAAGCTCCCGGCCGCCTTCTCCTCGGTCGGGCTGCTGTTCCAGCCGGTATTGGCGGCGCTGATCGCGTGGGCGTTGTTCGCCGAGCCGGTCACCGGCCTTCGGGGCCTGGGCGGGCTGGTGGTGCTGCTCGGGGTCTACCTGGCGCACCGTGGGTCGCTTGGTGGGAACAGCCGCTAACCTGCTTAAACACTGACGGCCGCCCCGCTTGTCCGGGTATGGCGAAACCCCTATAGTGCGGAGTTGGCCAAGACATGTTGAAACCGGTCAGGAGATCGACGTGGTCCGGCGCCGCCTGCGCGCCGCCGAGCGGCATTACCGTGAAACCCATCATGGAGACTGACGCCATGGAATCCAAAGATACCGCCGTGGAGCGCGGCAGCGGCAACGTCTTCGCCGATCTCGGCTTTCCCGAAGCTGACACCCACCTCGTCAAGGCCGAGTTGGTCAGCCGCATCGACGACATCGTGCGCGACCGCGGCATCACCCAGACCGAGGCCGCGCGGCTGCTCGGCCTCTCCCAGCCCGACGTGTCGCGGCTGCTGTGCGGCGACTTCCGAGAGTATTCGCTGGAGCGCCTGTTCCGGCTGCTGACCGCGCTGGGGCGCGACATCGACATCGTAGTCCGCCAGCCGCGCTCGGCCGAGGGCGGCAAGCTGCGCATCGCCGCCGCCGAACCCGTCTGATGCCCCGGCTCCGGTGGCGGGGTTGACACCCGGCCAGGAGCGAGGGTTTGGCCATAACTCCACCGCCGGCCCGTCGACTGCCGCACCGCAACCGATCAGGTCGCTGGCGCGGTCCACGTATTTGCCTGCCAATTGGAGAGGAGTTCCCTGCCTTGAGTGACAGCAAAGATTCTAACCAGTCGACATTTCGCGAAAAACTCATCGAGCATCTCCTCATCGGAGAATTGCTCAAACGGTCATGGGAGAGAGGCGACTGCTCCCTCGAAATATCGAAACCCGACGTGGATCGGGCCGGCTATGACCTCATCGCCGAGTGCAACGGGCATATCCGCCATATCCAACTGAAGGCATCTTATCGCGGAGCCAAGACCGATAAACAGAAAGTCAGCCTTTCGCTGGCCGAAAAACCGTCGGGCTGTGTTGTCTGGGTGTATTTCGACCCGGAGTCCCTTGAACTCGGCCCGTTTCTGTATTTCGGGGGACAGCCTGGGGAAAAATTGCCAAGTCGCAGGGCTTTCAAGACTGCGAAGCATACCAGGGGCGACAAGGCCGAGAGGCAGAATCACCGTGTTGTCAACAAAGGCCGGTTCACGCGCATCGAATCGATTCAGGGCCTGTGGTGTCAACTCTTCGAGGATGTTTAACCGCGGCAAATCTCACTTGCCACCATCCTGCCGTGCAGCCGGCCTGCCTTCCGCAGCTCTCAACCTCTTCCCCCTGGCGGCAGGGTTGACACCCGATGCCCCGCCACCAACAATCCGGCCACTTTCACCCGCGCCCAGGGCACCGAAAGGCGGCAACCGCATCATGGATCAATTGACACCACCCGGCAGCGGCGGCGTGGCCTATTTCGTCGACCGGCAGCCCCGGGCGGCCGATTTCGAGCAGGCGGTGATCGCCGGCCTGCGGGCCGCGCAGAAGGAAATCCCGGCGAAGTTCTTCTACGACGAGGAGGGCTCGCACATTTTCAACCGCATTTGCGAGACCGAGGAGTATTACGTCACCCGGACGGAGATCGGCCTGCTGTCCGATCGAAGCGATGATATCCGGCGCCTCGCGGGTCCCGGCGCGGTGGTCATCGAATACGGCTGCGGCTCGGCGGCCAAGATCAACCTGCTGCTCGATGCGCTGGAAGACCCGGCCGAGTATGCGGCCATCGACATATCGCCGGAGCATCTGCGCTTCGTGGTCGAGGATATCTCCGCCCGCCACCCCGGTCTCAGGGTGGGCGGCATCTGCGCCGATTTCACCGGCGACTTCGAACTCCCTGCCGAAGCCGCCGCCGCCGGCGGCACGAAACTGGGTTTCTTTCCGGGTTCGACCATCGGCAACCAGACGCCCGAGGAGGCCGGGGTCTTCCTGGGACGGGTGCGGGAGAACGTGGGCGGCGACGGCGCCCTGCTCATCGGCGTCGATCTGAAGAAGGACGCCGGCCTTCTGAACCGGGCCTACAACGACGAGGCCGGCCACACGGCCGACTTCAATCTCAACCTGCTGCGCCGCATCGAGCGTGAACTCGATTCCGAGGTGAACGTCGACGGGTTCGAGCATCACGCCTTTTACAACGAGGGCGAGGGGCGGATAGAAATGCACCTGCGCGCCAAATCGGCGCAGCGCATCCGCATCGGCGGGGAGACATTCCGTTTTTCGGAAGGTGAAACCATCCATACGGAAAATTCCTACAAATACACCATCAGGGAATTCGGCGAATTGGCGGCCGGGGCCGGGTTCGCCGTCGGCGCGGCCTGGACCGACGCGGACGGCCTGTTCAGTATCCACTTCCTGAAGGCCGCCTGACCGGCGCGACCGATGGACCCGTCGGCCGCCGCGGCTTATCCCAACGAAGACAACCTCGTCATGCTGCCGTCGGGGCGGCGGCTCGGTTATGCCGAATACGGCGATCCGGCCGGCCGGCCGCTGATTTTCCTGCACGGGACGCCGTCGACCCGCTTGATGTTCCGGCTCGGCGACCGCGCCGCCAGGGAGGCCGGCGTCCGGCTGATCGCGCCCGACCGGCCCGGCCTGGGCCTTTCCGATCCGGACCCCAACCGAACCATCCCCGGTTTCGCCGATGACGTGGCGTCATTGGCGGACCACCTGTCGCTCGGCCGGTTTCCGTTGGCCGGTCTCTCGGGCGGCGGGCCTTACGCGGCGGCCTGCGGTGCGCGGCTCGGCGGCAGGCTGACGGCGCTGGGCCTGGTGAGCGCCATGGCCCCCGTCGCCGCTCCGGCGATCCGCAAACATCTGAACGCCCGCTATTCGGTCATCTTTGGCCTCGGCCGCCGCAGCCGCCTGATGACCGCGCTCGGGACGAAACTCTTCCGGCGGACCTTCGCCGGGAATCCGGACCGGGTGATGCGCTTCGCCATGTCGGCGATGACCGGCCCGGACCGGGATATCCTCGCCGACGAGGGGACGCGGGGGTGTTTGATCGGCTCGGCCGAGGACGCCCTCTCCCAGGGCACATCGGGGCTGGTAACCGAGTTGGCGCTGATGTCCCGGGCCTGGGGGTTCGAGCCGTCGGAGGTTTCGGTCCCCACGTTCTTGTGGCACGGCGAAGCGGATACGGTTGTGCCGGCGGCGTTCGGCCGCTGGCTGGCCGAACGGATTCCCGATTGCCGCGCCCGGTTCATTCCCGGGGCGGGCCACTTCTGGATCGTGGCGAACGGGGCGGAGGTGATGCGGAGGCTGACCGATCCGGCCGCCGGCGCCGTTTCGGACGCCTGACATATCCCGTCCCAGGACGATGGCCGAAAATCCCGAAATGTCGCCGGAAGTAATGGTGCCGCCGGAGTGAATTGAACACTCGACCTCGCCCTTACCAAGGGCGCGCTCTACCCCTGAGCTACGGCGGCACATCAAGGTCGGATTCAAGCGGCGCGCAACATGCCACAGCGGCATTGTCCGGGCAAGCGCGCCGCGCCGGGGTTTCACCGCCACACTTCCGCCTCAATCCCGCGGCATATTCTTGACCCTCGGGGACGAGACTGCGACAACCATGCCGACCGCCTTCGATCGATGAACACCCAATGAGCACCGCATGAACGCCGCCAAGGGCCGGCAGGGTCCCAACGTCACGAGCAAGGCCGAGGCCGCCCGCCGGAAGCGGGAAGCCAAACTGGCCGAGGCGCTGCGGGAGAACCTCAACCGCCGGAAGGCGCGGCAGCGCGGGCAGGCGGACGGGGAACCGGAACAAAAGGACTAGCGTGGATCAAATCGTCATTCGAGGCGGAAGGCCCCTCAACGGCACCATTCCCATCGCCGGGTCCAAGAACGCGGCGCTGCCGCTGATGGCGGCGTGTCTGCTGACCGACGAGACCCTGACATTGGCCAATCTGCCGCGCCTGGCCGATATCTCGACCATGGCGGACCTGCTGGCCGAACTCGGCGTCACCGTCCATATGGACGGCGGGTCCGGCAACGGCGAACATGCGGGCCGCGTCCTCAGCCTGACCGCCGGGGGCGACATCGGCAGGACGGCGCCCTACGATCTGGTCCGCAAGATGCGCGCTTCGGTCCTCGTTTTGGGACCGGCGCTGGCCCGGTTCGGGGAGGCGCGGGTCTCGCTGCCGGGCGGCTGCGCCATCGGGACCCGGCCCGTCGATCTGCACCTCGAAGCCCTGCGGCAACTGGGCGCCGAGATCGAACTCGAGGAAGGCTACATCAGCGCGAAGGCGCCGGACGGATTGGTCGGCTCGCATATCACCTTTCCCTCCGTCTCCGTCGGCGCCTCGGAAAACATCCTGATGGCGGCGGTCCTGGCCGAGGGCGAGACGCAGCTCGCCAATGTCGCCCGGGAGCCGGAGGTGTCCGACCTGGCGCACTGCCTGGCCGCCATGGGGGCGGACATCGACGGCATCGGGACCGACACCCTGGTGGTGCGGGGACGGACGTCGCTGCACGGCGCCGACTATTCGGTCATCCCCGACCGGATCGAAACCGGCACCTATGCCGTTGCCGCCGCCATTACCGGCGGTGAACTCCGGCTTCGCAATTCGAGAATGGATTTCCTCGATTCCGTGGTCGATACCCTGGGCAGGGCCGGGGTCGGCGTGACCGAGGCGGACGGGGACATCCTGGTCAGGCGGACCGACAATCGTCTGGACGGCATCGATGTGATGACCGAGCCCTATCCCGGCTTTCCCACCGACATGCAGGCGCAGATCATGGCGCTGTCGGCGGTGTCCGACGGCGCTTCGATGATTACCGAAACCATCTTCGAAAACCGCTTCATGCATGTGCCGGAGCTCAACCGCATGGGGGCCGACATCAACGTTCACGGCTCCTCGGCGATCGTCCGCGGGGTGCCGGAACTCTCGGGCGCGCAGCTGATGGCCACCGATCTCCGGGCGTCGGTTTCGCTCGTGCTGGCGGGTCTTGCGGCCAAGGGGGAGACCGTGATCAACCGGGTGTACCACCTCGACCGGGGCTACGAGCGGGTAGAGGAGAAGCTCGCGGCGTGCGGGGCGGAGATTTCGCGGCTCGGCGCATAACCGCCTTCGGCCCTGGAAATACCGGAACAAAACCTTTAAGGATGCGCTCCCAAACCGGGAGCGAGAGCCGTGCTGGCCAACGAAAAACTCATTCTGGCGCTGCCGAGGGGGCGAATCCTCGACGAGGTTCTGCCGCTGATCGGCCGCGCCGGCCTGGAGCCCGAGGACGCGTTTCACCGGGATGATGCGCGCCAAATCCGCTTCTCGACCAGCGATCCGTCGGTCGACATCATCCGCGTGCGCAGCTTCGATGTCGCCACCATCGTCGCGTTCGGCGCCGCCCACATGGGCGTTGCCGGCGCCGACGTGCTGTTGGAATTCGAATCCCGGGAGATTTACGCGCCCCTCGATCTCGATCTCGGCCACTGCCGGATGGTGGTCGCCGCGCCCGAGGATCTGGTGAAGCGGGACAACCCGAAACGCTGGAGCCACATCCGCATCGCGACCAAGTATCCGGAGATCACCAAGCGGCACTTTGCCGCGCGCGGCGTTCAGGCCGAATGCGTCAAGCTCTCCGGCGCCGTCGAAATCGCGCCGGCCCTGGGTCTTTGCGAGCGCATCGTCGATCTGGTGTCCACCGGCGCCACCTTGAAGGCCAACGGCCTCGTCGAGGTGGAGGAAATCGCCCGGATCTCTTCCCGGCTGGCGGTGAACCGGACGGCGCTGAAGACCCGCTCCGACGAGGTCTCCAAATGGATTTCCCGGTTCCGGGAGGCGGTCGATGCCCGCCCGGCTTGACGCCGCCGATCCGGATTTCGACGCTCGGTTCCAGGACTTTCTAGACGTCAGGCGGGCGGCGGAAGCGGACGTCGATCAGGCGGTGCGCGAAATCGTCGAGACCGTGCGGGCGAACGGCGACGCCGCGCTGCTCGACTACACCCGCAAATACGACCGGTTCGACGCGGCGGCGACCGGACTGCGTATTTCGCCCGCGGAAATTGCCGCCGCCAAGAAGGAGTGCGAGCCCGACACCATCGCAGCCCTGGACCTCGCGGCCCAGCGGATCAAGAGCTACCACGCGCGCCAGCTGCCCGACGATCTGGACTACACCGACGAGGCGGGCATTCGTCTCGGCCACCGCTGGCGGCCGGTGCCGGCGGTCGGCATGTACGTGCCGGGCGGCACCGCGGCCTATCCGTCATCGGTCCTGATGAATGCCGTCCCGGCGCGTGTGGCCGGCGTGCCGCGCCTGGTCATGGCCGTGCCGGCGCCCGACGGGGAAATCGCCCCGCTGGTCCTGGCGGCCGCCGATCTGGCCGGGGTGAACGAAATCTACCGGGTCGGCGGCGCCCAGGCCGTGGCGGCGCTGGCTTTCGGAACCGAGACCATCGCGCCCGTCGACAAGATCGTCGGCCCGGGCAATGCCTACGTGGCGGCGGCCAAGCGTCTGGTTTTCGGCACCGTCGGGATCGATGCCATCGCCGGGCCGTCGGAAATCCTGGTGGTTGCGGACGACCGGGCCGATCCCTCCTGGATCGCGGCGGACCTCTTGGCGCAGGCCGAGCACGATACCAGCGCGCAATCCATCCTGGTGACCGACAGCGCGGCGTTCGCCGACGACGTGGCGCGTCACGTCGACCGTCACCTTCAGGCCTTGCCCCGGAGCGGCATCGCCGGCGAGAGCTGGCGGAACCACGGCGCCATTATCGTCGTGCCCACCCTCGAGGCCGGGGTCCCCATCGTCGACCGGATCGCGCCGGAGCACCTGGAAATCGCGACCGCCGAGCCGGACGGGCTGGCCGGGAAGATCGCCAATGCCGGCGCCATATTCCTCGGCAACCATGCGCCGGAGGCGGTGGGCGACTATATCGCCGGTCCCAACCACGTTCTGCCGACCGGGCGGAGCGCGAGGTTTTCCTCCGGCCTCGGCGTTCTCGACTTCATGAAGCGCAGTTCGATCATCGGGGCCGACAGGGCCTCGCTGGCGAGAATCGGACCGGCCGCCGTGACGCTGGCCAGGGCGGAAGGCCTCGACGCCCATGCCCTGTCCCTGCAGCTTCGCATGTCGGAGCCCGACGAGGCGTAAGCGATGGACGATACGCGCCGCATCGTCGCCGTATACCTGGACGAGAAGACGGTGCCGCGCCGCTCGCGCGAGGTCGACCGCGACCGGGCCGTCGCGATCTATGATTTGCTGGAGGAAAACAGCTTCGAGCCGGCCGATGACGTCGCCGGTCCGTTCAACCTGCACATCAGCGTCGAGGAGAACCGGCTCCGGTTCGATGTCCGGAACCAGGAAGACGGTCCGCTGACCGAGTTCACGCTGCCGCTCACGACGGTCCGTTCGGTCATCAAGGACTACATGTTGATGTGCGAGAGCTACTACGAGGCCATCAAGGTTGCGTCGCCGTCGAAAATCGAGGCCATCGATATGGGACGGCGGGGCCTGCACAATGAAGGCTCGGAGTTGCTGCGGGAACGCCTCGAAGCCCATGTCGCCATGGACTTCGATACGGCGCGGCGGCTGTTCACCCTCATTTGCGTCATGCTGTGGCGATAGGACGATGACCGAACGCCCCTCCGCCGTCCTGTTCGCCTGCTCGCTGAACGCGGTACGCTCGCCCATGGCGGAAGGGTTTCTCAAACACTATCACGGGCATCGGATATACGTGGACTCGGTGGGGGTCGAGATCGGCGATCCCGACGGATTTGTCGTCGAGGTGATGCGGGAGCGGGGGATCGACATGTCCCGTCACCGCCCGAAGTCCTTCGACGACCTGGACGATTTGTCGTTCGACTTGATCGTCACCCTGTCGCCCGAGGCCCATCACGTGGCGCTGGGCCTCACCTCGCGGGTCTCCTGCGAGGTGGAATACTGGGCCACCGAGCATCCCGGCGGGATCGAAGGAACGCGGGACGTGCGGCTCGAAGCCTATCGCCGGGTGCGCGACGCCATCCATGATCGAATTCACGGTCGATTTCCCGTCGCGAAGCCCCCCGGCGGCTGACCGGCCCCGCCATATTCGGCGGAATCCGGGGCAAAAGGACTTGACCCGAAAGGCCGTTCGGACCACTTTCACCCCTCACTGCAACAGCCGCGGGAGCGGAAATGGCGAAGGAAGAGCTTTTGGAGTTCGAGGGCACGGTTACCGAACTGCTGCCCAATGCGATGTTCCGGGTCAAACTGGACAACGATCATGAAATTCTGGCCCACACGGCCGGAAAGATGCGGAAACACCGGATTCGCGTGCTGGCGGGGGACCGCGTCAACGTCGAGATGACCCCGTACGACCTGACGAAGGGCCGGATCACCTTCCGCTTCAAGTAATCCGCTGGCGCCTGATCCTGGCGCGGCCGATGACCCATTCCCAGATACCGAACCTGATCCTCGCCTCGGCATCGCCCAGGCGGCTCGATTTGCTGCGCCAGGTTCGCCTGGAGCCCGGCTCGATCGTTCCGGCCCATATCGACGAGGCGGCGAAGCCCGGCGAACTGCCGAAAGACCTGGCGCTGAGGCTCGCGGCCGCCAAGGCGCGGGCGGTTGCGGAGGACAATCCGGATTGTTTCGTTCTCGGCGCCGATACGGTCGTCGCCCTCGGCCGCCGGGGCCTCGGGAAACCGGAAACCGAGAGCGAGGCGCGCCGCATGCTGGAACTGCTCTCCGGGCGCAGGCACACCGTTTTCGGCGGGGTCTGCGTCGTCGGCCCAGGGGGGGCGGAACATACCCGCCTGGTGTCGACCGGCGTCTCGTTCAAGCGCCTGGATGCCAGGGAAATCGGCGATTATCTCCGGTCGTTGGAATGGCGGGGCAAGGCGGGCGGGTACGCCATTCAGGGGTTGGCCGCCGGTTATGTTCGCGCGATCTCCGGTTCCTACAGCAACGTGGTGGGGCTGCCCCTGTTCGAGGTCGTGCAATTGTTGGGCGGCCTTGGAATCCGGGCGCAGGCGGAGCGGCCATGAAGCGCGAACTGGTCATCGAATCCGGTGTTGCGGCCGACCGCATCGCCCTGCTCGAGGACGGAGACCTGACCGAAGCGTATCTGGAGTTGAGACGCCACCCCAGCCAGGTGGAGGGCATTTACCGGGGCAGGGTCGCCGGCAAGACGGCGGGGGGCGACGGGTTCGTCGAATTCGGCGGCGGGTCGACCGGCTTCCTCAACGGCCGGGACCTGCCCGTGGGCTCGCCGGCGCTCCGGGAGGGGCAGCGGCTGATCGTGCAGGTGGAGCGCGACAGCTTTCCGGGCAAGCTGGCCCGGCTTACCGCCAGGCTGCGAATCGCCGGCCGCCTGGCGGTCTTCCAGCCGGACGGCGAGACGGTCCGGGCGCCGCGCTCGCTTCGCGATCATCCGGAAATCGAAGCCCTCATCGACGCGGTGGACGGCAGTCTGCTGGGCGAAGAAGGGGTCGTGCTGCGCACCCGGGCGGCGGATGCCGGGGCGGACGCGGTCGTGGACGAGGTTCGGAGGCTGCGCGACGCGTGGTCCTCGATCCGGGACATGGAGGACGACACGGTCCTGTCGCCGCCGGTTTCGCCCGTGGAGAGCTTCATCAGGGATCTTCCGGCCGGGGATTGGTCGCAAATCGTCGCGGCCGGCGGAACCGTGCCGTTCGTCCAATCCTGCATCGGCCGATGGGCGCCCGAAGCCGCCGACAGGCTGGCGGCCCACCACGGGACCGTCGGACCCTTCGCCGGCATGGGCCTGGAAGACGCCTGGGAGGCGGCCTTCGAGCCGCTGGTCCGGCTTCCGTCGGGGGGCGAGCTGGTCATCGAGCCGACCCAGGCGCTTGTCGCCATCGACGTCAATGCGGGGAACGCCGGGCAGGGACATCTGCAGGTCAACCTGGAGGCGGCGGCCGCCGCCGCCCGGGAGATCCGGCTCCGAAATCTGTCCGGCCAGGCGGTCATCGATTTCATCTCCCTTTCCCGCGGCGAGGACCGCAACCGGGTGCTCCGCCGGCTGCGCGAGCGCTGTGCGGCCGACCGGTCCGTTTTCGTCCATGGCTACAGCAAGCTCGGACTGGTCGAATTGACCCGCCGCCGCAGGCGCCGCAGCCTGCCGGAGGCCCGGGCGCTCCTGGAGGCGGAGGAAGGAGACTAGGTATTGATGCCGGGTCGCCGGCTGACCTAGGCTGTGGTGCCTAAAACTGGAGCCAAGACCGCCCGTGTCCGTTCACCGCCTCCCCGTCAGCGCCAAACGCAGGAAATGCCCGTCCTGCGGCCGTCCCGCGGCCGCCGATTACCGGCCCTTCTGCTCCAAGCGCTGCGCCGACCTGGACCTCTCGAAATGGCTCAACGAAGACTACCGGATCGCGGCCGTCGAAGACGAGGAGCCGGGCGACGACGAGTTCGCCGATGCCGAGACGGATCGGCCTGAAGACTAGAGAGTTTTCTGATCTGACGGAATCGTTAGGGATTCCCAAAGTCTCTGATTTCTGATTCAAGATGTGGGCTGGTGAAGGAGGCCAGCCTGCATGACGAGACCACTTTCGAATGATCTACGACATCGGTTGGTTGCGGCGGTGGACGGCGGGATGTCGCGTCGGTCTGCGGCGAAGGTTTTTGGGGTTGCGGCCTCGACGGCGATCAAATGGGTTGATCAGTGGCGGCAGCGGGGTGATGTGCGGCCCCGGCCGCAAGGCGGGGACCGCCGCTCTCACCGCCTTGAAGCGTATGCCGAGGAGGTTCTGGCGCTTGTCACGGAGACACCGGACATCACCCTGGCCGAGATCGCAGCCTGTCTGGAGGAGGTGCACGGGCTTCGGGTTGCCCCGAGCACGGTCTGGCGGCTGCTCGACCGCCACGGCATGACCTTCAAAAAAAACCGCGCACGCCAGCGAGCAGCAACGTCCTGATGTCTTGGCGCGCCGGCAGGCCTGGGCCGAGGCGCAGCCCGGCCTGATGCCGGAGCGGCTGGTCTTCATCGACGAGACCGGCACATCGACCAAGATGGCCCGGCGCTATGGCCGCGCGCCGCGCGGGCAGCGCTGCCAAGCCGCCATCCCTCACGGCCACTGGAAGACCACCACTTTGGTCGCTGCTCTCACGCTCGACGGCATCCTCGCCCCCATGACCATCGATGGGGCGATGACCGGGGCAGCCTTCCTTGCCTATGTCGAGCAAATCCTGGTCCCAACCCTCAAACCCGGAGACATCGTCATTATGGACAATCTGCCAGCCCATAAGCCCGCCAGCGTGCGTAAGGCCATCGAAGACGCCGGCGCCGAGCTCCGCTTCCTGCCGCCCTACTCACCCGACTTCAACCCAATCGAGATGGCCTTCGCAAAGCTCAAGGCCCTCCTCAAAAAGACCGCAGCCAGAACCGTCGACGACCTCTACGACGCCATCGCAACCGCCATCGACACAGTCACCCAATCCGAGTGCCAAAACTACTTCACTGCCGCAGGCTATGACCGGGTGTGATCAGAAAATGCTCTAGTCGAGGCGAATAGGGTCCGTACTCGATTAGGGGATTCCCGTTTTCGCGGATAGCTTACCATAATGTTATAAATGGCTTCCGAATCTGTGTCATTTTTGCCACGACGGACAAAAAGAAGACGATTACCGGCATTCATGTCCATGCCCCAGGGTGCGTTTTACGTTTATTTTCAGCCGGTTATCCCCGGTTGGGTGAAAATTCTCCGATTACATGGAAAAAAAATAAAAAAAGCTTGCGACATATGCGACGAATATGGTAAGAAATATCCTCAGGATCGGGAGCCGTGCGCGCCGGTCCAAACCTGTGAACCCCGGCCGCCGTTTCCGGCGGCTTTTTCGTGTCCGGTCCTTGTTGATCTCTCACCTTGAAACGGGGGAGAGGGGACCCGATGGACCCGCGCCGGTCACAGGCCCACTGCGGGCCGGACCCGCGCCGGCGAGAGGAGGGAACCAATGGCCGATGGAGTCAACGCCCCCGGGTTTCAAAGCCATCCCGGCTACGAGGTGAATATGGAGATCAGCCCGCGCCGGGTGCGCGTCGAGTTCGGCGGCGAGGTCATCGCGGATTCCCTCCGGACTCTGCTGGTCCGGGAGACCAAACACGTCCCCGTCTATTATTTCCCGAAGCCGGATGTCCGGATGGACTTGCTGAGCGCGACCGGCCACTCAACTCATTGTCCGTTCAAGGGCGATGCGTCCTACTGGACCATCGGCGCCGGCGGCAGAACGTCGGCAAACGCGGTCTGGGGATACGCGGAGCCGTTCGTGGAATGCGCCCGACTCAAGGATCATGTGGCGTTCTACTGGAACAAGGTGGATCGCTGGTACGAGGAGGACGAGGAAATCTTCGTTCACGCCCGGGATCCCTACAAGCGCGTCGACGTGGTGCGGAGCTCCCGGCCCGTCAAGGTCGTCCTCGGCGGTGAAACGGTGGCCGAGAGCGCCGACGCCCGCTTTCTTTTCGAAACCGGGCTGCCGATCCGCTACTACCTGCCGCCCGGGGACGTCCGGACGGAGTTTCTGACCCCGAGCGACGCCGCGTCGTCCTGTCCCTACAAGGGGGACGCGGTGTATTGGACGGCGGCGGTGGGAGGCCGGGTGTTCGAGAACATCGTCTGGAGCTATCCGGAGCCCATCCCGGAGATGCCCGGGATCAAGGGCCTGATGTGCTTCTTTAACGAAAAGGTCGACGACATCCTTATCGACGGCGTCTCCATCGAGAAGGTCGAAACCCCCTGGTCGTAGGGCGCGACGATTCTATCGGGAATCGTATCCGGCGTTTTGGAAGCCGTTTTCACAACCCCCTCACCCTAACCCTCGCCCCCCGAAGGGGGGAGGGAATGGGTGGGTTGGATCACCTCCCCCCTGGAGGGGGAGGTCGAGACGGCCGGCAACCGGCCGGGCGTCGAGGGTGGGGGGGATTTCGTGTTGACGCCACGACAAGGAATCAACCTAAGCCAACTGAGGGAATCCCGTTTCGATTCACAATTGGGTCATCTTACTCCAGCGGCTACCCGGCCGCTTCGCCGAACGCCGGCGCTTTCAGGACGCACAGATCGTCCGCGGCGGCGAGCCGCGCCCCGGTCCTGTCCTGCAGCTCGGCCAGAGTCATCCCGTCGATGATCTCGCGGGCGACGAAGCCGTCGGGCGTCACGTCGACCACGGCGAGGTCCGTATAAACCCGGTCGACGACGCCCGCCGCGGTCAGCGGAAAGGTGCATTCGCCGAGAAGTTTGGGCGTGCCGTCCCTTGCGCAGTGGGTGGTCATGGCGACGACCCGCGGGGTGCCGGCCGCCAGGTCCATGGCGCCGCCGACGGCGGGCAGCCGCTTGTCGCTGTCGGTCGCCCAGTTGGCGAGATCGCCGGTTTCCGAGATCTGGTAGGCCCCGAGCACGCAGAGATCGAGATGGCCGCCCCTGATCATCAGGAACGAGTCGGTGTGATGAAAGTAGGCGCCCCCCGGCACCAGCGTCACCGGTTTCTTGCCGGCGTTCATCAAATCGTGGTCTTCCCGGTCCTTCGGGGGCTTGGGCCCCATGCCCAACAGCCCGTTCTCGCTGTGAAAGACGATCTCGCGCCCCTCGGGGATGAAGTCGGCCACCAACTCCGGCATGCCGATGCCGAGATTGACGTAGCTGCCGTCGGCGATGTCCTGGGCGATCCGCCAGGCGATCTGGTTGCGGTCCAGGCCCACGCTACGGGCTCCTCGAAACCCGTAGAACCCGGTCGACGAAGATACCGGGGGTCACGATCGCCTCGGGGTCCAATTCGCCGGCATCGACGGTTTCGTCCACCTGGGCGATGGTCAGGTCGGCGGCCATGGCCACGGTGGGTCCGAAATTCCGGGCCGTCATGTTGTAGACGAGGTTGCCCCACCGGTCGCCGGTCTTGGCGCGGACGAGGGCGACGTCGCCCTTGAGCGGCCGTTCCAGCACATGGAGGTGCCCGTCGAACTCGCGGGTTTCCTTGCCTTCGCCGAGCATGGTGCCGGCGGACGTCCGGGTGTAGAAGCCGCCGATGCCGGCCGCCGCGGCGCGCATGCGTTCGCTGATCGTGCCCTGGGGCGCCACCTCCAGCTCGATCCTGCCCGCCGCGTGGAGTTCGTCGACGACCACCGAACCGGACGTGATCGGGTAGGAGCATATGATCTTGCGCACCCGTCCGGCCCGCATGAGTGCCGCGAGCCCGAACTCGCCTTCGCCCGCATTGTTGCTGACCACGGTCAGGTCCCTGGCCCCCTGGTCGACCAGCGCCTCCAGGAGTTCGATGGGCGAGCCGGCGTTGCCGAAACCGCTCACCAGGATGGTCGATCCGTCCTCGATCCCGGCCAGCGCCTGCTCGAAAGATGTGACCCGCTTGTCGATCAATTGCCTGCCCCGTTCGGCATCTTCCTACGCTGCCTGCCAAAACCGAAAAAACAAAAGGAGGAAAAAACGGAAAAAGCCGCCTTAACAAATCCCGGCCAGAAGGGGCGACTTGCGGCGAATACCCTATCTGTCCAGATAACAACCATGCATCATTGGGAATTCAATTTATTTTACAAAATTTATTAGTTCATCAAGTGTCAGTTCACATTGAGATCCATCGATAAGATTCTTAATCGAGTAAGTTTCTTTCTTAAATTCGTCCGGGCCTTGAAACAGAAAATACTGGCAACCTAATTTATCTGCATATCCAATTTGCTTTCCAAGCTTGCCTCCCAGCAGGTCAATTTCCGTCGAAATTCCGTTTTCGCGAAGTTTGTTGGCTACTAGAACCACATTAGAAATTGAATCTTTACCGTCCGACCATGTTCCCGCGTATACCTTCGGAATCCTGGGTTCAAAGTTCTGATTTTTCAGGAGCAACAAAATTCTATCGATTCCCAAAGACGAACCGCACACGGGAACGTCGTTTTTCAAGAACAATCTTGACAAGGAATCGTAGCGCCCTCCTGACGCGATAGACCCTTTGGCATTCGGTGCCGTAACCTCATATATGGGTCCAGTATAGTAATCCAAGCCCCTCACCATGAGCGGATTAAACTCAATTTTGCAGTTTGATGACGGTCTTGAAGCTAGTTCAATTAGAGAATCGATATCCGACAATCCGGCAATTCCCTCTTCCGAGTTGGAAACCCTGCTTCTCACTGTGTCGACAAAGTCGGTATCTCTAAGGTCATTGATCAATTCAGACCGGACTGAATCTTCAACATCTATACCTGCAATTTCGCTGATAACTCCGTCGACTCCGATTTTGTCTAGCTTGTCTATTGCTCTTAAGACATGCGGTTGACGATTCACGGGTACGCCATATGAGGTCATCATCGCCGAGACTAGCTGCCTCGAATTCAAATTGACGGTGAATTCCTCTATTCCAATGGAAACAAGAGAGTCGATCATAATTTGCAAACATTCCAAGTCCGCAAGAATCGAACTACTTCCAAAAATATCGAAATCGAACTGGAAGAATTCGCGATAACGGCCCTTGCCGGGACGATCGGCTCTCCATACAGGACCAAATTGGTAACGCTTGAATACCCTGGGCAATGATGCCTGATTTCTTGAGAAATATCGCATTGAAGGCACAGTAAGATCGTACCTCAACGCCATATCGGCCTCTCCGGTATGTTCCTTTTCACCTCGCTTTAAAATTTTGAAGATGAGCTTCTCACTTTCTTCGCCATATTTGCCCGCAATAGTTTCAATGTTCTCCATTGCGGGTGTGTCAATTCGATGAAAGCCCCTCATTTCACACAAGATTTTGGCTTTTTCAAAGATGTGCTCTCTTAGTTCAATATCTTCTGAACTAAAATCTCGGGTTCCGGACGGAGGCAAGTTATTGGACAACACACTAGTCCCTTCAATTTGTCGTCATTTTTGAAATTCTGCTGCTATCACAAGAGAATAAGGTAGCTACCAATGTCAATTTGAAGCACGACACGCAATCGTTAAATCCGGCTATGTAGTTAGCTATAAACAATTTCTCAAAAAGGGATTCACCGTAAGCTGGAACGGCCGCAAGGTCCGGCACCGTCACCCGGTATGCCCGATCAACGAAACGGCCCGGCGTCGTCGTCGCCCCGCCCGGTCGCGCCGGGGGTTTGATCCCGGCGAACCGATTGGCTAAGACTCCGGCCCGCGAGTGGACCGGAGATTTTCGCATGATCAACGTGGCCATGGTCGGCCTTGGCTGGTGGGGCAGGCACATCGTCGGCTGCCTCGGGAACAATAGCGGCAAGCTGCGGGTGACGCGCGGCATCGACATCGCGCCGGACGCCCATCGGGATTTCGCCGCCGCGAACGAATTCGAGCTGAGCGCCGGCCTCTCCCATGCGCTGGACGATCCCGGCATCGACGCTGTCCTGCTGGCGACCCCGCACAGCCTGCACGAGGCGCAGATCGTGGCCGCGGCGGAAGCCGGGAAGCACGTCTTCTGCGAGAAACCGCTGGCGCTGACCAAGGCGAGCGCCGAGCGCGCGGTCGCGGCATGCCGCGCGGCCGGCGTCCAGCTGGGCGTCGGACACGAACGCCGGTTCGAGCCCGCGTTCCGGGAGATCAAGCGGCTGATCGACGACGGCGCGCTGGGCGAAATCCAGCATGCCGAGAGCAACTTCTCCCACGACAGGCTGGCCGACGTGCCTGCCGGGGGATGGCGGGCGGACGCCGATGAATCCCCGGCCGCCGGCATGACCGCGACGGGCATTCACCACTCGGACGCCTATTTGTGGATGCTGGGCGACATCACCGAGGTCTTCGCCCAGACGGCGCGGCGCCACATGCGGCACGGCGCCGGCGACGTCCTGTCGATCCAGTTCCGGCACGCGAACGGCGCCACGTCCTATTTTTCCTCGCAGCTGGCGACGCCCCTCTACATGCGGTTCGCCGTCTTTGGGTCCGAGGCCTGGGTGGAGGCGCGCGGCGACACCCACCCGAGCGAGATCGGCAAGACCCGGCTGATAATCTCCCGGGCGGAAGGGGTGGAGGAAACCACGGTTCTCGACGATATCGACACCGTCACCGCCAATCTCGAGGCCTTCGCGGACGCGGTCGAGGGGCGGGCCGGCTATCCGTTCACCGATGAGGAAAAAATCCGCAATGTCGCCGTCCTGGAGGCGGTCGTCAGGTCCGCCGAGAGCGGCAGGCCGGTGACCGTCTGACGGACCCGAATGTCCTAAATTTCCGCGGCTTACGCGCCCCGGCGGCGCGGGGTCTTATAGAAGATTGGGTTTGATTCGCCCCCGCCCATTCTTTATGCATTCATGTCTTGGGAGTGATTAGGGAGTCCTCATTAAATGTCCTCAGGTTTTGCAAATTTCGGTATCACCGGTGTCGACTGGCAGCAGCGGATCAATTGGGACCGCCTGCGGAATTACCGCCTGGAACGCGCCCGTGAACGCATGAAGGCCCACGGTCTGGGCGCCATGCTGCTCATGTATGACGAGAACGTCCGGTATGTGACGAGCACGCTCACGCCCGGCTGGAACCGGCTGAAGCCCGGCCTCCGCTATGCCATGCTGTGCGGCGACGGCGCGCCCATCCTTTTCGAGCAGGGTGACATCGGCATTCAGATCGAGCGTCACAGCCCGTGGATCCCGCCGGAGAACATTCGCTACTCCTACGCCTGGATCAAGGGCGCGGCCGGTCCCGCCTCGACCCAGCAGGTGACCAAGTTCATCAACGCCGCCAAGGAAGAGATGAAGCGTCACGGCGTCGAGGGCGAGAAGCTGGGCGTCGACTTCATCGACATCAACATGCTCCAGGCCTTCGCCGACAACGACATCGTGTGGGCCGACGGCATGACCCCGATGATGGAGGCCCGCGCGGTCAAGAACGAGGACGAGCACGAGTGCATGCGGATCGTCGGCGCCATCGGCGACGCCGCCCACTGGGAGTGCATGAAGTTCCTGAAGCCCGGCATCACCGAGAACCAGGTGACCGCGCACATCATGGAATTCCTCTACAACATCCCGGGCATGGAGGACGTCGAGGACGTCATCGTGTCCTCGGGTCCGAACACCTGGCCGAACTGGCGGAACTTCTCCGACCGGATCATCCAGCCGGGCGACATCGTCTTCATGGATCTCGCGGCGCTGACCTGGAACGGCTATAAGTCGTGCTACTACCGGACCTATTCGGTGGGCCAGGAGCCGACCAAGGAGCAGCAGGAATATTACGCCCGCGCGCTCGAGTGGCTGCAGGCTTCCATCGACGCGGTGAAGCCGGGCACCACGACCCGCGAAATCGCCGAGAAGTGGCCGTCGGCCAAGGAGGTCTGGGGCTACGAGGAAGAAGACCAGGCGGCCGCCAACCTCTGGGGCCACGGTCTCGGCCTCGCCCAGTACGATCCGCCGGTGATCTCGCGCATCTGGTCTCTCGATCACCCGATCGAGATCCAGGAAGGCATGGTCTTCGCGCTCGAAACCCAGCACGGCAAGGTCCACGAATGGGGCTGCCGGATCGAGGAAATGGTGATTTGCCACGCCGATCACACGGAGCTGATCACCCACTTCCCCATCGACCGCATCATGCCGGTCGAGGTCGTCTGAGGGCGCGCCCGGTCCGGGGCCGATCAGGGGCCCTGACTATTGACAGGAATCGAGGCCGGCGGACTTTCCCGGACGGAGGTTCGCCGGTTCTTGGGTTTGGCGGAGTGCAGAGAACAACCATGAGCCGGTACGCCGTCCAACTGAATTCGGCCGAGGCCGCGGACCCCGGGCGCTTCGGGCCCAAGGCCGCCAATCAGGCCGCCCTCGGCCGGAAGGGGATGCCGATCCCGGACGGGTTCTGCATCGGCGCCGACGTCTACCGGGCGCAATTGAAGGCCATCGGGGTGGAGGAAGCCGCGCTCGCCTATTACGGCGCCGAATACAAGCAGGCCAACGAATTCGCCAACCAGGTGCGCCTCGGGCTCTACACCAGCGGCATCGATCCCGAAATCCGGGAAGAATTGCTCGAGGCGCGGGCCGGAATGGTCGGGCGCACCGGCGCCCTGACGGTGGTCCGCTCCTCGGCCCTGGTCGAGGACCGGGAAGGCTCCACCTTCGCCGGCCAGTTCGAGAGTTTTCTGGGTCTCGAGACCGAAGAGGACTTCATCACCGCGGTGAAGGCCTGCTGGGCGGCGCTGTGGGCGCCGCGCGCGCTTCGCTACATGCAGAGCCACGACATCGATCCCGGCTCCACGGCCATGGCGCTGCTGGTCCAGCCGCTGGTGGACGCGGTGGCGTCCGGCGGCGGGCTGTCCAGGACGGCGTCCGGCGGCATGATGGTGTCGGCCACCTGGGGCCTCGGCGAGAGCATCGCCCAAGGCGAGGTGGTGCCCGACCGCTACGACCTGGACGCGGACGGCATCATCATCGACATCGCGACGGGCGCCAAGAAGCACAGCGTGTCCTGCCGGCACCACCACGCGCCCCACTCTCACCACAACGACCATGAGCACCAGGCGCGGCAGTGCCTGAACGAGGATCAGGTGGGCGAACTCGCCGGCTACCTGCGGAAGTCCGAAGACATGCTGGGCGTCCCCGCCGAAATCGAGTGGGCCATGGACAAGAGCGGCATCAAGATGCTGCAGGCGCGTCCGCTGCACATGGAGGACGCGATCGTGCCGGACGCCATGTGGCAGAAGCATCCCGGATTGCGGGGCCAGCCCTCCGGCGTCGGCTGGGGGACCGGCCGCGCCGTGGTGATCAACTGCGAATGCGAGATCGGCCGGATCGCGCCGGGCGACATTCTGGTCACCAACGTGGCGGGGCCGGCGCTCGCCTCCGTGCTGCCCCGGGTCGCGGGCGTGGTCGCGGAACTCGGCGGGTCCACGTCCCACCTCGCGTCGCTCGGGCGCGAGCGGGGCATTCCCATGGTGCTGGGCGTCCAGGACGCCACCGAGAAAATCCCCGACGGCTCGCAGGTCGGCGTCGACGGCGTCGCCGGCATCGTCAGGTGGGTGCAGTAGGGCGCCCGAGAGTTCAGTTCAGTGTTGGAGATGGGTGAGGGGGCCTGTCCCTGCCGCTTTAGGCTCTCCAGCTCTCCATTCACGGTCCCCTAAACCCGAGAATAGGAAATCGACTCCGGCTTCACCACCTTCTTGTTGCCCGTGTAGTTGGTGCCGAAGGCCTTGGGCGGCGGCGGGCCCCAGAGGTAGAACGCCACCTCGATGGGCCAGTCCCGGGGCTTCCACTTGTCGTCATCGGCGATGTAGTCGATGTCCGAGAAGTACTCGCACAGGCCCATGTGCGGGTCGCGCACATACCAGAAGAAGTTGGACCCCAGGGCATGGCGGCCGAAGCCCCAGCCGTTGCGGTAGCCTCGATTGAGCAGACTCTGGCCGCCCATGCCCACCTCGTCCGGGTTCCCGACCTCGAAGGAGATATGATGGAACCCCGGTTTCCTGTCCTTCACGAAGCCGACCACGTGATGGTCGCTGCCGCCGGCGGGCCGCATGAAGGCGATCAGGTCCCCCGAGCGGTCGGTGAGCTGCAGGCCCAGCACGTCCGAATAGAAGTCGACCTTCCTGTCCACGTCGGGGGTGAAGTGAACCATATGGCCGAGGCGCCGGGGCACCGGCTTGGTATCGATGGGGAGATCCAGCTTCTCGTTGACGCGGTAGAAGTGGCCCGGCGTATTGACCTTGTATTCGGGCTGCTTCCTGGCCGGCTTGACGCCGCCCAGCGACCTGGCCGCCGGGTCGTCGTTGACGTTGTAGACCATGCCGTCGAATTCATGGCGGAGCCAAAGCCCCTTGTAGGGGGCATTCTTCGGCGGATCGATGACCGAGACGTCGTCCCGTTCCTCGGCCCGCTTCTGGATTTTCCTGATGGCGGCCTTGGTCGCGCCGAAGGAGAGGTCATGGAGGCCCATGGCCGGGCCCTCGGTGATGATCACCTGGTCCTGTTTGCGGTCCTTGCAGCGCATCACCGCGTTGTTGCCGCGGGCGCGGCCGGTGAGGCCGAAATCCTTGTAGAACTGGAATTGCGCCGCGACGTCCGGCACCTGCAGGGTTGCATGGTGAAAGTGTTTAACCGCCATTGAGACGTCTCCCGATAGACAATCCACTTGTTGGGGTCATTGTTCCCCTTGAGCGGGGGAACGGCAAGGGCGCTTGCAAATACGGTTGGGGATTGGTCCCATCGGCGGACACGGGGGGGATGTCGAATGGATCAAAGCGCGCGCGGACTTGGAATTACGCTGGCCCTGGTGTCGGCGGTCGGCTTCGCGCTCTCCAATTCCATCGTCGGGCTCGCCTATCAGGGCGGCACCAACCCGATGACGGTCTCGGCGACCCGGTTCATCCTGCCGCTGATCATTCTGGTGGTGATCCTCAAGGCCCGGAGCATCCCCCTGTTCCTGCCCGGGCGGGTGGGAACCGCCGCCTTCATCCTGGGCGTCGTCACCGCCGGCTATACCCTCGCCCTCCTGAGCGCCCTCGACAAACTGCCGGTCGGAATCGCCATCCTGGTTTTCTACATCTTCCCGCTGGTCACCAGCTTCGAGGCGGCGGCCCTGCGCCTGGCGCCCCTGCGCACGGCCACGGTGATCGGCGCCGTCGTCGCTTTCGGCGGTTTGGCGCTGGCCCTCGGCGTGAAGATCGATGAATACGAAGTGACGGGGATCGTCCTCGCCGCCGTCGCCGGGCTGGGCCTCGGCACCGTCTCGGCGGTCAGCGGCCGGGTGATGGTCACGTCGCACCCCATGCAGGCGACCCTCTACATGTCGGCGGGTGCGTTGATCACCTTCGTGGTGATCGTGTCGGCCGCCGGCGGCTTCAAGCTGCCGGAAACGGGGATCGGCTGGACCGGCTTCTCGCTCACCCACCTGTTCTATGCCGCCTCGATGATCATGTTCTTCGTCGCCATCGGGGCCATCGGCGCGCCGCTGACGACCATCCTCTCCAACATCGAGCCGCTGGTCGCCATCACCGCCGGGTTCATCCTGTTGGATCAGAGCCTGTCGCCGCTCCAGTTGCTGGGGGCCGCCATCGTCGTCCTGGCGCTGTTCATCGCCGCCCGGAAGTAGGGCGCGGACGAAAAAAGCCCGGCCTCTCGAAAGAGACCGGGCTCCCTGGTGAACTTGGAGCAGGACTAGTCTTGCTTCAAGTTCTCTTCCGCGAAGGCGCGGAACTCGTCGTCGGTCATCAGCCGCTTGTGCTTCAGACCCCAGTTCTTGATGTCCATGAGGAGCGCCATGGCGGATTCCTCGGTGTACTGGAACTGGAACTTGTCGAGATAGTGCTTCACGTTGTCGATGCCGCAGCCCTTGCCGATGACGGCGATGGGGTCGGCCTGGCCGACCATCGAGGGGCGGAACGGAACGACGGTGGTGAGATCCTCGCCGACGCCGCAATTCAACAGCCAGGTGGCGATGATGCCGCTTTCGATCTTGAACAGATCGTCGCCGACGATCGGCCGGTTGCGGGGCACGATGGCGCCGGAGACTTCGGCGACCATGTCGGCCAGTTCCTTGAACTTCTCGGTCTTGATGCCGCAATCGACGTTGTAGAGGGTCTTGAGCGCCATCACGGTCTCTTCCATGGGTACGTTCCCGGCGCGCTCGCCCAGGCCCAGAACCGTGGACTGGATGACCTCGACGCCTTCGGCGACGGCCATGATGGTGTTGGCGACGCCGAGACCGTAATCCATGTGGAAGTGGGCTTCGAGCGGCACGTCCGGGAACCGCTTCTTCACCTCGCGGACGAAGTACGGCATGGCGTGCACGGACGTGACGCCCATGGTGTCGACCAGCGCGAGACCGTCCATGTGGCCTTCGTTGCCGACCTTCTCGATCAGGTCCATCACCCAGTTCAGGTCGGAACGGGTAAAGTCGATGGGGAAGAACACCACTTCCAGGCCCTGGTCATGGGCGAACTTGGTGCTCTCGATGGACAGGTCGATGGCCCGCTCCAGTTCCCAGCGGTAGCCTTTTTCGATCAGGTGCTGGGAGGACGGGACCTCCATGATCACGCCGCCGACGCCGGCATCGACGGCGCGCTTGACGTCGTCGACCATGCAGCGGGCGAAGGAATAGATCTTGGGGCCGAAATCGCGCTTGGCGAGGTCCCGGACCACGCGGGCGTCATCGGGGGAGACCACCGGCATGCCGGCTTCGATCCGGTGGACGCCGGCCTCGGCGAGGCCCTCGGCGATACGGATCTTGTCGTCGTAATCGAAGGCGAGACCGGCCTGCTGCTCGCCGTCACGGAGCGTGACGTCGTGAATGCGGACCTGCTCGGGAAAATTCCAGTCCTTGGTCACTTCGTCGGCGAAGTTCCAGGGGCTGGTAAACCAATCATCGGAAATCCATGGGGTATCGGGCATTATTCTTCTCCTCGGGGGCCGGCGCCGCTGCGCGGGCCGGACAGAAATCGGCAAAAAAATTCGAACTCATCCTCGCCGGGCGAAACGCGGCGGGAATTTAGGGAACGGGTCAGGGGGAGTCAACGCGGAAACCGGTTGCGGAATCAACGGTTCCGCGCCCCGGAGAACGTGGCTCAGACCGCCGTGTAGCCGCCGTCGACCAGAAGATCGATGCCGGTGACGAAACTGGCCTCGTCGCTCGCCAGAAACACCGCCCCGGCGGCGATTTCCTCGGGCTCGCCCAGCCGGCCCATCAGCGTGTTGGCGTTGGCGTGCGCCTCTTCCTCGCTCGGCCACTGGCTGAAGAACCGCTCGTCGGCGGTCGGCCCGGGGGACAGCGCGTTGGCGCGGATGCCGTCCTTGGCGTGGTCGACGGCAAGCGCCTTGGCGAGGCTGACCATGGCGCCCTTCTGGGAGGCGTACCAGGTGCGGCCGGGTTTGGGCGCGAAGGCGAGCTGCGAGGCCACCAGGATGATGCTGCCGCCGCGTTCACCGGCACCGGCGGCCATGACCGGCACCGCGTGCTTGACGAGCAGGAACGGGCCGGTCTGGTTTACGTCAATGCTTTTCTTCCACTCCTCGACGGGAAGTTCCGGGGCCGGCCGGTAGGGGGCGTCGTAGATGGCGGAGGCGACCAGCGTCGTCAGTCCGCCGAATTCGCGGCAGGCCGTCTCGACCGCGCGGACCGCCGTCTCTTCGAGGGATACATCGCCGACCAGGGCCGCGGCCCTGCCGCCCGCCTCGAAGATGGCATTCTTGACCTCGCGGATCGCGGCCTCGTTGAGGTCGACCAGCACCACCGCCGCGCCTTCGACCGCATACGACCTAGCGATGGCGCCGCCGATGCCGCCGCCGGCGCCGGTCACGATCGCAACCTTGTTCTCCAGCCGTCCGTTCATGTCCTTGCGTCCGAAAGTGATGTGCATCCGGGATTTAGCTTCTAAACTTCGGGCGAACAATGACGAAGTGCCGGGGAGGGGTTCTTGAGCGGATTTGATCGAGACACCATTCGCGCGCGGTTTCAGGCCGAGCGGGAGGCGGGCCGCGCCATCTACGATGCGCTCTGCGGCACCGGCATCACCGCGAAAATGGCGGCCCGCGGCGGCGCCGACATGGTCACCACCCATGACCTTGCGTATTTCCGGATGCAGGGCCTCTCGTCCATGGCCGGGTATCTGCCCATCTGCGACGCCAACCAACTCACCCTCGAGATCGGCGAACGGTCCATGATCAACGTGGTTGACCGCTGCCCGGTGATGGCCGGACTGCTGTGCGTCGATCCGACCCGCGACATGCGCCGCTTCGTCGATCGCGCCGCGGCCGCCGGGTTCGACGGCATCATGGCCTGCCCGACGGTGGCCCTGATCGACGGCAAGTTCCGCGGCGACCTGGAGGAGACCGGCATGGGTTACGATAGGGAAGTGGACGTGCTGGGCTACGCATCGAGCCAGGGCATCTACACCAAGGCGTTCTGCACCAGCGTCGATGAGTCCCTCGCCATGGCCGAGGCGGGCGTGGACAACATCATTGTCCATTTTGGCAACTCGTCGGGCGGCACCATCGGCTCGCAAACCGTGATGGCCGAGGACGACGCGGTTGGGCGCGCCGCCGCCTGCGATGCGCTGGCATCCAAGTACGCCGACCGGATCGTCACCTGCCACGGCGGCTCCATCGAGACCCCGGAGGACTTCGCCGCGTTCTGGGCCAAGGAGCCGCGGCTGGACGGCTATGTGGGCGGCTCGTCCGCCGAGCGGTTTCCCATCGAGGACTCGGTCCCGGCCGTCACCGCCAGGTTCAAAGAAATCATCAAGCCGGCATAGCCCATGGCCGATCCCGTCCGAATTGCCGTTCTGGCGACCCTCGACAGCAAATCCGAGGCGGCCGGGCACGTGTGCGACAGTCTCCGGAACGCGGGCGCCGAGCCGTGGCTGCTGGACTTGTCCCTCCGGCCGCACGACAGGCCGGGGGCGGCGATGACCGGCGGTGAGGTCGTGGCGATCGCCGGGCGGACCTGGGAGGCGTTGGGCGGGCTGGAACGCTCCGCCGCCGCCGAGGCGATGATTGCCGGCGGCGCCCAGGCGCTGCTCAACGCCCAGGCGGCGGGGGAAATCTCCGGCGCCATCGGGGTCGGCGGGGCCAACGGGTGCACCGTCTTCTGCGGGATGATGCGAGCGCTGCCGCCCCTGTTCCCCAAGGTGATGGTGACCCCCGTCGCGGCCACGGCCGCCGTCCAGTGGTACGTGGCCGAGAGCGATATCGCCATGTTCCCGACCATCAGCGATATCGTGATGAACCGGATTACCCGCTCGATCATGAAAAACGCGGCCCATGCCGTCGCCGCGATGGCGCGATCGTGGGAAAACCAGCGGGCCCGGACCCGGGAGGCTCCGCCGCTGATCGGCGTTTCGTCCTTCGGCAATCTGCAGGCCGCCGTCGACCGCATAACCGATCAATTGCAGGCCGCGGGATACGAGGTAATGCATTTTCATGCCTCGGGACCCGGCGGCAAGGCGCTGGAGAACCTGGCGTCCCGCCGCGAGCTTGCGGGGGTGATCGACTTGACGACGTCGGAAGTGACCGACCTGCTGACCGGCGGGGTTTACAGCGCCGGGCCGGACCGCCTGACGGGCGCGGCGAAGGCCGGCCTGCCGCAGATCGTCGCGCCCGGCGCCATTGATCACACCAACTGGTGGGTCGGCGAGTGTCCCGAGCGGTTCAGGCACCGGGAGTTCTATCAATACAATCCGGAAATCCTCTTGATGCGGACCAACGCCGAGGAAATGGCGGAGCTGGGCAACATGTTCGCAGAGCGCCTGAACCCGTCGAAGGCGCCGTTCGTGGTTCTGGTGCCGAGCCGGGGGTTCAGCCAGCACACCATCCGCAAGACCCACGATCTGGACGGCAACGAGATCGGCTCCTGGTTCCAGCCCGAAACCGACCGGCGCTTCACCGACGCCCTCCGCGAGAAATTGAGCGCCGGAGAAATCAAGGTGATGGACGTTCATATCAACGACCCGGAATTCGCCGATGCCTGCGTGGCCGAGCTCGGGCGTCTGATGGACCAGGGCTGAGATGGCCGGGCTGGAAACCAGGAACTTCAGGACCGGCGTCCTGATCATCGGCGGCGGCGCGGCCGGCACCATGGCCGCCTTCGAATGCGCCGAGGCGGGCGTGCCGGTCATTCAGGTCACCAAGGGCCGGGCGACGTCCGGAACGACCACGGTCGCCCGCGGCGGGTTCGCGGCGGCCATGGGCAGGGAAGATTCGCCGGAGAAGCACCTCGAGGAAATCCTCGAACATGGCGGCGAGCTGATCGACCCCGATCTGGCGCGCGCCTGGTGCGAGGACATCGTGTCCATCGTCCGGGACCTGGAAGCGTGGGGCGCCGAATTCGTGCGCGGCGGTGACGGCGAACTGGACCTCAAGATGTTTCCCAACCACACCCTGCCCCGCGCCGTGCACCATCACGACACCACCGGCAACATGGTTACCAAGACCCTGTCCAAGCGGCTCCGGGCGGACGCGCGCATCGCCAAGCATTCGCTGACGGCCATTGTCGATCTCGTGAAGGACGGGGACCGGGTGGCCGGCGCCTGGGGCGTCGACTACGGGAGTGGGCGCCTCGTGGCCTACGCGGCCTCCCAGGTCATTCTCTGTACCGGCGGCGGCAGCGGCCTGTTCTACGTGAACGACAATCCGCCGCAGGTCACCGGCGACGGCTTCGCCCTCGGCTTCCGGGCCGGCGCCCCCTTGATCGGGATCGAAATGATCGACTTTCAGGCCATGTGCTGCGCGCCCGAGGAGCTGTTCGGCTTCGCACCGCACCCGACCGGCTTCATCAATGCCGGCGCCATCTTCAAGAACCGGGACGGCGAGGAGTTCCTGAAGCGCTACTATCCGGATACGGCGGAGCGGAGTACCCGAAGCGAGGTGATCCTCGCCATGGCGCGTGAAATTCACGCCGGCAACGCCAGCCTCACCGGCGGCATCTACATGGATGCCACCCACGTGCCGAAGGAGACCATCCTGAAGGCCATCCCCCACGTCTACAAGACCTGCCTGCACCGGGGGATCGACCTGACCGAGACGCCCCTCGAAGTGGCGCCGGGCAGTCATACCTGGCTCGGCGGCCTGAAGATCGGCGTTCATGGCGAGACTCCCATCGACGGTCTGTGGGCGGCGGGGGAAACATCGGGCGGCG
Source organism: Rhodospirillales bacterium (assembly GCA_965221855.1). Classification (GTDB taxonomy): domain Bacteria; phylum Pseudomonadota; class Alphaproteobacteria; order Rhodospirillales; family UBA2165; genus JAJDXO01. The sequence continues at coordinate 240,677 of CBDCSV010000010.1, read as the reverse complement.
TGCACGGCGGCAACCGCATCGGTGGATCCGCCTTGTCGGACGCCCTGGCCTTCGGCCGCCGGTCCGGCCGGGGCGCCGCGGCGGCTTCCCTGGATCACCGGGCGCCGGACGCCGTAAGCCTTCCTGAAGACGCGGCCGAAAACCTCGAAGCGCTGATGGCGCGGGAGGACGGTCCCCTTCAAGCCGAGGTCCGGCTGGCCTGCCGCATGCTGGCGCACGAGAAGCTGGGGCCGATCCGGGACGCCGAACAGTGCGCCGCGGCGCTGGCCGAGTATGAGCGAATCGAAGCCGAGGACATCCCGGCGATGCGTCTCTCGCCCGAGGCCAGGACATCGGCGAGGACGCTCGGCCAGGAACTGGAGAGCGCACTCTCCATTCCCAACCTCACGCTCCTGGGCCGGCTGCTGGCAACCGCCGCGGGCGCCCGGGAAGAAAGCCGCGGCGCCCACTTCCGGTTGGATTTCCCGGATGCCGACGACGGCCGCTGGCGGGCGGTTACCCGGCTGGAACACGCGGCGGGCGGAAAAATCCGCTTCGAAACCGATCCAGTGAAAACCTGATTTCGGAGAATAATTTTAATATTGGGATATCAAAATTGTGCTGTGGAATATCACCACGCCGATTATTTTGGTATTTTATTTTCGGAATCTTCGCCAAGAATTTTATTTAATATATTGAATAATATAGTTAATTTTTGGAAACACGCTATTGAAACGGTTTCACGGCGCAGCCAATATTTCGTATTGACTTTGAAGAAAAATTTCTGCGATATTCTTCCTAGTGATATTTCAGAGAGCGCTCGAAATGCTCGATCGGCCGCAAATTCAGGACCAGACCGAAGACCAGCCGCAAGGATTGATGCGGGATACGGTGTATGACCAGATCCGTCGGGATATTCTGAGCTGCGATCTGCGGCCCGGCGCTCAGCTTCGGGAAAACGATCTCGCCCGGCGTTATCGGGTTTCCAAGTCTCCTGTCCGGGACGCCCTGCTCCGGCTTCAGGAGCAGGGTCTCATCGAAGTACTGCCGCGCAAGGGTTACCGGGTTGTCCCCGTCTCGGTCTCCGACGCGCGGGAGCTATACGAAATGCGGATAATGATGGAAAAGGCATGCGCCCGCCGCGCCATCGAAGAGGCGAGCGACGAAGAACTGGCCTCTCTCGATATTTTCCGGGCGGTGGATGCCGACGGCCTCGCGGCATGGGTGACCTACAACCGGGACTTCCATAGTGCCGTCGCCAGGCTGTCCGGCAATACGCGGCTTGCGAAGACCGCCGGCGAGGTAATCGATCAGTTCGACCGCCTGACTTTCATGGGCGTTTCGGGCCAGCAGTCGTCGGCTCAGGGAAACGGCTCGGCGGAGAAGCTGGTCGCCGAACACGTGGCGATCATCGATGCGATCCAGGCGCGCGACAAGACCAGGGCCGCGAGCCTTATCGGGTCGCACATCAAGAAATCCCAAAAACGTTTGTTCGCCGTACTCGAGAACCCGCCGATCGTGCAGTAGGCGGTTCCCGACACTTTCGACAGGCAGAGGAAAAAGAAATGAGGGCCTTTGATTTTGTATCCGCGGAGTCCGCCGATCAGGCGGTTTCCCTTTTGAGCGAACATGGTCCCAACGTCATCGTGCTCGCCGGCGGGACGGACATTCTGGTCGATCTCAAACACGCCAAGCACGACCCGGATGTGGTCGTCGACATTACGAGGGCCGAAGACCTGAAGGGTATCGAGGTGAATGACGAGGGGCTGCGCATGGGCGCCCTGGTCACCCACACCGAGATCATGGACGACCCTTACATTCAGGAAAACTTCCCGGCGCTGGTTCACGCCGCCCACACCATCGGCGCGGTGCAGACCCGGAACCTCGGAACCCTCGGGGGCAATCTGGTCACCTGCGTGCCGTCGATGGATTCCGGTCCCGCCCTGATGGCGCTCGAAGCCGAGGTGACGGTGGCCGGTCCGGGCGGCACCCGCCGCATGGGCCTGGAAGAGTTCTTCGTCGGCCCGCGCAAGACCATCCTCGAGCACAACGAAGTGCTGCTCGACGTGATCATTCCCAAGAGGAACCTGGGCAAGCCCACCGACTTCCTGAAATTCGGGCTTCGCAAGGGCCAGGCGCTGGCGCTCGTCAATGCCGCCTCCGCCCTCTGGGTCGGTGAGGGGAACACCTTCAAGGACGTAAAGATAAGCTTGGGCGCCGTTGCGCCGACGGTGATCCGCGCGGCCGCCGCGGAAGACTTCCTCGAGGGCAGGGAAATAACCCCCGAGAACATGGCCGAAGCCGGCCGGCTGGCGGTCGAGGACGCCAAGCCCATCGACGACTTCCGTGCCTCGGCATCCTACCGCCGGGATCTGATTGCCGTGCTGACCAAGCGCACGCTCGACAACGCCTATCGGCTCGCCCAAAGCGGCTGAGCGGGCGGAGAAAGGGAGAACGGACATGACGGACGTTACGCTCACCATCAACGGGGAAGAACGCTCGGCATCGGTGCCGCCGGAGACCAGCCTGCTTCGGCTGCTCCGGGACGAATTCTATCTCACCGGTTCCAAGCTCGGCTGCGATGTCGGCGACTGCGGCGCCTGCACGGTCATCGTCGACGGTATGCCGGTAAATGCCTGCCTGATGCTGGCCGGCCAGGTGGACGGCAGGGATGTGGTCACCATCGAGGGCCTGGCGACCCTGGAGGATCTCCATCCGATCCAGAAGGCGTTCGAGGAATTCGCGTCCCTGCAGTGCGGTTTCTGCGGCCCCGGCGTGATTATCTCCGCCAAGGGACTGTTGGACAAAAACCCCGATCCGACCAAGGAAGAGATCAAGGACGCGCTCTCCGGCAATCTTTGCCGGTGCACGGGCTACACCAAAATGATCGAAGCTGTCCAGGATGCGGCGCGCATTCTCCGCGGCGAGAAGGAAGCCGCCTGAGGGCGCAGAGAGGAGCTTGAACCATGACTGATGACGTCAAAGTCGCCGAAAAGACGGATTCACTGACCGACCTCAAGGAGACCGACGAGGACCTTCGCCTCCCGTCGGTCGTGGAGCCGGCTCATTTTCCGGTCGAGACCATCGACACCGAGGCGCGGCACCAGACGCCGGCGGTGGGCCAGCGGGCGACCCGTCCGGATGGCCGCCTGCACGGCCTGGGTCAGACCAAATACATCGATGACATAACGTTCCCCAACATGCTGTTCGCCAAGATGAAGCGGGCCGGCATTTCCTCGGCATTGATCAAGTCCATCGATACCTCCGAAGCCGAGGCCATGCCCGGCGTGGCGGCGGTGCTGATCGGCAAGGAAATTCCGGTCAACTCCTATGGCCCGTCCTATCAGGATCAGCCGGTCCTGGCCGACGAACGCGTGTTCCACGCCGGCGACCCGGTCGCCGCGGTGGCGGCGGTGACCGAACAGATCGCCGAGGAAGCGTGCGAGAGGATCAAGGTCGAGTACGAGCCGCTGGAGCCGGTCTACGATCCGGTGGAGGCGATGAAGGACGAGATCAAGGTCCATCCGCCGCACAGCAACATCTACGCGACCAAGCGGATCAAGAAAGGCGATCTCGAGAAGGGCTTCGCCGAGGCCGACCACATTTTCGAGGGCGTCTATTCGACCCAGATGATCGAGCACGTGCCGCTGGAGCCTCATGCGTCCATCGCCCAGTGGGACCCCAACGGGCGGGTGACCTTGTGGTCGAGCCTGGGCCGGATAACCCTGGGCCGGGCCGACATTGCCCGCACGCTCGATATGCCGATCAACAAGATCCGCATCGTCGGCACCATCGTCGGCGGCAACTTCGGCGGCAAGAACGAGATCACCACCGAGCCGGCCCTGGCGCTGCTGTCGCGGAAGACGGGACGGCCGGTGAAGATGGTCTATACCCGCGAAGAGGAATTCATCGCCTCGACCACCCGGCACCCGTTCATCATGGAGTACAAGACCGGCGTTACCAGCGACGGCATGATCACCGCCCGCAAGGTCCGCCTCATCCTGGACGGCGGCGCCTACTGTTCGTGGAGCGAAACCACGCTGGGCAAGGCCTGCATTTTGTCGGCGGGGCCGTACAATATCGAGAACCTGCTCGCCGAGGCCTACTGCATGTACACCAACAAGACCATGACCGGCGCCATGCGCGGGTTCGGGGCGCCGCAGGTGTGCTTCGCCTATGAATCCCAGATGGACGAGATCGCCCACAAGCTGGGCATCGACCCGCTGGAGCTGCGGATGAAGAACGCCTTCCACGAAGGTTCCGCCAGCCCGACCGGCCAGGTGCTGCAAAGCGTGGTGGTCAAGGACTCGCTCGAAAAGGCCGCCGAGCGGTTCGGCTGGAAGGAGGACGGCCAATGAAAAAGCGCGGAAAAGGCATGGGCTGCATGTGGTACCCGATCGGGTTCACCGTGATGGCCAACCCGTCGGCGGCGACGGTGAAGGTCAACGAGGACGGCACCGCGACCCTGATCACCGGCACCGTGGAAACGGGCCAGGGCTCGCTCACCGTCCTCGGCCAGATCGCCGCCGAGGAACTCGGCATCTCCACCGACGACGTGCATGTGGTTTCGGCGGATACCGACGCGACGCCCATGGATACGGGCGCCATCGCCAGCCGCACGACCTATGTCACCGGCAACGCGATCCAGCTCGCCGCCGAAAAGGCCAAGCACATCCTGTTCGACGTTGCGGCGCCCATGCTGGGCGTCCGTCCCGACCAGCTCGAGGCCAAGGACCGGCGTATCCAGGTGAAGGGCTTCCCGCAATCCTGCCTGCCCATCGGCGAGGTGGCGGCGCACGCGCAGAACGGCGCCGGCACGCCGGCGCTGGGGTCCGCATCCTACAATCCGCCGACCGTCGCGATGGATCCGGAAACCGGCCAGGGCAAGCCGTTCTCCACCTACGTCTACGCGACCCAGATCGCCGAGGTCGAGGTGGATGAAGAGACCGGAGAGGTCGAGGTTCTGCGAATCGCGGCGGCCCACGATTGCGGCACCGCGATCAACCCGATGCTGGTCGAAGGCCAGATTCAGGGCGGTATCTCCATGGGTGTCGGCATGGCGATCCAGGAAGAGATGCTGTTCGACGACGAGGGCAAGCAGATCAATCCGAACCTCACCAACTACATCATGCCGACCAGCCTCGACATGCCCGACCTGGAGGTCGACATCGTCGAGAACTTCGACCCGACGGGACCGTTCGGCGCCAAGGGCGTGGGCGAGCCGACGGCGGTCGCGACCTCGGCGGCGATCTGCAACGCCATCTACGACGCCGTGGGCGCGCGGATCTACAATCTGCCGGCGACGGCGGAGAAGGTCCTGGCGGCGATTAAGTCGAAGGACCGCAGCGACCGGCAGAAATATCTGCCGGCCGAGTAGCTCCCGGGATGGCCGACCCGATCCGCAGACTGACGCCGCTGGCGGAGACGGTCGGCGGGCTTCTCAAGGACCGCGGCGAGACGGTCGCGGTGTCCGAATCGTCCACCGGCGGTCTGGTTTCCGCCGCGCTTCTCAGCATACCCGGCGCCTCGGCCTACTTCATGGCCGGCGGGGTGATTTATACGCACAGGGCGCGCGAGGTGTTTCTCGGGGTCGATCTCGACGATTATCCGGGCGTGCGCTCGGCCTCCGAACCGTTCGTCAGGCTGACCTCCGCCGCCGTTCGCGAGAAGCTGGGCACGACGTGGGGACTGGCCGAAGCCGGCGCCGCCGGGCCGACCGGCAATCGCTACGGCGACGACGCGGGACACACCTGCATCGCGACGGCCGGGCCCGTGGAGCGGGCCGTCACCATCGAGACCGGCCACGCGGACCGCGAAGACAACATGTGGCGCTTCGCCGAGGAAACCCTGTCGTTCTTCGAGGCGGTTCTGAGGGACGCATAAGTCTCCAGCCCGCCGATCTTCTCTCCGCTAGCCGATGGGCGGACACTCCGGCGGATGCGTCTGTCGGGGCGCGCGCTCACCCGGTATCCTCAAGGCCAATCGACAACCACCGCCGGGGGAGGAACTGGTCGTGGCGGAAATCGTTCTCGGGATCGGCACCTCGCATAGTCCGATGCTCTCGCTCGCGCCGGAGCACTGGGATATCCGGACGGACGCGGACCGGGCGGCGGCGGCGCACCCCTACCGTGGGGAAATGTATTCCTTCGAGGAGCTGAAATCGGTGCGTGATACGGCGCCCTACACCGCGCTCGATACGCTGGAGAACCGCGAGGCGAGCTACGCCGCGTGCCAGCGGCATCTGGATGCGCTGGCGGCGAAGCTCGCCGAGGTCGATCCCGACGTGCTGATCATCGTCGGCGACGACCAGAAGGAATGGTTCTTCGACGATGTGCAGCCGGCCTTCGTGATCTATCACGGCAGCTCGATCCGGGCGCTGGCCGTCGACGCCTCCGACCCCGACCTCCCGCCGCCCATGCTGCCCGTCCGCCTGTCCTATTGGCCGGCCGAGGACACCGACTATCCGGTCGATGGGGCGTTTGCCGAACACATCATCCTGCAAACCATCGAGGACCAGTTCGATGTCACCTCGTCCAGGCGGCCGCCCGCCGATGCGCATGGTCCGCGCACTATCGGGCACGCCTTCGGCTTCATCTACCGGCGGCTGCTGAAAGACCGGCCGGTCCCCTTCGTCCCGATTTTGATCAATACCTATTTTCCGCCCAACCAGCCGACCGCCGCGCGGTGCTACGAGATCGGCCGGTCCATCGCGCGGGCGGTCAGGTCCTGGGAAGCGGACGCCCGCGTCGCCGTGATCGCATCGGGCGGCCTGACCCATTTCGTCATCGACGAGGCATTCGACCGCAAGCTGCTGGACGCCATGCTGGCGGGCGATCGCGCCGCCCTGACCGGGGACGGAAACGAAGCCTTTCAGTCCGGAACATCCGAAATCAAGAACTGGATTGCCGCCTGCGGCATTCTCGAAGACAGCGGCCTCGACATGACGCTGCTGGACTATGTGCCCTGCTACCGGTCCGAGGTGGGTACCGGTACCGGGATGGCGTTTGCAACCTGGACGTAGGGTTCAGCCGGTTACCCGCTCGACGCTGACCGGGTCGCCGGCCCGAACCGCCGCGAGCACCCGGACGTCGCCGGAGGCGTCGGCCCAGATATTGACCGCGGCGGCGAGACGGATTTCGTCGCCTCGGCTGGCCGGCGTCCGGCCGAAGCCGATGGCGATGGCGTCACCCTGGCACCAGAAGGCAATCTCGCCCGCTTCGACCACATCACGGGCGTCATCTTCCAGCGAGGCCGAAACCGGCGTCGGGAAATACACCTCCTCGCCCCAGGTGGCGGCGGTCGACGTGAAGGGAAGGGCGGCCCAGAGGGCTTCGGCCGTCGCCGTCCCGCGGAGCGTTGCCTCCAGCACAACTTCGCCGGCGGTGATCCGGACGGTGCGCATTTACCGCTCGACCGGAAACCCGACGATGGAGCCCCATTCGGTCCACGAACCGTCGTAGATTTTGACGTTCTCCCAGCCCAGGATCAGCGCCATGGCGGTCCAGGCAAGGGTGGCCCGATGGGAGAGGCGGCAATAGACGACGATCTCGTCGACGGTGCCGGGGTCGGCCCCCGCTTCCTTGAATTTGGCGCTCAACTCGCCGGCGCTCTTGTAGGTATCGTCGTCATTGAGCAGTTCCTTGAAGAACAGGTGCCTGGCGCCGGGGATGCGGCCGCCGCGCTCGGCGCCGTGGTCGAACTTGCCGTACTCCATCACCCGTTCGCCCGAATATTCCTCGGGCGTCCGCACGTCCAACAGGAAGCGCCCGGGGTCGCCCAGGCGCTCGCGCACGGCCTCGCGCCCGAGACGCATGGACTGGTCGGGCGTACCGGGCGTGTATTCGACCGGCTCGTACGCCGGAACGTCGGTAGTGAATTCGTGACCGTCCGCGAGCCACTTCTTGCGGGCGCCGTCGAGCAGCCGAAGGTCGGGATGGCCGGCCATCTTCAATGCCCAGAAGGCGTAGTTTCCGTACTGAACCGGGTCGCCATAAAGAACCAGCGTGGTCTCGTCGCCGATCCCGGCGCCGCCGAGCCGCCTTGCGAGCTCGTCCGGCGTCACGAACTGGCGGTCGGTGTCGTGCCAGCAAAGGTCCTTCCAGAACCAGCGGATGGCGCCCGGAATGTGTCCCTCGTCGTAGGCCTTGCCCTCGGGGTCCGATTCGACCTCGATAACGCGAACCCCCGGATCGTCCAGATGCTCGGCAAGCCAAGCCGTGTCCACCATCGGTGAGGTCATCTCTACTCCTCAGGCTGCGTGGTCGAGAATGATTTTGATGCCCTTTCCGTCCTCGAGCATGTCGAGGGCGGTGTTCATTTCCATCAGGGGCACCACATCGGTGATCAGCGGACCCAGATCGACGATCCCGCGCTGCACGAAGTCGATGCAGGCCGGGAAGTCCTCGGGCTTCGCCACACGCGCGTTCACCACCTGGATTTCCTTGAAGTACAGGTCATAGAACGGGAGAGCGCCCTCGGTGACGGTCAGGATGCCGAACGGCAGGATGCGCCCGCCGATGCGCACCAGATCGATGGCCTGGGCGAGGATCGACAATTGGCCGACGGATTCGATCACCAGATCCGCGCCGCCCCTGTCGCTTGTCGCCTCGATCACCTGCGCCTTCACATCCGCGGCAGGATCGATGGTGAGGTCGGCGCCCAGTTCCTCCGCCAGGTCCCTCTTCCATTTGCTCCGCGTAATTCCGATCACCGGATAGGCGCCGTGGGCCTTGGCCAGTTGGACATGGAGCAGGCCGGTGACCCCGAGACCGATGACGATCACCGCTTCGCCGGGAAAGATATCGGCCAGCCGCTGGGCATGGAGACAGGTGGTCATCGGTTGAATGAGCGGCGCATGGGTGACGTCCATTCCCTCCGGCAGGGCGTGGACGTTGTCGCTGGGCGCGGCCAGATATTCCGCGAACCCGCCATCCACGTCCCGGCCGATGAGCCCGCCGTTGGGGCAGATGTGCATCTGTCCGTTCCGGCACTGAAAGCAGGTGCCGCAGAAATAGGCCGGGTCGACGATGACCGGCGTGCCCGGCGCCAGCGTTCCGCCGGAGACAACCTCGCCCACCGATTCGTGGCCCATGATCCGGGGATAATCGACGGGAATGCCGCCCTGATAGATTTTCAGGTCGGTGCCGCAGATGCCGGTCCTGGCGACCCTGACCAGGGTTTCTCCGTCGCCGGGCGCCGGTCGCTCGACATCCCGTGCCGAGACCTCTTTGGGGGCCGTCAGCACCATGCCTTTCATGTCGGGTTCTCCCTTTGGCCGCGGCGTCAGCGGGGCTTCACCGGGTATTTGGGCTCCTCGCCGGCGAGTACGGCGGCGACGTCGCTGGCGACCGTGGTCTGCAAATCCAGCAAGGCGTCTTCGGAGTAGAACCCGGTGTGCGGGGTGATCACCACGTCGTCGCGCCCGACGATGGGGTCATCGGCGGCCGGGGGCTCGGTCGGCAACACGTCGAGGCCGGCCCCGGCGATTTCGCCCGCGTCCAGCGCGGCGGCCAGATCGGCGGTATCGACCAGGGGTCCGCGCGCGGTGTTGATGAGGAACGCGGTGTTCTTCATCTTCCTGAACGCGTCCATGTTGAACATCTTCTCGGTCTCGGGCGTCAGCGGCGCGTGGACGGAAATGTAGTCCGAACGCGCCAGGAGATCGTCGAACTCCACCTTGGCGACATTGAATTTCTGAAAGACTTCATCGGGGCAGTACGGATCGGCGGCAATGACGTTCATGCCGAACGCCTGCGCCTTGCCGACAATTTGCTGCGGGATGTTGCCGAGGCCCAGGAGCCCGAGGGTGGTTCCCCGGAACCGCGCGATCGGGACCACCGCCGGCATTTCCCAACGGCCGTCGGCGACCAGCTTGTCGGCGTACGGAATCTTGCGGGCCACGGACAGCAACAGCGCCATCGCGTGATCCGAAACCTCGTCCAGGCAATAGACCGGCGCGTAGGTGACGACGATTCCCTTCCCGGTGGCCGCCCCGATATCGATGTTGTCGGTGCCGATTCCGAACCGGCCGATGGCTTTGCAGTTGTTGAGGCCGGCGATGACGTCGGCGTTGATCTGGCCGTAGGTGACCAGCAGCGCGTCGGCATCGGCGGCCACCGCCAGGATGCCCTCCACGGTCGGCTCGGAAGCGAGCGTGAGTTCCGCATCGACGCGGGACAAGGCCTCCCTGGCGGGGTCGAGGCTGGGAAAAACGGTATCGGTAACGGCCACTTGGGTACTCATCGATCAATTCCTCACCGGATGAATTCTTAGGCCCGGAGGCGGGCGAATATCGGTTGCTGAATGTGCCGTGACATAGCATTGCCCCCCGGGGGTTGCCAGATAAATTTGGGCCGGATTCCGCGCCGATTCGGCGCTTTCGGATGCGACCGGCGGACACTCAGGCAACGATGGGTTGGGCAATAATCCACAGGCTGATCATCGTGTAGCCGACCATCAAAACCAGCATCGGCAGTTGGCTGCGGAGGGCGCGGCGGCGATCCCGGTAAAACTTCAGCGCCTCGGCATGGGCGAGATAGACGGCGGCCACGTGGCCGATAACGATCGCGCCGACGGAAATGAACCAGACCGACCTCGCGCTGACCACGGCGATGTCGACCTTGTGTCCGGCGGTTCCAAACAGGTCCCAGCCGAACCCGAACGGATCCGAAACGCGCGAGATGAGAAGCTGCCCGTCGATGGCGAGCAGCGTGTAATAGTGGGAGAGGTGATAAGCGATAGCGATGGGGACGATGGAGTAGACCATGATCCGTGCCACTCGGAACGTGTCCCGGACGTCCCCGCCCATGGCGCTGACCGCCGCCATGAAAACCAGATAGACGGCGATGAACAGGATCGGGAACGCGGCGAGGCCGATCAATTCGACGATCGGCACGGCCAGCCGCCCGATGTCCTGGATCATGTAGAAGGCTTCGAGGGCGATGCGTTTCGATTGCTCGGTCTCGGTAAAGCCGTCCCAGCTGACCGTCGCCAGGAGCACCAGGATGAAGACCATCAGGCCGGCATTGGGCGGATTGCCGACCCGCAGCCCGACACCGGGCGGCCGGAGATTCCATTCCCGTCCTTCCGGGGCGGCCCGCGCCTCGGTGATGGAGAACCGCGCAAACGTTCCGAACACGTTGTGAAACGCCTCGCCGCGCTCCAACCACTCCTCGCGGCCGGTGAGAAACATGCCGGTCCAGGTGACGGCCGAATAGATGGTGAGCGCGACGGCGATATTTCGAGGAACCGCGCCGCCCGGCCAAGAAATTTCCATCCAGGCGAAGATGGCGAACAGGATGACGGCCGGCCAGGACCCCATCCCGGGCGGGCACGCGCGGCCGCGGGACAGCCGCCTGCCCGTTGCCGCTCCATAGGCCTGTTCGGCCCACAGGAAGAGGGTGTTCCAGGGATTGAGAAGCGCCCAGGCGTTGCCGATCAGCGAACAGACGAATGCCAGTCCGACCCAGGCGATCACCCAGACCATGACTACCGAGAAGTTCTGCAAGGGGTTTTGGTTGCCGGCATATCCGGTGGCGATGATCAGAAAAAAGACCCCGACGAAAATCAGCCTGATGACGAAGACCGGGACGGGGTGGGCCAGAATACGAAACGGCCGGGCGTTCAGCAGGTTGATTTTCGGCGGCCGGTCGTCGGGGCGATGGCGCATGAACAGGGCGGCGACCACGAACGACAAGGCAACCGCCGCGCCGGCGCCGAACAGGAAGAACGGCAGCGGCACCGGCAAATCGAAGCGCTGACCGAACGCGTGCGCGGCGGCCGGGCCTGCCGATGCGGCGAGCAAGAGCGCCGCGAGGCCGAGGGCGGGTAAGTGGGTCACGCTCAAGATGGTATGCCGTAATTCAGATAATTCTATCGGGAATGTTGAGGATCATACTGCTTTCGTATTATTCGTTAAGCTCGCTTTCGACCGAGGGGCGCGCGCCGGTTGGTAACGTCAAGAGTTATGTGTCAGGGAGACTGGGGTACTGATTCCCTGAGACTTGTTTTCGTGAATGAAGACCGCGAAGAGGATGCGGTCCATTGAGGTTTTATCCTTGAAGGTTCCCATGGGCCGGGTTCGTCTGCGAACCTCGCGGAACCTCCGTTCGATGGCATTGGTGGTCCTGACCTGCTTTCGCTCGGCGAGGTCCTTGTAGCGGAAGCAGGTGAGCAGGTCGTCGAGGTCGTTGCGCAGGCAGGCGACGGCCTTGGGGTAGGTATCTTCCCAGGCGTCGGCGAAGCGGCGGGCGGCGGTCTCGGCCTTGCGGCGGTTGGGGGCATTCATGACGGCGTGGACGTCGGCCTTGACGGCCTGCTGGTCGGCTACGCGGACCTTGTTGAGGATGTTCCTGATTTTGTGCGCCCAGCACCTCTGAACGGGGATGCCGTGATAGACGATCGGCAAGGCGGCGAGCAGGCCTTGGCCGCCATCAACGCAGATCATCTCAAGGCCCTCGCCGGTGAGGCCGCGGCGGTGCAACGCGGTGAGGAAGCGCTCCCACTCCGCGGCGCTCTCGCTGGCGGCGAGTTGGAAGTCGATAATCTCCTTCTTGCCGTCGTGCCGTATGCCCAGCGCCACCAGGACCGGCCTCCTGAGCGCGCCGGCGCCGGTCTTGCAGGCCAGCACCACGCCGTCGAGCATCAGCGCCTTGTAGGCGTTCTTCAGCGGCCGGCGGTGGAATGCGGCGACCGACAGATCGAGGGTCTTGGCGACCCGGCTCACCGTCGCGGCCGAGACCGGACGCCCGAGCAGGGCAAGCAGGACCTCGCCGACCTTGCGGGTCGAGAGCCCCAGCACGAAGCCGGCCAGGATGGCGCGGTCGATCTCTGGAGCGCGCCTTGCGTAGCTCTTCAGAACCTCGGTCGGGCAGAAGTGCCGGGTGCGCGGCACGTTGAGCTCGATGTCGCCGAGCTCGCTGAGCAGGCGGCGCCGGTAGGTGCCGTTGCGCCGGTCGCGCATAGCGCTGCCATCGAGGCCGTCGAGCCAGCGATCCACCGCCTCGGCCATCCGGCCCTCGATGATCTCGGCCAGCGCCTGGCGGCCAAGCGGGCGATAACCCTCGCCCCAGTCCAATCCGCCTGCTTGCATCTCCTTCACCACCTCAAAGGCTTGTGGTAGGTTCTCAATCGTTACAGCTTGCTGTGGCATCGGGGTGCTCCTTCTTGCGGTTGTCGTAAACCACAGGGAGTACCCCATTCCCAACTGACACATAAATTTTTACGTCACCCGCCGGTTCCGGCCCTTGACTCGATCAGGACGGACAAGTACACCACCGCGGTCTTATATAAGACTAAAAAATATATGGTTATTGGGGCCGGTCGAGTTTGCTGATTTTTGGGGGCGGCAATCGGGCCGAAGATCCGAACCGTAATTTGATGGAAGGGAAGCCTCAGTTGGGCGATACGGAAACAGAAACGTCCGAGAAGCATCTCAACTACAATTCGGTCGCCGCGCTGATTTTCGTTGCGCTGTCGATCGCCCTATGGGTCCTCATTCCCGATCATGTCGACAAGCCGCTCATTCGCGTCGTCGGCGACGTCTCCCTGCCGGCGGAACTCTTCCCCCAGGTCATCGCCGTCGGCATATTCGTGCTCGGTATCTGGTTTTTCTGGAAAAGCCGGTCGCTGCGTCAACGGAATGAACTTCGTGATCTCGACCGGGAGGCAATCACGAATGTAGCGGTGACCGCCGCCTGCATGGCCGGCTACGTCTGGCTCATGGTCAATATCGGCTTCGTGGCGGGCAGCATGATCATGATCTTCGTGGTCTCGACCTATTTCGGAAACCGCAACTATTGGGCGGGCGCGCTGGTCTCCATCATCGTGCCCTTTGCGCTGTTTATGCTGTTTACGAAGGTGCTGGTAACCTCGTTGCCGCCGTTTCCCATAGATGAGGCCGTTCCCAGCAACTGGGCAATCTATGAGCCGTTGAAGTGGCTCAGCAACAAATCGGTATTCTAGGGCGGCGCTTAATCGATGTTCGAAGCATTTCTAGGCGGATTTGGAATTCTGTTTAACCCGGAAACGGTGTTGATGACATTCCTTCTGATCGCCGCCGGATTGTTCCTTGGCATGTTCGTCGGCGCCCTGCCCGGCTTCACCACGCTGATGGCCATGGCGATCCTGCTGCCTATCTCGTTCTTTCTTCACCCCCTGCTGGGGATCCCGTTTTTGATCGGTGTCTATAAGGGCGGAATTTACGGGGGCAGTATCCCTGCCATATTGGTGTCGATGCCGGGCACCGGCGCGGCCGTGGCCACCACATTTGACGGCCCGCCCCTGACCAAAAAGGGGAAGGGGCGGAAGGCCCTGGAGACCGCGTTGTTTTCATCGGTGATCGGGGACACCGCGAGTGACATTTTCACCATTGCCTTGATCGGTCCCATCGCCGCCGTCGCGCTCCTTATGGGACCGCCGGAGTTGGCCGCCGTCCTGTTTTTGGCGTTGATCGTCATTTCGGCCACGTCCAGCGGTGTCTTCGTCAAAGGCCTGCTGATGCTCGCCATTGGTTTGTTCTTCGCCATGGTCGGCCAGGATCCCATTGGCGCGCTGTCCCGGTTCTCGTTCGGGATAACGTCGGTGGAATCCGGTATCCCGCTGCTGCCCATGCTGATCGGCGTGTTCGCGCTTCCCGAGATTTTTGCCGGCATCGAGAAAAAAGCATCCCAGATCATCAGCGCCGAGGGATTGAAGGTTTCCGGGGAACGCCTCACCTTTGCCGAATTCAAGAGCTGTCTTCGTACGATCGGCCGGTCCACCGTGATCGGAACGACCATTGGAATGGTGCCCGGCGTTGGCCAGGTGGTCGCGGCGTTCATGGGATATGCCGCGGCCAAAAGCGCGTCCGATCACCCCGAGAGATTTGGCCAGGGCGAGCTCGAAGGCGTGGCGGCCGCGGAGGCCGCGAACAACGCCGTAAACGGACCGACACTGGTGCCGCTCCTTACCCTCGGGATTCCAGGCGACAACCTCACGGTCATTCTTGTCGGCGCGTTCATTGCGCACGGCATGCGGCCCGGCCCCCAACTCATGGAGGAGCAGGGCTCGCTGGTTTTTGCCATTCTGCTCTCCATTATTCTCGCAAACATTTTATTCCTGTTCATCGGCTACCTGTGCATTCCCTTCTTCGCCAAGGTGGTGACGATCAGGAAGTCATTTTTGTTGCCGCTGACGCTGGTGTTTGCGTTTGCCGGCTCGTGGGTGTTCCGGGGACAGCCCTTCGATCTGGCCGTCCTGGTTTTCTTCGGCGTCTTTGGATACGTGGCCAAAAAACTGCATTTCGACGTGACGCCCATGGCCATGGGCTTCATCCTGGGGCCGACACTCGAATATTCCTTCGGTCAGACCGTGACCTTGGCGCAGGGGGATCTGTTGACCTTCGTTACGCTGGAGCGTCCGGCGACCGCAGCCATCCTGGCGTTGACGCCGCTGCTGACCTATTTGATGTGGCGGCGCAACAACCGGCTCAGACAGAGGTTTGGTCAAGCCGCCGCGGACTGATGAAGGATGCCGGGGTAACGTCAAGAGTTATGTGTCAGGGAGACTGGGGTACTGATTCCCTGAGACTTGTTTTCGTGAATGAAGACCGCGAAGAGGATGCGGTCCATTGAGGTTTTATCCTTGAAGGTTCCCATGGGCCGGGTTCGTCTGCGAACCTCGCGGAACCTCCGTTCGATGGCATTGGTGGTCCTGACCTGCTTTCGCTCGGCGAGGTCCTTGTAGCGGAAGCAGGTGAGCAGGTCGTCGAGGTCGTTGCGCAGGCAGGCGACGGCCTTGGGGTAGGTATCTTCCCAGGCGTCGGCGAAGCGGCGGGCGGCGGTCTCGGCCTTGCGGCGGTTGGGGGCATTCATGACGGCGTGGACGTCGGCCTTGACGGCCTGCTGGTCGGCTACGCGGACCTTGTTGAGGATGTTCCTGATTTTGTGCGCCCAGCACCTCTGAACGGGGATGCCGTGATAGACGATCGGCAAGGCGGCGAGCAGGCCTTGGCCGCCATCAACGCAGATCATCTCAAGGCCCTCGCCGGTGAGGCCGCGGCGGTGCAACGCGGTGAGGAAGCGCTCCCACTCCGCGGCGCTCTCGCTGGCGGCGAGTTGGAAGTCGATAATCTCCTTCTTGCCGTCGTGCCGTATGCCCAGCGCCACCAGGACCGGCCTCCTGAGCGCGCCGGCGCCGGTCTTGCAGGCCAGCACCACGCCGTCGAGCATCAGCGCCTTGTAGGCGTTCTTCAGCGGCCGGCGGTGGAATGCGGCGACCGACAGATCGAGGGTCTTGGCGACCCGGCTCACCGTCGCGGCCGAGACCGGACGCCCGAGCAGGGCAAGCAGGACCTCGCCGACCTTGCGGGTCGAGAGCCCCAGCACGAAGCCGGCCAGGATGGCGCGGTCGATCTCTGGAGCGCGCCTTGCGTAGCTCTTCAGAACCTCGGTCGGGCAGAAGTGCCGGGTGCGCGGCACGTTGAGCTCGATGTCGCCGAGCTCGCTGAGCAGGCGGCGCCGGTAGGTGCCGTTGCGCCGGTCGCGCATAGCGCTGCCATCGAGGCCGTCGAGCCAGCGATCCACCGCCTCGGCCATCCGGCCCTCGATGATCTCGGCCAGCGCCTGGCGGCCAAGCGGGCGATAACCCTCGCCCCAGTCCAATCCGCCTGCTTGCATCTCCTTCACCACCTCAAAGGCTTGTGGTAGGTTCTCAATCGTTACAGCTTGCTGTGGCATCGGGGTGCTCCTTCTTGCGGTTGTCGTAAACCACAGGGAGTACCCCATTCCCAATTGACACATAAATTTTTACGTCACCGATGCCGGGGTGCACTTGACCCTGAAGCCTGCTATATAGTCTTATATAAGACTTGGCAGGCACAAAATGATTTACCGCCCCTGTTTTACAGGGAACACTATTGAAGAGAGACGACCAACAGAGAGGAAAGACAATGCGGATAGCAAATTTGTCCAAACTATTTCTGGGAGCCCTTCTCGTATTCGGTCTCCTCGGCGTCGATGACGTCCGGGCCGAATTTCCCGAGAAGCCCATTACCATGATCATGCCCCTTGGCGCGGGCGGATCCCACGACCGGAATGCACGGGTGTTCACCTCCGTCATTCCGCAATATCTCGGCAATGCGATGATCGTGAAGCTGATGCCGGGCGCGTCGGGCCAGACCGGTACGGCTGCCGCCGCCAAGGCGAAACCCGACGGGTACACCCTCTTGTTCTCGCACAACTACTTCGATCAGCTGCAGAAGCATGTGAAGAAGCTTCCCTATGACACCGACAAGGATTTCGTCACCGTCGCGAAGCTGAACTCCGGTTTCTTCTCGATCATCGTGCGCGCCGACAGCCCGTTCAAGTCGTTCCAGGACCTCGTGGCGGCGGCCAAGGCGAAGCCGGGTACGATCAAGTTCGCCCATTCGGGCAACTGGGGCGCCACCCACGCGCCGGCCCTGCAATTGTTCACCGAAGCGGGCATCGCCGACAAGATCGTCATGGTGCCGTACAAAGGCGGCGGACCCTCCATGGCTGGTTTCCTGCGTGGCGAAGCCGACTTCACCATGCAGTTCAAGTCGACCATTCTCGGCCAGGGCGACAAGGTTCGTGTCCTGATCAGCGCCGGGCAGAAGAGCGACTTCGAAGGGGTGCCGACCTTTAAGGATCTGGGCTACACCGCCGATATCGGTCAGATGCACCGCATCCTGATGGCGCCGCGCGGCATTCCCGCCGACCGCCTGAAGAAACTCCGCGATGCCATGGCTGCCATTCAGAAAGACAAGACGTATCTGCGTCTGATCAAGGCCATCGGCGAGGTTGCGAACTTTGAGAGCGGCGAGGATTACGAGAAGCGCCGCCCGAAACAGAGCGCTGCCTACAAGAACATGATCAAGGGCTTGGCCTCCAACTAAGCCAGATCGGTTCCGGAAATGGCATCCCCCTCGGGGGATGCCATTTTCATATCCGCGTACAGGGGCGAGGGTCGCGTTGTTCTCGGGCAATTCCGGTCTTATATAAGACTTCAAGGACAATTTCCGGCTTTGGCCGGGGTTTCAGGGGTTATGGGCATGTACAATCCGATTAAAGTGGCGATTATCGGCACCGGCTGGTGTGGCGGCATACGCGCGGTAAGCTGTGCGGACAATCCGCTCATCGACGAACTCCACATTGCGGAGACCAACCCGGAGCGTCTCGAGGAAGTCCGGTCCATGACCGGCGCCGTCACGGCGACGGCGGACTACGAGGAACTCCTTAAGAACGACGGGATTACGGCCGTCATCATCTCGGCCACGCCCGAGACCACCCATTACCCGATGGCCAAGGCGAGCATGGAGGCCGGCAAGCACGTCTTCCTGGAAAAGCCCATTGCGCTGACCCTCGCCGAGGCCGACGAACTGGTGGACCTCGCCAAGGCAAGGGACCTCAAATTCACCATCGGCTACTCCCAGCGCTTCAATCCGAAATTCGCCTATGTCGCCAAATCCATCGCCGACGGCACTATCGGCAAACCGGTGAGCGCGCTGGTCAGCCGCCATATTACCCGGGGACTGGGGGATAAGATCTCCGGCCGAATCAGCCTGTCACCGGCCGCAATGGAGGCGACCCACGACATCGATTTCGCCCTTTGGGCCCTGGGCGGCGCCAAGCCGGTCCGGGTCTATTCCCAGTCGGCCTATGGCATCATGAAGGAAAAAACCGGGCTCGAAGATACCCAGTACATTATCGTTACGCTCGACAACGGCATCGTCATCAATATCGGCGCCGGCTGGACCATGCCGCCCAACTATCCGAACTACTCCGGGACCTGGATCGAGTTCATCGGCACCGACGGCATGCTGACCGTCGACGATACGCACCGCGACGTTTTGTGGAACACGGTGGAGAAGGGCATCCAGCTTCCCATGTCGACCATGCCGGGTGAGTTCGTCGATCACGTCTACGCCGGACCGATGGCCGCCGAGACCGTTCACTTCATCGACGCGGTCGCCCGCAACCGGACCGTCATGGTGACGCCCGAGGAGGCGCGGACGGTGATGGAGGTCTATATCGCCGCCGACATGTCGGTGGCGCGCAACGAGCCCATCAATCTGCCCCTCAACAGCCGCGATCTGCCGGCGGCCGCCGAGTAGGCTCTCACATTCCCTTCTTGCTCTTCTTGGGGCCCCGGCGCCGGGGCTTCGCCTTCTTGATTTTGTCGAAGTCCCGGTAGACCAGCGTGAAATCCTCTTCGGACATGCCGAGGGACATGGCCTGAGCCAAAAAGTCGTGGGTATCGGCGCCCAGCCTGGCGTCGACCCCCAGAGCCTTGGCGAGATCGACGGCCATGCCCGTATCCTTGTAGAGATTGTAGACCCGCGACCGCCCGTCCCATTTCCTGTTGAGGATGTGGTCGGGAAACCGCGCCTGGCTGGCATTGGAACGGGCGTTCGACACGTTGAAGACGTCGATCAGGTCGGTGAGCTCGATCCCGGCCTTCTCCGCCATTCGTCCGCCTTCGCAGGTGGCCAGGAAGACGGCGTGGCAGACCATGTTGTGGATGAGCTTGGTGGTGTGTCCGGCGCCCGGCGGGCCGAGGTGGAACAGCTTGTCGGCGATCACCTCGAGATGGCGCCTGGTCCGCCCGAAGGCTCTTTTGTCGCCGCCGATCATCAATGTCAGGGTTCCCTTGTCGGCGCCGCCGGCGCCGCCGCTCATGCCCGCGTCCAGATAGGCGATCTCCCTGCGCGCCGCCTTTCGCGCGAGCTTCCTGGTTTCCGCCGGCTCGGATGTCGTAAAGTCGTAAATCACCAGGCCCTTCCTAGCCGTGGCGAATATTCCGTTGCGGCCGAGGCAGTGTTCTTCGATCTCGGGCGTCGCCGGTACGACGAAGATGATGATCCGGCACCGGGCCGCCATCTCCTGTGGTTCGGCAATGGCTGCATTCTTCAGTTTGGAGAAGTTCGCCCGTGCCGACGGGGCGGGATCCCAAACCCAGGTCGGATAACCCGCCTTGGCGAAGTTGCGGGCGATGCCGCCGCCCATATTGCCGAGACCGACGATCCCGACGGCGGGCAAACCCGGTTTGCTTTTGGCGGCCATCAGTCCTTCTCCCGCACGCAATCGGCGGCGCGTTCCATCGATGCGCACACAGCCGCCGCGTCCTGACCGCCATATCCTTGCGCGACCGCGGACACATAGGTCTGTAGCGCCGCGTGATAGATCGGCGTCGGCACCCTCATTGCCGCCGCGTGGCCCTGGATGAACTCCCGATCCTTCATTGGGATGGAGAAGTTGCTGCCCTCGTAGTCGTAGTCGTCGGCGACCATCAATGCGCCGCGGACCTCGAACATGGATGAGGACGAGCCCGAGCCGCTAATGACCCTGTGAAACAGCGCCGGGTCCAGGCCCGACTTCATCGCCAGCACCATGACCTCGGCGGCTGCGGCATTATGGACGAGATTCAGGATATTGCCGCAGAGCTTGGTCTTCATGCCGTTGCCGAAGGGGCCGACATAAAACGTGCGTTTGGCGAACCCCCGGAGGATCGGCTCGATTTCCGCGTAGGTGTCTTCATCGCCGCTGCCGAAGGCGGTCAGTTTTTTTTGCTCGGCCATCATGCGGTTACCGCTGACCGGGCAGTCCATGGCGGTGTAACCGGCGCCCTCGACCGTGTCCCGGAAGGCCTCCTTCTCGGCGACGGGAAAGGTGCTCGCTTCGATCACCACCTTGCCGCTGCCGTCCCGGCCGGCGAGTTGGGCGGCGACATCGTGGAGCGCCTCGAGGCTCGGCAGGCAGGTGACGATGACGCCGGTCAGCGACGCGGCCTCGGCCACCGAGGTCGCCGCCATCATGCCTTTCCGGGCGAGCGGCGACATCGCTTCCGGCCGGACATCGTATCCGGCGACGCCGAATCCGCTGTCCATAAGGTTCGGCACCATGGCCGAGCCCAATACGCCCAGACCGATGAACCCCACATCCGTACTCATGACGGAACCTCCCAACTGAAACCGGAATTCGCCGGGCGCCTAGCCGCGCTCGGAGACATAGTGATGGTTTGACGTATTGCAGCGGCTGACCCGCCATTCCACCGGCCGTCCGTCGATGGTCATCGACGTCCGGTCGATCTGCAACAGCGGCGCGCCCGCCTTGATGCCGAGAAGTCCGGCCTCTTTCCTGGTGGCGCTGACGGCCGAGATCAGCTCCCGTGCCTTGGCGACGGTGACCCCGTAGATGGATTGATAGAACCTGAAAAGATTATTGGGCGGCTGAAGTTCGATGCCGAAATCCGGGAACAGTTCCTGGGGCAGCGCAATGCCCTCGACGATGCACGGCACATTCTGGAACGAACGGACGCGGGTAAACCGCACCACTTTTGCGCCGGGCTCCAGCTCCAGCCGCTCGACCTCGTCCTTGGTCGGGTCGGTCTGCTTGCAATCCAGGAGTTCGCTCTCCGGCAAGGAGCTGGAGCCGTCCTTTCCCTGAATCTTGAAGAAAAAGAACAGCGCCCGGCGCTCGGTATGCTCGGAGACGAAGGTTCCAAGTCCCTGACGGCGGTAAAGCAGGTGTTCCGCGACCATGTCGTTGAGAGCCTTGCGGACCGTCCCCTGGCTGACGTCCAACTCCGCCGCCAGCTGCATTTCGCTGGGCAGCGCGTCGCCGGGCTTCCAGACGTTGTCGACCAGCCGCCGGCGGATGATATTGTCGACCTGCTGGTAGAGCGGCAGGGAGCGCCGCTGCTTCCTGGCCGCCGGCCTTTTTGCCGATTTTGCGGTGGATCGTTTTTTGGCTGCCGGCCGCGCCATGATGCCGCTGAGCCTCCCCGGAAGCGGAAAAATAGGTTATAGTCCAGTATGCTATGAGCAAACCCGGATCGCAAACTGCGTGGTTCCCGGGTCCACATGTCAGGTGAGGAAGCCCAATGTCCGAAACGATCGTATTGAAGATCGACGAAGTTCCCGTGCATGCCCGTGGCGACGGGGTTGAATCCACGCTGCTGGTCGCCAACAGCCGTTGCGGTGCGCCTTTTACGTCCGGACTCACCAGATTTCCGGCCGGCCAGAAGGTGCCCATGCACTCGCACAATTGCGATGAGCAGGTCACTATTCTCGAAGGCCAGGCCGATCTCGAGGTGGATGGAAAGTTGACGCCGGTAAAGGAACTGGACACCACCTACGTCGAAGCCGGCAAACCCCATCGGTTTCTCAACACGGGCGACGGTCCCCTGACCATCCTGTGGGTCTATGCTTCGACGGACGTAACCCGCACGTTTACCGAGACCGGCAAAACGGTCCCGCATCTCTCCGAACAGGATCTGGTCACCCCGTAGCGGACCAGTCGGCGAGACGGCTTCAGGGAACCGCCATGAGCGATGCCGGAAATTATACGGCGGCGCAGCTCTCGGAATTTATCCAGGACGCGCTCGCATCGGCCGGAATGCCGGCCGGCGATGCCGCAAAAGTGGCCGGTCTGATGGCCGACGCAGACCTGAACGGATCGGACGGGCACGGCATCTTTCGATTGCCCGGCTATCTGAAGCGTATCAAATCCGGCGGCCTCAATCTGACTCCGGACATTCGGATCGAGCGTGAGCGGCCCGGGATGGCCCTGGTGAACGGCGACAACGCCCAGGGTCATCTGGTGATGAGCTATTGCGCCGAGACCGCCATCGAGAAGGCGAAGACGACCGGCGTTGCGTGGGTCGGCGCCCATGACAGCAATCACGCGGGACCGGCCAATCTGTACGCCAAAATGCCGCTTGCCCACGACATGATCGGTCTCTATGTCGCCATCGGGAATGCCAATCACCTGCCGCCCTGGGGCGGGTTG
This sequence comes from Rhodospirillales bacterium, assembly GCA_965221855.1. Taxonomy (GTDB): domain Bacteria; phylum Pseudomonadota; class Alphaproteobacteria; order Rhodospirillales; family UBA2165; genus JAJDXO01. The sequence goes on along the minus strand of CBDCSV010000010.1, from coordinate 217,911 downwards.
GAGATGCTGTTGAGCACCAACCCCATCGCCATTGCGGTGCCGGCCCTCGGCCGGCCGGCCGTCGTTCTCGACATGGCCACCACCGTTGCGGCGTACGGCAAGGTAAAGACCGCCGCCCAGCGTGGCGAGCAAATGCCCGAAGGCTGGATGATGGGACGCGACGGCAAGCCCCTGACCGACCCCGCCAAGGCGGATGACGGATTTCTGCTGCCGATCGGCGGGGCCAAGGGATACGGCCTGGCGTTGATGTTCGGCCTGCTGGCGGGGACGCTCAACGGCGCGGCTTTCGGAAAGGACGTTGTCGATTTCAACGCCGACTTCGAGACAACGACCAATACCGGGCAATTTATCGTCGCCATCGACATTTCCGCCTTTGGCGACGTGGACGGATTCAAGCGGCAGGTCGACGAGGTCGTAGACCAAATGAAAGGCTCGCCGACCCTGCCCGGCTTCGACGAGGTCTTGCTGCCCGGCGAGCAAAGTCATAAGAAACGTGTGTACCGGGAGGCGAACGGTATTCCGCTCCATGCCTCCTTGTTGAAGGCCCTGAACGCGGCGGCGGACGAATTCGATATCGCCCGCCTGGATCAACGATAAGCCGGGAGATTTTCCTGATGTCCATTTCGATACATCACCTTGTCCGGACCGAAACCGAGCAGTTGCTCACCGGAATGCTCAACGTTCTCGACCATGCCGAAGGGCTGGTAAGGGACGGCAAGGCCGAGGAAGCCGATTTGATGGCGGCCAAGCTGGCACCGGATATGTTTTCGCTGTCCTTGCAGGTGTGGCGCGCCGCGGACCATGGCCGGGCGGCTGCGCGGCTGGCCGGGCGGGAAACGCCGCCGTTCACCGATATGGGCGAACTAAGCATCGCCGATGCGCGTGCAAGGATCGGGGAAACAATGACGCTCGTGAAATCGGTAACCGAGGATGAGCTCGAGGGGGCCGAGGACAGGACCGTCGAGATCATTGCCCGCGGCGAGCCGACCCGCTTCAGGGGCGAGGACTATCTTCTCCGGTTCGCCATCCCGCAGATCGCCTTCCATGTCACCACCGCCTACGCGATCGTCCGCAACGCCGGCGCCGAACTCGGCAAACGCCACTATTTGTGCGACGCATTCGACTACACCCTGAGCTAGGAGCCCGCCGCCAATGTCCGAACCCATCACCCTCGAGGTATTCACCGACTACGTCTGACCTTGGTGTTATCTCAGTACCGGGCGTATTGAAAAATTACGGGACACCTTCGACGTCAGCGTCGAGTTCGTGCATTTTCCGCTTCACCCGGAGACTCCGGGCGAGGGCCAGACCCTCGAGGAACTGTTCGCCGGCCGCGATTACGACATCGATGCGGCCTACCGGCGGATGAAGGGCCTGATGGACGCCGAAGGCCTCGATTACGGCAAGCGTACCCACACCTACAATAGCCGGCTCGCGCAGGAGCTGGGCAAGTGGGCGGAAACCCAGCCGGGCGGCGAAGCGATCCACATGGCGCTGTTCCGCGCCTACTTCGTCGACAATCGAAACATCGGTAATCCCGGGGTGCTGATGGAGATCGCCCGGGAGGTGGGTCTCCCCGAAGACGGTGCCCGCGAGGTGATCGAGGAGCGGACCTTCGAAGCCGCCATCGACATGGACTGGGCCAAATCGCGGCAGTACGGCGTCACCGGCGTCCCGACCTACGTCGCCGAGCGCCAAGGCGTGGTCGGCGCCCAACCCTACGAAGCGCTGGAGCAGTTCATGGACGGTGTCGGCGCCCAAAGGAAAGAGTGACCGGCTCGGGAGAGGCAGACGTGGATACCCTCAACGATCCAAAGTCCGGGGTGACGGGCGACGAACTTGTCCAGCGGATCACCGGCATGGTCCCGGCGCTTCGGGAGCGTCAGCGCGCTGCCGAGGAGGCGGGCCGAATCCCTGAAGAGACCATCGGGGACCTCAAGCGGGCCGACCTGTTCCGGGCCATCGTGCCAAAGCGCTATGGCGGTCATGAGGTCGATTTCAAATACATTCCGCAAATTTTCCGCGAGCTGGGGCGCGGCTGCATGTCCACCGGATGAACCATGGGGTTCCTCATCTACCACAATTTCCAGTTCGGCCATTACCCGGTGGAAGCCCAGGACGAGGTGTGGGGCGGCGAGCCCGGTTACACCATGGCGGCCGGGCAGGTCATGCCGAGCGGGACGGCCGAACGCGTCGACGCCGGCTTTCGGCTGACCGGCCGGTGAGGGTACGCGACCGGCATTCTCCACGGCGATTACATGGCGCTGGCGGCGCCGGTCGCCGATAGCGGCGATCCGGCGGAAATGCGGCGGTTCTTCGTACCGGCAAGCGAGTTCAAGATTCTCGACACCTGGGATGTGTCGGCGATGGCGGCAACCGGCAGCCACGACGTGGAATTGGACGGCACATTCGTGCCGGAGCACCATTCGGTGTTGGTGAGTGATTTGCGCAATGGCCGGGCACCCGGGCTGGAGGTCAACACCGACCCCGTGTGGCGGGTGCCGCTCCTGACTTTCATGGTCTACGGCGCGGTCGGTCCGTTGATGGGCGGCGCCGAGGCGGTATGCGAGCTCGTCTGCGGGGTCCTCGAGGGCAAGACCAACGCCTACTCGTACGCCGCCATGGACAAACAGATGTCCACCCGGGTGCGAATGGCCCGAAACCAGATGACCGTCGAAGCGACCCGCCGTTTGTTCGACACCGGCATCCAGGAAGTTTTGGACAAAGTCGCCCGCGGCCACGAATTCAGCCGTGAGGAACGCATCAAGGCCCGGATGGTCGCCTGTCACGTCGCTCGTACGTGCCATACGGTGGTCAACGATATGGCGCGCGAGGCCGGTTCCCGGGCGATCTACAACGACTCGCTGATCCAGCGGTTCCAGCGCGATACCAATGCGTTGGCCACCCACGCCCTTTTTGACGTGGACCACGTCGGCGACATTTATGGCGGCGTTCTGTTGGGTCAGGAAATCCCGCCCAACGTCATGCTTTAGCCGGCGCCTACTTGTAGAATTCCTCCGGATCGATAGGCAGCGGAACTTCTTCGCCCCGCTTCGCGGAGAGATCCATGGCCATGGTGTGCATGAGGTTGTTGTGACCGTCGAGCGCCGAGGCGTGCGGCGTCGGCAGGCCCATCATGATGCGGCCGAACCAGCCGATGGTTTCCTCGCGCATCGGACCGTAGAGCTGGTCGTTCCAGAGATCGCCGGGCGGGTAGCTGGTCATGAATTCGACGTGGCGTTCGGCGGGCTCGAACCCGTCCGGCACGTAGCCGCCGCCCAGTTCCTCCGTGGTCGCGACGACCAGGTCCCGATGGGTGTCCTCGATGTCGATGACGCCCTTGGACCCGACGATGCCGATCTCCAGGCCATAAACGGCGCCTGGCCAGACTTCGGGCAGGCCCCACGAGATATTCATCGAGAAGATGGTGTCGTCATCCATGGTGAAGATGCCGAAGGTGGAGTCCTTGGTGCCCCACTCGGACAGCACCGGATCGACGGACTTGGCGTAGATGGACTTCGGCGTCTTGCCTTCCATCAGCCACATGGACATGTCGAGGGAGTGGGTGCCGGACACCACCATCGGCGTCAAATTATGCCGCTCGTTGGTCTTGGCGATGGTGGCGATGGGCACCATCCGGTTCATGAAGGCGCGGGTCACGACCGAGTGCACGTCACCGATCTGGCCGGTTTGGAGGCGTTCCTTGACGGTGAGGAAACGGCGGCGAAAACGCTGGGTGTAGCCGATGCAGGCATCCAGGCCCTCGCCGGTGATGGCGTCGAGGATCTGCTTGGATTCCCGGGCCTCGGTGGCCAGCGGCTTTTCAATAAACAGTTTGTGGCCCTGTTCGACCGCCAGCAGCGTCGGCTCGGTATGTTTGTTTTCTTCGGTGATGATCATCACCGCATTGACTTCCGGGCGCTTGATCAACTCCTCGGCGGACGTGGTGAAGAAATCCGCCTTGGTGTCCTCGGCCAGCTTGCGGCCGAGGGGTTCGTTTATGTCCGCGAGGCCGAGCCACTTCACCCCCGGATATTCGCGCGCATACTTTGCGCGGATGCGGCCGATGGTGCCGCAGCCGACGATTGCCAGGCCGATCTCGTTTACCGTGTCAGTCATACATTCAATCCCTTAATTCGGAGGCCGGCGCCTGCTTCTCCCGGCGCCGGAGTTCCGCAAAATTATTGTCTGCCGTGGATTAATCAATCCCCGGATCACCTGTTCGGTATGGGGGTGATTTCCGATTGGTGCGTTATGCGCAAGTAGGTGCTGTATTCAAACAAACGCGATTATGTTGTTTATGGTCTTATATAAGTCTATTTCTTAGAAGGACGGTGTGTAATCGTTTGCACGACGCCCGTAAAGGGGAACAGGCAGGTTACTTCGTTCGTATTCGTAACGGCTGCTTTTGCGGAATGGTTGCGAGTGTTTCACCCAAGTGCCTTAGGGAGGCGTTTATGAAGAGAGTACTGAAATATTCAATGGCGGCCGTCGCGGCTGTACCGATGATGGCGACGGCGATGACCGCCAACGCACAGACAGTCAATGTCGGCGCGGCGGCCAACGTCGGCGGTCTGATCGTGTTTGTCGCGCAAGCGAAGGGCTTCTTTGCGGCCAACGGCATTGACGCCAAGGTCGTGACCCGGAACACCGGCGGCGCGCTCACCAAGTCGCTCCGTGCCGGCGAGATGGATTTTGCTCCTGCCGCATTCACCAACCTGCCGGCGGCCCTGGAGCGCGGCTTCAAGGTCCGCGGTTTCGTGGGCTACACCGGCGGTTCATTCTTGAAATCGACCAGTGACGACTTCGTCGGTATCGCGGCGCGCGCCGGCACCGGCATCAAGACCGTCAACGATCTCAAGGGCAAGAAGGTCGGCGTGACGTTCGCCAGCACCGGTGATCTGTATCTCCGCACCATCCTCGAGAAGAACGGCATCACCACCCGCGACTATCAGCGCATCAACACCCGTCCGCCGAGCCTCGTTTCGGTTCTGGATACAGGTGGCGTGGACGCGATCGTCGCCTGGGAGCCGAACCTCACTCGCGCGCTAGACAAAGTGAAGGGGGCGACCCTGGTGTCCCGCGGCGGTGACCACGTCTGCTTCTGCGCCGGCCTCCACGGCCTGCCTGAAAAGGTCTATGCGGACCGCAAGAAGACCCAGGGCGTTGTCGACGCCATGGCGCAGTCTGCCTGGTATATCCGCCAGCCCAAGAACGCCGATGAGGTTGCCGAAATCGGTTCCCGGTTCATTCGCGGCGCCGACAAGGAGTTGGTGAAGCGGACCATGAAGCACATCGTCTACGACGTGCGGATCGGCGAGAACACCAAAAAGGCCTTCAACTTCTCGGTCAAGCAGCTGATCGCCCAGAAGAAGATGAAGAAACCTTATGATCCGGATCAGTACTTCGACTTCTCCTTCATCAACGACACGATGAAGAACCATCCGGAGTGGTTCGCGGACCTCAGCAAGAGCTAGCCGCAGCCCGGAGGCTGAATGGATGATGGCGGGCGTGAGGTTGCTCGCGCCCGCCATTGTCGCAATGAAATAATCATAACGAGCGCTGCCATGAATTCGATGACGCCGAAACTCGTTGTTGAGGGCCTGACGCACTATTACCCGGACGAATATACCGGCGAGTCGGTCCACGCCTTGGAGGACATCAATTTAGAGCTCTACGAGGGAGAGTTGGTTTCCGTCGTCGGCCCGTCGGGCTGCGGAAAATCCACCCTCCTGAACATCCTCGCCGGGCTGCTGCCCTACAAAATCGGTACGGCGAGCGTCGACGGAAACGTTATTCATGGTCCGGGTCCCGACCGGGGTGTGGTCTTTCAGGAGCACGCCATCCTGCCGTGGCGCACGGTTGCCAGGAATATCGGTCACGGCCTGGAGATCCGCAAAGTCCCGCAGGCCGAGCGGGAGAAGCGGGTTCAGGAGTTCATCGACCTCGTCGGCTTGACCGGGTTTGAAGACAAATTTCCTCACGAACTTTCCGGCGGCATGAAGCAGCGCTGCCAAGTGGCCCGCACCCTTTGCTCCGATCCGGTGGTCATGCTGATGGACGAACCGTTCGCGGCGGTGGATGCGCAAACCCGCATCACCCTTCAAGAGGAGCTTAACCGGATCGCCATGGCGACCCACAAGACCATCCTGTTTATCACTCACTCGGTGGAGGAGGCGGCGTTCCTGGCTGATCGCTGCCTGGTATTTTCGGCGCGGCCCGGCCGTTTGAAGGAAATCGTCGAGATTGGTATTCCGCGCGAGGAGCGCAACTGGGCGAATATCAACGATAACGCGATTTTCATCTCGGCCCGCGACCGCATTCTCGCATCGGTGCGCGAGGAGGTATCGATTGCAGTCGAGGAGTAGCATGGACCGGCTGTGGTGGCATTTTCAGCAACTGCTGAAAATCGACGCCATGAACTTGGTCATCCTGGTGATCGTTGTCCTCATCGGGTGGACGATCATCTCGGAGACCATTCCCAATCCGGCGCGCTATCTGCCGTCGCCATTGGCTGTTTCGTTGTCGTCGGTGGACATGCTCGTCAAAGGGTTGCTGCCCAGCTACTACAGCGATACGCTGGTGCGGCTCATCATCGGAAGTTCCATCGGCTTGGCGGCCGGTATCCCGTTCGGATTGCTGCTCGGTTTGAACAAGACCGTCGCCGATATGTTCCACCCGATGATGAACTTCTTCCAGTCGGTCTCGGGCATCGCCATCTTTCCGATCGTGGTGATCTGGTGGGGCAACTCGGACACCACGGTCCTTGCCGTCATCCTTTACACCAGCTTCTTCCCGATCGCCTTCAACGTTTTGTCGGGCGTTCGGGAAATCCCCATCCGCTACGTCAATGCGGCGCGGACCATGGGCGCAAGCCGCTATCAAATCATGAAAGACGTACTGTTTCCGGGCGCCATGCCGCACATCGCGACGGGATCACGTCTCTCGATCGGCTTTGCGTGGCGGGCGGTGATCGCCGGTGAAATGCTGGCCGGCCGGCAGGGCCTGGGCTGGATGATTTTCACCGGCCAGGACGCCGACCGGACCGCCGAGGTGATTCTGGGCATGGTGATGATCGGACTGACCTGGATCATTCTCGATCATTATCTGCTGCGGCCCATCGAAGCCGACACCATCGAGAGATGGGGGCTGGTGCAGCGATGACCACGGCCGTCGGAAATCTCTCCATTGCCATCCAGCGGCGCTTCGGGCGCCAGCGGCTCCGCAAGATTATCCTCGGGTCCATCCCGTTCGCGGTGATGATCGCCATTTGGCACGCCAATACGGTGTTCGATTGGCTGCCGCCGGTGTTCATTCCGCCCATCGGCGATGTCTGGGAGGCGATCTTCTTCCTGCAGGAGGATTGCGCCGGATTCGTCGCCCTGGTCATGCTGGACAATAGCTGCCTGATCACCACCCATGTGTTTTCCAGCATCGGACGGGTGATATTGGCGGCCATCGTCGGCCTGCCGCTGGGCATCGCCTTCGGCATTCTTTGCGGGATGAGCCGGACGCTCTCCAAATTCCTCGAGCCGGTCGGCGTGTTCGCCAATTCGATCTCGGGCATCGCCTGGATCCCGCTGGCAATCGTGTGGTTCGGCGTCGGCTGGGTGACCACGCTGTTCATCATGCTGAACACCATTTTCTGGCTGATGTTCTTCAACTCCATGCTTGGCGTGCGTTCGGTCGCAAAGGTCTACGAGGAGAGCGTGCTGACGATGGGCGGCAGCCGCTGGGATGTGATCAAGCAGGTCTATCTGCCGGGGGCCATGCCCTCGATCATCACCGGCATGCGCATGTCCATGGGGTTCGGCTGGCGGGCGCTGATCGCGGCCGAGATGATCGGCGGTGACAGCGGCCTCGGGTTCATGATCTTCACCTCCGCCGCCGAGTTCAAGATCGAAGAGGTCTTCCTCGGCGTGATCTTCATCTCCATCATCTTCATGGCCACCGACAAGTATCTGCTGGCGCCCCTGGAGAAATGGACGGTGGAGCGTTGGGGACTGGTCTGGAGGCCGACCTAGGATGGCGCGCGCGCAGACCGACGCCGAGGGCAACGTTCTCGAGGGCGAATATCAGTCGGGTGTGGTCATCGAGACCGGCTTCAGGCGCCGGCGGTGGTATCACCGCCGGGACGTCCGGTTTGTCAGCCTGGTCGCCGCTTTCGTCATCGCATTCCAGGCATATGGGTACATTACCGGTCCATCCCGTATCGGTGAGGACGTTCAGGCGCGTATCGATCAAGGGGCCGAAACCATAGATATCCTCGTCACGGCGAATTTCAAAGCCGAGGCCTTCCATATGGAGATCTATCAGGAACTGGGCGCGCTGTCGGGCGAGGAGGGAGACGCGGTCATCGTTCGGAGAGTGACGCCCGACGAAATTCGATTTCTCTCGCGGAAGTACTGGATCAAATCCATAGATTTGGCAAAGTAGCGCGGAATCAGATCGTATTGCCGGCGAGGATCACATGACACTCAAATATTCCGCCAACCTCGGGATGATGTTTACCGAGGAGGAAGACCCCATCGCGCGCATCGGCGCGGCGGCGGCGGCCGGGTTCAAGGCGATCGAATTCCTTTTCATCTATGACCTGGATCTGGATGCCATCCGGCGCGAAATGGATGCCCACGAGCAGGATATGTCGGTGATCAATATCGCCGTCGGCGAAGGTATCCAAATGGGGCCGCTGGTGATGGCGGCGCCCGGCAGGCAGGAGGCTTTCAGGGAAAATCTGGCGGCCGGGGTCAAATACGCCTCGGCGCTCAAGCCCACCGGCTTCGTCATTCCGGCCTACATGCCGCCCGAGGGGGTTTCCCGTGCGGAGGCGATCGAGGTCTTCAAGGAAAATCTGCCGGCGGTCGGCGACGCCATGGGGGATATCGGCGTGCCGGTCCTGATCGAAGCGCTCAATCCCGATATCCGGCCCAAATCCATTCTTCGCGATACCGCCGAGATCATGGAGGTTATAGACACCGTCGGTCATCCCAATATCGGTATCGAGTACGACGTTTATCACATGTACACGACGGAGCCGGACATGATCGCGGTCATTCGCGAACATCTGGACCTGATCGGCAACATTCAGATTGCCGATACGCCTGGCCGCGGCGAACCGGGAACCGGCGAGATCGACTACGGCACTTTTCTAAAGGATCTGGATGAACTGGGGTACGACAAGTGGGTGGCGCTGGAATACATGCCGACGGTGCCGACACTGGAGTCGCTCGAATGGATGAAAACCCTGGCGGCATGATTGCCTGCCGCTGAAGGACATTGGGGAGGGAGAGACCCATGGACTACGCACATGCCGGGAACGGCGGGCCCCGCGGCCGTAACTCGATCGTCGGTTAGGTAAAGCGCATGAAAGCTGTCTTGATGAAGGACTACGGCGGCGCCGAGGTTCTGGATTTTGAGGAAACCGACGATCCCGTGCCCGCCGCCGGGCAGGTGCTGGTGGACATTCACCGGGCGACCGTGAATCCGGCGGACTGGAAGGTCCGCGAAGGCCGCCGCCGGGACGCCGTCAAGGCCGCGTTCCCTCACATTCTGGGCCGGGATTTCTCCGGCATCGTCGCCGAACTGGGCGACGGGGTGTCCGGCCTGTCGGTCGGGGATGCCGTATTCGGGGTTACCGACACCGGTCAGGAAGGATGCTATGCCGAACGCTTGGCAGTCCGCGCCGATCTCTGCGGCAGGAAGCCCGGCGCCATGTCTCACGCCGAAGCCGCGGCCCTCGCACTGACCGGCCTTACGGCCATGATTTCCATCGAGGAGTATCTCGAGCTGAAAAAAGGCGAAACCATCCTGATCCAGGGCGGTGCGGGCGGCGTGGGCAATTTCGCCGTTCAGTTTGCGCACCATATCGGCGCACATGTCATCACCACCGCGAGCGGCCGGAACCATGATTACCTCGAGAGCCTCGGGGCCGACGAGGTGATCGATTACAACGAAGTGGATTTCACCGAAGCGGTATCGGACGTCGACGCGGTCTATGACCTGATCGGCGGCGAGGTTCAGGTGCGGTCGTATGGCGTACTGAAATCCGGCGGACGGCTGGCGTGGAACTCGCCGCCGCCGGCGGACGCCGAGGTGGGCCGGGACGACATCGAGGTCCTGCATCCGAATGTGTCGCGGGACGGCAAATATATGCGCCGGATCGCCGAACTTTATTCGGACGGCGCGATCAGACCGCCTGAAATCCGGGAAATGCCCCTATCGGAAATCCGCGCCGCTCATGAACTGAGCGCCACCGGGCACGTCCGGGGGAAGATCGTCCTCGTCGTGCGTTAGACGACGCCGTCTTCTCGAAGCAGGGCGATCTCCTCGGCGCTCAACTCCGCCAATTCGGCCAGGACATCGTCCGTATCGGCGCCCAGAACCGGCGGCGGCGACTGCACCGCGGCCGGCGTATCTGAGAATCCGTACGGGATTCCCAGGGCGCGGATCGGTCCCGCCGTCGGGTGATCCATCTCCACGACCATGCCGTTGGCGATTGCCTGGGCGCTCGCCAATGACTCGTCGACGGCATTGACCTTCGAACATGGAATGCCCTCGGCCTCGAACAGAGCGATCCAGTCCTCGGCGGACCTTGCCGTGAGCGCCTCGATGATGAGGGGCTCCAGCTTCTCGCGGTTCGTAATCCGCCCCGCGTTGGTCTTGAACCGCTCGTCCGCAGCCCACTCGAGATGTCCGAGCAGTCCCGCGAACTTCTCGAACTGAAGGTCGTTGCCGACCGCCAGCGCGATGTTCCCCTCGGCGCAGGGATAGTCGGCGTATGGCACGACGTTCGGGTGGCCGTTGCCGAACCGGCCCGGCCGGCCGCCGCCGATCAGATGGTTGGACGCCACGTTGATCAGCATGGAGAGCGAGGTGTTGAACAGCGACAGATCGATCCTTTGCCCCTTGCCGGTGCGGTGACGCGCCTGAAGGGCGGCAAGAATCGTCATCGCCGCGTATTGGCCGGTGCACACATCGACGATGGCGACGCCGAGCTTGGTCGGGCCGCCGTCCTTCTCGCCGGTGATGCTCATGAGTCCGCTTTCCGCTTGCAGCAGGAAGTCGTAGCCCGGCATGCCGCCCTTGGGCCCCTTGTCGCCGTAGCCGGTGATCGAACAGTGCACCACCTGCGGCGCGTTCTCCTCCATCCACGCGCGGGTGAAGCCCCAGCCGTCCAACTGGCCGGGCTTGAAGTTTTCGATCAAGACGTCGGCGCCGGCGAGCAGTTTGCGCAGGATTTCCCTGCCGCGCTCGTCTTTCAGATTGAGGGTCACGCTCCGCTTGTTGCGGTTGATACCCAGGAAATAGGCCGCTTCATCGCCGGCGAAGGGAGGGCCCCAGGCACGGGTATCGTCGCCCCGGTCGGGCTGCTCGATTTTGATGATCCCGGCGCCCATGTCGCCCAAATTCATGGTGCAGAACGGCCCGGCGAGTATCCGGGTGAGGTCGATCACCCGGATGCCATGGAGCGCACCCTTGACATCCGAGTTCACGGATCAGCCCTTGGGCGGCGCCATATTGCGGTCATTGGCCAGATCATCCAGATAGGTGTCCACCTTCTCCTTCCGCCGCAGCCGGAATTGGTGAAAGTCGGCCGGCCGTTTTTCCAGGAACGCGTTCATGCCTTCGAGGGACTCCTCGGAGCCCCAGATCTCGGCCAGCAGTTCCATGCCCTGCTGCCAGGACGCATACAACTCGTCGGATTCGAAGTTGAGGGACTTCTTGGTTGCCCGCAGAGTCTGGCCCGAATAGCCCTTGATCTGCCGGCACCAGGCCTCCGTCTCCTCCCGAAGCTTGGCTTTGGGTACGACCTTGTTGATGAAGCCGATCTTGACGGCCTCCTCGGCGCTGAACCGCCGGCAGAGGAATATCATTTCCTTGGCCAGCCGGTCGCCGATAAGGCGCGGAATATACTGGGTGGCGCCAACGGTCGGGCAGGCGCCGACCCTGGCGCCGGTTTGACCGAAAATGCCGTCATCGGCCGAGATCACCAGGTCGCACCAAAGCGCCAGTTCGTGGCCGCCGCCCATGCAGTAGCCGTGAACCATCGCGATCATCGGCACCGTGGCGCCGCGAATTGTCATGGCGAGTCCGAGCATCCGGTCGTTCCAGTGCATCGCGTTGGCGCGGTTGAGCTTCATCATGGCGTGGAAGTCGCCGCCGGCGGAGAACGCCTTGTCGCCCGCGCCGGTGATGACGCCGGCGACGATGGACTGGTCCTCGCGGATCGACTTCACCGCATCGATGAGCTCGTCCAGGGTCTGCTCGCGGAAGGCGTTCATCACCTCCGGGCGGTTGATGGTGATCCAGGCGACGTCGTCCTTCACCTCGAACAGAATTTCGTTGTAGCTGCGTTCAAGCGGCACGGGCAGGGGAATCGCTTTTGAAGATTTCGATGCCAATCTGCCGTCGCCTGCCCCCGCTTCGGTGGGGTAGATGACGGCAATTCACGCTATGTTCACTTCGAGAGCGCACGATGCGGGACATGTCATGGCTGTTTCAAGGTCCTTTCGGGGTGTAACAGACCTGCGGCCGGGCACGACGGCCCCAAAAGCGATTGCCCTGGGCAATGGTAACGTCAAGAGTTATGTGTCAGGGAGACTGGGGTACTGATTCCCTGAGACTTGTTTTCGTGAATGAAGACCGCGAAGAGGATGCGGTCCATTGAGGTTTTATCCTGGAAGGTTCCCATGGGCCGGGTTCGTCTGCGAACCTCGCGGAACCTCCGTTCGATGGCATTGGTGGTCCTGACCTGCTTTCGCTCGGCGAGGTCCTTGTAGCGGAAGCAGGTGAGCAGGTCGTCGAGGTCGTTGCGCAGGCAGGCGACGGCCTTGGGGTAGGTATCTTCCCAGGCGTCGGCGAAGCGGCGGGCGGCGGTCTCGGCCTTGCGGCGGTTGGGGGCATTCATGACGGCGTGGACGTCGGCCTTGACGGCCTGCTGGTCGGCTACGCGGACCTTGTTGAGGATGTTCCTGATTTTGTGCGCCCAGCACCTCTGAACGGGGATGCCGTGATAGACGATCGGCAAGGCGGCGAGCAGGCCTTGGCCGCCATCAACGCAGATCATCTCAAGGCCCTCGCCGGTGAGGCCGCGGCGGTGCAACGCGGTGAGGAAGCGCTCCCACTCCGCGGCGCTCTCGCTGGCGGCGAGTTGGAAGTCGATAATCTCCTTCTTGCCGTCGTGCCGTATGCCCAGCGCCACCAGGACCGGCCTCCTGAGCGCGCCGGCGCCGGTCTTGCAGGCCAGCACCACGCCGTCGAGCATCAGCGCCTTGTAGGCGTTCTTCAGCGGCCGGCGGTGGAATGCGGCGACCGACAGATCGAGGGTCTTGGCGACCCGGCTCACCGTCGCGGCCGAGACCGGACGCCCGAGCAGGGCAAGCAGGACCTCGCCGACCTTGCGGGTCGAGAGCCCCAGCACGAAGCCGGCCAGGATGGCGCGGTCGATCTCTGGAGCGCGCCTTGCGTAGCTCTTCAGAACCTCGGTCGGGCAGAAGTGCCGGGTGCGCGGCACGTTGAGCTCGATGTCGCCGAGCTCGCTGAGCAGGCGGCGCCGGTAGGTGCCGTTGCGCCGGTCGCGCATAGCGCTGCCATCGAGGCCGTCGAGCCAGCGATCCACCGCCTCGGCCATCCGGCCCTCGATGATCTCGGCCAGCGCCTGGCGGCCAAGCGGGCGATAACCCTCGCCCCAGTCCAATCCGCCTGCTTGCATCTCCTTCACCACCTCAAAGGCTTGTGGTAGGTTCTCAATCGTTACAGCTTGCTGTGGCATCGGGGTACTCCTTCTTGCGGTTGTCGTAAACCACAGGGAGTACCCCATTCCCAACTGACACATAAATTTTTACGTCACCAGCGCAAAGGGAACAATGCGAGGTTATTTGGAAACGACGCAATGAATCTCGGAACAAAAGTGCGCCTCGTCCAGCACCGCCTGAAGACCATCCACGTTTTCGCCCAACCCGGTCGAAACGTAGTCGATCAGCTTTTCAGAACCGCCATTCTTGGCGAGCATCGTCGTCGTCGCTCTCAGCAGGTCCGTGATATCGGTCCCAAACCGCCATTCCGCGACCGCTTGCGTGCCGAGCAATTCGTTCATTCTGACGATGGACGACTCGGAAAACAGGTGCGTGTGGGCGCCCGACAGCTGCCGCGGAAAGACCTCTTTGAACACGTTCTCGAGCGCCACCGACAGAGAGAACATGGGAACCGAATAAAAAAGGTATTTGGCGCCGCACGATTTGAACGCATCGAAAAACGATCTCGGGTCGTGCAGGTGCTCGATGACTCCGATGGCCGAAACCACCTCCATATCCGTCGACCCCAACGCCTCGATGAGCGATTGTTCGCTGACCGACTTAAGGGGAGCGTCATCTTCGCCGGTCAAATGCCCGATTTGCCGATTTCCGAAATTGACCATGGACTCACCGACGTCCAGTCCCCGTGCTTCAATATTCCGAAGCCTGCATGCCATCACGAAATAACCGGCGCCGCAGCCGACATCGAGCACCGAGAATTCATTCGACGGCAGGTTCTTGATCAGAAAATCCAGTTTGGGAAGATAAATGTTCCTGGTCCTGTTCTCGTAATCGTCGTCGATGTAATTCTTGGCGTATTCCTCCCCCGCCCCGGCGACATACAATTGGTTTGCAAATTCCTTGGTATCGTCGTGCATCCCGTTCAAGTGACCGCAATCCCCGCAGAATACGTACGAAATGCCGTGGGAGCTGAAATCCGGGTCGGACCCCAAGTCCGCCTCGCAAATCTTGCATCGGACCCGGTGCGGCTGACTCACATAGAGTTTGTTTTGCGACAGGCTCTTCTCGAGCAGGGCGTCGTTCTGTTGAAAGAAGGCCTTCTTGGCGTCTCGATAAAACCCGGAAGATTTTGAGTACTCTCTGACGGTCGGCATGTTGTTTGTCCCATGGAAGAAATGGCGGCTGCGCGGGATGCCGGAGGCGAGGCCGGCCTCATTCAATCCTTCACCAACCTGTCGCGGCGCATCGGCCCTCGCGTTGGACCGCCTAACGGGCGGGCTCCAAGGGCTTACTTTCCACCGGCACGGAACGGACGCATAACGTTCATTTCATCTCGTTGATGATCCGGGTGGCTGCGCCGCGTCTGGAATGGGTCGGGATTGTTTTTCACACGAACACTACCAATGTATCTTCATTTGTCGTCGTACCACTCACTCATTACTTGACTGTTAGATCGGCTTTCTAATGAACGTCGGTAAATTATAGAAAGGCAGTTTTTCAAGTTTCAGATGATGTTTCTTTGCGAAGTCATCCACGGAAATGGTCTCACCAGCAACGGCGTTGTAATCGTCAAATACGACCAGCCCGCCGGGAACCACTCGTTCGAAAAGTAAATCTAACGCAAAGTCCGTTGGCTCTTTCACATCCATATCCAAATGCAGGAGCGCAATTCTGGTTTCGGGATTGTCGGCCAAGTAGGACGGAAGCGTGTCAAACACATTGCCCTTTACCAGTTCGAAATTTTCGAACCCTTTGTGAGACAGAATTTCTTTGACTTCTTCTTGACTTAATCCGTGCCCGCCGGCGCCCTCGAACCTTTCGATGAAATCTAAATCAGCGCCAACCTCTAATTTATCTGTCGGAAATGCTCCGAAAGCATCAAAACCGACTATTTTTCTCGAAAAATCGTTCTCAAGCAGGTCACGAAACGTTGCGAAACGAACCAGAGATGCGGCCTTGTAGACGCCAAATTCAAAAATATGTCCTGGAATTTCCACAATAGATTTGTAGAGCTCATAGTGAGCCAGCATCTTGTTTAGCCGTGACTTGGGTGAGTACCAATAAAACCCGTTTTCATAGTCCCATACGTGATCGGCGCTCAAACCGCGAATTTCGTTCATCTTCTTCACTTTTTCTTCCTTCCTTCCGCCAATGCTCCCTCAGGCATCCCGGCAGCAACGTACATAAGGAATAACTACTCCCACTCGATGGTGCCAGGCGGCTTCGAGGTGACGTCGTAGACCACCCGGTTGATGCCCTTAACCTCGTTGATGATCCGGGTGGCCACGGAGCCTAGAAATTCCTGATCGAAGTGGAAGTAATCCGCGGTCATGCCATCGGTGGAGGTCACCGCCCGCAGCCCGCACACATAGTCGTAGGTCCGGGCATCCCCCATGACCCCGACGGTCTGCACGGGCAGCAGGACGGCGAAGGCCTGCCAGATGGCGTCGTAAAGCCCGGCGCCGCGAATCTCGTCCAGGTAGATGGCGTCGGCCTTGCGGAGGATCTCCAGCTTCTCCCGGGTGATCCCGCCGGGGATGCGGATGGCGAGGCCGGGACCGGGGAAGGGGTGGCGGCCGACGAAGCTCTCGGGCAGGCCGAGCTCGCGGCCCAGCTCCCGGACCTCGTCCTTGAACAGGGTCCGCAAGGGCTCCACCAGCTTCATGTTCATCCGTTCCGGCAGGCCGCCCACATTGTGATGGGATTTGATGGTGACGCTTGGGCCGCCATGGAACGAAACGCTCTCGATGACGTCGGGGTAGAGCGTGCCCTGGCCGAGGAACTCGGCGCCGCCGATCCTGTTTGCCTCTTCCTCGAAGACGTCGATGAACGTGGCGCCGATGATCTTGCGCTTGCGCTCCGGGTCGGCGATGCCGTCGAGCTTGTCCAGGAACAGATCGCCGGCGTCCCTGTGGACCAGGGGGATGTTGTAGTGATCCCGGAACAGGCCCACCACTTCTTGCGCTTCGTTCATCCGCATCAGCCCGGTATCGACGAACACGCAGGTCAACTGATCGCCGATGGCCTCGTGAAGCAGCACGGCGACAACCGACGAGTCCACCCCGCCCGAGAGGCCGAGGATCACCTTGCCGCCGCCCACCTGCCGGCGGGCCTCCTCGATGGCCCGGGTCTTGAAGTGGGCCATGGTCCACTCGCCGGAACAGCCCGCCACCCGATGGGTGAAGTTGGCCAGCAGCTTGGCCCCGTCCGGGGTGTGGATCACCTCGGGGTGGAACTGGACGCCGTAGAACCCGCGCTCGTCGTCGGCGATGGCGGCGAAGGGCGCCGTGTCGTTCCTGGCCACCACCCGGAACCCGTCGGGGATGCCGTCGACCCGGTCGCCGTGGCTCATCCACACCTGGTGGGTCTCGCCCTTGGACCAGACGCCGTCGAACAGCCGGCAGTCGCCGGTCACGTCGACCATGGCGCGGCCGAACTCCCGGTGGTCCGAGGCCCGCACCTCGCCGCCCATCTGGGCGACCATGGTCTGCTCGCCGTAGCAGATGCCGAGGATCGGCACGCCCGCCGAATACACCTCCGCCGGGGCCTCGGGCGTCCCCGTTTCATGGACGCTGGCCGGGCCGCCCGAGAGAATGATGGCCCGGGGATCGAATGCTTCGAGGCTTTCGGCGGTCACCGCGTTGAACGGGTGGATTTCCGAATAGACCCCCGATTCCCGGACCCGCCGGGCGATCAGCTGGGTCACCTGGGAGCCGAAATCGATGATCAGAATTTTGTCGGACGTGGTCGCCGTCATGCTCACTGTCTCTTAAGGGGAGTCGTCCAACGCCTCAATGGCTTTTGTCAGGTCGGGCCAGCCGTAGCCGGTTTCCTTGAGGTCGGCGCCCCACAGGCGCTCGACCCGCTCGCCCTCGCGCCGGCCGCCCATGGCCTCGTAGAAGTAGCGGCTCGGGTTGGCGGCCAGCACCCAGATGACCGCCGAATCGAGGCCCGCGCCGGACAGTTCCTCGAACAGGCGCAGCAGCAGTCCCCGGCCGTTGCCCTGCTCCTGGAAGTCCGGGTGAACGTAGAGGGTATAGACCTCGCCGGCGAAGCCGGAGCGCCGCTGGCGGTTGGGCCCGCAGCTGCCGACCCCGATCACCCCCTCGGTGCGGTCCTCGGCGACGACGATGATCTCGGGGCCCTTCTTTTCGATGGCCCGCGTCCAGCGGACGGCCTGGATTTCCGGCGACATCTCCAGCAGCACCTTGTCCGGCACCGACCCCGCGTAGGTGGTCCGCCAGGTTTCCACGTAGACGCCCGCGATCGCCGGCGCATCGTCCGGGCGGGCGCGGCGGAAGCGGCTGGCCATCAGGCCCGCTTTTCCAGCACCGCGACGAAGAACCCGTCGGTGCCGTGACGGTGCGGGGTGAGGCGCAGGAAATCGCCGTCCCGCGCCGGGTCAGCCGGTGACGCGCCGCCGATGGTTTCCTCCCACACCTGTTTCACCGGGATCACCCGGAAGCCGCCGAACCATTCGAGGAAGTCTTCGATCTGGCGCTCGTTCTCTTCGGCCAGGATGGAGCAGGTGGCGTAAATCAGCCGACCGCCCGGCTTCACCAGCCGGCAGGCTTCGTGGAGGATACGCCGCTGGTCCTTGGTGAGGTCGCGCAGCTCCCGGCCGGTCAGCCGCCAGCGGGCGTCGGGCCGCCGCCGCCAGCGCCCGGTGCCCGAGCACGGCGCGTCGACCAGCACCCGGTCCATGGCGCCTTCGTTGTCGTGGATCCACATGTCGCCCCCCGGCACCAGCACCCGGCTCTCGATGCTCCGGCAGTCGGCGCGCCTCAGCCTGTGTTTCAGCGCGCCCAGGCGTTTGGGGTCGATGTCGCAGGCGGTGATCTCGCCCTGGTCCCTCATTTCCGCGGCGATGGCCAGGGTCTTGCCGCCGGCGCCGGCGCAGAAATCGGCCACCTTCATGCCCTTCCCGGCGCCGACCAGCAGGGCGATGATCTGCGAGCCCTCGTCCTGCACCTCGACGAAGCCGCCCTTGTAGGCGGTGGCCGCCTGAAGGTTGACCCGGCCCTGGACGCGCAGGCCGATGGAGGAGAGCGCCGTCGGTTTGGCCTCGATGCGGTCGTTCCTCAGCACTTCGAGCGCCCGGGCGCAGTCCCCCTTGAGGGTGTTTACCCGGAGATCGAGGGGGGCGGCGGTGTTGAGGGCGTCCATTTCCTCGGGCAAGTCGCCGTTCAGCAGATCGGTGAGCGGCCGCTCGAGCCAGGACGGGAATTCGTGGGCCACCCAGGCAGGCTGGTCGGCGTGGTCGAGGTTCTCGCCGATGAGCGCGTCCACCAGCCCGATTTCTTCCGTCGTCAGCGCCTTGGGCGCGTAGCCGGCGCCGTCGAACAGGTTTTCGATGCCGCGTCCGGCGAGGCCGTCCGCCAGGGCAAGATCGGCCAGCGCGCGCCGCCGCCCGTCGGGCCGGCGGTTGTCCTGGACCCGCAGCATCCACCAGTCGAGCCGCGCCCGGCGGCGGACGATGCCGAAGACGCGCTCGGTGACGGCGCGGCGGTCCTTGGCGCCGGCGTAGCGCCGCTTGCGGAAATAACGCTCGATGGCGCCGTCGGCGGGCGCCCCGGTCTCGTCCAACAGGTCGATGATTTCGATCGCCGCGGCGATCCGGGCGCCGGGGGTCATCGGGGCGCGCCCGCCCGTCCGGCGCCGGGCCTAGTTGTCGACGCGGTAATTGGGCGCTTCACGGGTGATGGTGACATCGTGCACATGGCTTTCGCGCAGGCCCGCGGCGGTGATCCGCCGGAAATTGCAGTTGCCCTGCATGTCGGCGATGGTTGCCTTGCCGGTATAGCCCATGGAAGACCTGAGCCCGCCCACCAGCTGGTGGATGACGTGGGCGGCCGGACCCTTGAACGGCACCCGGCCCTCGACCCCTTCGGGGACCAGTTTCAGGCTGTCGGACACCTCCTGCTGGAAGTACCGGTCGGCCGACCCCCGGGCCATGGCGCCGATGGAGCCCATGCCCCGATAGGCCTTGTAGGAGCGGCCCTGATAGAGAAACACCTCGCCCGGGCTTTCCTCGGTGCCCGCCAGCAGCGAGCCGATCATCACGCAGTCGGCGCCGGCGGCGATGGCCTTGGCCAGGTCGCCCGAATATTTGATGCCGCCGTCGGCGATGCAGGGCACGCCCGCCTTGTGGCATTCCTCGGCCGATTCCAGGACGGCGGTGAACTGCGGCATGCCGACGCCGGCGATCATGCGGGTCGTGCAGATGGTGCCGGGACCGATGCCGATCTTGATGCTGTCGGCGCCGGCGTCGATCAGCGCCTTGGCGCCGTCCCTGGTGGCGATATTGCCGGCGACCACCTGAACGTAGTTGCTCAGCTTCTTGATCCGGGTGACCGCGTCCAGGACGCCGGCCGAATGTCCGTGGGCCGTGTCGACGACGATGACGTCGACCTCCGAATCCAGCAGGGCCTCGGCGCGGGCGAGACCCGCCTCGCCGACCCCGGTCGCGGCGGCGGCCCTGAGCCGGCCTTTCTCGTCCTTGCAGGCGTCGGGGAACTTCTGCGCCTTTTCCATGTCCTTCACGGTGATCAGGCCGATGCAGCGGAACGCGTCGTCGACGACGATCAGCTTCTCGATCCGGTGCTGGTGCAGAAGCCGCTTGGCCTCCTCGGCCGCGACGCCTTCCTCGACGGTGATCAGCGGCCGGGCCGCGGTGTGCGCGGTCATCAGCTCGCTCACCGGCTGCTTGGCCTCGCTGGCGAACCGGACGTCCCGGTTGGTGATGATGCCCACCAGCTTGCCGTTGCCGTTCTCGACCACCGGAATACCGGAAATCCTGTGCCGCTCCATCAGGTCGAGGGCGTCGGCAAGGGTGGCGTCGGGGCGGATGGTCATGGGATCGACCACCATGCCGCTTTCGAACTTCTTCACCTTGCGGACCTCGGCGGCCTGTTCGTTGGGCTCCAGATTCTTGTGGATGACGCCGATTCCGCCGGCCTGGGCCATGGCGATGGCGAGCGCGCTTTCGGTCACCGTGTCCATGGCGGCGGACACCAGCGGAATGCCGAGATCGATGGCGTTGGTCAGACGGGTGGCGGTGTCGGTTTCAGACGGCAGGACATCGGAGGCCGCTGGTTCCAGCAGGATGTCGTCGAAGGTCAGGCCGTCGGGGATATTCATGCCATCTCCGTATCAGAGTTGGCGCCCGATCATACACAGATGGGAGGCAAATCCAAGCCGCCAGGACACACCCCGGCAACGCCAATCGCCTCAACGGGTTAGGGTGACGTCAGGCCTCCCGCAAGCCGGTGGCGACGACGTAGATCTCCGCCGATTCGGCTCGGCTCGCCGGCGGCTTGGCGTGGCGGACCGAGGCGAAGCGCCGTTTCATGTCGGCCAGCAGCCTTGCCTCGGTGCCGCCCTGGAAGACCTTGGCGACGAACCCGCCGCCCGGCGCCAGGACTTCGAGAGCCAGATCGTAGGCCGCCTCGACCAGCGCCATGGTCCGCAGGTGGTCGGTCTTGGCGTGGCCGGAGAGCGGCGGCGCCATGTCGCTCAGCACGAGGTCCGCCTTGCCGCCCAGGGCCCCGGTGATCCTGGCCGGCGCGTCCTCGTCATATATGTCGCCTTGAAGAACGGCGGCGCCCGGAATGTCCTCCATTTCCAGAATATCGAGGGCGACGATCTCGCCCCCGGTCCCGGCCACCGCCACCTGCGTCCAGCCCCCCGGCGCCGCGCCCAGGTCGAGCACCCGCATTCCCTTGCGGAGAAGGTCGAACCGGTCGTTCAGCTCCAGGAGCTTGTAGGCCGCCCGCGAGCGGTAGCCGTCGCGCCGGGCCTGCGCCACGTAGGGGTCGTTGAGCTGGCGCTGGAGCCAGCGGGTGGAGGAGGACTTGCGCCCCTTGGCGGTTTTCAGCCGGACCGAGAGATCGCGCCCCGCCATGCGGTTGGATTGGCGGCTGGATCGGCCCTTCCGCCCGCGTCCCTTCGCCATGACCGGCTCTCAGGCGGCGGGCTGGGCGGCGGCGACCCGGTCCATCGCCATCAGTTCGAGGAGGATGCCCTCGCGCAGGCCCCGGTCGGCGATCCGCAGCGATCCCACCGGCCAGCACCGGCAGATGGCTTCGAGAATGGCGCAGCCCGGCACCACCAGTTCGGCGCGCTCATGCCCGATGCACGGGATGGCGGCGCGGCCGTCGTAGTCCATGCCGGTCAGCCGGTCCGGGGCGCGCTCCAGGGCGCCGAAACCGATGCGCAGGCCGTCGATGTGGGACCGGGAGTAGCGGGGGAGGTCCAGATGCACGGCGCCCAGCGTGGTCACGGTCCCGGAGGTCCCGAGCATTTGTACCCGGCCCCGCCCGACCCGGCCGGCGATGCGGTTGCGCCGGCAGAATTCGGGCAGGTGCCGGGCCACGGTTTCGACCATGTTTTCATAGGCATCCCGGGAGACCTCGCCGGTGCCGCAAATCTCCGACAGGTTCACCACCCCGATGGGGAGGGACAAGGCGTCGGCGATCCTGAATCCGTCGTCGCCGTCCCGCACCGCCCAGACCAGTTCGGTGGAGCCGCCGCCGATATCGAACACCAGGGCGTGGGGCGGATCGTCGGCAAGCAGGCTTCTGCAGCCGGCCAGCGCCAGCCGCGCCTCTTCCCGGGAAGAAATGGTTTCCAGCCTCAGCCCGGTCCGGCTCTCGATGCGTTCGATGAAGTCCTCGCAGTTGACCGCCCGCCGGCAGGCTTCGGTGGCGATGTTGCGGGCACGGGCGACGTCGAACTGTTCGAGTTTCCTGGCGCAGACGCCGAGCGCCTCGATGGCCCGCTCCATGGCGTCCTCGCACAACCGGTCGTCCTCGGCCATTCCTTCGCCGAGGCGCACGATCCGCGAAAAAGAGGTCACCACCCGGAAGCCGTCCAGAGTCGGCTTGGCGATCAGCAGCCGGCAGTTGTTGGTGCCGAGATCGAGCGCGCCATAGGTTTTCGCCGGCTTGCGCCGCCGCCGATACAGTCCGGTTCCGCCGGGCCCGCCGGCCTTGTTTTTGGCCCGCGTCTTTCTGTTCGGGCGGCTTGTTCCGCCGTCCTCCCCGTTAGTCATCGATCCGTGCCCTGAATTCGTCTCACATGAGAATAGCCCGGATCGGGGCCGGGGCCTATCCCCCAAGGTAACGGCATCTCCTTCACCACCTCAAAGGCTTGTGGTAGGTTCTCAATCGTTACAGCTTGCTGTGGCATCGGGGTGCTCCTTCTTGCGGTTGTCGTAAACCACAGGGAGTACCCCATTCCCAACTGACACATAAATTTTTACGTCACCAGGTAACGTCAAGAGTTGTGTGTCAGGGAGAGAGGGGTACTGATTCCCTGAGACTTGTTTTCGTGAATGAAGACCGCGAAGAGGATGCGGTCCATTGAGGTCTTGTCCTGGAAGGTTCCCATGGGCCGGGTTCGTCTCCGGACCTCCCGGAACCGTCGTTCGATGGCGTTGGTGGTCCTGACCTGCTTTCGTTCGGCAAGGGTCTTGTAGCGGAAGCAGGTGAGCAAGTCGTCGAGGTCGTTGCGCAGGCAGGCGACGGCCTTGGGGTAGGTCTGCTCCCAGGCGTCGGCGAAGCGGCGGGCGGCGCTGAGCGCCTTTGGCCGAGTGTCTGCGTTCATGACGTCGTGGACGTCGGCCTTGACGGCCTCCTGGTCGGTCTTGCGGACCTTGTCGAGGATGTTGCGCATCTTGTGCGCCCAGCATCTCTGGACCGGGATGCCGTGATAGACGACCGGCAAGGCGGCGAGCAGGCCCTGGCCGCCATCGACGCAGATCATCTCCAGGCCCTCGCCGGTGAGGCCGCGGCGGTGCAGCGCGGTGAGGAAGCGCTCCCATTCGGCGGCGCTCTCGCTGCCTGAGAGACAAAAGTCGATAATCTCCTTCTTGCCGTCGTGCCGTATGCCCAACGCCACAAGGACCGGCCTGCGGAGCGCGCCGGCGCCGGTCTTGCGGGCCAGCACCACGCCGTCGAGCATCAGCGCCTTGTAGACGTTCTTTAGCGGCCTGCGGTGGAAAGCCGCGACCGTTGCGTCCAGGGTCTTGGCGACCCGGCTCACGGTCGCGGCCGAGACCGGGCGCCCGAGCAGGGCAAGCAGGACCTCACCGACCTTGCGCGTCGAGAGCCCCAGCACGAAGCCGGCCAGGATGGCGCGGTCGATCTCCGGGGCGCGTCTTGCATAGCCGCGCAGGATCTCGGTCGGGCAGAAGTGCCGGGTGCGCGGCACGTTGAGCTCGATGTCGCCGAGTTCGCTGAGCAGGCAACGCCGGTAGGTGCCGTTGCGCCGGTCGCGCATAGCGCTGCCATCGAGGCCGTCGAGCCAGCGATCCACCGCCTCGGCCATCCGGCCCTCGATGATCTCGGCCAGCGCCTGGCGGCCAAGCGGGCGATAACCCTCGCCCCAGTCCAATCCCCCCAACGGGCGCTTGTTTTCGGGGGGCGGGTTGGAGTAAACATACGCCCCCCGCTGGGGCGTCGTATAATGGCTATTACGTCCGGCTCTGACCCGGAAAATTGGGGTTCAAATCCCTGCGCCCCAGCCAACTCCCGCCATAGGCGATCGCTACGGTCAAGGCTGGATGCGCCCCCTCGGACTGCTAACTGGTTTCCTTGGGAATCTGCGCTGGTAATTGGATTCAGCGGGCCATCTCTAAAGGACCCATAGTTCCTTGTTGATCCTCCTGGACGTATCCTTTCCCGTATTCGCGCTGATTTTGTGCGGGTATCTGGCCGGCAGATCGGGGCTTCTGGGGCCCCAATCCGCCCGGGCCCTGAACGGGTTTGTTTACTATTTCGCTCTCCCGGCATTGCTCTTCGGCTTTACCGCCCAGGCGCCGATCGCGGACATTCTCAACTGGCCGTTCATCGGTGCGATCCTGGGGGCGTCGCTGGTCACCTACATCGCCGCGATTGCCGCCGGCTGGTGCTTGTTCGGCCAGCGTCTCCCCGTGGTCGGCCTCTCCGCACTGGCGGGCGTCTTCGCCAATACGGGCTACCTCGGCATCCCGCTCTTCCTGACGGCATTCGGACCGGAGAACGTGGCGCCGGCGATCGTCGCCACGGTCGCCGTCATCACGGTTTTTGTCGGCGGCACCATCGCGCTTCTCGAACTGAACGAACAGGAGAGGCAGCCGCTTCTTCCGACGGTTTGGAACGTCCTTGCCGCGCTGGCGAAAAATCCCCTGGTCAGTGCGCCGATCATCGCGCTGCCGTTCAGCTTCTACGCCGTCGAACTGGCGTCGCCGATCTCACGGTTCCTGGATTTGCTCGGTTCCGCCGCGGGGCCGGCGGCGCTGTTCGCGATCGGGATGTCGTTCGTGAACCGGACGGTTCGCGCGAGGCCCAGTGAGATCGGCACCTTCGTCGCGATCAAAATCTGCCTCCATCCCCAGGGGAATCGCTTTTGAAGATTTCGATGCCAATCTGCCGTCGCCTGCCCCCGCTTCGGTGGGGTAGATGACGGCAATTCACGCTATGTTCACTTCGAGAGCGCACGATGCGGGACATGTCATGGCTGTTTCAAGGTCCTTTCGGGGTGTAACAGACCTGCGGCCGGGCACGACGGCCCCAAAAGCGATTGCCCTGCCTCCATCCCCTGCTGACCTGGATCGCCGTGACTTTCGTGTTCGACATGGAGCCTTTCTGGGCATCGTCCGCCGTTCTGCTGTCGGCTCTGCCGACGGCGGCCGTCGCTTTCGTCGTAGCCCAGGAACGGCAGGTCTACGTGGAGCAGGTGTCCGGCATCATCGTCGTGAGCACGGTGGCCTCCGTCTTCGTCGTATCGGCATTGCTGGTCGCATTCCCCGCGTAGGGAGGACGCAGCGCCCGGCGCCGATCTAGAGCGTTTCATATTTTGACGGAAGCGTATCCTGCGTTTTTGAAGTAGTTGGCGCATTGCTGTGGCTCGATGGTGTCGATGAGGCTCCCGAGATGGCGCCATAAGTCGTCGATCTCCCGCTTCTGGGCGTTTCTCATCCAGTGCTTGATTTGGGCAAAGGTCTGCTCGATGGGATTGAGGTCGGGGGAATATTTGGGCAGGAGCCACAGCTTGGCTCCGGCGGCACGGATGGCGTTTCGCACGGCTTTTGACTTGTGGCTGCCGAGATTGTCCATGATGACGATGTCGCCGGGCACCAGGGTCGGCACGAGCAGCTGCTCGACGTAGGCGCGGAAGCACACGCCATTGATGGGGCCGTCGAAGACGCAGGGCGCGGTGAACCGGTCGCAGCGCAGCGCGCCGATGAAGGTCAGGGTGTGCCACCGCCCATGGGGGGCAAAGCCGCGGACCCGCTCCCCTTTCGGCCCCCAGCCGCGCAGCGGGGCCATATTGGTCCGGATCCAGGTTTCATCAATGAATACCAGCCGTTCGGGATCAAGCTTTGCCTGCCACGCCTTCCAGCGCCTGCGATGGCGGGCGATGTCCGCGCGCGCCCGTTCAACGGCGAACAGGGTTTTTTTTAAAGCGCAGCCCTTCACGGCGCAGAAACAGCCATACCGTGCTGTGGGATACCCTGACACCCCGAGCGGCCAACTCGTCTCTCAACCGATGCAGCGTCAGATGCGGCTCCTGGTCGATCCGGCCGACAATGAACTCCCGATGGGGCTCAAGAACCCGGCGGCGGTGACCGCCCATCTTGCCGGGCGCAACACTCCCCGTCCGCCGGTAGCGCTGCGACCACTTAACCACGCTCGAAACCGCAACCCCAAACCGAGCCGCTACAGCGCGGCAACTCTCCCCCGCCAAAACCGCCAAAACAACACGCTCTCGCAAATCAATCGAATAAGGTCTCGCCATGAATGCTGGCCTCCTTGCCCAGCATCCATCTTGAATCATGGTTCGCCCATACTTGGGAATCCCTAAAATGATTCAATCAATCTCAAATACGCTCTAGGCGATGTGCCTTTTCACGGGATTCTCGCTGGAGCGGGCTACGTCGCCGATTGGAGATCGTCGGTCTCGAACGCCGAACTCATGAACTCGATTT
This sequence comes from Rhodospirillales bacterium, assembly GCA_965221855.1. Lineage (GTDB taxonomy): Bacteria > Pseudomonadota > Alphaproteobacteria > Rhodospirillales > UBA2165 > JAJDXO01. The sequence goes on along the minus strand of CBDCSV010000010.1, from coordinate 191,187 downwards.
CGGCGTCCGGGGCGTGGCGCGCGCGCGCAAAATCGCGCCACCGCTTCACGACCCGCGCGCACTCATCGATGATTTCCTCCGCCGTATCGCGCGGCACGAAGAACTCATGAACGGACCGGAGAAGCTCGAGCGACGCGGTTGCCTCGTCGAAATCAATTCTGGTCCTCAGTATGCGCGGGCTGTTTGGAACGGGATTTATGTCGTACGCGGGACTCAGCGTCCAGCCGCCGTTTATCGCCCAAAGAAACCCGTGGTTTCGAAAGTGGTCATCGGTGTTGGAGATCAGAACAGTGAACGCGATCCGGCGAAATAGTTCCGGCCGGTCCCGTTCCGGATGGGCGCCCAAGGCGTTGATCGCGTCAATCAACTCCAAATAGCTGCAGTTGTCATCGCCGTCATCGTGTTGTGTCATTGCCATCGCGGACATGAACGGTATGCGCCGGTCTTCCTGCCGCCCGTTGCGGCCAATGCGGTCGAACCGCCGTGAAAGAAAGACCGTACGTCCGGCCGCGGCGGTCAAATCGTGAGTGGGGACCGACATTCCGGCCGCGCAAGCCATATCGAGTGCGATGGCCTCCCACCTCGTTACCGAGTATGTGTCGGAGGGTTTAGGAAATTTGGCGATCGAGAGATTGCCGTGTCGATCGTAAACGGAGGCCTTGGGTCTCGCGCCGCCAAGCGATGAGCCCGGAGCGAATATCATAAGCAGGTCTTCGTTCGTTTCCTCGCCTCGTTCAATTCGTTGAGCCGCTTCGAGAAGATCGCCGAGCGCGACGGTTGTCGGAACGCCTTGCGTTTGGGGGGCCTGGAAGACTCCATCGACCGAGAAACGAAGGGCGCCCAGCCGCGTATGGTCTGTTACTCCCAGCAGGTAGTCCGTTTCGTGCAGTCTGCGCCGCGTCCGCCCTTCCTGCTCGGCCAGTCTGTTTTCCCTCTTTAACATCAGCCGGCGGCCCCAGCTGTCCGGCGCACTGTCTCCCAACGTACCGAACATTTCTCTATTCGCGCCGGGGTGGAGCGGTCCGGATTGAAGGGGGAGTGTCCGGTCGAACTCGAATGCTTCCGGCGACGCCAGCCACGCGGCGTCGTGTTCGTAGGTGACCCGCTCCCTGCCTGCCCCCGGGTGCCGACGCAGAATTCCGATCTTTTTGAGGGTCCCGTATGCGTCCAAGTGGACTTCTACGGTCATGATTGCCGTCGCGGTGCGCGCTTTCGCGATTGCTCTTCGGCCAGCCGATTTCCAAGCCGGTCGTCGATATCGGCCCAGCCATCCAAAATTCCCAGCGCTTGAAGCGCCATGGCGTACGCCCCGGCGCTAACGCTCGGGTCGCCGCGTTCTATACGCGTCAACGTCAACCGGCTGACGGAAGCTCTCTCCGCCACCAGTTTTTGGGGCAAATGTCTGCGCAGCCGCGCTTCCCGGATTTTTGAGCCAAGGATACGCAACTCTCGCTTTGTCGCCGGGCTTGTTCTAACTTTCGCCTTCATAATGCATACTTTATAATACTTTATTCGGTTCAATGTATCATATAATATACGTTATGCAAGAAAGTACGCTCTGCCGGAATTCAGGCTTCAGGGCCGCCACGGACGGCCGCCGGGTCCGCCCGGGCACCTAGATCGCAATCACGTGTTTTGACGAAACCGCGCCGTGGTTTCGTCAAAACATGACCTGATCTAGGCGATGTGCCTCTTGGTCAAATTCTCGCCGGAATTGGCCGCCGAGCCGACGGTCCGGGCGACCACGCCATTGGTATCCGGCTGATAGGTCAGGGTTTCCTCCCGGAAAAGGTCGGCCCCGGTGACGCGGACGAACCGCGCGCCGGCTTCGAAATGAATCTGGTGGATTTCATGGGGACCGAACTTGCCGGCCATGCCCGGATCGAGCCGGTATTTCCTGGCCGACTCGATCTCGGCGTAGCCGTCCTTGGATTTGTCGTCGAGGCGGTTCCACTCGGTCATGTCGGTGAACTTCTTGGCCTGTCCGTAGATCGCCCAGGACGCCCCGTGATCATGGGGCGGCGAGGTCCTCCCCTCGGCGTAGCCGTGGGCATAGACCAGGAATCCCTTTTCCGGGTCCTGATAGAGTTCCACCACGCCGCCATCGGCATCCGGCCCGCAATGTTCCTCGACGAAGGGCTGGTTCTCCTGAAGCAAGCGTTCGAGGTTCAGGCGGATTTGTTCGAGGTCGGCCTTGCCGGTCCCGTCATAGGCGGCCCGGTTATCCGCGCAGAATTGCTCAAAGCTGTAGGTCATGGCTGGGTTCCTTCCCGCGGCTTTTCCGACCGCGCCGTTTCCAAATTACAGGATAAAACCGTAAAATATAAAATCGCTCGTGACAACCGCGCATCGGGTGCGGCTTGCCGGGAGCAAACCGGCTCCTCCCGGCGGCCGGTTGAAGAAAACGTGATTGGAATAAAATGGGGTTATGGCCACTTAATATCCTTATCCGGCGCATTCCTTTCATTGCGTACGGGTCAATCAGCCACGGAAAAGGCCCCGCCATGGCATCGGCGCGCAGCTTGTCTCCCCGTATCGTCCTCGGCGCGTTTGTGGTTGCGCTTTCGTTGGCCTGGTCCGGGCACTGGTCCGAGGCGCCGCGGGCCCAGGACCGGGAACCGCTGCCCGCCCATGTCATCGAGAAGTTCGGCCATCCGCCGGCGGTCCCGGACGGCCCCCTGTCCGAGGCCCTGCGGTCGGCGGTGAAGACGGCCTTTGTCGACGCCATGGCCAACGAGAGGTGGGACAGCGATCAATCGGCGGCGCTGGAACAAATCGTCGAGGGGAAGGACCCCCGCATCGTGTGGCTGATCGCCGACCTGATGCGCTTCATCACTTCGCGCGGCCTGACCGATGAATTGAGCTACGCCGCCATGAAGCTGCTGGGGATCGGTTCGCCGGTCGGCAATCCTTGGGGGACGGTCACCGATCATCTCATTGCGTGGGATATTCCGGCGCCCCCCGATTACCTGCGGGTCAAGCGCGCCATTTTCACGACCCTGGTGCCCGGCTGGGACAGGATCTTCGTCGAGGGCGATATCGACTGGCGGCACGTTTCCTGGGGCGGCGTGCTGATCGACGACCGCCCGTACGATACGACGGACGAGCCGTGCAACTGCATTCCCGCCGCCGACAATCCCAAGGTGAGCAGCGCCCAGGACGCGGCATGGCTCAAGGACGGGGACATCGTTTTCGGGATCGGGGTGAACGGCGAGTACCGGGCCTATCCCCGCCGCATCATGGAAGTGCGCGAGATGGTCAACGACACGTTGGGCGGCAGGCACCTGGGCATTCCCTACTGCACGCTCTGCGCATCCGCGCAGGCCTACTTCACCGACCGGCTGCCCGAAGGGATCGAGCGGCCCATCCTGCGCACCTCGGGGCTGCTGATCCGGTCCAACAAGGTGATGTACGACGTCAGGACGTTTTCGGTGTTCGATACGTTTCTGGGCGCGGCGGTGACCGGGCCGCTGGCGGAGAAGAAACTCAGCCTCGAGCAGGCCACGGTCGTCACCACCGATTGGGGCCGATGGAAAAAACTGCACCCCGGGACCACCGTGCTGGTCGAGGAACTGGCGCTCGGCCGCGATTTCGATTTCCGCAACGGCCGGGACGCCAACGGCCCCATATTTCCGGTCGGCGACGTGGACCCGCGCCTGCCGGTTCACGAAGACATCATCGGCGTCGTCACCGCGTCCGGCAAGCCGGTGGCGTTCCAGCGGAGCAAGGCGTTCCTGGCGCTGAAGAACGGCGAGGAGATCGCTTTCGAGAACGTTCGCCTGCGGCTCGAGGCCGGCGGCATCAAGGCGGTCGGCGCCGACGGTTCCGATCTCGGCAGCCACCAGGCATTCTGGTTCGCGTGGTCCCAGTTCCATCCCGGCACCGCCCTCTGGCCCATGTGACGGCGCATCCGGCCCCGGCCACGGTCGGGCCACGGTCGGGCCGGGGTCAGGCCGTGGTTGCGGCGTCCGGCGGCCTCCTATACACCGGATGCCGTCAAAGTCCTCGCTCAATTTCCAGGGTAGTCCCATGTTCTTCAAATGCACTCACGCGCACCACGCGCCGGCCGCCCGTTCGCCCGCCGATGAAGGCGCCGCCGGCGCGGTTGTTTCAAACGGTTCCAAGACCCTCGTGGTCGATGTCCACTGTCACCGGGAATGCCAGCCGGCCATGGAGATGATGAAGGCCGAAGCGGAGCGCGTCGGCTTCGTGCCGCTGCAGTTCGGCAACGACATCACCCGCAAGGTGAACGCCGCGCAGATCGAATTCATCAAGCCGAAGATGCTCTCCCTCGAGGAACGCATCGCCGACATGGACCGGATGGGGGTCGATATCCAGGCGGTTTCCATCTCGCCCTATCAATTCTACTACTGGGCCGAACCGGAGATCGGGCGGAAGGCGTCCCGGATGGAAAACGACGACCTCGCGGAAGCCGTCGCCCAACACCCGGACCGACTGGTCGGCCTCGGCACGGTGCCCCTGCAAAACACCGAAATGGCCATCGCCGAGATGGAGCGCTGCGTCGACGAACTCGGATTCCGGGGCCTGGAGATCAACACCCATGTGGGCGGCGACGAACTGTCCGCCGAACGCCTGGCGCCGTTCTGGGCCAGGGCGGAGGAGCTGGGCATCCTGCTGTTCATGCACCCGGCCGGCTACACCAGCCCGGAGCGTTTCGGCGATCATTATTTCCTCAACATCATCGGCCACCCGCTGGAATCGACCATCGCCATCAGCCAGCTGATCTTCGGCGGGGTCATCGACCGTCATCCCGGCCTCAAGATCTGCGCCGCCCACGGCGGCGGGTTCCTGCCGAGCTACGCCGGACGCATGGATCACGCCTATCACGCCCGGGAGGACGTTTCCCACGGACTGCCCAATCCCCCCGGCGAGTACCTGAAGAGATTCTATTTCGACACCATGGTCTTCGCCCCCGACCAGATCGAGTTCCTGGTGGAGAAGTACGGCGCCGATCACGTGCTGCTGGGCACCGATTATCCCTACGACATGGGCGAGGACGATCCGGTGGGCCTGGTCGCCAGGGCGGGCAAGCTCACGGACGAGCAGCGGGCCCGCATCTGCGGCGGCACGGCGGCGGAACTGCTGGGGCTGAACTGATCATCGGACGAAAGGCTTGGAGACGGAAAACATGCCGACAAACGCGGAAGACGTTGAATACCGGTTGTATTACTGGCCCATGATCCAGGGGCGCGGGGAGTTCGTGCGGCTCGTGCTCGAAGACGCCGGCGCGGCCTATACGGACGTCGCGAGACTTCCCGAGGAGGAAGGGGGCGGCGTCGCCTCGCTCCGGGCGTTCATGGAGCGCGACGATCTCGGGACGCCGGTCTTCGCCCCGCCGATCCTGCAGCACGGCGGGCTGTATCTCAGCCAGACCCCCGCCATCTGCGCCTATCTCGGCGAGCGCCATGGGCTCGCCCCGAAGGGGGAGGCGAAGTGGCGGGCGCGGCACCTGCAGCACACCATCACCGACATGGTGATGGAGGCTCACGACACCCACCATCCCATCGCCAATTCACTGCATTACGAGGACCAGCAGGCGGAAGCGCTGAAACGCGCGGCGGCGTTCCGGAGCGAGCGCGTGACTAAGTATTTCGGCTATTTCGAACGTGCGCTGACCCGGAACGCGGACGCCGGCGGCGAATGGCTGGTCGGCGCCGGCTGCTCCCATGCGGACCTGTCCCTGTTCCAGGTGGTCGCGGGGCTCGAATATGCGTTCCCCAGGCGCATGGCCGCGCTGCGCGGCGGCTATCCGGGAATATTCGCGCTCCATGACCGTGTGGCCGAGAGACCGAACATCGCCGCCTACCTGGCCTCCGAGCGGCGCATTCCGTTCAACGAACTCGGCATCTTCCGTCACTATCCGGAACTCGACGAGCCGGCCTGAGACGGACCCGCCCCGGCGGCACGGTTATTCGGCCGCCTCGTCGTTGGCCGCGGGCGCATCCGAGGGCGCATCCGCCGCCATATCCGTTGCCTGGGCAAGTTCCCTGGCCTCCGCCTCGGCCCGCCGGTATGAACGGATTGAGAACGGGATGCTGGCCACGTAGGCGGCGACGATCAGCGTCATGGTCAGCCACGGCGCCGAAACGCCCAGCGCGGCCAGCAGTCCGACCCCCAGCATGGGAACCAGGACGAACCGCTGCTGAATGCGGATGTTCTTGAACGAATAGGTGGGCAGCTTGCTGACCATCAGGCAGGCGACGGCGATAATGACGGCGCCGACCAGGAACGGCTGGCGCAGCCATTCCGCCTCGGCCTGAAACCACAGGACCATCGGCACCATGACCAGGCCCGCCGCCGCCGGCGCGGGCACGCCGGTGAAATAGCCCTTGGCCCAGGCGGGCGGCTCGTCATCGTCCATCACCGTGTTGAACCGGGCCAGCCGCAGCGCCATGCACACATTGAACAGCAACACCGGGACCCAGCCGACGGGACCGGCGGTCTGCATGGTCCAGAGATACAGGATCACCGCCGGGGCGACGCCGAAGGCGATGAAGTCCGACAGGCTGTCCAGTTCGGCGCCGAATTTCGACGTCCCCTGCAGGAGCCGCGCGATGCGGCCGTCGAGGGCGTCGAAGATGGCGGCGAAGACCAGCGCAACGATCGCCGGCTGCCATTTGCCCTCCAGTCCGTAGCGAAGCGCCGTCAGGCCGGCGCACAGCGCCAGCATGGTCAGCATGTTGGGTAGCATGCGGTTGAACGAAAGGCCGCGGAGGCGCCGCTGGCGGGGGCGGAACATCAGCGCACCTCGCCCGCGCGCCGGTCTTCCTGGGCGCGAAGATCGGCGATCACCGTTTCGCCGGCGATTGTCGTCTGCCCGGCGGCGACCAGCGGGACCACGCCGTCGGGCAGATACACGTCCACCCGGCTGCCGAAGCGAATGATCCCGAATCTTTCCCCGGCCCGCACGGCCTGATCGGCCCGCAGGTCGCACCGGATGCGCCGCGCCACGAGGCCGGCGATCTGGACCACGCCGAAGCTCCGCCCGTCGGCGGTTTCCAGGTGAAACGACTGGCGTTCGTTGTGTTCGCTGGCCTTGTCGAGGGAGGCATTGAGGAACTTGCCCGGGCGATAGGCGGTCCTGACGATCCTCCCGCCGATGGGAATTCGGTTTACGTGGACGTTGAACACGTTCATGAAGATCGATATCCGCGTCCGCGGGGTTTCGCCCATGTCGATCTCGGCGGGCGGCGCGGCATCGGTAATCATTTGCACCACGCCGTCGGCGGGGCTGATCACCAATCCGTCCCGCGCCGGAGTGACCCGTTCGGGGTCGCGGAAGAAGTAGGCGCACCACAGGGTGAGGACGGCGCCCGCCCAGCCCAGCGGTTCCCAGATGACCGCCAACAGGACGGTGACGCCGGCAAACAGCCAGACGAACGGCCAACCGGCCGGATGGAGAGGCGGGATGATCCCGGACATCGTCCCTCACGTTTTCCCAAGGATGAAGGCGGGCATTCTACTCGCCAGCCCCGGCGGCGTTAAGTGCCTATCTTTCAAGGGTTTCCGCCCGGGAGAAATACCGAAGCGCCCGGAAGGGCCGGCCCCTTAGTTGATCGACGGCAGCCGGAAGACCTGTCCCGGATAGATCAGATCCTCATCCCGGATTTGATTCCTGTTGGCTTCGTAAATCACCGTGAACCGAATCCCGCGGCCATAGGTGCGGCGCGCGATCCGCCACAGGCTGTTGCCGGGCTGAACGACGAACAATGTCCCCGGCGGGACGTCGGTCAGCAGGGTCGAGCGGGCGAAGACCACCTCGATGCGGGCCAGGACCTTGCCGGCGTCGTCCACCTGATCGGCGCGCACCGAATAGACCCCGGGCGCGACCGTCCGCTCCGGCGACTGCCGCCAGCGGCCGTCGGCGCCGGTCGGCGAGCGGCCGAGAAATTCGTTGTTCAGATACAGGTGGACCTGACCGTCGGGCGCACCGGTCCCGATAACGTTGAGCCGCCCGCGGTCGTCGTAATCCACCGCGTCGATGGTAACGGCGAGGAGGGCCGGGGCGGGAGCGGGCGCCGGCGGCGTCGGCTTCGGTGTCGGCGTCGGCTTCTGCAGCACCTGGGTGGTGGCGCCGCCCTCCGACGGCACTTTGAGCGCCAAGGGCTGGGACGGTTCTTCGCTCGGCCGGCCGGCGATGTCCTTGCCCTTCTCCGGCACGGCCAGCACCACGTTGGAGTCCGAAGTGACGGCCGGCCGGCCGCCGGTCCCGACGGTGCGGAGCGACAATTGCCGGTTGCCCGGCGGCAGCGGTTCGGCGGGCACGAAGACCCATTCGCCGCGGGCGTCGGCGGTCGCCTCGCCGATTACCTTGCCGCCGTCGAGAATCTGGACGCGGGCGCCGGGTTCGGCGCGTCCCGCCATGACCGTGTCGCACTGGGGATTGATCCGGACGATGTCGAAGCTCGGCCGGACCGGCCTCGCGGCGGCGGTCCCGGACGGGGGCGCGGTCCCCTGTGCGGTCCCTTGTGTGGTCCCTTGTGTTGTCCCTGGCGCGGTCCCTGGCGCGGTCCGGGCCGAGGGTGCGGGCGCCGGCGCACCGGCCGGCGCCGCCTGTTCGCTCTCGTCCGTGCCGCCGGCGGGAGTTTGGACGGGGGCCCCGGGTTCGGCGCGTTTCGCCATGACCGCGTCGCCCTGGGGTTTGGTCCGGACCATGTCCGGGGCCGGCTTGGCCGGTTCCGCGGCGGCGGTCTCGGGCGCGGGCGCGGTCTGGGCCGACGGCGCGGGCACCTGCACGACGGCGGTCGGCGCCGCCGCCTGCTCGCCTTCGTCCGTGTCGCCGAGGAAGCTCAGCGCAATCGCCGCGATAACAATCACGCCCCCGACGAGTGCCCAGTTGAATGGCCGTTTCATCGCCTGTTGCCGCTGCCCCCTGTGGCTGTCTCTTGTCGCCGGCCCGTTCACGCCAGCGCCGAATCCGTAAGGTACTCCGCCGCCGGAGCGGGCGCAATGCCCGCCCGGACACGGTAACGTCAAGAGTTATGTGTCAGGGAGACTGGGGTACTGATTCCCTGAGACTTGTTTTCGTGAATGAAGACCGCGAAGAGGATGCGGTCCATTGAGGTTTTATCCTTGAAGGTTCCCATGGGCCGGGTTCGTCTGCGAACCTCGCGGAACCTCCGTTCGATGGCATTGGTGGTCCTGACCTGCTTTCGCTCGGCGAGGTCCTTGTAGCGGAAGCAGGTGAGCAGGTCGTCGAGGTCGTTGCGCAGGCAGGCGACGGCCTTGGGGTAGGTATCTTCCCAGGCGTCGGCGAAGCGGCGGGCGGCGGTCTCGGCCTTGCGGCGGTTGGGGGCATTCATGACGGCGTGGACGTCGGCCTTGACGGCCTGCTGGTCGGCTACGCGGACCTTGTTGAGGATGTTCCTGATTTTGTGCGCCCAGCACCTCTGAACGGGGATGCCGTGATAGACGATCGGCAAGGCGGCGAGCAGGCCTTGGCCGCCATCAACGCAGATCATCTCAAGGCCCTCGCCGGTGAGGCCGCGGCGGTGCAACGCGGTGAGGAAGCGCTCCCACTCCGCGGCGCTCTCGCTGGCGGCGAGTTGGAAGTCGATAATCTCCTTCTTGCCGTCGTGCCGTATGCCCAGCGCCACCAGGACCGGCCTCCTGAGCGCGCCGGCGCCGGTCTTGCAGGCCAGCACCACGCCGTCGAGCATCAGCGCCTTGTAGGCGTTCTTCAGCGGCCGGCGGTGGAATGCGGCGACCGACAGATCGAGGGTCTTGGCGACCCGGCTCACCGTCGCGGCCGAGACCGGACGCCCGAGCAGGGCAAGCAGGACCTCGCCGACCTTGCGGGTCGAGAGCCCCAGCACGAAGCCGGCCAGGATGGCGCGGTCGATCTCTGGAGCGCGCCTTGCGTAGCTCTTCAGAACCTCGGTCGGGCAGAAGTGCCGGGTGCGCGGCACGTTGAGCTCGATGTCGCCGAGCTCGCTGAGCAGGCGGCGCCGGTAGGTGCCGTTGCGCCGGTCGCGCATAGCGCTGCCATCGAGGCCGTCGAGCCAGCGATCCACCGCCTCGGCCATCCGGCCCTCGATGATCTCGGCCAGCGCCTGGCGGCCAAGCGGGCGATAACCCTCGCCCCAGTCCAATCCGCCTGCTTGCATCTCCTTCACCACCTCAAAGGCTTGTGGTAGGTTCTCAATCGTTACAGCTTGCTGTGGCATCGGGGTGATCCTTCTTGCGGTTGTCGTAAACCACAGGGAGTACCCCATTCCCAACTGACACATAAATTTTTACGTCACCCCGGACACGGCCCGGACATGGCCCGGCTCCGCGCCCCTATCCGGCGGGCAGGTTGGTCAAGATCAGCAGGATCGCGGCGCCGAGCGCGATGGGAAGCGCCCCCAGCGCGGCGACGGTCAGCGGAAAGACCCCGCGGGACAGCAGCAGGGGCCATTTGACGACTTTCGCGGCCGCCGAATCGGCGAAGAACAGGAAGACGAAGACGGCAAAAGCCGCGATCGACGCCGGCCACGCATCGGCGAGCCTGAGGGCGAGCGCGAATATGCCTCCGGTCCCGGCGAGCAGCAGGGCGGCGCCGGCGGGGTAGGAGAGGGGCGGCCACGACCATAGCAGGAAGCCGGTGAGGGCCGCGGTCAGGGCGATGGCCAGTTCCCGTTCCGCCGCCATGCCGCCGATCCACATCAGGACGATCATCCCGGCCCCGGCGGCGGTCAGCATCCCGGTGGCGACGGCCGGGGCGAGATCGCGGCGGCGCAGGCGAAGGACGGCGACGGCCCAGACCGCGGCCGCGGCGATGGAAACGGCGCCGATGCCGGGCCGGAGCCAGTAGGCCAGCCCCAGCCCGAACAGGATCATGGCGATCGTCTGGCAGGCGGCGGCCGCCCGGCCGGTCACGCCGGCGGCGGCGTCGAGGGCGATCCCGGCCAGCAGGCCGGCGAGCATGACATAGAGGATGGAATCGCCGCCGGGGCCGGGCGGGAAGTCCGGCACGCCGAGACGGGCGGCCAGCATCCACATGAACACCACCCCGACGGCGCCGCCGGCCAGCGGCTTGCCGGTCCCGCCGCCGGCGATCCAGCGAATGATGCCGGCGAAGATCCCGGTGGCCAGGAACGGAACCGCTGCCGAGCGGACGAGGACGGAATCGAGGAGGTCCATGGCTGCGCGATGCGCCGCTTCGCCCGGCCCTAGGGCCCGGGGAAGACCTGATGCTCGATGGCCGGGATGTTCTTCAGGTAATCGGCGACGGCGGCCAGATCCCCGGGGGTCAGCTTGCTGGTGCCGTTCTTGACCACCTCCCACATCTCGCCGTCCACCTCGTCGCCGAGGGGAGTCTCGCCCGAGCGCAGCAGTTGGGCGATCTCGTCCCCGGTCCAGCCGCCGATCCCGGTCGTCCGGTGCGGGGTGATGTTGGGAACCGGCTCGCCGTCGGGCCCGGCCTTGGTCCCGGACAGGTGCCGGCCGGCCTTCACCGCGCCCAGGACATTGCGGGGCGTATGGCATTCGCCGCAGTGGCCGAGCGCCCGGACGATGTAGGCCCCCCGGTTCCACTGGGCGCTCCGGGCGCCGTCCGCCCCATAGGCGCCGGGCTCGAAGAACAGGAGCTTCCACACCGCCATCAGAAAGCGGAAGCGGAACGGAAACCTGATCTCGTGGGGCTTGTTGGGGGTCGCCGCCGTGGGCAGGGAGAAGATGTAGGCCTTCAGGTCCCGCATGTCGCCGTCGGTCATCAGCGTGAAGGACGGATAGGGGAACACCGGGTAGTAGTGGCCGCCGCCGGGGGAGACGCCATGGCGCATGGCGCGGATGAAGTCGGCGTCCGACCAGCCGCCGATGCCGTGCTCCCTGTCGGCGGTGATGTTGGGCCCGAAATAGGTGCCGAACGGGGTTTCGAGGGCCCGGCCGCCGGCCAGAAGCTGCCCCTTGTTCTTGATGTCCGTATGACAGCCGGCGCAGCCCGCGGCGGCGAAAATGTATGCGCCGCGCTCCGCCGACTGGGCCTGGGCGGAACCACTCCATAGGCCCTGCGGACCCAGCGCCGCCAGCAGCATCAGGACGAATTTCACACCGCGTGACATGATCCCGGGGATATTAGCGCGTCCAACCGGCCCGAAAAGCGGATTCGCCGGGGGGCGGTGCAGGGAGAGAGAGTCTGTGTATACCCCCTCACTCTTATTTTTCTTGTGACCCCCTCACCCTGACCCTCTCCCCCTGAAGAAGGGGGAGAGGGGACTACTCCCTTACCCTCGCCCCCCCTTGGGGGGAGAGGGATGCGCAGGCTTGGCGAGCCTGCGAGCCTTAGCCGTAGCTGGGTGAGGGGGGCTCGGTGCTCTCGGTGGTGAACCTGTCCGCTTACGACCTCGGCGCCCGGTAGGCCCGGTGGCAGGCGCCGCAGGTGCCGCCGACGTTCCGGGCCGCCGTCTTCACCGCGTCCAGGTCCGAGCCCTTGGCCGCCGCGTCGAGGGCCCGGGCCGCGTCCTTGAGCGCGGCGAGCTTGGCCTTGAAGTCAGCCATGTTCCGCCAGATTTCGGGCTTGGAGCGGGTGGGCGGTCCGCCGGAGCCTTCGGGGAACAGGGTTTCGAGGCGGGCCGCCGCGCCGGCGATCGCCGCCGCCGGGCCGCGGGCGTCTTCGGCCGATGCCGTCTGGCCGACCCGCCGGAGCGAGCCGCCGAGGGTCTTCATTGCCGTGGCCCGGGCATCGATGATATTGCCCTGGGCGTTGGCCGCCCCGGTGCCGGGCGGGGTGATGGCGGCCGCCGCGATCATCGCGGCCGCCGCGATGCCGGGGAAAATCAAATAACGAAACTGCATGAACTAATCTCCCTTCGGGTTCGGTCCGTTCCCCAATGCGAAACGGCGCAACGACTATAAGACGCCGCCGCGGCCGCCCCTAGTCTTATTCCCTGTTCCTCACCGTCTCCGTGGTTCAAGAAGTCGTCATGCCCGTGCTTGACACACTACTGTCCGGTTTAATTTTCACGTCCATTGGATGGCCATTTGGTTTGGATTTTCGGGCGGCGGTATTTTGGGTATGAGGAGCCTGTCGATGCGCTTTCGATGCATGAGGTTGACGCGCACGAGACGGGCGAAGATGAGCGGGCTGTTGATGGCCTTCTGGGTGGCTTGAGCGAGCCTGAGCAGCAGATAGGCGATCATCGCGACGGCGATCTGGATGCGCACGGCGTTCTCGCTGTTGCCGATGAAGTGTTTGATCTTGAGGGTCTGTTTGACCCAGCGGAAGAACAGCTCGATGGCCCATCGCCGCTTGTAGAGCTCGGCGATCTCCTCGGCCGGGGCGTCGAGGTCGTTGGAGAGGATGCGCAGCACCTTGCCGGTGTCGGTCTTGATCCGCACCTCGCGCACCGGCTCGGAGAACGGGTTCTTGCGGTTTTTGGCCTGGCGTTTGGGCAGCAAGCCGATGCGGTCGGACAGGATGCCGCCGTTCTCGGCCACATCGAGTTCGGCGATGAGGTCGAGCGGCGTGCTGGACTTGAAGCGGGTGACGATGCGGCATCCGGCGGCGTCCAGCTTGGCCCACCAGGCATAATCGTAGTAGCCGAGGTCGTAGACGTAGGTGGCGCCGGCCTCGATGGGCATCTCCTTCGCCGCCGTGATGTCGTTGACCCGGGCCGCCGTCATCGCCGAATAAACCGGCTGATCGGCATCCGCGTCGTAGATCACGTGGACCTTGGCGCCGCACACCTTGGCCGAGAAGCGCGCCCACTCGGACCCGGCCCCGCTCAGGCGGAGCCCGGTGGAATCGATCAGATAGGTGGCATCGCCGAGCTTGCGCCGCAGCCCCCGCTGGGCGCGGCCGGCCATCTCGGCGAACAGGCCCGAGAACACCGCCGCCGGACGGCGCGCGTTGGCGTCGGCGAAGGTCGAGCGTGACACCGTGCGGCCGCCGACATGGTACAAACGCGCCGAATGGCTCTCCAGGCCGCCGGCGATCTCCCGCAGGCTGGACGCGCCGGAGAACTGTCCATACAGCAGGGCGATGAACTGGCTCTTCGTCGGCAACCGGCGAATGTGCTTGTCCGCGCCGTGCTCGGCAACCAAACGCTCAAAAGCGTCCCAAGGAATATGCTTCAACAGATCGTGGAAAACGCTATTGTGGTGATGCATGGCATTGAGCCTCCTTCGTGTCCAAAACGTTCGCAAACGCTTGGACCCCAGTAGAATCAATGCCATGCAACCCGTCCACAAAAATAAACCGGACAGCAGTGGGCTTGACACGGGCATCCACGCCTAGCGACTACCGGTACACGTGGATGGCCGGGTCTGGCGCCCGGCCATGACGCTTTGGCGATGCTCCTCACTGTCTCACCGTCTCCGTGGTGAATCCAACCCCCGTCCCCCCGCAGGGCAATCGCATTAGCCTATTTCGGCGATGAGTTTTCGGAGGAAGTTGTCGCTCCACCCGGCGCGATTGAACTTGAGACGGTTTGATCCCTTGTCCTTGTTGCGTTTGATGACGTTGAGGGCGAGGCGTCTGAGGAGAGCGAGGTTTTCCGGGGCGTTGTCCTTGCGGGCTCGGGCCTGATCTTCGTCCATGACCACATCGAGCACCCAATGGAGTTGGTTCTCGATCCCCCAGTGTCCGCGGACGAGGCGGTTCAGTTCGTCGGCGGTGAGCGGCCAGGAGGCGATGAAGTAGCGCACCGCTGTCGTGGCCCGGCCGTCGGTCTCGCGGCTGGAGGTGACCTTGCCGACAGCGGCCAGGGCCGGCCACCGGTGGGCTTCGGCGAGCCAGTCCATATCGTGCAGCACCTCGGCGCGGCGGGTTTCGATGCGGCCGTGGCCGGCGTCCACCGTCTGGTCCACGCCGTCGGCGGGCGCCTGGGGATCGTCCAGCAGCAGTTTGACGTCGGCGAGAAGGTCGGGCTGGTTGGCCTTCAGCGCCATCAGGTAATCGGCGCCGGCCTCGTGGATGTCGCGGGCCGTGCCGCTCTGGCAGTGCATGGCGTCCATGGTCATCACCGCGCCTTCGAGGCTGAGCAGCTTGAGCAAGGCCGGCACGGCGGTGATCTCGTTGCTCGCGCCCACGTTCATCTGGCCTAGAACCAGCCGCTGATCGGCGGCCCAGGCGCTGACCAGGTGGAGCGGCGAGGTTCCGGAGGCCCGATCGAAGGAGCGCCTCAGGCTCTTGCCATCAATCGCAACAACCTCCGCCCGGGCGGTCGCGAAATCGGACATGAAGCGCTGGAAGGCGGCATGAAAGGCCCGCGGGTCCAACAACCGGAACAGCCGCGAGAAGGTGTCGTGGCTGGGCGGGCCAGCGGGCAGGGTCAGGAACTCGCGCAGCACCTCTTCCTTGGCCTCGGCGAAGTCCGCCATGTCAACGCACGACGTGCTTCCACACAGCGCCGCGCACAGCGCCATGAACAGCATCTCAAGAAGATCATGACGCAACGCGTTGCCCGTGCGCGGATCATCAAGACCCGAAAAACTCTCCCGAAATCTCTCCACCGAAACCTCCATCAAACGTCAAAGAAGCTCCAGCAGCAGCGATACTCATTTCCATTCCGTTTACGAAGCCATTCCGTTCACGAACCAAATCAAATGCGATTGCCCTGTCCAGTTGAGGCGTGGCGCGGCGGCGGGGCTTTGCTATGATCGTCTCATGGCCGATCCTTCCGCCGCCGACATCCTCCGGTTCCACCTCGAGGCCGGGGTCGACGAGACCATCGGGGAATCCCCGGTCGACCGGTTTGCCTCGGCCGGGGAGGCGGCGAGCGGGCCGGCGCCGGAGAAACCCCCGCCGCCCGCCCGGCGCGCGCCGCGGGATGCTCCCCGGGCGGCCGCCGGCGAGGCCCCCGCGCTGCCGAGCGGCGGCCGGGTGAGCCAGGCGGTTCAAGCGGCGTGGTCCCTGGCGGCGGAGGCCAATTCGGTTGCCGAACTCAAGGCGGCGGTGGAGAGCTTCGAGGGATGCGGCCTCAAAAAGACGGCCACGAATACGGTATTCGCCGACGGCAATCCGGAGGCGCGGCTGATGTTCGTCGGCGAAGCGCCGGGGGCCGAGGAGGACCGGCAAGGCCTGCCTTTCGTCGGACCCAGCGGCCGGCTGCTCGACCGGATGCTCGAAACCATCGGCTACGACCGGGAAAAGTTCTACATCACCAACATTGTCTTCTGGCGGCCGCCCGGGAACCGCAATCCGACCACGGACGAGATCGCCGCCTGTTTGCCGTTCCTGGAACGGCACATCGAATTGGCCGCCCCCGACGTGCTGGTGCCCCTGGGCGGCCCCGCCGCCAAGACCCTCCTCGGGCGGGCCGAAGGCATTACCCGGCTGCGCGGCTCTTGGCACAGCTATTCGACCGCGCACATGTCGGCGCCGGTGGATACCATGGCGACGTTTCATCCCGCCTACCTGCTGCGCTCGCCGGCCAACAAGCGTCAGGCGTGGCGCGATCTGCAGGAGATTCGCCAAAAACTGGATGGCGCCGGAGACTAGCCGGTCAAGAGCCCTGAAAACCTGCGGGCAGGCATTTGGCCTTGCTTGCCTGAAAGGCCCGATTGCTCTATCTTCTATATGCACGGATTACGAGAAAAAAAGTCTTTTGAATCAAAGACTTGAGGGAGCGGGGTGGAGTTGAGGGCCGCTGTCGTCCTGAGAGCCGCAGTGATTGGAACGATGGCCGCCGGTCTGGCGGCCATGTCTCCGGGTGCGCTCGCCGCCGACAAGCCGCCGCCCGCGCCCTCCCAATCGGCCGCGCTCACCGAAGGCGCACCCGGGAACTGGACCGCCAACCGGCTGCCGTCGATCCTCGGCGCGACCGACGTCAGCCGCTACCGGGTGATCTTCAGTCTGCAAAAAAACGGCGAATGGAAAGCCGCCGACAAGATCATCGATACCCTGGAGAACCGGGTGCTGATGGGACATGTCCTGGCGCAACGCTATCTGCATCCGACCAAGTACCGTTCCCGCTACAGGGAGTTGAAGGCCTGGATGGATCAATATGCCGACCATCCGGACGCCCGGCGGATCCACAAGCTGGCGTTTCGCCGCCGGCCCAAGAATTGGAAGATGCCGAAACCGCCCACGGGACGGCTTCTCGCGGGTTCGGGACACGACGGCGCGGCCGCGGCCAAGGTCTACCGCCCGGCCAAGAGATTGAGCCGGGCCGACCGGAACCGGGCGCGTCAAATCCGGCGCCAGATTTCCTC
Organism: Rhodospirillales bacterium; assembly: GCA_965221855.1. Classification (GTDB taxonomy): domain Bacteria; phylum Pseudomonadota; class Alphaproteobacteria; order Rhodospirillales; family UBA2165; genus JAJDXO01. The sequence continues at coordinate 174,030 of CBDCSV010000010.1, read as the reverse complement.
GTATCTCCGCAAGGGCTGGACCAAGGCCGCGAAGCAGCAGATCCGCGCCAGGGAAACCAGGCGGCTGTTCCACCCCGGCCAGTACGACCGGTTCCAGGCCGCCCTCGGCGCCGCCTATTACGCCCATGGACGATACGAGTGGGCGGCCGAGTGGACGGGCCGCGCGATCAAGCGCTCGGGCAGGTTCATTCCGTCCGCCCATTGGACCGCCGGCCTCGCGAAATGGCGTCTCGGCAAATTCGATGAGGCGGCCGCCCATTTCGGCGAGGTCGCGGCGTCGGATTATTCCTCGCCGTGGCTGTCGACCGCCGGCGCCTTCTGGGCGGCGCGCGCGGAACTCAAGGCCAAGCGGCCGGAGCGGGTGAACGGCTGGCTCGAGGAAGCCTCGGCCTATCCCCGGACGTTCTACGGTATCCTCGCGCGGCGGCAGCTGGGCCTGGACGTCAGCTACAACTGGGCGCCGCCGCCGCTCCGGGAAGAGGCCCTCAAGCAGCTCGCCGAAGCGCCGGGCGGCGCCCGGGCCGTAACGCTGTTGCAGGTGGGGCAGGACCGCCGCGCCGAGCGGGAACTTCGATACCTTTTCAGGCAGGCCTCGCCCGAACTGGCGAGGGCCATGCTGGCGCTCGCCGACCGGGCGCGGCTGCCCTCGTTGGCCATGCGCCTCGGCAATATGCTGGTGAAGAGCGGCTCCAGCCTTTACGACAGCACCGCCTATCCGGTGCCGAGCCTGCCGGTCGCGGACGAGCGTATCCAGGACACCGCGCTGGTGCTGGCCTTGATCCGCCAGGAATCGGGCTTCAACCCCGACGCCAAGAGCCGGGCGGGCGCCCGCGGGCTGATGCAGATCATGCCCCGTACCGCGAGCTTTATCGCCCGGGACCGGCGCTACCGGGGCGCCAAGCGGCGCGCTCTGTTCGACCCGGAAACCAATGTCGAACTGGGTCAGCGCTACATCAACATTCTTTTGAACGAGCCCTACATCGGCGGGGATCTGTTCCGCATGGCCGTTGCCTGGAACGCCGGGCCCGGAAACCTCCGGAAGTGGCAGCGGCATTCGGGCGGCGAGGGCGACCCCCTGCTCTTCATCGAGAGTATCCCGTTGCGGGAAACGCGCATCTTCGTCGAGCGGGTGTTGACCAATTACTGGATCTACCGCGCCCGCTTCGGCCGGCCGACCCCCAGCCTCGACGCGGTTGCCGCGGGGGAATGGCCGTCCTACCATCGGTCCGGTCCGAATGGCGTGGAGGTTGCCCGGGATGAGCGAAAACAAAAGTGAGCGGGAGTTCCTTCCCGTCAACATCGCGGTCCTGACCGTTTCGGATACCCGAACTCTCGAAGACGACAAGTCCGGCGACGCGCTGGTCGACCGCATCGCGGGCGCCGGCCACGAACTGGCGGCGCGCGAGATCGTCCCCGACGACCGGGAGGCCATCGTCGCGAAGCTCGAGGAATGGATCGCCGATCCGGAGGTCGACGTGGTGCTTTCCACCGGCGGAACCGGCGTCACCGGCCGGGATGTGACGCCCGAGGCCTTCGCATCGGTCTACGAGAAGGAAATAGCGGGATTCGGCGAACTGTTCCGGATGCTGAGCTACGAGAAGATCGGTACCTCGACCATACAGTCGCGCGCCTCCGCCGGCGTGGCGGGCGGCACCTATCTCTTCGCGCTCCCCGGATCTCCCGGCGCCTGCCGGGATGCCTGGGACGACATACTGGTCCACCAGCTGGATTACCGGTTCATGCCGTGCAATTTCGTCGAACTGATGCCGCGGCTCATGGAGAGCTGAGGCCGGCGTCGAAGGCGGCGCCGTCATCCACATCCGAAAGCGTTTCGCCCATGGCGACCGTCGTCCCCGGCGGAAGCGAGGCGAGCGTATCGGCAAGCGCGTGGGGCGTGGACCAGCGCACGTCGGAAAAGGCATCGGGCATGGCCGGCCGGCGGCGAAACCCGACAAGGTAATAGCCGCCATCCGAGGCCGGCCCGAAGGTCATGTCGTGATCTCCGAGCGCGTTGAAGGCGCCGGCGACGTGGTCCGCGTTCAAGGCCGGAATGTCGGTTCCGACGATAACCACGGGTCCCGGCGGCGCCGCCGCGGCCATGCGGGCCATGCGGTCCCCGAGGTCGCCGCTTCCCTGGGTCATGCGCGGAATCCCCCCGGGCCAGAGACCGTGGTTCCACACGTCCCGGTCCGGGGTGACGGCGAGACAGGTGCGCCACCTCGAATCGCGGCTCAATTTACGGACCGTATCGCGAAGCGTGCGGCGGTAAAACCCGGTCGCGGTGGCCCAGCCGATGTCCCGGGCCAGCCGGGTCTTGACGGTTCCCAGGCGCGGGGCCTTGGCGAAGATGATCAGGTGGTTGCGAAGGCTCATCGATAGAGGCGTTCGATGACCGCCGGCGGGACCCCCAGAAAATAGAGCGCCAGGCAGAAGTTGTTTCTGAACGCACGGGCCGCATAGCCGTCCCGCCGATAGCGGACCGCCGACGTCAAGGCTTGGGCGTCCAGCATTTTGAGGCGGCGCCGGCCTATACGGCGGACCATGTCCACGTCCTCGAACATGATCATCGGCCGGAAGCCCCCCAGCTTCTCGTAGAACTTGCGGGAAATAAGCAAACCCTGATCGCCGTAGGGAAGGCCGAGGCGGCGGGTCCGCCAGCCGACCAGCCGTTCCAGCCGCCGGGCCTGGGGCGCCTCGTCGTCGAGACCCAGCCGGAACACCGCGGCGCAATGGTCTCCTTCCATATCCATGAATTCGGCGGCCTCGGACTCCCACGGGCCGGTCAGCCGGGTATCGGCGTGAAGAAACAACAGCCACTCGCCGGCCGCGTTGCCGGCGCCGGCGCGCAACTGGCGGCCGCGCCCGAGCTCGGCCGTGATGACGGCGGCGCCCAGGGATCGCGCGATTTCCGGGCCCTCGTCCGTCGAGCCGCCGTCCACGACGAGGATTTCGGTCTCCATATCAAGGGATTGGAGGGAGGCCAGCGTAGCCGCCAATCCCTCCGCGGCGTTGAATACGGGGATCACGATACTCAGCATGGCGCGGACTATAACACGCGGGAATCGGCGATCGCGGCGATTTTCGTTCTTGATTTGTTCACTTTTGTGGTTAAGCTGTTCCGATGATCGACGCGCTGCCGGATATGCCGCGGAAGGGCCGGGGAGCCGTCGGCAATCCCGCGGGACGGTTCGAGCTCGAAGACCGGGTTGCGGCCGATGACGGATGGTGGCGGGACCCCGATGCGGGCCGCCTCGAGACCGTCCTCACCAGGGACGCTACGCGGACGATCATCGCCCGCAACGACTCCCCCGATATTCCGTTCGACCGGTCGATCAACCCTTATCGGGGCTGCGAACACGGCTGCGTCTATTGCTTTGCCCGTCCCACCCATTCCTACCTGGGCCTTTCGCCGGGGCTCGATTTCGAGAGCCGCATTTTCTTCAAGCCCGATGCGGCGCGGCTGCTCGAAGCGGAGTTGCGGAAACCGGGCTACCGATGCAAACCCATCGCGCTCGGGGTGAACACCGATGCGTACCAGCCCGCCGAGCGCGAACTGGGAATAACCCGCGCCATCCTGGAAGTGCTGTCCCGGTACGATCACCCGGTCTCCTTCATCACCAAGTCCGCGGGAATTCTGAGGGACCTCGATATCCTCTGGTCCATGGCCGAGCGCAATCTCGTCCATGCTTTTCTCTCGGTCACCACCCTCGATCCGAAACTGGCCCGTACCATGGAGCCCAGGGCCGCGCGGCCGGACAAGCGCCTGGAGGCCATCCGGCGATTGAGCGCCGCCGGCATTCCCACCGGCGTGATGGCGGCGCCGATGATCCCGGCGATCAACGATCAGGAGCTCGAGGCTATTCTCGAAGCGGCCGCCGGGGCCGGAGCCACACGGGCGGGCTATATCCTTCTGAGATTGCCTTGGGAGATGAAGGAGGTGTTTTCCGAGTGGCTATGGGCCCATTTTCCCGATCGGGCCCAGAAGGTGGAAACCCTCATCCGGTCCTGCCGGCAGGGCAAACTCAACCAGGCGGGATTCGGCCGGCGGATGCGGGGAGACGGCCCCTATGCCCAGCTGCTCAACAACCGGTTCAAGATCGCCGAACGCCGCCTGGGGCTGGACCGGGCCTGGCAAGAGCTCGACAGCGGCCGGTTCCAGCCGCCGCCGGCGCCGGGCGACCAACTGACGCTGATTTGACTCAGGTCCCGCAAGCTGGGCGCTGGACAACACCCCCCGGGATATGGCCTATAGCCAAACCGGTTTTTTGACGGAGACAGGCCATGCTGGCGAATTTGGACCGCGCCCAATTCATCGAATTGCTGCGCGCACTCGGAGAAGAGGAAGACGAGGCCGTGTTGACGGCGGCGCGGGATATTCACGCCAAGATGACCGTGGCGGGCGTCGACTGGGACGATTTGCTGGTTCCCGAGCATCCCGACGAACCGGAGGAAGACGACGAGGATTACGAAGACGATTATGAGGACGACGCCGATCTCGACGATGACGATGACGAAGAGGATGACGACCCCGATGACGACCTCGATGACGAGGATGACGAGGACGAACGCGCGCTGACCGGCGAAGAGAAGGCGGAAGCCCTGTCGCTGATCACCAGGCTCCTCGACAAGGGCGTCTCGGCCGACACCAAGGAAGAGCTGGAAGAATACAAACAGGATATCGACGAAGGTGAATTCGCGGCCATGGATCTGCGTTACCTCCGTTCCCTTCACAAACGGCTGATGTCGTAGACCGTTCGTACCGGGATCAATGCCCAACCTGATCTACCACATGTGCCGGGCCGAGGAGTGGGAGGCGGCGCGGCCGGCCGGCAGCTATCCCGGTTCCTCGCAGGATCTGGCCGACGGTTTCATCCATTTTTCCACCGCCGAACAGGTGACCGGGAGCGCCGCCAAGCATCGGGCCGGGCAGGACGGCTTGGTGCTGCTGACCGTCGATGGGGACGTGCTGGGCGACGCGTTGAAATGGGAGCCGTCCCGCGGGGGCGCGCTGTTCCCCCATGTCTATGGCGAGCTGCCGGTTTCGGCCGTTCTCCGGGCCGACCCGCTGCCTCTCGGCCCGGACGGCCGGCACTTGTTTCCCGACCTCGGCTAATTAGGTCTTAACCTATCTAACTGATAAAATTCACCGGGTTGGCGCGCGGACGGGGTGCGCGCCGCGGCGGGAGTTTCCGAAACCCCTAACCCGGGAAGACCATGGAAAGCGTCGCCCATTCCGAGCTGACCGGTATTGCCGTCGTCGCCCTCGCGGCGCTGCTCTGCGGCCTGATGCTGGAGCGGCTTCGCCAGCCGGCATTCGTCGGCTACATCCTGGCGGGCGTACTGCTTGGCCCCTCCGGCTTCGCCCTGGTCGGGAACCGGGATCAGATCGACACGCTCGCCGACCTCGGCGTCCTGATGCTGCTGTTCGTCGTCGGCATGGAATTGTCGATCCGGCTGTTCATGAGAATCTGGCGCCTGGCGCTCAGCACCACGCTGATCCAGATCGCCGCCTCCATGGTGGTGATGTTCCTGCTCTCCGCGCTGACGGATTGGCCGTTCGGCATGGTCGTCCTGCTGGGGTTCGTGGTGGCGCTGTCGAGCACGGCCGCCGCCATCAAGATGCTTCAGGAAAGCCGGGAGACCAGGAGCCGGACCGGATTGATCAGCATCGCCGTGCTGATCACCCAGGATCTGGCGTTCGTGCCGATGATCCTGATCCTGGGGGTTATCAGCGTCGGGCACGCGGCTTATCAGGGCCTCCTGGCCGTGATCGGGTCGGTGGCGATCCTCGCCGCCCTCATCTGGTATCTGGCGCGGGGGCGGAAAATCCGGCTGCCCATGGCGCATCTGTTCTCGCGCTCGAACGAACTCGGACCGCTGACCGCGCTCGCCTTCTGCTTCGGCGCCGCGACCATATCCGGCCTGCTGGGCATGTCGCCGGCCTATGGCGCGTTCCTCGCCGGCCTGGTGCTCGGCAATAGCGAACAGCGGCCGCAACTGCTCCAGAACGCCAAGCCCATCCAGTCGATCCTGGTCATGGTGTTTTTCCTGTCGGTCGGTTTGCTGCTCGATTTGCCGTTCATCTGGGACAATCTCGGCACGGTGCTGTTGCTGTTGTTCCTGGTGACCGTGTTCAAGACGGTGATGAATACCGCCATCCTCCGGTTCATGGGACAGCCCTGGGCGGTGGCCTTCATGACCGGCGTCATCCTGGCCCAGATCGGCGAATTCTCCTTTCTGCTCGCGCGGACCGGCCTCGAGACCGGCCTTATCGGCGAGGATGTCATGCGCCTCGTGGTGGCGGTAACGGTTCTGAGCCTGGCGTTGAGCCCGCTTTGGCTGCTGACCGCCCGCCGCCTCCATTACCTGACCGCCGGGGGCGTCGAGAGCCTGGGTGAAATGCTGGGCCTGGTGTATGGGCGCGAAGCGGGCATGATTGCCGACACGGTCCAGCAAGTGGGGCCCAAGGCGCGGCTGGTCGGGGTGCGGCTTGCCCGCCTGGCCCGGCCGTCCAAGCCCCATGACGCCGCCAGCGCCCCGAAGCGGGGGGAAGCCGAGCCCGAAACGGCGGAGCCGAAGGCGATTGCGGACGAGACCGGAAAGGGGCGTTCCGATTCCTGATTTCACGTTCGAGGAACGGGCCCTCCAGGCGGGACACCGGCGGATCGCGGGCATCGACGAAGCGGGGCGCGGCCCGTGGGCCGGTCCGGTCGTCGCGGCGGCGGTCATCCTGTCGCGGGACGATCTCCCGGCGCGGCTGGCGGAGCGGATCGACGATTCCAAGAAGCTGAAGGAGGATCGGCGCGAGGAACTCCTGTCCGGGATTGTTCCCTTCGCCGAGATCGGGATCGGCATGGCGTCCGTCGAGGAAATCGACGAGCTGAACATTCTTCGGGCGACCATGGCGGCGATGGCCCGCGCCGCTGGGCGGGTGGACCCCGATTTCGCCCTGGTCGACGGCAACCGGTGTCCCGACCTCCCATGCGGCGGACTCGCGGTGGTCAAGGGCGATTCCCTCAGCCTCTCCATCGCCGCCGCCTCCATCGCCGCGAAGGTCACCCGGGACCGGATCATGCGGGGACTGGACCGCCGGTTTCCCGGTTTCGGCTGGGCGGCCAACAAGGGGTACGGCACCGCCGGTCACCGGGCCGGCCTCCGCCGGTTGGGCGTAACGCCCCATCATCGCCGGAGCTTCGCGCCGATCGCCGAATTGCTCGATCAAGATGTTGAGTCCGGGTGACTCCGGAGACCTATATCTGGCGGTTCGAATCCTTCTAAGTTGTTGATTCCATTTCGTTCTTGACGGCGAGTCCGGGCCGAATCAGGATGCGCTCATGCCTGGGAAAAAGACAACGGGACCGGACAAGGTCCTGCAGGGGGATTGCGTCGAGATCATGCGGACCATGGCGGCCGGATCGGCCGACGTGGTGTTTGCCGACCCGCCCTATAACCTGCAGCTGGAACACGAGCTGCTGCGGCCCAACAACACCAAGGTGGAAGGCGTCGACGAGGCCTGGGACCGGTTCGACAGCTTTCAGGCCTATGACGAGTTCACCCGCGCGTGGCTGACCGCCGCCGGGCACGTTCTGAAGGATGACGGCTCGCTGTGGGTCATCGGCAGCTACCACAATATTTTTCGGATCGGCAGCCTGCTTCAGGATTTGGGATTCTGGATTCTCAACGACATCATCTGGCGCAAGACCAATCCGATGCCCAATTTCCGCGGCACCCGGTTCGCCAACGCCCACGAGACGATGATCTGGTGCGCCAAATCCAAGGACGCCAAGCCGCGGTTCAACTACGACGCCATGAAGGCCCTCAACGAAGACCTTCAGATGCGTTCGGATTGGCTGCTGCCGATCTGCGCCGGCGCCGAGCGGATCAAGCATGACGGAAAGAAGGCCCATCCGACCCAGAAACCGGAGGCGCTGCTTCATCGGGTGATTCTGGCGTCGACCGAACCGGGGGAAACCATCCTCGATCCGTTCTTCGGCACCGGCACCACCGGCGCCGTCGCGCGCCGCCTCGGCCGTCATTATGTCGGCATCGAGCGGGACGAGCGTTACGTCGAAATCGCCCGCGAACGCATTCGCCGGGTCCCGCCGCCGGGTGACGGGAGCCTGCTCAGCACGCCGTCGAAGCGCAACGCGCCGCGCATTCCGTTCGGATGGCTGGTGGAGCGGGGACTATTGTCGCCGGGCACCGTCCTCACCGACCAGCGGCGCCGGCATTCCGCCAAGGTACGGGCGGACGGATCGATCATCAGCGCCGAGCACCGGGGGTCCATACACCGGGTCGGGGCGCTGGTGCAGAGCGCACCGGCCTGCAATGGTTGGGATTTCTGGTGCATCGACGTGGAGGGCAGCCTGGTGCCCATCGACATGCTGCGGCAGAAATTGCGCGCCAAACTTTCCTAGAGCGTATTTGAGATTGATTGAATCATTTTAGGGATTCCCAAGTATGGGCGAACCATGATTCAAGATGGATGCTGGGCAAGGAGGCCAGCATTCATGGCGAGACCTTATTCGATTGATTTGCGAGAGCGTGTTGTTTTGGCGGTTTTGGCGGGGGAGAGTTGCCGCGCTGTAGCGGCTCGGTTTGGGGTTGCGGTTTCGAGCGTGGTTAAGTGGTCGCAGCGCTACCGGCGGACGGGGAGTGTTGCGCCCGGCAAGATGGGCGGTCACCGCCGCCGGGTTCTTGAGCCCCATCGGGAGTTCATTGTCGGCCGGATCGACCAGGAGCCGCATCTGACGCTGCATCGGTTGAGAGACGAGTTGGCCGCTCGGGGTGTCAGGGTATCCCACAGCACGGTATGGCTGTTTCTGCGCCGTGAAGGGCTGCGCTTTAAAAAAAACCCTGTTCGCCGTTGAACGGGCGCGCGCGGACATCGCCCGCCATCGCAGGCGCTGGAAGGCGTGGCAGGCAAAGCTTGATCCCGAACGGCTGGTATTCATTGATGAAACCTGGATCCGGACCAATATGGCCCCGCTGCGCGGCTGGGGGCCGAAAGGGGAGCGGGTCCGCGGCTTTGCCCCCCATGGGCGGTGGCACACCCTGACCTTCATCGGCGCGCTGCGCTGCGACCGGTTCACCGCGCCCTGCGTCTTCGACGGCCCCATCAATGGCGTGTGCTTCCGCGCCTACGTCGAGCAGCTGCTCGTGCCGACCCTGGTGCCCGGCGACATCGTCATCATGGACAATCTCGGCAGCCACAAGTCAAAAGCCGTGCGAAACGCCATCCGTGCCGCCGGAGCCAAGCTGTGGCTCCTGCCCAAATATTCCCCCGACCTCAATCCCATCGAGCAGACCTTTGCCCAAATCAAGCACTGGATGAGAAACGCCCAGAAGCGGGAGATCGACGACTTATGGCGCCATCTCGGGAGCCTCATCGACACCATCGAGCCACAGCAATGCGCCAACTACTTCAAAAACGCAGGATACGCTTCCGTCAAAATATGAAACGCTCTAGAAAAAAGTGGGGTGCGTCGTGAAAGGCAATGGCTGGCAGGACCTAACCGTTTCGCACCCCAAGTTCACCAGGGAGGAACCAAATCTCAATTCCGCCGGAAAAAAAGTGGGGTGCGTCGGGTACGGCAATGGCTGGCAGGTCCGTACCGTCTCGCACCCCAAGTTCACCAGGGAGGAACTGAGTAATCTCGTGTCTCATGAGCAGCCGCTGGTCGCCCCGCAGGTCACGCACTTCATGCAGGTGCCGTTGCGCACCAGCGTGAAGTTGCCGCATTCACCGCAGGCGTCTCCTTCGTAGCCCTTCATTTTCGCTTCGCGGACCGCGTCGAGACGGGTCTCGCCGGCCGCGATGATCTCCTGGCTGATAACCATCGCCTCGGCGCTTGGCGTCGCGCCGTCGGGCATGGCTTCCGTCTCCAGGCTCATGGCCGCCGCGGCGCCGTTGCCGCCGCCGCCGTTTGATCCGTTGGTCCCCTCGGCGCCGTTGCCGCGGCCGCCGTTGACCACCAGGAAGTTGCTCCGCACGTAGCCGGTGCTCGCGAGGCGTTCGACCACTTCCTTCGTATCGTCGGACAGCAGTTCTTCGTCGTCGCCGCGGCCGACCGTATCCGGCGCCAGATCGTCCGGCTGGACGTGGGAGAGATCGTGGCGGCCGAGGTAGGAAACGGCGAGCTCGCGGAAAATGTAGTCGAGGATCGACGTCGACATCTTGATGGAGTCGTTGCCTTCGACCACGCCGGACGGCTCGAACCGGGTGAAGGTGTACGCCTCGACGAACTCTTCCAACGGCACGCCGTATTGGAGCGCGATGGAAATGGCGATGGCGAAGTTGTTCATCAGGCTGCGGAAGGCGGCGCCCTCCTTGTGCATGTCGATGAAGATCTCGCCGACCCGGCCGTCCTCGTACTCGCCGGTCCGGAGGTAGACCTTGTGCCCCCCGACCGAGGCTTTCTGGGTGTAGCCCTTGCGGCGGTCCGGGAGCCGCCGGCGGTCGGCGATGTAGCGCTCGACCACCCGCTCGGCGACGATTTGCGCCCTGACCGCCGCCGGCTGATCGGCGGCCGCTTCGGCCAGGCTCTCCGCCTCGTCCTCATCGACCAACTGCGCATTCAGCGGCTGGGACAGCTTGGAGCCGTCGCGATAGAGAGCGTTGGCCTTGAGGCCCAGCTTCCAGGACAGCATATAGGCGTTCTTGCAGTCCTCGATGGTCGCCGAGTTGGGCATGTTGATGGTCTTGGAGATGCTGCCCGAGATGAACGGCTGCGCCGCGGCCAGCATCTGGATATGGCTGTCGGTGCTGAGGAAGCGCTTGCCGTCGCGCCCGCACGGGTTGGCGCAATCGAAGACCGGCAGGTGCTCGTCCTTCAGGTGCGGCGCCCCTTCCAGGGTCATGGCGCCGCAGACGTAGGTATTGGCCTCGGTTATATCGTCCTTCGAGAAGCCCAGGCCTTGCAGCATGTCGAAGGACATGTCGTCCAGCTGGGCCTCGGTGAAGCCCAGAACCGCGGTGCAGAACTCGACGCCGAGGGAGAACTTGTTGAAGGCGAATTTGATGTCGAAGGCGTCGGCCAGCGCGTTTTCGACGGCCTCGATGGCCTCGCCGGAGAAGCCTTTCTCGGCCAGGGTCCGGTGATTGATCGACGGCGCGCCTTTCAGGGTTCCGCGGCCGACCGCGTAGGAGATCATGTCCTCGATCTCGGTCTTGGAGTAGCCCAGGCGTTCGAGGGCGGCCGGGACGGTGCGGTTGATGATCTTGAAATAGCCGCCGCCGGCCAATTTCTTGAATTTGACCAGGGCGAAGTCCGGCTCCACGCCGGTGGTGTCGCAATCCATGATCAGGCCGATGGTGCCGGTGGGCGCGATCACCGTGGTCTGCGCGTTGCGGAAACCGTGTTGCTCGCCCAGCGCCAGGGCGTCGTCCCAGGCGGCCTTGGCATCGGCGATGATCGGGCCGGCGGCGCTGCCGGCGGCATCTTCCAGCGGCACCGGCGGCATGGACAGGTCCTCGTAACCGGTCTTCTCGCCATATGCCGCCCGGCGGTGATTGCGAATCACCTTGAGCATCGGATCGGCATTCGGCTCGTAGCCCGGGAACGGGCCCAGCAACTCGGCCATTTCGGCGGATGCCGCGTAGCACACGCCGGTCATCAGCGCGGTGATTGCACCGGCGATTCGGCGGCCCTCGTCGCTGTCGTAGGGAACCCCCATGGACATGAGCATGCCGCCGATATTGGCGTAGCCGAGGCCGAGGGTGCGGTAGCGGTAGCTGAGCTCGGCGATTTCCCTGGACGGGAACTGCGCCATCATCACCGCGATCTCCAGATTGATGGTCCACAGCCGGACCGCATAGGAGAACGCGCCGCAATCGAAGCTGCCGTCGTCGCGCTGGAAGGCCTTGAGGTTCAGCGATGCCAGATTGCACGCCGTATTGTTGAGGAACATGTACTCGGAGCATGGGTTGGAGCCGTAAATGCGGTCCGAATTGATGCAGGTGTGCCAGTCGTTGATGGTGGTATCGAACTGCAGTCCCGGATCGGCGGAACCCCAGGCGGCCTCGGCGATCCGGTCCCAAAGCTCGCGCGCGGGTACGCGTTTGGCCACCTCTCCATCGGTGCGCCGGATCAGATCCCAGTCGGCATCCTTCTCGACGGCGCGCAGAAACTCATCGGTGACCCGCACGGTGTTGTTGGAGTTCTGGCCCGAAACGGTGAGATAGGCTTCCGAGTCCCAGTCGGTGTCGTAGGTCGGAATGGCAACCTCGCGGTAGCCCTGTTTGGCGAACTCGATGGCCCGCTGGACGCAGTTTTCCGGGATCATCGACTTGCGGGCGCCGAGGACCGCGGTCTTGAGCCCCTCATTGGCCTTGGGATCGAACCTGTCGCCGCCATCGCCGGCGTGACAGGCATCGACCACGGCGTTCATGTGTTTTTCGAGAAGTTTGGACCCGGCGACCAGGGCCGCGACCTTGTTCTCTTCCTTCACCTTCCAATTGATGAAGGCCTCGATGTCCGGGTGATCCACGTCGAGGATGACCATCTTGGCCGCCCGCCGGGTGGTGCCGCCGGATTTGATCGCGCCCGCGGCCCGATCGCCGATTTTCAGGAAGCTCATCACGCCCGACGACTTGCCGCCGCCGGAGAGCGCCTCCCCCTCGCCGCGGAGATTGGAGAAATTGGTTCCGGTGCCGGACCCGTACTTGAACAGCCGCGCCTCGCGGACCCACAGGTCCATGATGCCGCCCTCATTCACCAGATCATCGGATATGCCCTGAATGAAGCAGGCGTGCGGCTGCGGATGCTCGTAGGCCGACTTGGAGCGGGTCAGCTTGCCGGTCTTGAAATCGACGTAGTGGTGGCCCTGCGCGGGGCCGTCGATGCCATAGGCCCAGTGCAGCCCCGTGTTGAACCATTGGGGCGAGTTGGGCGCCGCCATCTGGCGGCACAGCATGGCGCACATTTCGTCGTAATAGGCGCGGGCGTCGTCCTCTCCGTCGAAATAGCCGCCTTTCCAGCCCCAGTAGGTCCAGGTGCCGGCAAGGCGATTGAAAACCTGCTTGGCGGACGATTCGCCGGTGTACCGCTCTCCCTCGGGCAGCCGTGCGAGCTTTTTTTCGTCAGGCACGCTGCGCCACAGCCAGGAGGGGACGTCATTCTCCTCGACCCGCTTCAAGTGGGCCGGCACGCCGGCCTTGCGGAAATATTTCTGCGCCAGAACGTCACAGGCAACTTGCGACCAGCCTTTAGGGACCTCGATGGCTTCATGCCGGAAGACCAGGGACCCGTCCGGATTTCGAATTTCGCTTGATGTGGTCCGGAACTCCACCCCCGCATAAGCACCGGAACCGGCATTCGTGAACTGGCGTGAAACCCTCATTTTACCCCCGATTTTCCCCGGCAAAGACCGACAGTTCGCCTTCTTCGAGCTATTGAAGCTGTTCCCAGGACGGTCCGTCGCTTTGCCATAATGCCCACAACATCTTGTGGTCTACGGCCTCTTAGGACCAAAAATCTAGCGGAGGCGATTCAGCGAGGCAATAACTTTTTTCATATTTTGCGTTTTTTGTGAAAGATTATTACTAGATATTGTAGTAATTCGAAGTAATTCAAAGGGTTGGATTTCGCACCTGAAACGCCACCTCAGTTTATCCACAGGCTTGATCCGGGATGTGGATGACTCAAAAAATTTTCTTTCAATTACAAAGTTTAAACGGATGTTTTTGATGTCCGGCATCGGCTCCGGCCCGTTGCGCCAACCTGCCGTGGAAATGACCGTCAAAGGAAAATTCGCCCGATGACTTGCCGGCGAAGCCGGTCAATTCGGCGGCGGCGGTTCGGCCATTGATGGTGTCGGGTGAAGTGTTATGGCGAACTGCTATATTGACATCGGCAGCGGGCGGCCACATCTTGCCTCGCAATCATCGAGCGGACGCTGACATGTCCATTGGCACCTTCATTTATACGCTCCTGAACGGCGATTTTGTCGGGACCGACGAGTTCGGCAACAGGTATTACCGGGGCAAGGGCCGCAAGCTCAACGGCCGCGAGCGCCGCTGGGTGGTCTACAAGGGCGACGTCGAAGCGTCCAAGGTTCCGCCCGAGTGGCACGCCTGGCTCCATCATACGGTCGAGAAGCCGTTGACCGAAAAGGCCGCCGCCGCCCGCGCGTGGCAGAAAGACCACCTGCCCAACGTGACCGGCACCGCGCACGCCTACCGGCCCGCCGGCCACGACTACATGGGAGGCGAGCGCAAGCGGGCGACCGGCGACTACGAAGCCTGGACGCCGGAATAGGCCGGGGCCCCGTGAGCGAGGAAGCCAGACACGGCATCGTCGGGTTCGTCGCCCTTCTGGCGCTGCTTGTCCTGGGCGTGTTGTCGTTCACCACGACCACCACCGAAAAGACCGCCGGCTTCGATATCACCGCGGATTTCGATCGGGCGGACGGCCTGACCGTCGGCGACGAGGTGCTGATGAGCGGCATCAAGATCGGCGAGGTCACCCGGATGATCCTGACGGAGTCCTTCCGCGCCCGTCTGACCCTGAATATCGATGACGGGGTGGAACTGCCGTCGGATTCGGATGCCCGCATCCTGACCAACGGCCTTTTCGGCTCGAAATTTATCGAGGTAAACCCCGGGGCCGAGGAGGAAATTCTGGAGGCCGGCGGCGAAATCGAGTTCACGCAGGAATCACTGGTATTGCAGGATCTGCTCGATCAGGTCATCGGACAGGGCAGATCGGCGCGGGCCGGGAAGGCAAGGAAATGAACAAGAACCTCATCGAGACCGTTATGGGCGCCGTGGTTCTCGGCGTGGCTGTCGTCTTCGTCTGGATTTTCTACACGACAACGCAGATTCAGACGGTCAACGGCTATCGGATTACCGCGCTGTTCACCAAGGTTGGCGGGCTGCAGTCCGGCAGCGACGTTCGGGTGAACGGCATCAATGTGGGCAAGGTTGTCGATCGCCGGCTGAGCGAGGATTTCGACGCTGTGGTGACCATGACCATCGATGACGCCGTGCGGCTCCCCGCCGACACGAGCGCCGTCGTCACCGGCGACGGTCTGCTCGGGGGCACGTATATCCGCCTGCTGCCGGGCCGTTCGGCGGAAAAACTGGCGCCCGGCGGGCAGCTCGCCAAGACCGAGGATTACAAGACAATCGAGGATCAGGTGGGCGAGATCATATTTCTCGCCACGGGCGGTTCCAAGAGCGGCGATTGAACGAGACTGTCATGGCCGACCATTGGGATCCCGGCGCCTATGACCGGAGCGCCCGGTTCGTTTCCGATCTCGGCGCGCCGGTTCTCGAACTGCTGTCGCCGAAGCCCGGCGAGCGGATTCTGGACCTCGGATGCGGCGACGGGCCGCTGACCGAAGAGATCGCCGCCGCCGGGGCCGACGTGGTCGGTGTCGATGCCAGCCCCAACCAGGTGAAGGCGGCGCGGGCCCGGGGACTGGATGCCCGGGTGATGTCCGGCGACGCCCTGACCTTCGAGGATGAATTCGACGCGGTGTTCTCCAATGCGGCGCTGCACTGGATGACGGCGGCCGACGAGGTCATCGCCGGGGTCCGCCGCGCGCTCCGGGACAGGGGCCGGTTCGTCGGCGAGTTCGGCGGCGCCGGAAATGTCGCCCGTATCCGGGCCGCGCTTCACCGCCGCCTGGGCGAGCGGGACGTGGACCCGGCGGCGGCCGATCCCTGGTACTTCCCCGGCACGGAGGAATATGGGGCCAAACTCGCCGCCGGCGGCTTCGAGGTGATGCGGATCGAGCTGATCCCGCGGCCGACGCCGCTTCCGGGGGACATGCGGGACTGGCTGGCAATTTTTTCGCAAGCCTTCACCGATGCCCTTCCCGGCGGCGATGTGGATGGCTTCGTCGCGGACGTGATCGACGATGTCCGCCCCCATCTGTGTGACGAGAACGGGAATTGGACCGCCGACTACGTGCGCCTTCGTTTTGCCGCAATCAGGCGTTAGGCCCGGCGGTTGAATGAAGACGGCCGATCTTCAAGAATGAACCGCATGACCCGCCGCCTTGCTCCGCTCCTGTTCGCCGTCCCGGCTCTGTTCGCGCCGGGAGAGCTCCCGGCCGAGCCCCATTCGATGGCCGTGCTGCAGGGCCTCGACAAGGTGACCGCCCGGGTGTCCACCTTCGAGGCGCCCGTGGGCGACACGGTGCGGTTCGGGACCCTCGAAATCATCGCCCGAAGCTGCGACAAGAAGCCGCCGGAGGAGCAGCCCGAGAGCGCGGCGTTTCTGGATGTCTGGGAGGTTCGCCCCAACGAGCCGGCGGCCAGCGTCTATCGCGGCTGGATGTTCGCTTCGAGCCCGGCGCTCGCCGCCATGGAGCATCCGGTCTACGACGTCTGGGTGATCGACTGCAGGAACGCTTCGGCCTCGTCCGCCGAGTGACCGGGAGACCGCCGGCTGTCGAAAACCGCATCCGTCTGCAGCGCCCGGTTGAGCATCGCCAGATAGTCGTGGCGGGGGATTTCCACGTTTCCGAACTGGCTCAGTTGTTCGGTGACGAACTGGGTGTCGAGAAGGGTGAATCCGTCCGCCCTGAGACCCGCCACCAGGTGAACCAGGGCGACCTTGCTGGCATCCCGCGCCTTCGAGAACATGCTCTCGCCGAAGAACGCGGCCTTCAGCACCACCCCGTACAGTCCGCCGGCCAGTTCGCCGTTCCGCCAGCACTCCACCGAATGGGCGTGGCCCCGCTCGTGAAGCGCGGTGTAAAGCCGCAGGATATCGTCGTTGATCCACGTCTCGTCACGGCCCGAAGCCGGCGCGGCGCAATTCTCCATGACCTGGCGGAACGCCTTGTCGCGGGTGACCTCGAAGGGCCGCTGCCGGACGGTCCTGCGCAGGCGGCGCGGTACATGGACGCCGTCCAGCGGCAGGATGCCGCGAAACTCCGGGTCCACCCAGAACAGGGTCCGGTCATCCCGGCTTTCCGCCATGGGAAAAATACCGGCGGCATAGGCGCGCAGCAGGACATCCGGCGTCAGTCTCAAATCTTCGGGATTGTTGTCGTGGGTCGACACGGTCGCTCCCGATATCGGTCCTAAAGGTTCCGGGCGGCGTCCAGGGCGAGAAGATAGCCGTGGCTGCCGAAGCCGGCAATGATCCCCCGGGCGGCGCGGGAAACATAGGATTTGTGCCGGAACTCCTCGCGCTGATGGATATTGGACAGGTGGACTTCGATCACCGGGACGCCGCAGCTCTTCAGGGCGTCGAGGATGGCCACCGAGGTATGGGTGTAGCCGCCGGCATTGAGAATGATGGCGTCGAAATCCCGGCCGCCCTCCTGAATCCAGTCGACCAGATCGCCTTCGCTGTTGCTCTGGCGGCAGTCGATGGCGAGGCCGAGTTCGCCGGCCCTGGCGGCGCAGGCGTCCTCGATCTGGGCGAGTGTCTCCGCGCCGTAGATCTCCGGCTGCCGGGTTCCCAGCAGGTTGAGATTGGGCCCGTTCAGGATCAGAATTTTTTCCGCCATCTCGTGTCCTCGCGCGCCGGGTTATAGCATGCGCCGCGATCCCGGCAACCGCCGGCCCGTGAAATCATCCCCGGTGACAATGCGGTTGAAAGGCCGGGGATCGGCTACCATACTTGCGCCAAACGGCCCCATTGTGAGCCGCACCCCCTTAACGAACGTTTAATAATTGGCATCAAGATGAATGTGACCATAAATGGCGAGGCGCGCCATATCGATGCGCCGGTGACCGTGGAGGGAATGTTGGCCGGCCTCGGGCTCGACGCCCGGAAGGTCGCGGTCGAGCGTAACCTGGAAATCGTGCCCAAATCCCGGTACGGCGATATCGACGTGGCCGAAGGCGACAAGTTCGAGATCGTCCACTTCATCGGCGGGGGAGCGCCGGAAGGGACGGGCGCGCCGCCCGGCGGCGACGCCTTCGAGATCGCCGGGCGGAGCCTGTCGTCGCGGCTGATCATCGGCACCGGCAAGTACAAGGACTTCGAGCAGACCGCCCGCGCCCTGGAGGCCTCGGGCGCGGAGATCATCACCGTGGCCGTCCGCCGGGTGAACGTCACCAACCCGGACGAGCCCATGCTGGTGGATTTCGTCGATCCCAAGAAATACACCTACCTGCCCAACACCGCCGGGTGCTTCACCGCCGACGATGCGCTCAGGACCCTCCGCCTGGCCCGCGAGGCCGGCGGCTGGGATCTGGTCAAGCTGGAGGTGCTGGGCGATCAGAAGACCCTCTACCCCCATGTCACCGAGACCCTGAAGGCGGCCGAAGCGCTGATCGAGGACGGGTTCAAGGTCATGGTCTACACCACCGACGATCCGATCCTGTCGAAGACCCTCGAGGATATGGGCTGTGTCGCCATCATGCCGCTGGCGGCGCCCATCGGGTCCGGGCTCGGAATCCAGAACCCGGTGAATCTCAGGCTGATCATCGAGCAGGCGAACGTGCCGGTGATCGTCGACGCCGGCGTGGGGACCGCCTCGGACGCGGCCATCGCCATGGAGCTCGGCTGCGACGGGGTCCTGATGAACACGGCGATCGCCGAGGCGAAGGACCCCATCAGGATGGCCCGCGCCATGCGGCTGGCCATCGAGGCCGGCCGGCTGGCCTATACGGCGGGACGCATGCCGAAAAAGAAATACGCCGATCCGTCCTCGCCGCTGGCCGGGTTGATCTAGGGCGGCCCGCTCCGTTCCGGCGCGAGTTCCCCTCGCCCTTTTTTTGTGACCCCCTCACCCTGACCCTCTCCCCCTGGCCTACTCCGCCGAAGTAGCCTTCGGCTACGAAGGCTGGAAAGAAGGGGGAGAGGGTTGCGGAGATAAGGTCATTCCCCTCCGGGGATTGACCGACTTTGCGAAGCGCCAACTGAGCTTAGCCGTAGCTGGGTGAGGGGGATTTTCAAATTCTTGAACCACAGAGACGGTGAGACAGTGAGGAGTTAATCATTCCTTCTCTGTGATCTCTGTGCCTCTGTGGTGAAATTCTTGTTTCCTGGATGCCCCGCCACTTCGCCGGCCGGCCGGCAAGCTGCGTCCCGGCCATCCACGTATAGCCGGTCTCCCTTCGCTCCCGCGGAGGCGCGGCGAGGTCTCCGTCACCACGGGCCTTTCGGAGCGCCTTCGAAGATATAGTCGTTCAGAAAGATCCGCTGGCCGAACAGGTTGCCTTCGACTTCGGTCAATGCGGCCTCCTCGCAGATGTCATCCCATGCGTCCCGGATTGCGCCGATCTGCCGTGCGATGATGTCTTTCGCCGCTGTCTCGCCGAGTTGGAAATTCGGCGCGGCCTCGAGGCAGGCCGCAAGTGTGCTCGTCCGGTTGTCTCCTACGATCAGCATCGCTTGGCCGGCCACATTGCCGGTGCGCATCTGCGGGCAAATGTCATAGGCGGGCGTCAGGGTCAGGTGTTCGCCGTCCCAGAAGCCCGCATGGTTGCGGGCGTGATCGTCGGTGTTGCCGCACAGGACGTTGAACACCAGCCGACCGTACAGCTCGTGCAGCGCCGCCTTCGGCGAGGTGAAGCGATGCCGGATGATTTCCGCGAAGACTTCATAGCTGGCGTAACGCGCCATCATCTCATCGAGAAGGAACAGCGTCAGCGCCGAGACCATCGCCTTCCGCGTCCAGCCGTCTTTCTTCCTGGTGCGGTCGAATCGCTCGACCAGCAGCACGTCCCTGCCGGCGGCGCGCTCGAGACGCACGGGGGCGGCGTCAAGCCCCGCCTCGGCGGCAAGGCGCATGGCGACATATTCCGCCTTCACCACGTTGTAGGTATCGGCCGAGGACGAGAACTTGGCGATCAGCTTCGTGTCGCCGTCCTGGATCATCGCCTTCGGGCGCGCGCCGCCGATCGACGTGCCGTGCAGCAGCGCCTGATCGAGATCGGGCGACAGCGGCACGCCATTCTCGACTTTCTCGGCGGCGCTCAGCAACTCCTCGAGCGTCGCGGCTCGGGCGGCGCGCGGCACGTACTCGGAAGGGGAGCGTTGGAAATCCAGGGCGCCGATTCGGTCCGAGCCGGACTCCAGCAGATAGGTCAGCTCGTCGAGCTCGGCGGTGTCGGCATCCTTGCCCTTGCGTCCGAGGGTCCGGTTCAGGATGACGCGGCGCCCCCATCCATCGGGCGAGGCGTCGCGCAGGCATCCGGCCATGCTCAGCCCGGCTTCGGGCGCGATCGCTCCGCCGCGCAGCGGCAGTTCAGGTTCGTGGATCGGGATGCGGTCGTTCCGGTCCAGATAGCTCCGGCCGTAGTTGAAGATCAGCCGCCCGCCGTCGCGCGCGATGCGGCCGGCGACCACCGGCGCCGTCGCGCCGGGCAGCCATATCCAGACGTAGGCTTCCTCCGGTACTCTCGTGCCGGGGCGATCAGAAGTCATCTTTCACCTTCGTCCTTCCCGTGCGGACGGATTGCGGCAGCAGGGTGAGCTTGTCGCGTTCCATCGACAGATGGCGCGTCAGCGTTGCCGGTTCGGCTTCGAACAAGCGCAACCCGACAATGGCGGCCACCTCGAAGGCCGCACCGATGGAGGTGCCCATTTCGCCTTTTTCGATGCGGTGCGCGAGTCCGCGCGAAATCCCGGCGCGTTCGGCGGCATCGGCGACCGTGATGCCGCGTTCGATGCGCGCGTTACGGATCATCAGCCCAAGAAGCTCCGCGGCTTCGCGGGCATAGCGGGAATAGCTTCTGTGTGCGGGTTTCGCCATTGCTCTGTTCGTCCCATAAACAAATCGTAAAAATAGGCCATGCTATATTTATAGATCATCTAAGGGGATTTCAAGTGGCGCGGCACAAGGTCTCCCCCACCCTCGATGCTCTTTCGCTTTCGGGACTAACGATGTGTCGGGGAATGGGGGAAAGTAGCGGAGGCCTGAGCCGTCCGGACCGGCGTCGGCCGCTTGGTCCGGCGCTGGATTACTCCCGATAACTGTCGTTATCAGGAGCAAACTTGTCAAGAACGCACTTGCACCGGTGACGTAAAAATTTATGTGTCAGTTGGGAATGGGGTACTCCCTGTGGTTTACGACAACCGCAAGAAGGATCACCCCGATGCCACAGCAAGCTGTAACGATTGAGAACCTACCACAAGCCTTTGAGGTGGTGAAGGAGATGCAAGCAGGCGGATTGGACTGGGGCGAGGGTTATCGCCCGCTTGGCCGCCAGGCGCTGGCCGAGATCATCGAGGGCCGGATGGCCGAGGCGGTGGATCGCTGGCTCGACGGCCTCGATGGCAGCGCTATGCGCGACCGGCGCAACGGCACCTACCGGCGCCGCCTGCTCAGCGAGCTCGGCGACATCGAGCTCAACGTGCCGCGCACCCGGCACTTCTGCCCGACCGAGGTTCTGAAGAGCTACGCAAGGCGCGCTCCAGAGATCGACCGCGCCATCCTGGCCGGCTTCGTGCTGGGGCTCTCGACCCGCAAGGTCGGCGAGGTCCTGCTTGCCCTGCTCGGGCGTCCGGTCTCGGCCGCGACGGTGAGCCGGGTCGCCAAGACCCTCGATCTGTCGGTCGCCGCATTCCACCGCCGGCCGCTGAAGAACGCCTACAAGGCGCTGATGCTCGACGGCGTGGTGCTGGCCTGCAAGACCGGCGCCGGCGCGCTCAGGAGGCCGGTCCTGGTGGCGCTGGGCATACGGCACGACGGCAAGAAGGAGATTATCGACTTCCAACTCGCCGCCAGCGAGAGCGCCGCGGAGTGGGAGCGCTTCCTCACCGCGTTGCACCGCCGCGGCCTCACCGGCGAGGGCCTTGAGATGATCTGCGTTGATGGCGGCCAAGGCCTGCTCGCCGCCTTGCCGATCGTCTATCACGGCATCCCCGTTCAGAGGTGCTGGGCGCACAAAATCAGGAACATCCTCAACAAGGTCCGCGTAGCCGACCAGCAGGCCGTCAAGGCCGACGTCCACGCCGTCATGAATGCCCCCAACCGCCGCAAGGCCGAGACCGCCGCCCGCCGCTTCGCCGACGCCTGGGAAGATACCTACCCCAAGGCCGTCGCCTGCCTGCGCAACGACCTCGACGACCTGCTCACCTGCTTCCGCTACAAGGACCTCGCCGAGCGAAAGCAGGTCAGGACCACCAATGCCATCGAACGGAGGTTCCGCGAGGTTCGCAGACGAACCCGGCCCATGGGAACCTTCAAGGATAAAACCTCAATGGACCGCATCCTCTACGCGGTCTTCATTCACGAAAACAAGTCTCAGGGAATCAGTACCCCTCTCTCCCTGACACATAACTCTTGACGTTACCCTTGCACCGGCGGTGCGCCGCACCTCCGGCAAGGCACCGCGTTCCGCCGCCAATTTCCGGTAACCCCTTGAACGTCCGCCGTTTTTTCCAGGCCGGCCGGCTCCTGCCGGGCAGCGCCGCCGGGACGCCGGACCCGCCGCCCGCGCCGATTATTACTCCTGATAACATTTTCCGGATTTGCGCCCTTGAGGCCCGCCAGGGCCGGATTCGGCCCCTTCGATGCCGCCACGGCTCGCCCATGCACCGCCATGGCCGCCCGGTCATTATAGCCCGGCAGCCGTATTCGCACACCCCCGGCAACCTTCAGCTCCGTTCCTGAAGCCGGGCGAGCTGGGCGGCCCCGCTGCGCCGCGCCAATAGCTGCTCGCCGTAGCGGTTGACCATGGCGGTCGACTTCCACCGCCCGGCCTGGAGGATTGCCGGAAGCTCGATACCGGCGGCGATCATGTCCTGGGCCGCGCCCACCCGGGCCGAGTGCCCGGACAGGCCCTGCACCATCGCCGCCGGCAGTCCGGCGCGGCGCGCCATGCCCTTGAAGATGCGCGGCACCTGGCTCGGATCGAGCCCCTCGCCGAGCCCGCCGCCCTTGCCGACCGAGCGGAACAGCCTTCCCTCCTGGATCCCGCTGCGTTCCAGCCAGGCGCGCACCAACACAACGGTATCGCGCGCGAGGTAGAGGCGTTCGCCCCGGCCCTCGCCGTCGGTCTTGGAGCGGCGCACCAGCAAGGTCGCGTCGCCGCCGATTTCCTCAAGAAAATCAGACACTTCCAGAGACGTGAGCTCGGTGCGCCGCAGCATGGCGTCATAGGCCACGGCGAGCAGCGCCCGGTTGCGGTCGTCGATCAATCTATCTCCCGCCGCCTCCAGCAGGCGTTCGCGCAGCGGCCCGGTCATGCCGTGCGCCTGTCTCTGGCGCCGCCCCTTCACGCGGTGCATGCGCCTGAGCGCGAGCCGCACGGCCGGACTTTTGAGGATCTTGCCGCATCCGGTCTCCCGGTGGACCTTGGCGATGCTGGCGGCGTAGCGGCGCACCGTGGCCGGCGCCCGGGTCTCCGCCATCGCATCGATGAAGGCGGCGACCGTCTCGGGCGCCGCCGGCAAGACCCTCTTCCCCCGCTCGGCGCACCACGCCGCATAGATGCCGAGGTCCGACCTGAGCGCCCGTTCGGTGTTCGTGCTGAACGCGCCGTTTGTTGTCTGCAGGAACCGTTGGAGTCGCATCGCGAGCACCGGTGCGCGTTCATTACCCGGCTCCTCGCAGGGGTCGGCCGGGGGTTCGAGATACATATGCGCGCCTCCGGTTCGTCCAATCGCGAGCCCGCAGATTACTCCCGATAACGACAGTTATCGGGAGTAATACCAATGCAGGGGCCCAGCATGACGCGAGAGGACACGGTCGGTTCAACGGCGGTGCAGTCCATTCCACCGGGGGCCGTTTCCCGATTCCGCCCTTCCGCCTGGCGCGCGGCGGCCTGCGTGCTCGCCCTCGCCTTCGCCCTGCTGCTCGGCGCCGATGCGGCCGAGGCGCAGACCTCCGTCACGCTGGTGAGCAACACCGGGCAGAGTACTGACTCCACAACTGTTATTACTCTTGGTCGCGCACAGGCGTTCACGACCGGCGGCAACGCCGCGGGCTACAAGCTGACCAGCGTGACATTCCCGGTTACCGGCACGCTCACCTCTTCCGACATATCTACCCTGGAAATGCGCATCGAGTCGTCGGGATCGAACAACAAGCCCGGCGGCAGCCTGGGTGCGTTGACCATTACCCAGAGCGGCACGACGGTCACCGGCACGACCACGGGCATCGACCTTGCCGCCAACACGACGTATTTCGTGGTGTGGGTAGGGGCGATGGCGGGTACGATCACCGGAATCACATACCACCGAACGAACTCGGACAGCGAGGATGCGGGCGCGGCGGCGGGCTGGAGCATCGGCGACGGAAGCCTATGGGGTGGGTCGTGGAGCAGCTCGTCCAACGTGTCCTGGAAGATCGCCATCCACGGTTACGCCAAGAGCACGGGCACCACGGCCACGCCCCGGTCTCCGGCGTCCGAGGAACAGCAGCGGGTGGTGAAGCGGACCCTGGCGGCGGTGGCGTCGCGCTCGGTTGCGGGTGCGCTGGACCATATCGGCACGCGGCTGGGCGATGCGGTTCCGGCGGCGGGGCTGTCGCTGGCCGGCGAGACGGTCCGGTTCGGCGGGACCGGCGCGGCGGGACCGGATGGCGTCTGGCCGCCGGGCGGCGGCGAGAGCCGGGGGATGGAGGCCGGCGATCTACTGGGGTCGAGCGCGTTCTCGCTCGCGCTGGGCGCGGCCCCCGGAAACAAGGAGGGGGATGAGAGGTTGGATTCCCTTGCGCCCCGCTGGGCCGTGTGGGGCCGGGGGGACTTCGGCTCCTTCTCGGGCCGCCCGGACGCGGTCTCGAGCTACCGGGGCGAGACCCGCACCGGCTGGCTCGGCGTGGACGCGCGGGAGGCTCCCAGGGGTTCGGATCGTCCCGGGCGTTGGGTGGCGGGCCTCGCGGTGTCCCGCGGGATGAGCGAGACGGACTATACCCTCGACGACGAAAAGGGCCGGATCGAGACCGACCTGACGGCGCTCTGGCCCTACGGGCGCTGGACCTTCGGGAACGGGCTGGAGCTCGGCGGCATGCTGGGCGCCGGCCGGGGCGAGGCGCGCCACATGCCGGGAGACGGCGAGCCGGCGGAGAAAAGCAATCTGACCATGCGGGCGGGTTCGGTGGGTCTCAAGCGGAAGCTGCCGCCCCTCGGGGGGATCGCCCTGGCGGCGCAAGGCGATGGGAGCCTCGCCAGGATGCGAACCGCCAAGGGCGGCGGCGAAGAGGGAGAGGAACAGGCGGTGGACGGCATACGGGCCGACGTCTGGCGGGCGCGGGCCGGCATCGAGGCGTCAAGGCGCATCGGGTTCGACGACGGGTCCACGCTGACGCCCTTCGTCGAGACGGCGGGGCGGCGGGACGGCGGCGACGGGCTGACCGGAACCGGCCTGGAACTGGCGGGCGGGGTGCGCGTCGCGGCGCCCGGCCTCGCGGTCGAGGCGCGCGGGCGCTGGCTCGCGGCCCACTCGGAGAAGGGCGCCGACGAGCGCGGCGCGAGCCTGACGGTGCGGATGCAGCCGGAGCCGGACGGGCGCGGACTGTCCTTGTCCCTGAGCCCCCGCTGGGGCGCGCCCTCCGGCGGGGCCGGCGCCCTGTGGCGGGAGGAGCTGCCACGGGGCGCCGCGTCGGGCGCTACGAATGCGCGAGAGGCGGGCGCCTTGGAAGGCGAACTCGGCTACGGCTTCGGGCTGTTGGGCGGGCGCCTGACCGGCACGCCCAATGCCGGGTTCGGAGCCTCGGACGGCGGCGGGCGGGACTACCGCGTCGGCTGGCGGCTGACCCCGGCGGTGCCGGGCTATGCCGGTTTCCGGGTCGATCTCGACGCCACCCGCCGGGAGAGCGCCAACGGCAACGAACCCCCGGCCCACGGCGCAATTCTCACCGGCGCGATACGGTGGTGACGGGGCGGAATCTCCATATCACCCTCACCCTGGTCAATTCCCTGTGGGAAATGACCGACCTCTCCCAGAGGGAGAGGGAGCTTGCCGTGCGTTCCCTCGCCCCCTTGGGGGAGAGGGACAGGGTGAGGGGGTGATTCAGTCCCTCTCTGTGATCTCTGTGTCTCTGTGGTGAAATCCTTTTCCCCCTCACCCAGCTACGGCTAGGGCTCGCTTGGGCAGTCCCGGTCAATTCGCAGAATTGACCTTTGCGTTCGCTTTGTGCCCTAACTCGCCAAGCCTCCGCAACCCTCTCCCTCCAGGGGAGAGGGAAAGGTTTTTTGAGGGCGTGAAAACAGGATTTCCCTAATCGAATGCAGACCCTGGGCCTTGCAAGTGGCGGGCGGTCGGGATAGGCAGATGATCGACGCCCGACATTGGGGCAGGGGAGCATCATATGAGCGACCTTGGCGCATGAGCGAACCCGGCACACGCCGGAGCCACGAGGTCCTGGCCATCGGCCTGGTCTCCATGGCTCATTTTTTCAGCCACTTCTACATCCTCGTGGTGCCGGCGCTGCTGCCGCTGATCAAGGCCGACCTCGGCGCCGAGAGCGCCTTCATGCTGTTCGGCCTGATCATGACCGCCTATGCCGGCATGTCGGCGGCCGGCCAGTACCCCGCGGGCGTGGTCATGGACCGCTACGGCGCCAGGCCCTTCATCATCTTCGGGCTGATCGGCATTTCGGCCTGCATGTTCCTCATGGGTTTCGCCGACTCGGTGGCGGTGCTCGTCGCGCTCGCCGCCGTCGCCGGACTGTGCGACAGCCAGTTCCACCCCTCCGACTACACCATCATGACCGCCCGGGTCCGCGGGCCGTGGCGGGGCAAGGCCTACGCCATCCACACCAGCGCCGGATTCCTGGGGTTCGCCGCGACGCCGACCGTGGTCAGCTTCCTGGCGCCGAACTTCGACTGGCGCGAGATCATGCATATCCTCGGCATCGCCGGGATGATCGGCGCCGTATCGCTGATCGTCTTCGCCCGCTTCCTCAACGACCGGGAGTTCCGGGCGCCCGCCGCCGGGACCGATCCCGCCAAGACCGGCACCGGCAAGGCCGCCGGCAGATCGTTCATCTTCACCACGCCCATCCTGTTGATGTTCGGCTTCTACGTGGCGACCGCCCTGTCGGGGAACGGCATCCAGACCTTCGGCATTCCGGCGATGATCGAGATGTTCGAGATCGGCCTGGTGGCCGCCAACCAGACGCTGGCCATCTATCTCTGGGGCATCACCATCGGGGTGTTCGCCGGCGGCATGGTCACCACCTGGCTCAAGCGCTTCGACGCCATCGCCGCCGTCGGCTACTCCCTCTCCGCGGCCGTCCTGATCCTCGTCGGCATGTCGGCGGCGCCGGTGGGCGGCGTGGTCGTCGGGCTCGCCTTCGTCGGTTTCATGATCGGCGCGGTGATGCCGTCCCGGGACCTGATGGTCGCCTCCATCGCGCCGGCGGGCGCGACCGGCAAAGCGTTCGGCTTCGTTTCCACCGGGTTCTCCGTCGGCGGGTTCTTCGGCCCGGTGCTCTACGGCTCGATCATGGACCAGAACGCGCCGGCGTGGCTGTTCTTCACCTCCGCGGTGCTGATGCTGGTCACGCTGGGCTTCGCCGTCGCCGCCGGCTGGGCGGCGCGGTCCCGCGGCGCCCGGGAAACCGCCCAGCAGCCCGCGGAATAGGGTACGGCCTCACGCTCATTTCCCGTGACCCCCTCACCCTGACCCTCTCCCCCAAGGGGGAGAGGGGAATTTCATGTGCGTTCCCTCTCCCTGAGGGAGAGGGTTGCGAAGGCTTGGCGGGCGGTAGCCCGCCTTAGCCGTAGCTGGGTGAGGGGGAATTTCCCGGAGGATGCGCCCTACCAGTCGTTCCGCAGTTCCCGGAGTTTCAGGAACACGGTCTTCTCGTCGGGCTCGTCGGGGAGGTCGGGGAAGGCTTCCCGCAGCCGGGCGATCACCGTCGGGCTCTGCAGCCGGAAGAAGGTGTTGACCTCCTTCTCCAGCGCCAGGGTCGTCACCATCGCCCGGTTGGTGTCCTGGCCCGCGACCTCTTCCTTGAGGCTGGCGGCGCGCGCGTTGTCGGGCTCCCGGTCGAGGGTGAAACCGAGGTTGTTCTCGATGTAGTCGTGGCCTGGGTAGATCAGCGTATTGTCCGGAAGGACCGCCAGTTGTCGGGCGAAGGTTTCGTAGAGCGGCTCCGGGTGGCCGCCGCCCTTGCAGTGTCCGGCCCCCGCGTTGAACAGCGTGTCGCCGCAGATCAGCGCCGGCTGATCGGTGCGCGACAGCAGGCAGACGTGGCTCATGGTATGGCCGGGCGTATCCATGGCCTCGAGCTCGACGGTCCTGCCCACCTTCACCACGTCGCCCGCATCGAGGCCGATATCCATCTCCGGGATGTCGTCCCTGGCCTTGGCGTTGGCGAGAATCCTGGCGCCGGTGGCCGCGACCATGCCGGCATTGCCGCCCGTATGATCGTGGTGGTGGTGGGTGTTGAGGATCTGGGTGATTTCCCAGCCCCGGTCCCTGGCCGCATCCAGGCACTGGCCGAACTCCAGCGGATCGACGGCGAGCGCCTCGCCGGTCTCCGGGCAGGCGATCAGGTAGTTGAAATTGCGGAAATCGTTGTTGGTCCAGATTTGCTCGACAATCACGCGTCATCTCCCTTGCGGATGCGGTCCCCGTGAGTTTAGCTCCCCGGCATGACGACTAAAATAACCAAATCGGTGATGGCCGAGGCGCTGACCGAACTCGCCCGGCGCGATCCCGACATCAGGCGCGCCTACGAGGAACTCGGCCCGCCGCCCGTGCGCGGCCGCCGGCCGGGTTTCGATTCCCTGTTCAAGATCATCTGCGCCCAGCAGGTTTCGACCGCCTCGGCCCGGGCCATCCAGGCGCGGCTCAACGAATATGCCGACCCCATGACCCCGGAAGTCTTTCTCGGTCTCACCGACGACGACCACCGGAAGGTGGGCCTGAGCCGCCAGAAGGGGGCCTATGGCCGCGCCATCGCGAGAGCCCTGGTGGACGGCGACCTCAGCCTCCGCGCGGTGGCCCGCCAGGCCGATGACGACGCCATCGAGGCGATGACCGCGCTGAAGGGCATCGGCCCGTGGACTGCCCAGGTCTACCTGCTGTTCGCTTTGAAGCGGCCCGACCTGTGGCCGGTGGACGACCTCGGCATCGTCGTCGGCTACCAGAAGCTCAAGGGGCTGCCCCGGCGCCCCACCCGCGCCGAGATGCTGGCGGCGGGCGAAATCTACCGCCCGTGGCGCAGCGTCGCCGCCCGGTTCATGTGGCATGTGGTGAATTCGGAACGGGCTGAAAGGGACCGGATGTAGGGCCTACCCGATGTCCGCCGACTGGTCCGAGAAGTTGATGGTGACCTGGAACGACCCCTCGTTCATCTTCCACTTGCGGAGTTCGTAGGAGCGCACCCCGGTGGAATGCATGGGGTCCGACTCGGCGATTTTCCGAGCCTCGTCGAAATCTCCGGCCCGGATGACGATCATCCCGAACACGGGCGCGTCGGCGCCTTCGTCGAACACCGGACCGGCGCCGTAGAGAATGCCCTCCTTCTCCAGCCGCACCTGATGATCGAGGTGGGCGGGCGAGACCTCGCGCACCTTGTCGCGCGGCGCCTCGGGCTTCGAGAAGATGACGTAGAGTTCCTTGCCCAGGTAGCTGGTGAGCCGCTCCTGGAGCGCCTGTTCTTCGGCCATGGTTTCCCCCGGGGAGTTGCGGCGCTACATGGCGCCCGGCTGGTAATAGGGATTGGTGCCGCCCGCATGATCGGTGACGTCGAGCACCTGGCTGATGGCGGGGACGGCTTCCTTGATCTCCGTTTCGATGCCCTGCTTGAGGGTGGCGTCGGCCATCCCGCAGCCCTGGCAGCCGCCTTCGAGGCGGACATAGGCGATATCGCCCTGTACGTCGATGAGCGAAATATGGCCGCCGTGGCTGGCGACGGCGGGGTTGATCCGCTCGTCCAGCACCGTCTGGATGCTCTTGGCCTCGGCCGTATCCAATCCCGGCTTGGGCAGCGCATCCCGGTAGTCCTTCACCGCGACTACCTCCGGCACGTAGTGCCGCAGCACGTTGGTCATGCCGCCGATCAGCGAGAAGGCCGATCCCTGGAACTCGACCAGCACGTCGCCGTTCTTGAAATCGACGAAATCGACGTCGCCGCCGGTCTGCTGGGCGGCGGGCTTGATCCGGGTGTCGATGATTTCCCTGATCTGGGCGACGATGGATTCGTCGGCGGGGGCGTCTTCGGCGGCTCCCGCTTCCATGCCGTGCATCACCGGCGCGCCGGACGTGTAGTGATCCATGATCGCGCCGAGGACCATCGGCTTCATCACCATCCAATCCAGGTCCGGGTCCTTTTCGACCACCACGTGATCGGCGTGGAGGGTGATTCCGGCAACGCCGTCGACACCGAACAGGCGCTCCGCGAGGGGCGAACGCTCCGCCGATTCCTCGTCGGGGAACTCCGCCGAACCGCCGGGCAAAACGGCCTCGCCGGGAATGAACTTCAGCCGATCCGGGTCGGGCAGGGCTTCGGTTTGAATGAACATCTCTTACCTCGTCAACGGGCCGGGCGGCGGCAATCGCCGGCGTTTACCATAGCTTTGGGGGATATTTATATCGTCCACAAAAAATGTCCAGGTATTCCGGTCGGGTATTGCCCGGTTTTCCCTTTGAAACCGGCGAAATTGTCGTATAACCCGGCTCGGCCTTGGTAGCGGCCGGGAGCGCACATGACGCCTAAAATCGACCGATTTCTCGCCGAGCGGCAGCCGGACACCCCCTGTCTGGTGGTCGATCTCGACGTGATCTCGGCAAACTACGGCGCCTTGCGCTCGGCGCTGCCGCAAGCCGAAATCCATTACGCGGTGAAGGCCAATCCGGCCTCGCCGGTGCTTCAGCGGCTGGCCGGACTCGGTTCCAGTTTCGATGCGGCGAGCCTGTCCGAGATCGAGCGGTGCCTGGCCGCCGGCGTGGACCCGTCCCGCATCGCCTTCGGCAACACCGCCAAGAAGCTGGACGATATCGCCGCCGCTTACAGCCGGGGCGTGCGGCTGTTCGCCTTCGACAGCGAACCGGAACTGGAGAAGCTCGCCGTGGCGGCGCCCGGCTCGGAGGTGTTCTGCCGCATGCTGGTCGCCAACCGGGGCGCGGCCTGGCCGCTTTCCCACAAATTCGGCTGTTCGGCGGAGATGGCGGTCGATCTGATGGTCAAGGCGCGGGACGCGGGCCTGGCCGCGCGGGGCATCTCGTTTCACGTCGGCTCCCAGCAGACCGAACTGGGCCCCTGGCAGGCGGCCATCGGCGAGGTGGCGCGCATATTCACCACGCTGGCGGAAAAGGGGATCATGTTGGATTTGGTCAATCTCGGCGGCGGATTCCCCATCCGCTACCGGGACGACGTTCCCGAACTGCCGGAGGTGGCCGAAGCCATCCGGACCGAAATCGCCCGCGCCTTCGGCAACCGGCCGCCGGCCCTGATGATCGAGCCCGGGCGCATATTGACCGCCAATGCGGGCCTCGTCCGCGCCGAGGTGGTGCTGGTCTCGGCCAAGGGATACGGCGAACGGGTCCGCTGGGTCTACCTGGACGTGGGCAGGTTCGGCGGGCTGGCCGAGACCATGGACGAAGCGATCCAGTATGCGCTCAGGACCGGACATCCGGCCGGACATCCGGATGGCGAGACCGGCCCGGTGATTCTCGCCGGCCCGACCTGCGACGGCGCGGACATCCTCTACGAGCGCGCCGAGTACCGCCTGCCCATGGACCTGAAGGCCGGCGACAAGATCGACATACTCGATGCCGGGGCCTATACGGCGAGCTATTCGTCGGTGGGCTTCAACGGCTTTCCGCCCCTCAGGGCGTACTACCTCTGACCGTTCCCGTCCGCCGTCCGCGCGATCCGTCATAATCGGCCTTGGAATATATTTCCAACAAAAATTTCGATTCAGGCCCGATCGCGCGGGCTGTAATGGACATTCATGGACATTAATAGACATTTGATGACTTGGTTAAATTCCAATTCGGCGCCTTTGCGCGCATTTTTGCGCGCGGGAATCCCTGTGGCGAGACCCGCGAACCATGCTCCCCTATCAATGTGTGCGATTTGCCGCCGGAGTCCAGTCCCCCACGCTCATTTCTTATGACCCCCTCACCCTGACCCTCTCCCCCTGGCCTACTCCGCCGAAGTAGCCTTCGGCTACGAAGGCTGGAAAGAAGGGGGAGAGGGGACGCACGGCAAGCTCCCTCTCCCTCTGAGAGAGGGTTGGGGTGATGGTAGGCCGCGACGCTCGCGGGGCGGCTTACGAAAACGCCTTGAAGGTGATCAGGGTGAAGGTGTCCTTGACGCCGGGAATGCGCTGGATCTGTTCGGTGACGAAATGCCCGATGTCGGTGGCATCGTCGAGATAGCACTTGATCAGCAGGTCGTGCTCGCCGGATATGGAGTGGACCTCGGAGACCTGTTCCACCGTTTCGACCGCCTGGCCGGCGACGGAATAGGCCTCGCCGAGCTCGCACTTCACTTGCACGAAAATCGTCTGCATGGAGCGGTCCTCCCCGGGGAAATTTCGTAACCGACGCCGCCAGTTTGAGGTCAAAGGCGGGGGATTGTCAAAGCGGCTATCCGGGCGCCCTCGCCGGACGCAGCATGAACGCGGGAACGTGGTCGCCCATCCCGACGACCGCTTCGTCCTTCCCGGCCCGTCCGGGCTCCTTGCCGCGCTTTTCGTTCCGCCGGCCGTCCTGCCTGCCGTCTTGCCTGTTCTCTGGCCTGCCGTCCCGTTTGCCGTCGCGCTTGGGCCCAGCGGATTTCTTGTGGGATTTCTGGCCATCCTTGCGCCCGGAAGCGCCCTTTTCCGGCCCGGCGTCGTCCTGTTTCGCCAGCGCCCCGCGGCCCGGCTTGCCGGGGCCGGCGTGGATTTCCTCGATCTTGCGGCCCTGCAGCCGTTCGATGGCGTGGAGGTACTTGCCGTCCTCGGGCGTCACCAGCGTGAAGGCGCGGCCCTCGCGGCCGGCGCGGCCGGTGCGGCCGATCCGGTGAACGTAGTCCTCGGCGTGGGTCGGGATATCGAAATTGAAGACGTGGCTGAGCTCGATGATGTCGATGCCGCGCGCGGCGACGTCGCTGCACACCACCAGCTTGATTTCGCCGGCCTTGAATTTCCCCAGGGTCTCGGTGCGGGCCGACTGCGCCATGTCGCCGTGGAGCGCCGCCGCGTCGAAGCCGTGCTTCACAAGCGAGCGGTAGAGGATATCCACGTCCCGCTTGCGGTTGCAGAAGATCAGCGCGCTGCGCACGTCTTCCTTTTCCAGCAGCGCCCTCAGCGCCTCGCGCTTGAATTTCTGATATCCGCCGCCGCCGCGGCCCCGTTCCTTCCGGGTCACCGTGACGATCCCCTGGAAAATCTTCTCCAGCGGCGTTGCCGGCGGCGCGACGGTGATCTCCCTCGGGTTCATCAGGAAGGCGTCGGCGAGGCGGCGGATTTCCGGCGGCATGGTGGCCGAGAAGAACAGGGTCTGGCGCATCTTGGGCAGCAGGCCGACGATGCGCTCCACGTCGGGTATGAAGCCCATGTCGAGCATCCGGTCGGCCTCGTCGATGACCAGGATTTTCACGTCGCTGAGCAGCAGCATGCCCCGGTCGAACAGATCGATCAGCCGCCCCGGCGTCGCGATCAGCACGTCGACGCCCCGGTCGACCAGCTTGTACTGGTCGTCCATGGACTGGCCGCCGATGATCAGCGCCTTGGAGAGCTTGTGGTACTTGCCGTAGGTGTCGAAATTCTCGGCGACCTGGGCGGCGAGCTCCCGGGTCGGCTCCAGGATCAGCGTCCGGGGCATCCGGGCGCGCGCCCGGCCGGCGGCCAGGATGTCGATCATCGGCAGGGTGAACGACGCGGTCTTGCCGGTGCCGGTCTGCGCGCAGCCGAGAATGTCGCGTCCCATCAGGACATGGGGGATGGCCTTCGCCTGGATCGGCGTCGGATCGGTGTAGCCCGCGTCGGCGACGGCGCGGAGGACCTCTTCGCTTAAGCCGAGGTCGTCGAAACTCATTCGGGTATCGTCCGGAATTATGACCGGTTCCAATTCCAGGGGAACCGTTTATGGCGGCGGGAAGTACGGGAAAACGCCCCTATTGTCAACCGGGAGGAGGGGGGCACGCCATGCGTTCCCTCTCCCCCTTCTCCAGGGGGAGAGGGTCAGGGTGAGGGGGTCATAAGATTATGAGAGTGAGGGGGTGCGGCCGCGCGCGGGCGCGAACCTCGTTCCAAGATAGGCGCATCAGGTGAAACCGATCATGCAACCTTGTCGAAGCGGCTCGGCCGGATCAGCACTTCGGCGGAAATCCCGAGATGTTCATGCAATTGCCGGATCATGTCGATGGACAAGCCGCGCTTGCGGTTGAGAACGTCCGCCACCCGGTTGCGGGGACCGATCATCGGCTCCAGGTCCTTGCGGGTCAGGCCCAACTGCTCCATCCGGAACCGGATCGCCTCGACCGGGTCGGGCGGGTCCATGGGATAGTGCTTCGCCTCGTATACTTCGATCAGTGTGGCAAGCACATCGAGACGGTCGCCGTCCGGCGTGCCGCTCCCGGCGCCCCAAAGGCGTTCGGCCTCTTCGAGCGCCGCCTCGTAGTCTGCTTCGGAGCGGATGGGTCTCAGTTCAGTCGCCATGTCTCACCTCGGCTGCGTCTATCCTGTCATATGCCTTGTGGGTGCCGATCCACTTGATCCAGACGATACCCTTTTCGAAATCGACCGCCACCACCAAGCGGTAGTCATTGCCCTTGATGTTGAAGACAATCCGCTCGGCGTTGACGATGCTGGCCGTGGCGTAGTGTCTCTTCACACCGGCGGAATTCGCCCACTCCGCCTTGCCGACTTCATCGAACCAAGCATCGAGCGCGGCCTTCACTGCCGGCTGATCCTTTCGCCCCGCGAGACTCTCGACAAACTCCCGCAAGGTGCGGCGGGCAATTATCCTCATTTGAGCCCCAACATAATGCGAGACCATTATGGTCTCAAGATCAAATATCGAAGCCCAGGCGGTAATCCGTTCCGTCCCGACGGGAAACGATGCCCGGTATCCGCCCCCGTTCACCCGTGTTGCCGCCCCCGGCCTTGGCGCGGCGCCTGGGGTGATCTAGGTTTCCGCATTCCGCCCACATCAACCGGATGTCATCCATGCACGGACACGGACTCATTCTCCCCTTCGAAGGCGTCATGCCGGACATTGCCGAAGACGCGTTCATCGCCCCCGCCGCGACGGTGATCGGCAAAACCGCCATCGGGTCCCGGTCGAGCATCTGGTATGGCTGCGTGCTTCGCGGGGATTGCGGCACCATCGAGGTCGGCGGCGGCACCAATCTCCAGGACAATACGGTGGTTCACATCACCGAAGGCATCGCCGATACGTTCATCGGCTCGGACGTCCTGGTCGGCCACTCCTGCCTGCTGCACGGATGCACGCTGGAGGACGGGTGTTTCATCGGCATGGGCGCCACGGTCATGGACAATGCGGTGGTGGAGACGGGCGCCATGGTCGCCGCCGGGTCGCTGGTGACGCCCGGGAAGCGCGTCAGGAAGGGCGAGCTGTGGGCCGGCAATCCGGCGAAGTACTGGCGCGGCCTGCGGGACGAGGAAGTCGCCCAGTGGCCCGACCAGTGCGCCCACTACGCGGAAATGGCCGAGCGGCACATCAAGTCCATCAGCGGCTGATTCCGCCTTGGCCGAACGGGCCGGCTCGAATACGAGCCGCATCCAGGCAGGCGGGACGGAATCCCGCCGATGTTTGCAATCTGTTAACCCTTGGATGGCAGGGTGGGCGCCGAATCGGTTAACGGCATTCGGTCAACTGACGAAGGGCGCACCGACGATGCGTAGATCGGCACGTAGACGGATCAAGCGGCGGCGGCGAATTCTCGCGGTGAGTGTGGTCGCGCTGCTTGCCGGATGTTCCTCGATCCCCGACGCCATCAACCCCGTGGAATGGTTCAAAGGCGCGCGCGATCTCGTCTTGGACAGCGACGGCCAAACGCGGGCGGCGGAGACTGCCCAGAACGATCCTCGGGCCGGGCGCGGGCAGGCGGCCCCGGGCGCCGGTCAGCCCATCCCCGATCTGAACACCGTGCCCGAGCGGCCCAAGCCCTCGTCGCGGGAGCAGCGCGCCAAAACCCAGCGCGGCCTGGTTTCGGACCGGGAGGGCGCCCGGCGCTATTCCAACGACGCGGTCCGCCGCCAGGGCGATCCGGTAAATCCGCTCCAGGCATCGCCCCGGACATCCCCCCAAAAATCGCCCGGGGCCGCGGCGCCCCGGATCGAGACGCCGCCCCGCACGGCGACGCCGTCTCCCCGGCCTCCGGCTGCGGCGGCGCCCGCACCGAGACCGGCTCCCCCGCCGCGGCAAGCCGCGCCGACACCGCCGACACCCCCGACGGCCGCATCAGCCCCGCAACCGGCGCCGAAAGCCGCGCCGGCCCCGCGCCCCACGCCGCAACGCCGGCAGGCCGCGCCGGCGGTTGACGGCGGCGGGCCTGAAACCCCAGGAACCATTGTGATCTCCAGCGCGGGCGTCCAAACCGCGCGCGGCGCCTCCATCGGCCCGCCGGCGTTGTCGCCCGGCGCCGCGCGCCCGGCGCTTCCGCCCGGCGCCGACGCCGCCTCCAAGGTCGGCGGCTTCCAGAGGCTCTCGGAATTCAGCCCGGCGGCGGGGCGCGGTTCCTATCAGGTGGCGACCATTCAGTTCGACAACGGGTCGTCCCGCCTCAATGCCCGGGACCGGCGGATCATCCGCCAGGTCTTCGCCCAGCAGCGCCAGACCGGCGGCACCATCCGGATCGTCGGCCATGCCAGCCGCCGGACCGCGAACATGGACCTGATCCGGCACAAGGAGGTGAACCTTCGGGTCTCCGCGGCCCGCGCCGATGCGGTGGCCCGGGAGCTGATCAGAATCGGCGCCCGGCCCGGCAGTTTGTTCGTCGGCGCGGTGTCCTCCCAGTATCCCCGGTATCACGAATACATGCCCTCGGGAGAAGCCGGCAACCGGCGAGCCGAGATTTTTATCGATTTCTAGATCGGCTCTAGGCCAAAGGGCGTTAAGCCCCCGGTGAATCAGCCAATGGAATTTGAAGGCGTCATGCCGGCCGGTGCGCCCATTACGCGGAGATGGCCGCGAGGCACATCAAGTCGACGGTTGGATGATTCCGTCTTGGCCGAACGCGCCGACTCGTATATGAGGCCCCCATATGGCTTCCATCCATGCAGGCGGGACGGAATCCCGCCGGTCCTTGCAATCCATTAACCCTTGGCCAGCCGGGTGAGCGCCGAATCGGTAAACGCGATTCGGCCAATACAGGAGGGGCACATCAGCGATGAGTAGATTGGCGTCTAAACGGATCAAGCGGCCGCGGCGGTTTCTTGCCGTGGGTCTGGCCGCGTTGCTTGCCGGATGTTCCTCGATCCCCGACGCCGTCAACCCCGCGGAATGGCGCGAGGGCGCGCGCGATTTCGTCTTCGGCGGCGACGGCCGGTCGCGGGCTCCGGAGAATGCCCAGGACGGGCTTCGGGACGGGCGCGGGCAGGCGGCCCCGGGCGCCGGTCAGCCCATCCCCAATCTGAACACCGTGCCCGAGCGGCCCGTCACCTCGTCCCGGGAGCAGCGCGCCCAAACCCAGCGCGGCCTGGTTTCGGACCGGGAGGGCGCCCGGCGTTATTCCAGGAACGCCGTCCGCCGCCAGGGCGATCCGGTAAATCCGCTCCAGGCATCGCCCCGGACATCCCCCCAAAAATCGCCCGGGGCCGCGGCGCCCCCTCCCGGCGGCGTCCAGAGCCTCTCGGATTTCAACCCGGCGGCGGTCCGGGGTTCCTATCAGGTGGCGACCATTCAGTTCGACAACGGGTCGTCCAGGCTCAATGCCCGGGACCGGCGGATCATCCGCCAGGTCTTCGCCCAGCAGCGCCAGACCGGCGGCACCATCCGGATCGTCGGCCATGCCAGCCGCCGGATCGCAACCGAAGACGAAGTCCGGCACAAGGAGGTGAAGCTTCGGGTCTCCGCGGCCCGCGCCGATGCGGTGGCCCGGGAGCTGATCAGAATCGGCGCCCGGCCCGGCAGTTTGTTCGTCGGCGCGGTGTCCTCCCAGTATCCCCGGTATCACGAGTACCTGCCATCGGGAGAAGCCGGCAACCGGCGAGCCGAGATTTTTATCGATTTCTAGGCCCAAGGGCGTTAAACCCCCCACTCTGGCAGTTGATTAAGCCAATGGAAGGGGCGCCGGCGAGCGCCGTCATAGGGCCATGGAACAGGAATTTCACCGGATAAAGCGGCTGCCGCCGTACGTCTTCAACGAAGTCAATTCGATGAAGGCGAAGGCGCGCGCGGCCGGTGAGGACATCATCGACTTCGGGATGGGCAATCCGGACAGTCCGACGCCGCCCCACATCGTCGAAAAACTCACCGAGACGGTGACCGATCCCAGGACCCACCGCTATTCGGCGTCGTGCGGCATTCCGGGCCTGCGCCGGGCCAACGCGGCGTACTATGCGCGCCGCTTCGGCGTCGAGGTGGATCCCGAGAGCGAAACCATCGTGACCCTGGGCTCCAAGGAGGGTTTGGCCAACCTCGCCTCGGCCATTACCAGCCCCGGCGACGTCATCTTGGTGCCCAATCCCAGCTATCCGATCCACCAGTTCGGCTTCATCATCGCCGGCTCGAGCGTGCGGAACATTCCGGTGGCCACCGACGAGGTGTTCTTCGAGGCATTGGAGCGCGCCGTCATCCATTCGGTGCCCAAGCCCACCGCCGTGGTGCTGAACTACCCGAACAATCCGACGGCCATCACCACCGATCTCGAATTCTATGGCCGCGTGGTGGATTTCTGCCGCCGTCACGGCATCTATATTTTGTCGGATGTGGCCTATGCGGAGCTCTATTTCGACGGCAACCCGCCGCCGTCGATCCTGCAGGTTCCGGGCGCCCGGGAGATCGCCGTCGAGTTCTCGTCCATGAGCAAGACCTATTCCATGCCCGGCTGGCGGGTCGGTTTCGCCACCGGGAACAAGCGCCTGATCGCGGCCTTGGCGCGGATCAAGTCCTACCTCGATTACGGCGCCTTCACGCCGATCCAGGTCGCGGCGACCGCCGCGCTGAACGGCCCGCAGGAGTGCGTCGGCGAAATCCGCGCGCTCTACAAGCACCGCCGCGACGTGCTGGTCGAGAGCATGGCCGGGGCCGGCTGGGACATTCCGAGCCCGCCCGCGACCATG
Source organism: Rhodospirillales bacterium (assembly GCA_965221855.1). Lineage (GTDB taxonomy): Bacteria > Pseudomonadota > Alphaproteobacteria > Rhodospirillales > UBA2165 > JAJDXO01. The sequence continues at coordinate 134,975 of CBDCSV010000010.1, read as the reverse complement.
TTCGCCTGGGCCCCGATCCCGCCCGCGCTGGAGCACCTGGGTTCGGTGGAGTTCTCCAAGTTGCTGCTGGGCGAGGCCAAGGTGGCGGTGTCGCCGGGGATCGCCTTCGGCGAGCGCGGCGACGGGTTCGTCCGGGTCTCCCTGGTGGAGAACCCGCAGCGCATCCGCCAGGCGGCGCGGAACGTCAAGGCCTTCCTCGGCTCCTATGGCGACGCCCCGGAAAGAACAGAGCACCGCCGGGCAGCCGCATCTTGAGCAAGCCATTGACCATTGCCGTTGCCGGGCTCGGTACGGTGGGCGCCGGCGTTATCCGGGTGCTGGATACCCACGCCGGGCTTCTGACCCGGCGCTGCGGCCGGGAACTCGAGGTGGTCGCCGTTTCGGCCCGCGACCGGTCCAAGGACCGGGGCATCGCCCTGGAGGCGTGCGAGTGGTACGACGATGCGGCCGAGATGGCCGGGAAAGCCGACGCCGAGGTGGTCATCGAACTCATCGGCGGCTCCGACGGCATCGCGAAGTCCGTGGTCGACAGCGCGCTCGGCGCGGGCCGCCACGTGGTCACCGCCAACAAGGCGCTGCTGGCGCATCATGGAACGGAACTGGCCCGCGCGGCCGAGGGCGCCGGCGTCGCCTTGGCCTACGAGGCGGCGGTGGCGGGCGGCATTCCGATCGTCAAGGCGCTCCGCGAGGGTCTGGCGGCCAACAGTTTCGACCGGGTCTACGGCATCCTCAACGGGACCTGCAATTACATCCTGTCGACCATGCGCGAGACCGGCCGCGGATTCGACGAGGTGCTCGCCGAGGCGCAGGAACTGGGCTATGCCGAGGCGGACCCGGCATTCGACGTCGATGGCGTCGATACGGCCCACAAGCTGGCCATCCTCGCCAGCCTGGCGTTCGGCACGGAGGTCGACTTCGATTCGATCTATACCGAGGGAATCCGCCACGTCTCGCCGCTGGATTTCGAGTTCGCCCAGGAACTCGGCTACCGGATCAAGCTGCTGGGCATTGCCCGGCGCACGCCGTCGGGGATCGAGCAGCGGGTGCATCCCTGCATGGTGCCGCTCGCCGACCCGATCGCCCATATCGAGGACGTGTTCAACGCCGTGGTGGTCGACGGCGACGCCGTCGAGACCACCATGTACGAGGGCAGGGGCGCCGGCGCGGGCCCGACCGCCTCGGCGGTGGTCGCCGATCTGGTGGATATCGCGCGCGGCCGCATGGCGCCGGCCTTCGGCGTACCCTGCGCGGAACTCACCCAGCCGAGCCCGTCCCCCATCAGCCAGCGCACGGGGCGTTACTACCTGCGCCTGACGGTGGTCGACCGGCCCGGCGTTTTCGCGGAAATTGCCTCGGCACTGAACGAAAACAATGTTTCAATGGAGGCGATCATCCAGCGGGGCCGCGCGCCCGGCGAAGCGGTGGAAGTGGTGCTGACCACCCACGAAACCCGGGATGATTCGGTCGCGGCGACCATTGACGCGATCGCCGAATCGGATGCTGTATTGGAGCCGACGCGATTGATCCGGATCGTGTCGTTCGGTTAGCGGAAATCCCGCCATCGGCGGGACAATCCGAGGAAGGCCGAAGGGAGGCCAATGGGCGGCCAATGGGAGGCAAGAATGCCGGAGGGGGCGACCATGTCCGTGTCTGAACAACCCATCATGCGGGACGCCAAGATGGACCGGAACCTGGCCCTGGAAGCGGTCCGGGTGACCGAGGCCGCGGCCCTCGCCGCTTCCCGCCTGATGGGCCGGGGCGATGAAAAAGCCGCCGATCAGGCGGCCGTCGACGCCATGCGCCGCGCCCTCAACTCGCTGCACATCGAAGGCACCGTCCGTATCGGCGAGGGGGAGCGGGACGAAGCGCCCATGCTTTATATCGGCGAAGAGGTCGGCGGCGGCGACGGGCCCAAGATCGACATCGCCCTCGATCCGCTGGAAGGCACCACCATCACCGCCAAGGGCGGCCCCAACGCGCTGGCGGTCATCGCCATGGCCGAGGAGGGCGGCTTCCTCAACGCCCCCGACACCTACATGCAGAAGATCGCCGTCGGCGGCGGCCTGCCGGCCGGGGTGGTCGACCTGGACGAGGATACCGGCGTCAACCTGAAGAACCTGGCCAAGGCCAAGGGCGTCGACGTGAGGGACATCGTTGCCTGCATCCTCGACCGGCCCCGCCACGAGGAGATCATCGCCAAGACCCGCGAAGCCGGCGCCCGCATCTCGCTGGTCGGCGACGGCGACGTTTCGGGCGTCATCGCCACCGCCCAGGCCGACAGCGGCGTCGACATCTACATGGGGGTCGGCGGCGCGCCCGAAGGGGTTCTTGCCGCGGCCGCGCTCCGCTGCATCGGCGGACAGATGCAGGGCCGCCTGGTGTTCCGCAACGAGGATGAGCGGCAGCGCGGAATCCGCTGGGGCATCGAGGATTTCGGCCAGAAATACGAGCTCGATCAGCTCGCCGGCGGCGAGGTGATGTTCGCCGCCACCGGCGTCACCGACGGCGCCATGCTGCGGGGCGTCCGGCGCTACAAGGACGGCGCCACCACACATTCCCTGGTCATGCGCTCCAAGTCGGGCACCGTCCGCTATATCGAGGGCGAGCACAACTTCACCCGCAAGACCGGATTCGATCCGGCTGACGGTTAGCCCGTGGCCGGGCGGAACGGAGACGCGCTCGCCCACGGCGTCGGCCGCTCGTTCTCCGGAAAGCGGTGGGTCCGGCGGCCGGGGGACGACCGCCTCGGCCTCGCCATCGCCCAGCGGCTCGGCCTGCCGGAAATCGTCGGGCGGGTCCTGGCCGCCCGCGGCGTCGGGCTCGACGACGCCCCATCCTATCTCGACCCCCGGCTCAACCGGCTGCTGCCCGATCCCTCCCACCTGATCGACATGGACAAGGCCGTGGCGCGGCTGGCCCGGGCGGTCAGGAACGGCGAGAAGATCGCCGTCTTCGGCGATTATGACGTCGACGGCGCGACGTCGTCCGCGCTGCTCAGGCGGTTTTTCGGCGGCGTCGGCACCGAGATCGAGGTCTATATTCCCGACCGGCTCGACGAAGGCTACGGCCCCAACGAACCGGCGCTCCGGCGGTTGAGGGAGGCGGGCGTCGACATCGTGGTCACCGTCGATTGCGGCACCACGGCGTACGAGCCCCTGGAGGCGGCGGCCGGGATGGGGCTCGACGTCATCGTCGTCGACCACCACGTGGCCGAAGCGGGCCTGCCCAAGGCCCACGCCGTCGTCAACCCGAACCGTCTGGACGAGGACAGTCCTCACGGTCAGCTGGCCGCGGTCGGGGTGGCTTTTCTGCTGGTAGTGGGCCTCAATCGGGCGCTGCGGGAGGCGGGCCACTACGCCGGCAGGCCCGAACCCGATTTGCGCCGGTGGCTCGACATGGTGGCCCTCGGCACCGTCGCCGACGTGGTGCCGCTGACCGGGGTCAACCGGGCCTTCGTCCGCCAGGGCCTGAAGGTGCTGGCCGGGCGAGGGAACACCGGCCTCGCGGCGCTCGCCGATGCCGCCGGCTTGGATGAAACACCGAGCGCCTATCACCTGGGTTTCGTGCTGGGACCCCGGATCAATGCCGGGGGGCGGCTCGGCTCTTCCGATCTCGGCGCCCGCCTGCTGAGCACCGAGGATGCCGTCGAGGCCGCCGAGATCGCTGGCGCGCTGGACGAATACAACCGGCAGCGCCGCGCCATCGAGGAGGGGGTGCTCCAGGCCGCCATAGAGGAAGCGGAATCCGGCCGCCACGACGGCGTCCTCCTGGTCTCGGGCAGCGACTGGCATCCGGGCGTCATCGGGATCGTCGCCGCGCGGCTGGTGGAACGGTTCGGCCTGCCCGCCTGCGTGGTCACCACCGAGGGCGGCAAGGGGCTGGGGTCCGGGCGGTCCATGGCCGGCATCGATCTCGGCGCGGCGATCATCGCGGCGCGCCAGAAGGGCCTGCTGGTCAATGGCGGCGGGCACGCCATGGCCGCCGGCTTCACCGTCGATCCGGACCGGATCGGCGACTTGCGCGCGTTCCTCGCCGAGCGGCTCGCGGCGGAGGCCGCCGCGGGCGATGCGGTGCCCCGGATCACCGTCGACGGCAGCCTGACCGTCGAGGCCGCCAATCTGGAGCTGGCCGAGCACCTGGAGCGGCTGGCGCCCTTCGGCAGCGGCAACGCCGAGCCCCGTTTCGCCCTGCCCGGGGTCCGGGTCGCGAAGGCCGACGTGGTGGGAACCGATCATGTCCGGTGCATCTTCACCGAAGGCGGCTCGGCCCGGCTCAGCGCCATTTCCTTCCGGACGGCGGATACGGAACTCGGCAAGCGGCTGTTGAATCACGGCGGACTGCCGCTCCATGTGGTTGGCCGGGTGCGGCCCAACCATTGGCAGGGTCGGACCACCGTGCAGCTGATGCTCGACGACGCGGCGGCGGCAACCTAGCGGCGGTCTCCGTTCATTCGCACCCCCTCACCCTGACCCTCTCCCCCTGAAGAAGGGGGAGAGGGAACGCACGGCAAGCTCCCTCTCCCTCTGGGAGAGGGTTGGGGTGAGGGTGAACCGCGATGCTCAAACTCGTTAGCTCTTGATTTTCGCTCCGGCGGCAAGTAGACCCGTGCCCGGCCGCGTCCCCATCGTCTAGAGGCCTAGGACACCACCCTTTCAAGGTGGCGACACGGGTTCGAATCCCGTTGGGGACGCCATTTTTTTCCGGACGACTTAGACGATTATCACTGATGGTTGAATATGCGGTAAGACCCCGCGAGAGAACCCGGGCCCCATCCCATCCGGGCAAGACCGTCCGGGCGTCCGTCGAGGCGATGGGCCTCAGCATGGTGAAGGTCTCGGCGGCGCTCGGTGTCAGCCGGCAGGCCCTCTACAACATTACGAGAGACAAGAACCCCGATGCCATCAGCGTCGATATGGCCGTGCGGCTCGGCACGTTCTTCGACAACGGCCCGGACTTCTGGATCAATATGCAGAAGAACTACGATCTATGGCATGCCAAGCGCCGGGTAAACATAAAGCCCATCATCCAGGCCAAGCGGGAACTGGCAACGGCGGCGGCGTGAGGTACGTTGATCTCCCGCCTCTCGCGGCGGCTATAGTTGTCCGAGGGGAGGGCGCTTCTTGGCCGGCGATCTGAATTTCCACGAATGGGGCCACGAAAGGAACACGGGCGAGCCGGTGCTCGCGGTGCACGGGTTTCTGCTGGGCGGCGGATTCTGGCGGCGGTTCGCCGAAGGCTGCCGGGATCGTTTCCGCGTCGTCGCGCCGGATTTGCCGGGTTTCGCCGGCAGCGGGCAACTGCCGCCCTGCGGGTCGATCGAGGAACTGGCGGCGGCGGTCCTCGGCTTCGCCGACCATCGGGGCCTGGAGACCTTTCACCTCATCGGACATTCCATGGGCGGCTGCATCGTTCAGCAGATGGCCCTCGATGCCGGGGACCGGATCCGGAAACTGGTCGTCTATTCCTCGTCCGCGGGCGTCGTCCGCCCGGGCGGGAGCGCGGCCTCGGCGCGCGGCCCCGAAGAGCGTCTGGCGGTGCTGGAGAAGGAAGGCGTGGACGGTCTCCGGCGGTGGATGGCGCCCTACTGGTTCGCCGCCGGCGACGCGAGCCCCTACCTCGAAGAGACCGTCGCCTGCGGCCGCGGCGGATCGCCGGAGGCGGCCAGCCTCGGCCCCCGATACATGACGTCCTGGGATATTCATGACCGCCTGGGCGAAATCACGCCGCCGACGCTGGTCATCGGTGGGGACAAGGATCACACCTTCACCGTCGAGGCGATGGCGGCGGTTGCCAGGGGCGTCCGGGACGGCAGCCTGTGCGTCCTCCCCAACGCCGCCCATTGCGCGCACCTGGAATGCGGGGCCGCCTTCGATGACGTGGTCCGGGCGTTTCTGAGCGGCGGATAGGGCTCGCGGGCCTGCGGCGGATTCCTACAGGCTGCCCGAGTGCATCGAGCGCGAGCGCGGATCGAGGGAGTCGCGGAGGCCGTCGCCTATGTAGTTGACCGACAATACGGTGAGGGAAATCGCCAGTCCGGGCCACAGAACCCGTCCCGGATATTGCTGCAGATAGTCGGTGGCATCGAACAACAGCCGGCCCCATGTGGCGAAATCCGAGGGAAAGCCCAGCCCCAGAAAGGAGAGCGCCGATTCGGTGATGATCGCGTTGGCCATGCCCAGCGTCGCCGAAACCATTATGGGCGAGAGAACGTTCGGCAGGACATGGCCGAGCGCGATCCGGCGCTCCGAAACCCCGACCGACCGCGCCGCGAGCACGAACTCGCGCTCCTTCACGGTCAGGACCTCGCCCCGGACGACGCGGGCGGTCTGCATCCAGCCGGTGATGCCCATCACGGCCACCATGAGGATGAATATCCCCGCTTCGGGTCCGAACGCGGCCCGCAGCGCATCGCGGAACAACAGGATGACGACGAGCAGAAGGGGCAGGAGCGGCAGCGCCAGGAACAGGTCGGTGAGGCGCATCAAGGGGCCGTCCAGCCAGCGCACGAAGCCGGCCACGAGCCCGACGAGGCCGCCGATGAGGAGCGAAAGCAGCATCGCCGCGGCGCCGACGGCCACCGAAGCGCGCCCGCCCGCCATCAGGCGCGCCAGCATGTCCCGGCCGAGCTGGTCGGTGCCGAGCGGATGGGCAAGGCTCATCCCCGAATTCCGCGCCCGGATGTCGATGAACTGGGGATCGATCGTCCAGATCAGCGGGCCGAACGCGACGAACGCCACAATGAAGATCAGGAAGGCGAAACCGAGCAGCGCCCCCTTGTGGCGCATGAATTGGCGCACCACGTGGCGCTCGAGGAAGTGACGGATGGGAACGATCTCAATCATAGCGGATCCGCGGATCGAGAATGCCGAGGAGGAGGTCCGCCAGCAGGTTGAACGCGACGATCAGAACCGCGAAGACGAACGTCAGGGTCTGCACCGTCGGCAGGTCGCTGGCCTGGATCGACGTGATCAGAAGCTGTCCCAGTCCATTGACCTTGAAAATCTGCTCGGTGATGATCGCGCCGCCGAATATGCCCGGAACGCCGAGCGCCACGACCGTCACCACGGGACCGACGGCGTTCCGCAACACATGGACGAAGATCACCTTCCGTTCCGACAGGCCCTTGGCCCGGGCGGTCCGCACATAGTCGAGGGTGAGGTTGTCGAGCGCGGAGGCCCGCATGAAGCGGCTGATCTGAGCCGCGTTGTAGAGCGCCAGCACCGTGACCGGCATCGCCATCTGCCGGAGCTGAAACAGCAGGCTGTCCCAGCCGGTGACCCGGTGGGTGGTGTCGTAGATCGACGGAAACCAGCCGAGTTCGACGGAGAAGACGACGATCAGCAGCACGCCGCTGAAGAAGGTGGGCACCGAGAAGCCGACCATGGAGACGAAGGTTCCAAGCTGATCGAACCATCCGTACTGGTGCCGGGCCGAGACGATCCCCACCGGGAGCCCGATGGCGATACCCACCACATAGGACGGTGACGTAAAAATTTATGTGTCAGTTGGGAATGGGGTACTCCCTGTGGTTTACGACAACCGCAAGAAGGAGCACCCCGATGCCACAGCAAGCTGTAACGATTGAGAACCTACCACAAGCCTTTGAGGTGGTGAAGGAGATGCAAGCAGGCGGATTGGACTGGGGCGAGGGTTATCGCCCGCTTGGCCGCCAGGCGCTGGCCGAGATCATCGAGGGCCGGATGGCCGAGGCGGTGGATCGCTGGCTCGACGGCCTCGATGGCAGCGCTATGCGCGACCGGCGCAACGGCACCTACCGGCGCCGCCTGCTCAGCGAGCTCGGCGACATCAAGCTCAACGTGCCGCGCACCCGGCACTTCTGCCCGACCGAGGTTCTGAAGAGCTACGCAAGGCGCGCTCCAGAGATCGACCGCGCCATCCTGGCCGGCTTCGTGCTGGGGCTCTCGACCCGCAAGGTCGGCGAGGTCCTGCTTGCCCTGCTCGGGCGTCCGGTCTCGGCCGCGACGGTGAGCCGGGTCGCCAAGACCCTCGATCTGTCGGTCGCCGCATTCCACCGCCGGCCGCTGAAGAACGCCTACAAGGCGCTGATGCTCGACGGCGTGGTGCTGGCCTGCAAGACCGGCGCCGGCGCGCTCAGGAGGCCGGTCCTGGTGGCGCTGGGCATACGGCACGACGGCAAGAAGGAGATTATCGACTTCCAACTCGCCGCCAGCGAGAGCGCCGCGGAGTGGGAGCGCTTCCTCACCGCGTTGCACCGCCGCGGCCTCACCGGCGAGGGCCTTGAGATGATCTGCGTTGATGGCGGCCAAGGCCTGCTCGCCGCCTTGCCGATCGTCTATCACGGCATCCCCGTTCAGAGGTGCTGGGCGCACAAAATCAGGAACATCCTCAACAAGGTCCGCGTAGCCGACCAGCAGGCCGTCAAGGCCGACGTCCACGCCGTCATGAATGCCCCCAACCGCCGCAAGGCCGAGACCGCCGCCCGCCGCTTCGCCGACGCCTGGGAAGATACCTACCCCAAGGCCGTCGCCTGCCTGCGCAACGACCTCGACGACCTGCTCACCTGCTTCCGCTACAAGGACCTCGCCGAGCGAAAGCAGGTCAGGACCACCAATGCCATCGAACGGAGGTTCCGCGAGGTTCGCAGACGAACCCGGCCCATGGGAACCTTCAAGGATAAAACCTCAATGGACCGCATCCTCTTCGCGGTCTTCATTCACGAAAACAAGTCTCAGGGAATCAGTACCCCAGTCTCCCTGACACATAACTCTTGACGTTACCGGAACCCGTCAGGCCGCCGGCGCTCCGGCGGACCGGCGTTCGCGCCAAAGAAGCACGAACAGAACGGCCATGACGGCCGCGCCGGCCGCGTAGAGTTCGTGCAGCAGGAGCTCCGGGTCGAACCCGAAGACCTCGCCGATGACGGCGCCGGTCGGCAACAGCAGGCAGGCCGAGGCCAGTCCCGCCAGCGGACGTATCAGGCCGCCCGCGCCGAACCGTTCGAGGAACATGGCCCACGCGATCACGCCGAAGACACAGGCCGCGGTCGTCAGCACGATGTTGATCGCCGGGCCGTCGAGCAGCAGCGGCGTGTAGACGAACAGAAACGGCATGATCAGGATCGTCGACGCCATCTTGAACGCCTGATTGCCGGTGGAGACCGGGTCCGATTGGGATATGGAGCTCGCCGCGAAGGCGGCCAGCGCCACCGGCGGCGTCACCGCGCTGACCACCGCCACCCAGTAGCTGATCATGTGCGCGGCAAGGCTGGGTACGCCAAGCTCCACGAGCGCGCCGACCGCGAAGATCGCGAGCAGCACGTAGCTTGCCACGATGGGCAGGCCCATCCCGATGATATAGCCGGCAACGATAACCAGAATGATGGTGATCGGCAGAATCCCGCCGCTCGCCTCGACCAGCAGGGATGCGACGCGGCCCGGCAGGTCGGACTTGGTCGCGGCCGACAGAAGAATGCCCAGAACGCCCGCGATACAGCTGACGACCAGCGTGTTGCGGGAACCGGCTTCGAGGGAAGCCCAGGTGACGCGCACCATCTCGAGGAATACGTCTCGGAGGCTGCGCATCGGCTTCTCGTCTTCCGGGATGCCGATCATGTTCTCCGCGTTCTTCGCCTTCTCCTTTTCCTTCGCCTCGGCCAGTGCCTCGTCACGCCCGCAGATGACGATCTCGCCGAGCTTGAGGACCAGGAAGGTGAACACGACCCAGTAGCCCGCATCGCCGAAACCGATGCCGACATAGTCCACGACGAACCACATGAACGGCGGACCGATTTGGGCACCGAAAAAGTAGACCAGGATGCCGACGGCGATGGCGATCGGCAGGTAAATCCTCCAGGACTTGTGCGATACGCGCGTCGGCATGGAATCGAGCAGGTCGATCAGTTTCAGCATCAGGATCAGGACGATGGTCTTCGCCGCGGCGAGGAACGGTGAATCCCCCGCCACCAGGAAGAACACCATCGCCGGGATCGGCAACAGCAGGTGCAGCTTCGGCAGGATTTCGTTCCAGCTCGGCAGTTCCTCCTCGGGAACGCCGTGAAGCTTGTCCTTGACGGCCCGGAAGAACACGATCAGGCCAACCGACAGGTAGTAGAGGATCGCCGGAATGACGGCGATGGTCACGATCGTGAAGTAGGGCGTTTCGGTGAGCTCGGCGAGCAGGAACGCGCCCGCGCCCATGATCGGCGGCATGTACGCGCCGCCCGTCGAAGCCGCCGCCTCCACGCCGCCGGCAAATGCCGGGCGGTAGCCGACGCGCTTCATCAGCGGGATGGTGAGGGTGCCGGTCGTCATCACGTTGGCGACGCCGGATCCCGAGATCATGCCGAACAGGCCCGAACTGATAACGGCGGTAAGGCCGGGGCCGCCGGTCCTCGCGCCGGTCAAACGGTAGGCGGTGTTGATGATGACCGCGCCGAGTCCCGTCTTCTCGAGAAACGCGCCGAGAATCACGAAGATCACGATGAAGGTGGCGAACACGTTCGTGATCAGCCCGAACATGCCCTCGGTCGACGCGATCAGGAAGTCCATCACCTCCTCGGCCTGATAGCCCGGGTGGTTGAGCAGCCCCGGCATCGCCTGGGCGACATCCTCGAACGAATAGATGAAAAAGAGAAACCCGAGCAGCGGGATCAGCGGACCGACAATGCGGCGCGCAATCTCGAAACTCGCGGCGACCAGCATCGCGGCGTAGATGAACAGCAGGGCCGGGATGGGCCGGCCGGTCGCGATACGCAGGTCCTGGACGTTGTCGATGTACCAGAGAACGCCCAGCACCGTGCAAACCAGGAACAGGGTGTCGGATATGGTAAATCCGTCGCCCTGTTCCAGCTTCCAGCCTTCGAACAGGTAGATCAGGAAGCCCGCGGCGGCGCCGGTCCAGCCGACCATGAGCACGGTATCGTCGTAGTAGCGGAACCACTGTTTCGGGTGATCGCCGAGCTGGTAGTGAATCCAGATCGCGATCGCGGCGCAGAGCATCATCAGGTTGACGATGCTGAACATCTCGTCGAGCCAGACCGCTTTGTCGCGGTACGAACGCTGCCGGTTCTTGAAGGCCAGCAGGGACATGACGCCGACGCCGAGGACGAAGGTGCCGCGGAAAACTTCCTCGACCGGCGGTCCGAAGAAGGAAATATGGATGAAGAAATAGGCGTAGCAGACGGCGACGGCCGAAAAGAACGGGCGAACGTACCGCGCCATTCCGCGCGGGGGGGTCATTTCGTCGGCGATAATGCCGATCTTGGTCAGTACGGAATTCGTGCTCATGAGCCTTGCCCGCGACAATTCAGGAGCAACCGGACGCCATCCAAGCGCCTGAATTCAAGTGAATTCACGCCGCCAATTCAATCATGCGGCCGCGAATGCGGACAAGGCACGAAGAAGAAACCTTCTTCGCGCCTCGCCACAGGACCGGCGGCCGCGCCGGCAATGTTGCCGGCTAGAACGCCTTGACGGTCTCGTCAGGGACCTTGAACCCGCGGGTTTTCCAATATTTGGCCGCGGCCGGATGCACCGGAATGCCCAGCGCCTTGAGGTTCGAGAAGTCGCCGTTCAGCGTCTTCCAGTAACCCGCAACGGCCACCAGCTTCTTCAGATTCGCCGGATCGGCGACCACCTTGAGCATCGCCGCGATGGCCTCGTCGGACATCGTCTTGTAGGCGATCCAGTACACGTCGTAGCCGATCGACTTGGCCGGCGCCTTCATGCCCTTCACGTCCGGCTGCACCGGGATCGTCGCGGCGGCATAGAACGGGTTGGACTTGATGATGTCGGCCTGCTCCTTGTCACTGAGGCCGATGTAGCGGACCGGCTTGGTGATCGACAGCTGCGTCAGGGCCGGAATGGTGAACGGCGCACCGGCGGAGCAGAAAACGTCGATCTGACGGTCGCCCAGCGCGCGGGCCGAATCCGAGAAGCCCAGGTTGCGGACCTTGATGTCCTTGAGGATGCCGGAGCCGGCCATGATGTTGCGGCAGTTCACGTTCGAACCCGAGCCCTTGTTGAGCAGGTTCACGACCTTGCCGCGCATGTCCGAGAAGGACTTGATCGGGCTGTCGGCGAGAACCGCGATGATCTGGGTCTGCTTGCGGACGTTGGCGACAATGCGGAAGTCCCGCAGCTTGCCGTCTTCCTTGAACAGGCCGACGCCGTTCCAGGCCTGGAAGACCTGTCCGACATGGCCCCAGGCCGTATCGAACTTGCCGTAACCGACGCGGCGGACGTTGTCGACGGAGCCGTTGGAGGGCGAATAGTTGAACTTGAACTTATTGCCGATTTCGTCATTCAGAAGCTGGGCGCCGGCGCTCACCGACGGATGCCAGCCGCCGCCCGCCGGGCCGCCGCCGATGCGGTACTGCTCGGCCGCCTGCGCGGACGCCGCGAGAATGACGATGCCGGCCGCGGCGGCAAGGGTGTTGGTGAATTTCATGGGGGGTGCCTCCTGTTGTTCGTGGCTCCAGGGAGCCAAGAAATGACAACCGGATACCGCACGCGGGAAACGCCAGCTCCGGCCTTGTTGTGATCGGAAAAAAATGGCAGGCCGGATCGCGGAGATCAAGCAACTTGTCCCGAGGGTGACGTAAAAATTTATGTGTCAGTTGGGAATGGGGTACTCCCTGTGGTTTACGACAACCGCAAGAAGGATCACCCCGATGCCACAGCAAGCTGTAACGATTGAGAACCTACCACAAGCCTTTGAGGTGGTGAAGGAGATGCAAGCAGGCGGATTGGACTGGGGCGAGGGTTATCGCCCGCTTGGCCGCCAGGCGCTGGCCGAGATCATCGAGGGCCGGATGGCCGAGGCGGTGGATCGCTGGCTCGACGGCCTCGATGGCAGCGCTATGCGCGACCGGCGCAACGGCACCTACCGGCGCCGCCTGCTCAGCGAGCTCGGCGACATCGAGCTCAACGTGCCGCGCACCCGGCACTTCTGCCCGACCGAGGTTCTGAAGAGCTACGCAAGGCGCGCTCCAGAGATCGACCGCGCCATCCTGGCCGGCTTCGTGCTGGGGCTCTCGACCCGCAAGGTCGGCGAGGTCCTGCTTGCCCTGCTCGGGCGTCCGGTCTCGGCCGCGACGGTGAGCCGGGTCGCCAAGACCCTCGATCTGTCGGTCGCCGCATTCCACCGCCGGCCGCTGAAGAACGCCTACAAGGCGCTGATGCTCGACGGCGTGGTGCTGGCCTGCAAGACCGGCGCCGGCGCGCTCAGGAGGCCGGTCCTGGTGGCGCTGGGCATACGGCACGACGGCAAGAAGGAGATTATCGACTTCCAACTCGCCGCCAGCGAGAGCGCCGCGGAGTGGGAGCGCTTCCTCACCGCGTTGCACCGCCGCGGCCTCACCGGCGAGGGCCTTGAGATGATCTGCGTTGATGGCGGCCAAGGCCTGCTCGCCGCCTTGCCGATCGTCTATCACGGCATCCCCGTTCAGAGGTGCTGGGCGCACAAAATCAGGAACATCCTCAACAAGGTCCGCGTAGCCGACCAGCAGGCCGTCAAGGCCGACGTCCACGCCGTCATGAATGCCCCCAACCGCCGCAAGGCCGAGACCGCCGCCCGCCGCTTCGCCGACGCCTGGGAAGATACCTACCCCAAGGCCGTCGCCTGCCTGCGCAACGACCTCGACGACCTGCTCACCTGCTTCCGCTACAAGGACCTCGCCGAGCGAAAGCAGGTCAGGACCACCAATGCCATCGAACGGAGGTTCCGCGAGGTTCGCAGACGAACCCGGCCCATGGGAACCTTCAAGGATAAAACCTCAATGGACCGCATCCTCTTCGCGGTCTTCATTCACGAAAACAAGTCTCAGGGAATCAGTACCCCAGTCTCCCTGACACATAACTCTTGACGTTACCGTCCCGAGTGTCGGGCCCAAAATTACGCCGCCCCGGGCCGGTTGCCGACGCCAGCCCCCGACATCGGACAACTCGATCTCAGTTGTTGCGGCGGGCGCCGCCCCATTGGAAACTCACGGCAGTTCGTATGTCAGGACCAGTGATATGGCGCGCATCATCGCCGGCATCGGCGCATCCCACACCCCGACCATCGGTTTCGCCAAGGACAACGCCTCGCCCGACGATCCGGCCTGGGCGGCGGTGTTTCAGGTGTTCGATCCGGTCCGGCGATGGCTGATCGACAACAAGCCGGACGTGATCTTTCACATCTACAACGATCACGTCACGTCGTTCTTCATGGATCACTATTCGCCCTTCGTCATGGGCATCGACACGGAATACGTGACCGCGGACGAGGGCGGCGGGCGGCGGGAATACCCGCCGGTGAAGGGACATGCGGAACTCGCGGGCCACATCGGCCACTCCCTGTTCGCCGACGAGTTCGACATCTCGTTCTTTCAGAAGCGGCCGGTGGACCACGGGCTGTTCTCGCCGCTCTCCATGATGACCGACCGGGGCCAGGCGTGGAACGAGGCGGTCATCCCGTTTCAGGTCGGCGTGCTGCAATACCCCGTGCCGACCGCCAACCGCTGCTACCGGCTCGGCCGGGCGTTGAGGCGCGCCATCGAGAGCTACCCCGAGGATTTGAAGGTGGTGATCGCCGCGACCGGCGGCCTGTCCCACCAGGTACACGGCGAGCGGGCGGGCTACAACGACCTGGACTGGGACAACCGGTTTCTCGACCTGCTGGAGAACGACCCGCGCGCGCTCACCGAAATCACCCACGCCGAATACGCCAAGCGGGGCGGGTTCGAGGGCGCCGAGGTGATCATGTGGCTGATCATGCGGGGCGCGCTGTCGGCCAACGTCAAGCGGGTCCACCGGGACCTGACGCTGCCGTCCATGACCACCATCGCGACGGTGATCTACGAAAACCTATCGGAGACCGAACCCCAGGCGGTCGAGGAACACCGGGCGAAGGTGGCCCGTCAGCTCGACGGTATCGATGAACTCGCCGGCACCTATCCCTTCACCCTCGACTGGAGCCACAAGGCGTTCCGGCTGAACGGCTTCCTCCACCGGCTGACCGAGTCGGAGCACCGCCGGCGGTTCTTGGAGGACCGGGATGCCCTGTGCGAGGAGTTCGGCATCACCCGGGAGGAGCGCGACCTCCTGGAGGCCAGGGATTTCATCGGCCTGATCCATTACGGGGTCATATTCTTCGTCATCGAGAAACTGGCGGTGGTCCTCGGCATGTCCAACCCGGACGTCTACGCCCAGTTCCGGGGCGAGACCATCGAGGAGTTCATGAAGTCGCGGAACGTCGCCGTGCACTACTCCAACGCGGGGGCCGACGAATGACGGACCTTCCGGCCCCGGCGCTCCGGCATTTCTGCGATCTCTCGGTGGAGCTGGGCCCCGCCCGGGAGATGGGCCAGGGCCGCGCCGGCAGGCGGCGCATCATTCCCATCATCGGCGGCACGGTGGACGGGCCCGGCATCAAGGGGACCATCCTCAACCTCGGCGCCGACTGGCAGACCGTCTTCGAGGGCGGCACGGCGGAGCTCGATACCCGCTACGCCATGGAGACCGATGACGGGGCGCTGATCGAGATCGTCAATTACGGCTTCCGTCACGGGCCGCCCGAAATCATCCGGGCCATCGCGGCGGGAGAGGAGGCCGATCCGGCGGACTATTACATGCGCACCCAGGCGCGGCTCGAGACCGGCGACGAGCGCTACGCCTGGGTCAACGACATGCTGTTCGTCGGCACCGGCGCGCGGCTGGCCGACGGGGTCAAGATGCGCCTCTACGTGGTGGAGTAGGGGCTTAATCGAAGCCCATATCCCCCGGGATGGGGGCAATCCCCGAACCCGGCTGCCCATATGGGCCGGATCATGCGGCTCCACGTCCGGGGCAAGGTAACGTCAAGAGTTATGTGTCAGGGAGACTGGGGTACTGATTCCCTGAGACTTGTTTTCGTGAATGAAGACCGCGAAGAGGATGCGGTCCATTGAGGTTTTATCCTTGAAGGTTCCCATGGGCCGGGTTCGTCTGCGAACCTCGCGGAACCTCCGTTCGATGGCATTGGTGGTCCTGACCTGCTTTCGCTCGGCGAGGTCCTTGTAGCGGAAGCAGGTGAGCAGGTCGTCGAGGTCGTTGCGCAGGCAGGCGACGGCCTTGGGGTAGGTATCTTCCCAGGCGTCGGCGAAGCGGCGGGCGGCGGTCTCGGCCTTGCGGCGGTTGGGGGCATTCATGACGGCGTGGACGTCGGCCTTGACGGCCTGCTGGTCGGCTACGCGGACCTTGTTGAGGATGTTCCTGATTTTGTGCGCCCAGCACCTCTGAACGGGGATGCCGTGATAGACGATCGGCAAGGCGGCGAGCAGGCCTTGGCCGCCATCAACGCAGATCATCTCAAGGCCCTCGCCGGTGAGGCCGCGGCGGTGCAACGCGGTGAGGAAGCGCTCCCACTCCGCGGCGCTCTCGCTGGCGGCGAGTTGGAAGTCGATAATCTCCTTCTTGCCGTCGTGCCGTATGCCCAGCGCCACCAGGACCGGCCTCCTGAGCGCGCCGGCGCCGGTCTTGCAGGCCAGCACCACGCCGTCGAGCATCAGCGCCTTGTAGGCGTTCTTCAGCGGCCGGCGGTGGAATGCGGCGACCGACAGATCGAGGGTCTTGGCGACCCGGCTCACCGTCGCGGCCGAGACCGGACGCCCGAGCAGGGCAAGCAGGACCTCGCCGACCTTGCGGGTCGAGAGCCCCAGCACGAAGCCGGCCAGGATGGCGCGGTCGATCTCTGGAGCGCGCCTTGCGTAGCTCTTCAGAACCTCGGTCGGGCAGAAGTGCCGGGTGCGCGGCACGTTGAGCTCGATGTCGCCGAGCTCGCTGAGCAGGCGGCGCCGGTAGGTGCCGTTGCGCCGGTCGCGCATAGCGCTGCCATCGAGGCCGTCGAGCCAGCGATCCACCGCCTCGGCCATCCGGCCCTCGATGATCTCGGCCAGCGCCTGGCGGCCAAGCGGGCGATAACCCTCGCCCCAGTCCAATCCGCCTGCTTGCATCTCCTTCACCACCTCAAAGGCTTGTGGTAGGTTCTCAATCGTTACAGCTTGCTGTGGCATCGGGGTGCTCCTTCTTGCGGTTGTCGTAAACCACAGGGAGTACCCCATTCCCAACTGACACATAAATTTTTACGTCACCCCGGGGCAAGGGACGGTTGACGCCGGCGTCACTTGTCTGGAACGATGGGGAGCATCTCAAAACCCTCGGGCCGTCGAGGTACAAAATACCGGGGAGCCGGGATGCCCCGCCGGAGTTGAACGTTCACATTCTGGAAGACGCGCCAAACATGGTCCCGGCCATCCTCAGGTCCAAAGCGATTGGTGAGCCGACGCCGATGCCGGCGGTCCCGGCGCGGCCGGCCACCGAAGACGTGAAAAGCCGGGCGGCGAAGGCGGCCGGGTCATGACCGTACCGCGCCTCGAACTGAAGGGCGTCACCAAGCGCTACCCGGGCGTGGTCGCCAACAACAACGTCGATCTCACCGTCATGCCCGGTGAAATCCACGCGCTGCTGGGCGAGAACGGCGCCGGCAAGAGCACGCTGGTGAAGTTCATCTACGGGGTTCAGCGGGCCGATGCGGGCCGGATGAAATGGGAGGGCCGGGAGGTGGAAATCCCCAATCCCAAGGCGGCGCGGGACCTGGGGATCGGCATGGTCTTTCAGCATTTCTCCCTGTTCGACGCCATGACCGTGGAGGAGAACATCGCGCTCGGGATTTCGGCCGGGTTGGCAAAGGGCGATCTCAACAGCCGGATCAAGGAAATCTCGGCAAGCTACGGCCTGGCTCTCGACCCGGACCGCTACGTCCACACCTTGTCGGTGGGAGAGCGCCAGAGGATCGAAGTGGTGCGCTGCCTGCTGCAGAGCCCGAAGCTGCTGATCATGGACGAGCCCACCTCGGTGCTGACGCCCCAGGAGGTGGAGGAGCTTTTCAAGACGCTCCGGCGGCTGTCCGGGGAAGGGGTTTCCATCCTCTACATCTCCCACAAGCTGCAGGAGATCAAGGAACTCTGCCACACCGCCACCATCATGCGGATGGGCGAGGTCGTCGACGATTGCGACCCGGCGGAGGAGACCGCGCGCTCCCTGGCCGAAATGATGATGGGCAAGAACCTTGTGAGCCCGGAGCGGCCGGAGGGCGTCGAGACCGGCGCGCCGCAACTGGTGGTCAGGAACCTCGACATGGAAGCGAGCGACCATCACGGGGTCGATCTTCACGGCATTTCGTTCGAGGTGCGTTCGGGCGAAATCCTGGGCATCGCCGGGATCGCCGGCAACGGACAGACGGAACTGATGGACGTGCTGAGCGGCGAGGTTCCGGTGGACGACGACGATTCCATCATCATCGGCGGCAAGACCGTCGGCGGGGCGGGTCCCGTCGAGCGCCGCGCCGCCGGCATGAGCTTCGTCCCGGAAGAGCGCCTGGGGCACGGCGCGGTGGCGGAAATGACGCTGTGGGAAAACGCCTTTTTGTCCGGCGCCACCCGCAAGGACCTCCTGAAATCCGGATTCATCCAAATTAATAAATCTTCTAAATATGCTTCTGAAATCGTTGAACAATTCAAGGTCAAGACCCCGGGAGTCCTGAACGCCGCCAACTCCCTTTCCGGCGGTAATCTGCAGAAGTTCATCTTCGGCCGGGAAATCCTCCAGGACCCGTCGGTCATCGTAGTCCTCCAGCCCACCTGGGGCGTGGATGCGGGTTCGGCGGCCGCCATCCGGCAATCCCTGCTCGATCTGGCGGCGGGCGGCGCGGCCGTCCTCGTCATCTCACAGGACCTCGAGGAATTGTTCGAGGTCGCGGACCGGATCGCGGTGATCTGCGAGGGCCGCCTGTCCAAATCCTGGCCGCCGGACGAGATCACCGTCGATGAAATCGGCCTCCTGATGGCGGGGGTCGAGGTGGATCCCAAGGGGGCGGCGCAGGACAGCGGGGCGGGGGACCATGCTGCTTAGGCTGGAAAACCGGGGCGAGATATCCCGGGCGATGGTCTATGCCTCGCCGTTCATCGCCGTCGTTCTTACCCTGATCGCCGGCGTGTTCCTGTTCGCCATCCTCGGCGTCAATCCGGTCGACGCCATCCTGTCGTTCTTTGTCAAGCCCATTTCAACCCTCGACGGGTTCGCCGAACTGTTCGTCAAGGGCACGCCCCTGGTGCTCATCGCCGTCGGCCTGTCCTTCGGCTTTCAGGCCAACGTGTGGAACATCGGCGCCGAGGGGCAGTTGACCATCGGCGCGCTGGCCGGCGGCGGCCTTGCGCTGCTGTTCTTCGAGAGCGAAAGCCTGTTCCTGCTCCCGGCCATGGCGGTCGCCGGCATCCTGGGCGGTATGGCCTGGGCGGCGATCCCGGCGTTCCTGAAGACCCGCTACAATACTAACGAAATCCTCACCAGCCTGATGCTGGTCTATGTGGCGCTCCTGCTCCTGAGCTACCTGATCCACGGCCCGTGGAAGGACCCGGAGGGCCAGAACTTCCCCGAGTCCCGCCTGTTCCCGGATGCCGGCATCCTGCCGGTGATGATCGAGACCACGCGGCTGCACGCCGGCTGGCTGTTCGCGCTGGCGGCGGTCGCCACCGGCTGGATACTGATCGCGCGGCACATCATCGGGTTCCAGATCCGGGTGACCGGCATGGCGCCCATGGCGGCCAGCTTCGCCGGATTCAAGGAGAAGAAGATCATCTGGATTACGCTGCTGATGAGCGGCGGCGCGGCGGGGCTTGCGGGGATGATCGAGGTTTCGGGCCCGATCCAGCAGATCGTGCCGAACATTTCGCCGGGCTACGGCTTCACCGCCATTATCGTCGCCTTCCTCGGGCGGCTGCATCCGGTGGGCGTGCTGTTCGCCGGGCTCCTCATGGCGCTGACCTATCTCGGCGGCGAAAACGCCCAGATCGAGATGAACCTGCCCAATGCGGTCACGGGCGTCTTCCAGGGTATGCTGCTGTTCTTCCTGCTGGCCGCCGACGTGCTGATCAAGTACCGGGTGACATTCGGCGGCCCGAAGGCGTCATCGACCATAGCGGCGGAGGAGGCGGGCTGATGCCTGAATGGTTCATTCCCTTCCTGTTGTCGGTGGTGACCGCCTCGACGCCGTTCGTCTTTGCCGGCATCGGCGAACTGGTGGCCGAGAAGTCGGGCGTCCTCAATCTCGGCGTCGAGGGGATGATGATCGTCGGCGCCGTTTCGGCCTTCGCCGTGGGCGTCACCACCGGCAGCGGCGCCCTCGCCGTGCTGACCGGCGCTTTCGCCGGGGCGGCCATGGCGCTGATCTTCGGCGTCCTTACCCTCTATCTGCTTTCCAACCAGGTCGCCACCGGCCTTGCCCTGACCCTGTTCGGGCTGGGATTGAGCGCGCTGATGGGCCACGGGATGGTCGGCAAGACGTTCCCCGGCCTGCCCCACCTGGAATTTCCTCTCCTGGAGCAGATCCCGGTCGTCGGGCCGCTGATCGGCACCCTGCTGCTGGGGCACGACGTTCTGGTCTACTTCTCGGTGATCCTGATGATCGCCGTCGGCTGGTTCCTCAACAGGAGCCGTGCGGGCATGGTGCTCCGCGCCGTCGGCGAAAACCACAACGCGGCCCATTCCATCGGCTATCCGGTCAATCTGGTGCGTCTGCTGGCGGTGCTGTTCGGCGGCGCCATGGCCGGGCTCGGCGGCGCCTATCTGTCGCTGGTCCATACGCCGCTGTGGGTCGAGAACATGACCGCCGGGCGGGGCTGGATCGCGCTGGCGCTGGTGGTGTTCGCGTCCTGGCGGCCGGCCCGGGTGTTCGTCGGCGCCTATCTGTTCGGCGGCCTCACCATCATGCAGCTTCACGCCCAGGGTTTGGGGATCGAGATTCCGCCGCAGGTCCTTGCAATCGCGCCCTATCTCGCGACAATCTTGGTCCTGGTGATAATATCCCGGGACAGCGCCTTGATCCGTCTCAACGCGCCGGCCTGTCTCGGCAAGAGTTTCCACGCAACCGGTTAAGTCACAATCGAAAGGGAGGATACGCAAATGAAACTAGGCAAGAAACTGGGCCTGCTCTCCGGCCTCGCCGCGGGCGTCATGCTCGCCGCGTCCGGCCTCGCGCAGGCCGCCGATCCGTTGAAGGTCGGCTTCGTCTATGTGGGCCCGGTGGGTGACCACGGCTGGACCTACGAGCACAACCAGGGCCGCATCGCCGTCCAGAAGGCGCTGGGCGACAGGGTGAAGACCTCGTTCGTCGAGAGCGTGCCGGAAGGCGCCGATGCCACGCGGGTCATTACCCGGCTGGCCTCGACCGGTCACGGTCTCATCTTCACCACGTCGTTCGGCTACATGAACCCGACCGTCCGCGTCGCCAAGCGGTTCCCGAAGGTCAAGTTCGAGCACGCCACCGGCTTCAAGCGGGCCGACAACGTCGCGACCTACTCGGCCCGGTTCTATGAAGGCCGGCACGTGATCGGCCTGATCGCCGGCAAGATGACCAAGACCAATGTCCTCGGCTATGTGGCGTCGTTCCCGATTCCCGAAGTGATCCGGGGCATCAACGCCGTCGCCATCGCCGCCCGTTCGGTCAATCCCAAGGTGACCGTGAAGGTGGTCTGGGTCTCGTCCTGGTTCGATCCGGGCAAGGAAGCCGACGCCGCGAAGGCGCTCGTCGACCAGGGCGCCGACGTGATGCTGCAGCACACGGATTCGCCGGCGCCGGTGCAGGCGGCCGAACGCCGGGGCATCTGGGCCGTGGGACAGGCTTCCGACATGAAGGCCTTCGGACCCAAGGCCCACCTGACCGCCATCATCGATGATTGGGCGCCGTACTACATCGAGCGCACCAAGGCGGTTCTCGACGGCACCTGGAAGTCGGGCGACGTCTGGGGCGGGTTCAAGTCCGGCATGGTGAAGCTCTCCAGCTACAACTCCGCCATTCCGGCGGACGTGGTGGCGATGGCCGAGAAGGCCCGGAAGGGCATCATCGACGGCAGCGTCCATCCCTTCGCGGGTCCGATCAAGGATCAGTCGGGCAAGGTCATCCTCAAGGCCGGTGAGGTCATGGACGACAAGACCATGCTCGGCATGAACTTCTATGTGGAAGGGGTCGAAGGCAAAATCCCGCAATAGGCATTGCCGGATGCGGCCGGTTCCGGATCGACCCCGGGGCCGGCCGTCCGCCTTCCCTGAACAGCGACCATGACCACAGGCGGTGACGCGCCGGCGCTGGCCATTCGGGGCCGGGTGCTGAGCTTCGACGACGATCCCGAAACCGCGGGGGACGCCGCCTATACCTACCTCGAAGACGGCGCCGTTCTGATCGAGGGCGGCACGATTGCCTCGGTGCTCGATGGGGCGGACATCCCCGCCGGTGTCGACGTCGATCACTATCCCGGTCATCTCGTCACCGCGGGCTTCATCGACGCCCATGTCCACTATCCCCAGTTGGGGGTGATCGCGTCCTACGGCGGCAAACTCATCGATTGGCTCAACAGCTACACGTTCCCGGAGGAATCCAGGTTCGCCGACCGCGACGTGGCGGCCGCCGCCGCCAAGCTGTTTTTCGATGAACTGGTGCGGAATGGCTTCACCACATCCGCGGTCTATTGCACCACCCACCCGCAGTCGGTGGAGGCCTGCTTCGAGGAAGCCGCCCGCCGGGGCCTCAGGACTATCGCCGGCAAGGTGCTGATGGACCGCCACGCGCCGGACGAACTGCTGGATACGCCTGACGAGGCCTACGACCACTCCAAGGCGCTGATCGAGAAGTGGCACGGGGCGGGGCGGTGCCTCTACGGCATCACGCCCCGGTTCGCGCCGACATCGTCGCCGGAACAGCTGGAGGCGGCGGGGGCGCTGTTCGCCGAGCACGACGGCGTCTATGTCCAGTCCCACGTGTCGGAAGACGTCCGCGAGATCGAGTGGGTGGAACGGCTGTTCCCGGAGGCCGGCTCCTATCTGGACGTCTATGACCGGTTCGGCCTGCTGGGCGAGCGGGCGCTGTTCAGCCACGGCATTCATTTCTCCGACGCCGAGACGGCGCGGGCCGCGGAGACCGGCACCACAATCGTTCACTGCCCGACATCCAACCTGTTCCTGGGCAGCGGCCTCTTCGAATTCCGCAAGCTGAAGGGGGCGGGCGTTCCCGTGGCGCTCGGCACCGATGTGGGCGGCGGCACTTCCATGTCGCCCTTCGCCACCATGAAGGCTGCCCACGAGATCGCGCGGTTCCACGACGACGCCGTCTCGCCCTTCGAGTGCTTTTACCTGGCGACCCTCGGCGGCGCCCGGGCGCTGCATCTGGGGGACAGGATCGGCCGCCTGGCGCCCGGCTACGAGGCCGATGTGACGGTGATCGACCCGGCCTCCACCGATCTCATCGCCCACCGCGCCAGCCGCGCCGAAACTCTCGGGGAATTGCTGTTCGCCCAGATCGTGCTGGCCGACGACCGGGCGATCCGCGCGACCTATGCGAACGGGGCGAAAGTGTACGAGCGGGGCGCGTAGCTGCCTAACCCCCGAATTCGCCCACCGGCACGCCGGTAAATTCCGTCTCGACGGCGAGCAGCGCGCCGGCGTCCGGCTCGGCGGACAGCACTTCGTCGCCCAGCCGCTGCCGCGCCGAGGTGACGAACAGGGTCTTCATCCCGGGGCCGCCGAAGGCCGGCATGGTCGGCTGCGAGACGGGGAGGGGGATTTCCATGCCGGCCGATCCGTCCGGCAGCGTCCGGCGCAGCCGTCCAACCCCATATTGGGCCGTCCAGTAGCCGCCGTCCGTGTCCATGGCCGCGCCGTCGACCCCGCCGTCGAGCGCGCGGTCGAAGGTGAAGAATTCCGTCTCGCCCCATATGCCGCCCGTCCGGACGTCGAAGCCAAATGCCCGCACGAGACCTGAGCGCGTGTCGGTCCGGAACATGCGGGCATCGTCCGGCGACCAGGCCAGGCCGTTGGGAATCCTGAGACCGCTTTCCATCAGCGTCGCCGACAGGCCGGGATCAATGCGGTAGAAATTGCCCGTCGCCAGATCGGAATCGTGCTTGTTCATGGTTCCGACCCACAGCCGTCCGGCGGTATCGCACTTGCCGTCATTGGGGCGGTTCTCCGGAATTTCCGTCTCCAGCGGCGCCAGCAAGTCCAGATTTCCGGTGGCGGGATCGAAGGCGTGGATCCCGTCCTCCAGGGCGACCACCAGCCCGCCTTTCCGGCGGAGCGAAATCATCCCGGGATGGCTGGGCAAGTCCCAGGACCGGGTCCCGCCGGAACCGGGATCGGTCCGGTGGATCAGCTTTCCCAGGATATCGATCCAATAGACGGCGTTTTCGCCGGCGGACCACACCGGTGATTCCCCAAGCTCGGCGCGGACATCGCCCAGGACGGATAGTTCAGCCATGAAAGCAGGGTACAAGGCGGCGGGCGCAAAGAAAATGCCGCCCGGACGGGGCCATGCCTCGGCCGCGCCCGGGCGTCACCCCGCAACAGCTAGAGCGTTTCATATTTTGACGGAAGCGTATCCTGCGTTTTTGAAGTAGTTGGCGCATTGCTGTGGCTCGATGGTGTCGATGAGGCTCCCGAGATGGCGCCATAAGTCGTCGATCTCCCGCTTCTGGGCGTTTCTCATCCAGTGCTTGATTTGGGCAAAGGTCTGCTCGATGGGATTGAGGTCGGGGGAATATTTGGGCAGGAGCCACAGCTTGGCTCCGGCGGCACGGATGGCGTTTCGCACGGCTTTTGACTTGTGGCTGCCGAGATTGTCCATGATGACGATGTCGCCGGGC
Source organism: Rhodospirillales bacterium (assembly GCA_965221855.1). Taxonomy (GTDB): domain Bacteria; phylum Pseudomonadota; class Alphaproteobacteria; order Rhodospirillales; family UBA2165; genus JAJDXO01. Next base: position 110,284 of record CBDCSV010000010.1, on the reverse strand, counting down.
ACCAGGGTCGGCACGAGCAGCTGCTCGACGTAGGCGCGGAAGCACACGCCATTGATGGGGCCGTCGAAGACGCAGGGCGCGGTGAACCGGTCGCAGCGCAGCGCGCCGATGAAGGTCAGGGTGTGCCACCGCCCATGGGGGGCAAAGCCGCGGACCCGCTCCCCTTTCGGCCCCCAGCCGCGCAGCGGGGCCATATTGGTCCGGATCCAGGTTTCATCAATGAATACCAGCCGTTCGGGATCAAGCTTTGCCTGCCACGCCTTCCAGCGCCTGCGATGGCGGGCGATGTCCGCGCGCGCCCGTTCAACGGCGAACAGGGTTTTTTTTAAAGCGCAGCCCTTCACGGCGCAGAAACAGCCATACCGTGCTGTGGGATACCCTGACACCCCGAGCGGCCAACTCGTCTCTCAACCGATGCAGCGTCAGATGCGGCTCCTGGTCGATCCGGCCGACAATGAACTCCCGATGGGGCTCAAGAACCCGGCGGCGGTGACCGCCCATCTTGCCGGGCGCAACACTCCCCGTCCACCGGTAGCGCTGCGACCACTTAACCACGCTCGAAACCGCAACCCCAAACCGAGCCGCTACAGCGCGGCAACTCTCCCCCGCCAAAACCGCCAAAACAACACGCTCTCGCAAATCAATCGAATAAGGTCTCGCCATGAATGCTGGCCTCCTTGCCCAGCATCCATCTTGAATCATGGTTCGCCCATACTTGGGAATCCCTAAAATGATTCAATCAATCTCAAATACGCTCTAGAGCATTTTCTGATCACACCCGGTCATAGCCTGCGGCAGTGAAGTAGTTTTGGCACTCGGATTGGGTGACTGTGTCGATGGCGGTTGCGATGGCGTCGTAGAGGTCGTCGACGGTTCTGGCTGCGGTCTTTTTGAGGAGGGCCTTGAGCTTTGCGAAGGCCATCTCGATTGGGTTGAAGTCGGGTGAGTAGGGCGGCAGGAAGCGGAGCTCGGCGCCGGCGTCTTCGATGGCCTTACGCACGCTGGCGGGCTTATGGGCTGGCAGATTGTCCATAATGACGATGTCTCCGGGTTTGAGGGTTGGGACCAGGATTTGCTCGACATAGGCAAGGAAGGCTGCCCCGGTCATCGCCCCATCGATGGTCATGGGGGCGAGGATGCCGTCGAGCGTGAGAGCAGCGACCAAAGTGGTGGTCTTCCAGTGGCCGTGAGGGATGGCGGCTTGGCAGCGCTGCCCGCGCGGCGCGCGGCCATAGCGCCGGGCCATCTTGGTCGATGTGCCGGTCTCGTCGATGAAGACCAGCCGCTCCGGCATCAGGCCGGGCTGCGCCTCGGCCCAGGCCTGCCGGCGCGCCAAGACATCAGGACGTTGCTGCTCGCTGGCGTGCGCGGTTTTTTTTGAAGGTCATGCCGTGGCGGTCGAGCAGCCGCCAGACCGTGCTCGGGGCAACCCGAAGCCCGTGCACCTCCTCCAGACAGGCTGCGATCTCGGCCAGGGTGATGTCCGGTGTCTCCGTGACAAGCGCCAGAACCTCCTCGGCATACGCTTCAAGGCGGTGAGAGCGGCGGTCCCCGCCTTGCGGCCGGGGCCGCACATCACCCCGCTGCCGCCACTGATCAACCCATTTGATCGCCGTCGAGGCCGCAACCCCAAAAACCTTCGCCGCAGACCGACGCGACATCCCGCCGTCCACCGCCGCAACCAACCGATGTCGTAGATCATTCGAAAGTGGTCTCGTCATGCAGGCTGGCCTCCTTCACCAGCCCACATCTTGAATCAGAAATCAGAGACTTTGGGAATCCCTAACGATTCCGTCAGATCAGAAAACTCTCTAGTCTTCGAGGCCCGTCGATACGTCGACGTTTTCGGGCTCGAGGTCCAGCCCCGAGGCCTTGGCCTGCAGTTCCAGCAGGGTGGCGAAATCCTCCTCGACGTATCCGTTGCCGATCAGCGTCTGAACGATTTCCCGTGTCGCCGTCGCCAGCGGCATGGGCACGTCCTGTTCGCGCGCCGCCGACAGGCCCAGATCCAGATCCTTGCGCAGCAGGACCGGCGTGAACGTCGGGGTCCAGTCGAGATTGACCAGCGCCGGCGTCTTGTATCGGGAGAACATGGAACCCATGACGCTCTTGTTGATGAAATCCAGGAAGGCATGCCGGGGAACGCCGCCCTTTTCCGCCAGGATGGTGATCTCGGCAAGGGATTGGATGACCACGCCCAGCAGGACGTTGTGGCAGATCTTGACCATCCGCGCGAGTTCGCCTTCGCCGACATAGGTCACGCCCCGGCCGATGGCGCCGAGAAACGGCTCGGCGATGTCGTAGGCATCCTTGTCTCCGGAGGCCACGATGGACAGTTTGCCCGCCGTGACGACCTTCGCATTGCCGCTCACCGGCGCATCGAGCATCTTGCAGCCGAGTTTGGCGGCCGCCTCGCGGACGGTCCTGGAGGCCTCTTCGGAAATACTCGTACAGTCGATGAGCAGCTTCGGCGCGGCGCCCTCGACCGACAGGACGCCGCCGTCGCCGATGGTCATGTTGATCACGTCCTGGGGTCCGGCGACCATGGTGAATACGATATCCCGGTCGGCCAGATCCGAGGGATTGTCGACGACGGTGGCGCCGAACGCCTCGAGCGGTTCCGCCTTGGAGCGCGTTCGGTTCCACACCGAGACGTCCGCGCCCGCCTGCAGCAGGCGTTTCGCCATGGCGAAGCCCATGCGTCCGGTCCCGATCCAGCCAACCGTGTAGCCCTTCAGATCTCCGGCCATCACACCATTCCTCCTCCAAGGACCGCCCTCTTCACGCCGGGCGGGGTGACGTAAAAATTTATGTGTCAGTTGGGAATGGGGTACTCCCTGTGGTTTACGACAACCGCAAGAAGGAGCACCCCGATGCCACAGCAAGCTGTAACGATTGAGAACCTACCACAAGCCTTTGAGGTGGTGAAGGAGATGCAAGCAGGCGGATTGGACTGGGGCGAGGGTTATCGCCCGCTTGGCCGCCAGGCGCTGGCCGAGATCATCGAGGGCCGGATGGCCGAGGCGGTGGATCGCTGGCTCGACGGCCTCGATGGCAGCGCTATGCGCGACCGGCGCAACGGCACCTACCGGCGCCGCCTGCTCAGCGAGCTCGGCGACATCGAGCTCAACGTGCCGCGCACCCGGCACTTCTGCCCGACCGAGGTTCTGAAGAGCTACGCAAGGCGCGCTCCAGAGATCGACCGCGCCATCCTGGCCGGCTTCGTGCTGGGGCTCTCGACCCGCAAGGTCGGCGAGGTCCTGCTTGCCCTGCTCGGGCGTCCGGTCTCGGCCGCGACGGTGAGCCGGGTCGCCAAGACCCTCGATCTGTCGGTCGCCGCATTCCACCGCCGGCCGCTGAAGAACGCCTACAAGGCGCTGATGCTCGACGGCGTGGTGCTGGCCTGCAAGACCGGCGCCGGCGCGCTCAGGAGGCCGGTCCTGGTGGCGCTGGGCATACGGCACGACGGCAAGAAGGAGATTATCGACTTCCAACTCGCCGCCAGCGAGAGCGCCGCGGAGTGGGAGCGCTTCCTCACCGCGTTGCACCGCCGCGGCCTCACCGGCGAGGGCCTTGAGATGATCTGCGTTGATGGCGGCCAAGGCCTGCTCGCCGCCTTGCCGATCGTCTATCACGGCATCCCCGTTCAGAGGTGCTGGGCGCACAAAATCAGGAACATCCTCAACAAGGTCCGCGTAGCCGACCAGCAGGCCGTCAAGGCCGACGTCCACGCCGTCATGAATGCCCCCAACCGCCGCAAGGCCGAGACCGCCGCCCGCCGCTTCGCCGACGCCTGGGAAGATACCTACCCCAAGGCCGTCGCCTGCCTGCGCAACGACCTCGACGACCTGCTCACCTGCTTCCGCTACAAGGACCTCGCCGAGCGAAAGCAGGTCAGGACCACCAATGCCATCGAACGGAGGTTCCGCGAGGTTCGCAGACGAACCCGGCCCATGGGAACCTTCAAGGATAAAACCTCAATGGACCGCATCCTCTTCGCGGTCTTCATTCACGAAAACAAGTCTCAGGGAATCAGTACCCCAGTCTCCCTGACACATAACTCTTGACGTTACCCCGGGCGGCAAAGCCTGTGCAAACGATTGCAGAGCATATACCATAGGTTCCCGAATAGAAGGAAAACCGTTATAGATGGGCCGCTTTTCCGGGGGCTGACGATCAATGGCATCGAGCCGGGTGACGCTTCGCGATATTGCCGAGGAGGTGGGGGTCAATCCATCGACGGTCTCGCGCGCGCTCAATCCCAAGACCCGCGGCATGGTGACCGGCGAAATCGCCCGTCAAATCACCGAGGCGGCGGACCGGATGGGCTATCGGCCCAATCCCTTCGCCTACAGCCTCAGGACCAATCGGTCGTTCACGGTCGGCGTCCTGGTTCCGGACCTCACCAACCCGGCGTTCGCGCCCATCATCAAGGGCATCGACAATGTGCTCGAGGCGTCGGGCTACAGCGTGATGGTCGCCAATACCGACAATGTCGCCGAGCGCGAACGCAGGAACGTCGCCAAGTTTCGCGAGCGTCATGTGGATGGCCTCGTCATCGCCACGGCGCGCCGCCACGACCCGCTGATCGATGAATGCCGCACCGAGGGGACGCCCCTGGTCCTGGCGGTCCGAAAGACCACGAATTCCGACATATCCTCGGTGGTCAGCGACGAGGTGACCGGCGGCGAGACCATTGTGTCCCATCTGGCGCAGCTCGGGCATCGGCGGGTTGCCTGCATTGCCGGGCCGCAGGAGCTGTCGACCGGCTTCGAGCGCCACCAGGGTTACGTGCGCGGACTGGACGCCAACAATCTCGAGTACGATGCCGGGCTGGTCGAGTTCTGTGACGCGTTCACCGAGGAAGAAGGCCGGCGGGCGGCCAGCCGGCTGCTCGCTTCGGGACGGGACTTCACGGCGATCGTCGCCGGCAACGACATGGTCGCCATCGGAATCTACGACGAACTTCAAACCAAGGGGCTGGTTTGCGGCAAGGATATCTCGGTCGTCGGGTATGACGACATGCTGTTTTCGAGCAAGTTCGATCCGCCGCTGACGACCATGCATTCGCCGCTGCTGGATATAGGCGCGGAGGCGGCCCGCATTCTCCTGGAACGGATCGAGGACCCCGAAACCCCGCCCAGGTCCGTCAAGATGACGCCCGAGCTGATCCTCCGCAAGTCGACCGGCAAGCCGGCCTAGTCGTCTGTCATCCCGGGAAGCTTTTCAAGATTTTCCGACACCAGCTCGTGGCCGGAGTTTTCCGCCTGTACCTGGATAATGGAGGCGAAGTCATCCTCCGTATGGCCCCGGCCGATGGCGTTCTGGACGATCTCCCGGGTGAGAGACGAAACCGGCATGGGCACGGCGTGCTTGCGGCCCGCCGACAGGCCCAGGTCCAGGTCCTTCAACAGCAGGGGGTTGGTGAATGTCGGGGTGAAATCCAGGTTGACCAGCGCGCCGGTCTTGTAGCGGGTGAACATCGATCCCACCGAGGCCTTGTTCAGGAACTCCATGGTGGCGCTTCGCTTGACGCCGTTTTTCTCCGCCATGATCAGCACCTCGGCGAGCGCCTGGGTCATCACGCCGAGGTAGACGTTGTGACAGATCTTGACGATCCGGGCGCCGCTGCCCTCGCCGGCATAGGTCACGCCGCGGCCGAGCGCCTGCAGATAGGGCAGGGCGGTTTCATAGTCCTTCTCGTCGCCGGACGCGACCAGCGTCAGCGCGCCCGCCTCGACCGCCTTGTTGTTGCCGCTCACCGGGCAGTCCAGCATGGCCGTGCCGACCTTGTCCGCGACTTCCCGGACCTCCCAGGACGCCTCCTCGGAGATGGTGGAGCAGTCGACGAGCAGTTTGGGCGTTGTCCCGCCGGTGAGCAGGCCGCCGTCCCCCAGCGTCACGGCGATGAACTGCTCGGGTCCCGTGACCATGGTGAAGACGATATCCCGGTCGGCAAGGTCCTGAATGCTGTCGACGATGGCGGCGCCTTTCCCGGCCAGGGGTTCCGCCTTGGATCGCGTTCGATTCCAGACCGCGACGTCGGCTCCCGCTTCGATGAGCCGGGTTGCCATGGGGAATCCCATGCGCCCGGCGCCGATCCATCCAATTCGATGTCCTTTTACCGCGTCATTCATCAGACACACCTCGAGTGTAGCCGGCACCGCCGACGGTGAAGGGCAAACCCGGCCGGATCAAATCAGAACGCCGCGCGCCAGTCACGGTCTTCTATGATTTCCTTGACCCGTTTCAGGAAGGAGGCCGAATAGGCGCCGTCGATGGCCCGGTGGTCGAAGGATTGCGCCAACATGCCGACCGGCCGGATGGCGATCATGTCTTCGCCGTCCACGTCGACGGCGACCGGCTTCTTGGCGATGGCGTCGGTCGACAGGATGGCCACCTGGGGCTGATTGATGATCGGCGCGGTAATCAGCGTTCCGAAAGAGCCGTTGTTGGTGATGGTGTAGGTGCCGCCCGACAGCTCTTCGGGACCGAGACCGTCGCCGCGAGCCCGTTGGGCCAGGTCGTTGAACGCCCGGGACAGGTCCGGGACGGATCGCCGCTCCGCGTCCTTGACGACCGGCGCCACCAGCCCCTGGAAATCGAGGTCGATGGCAACGCCGAGATGTACGGCGTCGTAGACCACGAGGCTCTCATCCTCGACGTGCGCATTGATATTGGGATAGTCCCGGATGGCTTCGCACACCGCCTTGGCGATGAACGGCATGAAGGTCAGCGAGAATCCCTCCTTGGCCTTCCATTCGGCGCTCATCGACCGGCGGGCCCTGTCGACGTTCGAGAAGTCCGTTTCGACCGCCTGCAGGACGTGGGGGCTCGTCGCCTTCGAGCGAACCATGTGTTCGGCGGTCATCCTGCGCCGGTAATCGAATGGAATGACGGTCTTGCCGCCGGGTCCCGCGGGCGGGCGGGACTGGACGGGCGTCGGCAGCGCGGCCGGCGCTGGCGCGGGCGCGGACGCTCCCTTCAGGTACGACAGGACATCCGCGCGGGTAATCCGGCCGTCCCGGCCGGTTCCGCCGATGGCCGCGGGATCCAGGTCGTTGTCGCCGATCAGTTTCCGGACCGCCGGCGAAAGCTTCATGTTGCGGTTGCGGGACGGCGCGCCGGCCGCCGCCCCGGGAGCGGGCGCGGGTTGGGGCGCCGGAGCCGCCGCGGGTTCCGGCTCGGCGGCGGGAGCGGGCGCCGCCTCCGACGCGCCTGAGCCGTCGTCGATGACGGCGACCGTCGTTCCGACATCGACCGTGGAACCGGCCTCGACACGGATCTCGGCGACAACACCGGAAACCGGAGCGGGAATTTCCATCTCCACCTTGTCCGTACCGATCTCCAGCAGCACTTCGTCGGCTTCGACCTCGTCCCCCACCTGTTTGTGCCACATGGTGACGGTTCCCTCGGAGACCGTTTCCCCCAGTTGGGGCATCAGCACATCCATGTCAGTCGAGCCCCGCGCGAACGGTTTCATAGATGCGGTCCACCGACGGGATCATCTGATCCTCGAGGTTGTCGGCGGACGCCAGCGGGATATGGGGCGTCGTGATCCGGGTCACGGGCAGGTCCATGTCCCAGAAGCACTCCTCGGTGATCAGGGACGATATTTCGGCGCCCCAGCCGCAAAGGCGCGGATTTTCCTCGACGGTGAAGGCGCGGCCGGATTTCCTGAACTCGGAAAAGATGGTTCGGGTATCCAGCGGCACCAGGCTTCGGACATCGACCACCGATACCCTGATGCCGAGATCCGCCTCGAGCTTTGCCGCGGCCCTGATCGACCGCGGCACCATGGCGGCCAGCGCGTAGATGACCGCGTCGGTCCCGTCCCGCACCACCCTCGCGGTGCCGAGTTCGTCCACATGCTCGCCGTCGGGAATTTCCCCCTTGTCGCCGTAAAGGGACTTCTGTTCGAAGAAAATCACCGGATCGGGGTCGCGGATCGATGCCGCCAGCAGTCCCTTGACGTCGGCCGGGGTCGACGGCGCGACGACCTTGAGCCCCGGAACCATCATCGCCCAGTTCTCGATGGATTGGGAGTGCTGCGCGCCGAACCGGACGCCGCCGCCGTTGGCGCTCCGGATGACCAGGGGCATGGTCACCTGGCCGCCGGTCATGTAGCGGGTCTTGGCGATCTGGTTGACGACGATGTCCCAGCAGACCGCGAAGAAGTCCGAGAACATGATCTCGGCAATGGGACGCAGGCCGGTCATTGCCGCACCCATGGCGGCTCCCAAAATGGCCTGCTCGGAGATCGGCGTGTCGCGCACCCGGTCGGGCCCGAATTTGTCGTAGAGCCCGACGGTGGTCTTGAACACGCCGCCCGCCTTGGCGATGTCCTCGCCGAGGAACACCACCTTGTCGTCGCGTTCCATTTCCTGGGCGATCGCGTCGGCGACCGCTTCCCGATAGGTTAGTTCCGCCATGCCGAGCCTCCATCCGCCCAGACGTCCGTAAGCGCAAGTTCATCGCGAGGCACCGGCGAGGCCTTCGCTTCCTCGGTTGCGTCGTCAACCGCCTTGAGGACGCTTTTCTCGATATCGCCGACGACTTTTTCCGGCACGCCGAACTCCAGCAGGCGGCTGCGGTACATGGGGATCGGGTCCTTCGCCATCCATTCCTCGACCTCCTTGTCGGGCCGGTACGTCGCCGGGTCGGCGCGGGAGTGGCCGTAGTGTCGGTAAGTCTCGGCCTCGATCAGCGAGGGGCCGCCGCCGCCGACCGCCTTGTCGACCGCCGTCCTGGCGACCCGGTACACGGCGTCGGCGTCGTTGCCGTCGACGATGATCGGTTCCAGGCCATAGGCGCCGGCCCGGTCCGCCGCCGGATGTTCGACGGCGGTCACCTCGCCGATGGGGGTGTATTCCATGTAGAAGTTGTTCTCGCAGACGAAGACCACCGGCAGCTTCCAGATCACGGCGAAGTTCAGCGCCTCGTGGAAGGCGCCGATATTGGTGGTGCCGTCGCCGAAGAAGCAGAAGGAAACCGCGCCCGTCTTGTTGTATTGCGCCGCCCACGCCGCGCCGGCGGCGATCGGCAGGTGGGCGCCGATGATCGCGTATGAGCCCATGGCGCCCTTTTCGGCGTCGGTCAGGTGCATGGAGCCGCCCTTGCCCTGCAGCAGGCCGCACTCCCTGCCCATCAGTTCGCCGAGCACGCCGGTCATGGACGCGCCCCGGACCAGGGTATGCGCGTGGCCGCGGTAGGTGCAGAACGTGTAATCGCCCGGCCGCATGGCCGTCGCGCAGCCGGCCGCGATGGCTTCCTGGCCGACGGCGAGGTGGCTCGTCCCCTTGATCAGGTTCTGCATGAACAGGTCATGGGCCCGCTGCTCCACATGCCGGACCTCGAGCTGCAGCCGCCACATATCGAGCCGGTTTTCTTCCCCGATATCGTCGTTCAGACGCGCCGCGCCGCGCGGCTTGGCCTTGGCCGGCTTGGAGGATCGGCTCGACGATTTCGCCGGCGATCGGGAGGTGGTTCTCGTTTTTCGTGCCAATGGTTCGGTCCTCTCCTGGTGGAGCCTGGAAGAAACTCATGGGTGGCGTCTCTAGGACGCCCATTGGGAACTGGGTGCTGACGGAATTTTCGCGGCCTCTCCCCGGGTTCAGCCAATCGACGGATTTCCGTCTTATTTCTTGCGGTCCCCGTTTCGCATCTTGACCCGGGAGCCCGCATGGTGCATTTTCCCGATCATGGTGCATTTTCCCGATCATTGTGCAATCGATTGCATAATTCAAGAATAAATTGGCGATCGGGGAAAAAGCCTAAGCTTGGCCGGCGTTTTGGCGGAAGCAGCCCCCGAGGCCGGAAGCGAAATACCGGTGGACGGATTTGCCGCCATCATCTTGAATACGGGGAACCCGGCGCCGCCGGAAACGGCGGCCGTCCAACGATATCTCGGAGGTACGTCATGCACTATACCGCGCCACGATCCACCGCGACCTGGGGCACCATGGCCAAGGACTGGGAAGCGGGGATCGACTACCGGAAACTTCATGAGGACCGGCTGGGGCGCGCCCAGGCCGCCTGCGCCGATCACGGTTTTGGCGCCCTGTTGTGCTTCAACTTCGACAATATCCGCTACATCACGTCGACGCACATCGGCGAGTGGGGCCGGGACAAATTCGACCGCTATTGCCTCGCGCCGACGGACTCCGCTCCGTTCCTTTGGGATCCGGCGCCGCCGGCGAAGAAGAAGGCGTCTCCCTGGCTCGGCAACCGGATCGACGCGCCGGTTTCTACCATGCAGGGCGCGATCCCGCCCGAGCACGGCGTGCAGGACGTCTTCGCAAAGCAGATCAAGGATAAGATGGTCGAACTGGGCATCGAGAAACAGCCGCTTGCGATCGATGTCATGGAACTGCCCATGCTGCGCGCCCTCGAGGCCGAAGGCGTCGAAGTGGTGGACGGCCAGCAGGCGCTGATGGATGCCCGCGAGATAAAGACCGAAGAGGAGATCGAACTCCTGAAGGTCGCCGCGGCCATGGTCGACGCGGTCTATCTCGACATCGCCAAGGCCATCCGGCCCGGCAACAAGGAGAGCGACCTGGTGGCCATCGCCAACGATCAGCTCTATGCCATGGGCTCCGAGCGGGTGGAGTGCGTGAATTCGGTGGCGGGCCCGCGCGGCGCGCCGCACTCGCACACCTTCTCCGACCGCATGATCCAGCCGGGCGACATGATCTTCCTGGACATCATGCACAGCTTCAACGGCTACCACACGTGCTACTACCGCACCTTCATCTGCGGTCAGCCCAACGACGCGCAGATAGAAGCCTACGAAATCTGCTCCCAGTGGGTGAACGCGGCCATCGAACAGATCAAGCCGGGCGCCAGCATCGACGATATCGCCTTGGCCTGGCCCAAGGCCGAAGAGTTCGGTTACGCCAACGAAGACGAAGCCTTCCTGCTGCAGTTCGGCCACGGCGTCGGCTTGAGCCTGTGGGAGCGGCCGATCATCTCGCGCCGCTACATGGGTCAGAAGACCGAGCTCAAGAAGGGCATGGTCTTCGCCGTCGAGTGCTGGAAGGGCGCCGAGGACGGCTCGGGCGCGGCGCGGATCGAGGAAGAGGTCGTGGTTACCGACGACGGCTGCGAGATCATCACGAACTTCCCGTCCGATCACCTGATCTCGTGCGGCCTGCCGGGCTGCGAGATCTACTAGGCGGCGAGGTTGGCGGAGGAGGACCGGCGCCCCATGGACAAGATTTGGGTCACGTTGATCACCGGTTTCCTGGGGAGCGGCAAGACGACGCTCCTCAATACGCTGCTGCACCACTCCGCCATGAGCAAGGCTGCGGTGATCGTCAATGAGTTCGGCGAGATCGGCCTCGACTATGACCTTATCGAACGGGCGGATGACTCGGTCGTGCAGTTGGCCAACGGCTGCCTCTGCTGTTCGGTCAAAAGCGACCTGATCGATACGTTCCGCGATCTTCATATCCAGCGGAATGCGGGGACGATCCCTGACTTCGACCGGGTGGTGATCGAAACCACCGGCATCGCCGACCCCATGCCGATCCTGCAGATCGTCTTCACCAATCCGATGGTCGTGAACCACTATTCGCTGGATGGCGTCGTGACGACCGTGGACGCCGTCAATGGATTGTCCTCCATCGACCGCTTCACGGAATGCGTCAAACAGGCGGCCGTCGCCGACCGGATCATCGTCACCAAGGTGGATCTGGTGACCGATACGGAGGGCCGGGAGAAGGTGGATGCGCTGACCGGCAAATTGCGGTCTTTGAATCCCGCGGCGCCCATCGTCAAGACGGCGACCGAGGAGATCGATCCGTCCGATCTGTTCGGCTCCGGCATGTTCGATCCGGAAACCAAGAAGATCGACCTCGCGAGCTGGATCGACCCCGAACTATACGATGAAACCGAGGCCCTCATGATCGCCGAGCCGTCCGAGGACGAGATGGACGAGGAGACCCTCGCCTATTACCGGGAACACGGCCACACGCCGGAAGACCATCACCACCGGCATCACAACCACGATTCGTCCATCAATACGTTCTGCCTGACCCGGGACGAACCCATGTCCCTCGACATGCTGCGGAACTTCCTGGAAGGGCTCGCCAATGAGGCCGGCCCGGATCTGCTGCGGGTGAAGGGAATCGTCAGTGTGGATGAGAAGCCCGGTCAGCCGGCGGTCATCCAGGGCGCCCAGCAGATATTCCACTCGCTGGACTGGCTGCCCGAATGGCCGAGCGATGACCGACGGACCCGTATCGTCTTCATTACCCGCGACATCGACAAAGCCTACATCGAGGATACCCTCGGCCTGATCGAGCGCGTGGCGGCCAGGACGGCCGCCGCGGGTCAGGCCGCCGGACATCCCGGCGCGCCGCCGGGACTCATCAACTAGATTCGAGAGGCGGGACCGCCGCCCACCTCAGGCCTGCATCAGGGAGGACATCATGCTGTTCGTCATCTTCGCAATCGACAAGCCGGGTATGGCCGAGACCCGCGCCGCCGCCATGGATGCGCACCGCCGGTACCTGGAGAGCGCGCCGTTCAAGAACGTCATGTCGGGACCGCTGATGGATGACGCGGGCGAGAACATCATCGGCAGCCTTTACATGCTGGATGCCGAAAACCGCGGCGTCATCGACCGGATGTTCGAGGATGACCCGCTTTGCCGGGCGGATATCTGGGAATCGGTCGAGGTGCGGCACTTCGTCGCACGCGTGGACAATAGAGACTAATCGGACTTCGAAGGAGAACTGAACTATGGACTTGGGTCTTAAAGGAAAGAACGCGGCGATCACCGGTTCCAGTCAGGGAATTGGCCATGCCATCGCCAGCTCGCTCGCCGATGAGGGGTGCAACGTGGCGCTGTCGGCCCGCAACCAGGACCGCCTCGACCAGGCGGTCAAGGAAATGGAAGCGAAGGGCGTGAAGGCCGCCGGCATTCTGGTCGACCTCTCCAGCGAGGACGGCTGCAAGAAGTTCGTCGACGATGCCGTCGATGCGCTCGGCGGCCTGGACATCCTGGTCAACAATGTCGGCGGGATGATCCCCGGCACCATCGACAGCCTCGACGAGGCGACCTGGGCCACGGTCTTGAACCTGAACCTGATGTCGTTCGTCTACACCACCAAGGCGGCGATTCCCCACCTTCGGGAATCCGGCGCCGGGCGCGTCCTCAACGTATCGGGCGTTACCGGCAAGCAACTGTTGCCGGGGGCCTTGACCACCACCATTCCCAACACGGCGATCCAAGGTTTCGCCAAGGTGATGGCCGAACAGCTCGGCAAGGACGGGATCACCGTCAACACCATCTGCCCGGGCTTCACCAACACCGAAAGCTGGGGGCCCAGGGCCGAGAGCATGGCCAAGATGCGGGGCGTCACTCCGGACCAGATCCGCGACGGCGTATCGGCCCAGACGTTTCTCGGCCGCTGGGCGGAGCCCCAGGAGATCGGCGATGCGGCGGCGTGGATCGTGTCCGAGAAAAACAGCTACCAGACCGGTACGGTCGTCGAGGTGTGCGGCGGATTTTCGAAGTACATCTAGCTGACAATATGATGCGGCGAAGCGCGCCGGCGTGGCCAATGCCGGCGCGTTTTGCTATTTACGGACAACCACGCCGCCGAAGGGCGGCACCAAACCAAACCGGCGGGTCAACGCGGAGGCTCTCATGGAACTCGATCTCGGATTCATTCTTCTCTCGATTATCGCGGGTATCCTCGCAAGTTATGTGCTGCTGGCGAACGCGTTGTGGCTGCAAAGCCTTGGCCTGCCGCGCCTCGATTTCTCGACCGCGATGGCGAATTTGACCTACGGCGAGCAGTTCGAGGGCAAGCCGCCCTATTTCGCCGGAATGATCGTCATCTATTTCAACGGCATCCTCTTCGCGCTGCTTTATTCGACCGTGGTCGCCCAATACCTGCCGGGCGAGCCCATCGTCAAGGGGGCGATCTGGGGCGCCATCCTGTGGTTCCTCTCGGGCATTTTCTACGTGCCGTTCATTCTCAAGGAAGGGTTCTTCCTCAGCCACATTCACCCGATGGCCTGGTTTTCGAGCGGTATCGTCCACGGCATGTACGGTCTCGTGGTCGGCTGGCTCGCGCCCATCCACACCGCGGCCGGATAGGGAACGGATTCCTTGACTTGGGCTCCCCGAGCCCAATAATCTGAAAAAAAGTGATCACGATCATTTATTGATCTGATTGCGGCGGTTAACGCCACTGGACGTCGCCTTGGATCGGATGGCCGGTCCTGCATGCGCAGGCCCGCCAAACTGCTCATGGGAGGTGGTTTCTATGCTCATCAAATCGTTCGTTCGTAGTCTTTCATGCATGGCGCTCGCCGGCGTCATCGCCGGCTCAGTCGGGGCTGGCGACGCGGCGGCCCAGAAATCCAGCATCAAAATCGGATCATTCGTTCCGCCCAAGGCGCATGAAGTAAAATTCGGAATTGTTCCGTGGATCAAGGAGGTCGAGAAGGCGACCAACGGCGAAGTGTCATTCCAACAATTCTGGGGCGGCTCGCTCAGCCGAAGCCCGTTGAAGCAGTATGAGATCCTCGAGAACGGGGTCCAGGACGCGACTATCATTGTGCCTGCGTACGTCCTCGCCCAGTTCCCGGATTTTTCGCTGCTCTCGCTTCCCTATCTCGGCATCAAGAATGCGGAGGAGGGGTCGGTCGCGCTGTGGCGTCTCGGGCGGACGGGCCTGCTGCGTGGTCTCGACAGGGTTCATGTCGTGACTCTCTATACGAATGACAATTCGCTGATCCATTTCCGCAAGCCGGTCAAATCCATCGATGCGATAAAGGGAGCCAAAATCCGGGTCGCGGGCCCGGCCGAATCCGGGATCATCAAGATTTTCGGCGGCACACCCGTCGGCATGCCGATCACCAAGACCGCCCAGGCGCTCAATACCGGAGTCGTCGATGGGACCATGACCACATGGGGCGCCCTGCAGGCTTTCCGTCTCGAGCCGCTGGCCAAGAGCTCCATCTGGGATCAGTTGGGTGTTCGCAGCTTCATCATTGCCATCAACAAGAAGGTCTACGACGGTCTGTCCCGGAAGGCCAAGGATGCCATGATGGCCCACGGCGGCGAAAAGTTTGCCCGCAACATGGGTCAAGTCTTCGACCGGCAGAGCGCGGCAGTCCTGGAACGGGCCCGGGCGCAGCGGGGCGGCACCATCTTCGAGTTCAACGCCGCCGATCAGGCCAAGCGTGCCGCCATGTTCAAGAGCATGCACGATGAGTGGGTCGCAAAGACGCCCGATGGCGCCAAGAAAATGGCGACGTTCCGGAAGATCCTCAAAGAGGTCCGGGCTGGAAGCTGACGCCCGGACGGCGGATTTGTGATGATGTCCAACCTCCGCAGCCGTGTCGGCCGCGGAACCAATCTAGTTGCGATGATCGGGGCCACGGGGATACTCGTGGTCTCGATCACGATCCTCCTGGATATATTGCTCCGGGTCATCTTCAATAGTCCCCTGGAAGGCCTGGGGGACATTACCAAATTCACCTTCGCCGTGGTGATCGCCAGTTTTTATCCTGTCGGGCTGGTCGCCGGCCACAACGTCACCATACGTTTCCTGGGCAAGGCGCTCGGCGAGCGGGCCGGGCTGTGGCTCGAAGTGTTCGGCGCCGTTATCACCTTCACCGTCGTCATCCTGTTGGCGTGGAAAGTATTTGGCTTCACGGTCATCGTCACGCGGGACGGATTGGCCACCCTGACCCTGGAATTGCCCCAGGCACCGTGGTGGTGGGCGGTGAGCGGCATTTTCATTCTCTGCCTGCCGGTCCAGCTCTTTGTCCTGTCTGACCGCCTGTATCAGGCGGTGACGGGACGCTCAGCGCCTGCCGACGAAAGCGGCTAAGGGGGAGCGGCGATGGATCCGATCCTGCTGGCCATCCTCGGAATCATCGTCATGTTCGCGTTGATCGCATTGCATGTTCCCATCGGCATGGCGATGGCCTTTACCGGGTTTCTCGGCGTCGGAATTCTGATCAATTTCAATACCGCGGCGTCCCTATTCGGCAGCGTACCGACGGAACTGATCTCCAACGAAAGCCTTGCCGCCATCCCCATGTTTCTGCTGATGGGCAGCTTTGCTTCGGCCGCCGGCCTGTCCCGGGAACTGTACGCCCTTTTCTCCGTCTTTTTCGGACATTTCCGTGGAGGCCTGGCGATGGCGACGGTTGCCGGCTGTGGCGGCTTCGGCGCGGTCTGCGGCTCCTCGTTGGCGACCGCATCGACCTTCATGCGGGTGGCGCTACCCGAGATGCGGCGGCGCAAATACTCGGATGAGTTGGCCGCCGGCTGTATCGCCGGGGGCGGGACGCTCGGCATTCTCATTCCGCCGTCCAACCTGATGATCCTCTATTCCATTCTGACCGAGCAGTTCGTCATCGCCATGTTTATCGCGGCGATCATTCCCGGGTTGGTGACCATCGGCATCTACATTCTGACCGTCGCCGTCTTCGTCCGCTGGAAGAAGGGCAGTGGTCCGGCGGGCGAGCGGGTGAAATGGGCCGAGCGCGGCCGGGTCATCCTCTCCGCCTGGCGGGTAATTTTGCTGGCGGTGATTGTTAGCGGCGGCATCTATGGCGGTTTCTTCACCGTCCTCGAGGCGGCTGCCGTCGGCGCCAGCCTATCCTTCATATTTACCTGGCAGACCGGAAACCTGTCGAAAGAGGTATTCGTTCAGGCGCTCAACGAAACCGCCGCGACGACGGTCATGATCTTCGTGATCATCATCGGCGCCAGCATCTTTTCCAATTTCATCACGTTGACCCAACTGCCGGAATTCCTGGTCGACGGCATTGCCGAGATGAAACTGCCGACCGCGGTCGTCATCCTTGCGCTACTCGTCATGTATCTGGTGTTGGGCAGTATCTTCGATACCGTGGCCGCCATGGTGATCACCTTGCCGGTCGTCTTTCCGTTGGTTACCGGCCTGGGGTTCGACCCCGTTTGGTGGGGGATCATCAACATCATGGTGATCGAGATCGGACTGATCACCCCGCCCATAGGGGTGATCGTATTCGTCCTCCACGGCATGGCGCCCGACATACCACTGAAGAAAATTTTCGCCGGGATCATCCCGTTTTTCACCGCGGATCTGATCCGGCTGGCGATATTGGTCAGCTTCCCCATATTGACCCTTTGGCTCCCCCGCGCGGCCGGGCTGATGTGACCGCGGTTACCGCCAAATGACCTCCGGCGGAACCGCGAAGGCCGAAAGCGCGCTTTCGACGCCCTCGCGGTCCCCGCTCCCGGTAATGCGGATGCTCAGGTAGTGCCCGCGGCGCGCATCGTCCTTAGGTGTAATTTCCATATGGGCGCCCTGATGGAGCAACGGGGCCAGCAGCTCTTCAAAGAAGTCGATTGCCGCCCGGTCGCGGAGCGCGGGCTTGAATATCTTGCCCACACCCGTGAGCGGCAGGGCATCCATGATGGTGATGGATTTCGGGGTTGCCGCCCTCTCCGGTACGTGATCCCGGGCGAATGACAGCAACTCGGCCTCCGAGGCGGAAGCGCCGGGCTTGAGCTGGACATACGCCACGGGCAGTTCTCCCGCATAGGCGTCGGGCCTGCCCACCGCCGCGGAAAGCTGGACGTCTTCATGGGTCAGCAGGGCGTCCTCGATGACGGCCGGATCGATATTGTGGCCGCTCCGGTTGATGACGTCCTTGATCCGTCCGGTGATCCAGATGTAGCCGTCCGGGTCCAGCCGGCCGAGATCGCCGGTGTTGATCCAGCCGTCCTCGAAGAACAGTCCTTCGTCGAGGGCCTGGTTGAGATAGCCCGGGATGACGCCCGGACTGCGGACCAGGATCAGGCCGACCTCGTCCGTTTCGCACTCCCGCCGCAGTCCGCCGTCGCCGTCAAGTTCGACAATCCGGATCTCCGTATAGGGCAGTCGAAACCCGGCCGAACCAAATCTCGGATCGCCGTCCCGGGGCGGGACGGCGATGGTTGCGGTGTTCTCGGTCATGCCGTAGTTGCAGAGCACCCGGACGCCGATGTCGCGCTCGAATTTTTCGGCGATCTCCACCGGCAAGCCCGCCGAGCCGGTCATGCAATAGGGCCGGAGGCTGGAGACGTCCGCGTCGCCGACCGGGATGCCGGCCAGCGCCGAGAGCGTGGTCGGGACGCCGAAAAAATCGGTGATGCGGTACTTCTCGACGAACCGCCAGTAGTTCTCCACCACCGCCTTGTCCCGGAAGCCGACCGTGCCCGGAACCAGGCTTGTGATGCCCCGGGCGAACGCGGAGACGGTATGATAGACCATGCCGCCGATATGGAAGAGGGGGTGAACGGCGAACACGGCCTGCCCCGCTTCCTGTTCCAGCAGGATTTCATAGGCCCAGCATTTGTAGGCGAAGCCCTTGTGCTGAAGCTGGGCGATTTTGGGGGTTCCCGTGGTGCCGCCGGTATGGGCGTATATGGCGACGTCGCCGGCCCGTATTTCACGTCCGGAGATCAGCCGGTCGCCGGGCTGCCGGCCGGCGAGCTCATCCAGCCCGTCGTCGATGGGGGCCGCGCCCGGCGCCCGCACCTGAAGCACATGTTCCACCGTGGTGAGATAAGGTCGCATGGCGGTCACCTTGTCCCAGATCTCGAAGTCGGGGGACGGGCCGAGACAGATCAGGACCTTGGCGCGCGTCGCGTTGATGATCTCGGTGAGCTGCGAAGGCTCCAGCATCCAGTTGACGGGCGCGGCGATACCCGCGGCCGTCCCGGCGATCAGCGAGATATAGTTTTGCGGGACCAGGGGCAGCATGATCGCGACGGCGTCCTTCGGGCCGACACCGAGTTCGTTCAATGCGTTGGCGGCCTGCCGGACCCGGCCGATGAACCGGCCGAAGGTGAGGGTCTCCGGCTCCTCGTCCGGCGATCCCGCCGGCAGGAAATGGATGGCCGGGCGCTCCGGGTCGAGGGATGCCCCGTGGCAAACCAGATCATAGATGGTCCAGAGAGCGATCTTGTCTTCGAGCGGCCCCTGCTCGAGCGCTTCGATATCCGCGAGCGTCCGAATCTTGATCGGCCGAGATGCCGACGCGCCGTCCATGGGCCTAGTCGTCCACCGGGGGGTACCGGCCCACCACGCCGCCGAAAGGCTCGTCCCGTTCGCGCAGCGCTTCCTTGATGCCTTTTTCCTTTATTTTCTTGTTGAAGTCGCCAAGCGCCTTCAGCCGGTGGGCAATGGAGATGTACTCGCCGCTGACCCGCAGGGAATGGGAGTATCCCATCTGGTCGAAGATGCGGTTGACCAATGTCTTCGAAAGGGACAGCAGTTCGGAATCGATGTTGGCGATCCGCCTGGCGATGGTCCGGGTGGTTTCCTCGAGCTTGTCGTTGGCGACCACGTGGTTGGCCATTCCGTAATGGAGCATCTCCTTGGCCGTGAGCGAGTCGCCGGTAAGGGACAGCTCCTTGGCCTTCTTGAGCCCGACGTGCCACGAGAAGATGGCGATCTCCTCGCCGGGCGCCATGGACCTGGCCGGGGGATAGCCGAGGCGGGCGTCCTCGCCGGCGATCAGCAAGTCGCAGGCGAGCGCAATGCCGGTGCCGCCGCCGAGGCAGTAGCTATGGACCTGGGCAATGACCGGTTTCCAGCAGTTCCATATCTCCAGGGACCGTTCGATATGTCCCTGCACCTGTGCCCGGCTGTCCCAAACGCCGACCCCGATCCCCGGGCCGTCGTGGTTCTTCACCAGTTCGTCCCAGGTTCCGGGTCCGAGATGCTTGGGCGAATTTCCCATTTCCGGGCTCAATTCGTGGCCCGCGCAAAAGCAGGTTCCGGCGCCTTTGATGATGATCACCCGGACTGCGGTATCGGTCTCCGCCGTCTTGAGCGCATCGCCGAGCTCGTCGAGCATCGGCCAGCTGAGGGCGTTCCGCCTGTCGGGCATGTTCAAAGTAATGGTCGCAATCCGGTCGTCGACCTCATAGAGAATCTTTTCGTAAGGCATAATCAGTATCCTGCCGGGGTTGACATCGGCCTAGGAGCGACCTTTCTTGGGTCGTAAGACGAGAAATTCCGAAGGAACGAGTAGCATGAGCGATCCAATGGCCGTCGGCCTGAGTGTCCGCGAACGAAACAAGCAAGACAAGCTCAGGCGGATAAAGCTGGCCGCGCGCGAGCTGTTTATCGAAAAGGGCTTCGACGAGGCGACCACGCGCGAAATCGCCCAGCGGGCCGACGTCGGCTTTGGTACGCTGTTTCGGTACGCGAGCGACAAGCGGGATCTCCTCTTCCTAATCTACAACGACGATTTTGACGACCTCGCCGATACCGCGTTTGCCGGACGGACCGAAGATGCGCCTCTGATCGACCAACTCATGCAGATCTTCGCCAACTTCTATGAGTTCTTCGCGGCGCGGCCGGAGCTCGCCCGCGACTTGCTGCGCGAAGTCAGCTTCTTCCAGGGCGGGGAGCAGGCCGATCGCTTCAACGGCGGCGTCCTCCGAATCGAGCGGCAGTTCGTCGACATGATCTCCAAAATGCAGCAGCAAGGCCGGATCGTTCAGGGCGAAGAGCCCGAAACCGTATTCGGCGTTCTGTGGAGCATCTACCGGGCGCAAATCCGGGAATGGCTCCGCCGGCCCGATCCCGATCTCGAAGAAGGGCTCGAAACCCTCCGTCTCTATCTCCGGCTGGTGATTGAGGGTTTGGTTCCGAATCCTGACCTCCCGTAGTTGCCCGGCCGACGCCCCGGCGAGAGCCCGGCGGGTACCGTTTCGCCCATAATAGCGGTGTACCGCGGGGGCGCAAAAAAATATGATCACGATCATTTTTTGATCAGGAGGCGAGGGGGAAATGGCGGATCTTGTCGAGGCGTTCAAGAAGGCGATCGGCCACAGCGCGGCGATCGAGGACGTGATTACCGCGAACCAGGCGCACCGGTTGAGCGTCACGCTGGGCCGGAGTGATCCTCCTCTGTCCGAAGGCGATCCGGTCCCGCCGGCCTGGCATCAGATATTCTTCCCGCGTCTTCGCCCGCCGGGCGAGCTCGGCCCCGACGGCATGGCCGTGGAGGTCGAGGGCGGCCCCGACGACCCTCTGCCGAGACGGATGTTTGCCGGCAACCGGATGACTTTTCACGGCCCCCTTCGTGTCGGCGATCACGCGAGGCGGGTGATGACGCTCCGCGACGTGAACGTGAAGCAAGGCCGCTCGGGCCGGTTGGTATTCGCCGCCTATGGACTGGAAATTTCGGGCGCCGACGGCTTGGCTATCGAGGACGAATGGGACCTGGTCTTTCGCGAGGCCGCGAAGCCCGGCGAAAACAATAAAATGCCGCCGACCGAACCCGCGTCCGATGACTATGAATGGGAGCAGGTCATCACGCCCGATGCCGTGATGCTGTTCCGCTACTCGGCCTGTACGTTCAATCCTCACCGGATCCACTACGACCTTCCCTATACGACCGAGGTCGAGGGTTATCCGGGGCTGGTGGTGCACGGACCGCTGACGGCGACGCTCCTGTTCAATCTCGCCATGGACAACATGCCGGGCGGAACGATGAAGACCTTTCGGCAACGGGCCCGCGCGCCGTTGTTCGGCGGCAATCCGATCCGGCTCCTCGGCCGGCCGGGCGAAGACGGAAACTCCTGCGAACTCTGGGCGGTTACGCCGGACGGCGGAATCGCGATGGAGGCTTCCGCCACATTCGACTAGCGATTTAGAGCCTCGCCGCGACGCCGGAGATCAGATCGCGCATCCATGTGTGGCCGGGGTCCTGGTCGAACCTGTAGTGCCAGGCCAGGTGCGCTTCGTGCGGCGTCACATCCACCGGCAGCCGGCGCACCTCGAGGCCGGCGATGGGCGCAAAGTGTTCGGCAATCCGGCTCGCGACGGTGGCGATCAGTTCGGTTCCCGGCAATAGGAACGGAATGACCAGCATGTGCGGAACGCTCACCGCGACGCGCCGCCGCCGGTCCATCTCGTTGAGCTTGACGTCGATTCGGCTCACCGAGGTCGCGTTGGGTTGGAGACTGATATGCGGGTAGGCGAGATAGTCTTCGAGGGAAAATGCCCCGTCCAGCGCGGGATGGTCCTTTCGCAATACGCAGACAAGTCTCTCCTCGAACAGGAACCGCGACCGCAGGCGGGGAGAGAGGTCGATCGGCAAAAGGGCCGCCGACAGCTCGGCTTCACCGGATTCGACGAGATCGACCCCCGGTACATAGGCGGTGCTCATGACCGCGACCGAAATACCGGGCGCCTCCGATGCCAGCCGGCTCTTGATGTGAGGCAACAGCAAGAACGCCGCATCTTCGGCCATGGCGATGGTAAAGGAGCGTTGCGCCGTCGCCGGATCGAACCCGCCGCCGTCGCTGATAGTGATTTCCAACTGTTGGAGCGCCTCGCGAATGGGCTCATGAAGTTCCAGGGCGCGGGGCGTGGGTTCCATGCCATGGGAGGATCGGACCAACAACTGGTCGCCGAAGAGCTTGCGCAGGCGGGAGAGAGCATTGCTCATCGCCGGCTGGCTTAGGCCGACGGATTGTCCGGCCTTGGTCACCTGGCGGTGTTGCATGAGGGTGTCGAACGCCGTCAGCAGATTCAGATCTATGGAGTTCAAATTCATTTATTGAATGTGCCGCATAAAAAACATCAATTTCATTTATGATGGACCAAGTGATATCCTTTCGCAAATTCAATAATCCATGTTGTTCGCGGGAGTGTGTGGGATGCCAAAATTCGTAATCCAACCCCATGGCCGGCTGCAGGAAGCGGTCGCTCACGAGAAGGGGTATTTTTCCGATGAAGGCCTCGACTACGAGATCACGGGCGGTGAGATCGCCGGCCGGGAGAAGAAGGTCGACGAGGCCGGGAAGGTGGTCGAGATCAAGCAGGGCGCGTACGAATCCTACGAGGCCGGCAAAGGGAACAAGGGCCGCAAATCCGATATCAGCTGTGCCTGCCATTGGGCGGTCAACCAGGCGGCCGCGAGCGATGTCGGGAGGCTGTGGGGCGGCGCTTACGTCGTGACCCCCGGCGGCATCATGGTGCCCGAGGACTCGGATATTCGGCGGCCCGAAGACCTGGCGGGCAGGGAAGTCGCCGTCGGTTATCATTCGGGCAGCCATTTCTCGACCATTCAGGCGCTGGAACCGTTCCTTCCGCGGGACGAGATAAATCTCAAGTTTGTCGGGCTGCCATGGCAGCGGGTGGATGTCGGCCTTGACCGCGATGTGCCGGCGACCAGCTTGTGGGGCATGACCTACCAGACGGGAGCGCAACTGGGGCTCCGCAAGATCGCCGATACCGGCTTCATGATCGCCTTCATGTTCCCGCACGAGGTCGACGAAGCCGACGTGCAAAAGTACATGAACGCGCTCAAGCGGGCGCAGATGGACATCGATCTGGAACCGGAGAGGTACAAGCATCATTTCGAGCCGCAAATTCCCGAGCGCTACCGGGACAGGATCGACGTGCGGCTTTTCGATGCGGGCGAGCGGATCGTTTTCCTGCCGTACACGGAGGAAACTTTCGCCAAGACCCAGGACTGGATTCACGAACGGGGCATTTTCGACGAACGCCCCGAGTACGAGTTTAGCGCTGCCGTTTCCGGCTAGGTGCGGCGCGCTATAGACCCCGTAGGTCCCCCCAGAGCCGATCATGGATTGTCGGAATCGCTTTGCGATGCCGACAAACCATGTGAATCGGCTCTACACTATTGAAATAGATCGGATTCACATGTTTTGACGAAACCGCGCCGTGGTTCCGTCAAAACATGATCCGATCTAGGCGCGGGACGGGCCCTTGCCCGTCCCGCCTTTTTTACCTTCGCGCCATTGTCCGCCAAGCGACCGGGAATTTCGGCGGGAATGGCGCTCGGGCGCAGTCCAAGTATAATCCGGCCCATGAGTCAGACAGCCATCCCCTGCGTCATGATGCGCGGCGGCACCTCCAAGGGCGCCTATTTCCGCGCCGAGGATCTGCCGGCCGACCCGGCCGTCCGGGACGCGGTTCTGCTTTCGGTGATGGGGTCTCCCGACGACCGGCAGATTGACGGCGTGGGCGGGGCCAACCCGCTGACCAGCAAGGTCGGCGTGGTCAGCCGGTCGGAACGCGACGGCGTCGACCTCGAATACCTGTTCGTCCAGGTCGCGGTCGATGAACCGCGCGCCACGACGCTCCAGAACTGCGGCAATATCCTGGCCGGGGTCGGGCAATTCGCCATCGAAGCGGGGATGATCGAGGGCGGCGATCCGGAGACCACCCTTCGGGTTTACATGGCGAATTCGGACAGTTTGTGCGACGTGACCTTCCCGTCGCCGGACGGACAGCCGCAATATGACGGCGAGGCGCGGATCGACGGCGTACCGGGCGCCGCCGCGCCGGTGATGATCAACTTCCTCGACATGGCGGGCTCGTTGTGCGGTGCGCTGCTCCCGACCGGGAATGCGCGGGACGAGGTGCTGGGCGTGCCCGTCACCATGATCGACAACGGAATGCCCGTGGCTTGCATCAATGCCGAATCCTTGGGCCGCACCGGTTACGAAGGCCGCGACGAGTTGAACGGAGATGCGCGGCTCAAGGAACGGCTCGAGGAAATTAGGCTGGCGATCGGCGGGATGATGAATCTGGGCGACGTTGCCGGAAAGACCGTTCCCAAGATGACTTTGGTCGCACCGCCGCAAGCGGGCGGCGCGGTCTGCACCCGGTCCTTTATCCCTCATGACTGTCATGCCGCTATCGGCGTGTTCGCGGCCGTTTCCGTCGCAACCGCGTGCGCCGTCGAGGGGTCGGTGGCCGCCGACGTTGCGCGATTGCCGGAGGGCTCGCCGAAGCTCATGTCCGTCGAGCACCCGACGGGCGAGTTCTCCGTGGAAATGGAGATGGAGGGTTCGGAAGCCGGTCCGGTCATCAAGCGGGCCGCCCTGCTCAGGACGGCGCGCCGCCTCTTCGAAGGCAGCGTACTGATCCCCAAATCGGTTTGGGACGGACATCAATCCCGGCCAGTGGCCGCCGAATAACCCGAGAGGAAGCGACGAATGACCGAGTTCGTGCCGGATATCCTGGCCCCGCACCCGGACCCCCGCAAACCGGGCTTTGAAATGCCGGCAAAGGCCTGCGACGCCCACTGTCATGTATTCGGCCCGGGCGCGCTGTTCCCTTACGCGCCGAACCGCAGCTACACCCCGCCCGACGCATCCAAGGCGGACCTGAAGGCTCTTCACGACCACCTGGGCATCGAGCGCTGCGTGATCGTTCAGGCGAGCTGCCATGGCACCGACAATTCGGCGATGGTTGACGCCATCCGGACCAGCAACGGCCGTTACAAGGGCGTCGGCATGGTCGACGACGACGTCACGGACGAGGAGTTGGCCGACCTGACCGCGGGCGGGGTCCTGGCGGCCAGGTTCAATTTCGTCCGCCATCTCGGCGGACCCCCGGATTTGGACGTTTTCCATAACGTCATCCCCCGCATCGCCGAACTCGGCTGGCACGTGGTGCTGCATCTGGATGACCGGGACATCGTCGATTACGAGGACATGTTCGCCAAGCTGCCCCTGCCCATCGTCATCGATCACATGGGCCGGGTGGACCCGTCCCAGGGCCTCGAGGCCGCGCCCATGCAGACGCTCCTGAAGTTCATGGAATACGACAACGTTTGGGTGAAGGTGAGCGGTTCGGAGAGAATCTCCAAGACCGGTTCGCCCTATGACGATGCCGCGGCGATCGCCAGGGCTCTGGTCGAAAAGGCGCCGGACCGGGTGCTCTGGGGCACCGACTGGCCGCACCCCAACATGAAACCGGGGCAGGTGCCGGATGACGGCGAACTGGTCGACATCATTCCCAAGTTCGCCGTTGACGAAGAGCTTCGCCAAAAGCTGCTGGTCGACAACCCCAACCGCCTCTACGGCTTCGAATAGCCCGCATTTCCCGCCAGGGTCATGGTCTGCGCGACGCGCGCCGCGCGTCCACGGGCGCGCCGAAACCCGTCCGACGACGCCGGACCGGAAGATTTTTCGTGAGTTCATCCCGGGGGCTGGGTTCTTCTGTCAACCCGTTGAATTCACGTTTTTTGAAGATTTAATTCCAAGACCAACCGTTTACGCCGCAATGGACGACGACTCCCATGCCTCTCGGCAACTTTTTTTTTGCCGTAACGACTGGTTTTCCTGGGTTTTATGTAAATTCTACGATTTTATGAAAAAAATTAAAAAAAAGCTTGCGACATATGCGACAGTTATGGTATATATTTTTCCTAGGATCGGGAGCCGTGCGCATCGCTCCAGCCGTTCGACCCGCAGCCGCCGTTTTCGGCGGTTTTTTTACGCCCGGCCTTTGCCACGCCGCGCAGACTATGACCCTGAAATGCGGGCCGGATGTCACGCCGCCGCGGTTTCCTCGCCATAGAGATGGCATTCCAGCAGCCGGCCGTTCTCATCGGTCGGCCGGGGCTGCGCCTGACTGCAGACATCCATGGCCCTGGGGCACCGGGGGTGAAAGGCGCACCCCGGCGGCGGATTGAGGGGGTTGGGAAATTCCCGCCCCATGGTGGTGATTTCGGGCAGGCCGTATTGGGGTTCGGGCGTCAGGACCGAATCCAGCAATGCCGAGGTATAGGGGTGTTTGGGGTCGTCGAAGACCTGCGCCGCGGTGCCGAACTCGATCAGGCGTCCCAGGTACATCACCGCCACCCGGGTGGACATGTGCTCGACCACGGCCAGATTGTGGCTGATGAACACGTAGGTCAGGTTGAGTTCGTCCCGAAGTTCCTGGAGCAGGTTCAGGATCTGCGCCTGTACCGACACGTCCAGCGCCGACGTGGGCTCGTCGCAGACCAGTATCTCCGGCTTGATGGCCAGCGCCCGGGCGATGGCCACGCGCTGGCGCTGGCCGCCGGACAGTTGGCTCGGGTACGAGTAGAGCAGCCGGCGCGGCAGGCCGACCAGTTCCATGATCTCCTCGACCCGCCGCTTGCGTTCGTCGGGCGTGCCGATCCTGTGGACGTCGAGCGGAAGGGAGATGATCGAGGCCAGGGTTTTCCGCGGGTTGAGGGATGAGTAGGGGTCCTGAAACACCGGCTGGATGCGCCGCGATACAGCATGCCGGTCGACCGAGCTGAGCGGCACGCCCTCGAAGAAGATTTCGCCGCCGGACGGCGGCAGCAGGCCGAGCAGCATCTTCGCCAGCGTGGTCTTGCCGCATCCCGATTCACCGACGACGGCCAGGACCTCGCCGCGCTCGATACTGAGGCTGACATCCTGCACCGCACGAAGCGGCTTCTTCTGAACGAACGGGCCCTTGCCGATCATGAAGGTGCGGCTGACGTCGCGGCATTCGAGGACGGGCGCATCGGCGTTCATCCTTGTTCCCCCGCCGCCACCGCCGCCTTCGCGCGGCTGGCTTGAAGATTGGCCTGTGCCTGTTCGGGCCCGATGACGCAGCGATAGCCGCGAAGTTCGCCGAGCGCCTGGCGCTCGATGACGCCGGTCCCGCAGACCTCCTGGGCATAGTCGCAGCGGCTCCGGAACATGCAGCCTTCCTGGTCGCCGACCAGGGCCGGAACGATCCCGGGAATGGACCCGAGTTGGGCGCCGCGCTCGGTCTTGCCGGGAATGGGGATGCAGTCGATCAGGCCCTGGGTGTAGGGATGCATGGGCGCATTGAACACTTCGTCGGAAGAGCCGGTTTCAACCATGTAGCCCGCGTACATGACGGCCACCCGATCGGCGATCCTGGCGACCACGCCCAGATCATGAGTGATCAGGATCAGCGCCATGTTGAATTCTTTTTGCAGATCGGCCAGCAGATGGAGAATCTGCGCCTGGATCGTGACGTCGAGCGCGGTGGTCGGTTCATCGGCAATGATCAGAACCGGGTCGTTCATCAGCATCATGGCGATCATCACCCGCTGACGCAGACCCCCCGAAAGCTGATGGGGGTATTGGCCGAGCCGGCTTTCGGCGGCGGTGATGCCCACCTTCTCCAGCAGATAGATCGCCCGGTCCTTGGCTTGGCCGGCGTTGCCCTTGCCGTGCCGGACGTAGATTTCCTGTATCTGGTTGCCGATGGTGTAGACCGGGTTCAGGGACGTCATCGGGTCCTGGAAGATCATGCCCATTCGGTTGCCGCGCAGTTCGGAGAGCTGTTTCTGGCTCATGGACAGCAGATCCCGGCCCTCGAACTTCAGCATATCCGCCGTGACCGTGGCGTTGCTCGGCAGCAGCCCCATCACCGCGAGCGAGGTGATGGATTTCCCGCAGCCAGACTCGCCGACGATGCAGAGGGTCTCGCCTTGTTTCACGTGAAACATCGAGTTGGTGACCGCGTGCAGCGTTCCCGCGGGAACGCTGATATCCACGTTCATGCCCCGGACCTCCAGGATCGAGTCTTCGCCGTAGGGAATATCCGCGGTGTCGGCAACCATGTCCGCCCCTTAGTTCCGCCCCTCGGGGGCGGTGATGTCGCGGACGCCGTCACCCATCATGTTGATGGCGATCACAAGGACGAAGATGGCAAGTCCGGGGATGGTAATCAGATAGGGGTCGAAGTACATGAAATCCCGGCCCTCGGAGACCATCAGGCCCCAGGACGGGGTCGGCGGCTGGACGCCGAGGCCGAAAAACGACAGGACGGCCTCGACCAGAATGGCAACCGCCATCTCCAGACTGGCGATGACGATGATCTGGTTGGCGAGGTTGGGCAGCACCTCGGACAGAATGATCCGTGCGTTGGAGCAGCCGGCGGCCTGGGCCGCGGCGATGAAGTCCTGATTGCGGATTTGCTGGGTGACGCTCCGGGTGACCACGGCATAGCGATCCCAGAAGAGAGCGGCCAGGACCGCGATGAGCACCGGAATGGCGCCGCCGAATACCGAGACCACCGACAACGCGACGAGGATGGGCGGCAGAGCGAGTTTGCTGTTGATCAGGTACATGACGACCGCATCGACCCGGCCGCCGAAGTATCCGCCAACCATCCCGATGATGGAACCGACCACCGCCGCGATACTGGCGGCGAAAAATCCGATGGTGAGAGAGATCCGGGCGCCGAAAATCAGCCGGCTGAGGAAGTCGCGGCCAAAGCCGTCGGTGCCCAGCGGGTGCGTCCAGGTGCCGTCTTCGCCCCACACCGGATCAATCAGCCGGCGGGTGAGGTCCTGCTCATACGGGTCGAACGGCGCTATCAACGGCGCGAATACGGCACAGACGATGGTGATGGAGACGACGCCGCCGCCGATGATCAGCCCGAAATGGCGTTTGGCCCGCCGCCGCATCACCTCGCGCGGGGAGGGCGCCTCGACTTCGAACTCCTCCGCGGTGAAGCCGTTTGCCGTCTGTGATGTCGCCTGATCCTGAGGTGCCATACCGCGCTCTCTAGGTCAGCCGAATGCGTGGATCGAGCTGCGCGTTGATCAGGTCGGAGAGGAGCGTCAACACGATGTAGACGAAGGAAATAAAGACGACGATGGACTGCACCACGGGGAAATCCTGTCGAATGATGGATTCGAGCGCGAGGAAGCCGACGCCGTTGACGGCGAAAATGGACTCAACGATGAACGATCCGCCGAGAAGAAACCCGAACGCCACGGCCGCCAGCGAGACGACGGGCAGGACCGCGTTTCTGAGCGCGTGCTTCCACAGCACGATTACGGGGCTCAGGCCCTTCGCCCGGGCGGTCCGAATAAAATCGGATTCCAGAACGTCCAGCATGCCGGTCCGCGTGAGCCGCATGAACTGGGGCATCGCGAAGGTGCTGAGCGTGATGGTGGGCATAATGAAATGCCGCCATGTGTCCGTGCCGGAAATGGGAAGCCACTGCAGGATCACGCCAAAGAACAGGATCATCAGCAGGGCAAACCAGAAGCTCGGAATGGCCTGACCGAAAACCGCAATGGAGAGGGATAGTCGGTCGATCCAGGTATTCTGCTTCATTGCCGCCAGCACACCCAGCGGAAGCGCCACCAGCAGGGCGAGGATCAGCGAATAGGTGGCGAGCTGCACGGTGACCGGCAACCGGGTGGTGATCAGCTCGAGAACCGGCTCGTTGGTGAACAGGGAGCGGCCCAAGTCGCCCTGCAGGGCCTTGCCGACCCAGTCCAGGTATTGAATGTGAAATGGCCGGTCCAGGCCGTAGGCTTTGGCCACCTGGGCTATCTCTTCCTGGGTGGCATCCTCGCCCGCCAGTTCCGCCGCCAGATCGCCGGAGAGGCGCAGCAAGCTGAAACCGATAATCGATACGGTGATCGCGACCAGGAGAGAAATTGTCAGCCGTTGCAGCAGAAACTGCGCCACGGGATGCCTCCCATGCCAAATGTCCGGCCCATTGAAAGCCGCGCCGGTTCCGATTGTTCCCGAAATCACTGC
Organism: Rhodospirillales bacterium; assembly: GCA_965221855.1. Lineage (GTDB taxonomy): Bacteria > Pseudomonadota > Alphaproteobacteria > Rhodospirillales > UBA2165 > JAJDXO01. The sequence goes on along the minus strand of CBDCSV010000010.1, from coordinate 79,968 downwards.
GCGGCACGAGCCCGTTCCCTGTGAAAATAGTCAACCGGACCCCGCGCGCATTTTCAATGGCTAAAATTGGTATCGATGGGATATTTGAAAAACTGTACGGTGAGCGCACCGGTTAACCAGGGGACAAGGCCGATGGAAAGAGAGAAGGAACGCCAAATCGAGTGGGATTGCGCGCAGGTCGTCACGCGCTTCTACAATAGCCTTGATGCAGGCCGTTACGACGAGTTGGTTGATCTCTTCGCCGAGAACGGCACCTGGAAGCGCCAGGGCGAGATGCTGGAGGGGCGGGATGCCATCATGGCGGCAATGCAGGACCGCGAGGAGGGCATGGTCATCCGGCACTGCGTCACGAATTTGGATATCCGCGTGCTCGACGAGGACAACGCCGAGAGCGCCGAATACGTAACCATCTACCGGCATATCGGCGAAGAAAAGCTGGACGGCCCGGCGCCCTTGGAGGGGCCCGGCGTCATCTTCCTCTACCAGGAAAAACTGGTGCGCACCGATAGCGGCTGGAAAATCGCCGGCAAGGCCGGGCGCCCGGTGATGCTGCGCAAGCGCCCGGCGGCGTAAACGGCTAAAGTTTCAGCCGCCGCCGGATCTCCGGCGAAGACGCCGTGTAGCGATAGGTGCGGAAAATCCAGTTCATTTTGCCGGCGGCCGGGTGCGCGCCTTCGTAGTCGCACACATATTGCCAGACCAGTTCCCCCTCCGGCGTCACCTCGAAGAGCCGCCCATAGCCGCCCTCGCAGACCAGCGTATTGCCGTTGGACAACCGCTGGCAGCCGGAGATGTGCGGGCTCAGGAAGTTGAGCGCGGTCTCGTCCTTGTATTCCCAGACCGGTTTCCCCGACTTCGGCTTGAACTCCACCACCCTGGAATAGGGGTGGCGCCCCGGGGCGAAATTGCCGTTGGCGAACATCAGGATGTTGCCGTTCTCCAGCTGATGGCAGTCGTGCTGTCCGCCCCACTGGTCGTCCCGGATGAACCACTTCACCTTCCCGGACTTCTTGCCGATGCAGATGATGGTATTGGTGACCCGGAAGCTCACGAGGATGTCGCCGTTGTTCATCGGCGCGACGGTGTTGGCATGGGCCCATTCGTGCCGGGGCGCGAACGGTCCAATGGGGTGATCCTTAAATTTCAGGTCGCCGACGAACCATTCCCAGACCACCTTGCCCTTGCGGTCGACTTCGCGCACCACATCGCCGAGGATCGAGCCGTCCGGCATTTCCGTGCCCGGCAGGCCGCCTCTGACCTTCTTGGCCTGCTTGTTGGACAGCTTCTTCCAGGCAATGTAGATGCAGTGGCCGTTGGGCAGCATCCGGGCGTCGTGATGCTGCATCTCATCGACATGCTCCCAGACCAGATTGCCGTCCCAATCGTATTCGCGCATGGCGCCGCCCTTGCCCGCCCACAGTTCCGGGCCGAGAGACATTTCGCGCTCGTTGGAGAACAAATTGCCGTTGGGCAGCAGGCGGCCGTAATTGGCGTCCCGCGATTTGAGCTGCCACTCGTGGACCACGTTGCCTTCCATGTCGACCAATCGGGTATAGGGGGCGGTGATCGGCGTGACCAGGGTGAAGCCGCGCTGGGCTTTGCTCTTCTTCCAAACGGAGACACCGGGTTCGGGTTTGACGGGCATGGTTGGGATTTCCTGTCTGTGGCTATGACTGTTTGGCGCGGCGGCGGATCTGTTTGCTGTCGGCGGTATAGCGATAGGCCCGGAACACCCAGTTGTGCTCGCCGAGCACCGGGTGAGGCGAGTGATGGGGATTGACGAACTGCCAGACGATTTTTCCCTCGCGGGTCACCTCGAACAGGCGGCCGTATCCGCCTTCGCAAATCAGCGTGTTGCCGTTCGGCAGGCGCTGCGCGCCGGAAATATGCGGACTGAAGAAGTCGAGGCCCCGTTCGGCACGGTACTGCCAGCCCCACTTTTTGGTTTTGGGATCGATTTCCACGATCCGCGAATGGGGATGCTCCCAGCCGGTGAGCTGCCCGTTCGCGAAGACCAGAATTTTTCGGTTGGGAAGCATATGGCAGTCGTGCTGGCCGCCGAACCGTTCGTCCCGCATCTCCCACTTCACCTTCCGGGTCTTCTTGTCGATGATCATGATGGTGTTGATCACCCGGAAGCTCAGGAGAAGATCACCGTTGGGCATCGGCGCGACCGTATTGGCATGGGCGAACTCCTCGCGATTCCAAAGCGGAACGATTGGATAGTCCTCGATCTCGAGCTCGCTGGAGCGCCACTCCCAGACGATGTCGCCGGACGGGTTCACCTCGCGAATGACGTCGCCGTATATATGACCGTCCGGGGCCTCGCTGCCGGGCAGGCCGCCCTTGACCCGGCGATGCAGCTTCTTCGGCAGCGGTTCCCAGGCAATGTAGATGGCGTTGCCGTTCTTCAGCCGCCGCGCATCATGGTGCTGCATCTCGTCGTAGTGCTCCCAGACGACCTTTCCGTCCCAGTCATATTCGCGAAGCAGGCCGCCCTTGCCGGCGATGAGCGGCGGACCGCCGTCGCCGTGTTGGGCGATGAACAGGTTCCCGTTGTCGAGCAGCATGGCGTGGTTGATGCCGCCGCGCCCGAGCTTCCAGCGGTGGACCGGGTTGCCCTGCATGTCGATCAGGTAGGCCGTGGGTTTCCTGATCGGCGCAAAAAGCGTGAAGCCCTTCTGTGCCTTGGACTTGTTGTGGATCGAGACGCCGGACGGCGGTTTGATGGGCATGAATTCAGGTCCCTGCTGATCGGATGGCTTTTGTTGCAGGGAGTTTTGGCAGATCGACTAGCGGCCCTCAACCACTGAAAGGACGGTGTCCGAATTCTCCAAGTGTCCGGAACGGCGCAAGGCCATGTTTCTTGACGGTTGGGAGATAACCGGCGAGACTACGCATGTAATTATACCATCTTTAGGCGTAACCATCTGATATCAATCAATAAAATTGCCGCAAACGCGGCGCAACGGGAGGAACGGCAGTGATCATTGATTGTCATGCACACGTCAGCGCCCCGGCGGAGCTCTGGGCTTTCAAGGCGTCGCAAATCGCGTCCCGCGGGACCCATGGGCGGGGCGGCGTCAAGGTTACCGACGACCAAATTCGCCATGCGGTCGAAGAGCATGCCGAGATCGGCCTCTTCTCGCACATGGACTATATCGACCATGTGAAGACCGACCGCCAGATGGTCAGCCCGAGGCCGTTCCAATTGATGCATTCCGAGAAGCCGGTGCGCATCGTGCAGTGGTTCCACGAAGAGGTGAACAACATCATCCATCGGGAGACCCAGATTTATCCCGACCGGTTTTTTGGCATCGCGGGGCTGCCGCAATGTGCCGGCGAGCCCCTCGATATGGCCATCGCCGAGCTGGAGCGCTGCGTAAACGAACTCGGTTTCAAGGGCTGTCTTCTGAATCCCGATCCCTTCGAGAACTCGGGCGTCCAGCCGCCGCCCATGGGCGACCGGTATTGGTATCCGCTGTACGAGAAACTCTGTGAGCTCGATGTCGTCGCCCACATTCACGGCACCGGCTCGCGGGCCGAGCGGGAGCCCTATACCCTCCACTTCATCAACGAGGAGACCACGGCCGTATTCGGGCTGGTGAACTCCCAGGTTTTCGATGACTTCCCGGACCTGAAGATTCTGGTCTCCCACGGCGGCGGCGCCATCCCCTATCAGCTCGGCCGCTTCGAGGCGGGTTCGGTCCGCCGCGCCGGCGGAGACCCGGCGAAGCTGTTTTCCGAGCGCATGAAGAAGCTCTATTACGACACGGTGCTCTATACCCAGGATGCGGTCGAATTGCTGGTCAAGACCGTTGGCCCGGAAAATTGCCTGTTCGGCGCCGAATGCCCGGGAGTCGGCTCGCAGAAGCACCCGGTGACCGGAAAGCTGCTGGACGATGTCGCGCCCTCGGTGCAGGCCATCGACTTCATCTCGGACGAGGACAAGAACAAGATCCTCAGCCGGAACGCCATCGACCTGTTCAAGCTCGACATCAACTGACCGGCCGGCCGCGAATCGAGAGAGGCGCCAGATGACCGTCATCGACGTCCATACCCATATGCTCAACGACGAGTGGCTCGACCGTATTTTGGCGTACGGCGGCGGCTTCACGGTCAAGGAACTGATGGGGCAGCGTGTCATTCATGAGGCGGGCGCGCCGTTCATGACCCTCATGGACCCCATGTTCGATTATGAGCAGCGGATCAAGGACATGGACGAATGCGGCGTCGATGTCGCCATCGTGTCCCTGACCTGTCCGAGCTGCTACTGGGGCGGCGAGGAGATCAGCACCGGGACCGCGCGGATGATGAACGACGATATGGCGGCCCAGCAGAAACGCTGGCCCGACCGCATCCGCTTCTTTGCCACGCTGCCCTGGCAGTATCCGGATGCGGCGGTGACCGAGCTCGAGCGCGCGCTCGAGCTGGGGGCGGTCGGCGTGTTCGTTTCCGCGAGCGTCGCCGGCACGTCCTTGACGGATCCCCTTTACGCCCCCGTCTGGAAGGCGATCGATGACAAGGCGCTGCCCGTGCTCGTCCATCCCGGCGCGCCGCCCGGCGTCGGGGAAATGGACATGCAGCGGTTCAATCTGGTGTTCTCGGTCGGGTTCATGTTCGACACCACCCTTGCCATCTCGCGGATGATCTTCGACGGCTTCTTCGATATCCACCGGAAGCTCAAGATCATCGTCTGTCACGCGGGGGGCGCGTTGCCCTACCTGATGGGCCGCCTGGACACCGCCTGGGACAACATGCCGCCGGCGCGCGAGAAAATCGACCGGCATCCAAGCGAGTATTTCGAACAGCTCTATTTCGATTCGATTTCCTATACCGGCGACGGGCTGGACCTGTGCCACAAGGTGGCCGGCAAGGACCGGATTCTCTACGGGTCCGACTATCCGCACAACGTGGGCGACATGAAGGGCTGCCTGGCGCGCATCGAGAGCCTGCCGGCGGACGCCCACGACGCCGTCAAATCGAAGAACGCGGAACGCATCTTCAATCTTTAGAGGTCAGCGCCATGAGCGACAGCCTTGCTGATAGACTTCGAGCCGTCGATACCTGTGCGCTTTCCGATGCCTGCGATGCGCTTGGGGTGCCGGGAACGGTGATCGGGCTCGATGCCCATTCGGTGACCAAGCGTTTCGGCGGGAAGGTGCAAACCGTTCGGCTGGGACCGCCGAGCCCGGATATCCCGAAACGCCACCTCTGTACCGCGGCGGTCGATGCCGCCGCCCCCGGCGATGTGGTGGTGATCGAAAACCACGCGACCGAGATCGCCGCGGGCTGGGGGGGTATCCTCTCCCGGGCCGCGGCCGCCAAGGGGTTGTCCGGGACCATCGTCGACGGGCCGGCACGGGATATGGATGAGAGCCGGGAGGTCGGCTATCCGGTGTTTGCCCGGCAGGCGACCTCGTTCACCGCCCGCGGGCGGATTGCCGAACTGGAATGGGACGTCCCGATTACCGTCGGTGACGTGAACGTCCGGCCCGGCGATCTGGTTCTGGCCGACGGATCGGGGGTTGTCTTCGTGCCCCGGGACCGGGCCGAAGAGGTGGTCCGAAAGGCCGAGGAAATAGCCGCCAAGGAAGCCGACATGGCCCGGGCCGTCGAGGCCGGCCAGCCGGTGAGCGAGGTCATGGGCGGCAATTACGAGAGCATGTTGATCTCGAAATGACGCCCGCCTGTCCGGTTGCGGGACACGGTGTTTGACCGGATTTGCCAGTTCCCGGCGGCTGATATAGTGAGGGCCGGGCCGCCAAGAACAATCGAACGGCGGAGTTCGCCGAAAGGGGAGAATTATCGTGCCGAAATCAAGGAAGGTCACTGTCGCCGAGGTATATCTCCGGCTGCTGAAGAGCCGGGGCGTGGATTACATCTTCGCCAACGCGGGCACCGACTTCGCCCCGATCATCGAGGCTTACGCGGCGGTCAAGGACCAGTCCAAGCTGCCCGAGCCGATTACCGTTCCCCATGAGAACGTCGCCATTTCCATGGCCCATGGCTACTACCTCGCCACCGGGAAGGTGGCCGCGGTCATGGTGCACGTGACGGTGGGCACCGCGAATGCGATCTGTGGGCTCTATAACGCCAGCCGGGACCGTGTTCCGATCCTGTTCACCGCCGGCCGGACCCCGCTCACCGAGTTTGAACTTCACGGCTCGCGAAATGCCGGCATTCACTGGGCCCAGGAGATGTTCGACCAGGCGGGCATGCTGCGCGAACTGGTCAAATGGGACTACGAACTCCGCAACGGGGCGCAGGTCGCCTCGGTGGTCGACCGGGCGCTGGAACTGGCGCGGAGCGAGCCCAGCGGGCCGGTCTATCTTTCGCTGCCGCGGGAAGTGCTGGGCATGGAGGTAGAGTTGCCCGAAATCGGCGACGGAAGCCTGCGCCGGCCCGCTGTCCCGGCGGCCGCCGACGCCAACGCCATCGACGAGGCGGCGGACATTCTCTCCAGGGCCGAAAATCCGCTGATCGTTTCGCGCAATGCCGGCCGCAGCGCCGAGAGCGCGGCCGCGCTGGACGCCTTGGCGTCCGCCTACGCCATTCCCGTCCTCGAATACCGGCCTTGCACCAATGGGCTCGCGGGCGACCATCCGATGAACCTGGGGTTCGATGCCAAACCCCACGTCAGCGAGGCCGATGTCATCGTGACCCTCGATACGGACGCGCCGTTCACCAAACAGATGCAGTCGCCGCCGGCCGAGGATTGCCGGATTATTCAGATCGGCGCCGATCCCTTGTTCGAGAATTACCCCATCCGCGGCTTCCCGCGCGAGCTCGCCATTACGAGCACCCTGGAGTCGGCGTTGCCCATGCTGGGCGACGCCTTGGGTGCGCGAAGAAACGGCGTGAAGAAACGCGCCGGCGCCCGGCGGAAGCGGATAAGGGAAATTCAGAAATCCCGCGCCGAGCGGATGAACGGCGCTCTCCGGAAGGCGAAGGCCGACGTGCCCATTCACCCCGCCTGGGTATCCCATTGCCTGGATCAGGCGACGGGCGGCGAAGCGATGGTCTTCAACGACTACGGCCTGCAGCTGCCGTTCATGCGCAACACCAAACCGCGCACCCATTTCGGGACGCCGCTCGCCGGCGGCCTGGGCTGGGGAACCGGCGCGACGATCGGTGCGCGTTTTGGCGTCAACGGCCGGCTTTGCGTCTCCGCGACGGGTGACGGATCGTACATGTTCTCCAACCCGGTTCCGGCGACCCAGGTGTGCGCCGCCTACGACAAGCCGATCCTCTCCATCGTGCTCAACAACTCGCGGTGGTTCGCCGTTCAGCGGGCGACCATGTCCATGTATCCCCAGGGCAAGGCGGTCCAATCCAACCGCATGGCCATGTCCACCCTGGAGCCGTCGCCCAAGTTCGAGATGGTGGCCGACATGATGGACGGCTTTGGCGAGCGGGTCGACGATCCGGCTGAATTGGCGCGCGCGCTGGACCGGGCCATCAAGGCGGTGACGGTGGACCGGAAGCCCGCCGTGCTCAACGTGATCTGCGGCGCGGATTACTAGAGCATTTTCTGATCACACCCGGTCATAGCCTGCGGCAGTGAAGTAGTTTTGGCACTCGGATTGGGTGACTGTGTCGATGGCGGTTGCGATGGCGTCGTAGAGGTCGTCGACGGTTCTGGCTGCGGTCTTTTTGAGGAGGGCCTTGAGCTTTGCGAAGGCCATCTCGATTGGGTTGAAGTCGGGTGAGTAGGGCGGCAGGAAGCGGAGCTCGGCGCCGGCGTCTTCGATGGCCTTACGCACGCTGGCGGGCTTATGGGCTGGCAGATTGTCCATAATGACGATGTCTCCGGGTTTGAGGGTTGGGACCAGGATTTGCTCGACATAGGCAAGGAAGGCTGCCCCGGTCATCGCCCCATCGATGGTCATGGGGGCGAGGATGCCGTCGAGCGTGAGAGCAGCGACCAAAGTGGTGGTCTTCCAGTGGCCGTGAGGGATGGCGGCTTGGCAGCGCTGCCCGCGCGGCGCGCGGCCATAGCGCCGGGCCATCTTGGTCGATGTGCCGGTCTCGTCGATGAAGACCAGCCGCTCCGGCATCAGGCCGGGCTGCGCCTCGGCCCAGGCCTGCCGGCGCGCCAAGACATCAGGACGTTGCTGCTCGCTGGCGTGCGCGGTTTTTTTTGAAGGTCATGCCGTGGCGGTCGAGCAGCCGCCAGACCGTGCTCGGGGCAACCCGAAGCCCGTGCACCTCCTCCAGACAGGCTGCGATCTCGGCCAGGGTGATGTCCGGTGTCTCCGTGACAAGCGCCAGAACCTCCTCGGCATACGCTTCAAGGCGGTGAGAGCGGCGGTCCCCGCCTTGCGGCCGGGGCCGCACATCACCCCGCTGCCGCCACTGATCAACCCATTTGATCGCCGTCGAGGCCGCAACCCCAAAAACCTTCGCCGCAGACCGACGCGACATCCCGCCGTCCACCGCCGCAACCAACCGATGTCGTAGATCATTCGAAAGTGGTCTCGTCATGCAGGCTGGCCTCCTTCACCAGCCCACATCTTGAATCAGAAATCAGAGACTTTGGGAATCCCTAACGATTCCGTCAGATCAGAAAACTCTCTAGGCGGCGTTATCGGCTCTGGCGCCTCTAGAGCGTATTTGAGATTGATTGAATCATTTTAGGGATTCCCAAGTATGGGCGAACCATGATTCAAGATGGATGCTGGGCAAGGAGGCCAGCATTCATGGCGAGACCTTATTCGATTGATTTGCGAGAGCGTGTTGTTTTGGCGGTTTTGGCGGGGGAGAGTTGCCGCGCTGTAGCGGCTCGGTTTGGGGTTGCGGTTTCGAGCGTGGTTAAGTGGTCGCAGCGCTACCGGCGGACGGGGAGTGTTGCGCCCGGCAAGATGGGCGGTCACCGCCGCCGGGTTCTTGAGCCCCATCGGGAGTTCATTGTCGGCCGGATCGACCAGGAGCCGCATCTGACGCTGCATCGGTTGAGAGACGAGTTGGCCGCTCGGGGTGTCAGGGTATCCCACAGCACGGTATGGCTGTTTCTGCGCCGTGAAGGGCTGCGCTTTAAAAAAAACCCTGTTCGCCGTTGAACGGGCGCGCGCGGACATCGCCCGCCATCGCAGGCGCTGGAAGGCGTGGCAGGCAAAGCTTGATCCCGAACGGCTGGTATTCATTGATGAAACCTGGATCCGGACCAATATGGCCCCGCTGCGCGGCTGGGGGCCGAAAGGGGAGCGGGTCCGCGGCTTTGCCCCCCATGGGCGGTGGCACACCCTGACCTTCATCGGCGCGCTGCGCTGCGACCGGTTCACCGCGCCCTGCGTCTTCGACGGCCCCATCAATGGCGTGTGCTTCCGCGCCTACGTCGAGCAGCTGCTCGTGCCGACCCTGGTGCCCGGCGACATCGTCATCATGGACAATCTCGGCAGCCACAAGTCAAAAGCCGTGCGAAACGCCATCCGTGCCGCCGGAGCCAAGCTGTGGCTCCTGCCCAAATATTCCCCCGACCTCAATCCCATCGAGCAGACCTTTGCCCAAATCAAGCACTGGATGAGAAACGCCCAGAAGCGGGAGATCGACGACTTATGGCGCCATCTCGGGAGCCTCATCGACACCATCGAGCCACAGCAATGCGCCAACTACTTCAAAAACGCAGGATACGCTTCCGTCAAAATATGAAACGCTCTAGAAGATGTTCTGCGCCGCCACCATGGCGTAAAGCATGGGGATCGACAGCATGGTGTTGGTCCGGGACGCGAGCGCCGCGGCGCGGGCCGCCTTCGGCTTCTCCTCGTCGCTGGCTTCCACCAGGCCGATGACCTTCTGCTGGTTCGGCCAGATAATGAACCAGACGTTGAACGCCATGATCAGGCCGAACCACATGCCGATGCCGATCATCGCATGCTTGCCCACGTTGTCGGTCAGGCCGATGGCCAGCGCCTCGATCAGGTAGCCGTTCATCCACGCCAGGATCAGGCCCCAAAGGACCGTCGACAGGGCCGCCCAGCGGAACCAGAACAGGGCCACGGGCATGATGTGCTTCGGGATCGCCGGGCGAAGCTCCTCGGGGATGGTCGGAACGGTCGGCGTCTGGACGAAATTGAAGTACCAGAGCAGGCCGATCCACATGACGCCCGAGAGGACGTGCAGCCAGCGAACGAAGAAAGTCCAAAATTCAAATCCGAATTCCATGGTTGCCTCCTATCCGCGCCCTAAGCGCCAATGCCGTTGACAACCAAGATCATCACGACGGTGATGACCAGACCTAGAATGATAGTACCGGTAAGTGAGTCGAGTGGATTTCCCATCAAACTCCCCCTTTGTGCTCCTCGATGCCACGAATCCGAAGGTGGGTTTCACGGCCATTGTAATGCCATGATTCGGCGAAAGTATACCCAAACATCTTTGTGGTTAATGGCGGGTTAATCCGGAACTGGCCGGAATCCGGCGCTGAGCGCGCGTTTCACGGCCTCCCGCCCCGATCGGATGGCGCCGTCGATGGTGGCCGGCAGGCCTGTGCCGGTCCAGTCGCCGGCCAGCCAAAGATTGGCGATTCCCGTCGCCGGGCCGGGCCGCAGGGCGGCCTGGGCGGGGGTCTGCGCGATGGTCGCCCGCTGCTCCTTGATGACCCGGCACGGGGGAAGGGGCGCGCCGGGCCGATCGAGGATGGGCGCCAGTTCCCGCCAAATGAGTTCGGCGATGACGTCGGCCGGATTCGCGGCGATTTCGGTGGCGGCGCTGATGGTCACGGAAAGAATATCGCCGCGGCGGAAAATCCATTGGGCCTCGGTCCCCACCAGTCCCAGAAACGCGCCCCCGCCCGGCAGGACGGCTTCACCGTCCAGCCGGTAATGCAGGTTGACGATGGGACGGGTTTCCTCGGGCACACTGACGTCCGGCAGCAGCCGGGCGATCTCGGACGGCGGCAGGGCCAGCACCACCTGGGCGTTGCCGGCGCCCACGGTGCGGTCGCCGAAATCGAGCCCCGTCGCCCGGCCGTCCGAAATCCGAAGACCGCGCAGCCGTTCGTTGAATACGGCCGTCGCCCCGCGGCCGCCGAGATAGGCGAGGGCCGGGTCGACCAGCGCCGCGGACAGTCCTTTATGGGCCAGGTACGGCCGGCTCCCGGCGGCTCCCTTGGCGAAGGTCTTGCGGATCATCCGCCACAGCAGCCGGGCCGAGCCCTCGGTGGCGTCGGTGTTGAGGACCGCCCGGGCAAGGGGCTGCCAGAAGCGCTCGAATAGCGGCCCGTCCGTATCCACACAGTCGGCAACCGTCGCATCCGGGCCGGCAAACGCCAGCCGGCCCGCATCGATCAGATCGCCAACGCCGCCGCCCGGCACACGCCCCTGTTTACCCAGCAGCCAGAACGGCAGAAACCCGTCCTTCGGCTGGAGGGTCCACGTCTCCCCGTTCGCCGCGTCGAGGAAGTCGAACCGGGGCGGGTCCAGCGGGGACAGGGCGTCGGGCGCGCCGATATCGGCCAGGTACTCGAATACGCTTCGGTTTGCGCCGACGATCAAATGGTTGCCGTTATCGATCAGCCGGTCGAGGGTGCCGTCGTGGAACGAGCGGCAACGCCCGCCCGCCTGCCCCGCCGCTTCATACAGCGCGACGCCGAGCCCGGCCCGGACCCCGGCGACCGCCGCGGCGAGGCCGGCCACGCCTGCGCCCACCACATGAAGCGCGCGTCCGTCCACGGACGTCCCTTGATCGTTCATTCCGATACTTGCCCCCGGAACCATTTGGTCTCTATATCCCATTGTCAGGGGCGTAAGCCAGCGATACCCCTTTACGAGAGGCAAATGACCGCAGGTCTCAGCTACTGCGCCGAGGAGGTCCGCCGGCACGACCGGGACCGGTTTCTGACCACGCTGTTCGCCCCCGGCGCGGCGCGGGAGGATTTTTGCACGGTCCTCGCCTTCAATCTGGAAATCGCCCGGACCCGCGAGGTGGTGAGCGAGCCGCTTCTCGGCGAGATGCGCCTTCAATGGTGGCGGGACGCGGTAACCGCGGCCTATGCCGACGACGTCCGGACCACCGGCCACCAGGTGCTCGATCCGCTGACCGAATTGATCCGCCGGGCCCGGCTGCCGGAAAGCCTGATCCAGGCCCTGATCGACGGCCGGGACGCCGATTTGTCCGAAGAGCCGGTCGCCGACGAGGCGGAATTGGAAGCCTACGCCGACGGCACCGCCGGGGCGCTCAACCGGCTGTTGGCGGCCGTGGCGGCCCCCCAATCCGATCCCGGTCTGATTACCCAAGTGAGCGAGGCCGGTGTCATCTGGGGAATGACGGGTATACTCCGGCGGGTCGGCTTCGATGCGCGCCAGGGACGCATTCTGCTGCCGACCAGCCTGTTTAAGCGCCACGGCGTGAATCCGCACGATCTGTTCGGCGGGCATATGTCGCCGGGCCTGCGAGCCGGCCTCGGTGAGATGGCGGATGCGATCCGGGCTCGGGCCAAGGCTTTCCGGGCCAACCCTCCGCCCCGGAATCGTGCGGTTCGCAGCCTGTTCATGCAGGTCAGCCTTGCCGGCATGTACATCGGCCGGCTGCGCCGGCTTCGCTATGACGTGTTCGGGTCGGATTTCGAGGGCGGCCGGGCGGACCGTCAGATGCGCCTCGCCTTCAGCGCCCTCCTGGGACGCTATTAGCCCGGGGCGGCGGCGCCGCATCGTTGCGGTCGGATCGGGCCGCCCAGTCGATGGACATGATGTCCAGCGCCGACACGGCGGGAAATATCGGCGGGCCGCCGGCGACATAGAGCCGCACCACGCCGTGCTCGGTGTCCGGGAACACATTGCGGCTGTCGTCGAACTTGCGCACCTCCAGGATCGTCATCAGCCTGGTCTCGGTGTTGCGGCTGCGCCAGGCAAAGGTCGGATTGGCCCGGCGCGGTTCGCCGACCGGCGCGATCACCCGCTTCCATTCATCGGTCGGACCGCCATAGCGTTGCTCGAGGAACGCCAGCACCTTCTCCTGATGGTCCGAACGGAACAGGACGTGAAAGTGGCTGGCCGCCCCCCGGTCATAACGGGCCAGCGCCCGAGCGCCCCGGTAGAGGATGGTATCGACCTGGAACGCGCCTTCGACCTCGCCCGGCCAATCGACAGGCACGACGCAAAAGGCGCGCCGGCCCGGTTTGGAGACGCAGGCGTTGGGCCCGCCGGCGACCCGTGCCGGCCGCGGCTGGCCGATGGTCACCGACTCGCCCAAGGCGAAGAAGGCATCACGAAGCGGCGCCCGGAGCCGCTTGACGGGCTGGGCCGGACGGCCAGGCCGGGAGACGGCGGCGCCGCGCCCGTCATCCCCTTGGTTCAGTTTTGCCGATTGGTCTTGCGCGGGCGCGGGCGCGGCGTTGTTGGGCCCGGCGCGTTCGGCCGGCGGCCGCGGATCGGCCTTGGGCGTTTCGTTCCGCGTTTGAGCGGGCTGTTCTTCCTCGTCCTTGCGGCCCCCGAACAGGTTGCGGAATAGCCGACGTACGGAAATCGGCTCGCTGTCGGGTTCCCCGAAGAGGGTGCGTCCGCCGGTGGGGAGGCGGGCACCCGGGAGCGCGCCGGCTGCGGTTGCGGCGCGTCGCCCGTTCCGGCCGTTCGGCTCTCGGCGGATGGAGGCTCGGCCGCCCGGGCCCGGCCGATGGGCGGGTCCAACTGCTCCTGCCGCGCCTTGATCAGAAACTGAGCGATGTCGAAGAAGCCGCGTTGCAGCGCGATGTCGAGGGCCGTCCGGCCGTCGCCGTCTTTGCGGGTCATGTCGGCGCCCGCCTTCACCGCCGATTTCACACCCGCCAGATTGTTGCCGCGCACCGCTTCGAACAACAGGGGCGCCGTGGACGCTTGAATCTGGCTGGCGGGCGCCTGTTGGGCATGAACATGGGAAGCCGACCCCAGCACGAGTGCCAGGACCAGGCCGGCAATCGTCCCGCGGCCCGCCCGATACCATGGCCGAACAGGTCCGGGAGCCGTTGCGCCGCGTCTTGTCACGCCGCTACAGCCATTGATCCAGCGCGGCCAGCGCGCGGGCGCTGAGGGCGGCCTTCCGGTGCCGTCCCTTGAGCCGTTTTCCTTGGTCATTCTTGGCCGAGATCGGGGGAAAAAGGCCGAAATTTACATTCATGGGCTGGTATGTTTCGGGATCTCCGCCACCCGTGATGTGATTCAGCAACGCGCCGAGAGCGGTTTCGCCCGGCGGCGGGGTGGTCGTCTCTCCGAGGTTCTCGAATCCGGCGAACCGGCCCGCCAGCAGTCCGACCGCCGCGCTTTCGACATACCCCTCGCAGCCGGTGATCTGGCCGGCGAAGCGCAAATGGGGGTGTGTCTTGAGCCGGAGGCGCCGGTCCAGCAGCCTCGGCCCGTTGATGAAGGTGTTGCGGTGAACCCCGCCGAGGCGGGCGAATTCGGCGTTTTCAAGACCGGGAATGGTCCGGAAGATGCGCTTCTGCTCGCCGTGGGTGAGCTTGGTCTGGAAGCCGACCATGTTGTAAAGGGTGCCCAGCGCATTGTCCTGGCGGAGCTGGACCACGGCCCGCGGCTTCCGGTCCGGCTCGCGCGGATTGGTCAGGCCCACCGGCTTCAGCGGACCGTATGCGAGCGTCTCCCGGCCCCGCTCCGCCATGACCTCGATGGGCAGGCAGCCCTCGAAATAAGGGGTGTTTTCCTCCCACTCCTTGAAGGCGTGCTTTTCCCCGTCGAGCAGGGCGTCGACGAAGCTCTCGTACCGGGCATCGTCGAGCGGGCAATTGATGTAGTCCGCGCCATCTCCCTTGTCGTAACGGGACTGAAACCACGCCTTGCCGAAATCGATGGTGTCCTTGTAGACGATGGGCGCGATGGCGTCGAAGAATGCCAGCTCTTCGGCGCCGGTGATCCCGGCGATGGCCTCGGCGAGAGGCTCGGAGGTCAGCGGGCCCGTCGCGATGATGGTCTGCCTCCAATCCCCCGGCGGCAGCCCATCGATCTCCTCCCGCCGAATCTCGACTAGGCCCTCGGCCTCCAGCGCGGCTCCCACCGCTTCGCTGAAATTGTCGCGATCGACCGCCAGGGCGCCGCCGGCGGGCAGCTTGTGACGGTCCGCCTCGCGCATGATCAATGAACCGCAGCGGCGCATCTCCTCGTGCAGAAGGCCGACCGCATTGTGCTCGGCATCGTCGGACCGGAACGAGTTGGAGCAGACCAGTTCCGCCAACCCGCCGGTCCTGTGGGCATCGGTCTCCTTCACCGGGCGCATTTCGTGCAGCACCACGGGCACGCCGAGGCGGCTCAACTGCCACGCGGCCTCGGAACCGGCGAGGCCGCCGCCGACGACGTGAACGGGGTGTGGATCGGTACTCATGAGCCTCTATCTAGACCCCGGGCCCGGCCCCCGCAACTCCCGGCGGTAACGTCAAGAGTTATGTGTCAGGGAGACTGGGGTACTGATTCCCTGAGACTTGTTTTCGTGAATGAAGACCGCGAAGAGGATGCGGTCCATTGAGGTTTTATCCTTGAAGGTTCCCATGGGCCGGGTTCGTCTGCGAACCTCGCGGAACCTCCGTTCGATGGCATTGGTGGTCCTGACCTGCTTTCGCTCGGCGAGGTCCTTGTAGCGGAAGCAGGTGAGCAGGTCGTCGAGGTCGTTGCGCAGGCAGGCGACGGCCTTGGGGTAGGTATCTTCCCAGGCGTCGGCGAAGCGGCGGGCGGCGGTCTCGGCCTTGCGGCGGTTGGGGGCATTCATGACGGCGTGGACGTCGGCCTTGACGGCCTGCTGGTCGGCTACGCGGACCTTGTTGAGGATGTTCCTGATTTTGTGCGCCCAGCACCTCTGAACGGGGATGCCGTGATAGACGATCGGCAAGGCGGCGAGCAGGCCTTGGCCGCCATCAACGCAGATCATCTCAAGGCCCTCGCCGGTGAGGCCGCGGCGGTGCAACGCGGTGAGGAAGCGCTCCCACTCCGCGGCGCTCTCGCTGGCGGCGAGTTGGAAGTCGATAATCTCCTTCTTGCCGTCGTGCCGTATGCCCAGCGCCACCAGGACCGGCCTCCTGAGCGCGCCGGCGCCGGTCTTGCAGGCCAGCACCACGCCGTCGAGCATCAGCGCCTTGTAGGCGTTCTTCAGCGGCCGGCGGTGGAATGCGGCGACCGACAGATCGAGGGTCTTGGCGACCCGGCTCACCGTCGCGGCCGAGACCGGACGCCCGAGCAGGGCAAGCAGGACCTCGCCGACCTTGCGGGTCGAGAGCCCCAGCACGAAGCCGGCCAGGATGGCGCGGTCGATCTCTGGAGCGCGCCTTGCGTAGCTCTTCAGAACCTCGGTCGGGCAGAAGTGCCGGGTGCGCGGCACGTTGAGCTCGATGTCGCCGAGCTCGCTGAGCAGGCGGCGCCGGTAGGTGCCGTTGCGCCGGTCGCGCATAGCGCTGCCATCGAGGCCGTCGAGCCAGCGATCCACCGCCTCGGCCATCCGGCCCTCGATGATCTCGGCCAGCGCCTGGCGGCCAAGCGGGCGATAACCCTCGCCCCAGTCCAATCCGCCTGCTTGCATCTCCTTCACCACCTCAAAGGCTTGTGGTAGGTTCTCAATCGTTACAGCTTGCTGTGGCATCGGGGTGATCCTTCTTGCGGTTGTCGTAAACCACAGGGAGTACCCCATTCCCAACTGACACATAAATTTTTACGTCACCAGATCGCCGGCGGCCTGGAGAGCCATTCGGCGCGTTTGTACCATGTCGGCGGCCGCACGGTGTCACGCTCGACCTTCGCCGACGCCAACGCGCGCCGTCCGGCGGCGGTGTTCTCGGGCCTGTTCGCCGAGATGGCCGGCCGCGCCCAGCGGGGGCTGCGGCGCAAGCTCGGCGATGCCACCTATCTGATCGATTCCACCGGGCTCCGCCTGAGCGGGGCCGGGTCCGAGTGGGCGCGCTTCTCGGCCAAGGTGTGCGGCGCCAAGGTCCACGTGATCTACGACGCGGATGCCGATCAGCCGGTTTATTCGGCGATGACGGCGGCCCGGGTCAACGACATCACGGCGGCGAAGGAGATGCCCATCGAGGCCGGCGCCACCTACGTCTACGACCTCGGCTACTACGATTATGCCTGGTGGGCCAAGCTGGACGCCGCCGGATGCCGCATCGTCACCCGCTTCAAGTCCAGCACGCCGCTCGACCTCATCGCCGAACTCGATGTGGCCGAGAACGGCGGCATCCTGTCCGACCGCATCGGCTTGCTGCCCAAACGCCAGGCCAAAAACCGCAAGAACCCGTTCTCCGAGCCGGTGCGCGAGGTGCGGATCAAGACCGACACCGGCAAGGTGCTGCGCATCCTCTCCAACGACCTCGACGCCCCGGCCGAGGAGATCGCCGAGCTCTACAAGCGGCGATGGGCCATCGAGCTGTTCTTCCGCTGGGTCAAACAGACCCTCAAGATCAAACACTTCATCGGCAACAGCGAGAACGCCGTGCGCATCCAGATCGCCGTCGCGATGATCGCCTATCTGCTGCTCAGGCTCGCTCAAGCCACCCAGAAGGCCATCAACAGCCCGCTCATCTTCGCCCGTCTCGTGCGCGTCAACCTCATGCATCGAAAGCGCATCGACAGGCTCCTCATACCCAAAATACCGCCGCCCGAAAATCCAAACCAAATGGCCATCCAATGGACGTGAAAATTAAACCGGACAGTAGTGGATCACACCCGGTCATAGCCTGCGGCAGTGAAGTAGTTTTGGCACTCGGATTGGGTGACTGTGTCGATGGCGGTTGCGATGGCGTCGTAGAGGTCGTCGACGGTTCTGGCTGCGGTCTTTTTGAGGAGGGCCTTGAGCTTTGCGAAGGCCATCTCGATTGGGTTGAAGTCGGGTGAGTAGGGCGGCAGGAAGCGGAGCTCGGCGCCGGCGTCTTCGATGGCCTTACGCACGCTGGCGGGCTTATGGGCTGGCAGATTGTCCATAATGACGATGTCTCCGGGTTTGAGGGTTGGGACCAGGATTTGCTCGACATAGGCAAGGAAGGCTGCCCCGGTCATCGCCCCATCGATGGTCATGGGGGCGAGGATGCCGTCGAGCGTGAGAGCAGCGACCAAAGTGGTGGTCTTCCAGTGGCCGTGAGGGATGGCGGCTTGGCAGCGCTGCCCGCGCGGCGCGCGGCCATAGCGCCGGGCCATCTTGGTCGATGTGCCGGTCTCGTCGATGAAGACCAGCCGCTCCGGCATCAGGCCGGGCTGCGCCTCGGCCCAGGCCTGCCGGCGCGCCAAGACATCAGGACGTTGCTGCTCGCTGGCGTGCGCGGTTTTTTTTGAAGGTCATGCCGTGGCGGTCGAGCAGCCGCCAGACCGTGCTCGGGGCAACCCGAAGCCCGTGCACCTCCTCCAGACAGGCTGCGATCTCGGCCAGGGTGATGTCCGGTGTCTCCGTGACAAGCGCCAGAACCTCCTCGGCATACGCTTCAAGGCGGTGAGAGCGGCGGTCCCCGCCTTGCGGCCGGGGCCGCACATCACCCCGCTGCCGCCACTGATCAACCCATTTGATCGCCGTCGAGGCCGCAACCCCAAAAACCTTCGCCGCAGACCGACGCGACATCCCGCCGTCCACCGCCGCAACCAACCGATGTCGTAGATCATTCGAAAGTGGTCTCGTCATGCAGGCTGGCCTCCTTCACCAGCCCACATCTTGAATCAGAAATCAGAGACTTTGGGAATCCCTAACGATTCCGTCAGATCAGAAAACTCTCTAGCCAATATCCGCCCCGTGGTGGTCGTCCGAAGCCGGCATCCCCTGGCCAAGAGGAAATCCATCGACATCAAGCAGCTGGTCGATGTGGATTGGATTCTGCCGGCCGAAGGCACCAATGCCCGAACCCGGCTCAACAACACTTTTTGGCGCCATGGCCTGGTGCCGCCCGACGGCCCCATCAGCGCCTATCCGTCGATGACCGCGGTGGCCTTGGTCAAGCAGCGGGACCTGGTCGCCATCCTGCCCCGCCAGTTGATCGACGAAGACCGTAAGGCCGGCCTGATCAAGGTGCTGCCGGTCGCCAGCGAGGATTTTCTCCTGCCCGTGCGGCTGACGACCCGGGAGTTCGGCAAACTGTCGCCCGCCTGCCGGGAAATGATCGCGGAAATCAAAAAGGTCTGTGAAGAAATCGGCGACCGGCTTTAGCCCGCATTTCCCGCCAGGGTTACGGCTTGCGCGGGTTGCCGGCGCTACTTCCGGGGGCTGAGCGGCTCCAACCCGAGCTGGACCCGGCCGTAGTCCGTGAGATTAATGTCCCAGTTGAGGGCCAATTGCGCGGCGCCGGCGTGGGCGTCGCGGAAGCAGCGCTGCAAATCGTTGCTCTCGAACAGGGCCGCCGCGCCGGCCGCATGGAACAGCCGGTCCACCGCGTTCAGCGCCAGCCGGCAGGCGAACGCCATATCCCGCTTATTGCGGTTCATCAGTTGAGGTCCAAGCTCGTCATGGTCTTCGAGCCACGCCTGGGACTCCCAAAGGTCGTGCAGGATGATCCGCCTGGCGGCCTCCGCTTCCGCCGAAGATTCGGCGAGCCGCAGTTGCAGGCTCTGAAAATCGGCGATCTTGTCCCCGAAGCGGGAAGATCTCTCGCTCATCCAGGCGGTGAACCGATCGATGACGCCAAACGCCACGCCGACCGGCACCGAGGCGAGATCGAAGGGATACGCCGACCATTGGGGAAGCCGCCAAAGCCCGCCCTGATCGAAACGCCCGCCGGGGCCGAACGGATAGGTCCTGTACGCCGGCACAAAGGCGTTCCTGACCACCACATCCTTGCTGCCGGTTCCGGCGAGCCCGGCGACATGCCAGTTGTCATCGATCTCCCGGTCCTCGGCCCGATACATGAATTGCCGGCGGGCCTTCATCGATCCCGTAATGTGCCAGGTGGCATGATCGCAGCCGCTGGAGAAGCTGAACCGGCCGTTGAGCCGGAACCCGCCGCCGGTTTCCTCGAGCACCCTTTCAGGGCTGTTGCCGGAGGCAATCAGGACATCCGGGCCATCCCCCCAGATTTCGTCCTGTGCTTCGGTTGGATAGTGCCCGACCCGATGAGCGTGCTCGCCGTAAACCGCATAGCACCACGCGGTCGAGGCGCAGCCGCGGGCCAGTTCCATCGCCGCCTCGCAAAAGACGTCCCAGCCCAACTCGTAGCCGCCGTACTCGCGGGGCATACAGACCCGGATAAGGCCGGATTCGCGGAGCGCCCCCGCGTTTTCGTCGGGAAGGCGGCGGAGCCGCTCGGTCTCCGCGGCGCGGGACCGGAACTCCGTTGCCAGCGCGCGCGCCGTCGCAACGACGCCGGCGGCGGTAGCCTTCGCCGTCGCGCTCAAATCATCCATCGGCGCTACCACCGCACGGGCGCGGGATCCAGCCCCAGGGCCATCCTGCCGTAAGTGGTGCCGTTGATATCGAAGTTGAGGGCGATCTGTTTGGACCCGGCATTGACGTCGCGAAACGACCGCTGGATGTCGTTGTCGAGGAACAGCCCGTTGGCGCCGGCGGCGTAGAAAATGCGCTCCATGGCCTTGGCCGCCAGCATGGGCGCATAGGCCATGTCCCGCTTGTTGCGGGCCAGCATGAGGAAGTCCGGCTCTTCGTTGTCCTCGAAGTACTCCATGGTCTCGCGGAGATCGTTCAGGATCATCAGGCGGGCCGCGTGCAACTCGGCCGCCGATTCCGCAATCCGCAATTGCAGGCTCTGGAACTCGGCAATCTTGGCGCCGAAACGGCTGGAGCGTTCCTTCATTTCCTCCGTAAAACGCTCCACCGCCCCCTCGGCGATGCCGACGACGACGGAAGCCAGGCAAAAGGGGTTGACCGACCATTGGGGCAGCCGGAACAGCGCCGCATCGTCGAAGCGGGGCCCCCGCTCTCCGATGGGAATCGTCCGGTGGTCCGGAATAAAAACCTTCTCCAGCTTGATGTCCTTGCTGCCGGTGCCCGCCAATCCCATGACGTGCCAATTGTCGACGATTTCGCAGCCGGCCTGCGGCACCAGGATCTTCAGCGGCTGGCCGTCGACCGGCATCCCGGTCACGTGCCAGTCCGCGTGATCGCAACCGCTGGAATAATTGAACTGCCCGGTGATCAGCCAGCCGCCGTCGGTCCGTTCCATTTTGCAATTTGGGCTGTTGCCCGAGGCCACCTGGACGTCCGGGTCATCGTTCCAGACATCGTGCTGCGCCTGCATGGGGTAGGTGCAGACAGTGTGCGCATGTTCGCCGAGCACCGCGTAGACCCAGGCGCTGGAGCCGCACCCCTTGGCGAGTTCCATGGCGATCTCGCAGAACACGTCCCAGCCCATTTCGTAACCGCCGAAGTCCTTGGCCTTCACGACGTTGAGGATTCCGGCCTTCCTGAAGTCCTCGAAGGTTTCGTGCGGCATGCGCCGCATCGTCTCGCACTCGTCGGCGCGCTCGCGCAAGGTTGGTACGAGCTCTTTCGCCCGCTCGACCAGCGTCGCCGGCGAGGGTATCTCCTGCCCGGCGGCGGCTCCCGTTCCCATATCGTCCATGGGCCGTTCCCCTGTCAAATTCGCGGGAGAGTATCAAGAGCGGTCCATGCGGGGAAATACCCAACCCGCCGAGGCCATATCATTCCGGTATAGGCTTCGGCCCAGCCGGGCCAAAATGGCATAGAGGTTGCCGCCACGGCCGCCAAAGCGGACGGCGGCGCCGGGCGATGGCCTAGAGCCGATCTAGGCGCAGGATAGCCGCTCGAGAGCTTCGGCGATCTTGTCCTTTTTGACGGCGGCATCCACGCGGCGCTCTTTCTGCTCCTCGACCACTTCAGGCGGCGCCTTGGCCAGGAATCCCTCGTTGGCGAGCTTCTTGTCGAACTTGCCGATCTCGCCGTCGAGCCTGGCGATCTCGCGCCGCAGCCGCGCTTTCTCCGCCCCGATGTCGATAACGTCGGCGAGGGGCAGAACCAGCGTCGTCTCATCGAGAATGATCTGGACGGAACCGGGCCGGACATCGGCGTCGGAGAAGCTGATCGCGGACAAACGCGCGAGACGGGTCAGCAGCGCCGCCTGGGTATGGACGCAACCCTTGGCCAGATCATCGCCGCCCCGGATCACCAGCGGGATTTCGGCCTTCGGCGGCACATTCATTTCCGCGCGGACCGACCGGACCTGGGTAATGGCGCGCACCACCCAGTCCATATCCGCATCGGCGTCCGCATCGGTCAGGCCGTCATATCGGGGCCACGGACGCTCGATGAGCATGGACGGGCGGTCGTCGCCGAGCCGGTCCCAAAGCTCCTCGGTGATGAACGGCATGAAGGGGTGCAGGATATGGAGCAACTGATCCAGGGCCCAAGCCGCGGTCTTGCGGGTTTCCGCCGCCGCTTCGCCCCCTTCCTGCAGGACCGGCTTGGCAAACTCCAGATACCAGTCGCAGAAGGTCCCCCAGGTGAACGAATAGATGGCGCCCGCCGCCTCGTTGAATTTGTACTCGTCGAGGCCGCGGGTGACGTCTTCGGCGGCCTGGGCCACCTTGCCGGCGATCCACCGGTTGACGGTCTGGGTGCATGAGGCGGGGTCGAAGCCGGGATCGGGCCGGCACTCGTAGTGCTCGCAGAACCGGGCGGCGTTCCACAGTTTGGTGGCGAAGTTGCGGTAGCCCTCCACCCGTTCGGTGGACAGCTTGATGTCGCGGCCCTGGGCGGCGAAGGCGGCCAGCGTCATGCGCATGGCGTCGGCGCCGTACTCGCCGATCAGGTCCAGAGGATCGATCACGTTGCCCTTGGACTTGGACATCTTCTGGCCCTTTTCGTCACGGACCAGCGCGTGAATGTAGACCGTGTGGAACGGCACCTCGTCCATGAAGTGGACGCCCATCATCATCATCCGGGCAACCCAGAAGAAGATGATGTCGAAGCCCGTCACCAGGACATCGGTCGGGTAGTACTTCTCGAGTTCGGGCGTCTCGTCGGGCCAGCCCAGCGTCGAGAACGGCCACAAGGCGGAGGAGAACCAGGTATCCAGGACGTCCTCGTCGCGGGTGAGTTCGGCCGGCTTGCCGTAATGCGCCTCGGCGGCGGCCAGCGCCTCCTCTTCGGACATCTCGACGAATATCTCGCCGTCAGGCCCGTACCACGCCGGAATCTGGTGCCCCCACCACAGCTGGCGGGAAACGCACCAGGGCTGAATGTTCTCGAGCCATGAGAAGTAGGTATTCTCCCAGTGCCGGGGCACGAACCTGGTGCGCCCGGACCGCACCGCCTCCATGGCCGGCTTGGCAAGCGTCGCCGCGTCCACGAACCACTGATCGGTGAGCCACGGCTCCACCACCGCGCCCGAGCGGTCGCCATAGGGCACGGCCATGTCGTTGTCCTCGACCTTCTCGAGGAGGCCGAGACTCTCCATCTCGGCGACGATCTTGTCCCGCGCATCGAAGCGGTCCATCCCCCGATAGGCGTCGGGCGCGTTTTCATTCAGCCGCGCTTCCATATCGAAGATATTGACCATCGGCAGGTCGTGGCGCTTGCCGACCTCGAAGTCGTTGAAATCATGCGCGGGCGTGATCTTCACCGCGCCGGAACCCTTCTCGGGATCGGAATATTCGTCCGCGACGATGGGGATCGGCCGGCCGGCGATGGGCAGAATGACGTTCTTGCCGACGAGGTCCTTATAGCGCCCGTCGTCCGGGTGCACCGCCACCGCCGTGTCGCCGAGCATGGTTTCGGGCCGGGTTGTCGCCACGGTCAGGTAGCCGCCGCCGTCCTCCAGCGGATACTTGAAGTACCAGAGCTTGCCGGCGGTTTCCCGCTGCTCCACTTCCAGGTCGGAGATGGCGGTGTGGAACTTCGGGTCCCAGTTGACCAAACGCTTGTCGCGGTAAACCAGCCCCTGCTTGTAAAGCTCGACGAAAACCTTGAGCACGGCCCGGGACAGGCCCTCGTCCATGGTGAACCGCTCGCGGGACCAGTCGCAGGACGAGCCGAGCCGCTTGAGCTGATTGAGGATCAGACCGCCGGACTGTTCCTTCCATCCCCATACGCGCTTGAGGAATTCCTCGCGGCCCAGTTCCCGGCGGTGGGTGCCGGACTCTTCCAGCTGACGCTCGACCACCATCTGCGTGGCGATCCCCGCGTGATCGGTTCCGGGCTGCCAGAGCGCGTCGCGGCCCAGCATCCGGTGGTGGCGGATGAGAATGTCTTGAAGGGTATTGTTGAGGGCGTGGCCCATGTGAAGGCTGCCGGTGACGTTCGGCGGCGGAATGACGATGGTGTACGGATCGCCGTCCGGCGCCCGGCCGGCCGCAAACGCGCCCGCCTCTTCCCATTGGGCGTAGCGTTTGTCCTCGACTTCCTTCGGATTGTAAGATTTTTCCAGCATCTGCCGCGCGTCTCTCAAGCGTCGAAGACGAGGGGTATGCATCACCCTATCGGGCGATGCAATACCTAGAAGATGCGGGGTTCGGCTAGTTGTCGAGCGGTTCGGCCCGGCCGGCCTTTTGCCCGATTTCCTCGTTCACCATCCGCTCGATCACGTAGGGCAGGTTCCGGTCCAGCCACTCGCGGAGCAGCGGGCGAAGGATTTCGCGGATCATCCCTTCGAGGGTGATGTCCCGGCCGCCGATAGGAATGTCGCGCTGGCTGAGCAGCACCCGGGCCAGTTCCTGCAGGGCATCGGCGGATGCCCGCGCCGCCGGGCCGGAAACCGCCGGATCGCTGGTGATCATCTCCGGCGTCAGATCGAGCACGTCCTCCAGGCCCTGTTCCGGGGGAGACGCCAGCTGAGGTTCCGGCTCGGGCTCTGGCTCCGGATCAGGTTCCAGCTCGGGTTCGGGTTCCGGATCGGACTCCGTCTCCGGCGCCGCCGCTTCAGCCCCTTCTTCCCGTTCGTCTTCGGACAAATCCCGCCTTATGGATGCGAGGATGTCCTCCATCGAAGATTCCTGCTGCTGATCGTTTTCGTCGGCCATCCCTCGACCATCAAGTTGCTGCGTTCAAATTCTCCGGCCATTCCGTCCGAAGACGTCCTTATTGTCCCAAGCCCTTCCGGCCGGCCCGGTTTGGTGTTGTTTCACGCTTATTTTGCGCCGTCCTCGGGGCGGAACTCTACTTCGGCGCCGCCCGTCGATTGGCCGCCGGACCGCTTGTCCCTGACTTCGTTGTAGTGCTTCAGCGGATCGTAGATGTCGACCGGCAGTTTGAGATCGGCGGCGGTGAGCGACCCGATGGCTTCCAGCAGCGAGTAGGAAGCAACCACCTGATCCCGCTGTGCGCGGACCAGGCTGACCCGTGAATCAAGCAGCTCCTGCTCCGCATCCAGAACATCGAGCACCGTCCGCGACCCGACCTGGGCCTCGCGCTGCACACCTTCGAGGGCCACTTCGTTGGCCTGAATCTGCGATTGGAAGGCCTGGATTCGCGCCTTGGCGGTCGCCAACGTCTCCCAGGCGTCGCGGAGCGACTCGGTGATGTCCCGGCGGGCATCCTCCAGGTCCAGCCGGCTCTGGCCGGCATCCTGCTTGGCCTCGCGAAGCCGCGAATATACGGCCCCCTGCTGATAGATGGGCACCGAGAGGCTCAACTGGATTTGGCCGGTATCCTGGCGGTTGTCGTCCTCCCCTACCTCGAAGCGGCGCCGCGCGGAGCCGGTCAGGTTCAGGGTCGGGAGCAGTTCACCGGCGACGCGGCGGACGTTTTCCCGCGCCGAAATTTCATTGAACCGGGCGGCCACGATGTCGGGATGGTTCTTCAGCGCGACATCGCCGGACTCGTCCAGGCTCGCGGGCAGACCGGAAAGCGCGGGGGGCGGCGTCAATTTGCCCGGCGCCACGCCAACCACATTGACGTAACTTGCCCGGGAGATTTCCAAATTGCCCTCGGCCTGGATGCGGTCGGCCGTCGCGCCTGCAAGCCGCGCCTCCGCCTGGCTCACATCGGTCCGGGTAATCTCGCCAACCCGGAAACGGTCCTGGGTCGCCTCCAATTGGCGGCGCAGCACCTGCTCGTTGTTGATGTTGAGATCGAGCACCGCCTGGTCGCGCACCACCGCCATAAAGGCGGTGACGGCGTCGAGCAGCGTATCCTGCTCGGTGGCGATCAACCGGGCGCGCCCGGCCTGCACATTGCTCTCGGCCTGGCGGACCTGGGCCTCGGTGCGGTAGCCGCGAAACAACGGCTGGGTCACGCTGAGCGACGCACCGCGCGGCGTACGGGTTTTCTCCTGTTCCCCCCTGCGGTTGTCAAAATCGGTGTGTTGACGCGAAATGTCGGTACTCAGGGTCACATTCGGACGCCAGTTGGCCAGCGCCCGGGGCACGCCCTCGTCAACGGCGCGCAGTTCCGCGCGGGCCGCGAGCAGTTCCGGATTGTTGGCATAGGCCGCCGAGAGGGCCTGCTCCAAGGTCTGGGCCCCGACCGTGGATCCGAACGTCAATAGCGTGGCCGCGAGAACGCCGCCGGCGGCGGCTTTCACGAACGGCGGCTTCTTAATGTCTGTTGGCATTTGCCTTCCTCTCCGTTCCGACATGCTCAACCCCGGGAGCCGCCATACCATGCCGCGGCTCCCGAACTGTAGTATATTTTAACCTATCGTTGCACCGCATAATGCGTCTCGTGCCGCCGGAAAAGCGCATTACCCGGCTACAATTGGAACGTCGGCACCGGCTCGAAGCCCGGCAACAGCGGCGTCCCCGCATCGAAAATCTCCCGCTCGACAACCGAGGCGCCATGCCGGGTGACGAGCACGCCACGGCCCAAGCCGGTCGACTTGGCGGCCACGGCCACCAGCCGGCCGCCATCCGCCAGTTGGTCCGTCAGATGCCGGGGCACCTCGGAAACGGCGCCGCCGAAAAGGATTACGTCGTAAGGCGCCTGCTTCGGGTAGCCGTCCGTCAACGGTGCCTCGATGACCGCCGCATTGTCGATTTCAAGGGATGCCAATGTCTCGCTCGCCTGATTCACGAGCGCCGCCGTGGCCTCGATCGCCACCACGGTGCCGGCGAGGCGCGCCAGGACGGCCGCCGAATAACCCGAACCGCAGCCGATGACGAGCGCCAAATCCTCGGCTTGAATTTCCGCCGCCTGGAGCAAACGGGCCAAAACCATCGGCTCCATCAAATAGCGGCCGTTGCCGACCGCCAGCGCTTCGTCCACATAGGCGACGCCCGCGAGCCGCTCCGGCACGAAGGCCTCACGCGGCATTTCGGACATGGCCTCGATGATCAGCGGATCGGTCACCTCGTTGGGCCGGATCTGGCTTTCGACCATATTGAGACGGGCGGCTTCGAAGTCCATTCCAAGTCCTCTTTCCGGCCGAAACGCCGGCGTGGGTTGGCGGCGAACCGGATCACTGGTCCTCAACGCATCAACCCCGGGAAATCCGTCGCAAGCGCGGGCGGAGGTGACGGCTCGTACGGGAAGACAAGTGGGCTTTCCCGGCGGTTCAAGTCAAGTGAAATTTGGCCGGAAACCAGCGCCGCGGCGCCGCTGGAATTGGCCTTTCCCGCCGCTTGACCGGGTGCGGGCCAGCGTCTAAGTTCGGCCCCCTTCCGCGCCGCCGAGGCAGCGTCCTCCGGGACGCTCCAATGCGGACCCAACGGCGCGATCTTCGCCGGCGCGGAATTCGAGAGGCGGCGCGGTGGCGGAGTGGCTACGCAGCGGCCTGCAAAGCCGTGTACACCGGTTCGATTCCGGTCCGCGCCTCCAACTACCGCGCCCGTCACGTTCGATGGGTCCCTGATCCGGTGTAGCTCAGCGGTAGAGCAAGCGGCTGTTAACCGCTAGGTCGGGGGTTCGAATCCCTCCGCCGGAGCCAATTCCAGGACGGGGCCGGAGAGCGATCTCCGGCCCTTTTCCTATTGATTATTGCGGCCGCGCAGAAGAAATAGCCCGGGCCATCGGCCCCTATTGAATCGGGACCCGGCGGAAGCAGCCGGCCCCCATTTTTTTCGCCGGCGTCACTGAGACGCCAAACGAATTCAAGGCTGACAAATTCAAGGCTGACAAACCGTTCTCCAGTGACTATTTGATCGGCGGTCCGCAACTTCAATACGGCACGCCAGCGAAATGACCGACAATGCGAAACGGCCGGGCGTCATCGAGCGTCTCGGCGTCTTCGCCGCCGGGCCCAACGCCCAGCGGTTCATCACCGTCTTGATCGTACTCAACGCCATCACCCTCGGCCTGGAAACCGATGCGGACATCATGGCGCAATGGGGCCGCGAGCTTCAGTTCTTCGACAATGCGGTACTCGCGGTCTTTTGCGCCGAACTGCTGGCCAAACTCGCCCACCAGCGGCTGAGCTTTTTCAAGGACGGCTGGAACGTCTTCGACTTCATCGTTGTCGGCATTGCGTTGGCCCCGGCGACTGGACAGTTCTCGGTCCTGCGGGCGCTGCGAATTTTCCGGGCCATGCGTCTCCTCTCCGTGGTGCCGTCCATGCGCCGGGTCACCCAGGCGTTGTTCGCCGCCATTCCCGGCATCATATCCGTCGGCTCGATGATTTTGCTGATCTTCTATGTCGGCGCCGTATTGGCGACCAACTTCTTCGGTGCCGACTTCGATGCGTGGTTCGGCAGTGTCGGGCGATCCATGTTCACGCTCTTCCAGATCATGACCCTCGAAAGCTGGTCCATGGGGATCGTGCGGCCGGTCATGGAGCAATTCCCCCTGGCCTGGGCGTTCTTCGTACCGTTCATCCTGGTGACCAGTTTCGCGGTGGTGAACCTGTTCATCGGCATCATCGTCGATGCCATGCAGAAACAGGCGCAGGCGGAGGCCCAGGAGATGCATGAAGAGACCCACGAAATCATGCGGGAATCGGAAGCCATCCATGCCGAACTTCGCGCGCTGCGCGAAGACATCAAGGCGTTGACGGCGGCGCGGAAAGAGGAATGAAACGGCGACGGCAAACACCGCGGTGACCAACCCGGCGGGTTGTCCCAACGTCTGCGCCAGTTTGAGTGCACAGTAGAAAATTCATTCATTATTGGTATTGAAAAGATATAATTTCAGCACTATATTGATGCATGATATTCGAATTCGACCCGAACAAGAGCGCATCCAACAGGATCAAGCACGGCATCGACTTCGACGAGGCGCAGGCGCTGTGGGGCGACCCCATGCTGCTTGAGGCCCCGGCCCGCACCGCCGATGAGCCGCGTTTCATCGTGGTCGGCAAGATCGGGAAGCGCCATTGGACGGCGGTTTGCACGCATCGCGGCGAACGGATCCGGATTATCTCCGTCCGCCGCGCCAGTGAAAAGGAGGTGAAGCGTTATGGTGAAAGCCCATGAGTTCGACAAGGCGTTCGACGACGGAGAGGATATCGACGTCCATGTGGATTGGCCGCGGGCCCGGCGCGTGAATGTCGAGACGAAGCGGGTCAATGTCGATTTCCCGGCATGGATCGTCGCGGCCCTGGACCGGCAGGCCCGCGTGCTGGGCGTCCCCCGGCAGTCGCTCATCAAGCTGTGGATCGCCGACCGGCTGAGAGAGACGCCGGAGGTCCACGCGCCGGGCCTCGCCGAGCCGGCGGAGCCGCATACGGCGGAGTGAACCCGCACCCCGGCGCGGACGGGCCGCCACAATGGTCGTGATGGCTTAAGTTCTTGTCGGGAGTCGCCCGGGCGTCGAAAGGAATTCCGTAGCGGCAAACGGTCCATAGATCGGGTCATGTTTTGACGGAACCACGGCGCGGTTTCGTCAAAACATGTGAATCCGATCTATATCGATAGTGTAGAGCCGATTCACATGGATTGTCGGCATCGCAAAGCGATTCCGACAAACCATGATCGGCTCTAGCGGGTTCGCATCAGCGGTGCCGGTTGCGCTGCCGGTAGAGCCAGCGGGTCAGCGCCCGCTGCGTGCCGGGGATATCCAATATCACCAGAAACAGGCCGAGGGGGAACATCCAGAAGCCCAGGACGGGAAGAAACCCGAATACGCCGCCCGCCATCAAGCCGATTCCGGCGACGGTCCTCAGGCCGGGCCTCAGCCGGCGGCGGCCGACATAATGGGCGTGCCGCAGCATGCGGACGAGAAACCCGTCCCATTTGGCAAGAAAGCCGTTCTGTCTCTGCCGGGCAGCCTCGGCCGCGGAGTTCGGCCGCCTGTCGGTGGTCACCCCTCAGGCGCTCCCCTCAGGCGCTCCCAAGACCGGCAATTTCGTCCTCGGTCGGAAAGCGGCCCAATTCCCTCTTGGAAAAAACCAGCCGGCCGTCGACGGAAATCTCAAAGACGCCGCCGCCGCCGGGGACCAACTCGACGTCGGCCTCGAACCGCTGCTTCAGGTAGTCGCTCACACGGAGCGCCCGGGGTTCGTAGTTTCATTGAACGCAATATTCTATGGCGACTTTCATGCGGGAATTTTCCTCTGATCGCTTTGGAACACGAGCCTGTACGTCCATCTGTTCCGGCTCGATCAATTCGCAAGCCGTTATCCGTGCTCGATGTACTCGCGGAGCATGGAGCTTTCGGATTCAAGCTCGTCCAAGCGGAACTTGACCACGTCCCCGATACTGATGACGCCGCTGAGCTTGCCGTCATCCATGACGGGAAGATGGCGAATCCTGTGCGATGTCATATCGCGCATGAGTTGGTCAATTTCATCGCCGGGCGAGCAGGTGACCACCGACTTGGTCATCAGTTCCTCGACCTTCCGGCCCATCAGGCCGACACCTACCGAAGACAGGCCCCGGACAATGTCCCGCTCGGACAGGATACCGGCCAGTTCACCGTCGCCGGAGACCACCAAAACGGCGCCGATTCTCTCTTGTGCCAGCACCTTGACGGCATCGGCAACGCTGAGCCCGGGCTCGATGGTAATCATGCGATCGCCCTTGTCCTTCAAGATCGCCGATACATGCATTTGCGCCTCCCCCGTCAGCAACACTGTCGAAACAAGTGTAGGACAGCTTACCGTGAGATTCTAGCGACTGAATTTGTCAAAATTCGTGAACTCTGGCGGGAAGCCGGAACCGGCGGAGCGCGCCGCTCCGCCGGGCGCCTTCAGCCGAGCTCGAACTCCATCAGCTCGCGAACCACGAAAGCATGCTCCCACTCGTTGCGGGCGTCTTCGGCCAAACGGTCCATGAAGTCGTCGTCGTGGTCCGGTTCATGGTGGAAGATGCCGAGCCGCTTCACGTTCGCTTCCTTGCACAACGCGACGCCCTCGTTCCAGGTGGAATGGCCCCATCCGACGTGCGAGGGGAACTCCTCCTCGGTGTAGGTGGAATCGTACATCACCAGATCGGCGCCATCGATGAGGCCGAGGACATTTTCGTCGTGCTCGCCGGGTATGTGCTCGGTGTCCGTAATCAGGCAGAAGGACTTTCCTTCATATTCGATCCGGTACCCGGTCGCCTCGTTGGGGTGATTGAGAGGCGCCGTTTTGATCGTGACATCCGATCCGCTGCCCACCGTGAAGCTGTCGCCGGCCGCGAAATCGTCGAAGCTCAGATTCGCCTGCATGGCCTCCAGGGGAACCGGGAACACGGGGTTGTCCATCTGCGCCTGGAAGACGCTCTTGATGCCCCCGCGGTCGAAGAGGTGCCCGGCCTTGATGTCGAACGTCCGCGACGGATCGAACGCCGGTGCGAAGAACGGGAAGCCGTTGATGTGGTCCCAATGGGTGTGGGTGAGAAATATGTGGCAGTCCTTGAGTTCCGACTGGAGCAGCTCCTGTCCGAGGGAGCGAATACCGGTCCCGCAATCCAACAGAATTTTGGTGCCCCCCGCATCGACTTCGAGGCTGGTGGTATTGCCGCCGTAACGCATATGGGTCGGATGAGGGCACGCGATACTGCCCCGGCAACCCCAGACCTTGACGCGCAGGCTCATATGTAAACGCTCCCCGCCGCCACCGGCAGAGACAACGGAGATGAACCGCGAACGGCCGCCGATCCTTCCTGTTGCCCAAAAACGAGCGCCATTTCTCAGCCTCCAAGCCCGACCGGCGAACCAATGCCGAGGCCGAACCGCTCCGCCGCACTGCCCTGGTTTATGGCGATTTCCACCAGGCCATTTGAATTCTCGTACCAAAACGGCCCGCCGGGCGGAACTCGGGAATACGTTTCGGCATGCCCTACGTATCGATTTTTGACCGTCAATTCAATTTCGCCGTCAATCGTGCTCGCCCTTATTCCGGTTATCGCGTTTCCAAAGCTGTCGATATAGATGACTTCCGCGAGATCGTCCGGCCAATCCGGCCGGCGCGCCCACTCCGGCGGCCGTTGTTCCATTTCCACGCTCTCGCCCGCGGCCAGGGAACCCGCGACCGGCGCAAACAGGTCGCGGCCATGAAATGTCCTGGAAAGCCGATCGGGGCGCCAGGTTATTTCGTGCGACACCGAATCCGGTGTCCGGCGCTGGATGAGCTCGAACAAGCCGTTGGCCGGTCCCACGAACCACTTGCCGCCGGCCGACACCGCCGCGGGCGGCCGGTCGCCGCCGACCCCGGGGTCAACCACCGCCAGAAAGATCGAACCGGCGGGAAACACGCCCGAATAGGCCGCGAGCAGATAGGCCGCGGCCTTGGGATTTTGCCGGGGTGCATCGTCCAGCCAGTCGATCACCGGCACCGACGGCACCCGCTCCGCCAGGTAGGCCAGCATCTGACCAGTATAGAGGCCCGACGGACCGAAGTCTGTGAACAGGATCACCAACCGAAAATTCCCGATATAACCGTGCTGTTGCCGGTCTAGCGTCTTTCCGCGCCGCGAAAAACCACATTCTGCCGGTGATTTAGGCCGCCGCGCCGCCGTTGAACGGAGTGCGTGACGATTTCGAAACAATATCGTAATATCCGGGCGCTTATGGCCACCCGGCGCGGCATCCGATCGGCCTTGCCGCACGTTCCGCCAGTTCCCGCGCCTGATAGCGAGCCGACCGGAAATGGTCACGCCCGGCGGGGAGCGTTAGCCCAAATGGCTAGTGCTGGCTTGAACGACGCCCCACACCGCCAACGAGTTGGTGGGGACGCCGACCTTCGGCGACCGGCGGCGCCAAAAGCAGGTTGGCAAATAATTGCCACTATTGTTATCAACACGGTCACTAGACCGGAAATGACTGGATTTTGGGCAAAAAGAGGGTGTGAATTTTGACGCGGTTCGGGCTACCAGAGAGGCAGGGACTTTACGATCCGGCGAATGAACACGATGCCTGCGGTATCGGTTTCGTGGCCGATATCAAGAATCGCAAGAGCCGCGATATCGTCTCCTGGGGCTTGGAAATCCTCGAAAACCTGACCCATCGCGGCGCCGCCGGCGCGGATCCGCTGATGGGCGACGGCGCCGGCATCCTGATTCAACTTCCGCACCGGTTCCTGGCGGCCGAATGCGCCGAACTCGGCATCACCCTGCCGGCCGAAGGCGACTACGGGGTCGGCATGGTCTACCTGCCGCAGGACGAAAAGGCCAGGGTGGCCTGCGAGGCGGCCATCGCGAAGGTTGTCGAGGACGAGGGTCAGTCGGTTCTCGGTTGGCGCGATCTGCCGACCGACAATAGCTGGTTGAGCGACAATGTCCGCGAGATCGAGCCGTTTATCCGCCAGGTATTCATCGCCCGCGGCGACAACTGCGCCGACACGGATGCATTCGAACGCAAATTGTTCGTGATCCGCAAGCAGTGCCACAAGGTCATTCGAAATCGACAACTGGCCGGCGACGAGATTTACTACGTCCCGTCCATGTCGGCGCGGACCATCTGCTTCAAGGGCATGATGCTGGCCGGGCGGATCAAGAAGTATTTCACCGATTTGAGCGACGAGCGCCTGGAATCGGCGCTCGCGCTGGTCCATCAGCGCTTTTCGACCAACACCTTCCCGTCATGGCAACTCGCTCACCCGTTCCGCTATCTCTGTCATAACGGCGAGATCAACACGCTCCGCGGCAACATTAACTGGATGGCTGCCCGGCGGCACAACATGTCGTCCGATGTCCTGGGCGACGATCTCGACAAATTGTGGCCGTTGATCGGCGACGGCGCATCCGATTCCGCGACCTTCGACAATGCTCTCGAGCTCCTTGTGGCCGGCGGTTACAGCCTGGCCCACGCCATGATGCTGATGATCCCGGAAGCCTGGGCCGACAATCCGCTGATGGATGGAGAACGCCGCGCCTTCTACGAGTATCATGCCGCGCTGATGGAGCCCTGGGACGGGCCCGCGGCGGTCGCCTTTACGGACGGCAAGCAGATCGGTGCGACGCTGGATAGAAACGGCCTTCGGCCGGCCCGCTATGTGGTCACCGAGGACGACATCGTCGTCATGGGCTCCGAGGTTGGCGTCTTGCCCATCCCGGAGGAAAAGATCGTCAAAAAATGGCGGCTCCAGCCGGGCAAGATGTTCCTCATCGACCTGGAAGAAGGCCGGATCATCGATGACGCGGAGCTGAAGGCCGATCTCGCCAGGGCAAAGCCCTACCAGACGTGGCTGAACCAGACACAGATCGTGCTTGAGGACCTGCCTTCGGACGTAGAGGCGATGGCGCCCGATCAGCAGACCCTTCTGGACCGTCAGCAGGCCTTCGGCTACACCCAGGAAGACCTCAAGTTCTTCCTCGCTCCCATGTCCATCAGCGGCCAGGACCCGGTAGGCTCCATGGGCCGGGACATTCCCCATGCGGTGCTCTCCGACCGTCCGAAAATGCTCTACGACTACTTCAAGCAGAGCTTCGCCCAGGTGACCAACCCGCCGATCGACCCGATCCGCGAGGAATTGGTGATGTCGCTGGTTTCGCTTATCGGACCCCGGCCCAACTTGCTGGACCTGGATACCGGCGGGAAGCACATGCGCCTCGAGGTGCGTCAGCCGATCCTGACGAACGTCGATCTGGAAAAAATCCGCCATATCGAAAGTCAGAGCGAATCCCCCTTCCGCTCTATTACCCTCGATATGTGCTTTCCGGCGCCGGAGGGCGTCGACGGGATGGCCAAGGCCATCGACGCGCTCTGCAAACGCGCCGCCGAAGTGGTGCTCGAGGGACACAATATACTTATCCTTTCCGACCGCTCGGTCGATGCCGGGAACGTCGCCATTCCGGCGCTGCTCGCCACCGGCGCGGTGCACCATCACCTGATCCGCGAAGGGCTGCGGACCGAATCGGGCTTGGTGATCGAAACCGGCGAGGCCCGCCAGGTTCACGATTTCTGCCTGCTCGCGGGATACGGCGCCGAGGCGGTCAATCCCTACCTGGCCTTTGATACCATCGCCGATGCGAAGGACGATCTACCGGACGATCTGAGCATCGCCGAGGCGCATACGCGCTACATCAAGGCGGTCGACAAGGGAATGCTGAAGGTGATGTCGAAGATGGGCATCTCCACTTACCAGTCCTATTGCGGGGCCCAGATTTTCGACGCGGTCGGTTTGGCCAGCGAGTTCATCGACAAGTATTTCGCCGGCACGGCGACCGCGATCGAGGGTGTCGGACTCGAACAGATCGCCGAAGAGACGCTTCGGCGTCACAAGCTCGCCTATGGCGATGCGCCGATCTATCGCGATTCATTGGATGTCGGCGGTGAATTCGCCTACCGCATCCGGGGCGAAGACCATATGTGGTCGCCGGAAACCATTTCGCTTCTCCAGCACTCGGCGCGGGCGAACGCCAAGGACAAGTATGACGAATATGCCCGGGTGATGAACGACCAGAGCCGCAAGCTCAAGAATTTGCGCGGGCTGATGGAGTTCAAGTTCGACGAGAGCCAGCCGGTTCCACTGGAAGAGGTCGAGCCGGCTTCGGAAATCGTCAAACGCTTCGTCACCGGCGCCATGTCGTTCGGCTCGATCTCCTTCGAAGCGCACACAAACCTCGCCATCGCCATGAATCGCATCGGCGGCAAATCCAACACGGGTGAAGGCGGCGAACAGCCGGAGCGCTTCGTCCAGCTGGCCAACGGCGATTCCATGCGCTCGGCGATCAAGCAGGTGGCTTCGGGCCGGTTCGGCGTCACCACCGAATATCTGCGGAATTCGGACGAAATTCAGATCAAGATGGCGCAAGGCGCCAAGCCCGGCGAGGGCGGCCAGCTCCCCGGGCACAAGGTCGACGAAACCATCGCCCAGGTACGGCACTCCACCCCCGGCGTCGGTCTGATTTCACCGCCCCCGCACCACGACATCTATTCCATCGAAGACCTGGCGCAACTCATCCATGATCTGAAAAACGTCAACCCGTCGGCGCGGATTAGCGTCAAATTGGTCTCCATCGTCGGCGTGGGCACCATTGCCGCCGGCGTCTCGAAGGCCCATGCGGATCACGTTTTGATTTCCGGCGCCGACGGCGGCACCGGCGCCAGTCCGATTACGTCAATTCTCCACGCCGGCGCGCCGTGGGAGATCGGCCTTGCCGAGACCCACCAGACGCTGGTGTTGAACAAGCTCCGCGGCCGAATTTGCGTCCAGGTGGACGGCGGCATGCGGACCGGACGCGACGTGGCCATCGGGGCGTTGCTCGGCGCCGACGAATACGGCATCGCGACCGCGGCTTTGGTGGCGTCCGGCTGCCTGATGATGCGCAAGTGCCATCTCAACACCTGCCCGGTCGGCATCGCGACGCAGGACCCCATACTTCGGAAACGGTTCAAGGGCCAACCGGAACACGTGGTCAACTATCTGTTCCTGGTCGCCGAGGAAGTTCGCGAGATTATGGCCAGGCTCGGTCTCCGGACGATCAACGAAATGATCGGCCGGGTGGACCTGCTGGACAGCCTGGAGGCCGTCGAGCACTGGAAGGCCCAGGGCATCGATCTGAGCCGGCTGCTCTACAAGCCGGAAATGGGTCCCGACGTCGCGGTCTACAATTGCGAGGACCAGGATCACGGGCTCGACAAGGCGCTGGACAACGAACTCATCGCCCAGGCGCGTCCGGCTCTCGACGAACGGAAGCCGGTCAAGATCGAGACCGATGTCCGGAATATCAACCGGACCGTCGGGGCCATGCTGTCGGGCGAGGTCGCCGAGCGCTACGGCCATGAAGGTCTCCCGGAAGATACGATTTTCATCAAGGGCAAGGGCTCGGCCGGACAGAGCTTCGGCGCATTCCTCTCGAAGGGCGTGACCGTCGAGCTCGAGGGCGACGCCAACGACTATACGGGTAAAGGGCTTTCCGGCGGGCGGCTGATCATCTATCCGCCGAAGGAATCGCTCATCGTCGCGGAAGAAAACATGATCATCGGCAATGTGGCGCTTTATGGCGCCATTGCCGGCGAATGCTTCTTCCGGGGCGTTGCCGGCGAGCGCTTCTGTGTCCGAAATTCCGGGGCGACCGCGGTTGTCGAAGGGGTTGGCGACCATGGATGCGAATACATGACCGGCGGCGTGGTCGTGGTCATCGGCCAGACGGGCCGAAACTTCGCGGCCGGGATGAGCGGCGGCATCGCCTACGTGCTGGACGAGGCCGGCGACTTCGAACGCCGCTGCAATCTCGCCATGGTCGACCTGGAGCCGATCTCGGACGAAGACCGGATGCACGAGGACGTCGGCCACCAGCGGGGGGATCTCGAGACCCACGGACTGGTCGACATCATGCATGACATGACCGGCTACGACGCGTTGAGGCTCCACAAGCTGATCGATCAGCATATGCACCTGACCGACAGCGACCGGGCCCGCGAAATACTCGAGAATTGGGACACCTACCTGCCCAAGTTCGTCAAAGTGATGCCGGTGGACTACCGCCGGGCGCTGCAGGAAATGCAGGATCGGGCCCGCAACGGCGAGCGCGCCAACGTGGGCATGGCGGTCGGAGACTAGTCATGGGAAAAGTCACCGGCTTCATGGAATACGCGCCCCGCGAACGCTCCTACGAGAAGGTCGAGGATCGCGTCGAGCACTACAGGGAATTCCTGATCCCGCTTCCCGAAGCCGAGTTGTCGCGGCAAGGCGCCCGATGCATGGATTGCGGCATCCCTTACTGTCACCAAGGATGCCCGGTCAACAACATCATCCCGGACTGGAACGACCTGGTCTATCGGCGGGAGTGGAAACGGGCGAGCGACGTCCTCCACTCGACCAACAACTTCCCCGAATTCACCGGCCGCATCTGCCCGGCGCCCTGCGAAGCCGCCTGTACCCTGAATATCATCGACGAGCCGGTGACCATCAAGACCATCGAGTGCGCAATTGTCGACCGCGCCTGGTCGGAAGGGTGGATCGAGCCACAACTTCCCTCCCACAGGACCGGCAAGACGGTCGCGGTCATCGGATCGGGCCCCGCGGGCATGGCCTGCGCCCAGCAGCTGGCCCGGGCCGGCCACGACGTGACCCTGTTCGAGAAGAACCGGACCATCGGCGGTCTGCTGCGTTACGGTATCCCGGACTTCAAGATGGAGAAACATCTGATCGACCGCCGGGCCGACCAGATGGCGGCCGAAGGCGTCACATTCAAGACCGGGGTCCATGTCGGCGTCGACACGCCCATCAAGGAGATTTTCGACCGGTTCGACGCGGTCGCCCTGGCGGGCGGCGCCGAGCAACCCCGTGACCTGCCGGTCCCGGGACGCGAACTCGACGGCATCCACTTCGCCATGGATTTCCTGACCCAGCAGAACCGCCGGGTCGCCGAAGAGCCGTTCAGCACCAACAAGGAAATCTGGGCAACCGACAAGCACGTCATGGTCATCGGCGGCGGCGACACCGGCTCGGACTGCGTCGGCACATCGTTCCGCCACAAGGCGGCCAGCGTCACCCAGATCGAAATCATGCCGAAACCGCCGGAGCGGGAAAACAAGGAGCTGACCTGGCCCAATTGGCCGATGAAGCTCCGCACCTCGACCTCGCACGAGGAAGGGGCCAGCCGCGACTGGGCCTTGACCACCAAATCGTTCACGGGAGAGGACGGCAGGGTCACCGGCCTGGAAACCGTCCGGGTCGACTGGCGGCCGGATGATGACGGCCGGCTGCGGATGTCGGAGGTCTCCGGCTCGGAGGAAATCATCAAGGCGGACCTCGTGTTATTGGCCATGGGCTTCGTCCATCCCGTCCACGAGGGAATGATCGAAGACCTGAAAGTCGATCTCGACGGCCGCGGCAATGTCTCCGCCGACACCGAGACCTATCACACCTCCATCGAAGGCGTGTTTACCGCCGGTGATATGCGGCGCGGCCAATCCCTGGTCGTGTGGGCAATCCGCGAAGGCCGACAATGCGCCCGCGCGATCGACGAATACTTGATGGGCCACTCCGAACTTCCCCGTTAAGCGGCGGCGGTTCGGAAGCGATGGAGAGCCCGGTGCGGGGTGGAATGAAGAACCAAGTTTCCAGACCGCGGCGGGAAGCTGTGAAAAGTAATCACGAAGAATTCATGGGAGTGTTTTAGTAGAGCCGTTTTTGGGAACATCCCAAGGGAACGTAAATCCGAACCGATAGTCTCGCCGCGGACTTACCGGCGATCCGCCACAGTTTTGACACATTTCGTCGACCGGTTCCGCCCCTTGAGAATACTCGTATTTTCATCGAATCCGGTTCGAATACTGTCCCGGGAGTTGGAAGTTTTGCACACCGGATAAACTGCTGAAATATCAATGGAATTTGCTCGGCGCGGAATGGCGGGATTTTGACCCGTCCAAATTTCATTTTTAATTTCAATAACTTGTGACGTTCTCCTCAAGATGGCAGTCAAGTTCCAAATTTTCCCGCCTGATCGGACCGCTGGCCCGCGCTCAATTATCGACAGGGTTATCCACAGTGCCGGAGACCGGTGCGCCGGCCCCTTGCACCCGCGCCAAAATTGCCCACTAAGTGACGGATATTCATCAACTTTTTGTCCGCCTTGACGGCTCGCGGCCGATTTGATGCAATCCGCCGCCCCTAGAGCCGATTCACATGTTTTGACGAAACCGCGCCGTGGTTCCGTCAAAACATGACCCGATCTAGCCCGAGACGTTACGGCAGTCGCAAATGAGCAGTTCCGGCACAACCATCCAGATTCGAGCCGACGACGGGGGCGCTTTCGATGCCTATCTGGCGCCGCCGCCCCCGGAGCCCGGCCCGGCCCTGGTATTGGTTCAGGAGATTTTCGGGATTACCGGCTGGATCAAGGAGACCGCGGACATGTTCGCCGCCGAAGGCTATGTGGTCGCGGCGCCCGATATGTTCTGGCGGCTGGAACCCAACTTCGTTGCCGATCACGACGCGCCCGAGCAGCGCCGACAGGGCCTCGCCTACCGGGGCGAGATTGATCACGGCAAGGGCGTTTCGGATATCGGCGCGCTGCTCCGTCATCTATGCGGGCTGCCGGCCTGTAACGGCAGGAAGGCGGTTACCGGCTTCTGCCTCGGCGGCACGTTTGCCTATCTCTCCTCGACCCGGCTGGAGATCGACAGGGCGGTTTCGTATTACGGCACCCAGATTCACGAGTTTCTCGATGAGGGCAAGAACATCGGCTGCCCCCTGATGATGCACATGGGCGAACACGACGACGCGTTTCCGGCCGAAGACCGGAACCGAATTCATGCCGCCCTCATCGGCATCCCCCATGTCAGCATCTACATGTACGATGCCGGACACGCTTTCTGTAACACCCATCGGCCGTCCCACTACGTTGCCGAAGAAGCCCGGAAGGCCCACGAACGAACGCTTACGTTCTTCGGCTCGTTGAAGTAGCCGCCACCCTGAGCGAGGAAATTTCATGCCTGGATCCCCCTCCGGCCCGTTATCGGGATTGCGCGTCTTCGATTTGACGCGGATTCTTGCCGGCCCCACCTGTACGCAAATTCTGGGCGACCTCGGCGCCGACATCATCAAGATCGAGCGCCCGGGCACCGGGGACGATACCCGGAAGTGGGGGCCGCCGTTCATCCGGGACGGCGACGGCAACGAGACGAAGGAAGCGGCCTATTTCCAGGCCGCCAACCGCAACAAGCGGTCCGTCACCCTGGATTTGACCAGCGGCGCCGGCCAGGAAATCGCCCGCTCGCTGATCGCCAAATCGGATGTGCTGGTGGAGAACTTCAAGAAGGGCGCGCTCGACAAGTACGGACTTGGGTACAGCCAGCTCAAGAACGACTTCCCGGGCCTCGTCTACTGCTCGGTCACCGGCTTTGGCCATACCGGCCCGGACGCCGACAAGCCCGGCTACGACTTCCTTGTCCAGGGACGGGGCGGTCTGATGAGCATCACCGGCCCCGCCGAGGGAGAACCGCTCAGGGTCGGCGTGCCGATCTCCGACGTGATGACCGGCATGTGGTCGGCGGTCTCGGTCTGCGCGGCGCTCCGCCACCGCGAGGTCACCGGCGAGGGCCAGCATATCGATGTCAGCCTGCTGGATGCGACCGTCGCCACCTTGACGAATCAGGGTCTCAACTATCTCGCCGGCCGCGAAGTGCCTGAGAGGATCGGCAACTCACACCCCAATATCGTGCCCTATCAGGTCTTCGAGACCGCCGACGGCAACATCGTCGTCGCCGTCGGAAACGACCGGCAGTGGCTGCGCTTCTGCGAGTTTGCCGGAATTGCGGATATCGCGGCGGACGAACGATACGCCACGAACGAAGTACGGGTCCGCAACCGGGAGGAACTGGTCCCGAAGCTCGCCGGCGTCTTCAAGGCGCACACCTCGGCCTACTGGCTGGAGGGCCTGGATTCCATCGATATCAGCTGCGGCCCGATCAACCGCCTGGACGAGGTTTTCGAGGACCCGCAGGTTCGGGCCCGGGGCATGGAAATCGAAATGCCCCACCCCGGCGCCGGGTCGGCGCCTGTCCACCTGATCGGCAGTCCGATCAATATGTCGGAAAGTCCGGTGGATTACCGGCATGCACCGCCGCTGCTGGGACAACACACGGACGAAGTCCTCGAAGAACTCCTGGATATGGACGAGGCCGAGCGGGCCCGCCTCCGCGACGAGGCCGTGATCTAGCTCTGGTTAGCTCTTGCTCTCTTCCTCGAGCACGTCCTTCACCCGGCGGCTCATATAGCGGTACTTGAACGCCGGAATCCGATAGACCCAGGGCGAGACCCGGGCGTTGATCTCGGCGGCCTCTTTTTCCGCCTTCGCCTTCATCTCGGGCGACGCATCGTCGGCGGCCCGCGCCCTGTACCGCGCCCAGAAGAAGGTATCCTCGGTTTCGAACGACTCGGCGTTAACGATCAGGCCGTCGGCGGTCCGGTACTCGGTCTTGACCAGCTTGTCCGCCGGGAATTCCACGTCCCCCGCCTTCTTGATGTCTTCGAGCTCCAGGTTTTCCAGGGCATCGGCGACGTTGTCGATGTCGGACGCGAACTTGACCTTGGCATCGGGGTCCAGGTCAACGATGCGGAACTTGCTGCCGGTCGGCGTAATCCGCTCGATCTTCATCACGTCGCCATCGGCGTGCCGGATGGTGGCGCCCGCAATACGCTTCGGGTCCACATTCATGAACTCGGGGCTCACCCAATCCTTGACCGCCGCCGGCACGGTGAGGCGGCCGCTCGCCAGCCAGGCGCGTTCCTCGCCCGGCTTGCGCACATAGACGCCGATCCCGGTTCCACCGGCCACGTCCTGACTTTCTCGGCCGACAATGACCTCGGCGGCCGTATCGCCGCCGCCGGTCTTCAGGGTCACCAGCCGAGACTTCGCGTCCTCCTCGGCAATGTCCTCCACCGCGAGGCGGCTGTATCGCTCCTTGACCTTGGTCTTGGGCTCGCCCAAACGCAGTTCCGAAAGGCCGACCAGCATATTGCGCACCACTTCGG
Organism: Rhodospirillales bacterium; assembly: GCA_965221855.1. Taxonomy (GTDB): domain Bacteria; phylum Pseudomonadota; class Alphaproteobacteria; order Rhodospirillales; family UBA2165; genus JAJDXO01. The sequence goes on along the minus strand of CBDCSV010000010.1, from coordinate 37,391 downwards.
GATCGGCGAGGTAATTGTCGCGATCGGTGATCGCCCAATTGTCTCCGTCCCGCTTGACGGTGAGCGTGAGATTCTTGTCCTTGTAGTTTACCTCGGTAATCTCGTTGACCTGGGCGATCAGACCGGGGAACAGGCGCTCATCCGTCCCGGACGAGCCGGCGTCGCCGTAGCGGGAGACGATGGAGAACGACGCCGCGACGACGATCACCGCCGTGATCAGCGTAAATCCAACGAACGATTTGGGGCTCATGGTCGTTTCCTACACATCCAATTCAGACAAGGTGAGGTTCAGGCCGCGCTTGCCTGCTTGTAGCGGCGCCGGCGGATCACCGCCAACACAACCGCCACCAAGGCGATAATGATCGGCATCACCCAGATGTTGATGATCTTCAGCCGGGTATCCAGCGCCTCGATGTCGCTGCGCAGCGCATGCTGCACGTCGCGAAGCTGCTTCCGGACATTGAGCATCTCGGCGCGGAAATTGTCGAAGGAGCGCTGCTGTTCGGCGGTGAGGATGATCTTGTTGTCCTGGCTCTCATCCACCTTGAGACCGCTGAGTTTTTCCTCCAGGTCCTTGAGCTTGGTGGTGAGCTGCCGTTCGGTCTGGCGGTACCGGTCCTCCGCCTGGTTCTGCAGCTCGACGATCTTGAAGAACGGACGGTTGGAGAGACCCCGGCTGCGCAACCCGATCAGCGCTTCGCTGCCGCTCAAATTTTCCGCCGCGTTGACCAGGAAGTCGGCGTTATTGGAGATCGGCACCGGCAGGCGCTGGCCGAAGAATTCCTGCTCGCGAAGCCAGAAACGGGTGGTCAGCAGATCGGAGTCGGCGAACACCAGCAAATTGATGTCCCCCTCGGATTCCGCTACGTGCGGACCCGGGCCCTCCTCCTTCTCTTCTTCCTTCTCGGTCTCCTCGCCCTCCTTCTCCTCGGGCTTGGGCGGCCCGTCGGGGAAGGCGCTCTTGACTTTGCCGCGATATCGGGCGGCATAGGTGTAGACGTTGTTGTCGGGCTTGAAGTCGCGAAGGATTGCCGCCGGATCGGGCTCACCCTGGAGCTTGTCCACGCTCACCTTGGCGCTGATCGGCGTGCTTTGGATCAAAGGCGTCATCTGCAGCCCGGAGCCCTCGGCAACACCGAGCGCGCCCGGGCTCGCCACCGACATGGCGGTCAGCTGGCCGGTCACGATGTCGTCCGCGGCGATATGGCGCTGATCGAGCAACTGCCAGGATACGTAGTCGGAGATGACGTCCCTGCCCTGGACCTGGGCGCTCACCCGCACCGCGGTCGCCCGGTCGCCGACGAAGTTGTCCGGGTCGTACTCGATGCCCCAGGCCTTGAACAGCTTTTCAAGATCCGACGTGCCGGCGCCCGGCGGCAATTGCGGCGACATGCGGGCGGTTTCATTGTGGGGGTCGACGTACACCACGGCCTTGCCGCCCCGCATGATGAACTGGTCGATGGCGTAAAGGGTTTTTTCCTCGGTGATCTTCGGATGGATCAGCAGCAGGACGTCGATGTCGTCATCGATCTTGGAGACATCGCTGGCGACCGATTTGACCTGGAAGAACTGATTGATCTGATTGAGCAGCGGCCAGGGCTTATATTGAAGCATCGGGTCCGCTTCGATCAGCAGCGAGGTCAGAAGGCCGACGGTCTTCTTCTTCGGCGCCGCCAGATCGAAAGCCATCCGGGTCAGATCATATTCCAGGAACCGTTCACGGGTCGGATCGAAGAACGGCACCATCTCACGGTCATCGGTCGAATTGGTGGCAACCAGGCCGAAATAGCCGCGCTCGCCCGTCTGATCCAATGGAATGCCCTGCAGGCCGAACCGAACCGCGTCGTCTTCCTCGACCGAGAACGGCTCGGGATTGATGATTTCGAGATCGATATCACCCCCCGCGGCCTTGGCGTAGTTTTCCAGCAGTTCCCTCACCCGGGTCGCGTAAATGCCGTGCTGCGGGCTGATCTCGGCCAGCTTGTGCGAGAAGTAGAACCGCATCTTGATCGGTTCGTCGATCTGATCGAGCACCTCGCGGGTGCCGTCCGACAGGGTAAACAGCTTGTTCTGGGTCAAATCGAGCCGGGCATCGGTCACCTCGGTGCTGACCAGAATGTTGAGGAAAAACAGGAACACCACCGCCACGGCAAGGCTGGCGACGGTCATTTTCTTTCGGTCCATATTCATCAGGGATTGCATGACCGGTCTCACGAACCTCGGGTTAAATCAACGATGGCCGCGTTGACGTAAAGAAAGACGCCAATCACCGAGCCGAAGAACACCACATCCCGGAGATCGATGACGCCCCGGATGATGTCGTTGAAGTGGGTCAGGAAGCTCATCGACTTGATGGCTTCGGTGACGAACAACGGCGCCCAGCCCTGGAAGAACGACTGCACCAGTTCGACGCCGCTCATCAGGAAGAGGAACGACACCACCGCCGCGATGATGAAGGCGATGACCTGGTTCTTGGTCGCCGCCGAAACGCAGGAGCCGATGGCCAGATAGCCGCCGGCCATGATCAGGCTGCCGATATAGGCGGCGAGGATCACACCGTTGTCGGGCTCGCCCAGCCAGTTGACGGTAATCCACAGGGGAAAGGTCAGGATCAGGGCGATGGCGATGAACGCCCAGGCGGCCATGAACTTGCCGATGACCGCCGCCCAGGTGGGAACCGGCAGCGTCAGCAGCAATTCGTTGGTGCCGGTTTTCCGTTCCTCGGCCCACAGCCGCATGGCGACTGCCGGGATCAGGAACAGATAGAGCCAGGGATGGAAACCAAAGAAGGATTGCAGGTCAGCCTGACCGCGCTCGAAAAACGCACCCATGAAGAAAGTCAGCGCGCCGCTCAGGCCCAAGAAGATGACGATGAAAACGTAGGCCAGCGGCGTTGAGAAATAAGCCGCAAGCTCGCGCTTTGTGATCACCCAAACACTGTTCATTTTTTTCTCCCGGACCCGCTTATTCGGACAGCGTCAATTGGCGGAAAACGTCGTCCAAGTTGCCGCGCTGGACATAGAACTCATCCACCTCCGCGCCGCGATCACGGACAAGTCCGCCGACCTGTTCGACAATGGACGCGCCGTTCTTGGGAATGACCAATAGGGTGAAAGCGCCGTTTGGCTGTTCGACCCGCTCAACGTCCGGCAAGCCGGCAAGCGCATCGCGGATAGCCGTACCGCCGGCATTCGCGAGACGCACCGCGACCGCGTTGTGATGCGGCGCCTTGCTTTGAAGTTCATCCGGTGTGCCGTCGAACACGATCTTGCCGCGCGCGATGATGGTCGCGCGCGAACAAACGGCCGTCACCTCTTCCAGGATGTGAGTGGAGATGACGATTGCCTTCTCGGCCGCCATCTCCTGAATGAGCTCGCGCACCTGATGCTTCTGGTTGGGATCGAGGCCATCGGTCGGCTCATCGAGGATCAGCACATCCGGGTCGTGCAAGATGGCCTGCGCCAGGCCGACACGGCGCTTATAGCCCTTGGAGAGCGTGTCGATGGGCTGATTGACCACGCTTTCGAGGGCCAGACGCTTTACCGCGTGGCCGACCCGGTCCGTCTTGTCGGCGCCCGTGAACCCACGAGCCTCGGCAATGAAACCAAGGAAGTTGCGGGTCGCCATGTCGCCGTAGAGCGGCGCGCCTTCGGGCAGGTACCCGATCCGCCGGCGGGCCTCCAGGGGCTGGTTGGCCACATCGAATCCGCATACGCCGGCGGCGCCGGAAGTGATGGGCAGGAACCCGGTGACCATGCGCATGGTGGTCGACTTGCCGGCGCCGTTGGGCCCCAGGAATCCCAGCACCTCGCCCTTGGAAACGTTCAAGGAAATATTATCGACCGCGGTAAAGGGACCAAACCGCTTGGTCAGGTTCTCCAACGCAATCATCGGAGCTTGTTCAGACATCTTTTTGCCACCTCCCAAACGGCGTCAATCCAACCAATGTCCCGCGCACGTTCCGGCAATTTCGCGTGAACGGCGGGCCCGCTGCCCCAAACCTGCATCAGCAATATCCGGGTCGTTCACTATTCTCTTCGACGATCCAATTGGATCGAAGCGCAATCCCGGCCCAGGGATCAGCCGTTCGAACTGGTCTCTATTCACGGACGCCGGCACAAAAAACCGGCGCTCTCTTGCTGAGAGCGCCAGTCATTTAGGTCAATGATTTCAGGGCGTCAAGTGGTGCGCCCGACTTTTTTCCCGAACGCCGTGAACCGACCGCCTAGGCGGCGCGGGCGGACTGGATGACCGCCTTCTGAACCTTCTCGAACGCCCGCACTTCCAGCTGCCGGACACGTTCGCGGCTGATGCCGTATTCCTCGCCCAGCTGCTCGAGCGTCACCGGGTCATCCTTGAGCCGGCGCTCGACGAATATGTGCCGCTCCCGCTCGGGCAATTCGGCAAGAGCGGCCTGCAGCATTTCGTTGCGGACACCAGCCTCTTCGCGCTCGGCGATAATGGCTTCGGGCGACGGGCTCTCGTCGACCAGGGTATCCATGAACTCGACGCTGTCGCCGTCCTCGGAAACCGGCGCATTGAGGGAATAGTCCCGGGCCGCCATGCGGCGGTTCATGTTGAGGATATCGTCGGCGGAGAGGCCGAACTGCCTGGACAGGGCTTCCGCCTGCTCGGGGTCGAGCTCTCCCGCATCGAGGATCTGAAGACGGGCCTTCGCCTTGCGCAGGCTGAAAAACAGCTTTTTCTGAGCCGCCATGGTGCCCAATTTGACCAATGACCATGAGCGCAGGATATGTTCGGTGACCGATGCCTTGATCCACCACATGGCGTAGGTCGACAGCCGGAAACCCCGTTCCGGTTCGAACTTCTTCACCGCCTTCATCAGGCCGATATTGCCTTCGGAAATAAGGTCCGAAACCGGCAATCCGTAGCCGCGATACTGCATGGCGATCTTGGCGACCAGACGGAGGTGGCTGGTCACGAGCTGATGCGCCGCCTCGGCTTCGCCGTGCTCGCGAAACCGCTCGGCGAGCATGTATTCCTCATCGGCCGTCAGCAGCGGAAACTTCTTGATTTCGTTGAGGTACCGGGCAAGCCCGGGTCCCTCGGATACAACCGGTAAAGTCATTGCGCTCATTGTCGTTATCCTTTCCCGCGTCACGTTCCGCGGAGTTTACTCCGCAGGTGGTGGTGGCTTATGTCATCGAGTTCACACTCGGCGACAAAACGTCGTTCCCCGTTTTCTCGGGAAACCGGTGCCTATTCGGGACTGAGGTGACAAATTCGTCTCATGGGTCACATCCTCCATACGAAGCAACATGCCGTTTGGCCCACGTTTCCTGTCGGGCCGCCGACGGCAAAGGGTCCCGAAAGCGGCAACCCCAGCCGTTTGATGGTCGCAATGCTAAGGAATAACCGGTCAAAAATCAAGCAAAATCGGATTTCTTGCCTGAACTCCAAATAAACTTATCGTGACAATTCAGCCGTTTATGACGGTTTTTTGATGGTTCGGCTCTGGAGGCCGGTCAACCGCCGCCGAGGAGCCAGGCCGCGACGGCTATTACCACGATGGCCCCGACCACCCAGACGGCCGGCGAGACCCCGGCTTTCGCCTGCCCGGCCGGGGCGGAATCGGGTTCGGGAGCCGCCGCGGCCGCCTCGTCGGGCGCGGCGGGCGCCTCGGCCGCTTCTTCCCCGCCGCCAACGATGTCGCTGAATTTGGAGAAGAAATCATCGGCGGTCTTCTTGGCGACGCCGAGGACCAGACGGCTGCCGACGCTCGCCAGCTTTCCCCCGACCTCCGCGTTGGCTTCGTAGTTCAGGACCGTCTCGTTGCCCTCGCCCGAAAGCCTGACCTGCGCGCCGCCCTTGGCGAATCCCGCGACCCCGCCCTGGCCCTCGCCGGAGATGGTATAGCCGTTGGGCGGATCGATATCCGAGAGATTGACCGTGCCGTTGAAGGTGGCCTTTACGGGCCCGACCTTTGCCGTCACCTTGGCCTGGAACTCGGTATCCGACGTCTTTTCGAGGCTGTGGCAGCCGTCGATGCACTGCTTGAGAACCTCCGGGTCGTTCAGCGCCTCCCATACCTTCTCGCGTGGCGCCGGGATGGTGTATTCGCCGCTCATATCCATAATCGTGTTCCCCTTCGAATTCCCTATGGTGTCCCGGCGGCATTCGCCGCCTTCGCGCGGGCGCCCTTATAGTCGGGACGTCCCCATACTGCGAGCCAATTCGGTACGCTGACCGAGATTCGGACAGCCGCGTCCGAAACTACTATTCGGCCGCCTTCCGCCCGGCCACGGTTTCCGCGTAGATGTCGAGGGTTTGCTGCAAGGTTCTCGATTTATCCAGCGTTTCGCGGGTTTCCGCCCCCAATGGCGATAAATCGAGCAGCCGGAAGACATCCGCGGCCCCCTTATGCAGATTGGCTGTGACGCCTGCGGCGCCGAAGGTTTCGGAAATCTGATCCATTTCCCCGGACCAGCGGCCGGCGTCGCAAGCGTAAAACGGCACCCGGGCGTTCATCATGTCCCAATCGGCCTTCTGGCTTTTCGAAAACTCGGCCTGCAATTCCTCGCCGATGCCCAGCAATTCGCCGGCGAGCAGTACCGCGGTGTGGAGCGTCATCTTGCCCTTGGTCATTCCCGCGTAGCACATCTTGATGGCGGCGGCCCGGGTGATCTCCGGTCCCATGTCGATGACGGAAACGGCGTCGCCGTCCATGAACGCGATTTCGTTGACCGACGCCCCGCCGGCATAGAACCTGGTCCTGGGACCGCGGCCGGGCGGCGGACCGATAATCCCCACCTTCACGAAATCCGCGCCGGCGCCGCTCATGGCCTCGGCCATCGCGAGCGTCGTCTTGGGCGAAACCGCGTTGCAGTCCACGAACAGGGGCTGGGCGCCCGCCGCCGACATGGCCGCCGCCGCATCGGCCGCGAACCCGAGGGCGTTTTCGGGCGGCATGATGGAGAGCATCATCGAAGCCTCTTGAACGAGGCTTCCGAGATCGCCGGCGTCCTCCATGTTCGACCGCCCGGCGCGTTCCCTGGTCAGTTCGCTCCGGCCCGTCAATAGGGTCAGCACCCGGTGGCCCTGGCCGCCGAGCAGCCCGCCGACGACATGTCCCATGTCACCGGGGCTGATCACCCCGATCGTCCGTGTATCCATTGATGATTCCCCCTCCTGGACGGCCCGGCACCGCTCGAGGCGCGGGCGCCGAAAAAAATTTTCGATGAACGGCGCCAGTATACCAGTTCGAACGCCGGGCCCAATCCCGATCGGGACGAACAATCGGCCGGTCCCGTCATCGGCGGCCCTTCGGATGATGCCGGACCGCCTTCCTATCGCGCCGCCGCCTTGAGCGCCGACATGCGGGCATAGGCCGCGAGATATTCGAGGCTGGTGGCGACCTCGACCAGAACCGGCCCGTCGGCGGCCATCGCCTTTTCGATCACCGGCGCCACGTCGTCCTCGGTTTCGATCTTGAACGCCGTCAGGCCGAAAGCCGCGCCCAAGGCGGCGAAATCCGGATTGGGCAAATCGGTTGCGATGGTCCGGCCCGGATAATCCTTCTCCTGATAGAGCCGGATGGTGCCCAGGCTGCCGTTGTTGGAGACGAAGATGCGGACCGGCAGATTGCGCTCCACGGCCACCGACATCTCGTTGCCCGTCATCTGAAATCCTCCGTCGCCGACCAGGCAGGCGACTTGCCGGTCCGGATGGCGGAGACCGGCCGCCACCGCCGCGGGCACCCCGAAGCCCATGGCCCCGGCGACGGCGCCCAGGAAGGTGTGGGTGGTCTTGAAGGGAAACAGGCGGTGCAGCCAGGTCGAAAAATTGCCCGCGTCGTTGGCGATGACGGCGTCGTCGTCCAGAGCGCCGGCCAGCCCCTTGATGACGTTTCCGAACACCACCCCGTCATCGGCGCGGGGGAAATCCCACGCCATCCGGCTCGCCGCCAGATCATGAGCCCGCTCGATCCAGGCCGAGCGCCCATCGGGCGCCGGCTTGGCATTCATCTTCGCCAGGGCCTCCAGGACCGCCGTTCCATCGGCGTTGATTTCCAGGTCGGTCTCATAAACCCGCCCGAGCTGCGCCGCATCCGGGTGGACATGAATCAGCGGCTGGTCCGGTTTGGGCGCCCTGGGAATGGCGTAGCCCTGCGTTGTGACGTCTCCCAGCCGGGAGCCGACAGCCACGACCAGGTCCGCCTCGTTCAATGTCCGCTCGAAATCGGCCGGCATGTTGAACGCCATGTGCGCGGCATAATTCGGGTGTGCGTTGTCGAACAGGTCCTGATGGCGCCAGCCGACGGCGACGGGGATTTGCCACGCCTCGCTGACCGCCCGCAGGGCGTCCCGCCCGCCGCGCTGGTCGATCTGGCCGCCGGCGATCAGCAGCGGGCGCTCGGCGGCCGCGAGCCGCTCGGCGATCCCGGCGATTTGCCCATCGGTGGGCGCGGGCAAATCGTTGTCCGCGCGCGCCGCCGGCGGCGCGCCTATGTCATCGAGCAGCATATCCTCGGGCAGCGAAACGACCACCGGGCCGGGCGTCCCGCCTTCGGCGATTTGGAACGCCTTCGCCGCCTCCCCGGGGAGCCGTTCGGCGTCCGTCACCTCGACCACGTGCTTGGCCATGCCGCCGAAGAAGCGCTGGTAGTCCACCTCCTGGAACGCCATGCGGCCGAGGTCGGCGCGTGCCACCTGTCCGATGAACAGAACCAGGGGGACCGCATCCTGCTCGGCGACGTGAACCCCGAGGGAGGCGTTTGTCGCACCGGGCCCCCGGCTGACCAAGGCGACCCCGGCCCGTCCGGTCATCTTGCCGTCGGCGACGCCCATCAGGGTCGCGCCCGACTCGTGGCGGGTGGTCACGACGTCCATATGGGGAGCGTCGTACATGGCGTCGATCACCGCGAGATAGCTCTCGCCGGGAACGCAAAAGACCCGGTCGACCCCGTGCAATCCCAGTGTCTCGACCAATATGTCGGCGGCGCGCGCCATGCGTTGCTCCCCGGACCGAATTTCAACGCCTTAGGTGATATCCGCCTCCACGGGGGTCTGCAAGACGCCAGCCGCCGGGGGCCGCCACGGGCCACCACGGACAAGAGCCGCAATTCCCGCCGATCACTCCCGGCAATTCCAGCTTCGACGTCGGCCGGCCTTGCCTTTGGGCGGGGCGGACTGTCTTATGGCGGCGGGCGGTCGAGCGCCCGAAACCCCTGGAGCGCCCATGTCCGATACCGGCCCGACGGTCGCGCCTGCCGGAACCCGGCAATCCTACCTGCTCGGGGCCGGCTTCACGCTGGCCGCGGTCTTTCTGTTTACCGCCTCCCACGGCATCGTCCGTCTGCTCAGCGGCGGCCTGCATCCAACCGAAATCGCCTTCTTTTCGAACGTCTTCTCATTCCTGTTCTACGTTCCCTGGCTGATCCGAAACGGGATCGGCGCCATGCGGACGCCCAAGTTCCACATCCACTTCGTCCGGTCCTTTTTCAACGCTGCGGCGCTGATGTCCTGGTACGTCGCGCTGTTCCTGACCCCGCTCGGAGACGCCGTCGCCCTGGCGCAGACGGGCCCGCTGTTCCTGACCTTGGCGGCAATCCTCTTCCTCGGCGAGCGGGTGGGGCCCCGGCGATGGGCGGCGCTGGGTATCGGAGCCATCGGGGCGCTGGTCATTATCCGGCCGGGCTTCGAGGAGTTCTCCCTCGGGTTCGTCTTCGTGCTTGTCGGCGCGTGCTTCGGCGCCGGCACCAAGATCTTCGCCAAGTTTCTCACCCGGTACGACAGCCCGGCGACTTGCGGCGCGTATGTGGCGCTGTTGCAGATTCCGATCACCTTTGCCTTCGCCGTCTGGTTCTGGCGGCAGCCGACATTGGAACAAATCCTGTGGCTCGCCGCCATCGGCCTTCTGGTCGGCGCCGCTCACCTGACGATGGTGCAGGCGTACAGATACTCGGACGTCAGCGCCGTCGAACCGCTCTACTACACGCGCCTGGTCTGGGCGGCGGCCATCGGATATTTCCTTTTCGCCGAGTTCCCCGATCTGTGGACCTGGGTCGGCGGCGCGATCATCGTCGGCGCCACCACCTACGTCGCGCGCCGCGAATCCGCGGCCGGAACGATCAAGCGGCGCACGCCCGCCGACAGCCCGGCGCCCGGGCCTTAGCCCCAAATAGGGCTGGCCACTTGGTGCGGCGGAACGCTACTGTTTACCCAAGACGAAAACCAAGACCTACGGGGAGCGGAAATTTCCGATGGCGAACGGCATCGAAAAGGCCAACGGACACCGGCCAAGCGGACTGCTGCACCTGCTCGATCCTTCGCTGCGCCTCGCGCCCCACCCCGACCAATCGGACCTTCCCTTCGATCTCGACCAGGCGCTGTCATCCGTCTTCCGGCTGACCTCGGAAGTTCCCGAGGAGGCCTTCTCGGCGCGGACGCTGGGGATCGAGCGGCAGGGCAATGCGATCGTCATCGGCGACGGCGGGCTGATGCTGACCATCGGCTATCTGGTGGTCGATGCCGACCAGATCATCCTTCATGGCCGCGGCGGCCGGACCCTGGAAGCCGAACTCCTGGGCTACAACCACGAGAGCGGCTTTGCGGTGATCCGGTCCCTCGAGGCGCCCGGCGTGCCCCCCCTGCCGCGGGGCAGTTCAAAGGCGCTTCGCGAAGGCGACCCGGCGATCATTGCTCCCTACGGCGGCGCCGACCACGCCATTTCAGGCGTCGTCGTCTCGAGGCGCGAATTCGCCGGATCGTGGGAGTACATGCTGGACCACGCCATCTTTACCGCGCCGATTCATCCAAACTGGTCCGGGGCGGCGTTGATCGACGGGTCCGGCCGGCTGGTCGGCGTCGGCTCGTTGTGGGTGAACGACGCGGAGCCCGGGAGCAAGGACAGTCCCGGCAACATGTTCGTTCCGATCGATCTTCTCGAACCGATCCTCGATGATCTGATCAGCAAGGGGTTCGCCGATGTCGAGCCCAGGCCCTGGTTGGGCATGTACACATCCGAGGCCATGCGCCGGCTGTTCGTGTCCGGGGTCATCCCCGAGGGCCCGGCCGATATCGCCGGCGTCGAGGCCGGCGATCTCGTCGCCGGGGTTGCCGATCAGCCGGTAACCCGGCTGAGCGAAATGTACCGGATGATTTGGGGACTGGGCGGCGCCGGCACGGAGGTCCTGCTGAACCTGCGCCGCAACGGCGAAGACATGGATGTCACGATTACATCGGACAGCCGCTATCGCTTCATGCAACAGCGGCGTCCCCACTGATCAACCGGCAAATTCAAGCTCCGCCGGCGTCCCCCATACCGCGGTTCCCGACTTGCCCCAAACCGCCATCCCCGTTACCGCCTGGCTGTTCAGCGCCATCGCCGTGATCACGATCATCGGCGCCTTCGCCGGCGGGCATGTCCTCCCCGCGCTCGCGGCGCTCTGCATCGTTCTCTATCTCGCTCTTGAATTCCGCCGCATCCCGAGGCCTCAGCAGATTTCGGGCCTGGTGCTCGCGGGCCTGGGCGTCGCGGCGTTGGCGGCGGCCGGGGATTGGCAGGCCGGACTATTGGAGGGCATCAGCCGGTCGCGCGTCTTCCTGGTTCTGTTCTTTGCGGTGACCTGGATGCAATGGCCGGTTTCCCGGAGCCCGGCCCTTCGGGCAACACGGGCGACAATCGTCTCGCAGCCCCCCGGACGCCGCTTTGCCTTCTTGACCGGCGGCGTTCACTTGTTGGGGTCGGTACTGAATCTGGCCGGCCTCGGATTGCTCACCACCATCGTCGAAAAGCCCGGCACCAACCCGGCGCTCCGCAAACGGCTGAGCCTGGCCCTCATGCAGGGATTCACCAGCGCGTCGTGCTGGTCGCCGTTCTACGTCGGAACCATTGTGGTCCTCATCGCCCTCCCCGGGCTTACCTGGGGGGACCTCGCGCCCTGGGGCGCCGGGATGGCCGTCGTGCTGATGACCGGTTCGTGGGGTCTGGCGCGATTTTCGGCAAACCGCTCCGGCACGCGGGCAGATGCAGGCGACGCCATTCCGCTCGAGGCGGGCCAGGGCCTGCGCACCGTTGCCCTGCTGGCGTCGCTGATCGGCATGGTGATGGTTCTCGTGGAGGTTCTGGACGTCCCCATACCGGTGATCCTCGGCATCGTCGCGCCGCCCTTCGCGCTGATTTGGTCCGCCTCCCATAAATCCGCCGTTCGCCCGTTCAGGGAACTTGCGTTGAGGGCGACGACGGCGCTGCCCGGCTTGCGGAACGAAACCCTCCTCTTCGTCGCCGCCAACATTTTCGGGGCCGGGGTCGGCGCGCTGATTCCGGCCGCCGCGGTCGCCGAATTCGTCGCCTCGGCCATCCCCTTCCCGGATTTCAGGATCGTCGCCTTGATCGTCGTCTTCGTCGCCACCAGCGCCGCCGGCCTGCACCCGGTCATCGTGGTGGTCTCGCTGAGCGCCATCCTTCCCCCGTCGGCGCTTGGGCTGCCGGACCTGATCGTCGGGCTCACCTACATGGGATGCTGGGGCATGTGCACCATGATTTCGCCGTTCTCGGGGACCACGCTGTTCATGTCGCGGGCCACGGGCGTACCGGCCCATGTCATCGGCTGGCGCTGGTCGCCGCCGCTGGTCGGCGTCAGCAGCGCGCTGATCGCGGCGACGGTGATCGGATTGCGGCACGTCCTGTATTGACGCGCTCCACCGCGCGGACTTGACGCTCACCTGCCGGCCACTAATCTCATCGCAGCAAACTGGGCGGGGAGGCGGACATGGCGAAAAAACCGGCTATAGCGATCGACTGCCATGCGCACATCGTGGTGCCGGAGGTCTTCGAAATCACCTCGAAGCATGGTCTTCACGCGCGCATCGGGCTGAAGGGCCGGACCAGCCTGGGGGCGGCCAGGGAGTCCCAACGCACCATGACGCGCATGGTCGGCACCAGGGAGCGGCTCCGGGACATGGACCGCATGGGCGTCGAAATGCAGGTGATCTCTCCCAGCATCGTGCATCAATCCACCTATTGGGCGCCGGGCGCGCGGGCCCACAAAATCGACCGGATGACCAACGATGGAACCGCGGAGATGGTCGCCAAACACCCCGACCGGCTGATCGGTATCGGTCTGGTTCCCCTCCACGACCCCAGGCGGGCGGTCCAGGAGATGACCCGCTGCGTGACCGAACTCGGGCTCCGGGGGGTCGAGATTTCCACCATCGTCAACGGCCTGGAAATCGGCGATCCGAAATTCCTTCCGTTCTGGAAGGCGGCGGAGAAATTGGACTGCCCGGTCTTCATCCATCCGGCCGGCAACTCCAATCCGCGGCTTCGCAAGTTCGTCCTGGCGTTCACTTTGGGGCAGCCCTACGAAGAGGCGCTGGCCATGTCGTCCCTGGTCTATGAGGGGATCATGGACAGGTTCCCGAAACTGAAAGTCCTCATCGTCCATGGCGGCGGCTTCCTGCCCTACTACGCCGGACGTCAGGATTCGGCCTCCCGGACCGGACGGGACGGCGCCGGGCTGAAAGGCGAATTCTCCAGCTATATCCGGAAATTCTATTTCGACACGGTGCTGTTCAACCCGGACATGCTGACGTTTCTCGCCACCAAGGCGCCGGCAAGCCACATCCTCATGGGCACCGACTATCCCTTCGGCGAGAGGGACCCGGTCGGCTTTATCAGGCGCAACCGGAAGATACCGGCGGCGGCGCGGGACGGCCTGCTGGGGAAAAACGCGGCGCGGCTGTTCAAGATCCCCGTGTGATGGCCGCCAAGCCGAAAATCCTCATCGCCGGCGCCGGCATGGGCGGGCTGACCGCCGGCGCCGCCCTGCTCCGGGCGGGCTACGATGTCGAAATATACGAGCAGGCCCCCGAACTCGGCGAGGTCGGCGCCGGATTCCAGGTGAGCGCCAACGCCACCCGCGTCCTCCACGCCCTCGGCCTCGGCGGCGGCCTGGAGCGGATCGCCGCCATTCCCGAAGGCAAGGTCATCCGTATCTGGAGCACCGGCGACACCTGGCCGCTGTTCGACTTCGACCGAGCCTTCGTCGAGCGCTACGGCTATCCCTACTACACGTTCCACCGGGCCGATCTGCACCAATTGCTGGTCGACGCCGTGCGCCGCGAAAAGCCGGATGCGATATATCTCGGCCATGCCTGTACCGGCTTCGAACAGGATGGCGGCGGCGTCACGTTGAAATTCGACGACGGAAACGAAGCGCGCGGCGACGCCCTCATCGGCGCCGACGGCGTACACTCGGCCATCCGCGCCGCCCTGGGTCACCAGGACAATCCCGTATTTACCGGCTCCATGGCCTGGCGCGGCGTCCTGCCCGCGGACGATCTGCCGGCGGACCGGTTTCCGCCGGTCGGCACCAACTGGGTGGGTCCCGGCGGGCACTGCATCACCTACCGCCTCCGCCGGGGCGAAATATTCAACTTCGTCGGGATCCGCGAGAAGGACTGGCATGTGGAGTCCTGGACGGCGCGGGGCTCCAGGGAAGAGTTCCTCGCCGATTTCGAGGGCTGGCACGAGGACATCCACTATCTGATCGAGCGGATCAAGGAACCGTACAAGTGGGCGATCATGGTTCGCGAGCCGCTGGAGAGCTGGACCAGCGGCCGGGTGACGCTGTTGGGCGATGCCTGTCATGCCATGGTGCCGATGCTGGCCCAGGGCGCCTGCGCGGCCATCGAGGACGGCTACGTGCTCATGCGGGCGTTCGAGGCGGCCGGCGGCGCGGTCGAGGAGGCGCTCGGGCGCTATGAAGGCGCCCGCCACGAACGCACGTCCAGGATGGTGCTGGGCTCGGCCGACAACGCCCGCCGGTTTCACGACCACACCCTCGCCGATCCATCGGACGCCAAGGAATACGTGGACCGCGAATGGCGGCCCGAGAGGATATTCGAGCGCTACGACTGGCTGTTCGCCTACGACGCGACGACGGCAACCGTATAAGACGAACCGGGGCGTAATTTGGCTGTCAAATCGCCGCGTTCGGGATAGGCTTCGGGTGCGGCCGGAATTTATTCGGGAGAATCCGTTTTGAAGCTTGTCGGGTATGCGGTCGGCGGCATTGTCGCCGTTGTCGTTGTCGCGGTTATCGTGGTGTTGTTCCATTCGGGCGACGTCATCAAGGCGGCGGTCGAGGAGATGGGGCCGAAGCTGACCAAGGCTGAGGTCAAACTGGACAAGGCCGAACTCTCCATCACGTCCGGCGAAGCCGCGCTTTCCGGCCTGCTGATCGGCAACCCTTCGGGATTTACCACGCCCCACGCCTTCAAGCTCGACAACATCGCGGTCAAACTCGATACATCGACCGTGGGCAAGGATACCATCGTCATCGATGAAATCCTGATCGACGCCCCGGACGTAATCGCCGAGATCGGGACGCTCAACGTCAACCCGCTGAAAATCGGCGAGAGCGTCAGGGAATCGCTGAATTCCTCCAACTTGATGGCCATCCGCAACAACGTCGGCGCGTTCGTCAGGGAACGAGGCGGCGGCTCCTCCGGCGGCGGCGGCAAGGAAGGCCCGAAACTGATCATCGAGAAGTTCCGCATGAACGACGTGAAGGTCCGCGCCGTCGCCCGCGAAGGGATGACGCTGGATCTGGCCGTCAAGCCGTTCTCCATCGCCCCCGACGGCATCGGCAAGCGCGAGGGCGGCCTGGAGCCCGAGAAAATCGCCGCCAGGCTGATTCCGGAAATTCAGGACAAGGTCATCGAAGGCATGCTGCCCGGCCTCATGGGCAACGTGGCCAACATGCTCAGGGACGCCGGCAAACTGGCCACCGGCGCGGTGAAGGGCGTTGTGGAAGGCGCCGGCTCGGCCGCCGGCGGGGCCGCGGACGCGGTCAAGAACGTCACCGAGGGCGTCGGGGGCGCGGTCAAGGGCCTGTTCGGCAAATAGGCGGGCGCCCGGCATGACCGAATTCGTTCTCGACGAGCGCCTCGCCCGGCGGACGGCCACGGCCGAATGGGCGCTGTCGACGGTGCTGTTCGTCGACGACGCCCGGTTCCCCTGGGTGATCCTCGTGCCCCGGGTCCCCGGCGTCACCGAAATTTACGAACTCTCCGCCGGGGATCAGGCGGCGTTGATCGGCGAAGTCGCGCGGGCCCCCCGCGCTTTGAAAGCGGTATTCCGTCCGGAAAAGATCAACGTGGCGGCCCTCGGCCACCATGTACCCCAGCTTCACGTCCACGTCCTGGGCCGCAACAGGTCCGATCCCCTGTGGCCGGACCCGGTTTGGGGGCCGGGCGAGCGGGAGCCGCACAATCCCGTCCCCTACGGCGATCCGGGGTTCGGGGAGGCGCTGGAAAAACTGCGCGCCGCCCTAGATCGGGTCATGTTTTGACGGAACCACGGCGCGGTTTCGTCAAAACATGTGAATCCGATCTATATCAATAGTGTAGAGCCGATTCACATGGATTGTCGGCATCGCAAAGCGATTCCAACAATCCATGATCGGCTCTAGACGCGGCGTGAATTTGAGACGCATCGCCGTTTCGCGCTAAACTCGACCTATGAGACATTGGCCCATGCGGCACTGGATCGTCGCGATTGCGTCGGCGGTATTCCTGGGCGGCCTGACCGAGGCGGCCGCGGAACCGCAGTGCTCGTGCCGGTACAAGGGCCGGGACGTGCCGGTCGGCGGGCAGGTCTGTTTGAACACGCCCCGAGGCATGCGGATCGCCACCTGCGGGTTCGAACTCAACAACACGAGCTGGAAATTCTCCAAGCGGTCCTGCGGCCAGGTGGCCGGGCGCGCCTCGCCAACCGGTCGGGCAACGGCGTTTCTCGACTCCCGCGAGATCAATCTCCGGGCACCGATAATGACCTGCTCGTAGAACGCCGGCGCGCCGGATGGGCTTGGGGCGCAACTCCGCCGGTAGCACGGCCTTATGATCCCCAACCTTAACCCTCGCCCCCTTCGAGGGGGAGAGGGATGCGGAGGCTTGGCGAGCTAGGGCACAAAGCGAACGCAAAGGTCAATTCGAAGAATTGACCGGGACTGCCCAGGCGAGCCTTAGCCGTAGCTGGGTGAGGGGGAACTTACATAACACCCCCACTTCATTACGACCCCCTCACCCTGACCCTCTCCCCCTGAAGTAGGGGGAGAGGGGACAAGTGGGTCTTCGCCACCCCTTGCCTCCACCCGCGCGCGAGCTAAATGTATAGATCACTGCCGCCCCTCACCCGGGCGGCGTTTTGGTTTGGAGGGACGAGCTATGCATTTTTGTACGACCTTTTTGGTGCGTTACCTCCCGAACGGGTGACACTAAATGTCTATTAATGTCCATGAATGACTATTACAACGAAAACGGCCCAGTTGGAACATATTTATAAATTATGAAGTTTCAACAACTTACAGCTATGCGTCTGGTGCATGGCTCGCGCCCCATCCGGCGCTTGCTACCGCCTCGCCCATGGGCTATCCCCCGCGCCATGGATTTACGGAACTTCGCCATCATCGCCCACGTCGACCACGGCAAGACCACACTGGTGGACGGCCTGTTGCGCCAGACCGGCGCCGTCCGCGACAACCAGCAGGTGGCGGAGCGCGCCATGGACTCGGGCGACCTCGAGCGCGAGCGGGGCATCACGATTCTCGCCAAGTGCACGTCGGTGGAATACGGCGGCACCCGGTTCAACATCGTCGACACGCCGGGCCATGCCGATTTCGGCGGCGAGGTGGAGCGCATTCTCTCCATGGTCGACGGCGTTCTGCTGCTCGTCGACGCGGCCGAGGGCCCCATGCCCCAGACCAAGTTCGTCACCGGCAAGGCGCTCAATCTGGGCCTTCGCCCCATCGTCGTGATCAACAAGGTGGACCGCCAGGACCAGCGGGCGGACAAGGTTCTGGACGAGGTCTTCGACCTGTTCGCCGGGCTGGACGCGGACCAGGACCAGCTGGATTTTCCGGTGATGTACGCCTCGGCCAAGGAAGGCTGGGCCGCCCATGAACCGGACGGCCCGCGGGACGGCCTGACGCCCTTGTTCGAGCTGATCCGCGGCCACGTGCCGCCGCCGGACGCCGAGCCCGACGGGCATTTCGCCATGCTCGCCACCACCCTCGAAGCGGACCCCTATCTGGGCCGCGTGCTGACCGGCAAGATCGCCTCGGGCCGGGCCGCCACCAACATGACAGTCAAGGCGCTGAGCCGGACCGGCGAGGTATTGGAGGAAACCCGGCTGACCAAACTGCTGGCGTTCCGGGGCCTCGAGCGGGTGCCGGTGGAAAGCGCCGAGGCCGGAGACATCGTGGCTCTCGCCGGATTTCAAAAGGCGACCGTCGCGGACACGCTCTGCGCGGCCGAAGCCGAAGACGCCCTCGAAGCGCAGCCCATCGATCCGCCGACATTGGCCATGACGTTCTCCATCAACGATTCACCCCTCGCCGGCACCGAGGGCGGCAAGGTCACCTCGCGGGTCATCCGGGACCGGCTGCGGGCCGAGGCCGAGGGCAACGTCGCGATCCGGGTGACCGAGACCGGGGACGCGAATGCGTTCGACGTCGCGGGCCGGGGCGAATTGCAGCTGGCGGTCCTGATCGAGACCATGCGCCGGGAAGGGTTCGAGCTGTCCATCTCGCGGCCCCGGGTCGTCTACCGGGAAGACGAAAACGGCAACCGCATGGAACCGGTCGAGGAAGTGACCATCGACGTGGACGAGGAGTTCTCCGGCCCGGTGGTCGAGAAGCTGGGCAAGCGCAGGGCCGAGCTTCGGGAGATGAAGACCGGCGAACGGGGCAAGCAGCGCCTCGTGTTCATCGCGCCCTCCCGGGCGCTGATCGGCTACCACGGCGAGTTCATGACCGATACGCGGGGCACCGGCGTCCTCAACCGGGTGTTTTCCGGCTACGCCCGCTACAAGGGCGCCATCGACGCGCGGCGCAACGGCGTGCTGATCTCCCTGGAAAACGGAAAGGCGGTGGCCTACGCCCTGTGGAACCTGGAGGAGCGGGGGCCCATGTTCATCGGCGCCGGCGAGAAGGTCTATGGCGGCATGATCATCGGCGAGCACAATCGGGGCGGCGATCTCGAGGTCAACCCGCTGAAGGCCAAACAGCTCACCAACATCCGCGCCGCCGGCAAGGACGACGCCGTCGATCTCACCAAGCCCATCGAGATGACCCTCGACAAGGCCATCGCCTATATCGGCGACGACGAACTGGTCGAAGTGACGCCCGAAAGCGTCCGGCTCCGCAAACGCTATCTCGACCCCCACGAACGCAGGCGGCGCTCGAAGAAGGCCGAGGTGGCGTGATGGAGGCGCGGGTCAAATGGGTGGAGCAGCGGACGTTCCTGGGCGAGACCGGCTCCGGCCACTCGGTGGTGATGGACGGCGCGCCGGACGCCGGCGGGCGCGGCCTCGGCGTCCGGCCCATGGAAATGCTGCTGCTCGGCATGGGCGGCTGCACGGCGTTCGACGTCGTCGATATTCTCCAGAAGGGCCGGGAGCCGGTGGAAGACGTGGTGATCGAACTTTCCGGAGAACGATCCGAGGAGATCCCCAAGGTGTTCACCAGGATCGACGTCAAATACATCATCACCGGCAAGGGGCTGAACCCGGACAAGGTCGAGCGTGCGGTCCATCTGTCGGCCGACAAATATTGCTCGGCGACCATCATGATGGGCGCCACCGCCGAGATCACCCACACCATCGAGATCGTCGAGGCCGGGTAACTCTCAGATCGTCATGCCCCGGCGCAAGTCCGGGGTATCCAGGGGCCGGGATGATCGTCGACGCCGGGGCCGGGGATCGGCGGGCGCCCGCGGATGGGGCAGGGAACATTCCTTTCGCCTTCGCTGCTCACTGTGTAGTCCGACGTTCAGCTTCTCGGGCCCGGCGATAGGCAGCTTGTGCCTCCTCGGTACGACTCAAGATTGCCAGGGCGTCTCCCCGCAATTGATGAATCCTGGCGGCATCCTCCAAGGGGTTTAGCCGTAAAGCCATATCGAAATCGAAGAGCGCGTCCTGGGCGCGATTGAGCGCCAGAAGGACCTCCCCTCGGGCAAGCCAGACATCTCTGTAGGTGGGATCATTTTTCAGGACCAGGTTGAACTCCCGGAGCGCCCTCCTACGATGGCCGAGGGAATCGAAGGCTGAACCCCGGATATATCTGGCGGCCACATATCTTGGATCGCTTTGAGGAACTCGGGCCGCGGCGGCAAGCGCCTCCTCAAATCTGCGCAGAGCCATCAGGGCCGTCGCTCGTACAAACGAAATTGATCCGACGAGTTCTCGATCCCCCAAACTGAGAGCCTTGTCGGAATCCGCAAGAGCCATTTCCCATTCGTTCAGAGACAGATAGTTCATCCCGCGCGCGGCATGGGTCGCCGCTATGTTCGGATCAATGCCGATTGCCGCCGTCAAATCGTCGACGGCTCCCTGATAATCACCGCTCTTCCCGCGTATCTCCGCCCGCGCAACATAAGCGTCATGCCGTTCGTCGGGAGTGGCTCCACTCTCGATGACCGCTGTCGCGTCGGCGGTAATCTCCGCTTGAGTTCGATCGTCATCCAGCCATATTTTGACCGCGACGACGCCAGCTATGAAGCTGAGCATCAGGATGAACAGCCCGGCTCCAATGAGGGCGCAGCCCAATGGCCCGATCTGGAATCCGGGCTTCTTCTCCGGCGCTTCGGTACCTGCGCCGTTATCCGCCACTCTTGATCTTTTCGTGGTCGCGGATCACTTCGGCGATGATGAATTCGAGAAATTTCTCCGAGAAGTCGGGATCCAGATTGGCCGCCCTGGCGAGATCGCGGAGCCGCGCGATCTGCTCCGCCTCGCGCTCCTTGTCGGCGGCGGGATAATTCCGCTCCGCCTTCAACTCGCCCACTTTCTTGGTGACCTTGAACCGCTCGGACAGCAGAAAGATCAGCGCCGCATCGATGTTGTCGATGCTGTCCCGGAATTCCTGAAGCTGGGGATCGTTGGTTTCGGCCATGTCGCGGTCCAGTCTCGTCGATTGCGCCGACATCATAGGGAGGACACACCCGTTCGTCACGGGTAGCCGTTTGCGCGGCCCGGCTTTAGCGCTATACCGGTTGCATGGCCGAGAAAGACAATCCCGGGGTCATCCTGCCGCCGGCGCTGATCTGGGCGCTGTTCGTTGCGGCGGGCGTGGGACTGAACCTCACCTGGCCCCTGCCCTTCCTGCCGGCGGCCTGGCTCAACCCCCTCTTCTGGATGTTGATCGCGATCGCCGCCGCGCTCGGGTTTTGGGGAAGAATCTCCTTCCGCCGGCACGGCACCGCCATCCTGCCCTCCAGGCCTTCCACCGCGATCGTGGAAACCGGCCCCTACCGGTTTACCCGGAACCCCATGTATGTGGCGCTGACCATCGCCATCCTGGCGATCGCCGCCCGGTTCGACAATTTGTGGCTCGTGATCCTGCTCGCCGCCTGGTTTCCGGTGATGCATTACGGCGTTATCGCCCGCGAGGAGCGCTACCTGGAAGCCAAGTTCGGCGAGGCCTACACCGGATACAAGGCCCGGGTCCGCCGCTGGATTTAGAGCTCAGGCCGCGAACAGTTCCCGAATGGTCGGCAGCGCCTCGGCGCCGTATTCCTTGCGGGAATCGATGTCCTGCCGGGGGGTCCTGGGCGACACGGCGCCGACGAAATTGGGCCGCTCCCTGATCCGCCGCCACCATTCGGCAACCAGCGGGCGTCGGCCGGCCCACATGTCCTCGAACCCGCAAACGTCGAGGCGCAGCACGTAGGTGGTGACGGCGGCATCGGCGATGGAATATTCCCCGCCGAGAATCCACGGGCCGCCGAATTCCTCGAGTCCGCCTTCGATTTCGGCCAGCAGCTTGTCCATCCCCTTGATGGCCGCCCTGAACGGTTCCGAGTGCACGCCCTTTTCGTGAACCTGCCGCTGGCGTTCGGCCTTGGCCTGGTCGGGCATCTTGCGGAAATGCTCTTCGATTTCCTCCGGCGTGCGGTTCGCCGACCGGGTATGGCGGCCGACGACCGCATAGGTCACCAGATTTATGTAGGCGTGCACTTCCTCGTCGAGGAGCTTGTTGAACATGCGCATCCGCCATTGCTTGTAGGGATCGTCCGGGGTCAGGCTCGGACCGTCGAAGGTCTCGTCCAGGTATTCCATGATCAGGCTGGATTCCGTCAAGACCCGCCCGTCATGGACGATGGTCGGCACCACCGCCTTCGGGTTGAGCTTCATGTAGTCGGGATCGAACTGCTCGCCCGTCGCCAGGTTCACGTCGCGCTCGGTGTAGGGAATGCCCTTTTCCTCCATGACCAGACGGACCTTGCCGGAACAGGTCGACTGAAAACTCTGATACAGCTCGATCATCTTCCCCTCCCCCAAGAAAAATCCGGGCAGGCTCATTCTGGCCGAAGCCCGCCCCGCTGTCATCAAATCGCCGCTGGTAATACGGCGCTGGTGTGTTATCACCCGCGCCCCATCCTGAGGACATTGGCCATGGAGCAGACGGCGGCGCGGCCGGAAGGGTTGGACGCCCCGCCCCGCGGCATGCGGGCGCGGGTTAGAGAGCTGGTGCGCCTGGCCCTGCCGCAGATCGCATCGCGATCCGGCATGCTGATCATGGCGGTGGTCGACACGGCCATGGTCGGCCGGTTCGCCGCCAACGAACTGGCTTACCAGTCCCTCGGCGTCGCGGTGACCATTCCCCTGTTCGTAACGGCCATCGGACTTCTCCTCGGCACCCTGGTGATGACCGCCAGGACCCTCGGCAGCGGCCGGATCGACAGGCTTGGCGCGGTCTGGCGCCGGGCGACGGTCTATGCGGTGGCGCTCGGCGCCGTCTGCATGGTCATCGCGTTCGCCGGCGAGTGGGTGCTGGTGGTCACCGGCCAATCGGAGGACCTGGTGCGGGGCGGCGGCGAAGTGGTCCGCGTGCTCGCCCTGGGCCTGCCGTTCATGATGATCTACCTCGCAAGCGCCTTCTTTCTCGAAGGGCTGAAGCGGCCGGTCCCGCCGATGGTGTTCATGATCGCCGCCAACCTGTTCAACGTGCTGTTCAACTGGATGTGGGTCTACGGAAATCTCGGCTTCGATCCCATGGGCGCCGTCGGGTCGGCCTGGGCGACGACCGGCATCCGCATCCTGCTGGCCGCCGTCACCGTCGCCTATGTATGGAACCTGCATGACCGGGAGGCGCTCGGCATCCGCAGGAAGGCGGGGGGCGGCTGGCGGGATTGGGCCTTCCAGCGCCGCATCGGCTATTCGGCCGGCGCCAGCCACCTCATCGAATCCACCGCCTTTGCCGCCCAGTCCTTTATCGCCGGGCTATTGGGGGCGATGGCGCTCGCCGCCTACTCCATCGCCTTCCAGGTGCTGGGGCTGATCTTCATGACCGCCATCGGCATCGGTTCGGCGAGCGCGGTGATGGTCGGGCACGCCTGGGGACGAGGCGACACCGCCGAGATGTCCCGGGCCGGTTGGACGGGTCTCGGGCTCAACACCACCGCCATGGGCTTCTTCGGGGTGCTGGTGGTCGCGTTCTCGCCCTATTTGGCGCAAGGGTTCGCCAAGGACCCGGCGTTGATCGAACTCGCCACGCCGCTGATCGCCTTCATCTCATTGCTGTTGATCTTCGACGGCGGCCAGGCGGTGCTTAGTCACGTTCTGCGCGGCCGGGGCGAAACCTGGTTTCCGGTGGCCGCCCACACGGTCTCCTACGGCGTGATCCTGCTGCCCCTCGCCATCGTCATGGCGCTGCCCATGGGCCGCGGCGTCATGGGAATCCTGAAAGCGCTCCTCATCGCATCCGTGGTTTCGCTCTGCGTCCTCGCCTGGCGGTTTCACCGGCTCGCCAAGCGGGATCAGCGCTGAATTACGGCGGATCGATCAGCCCGACGCGCAGTCGACGCACAGCGGCACGGCGGGATCGCTGGCCAGGCGTTTCTCTTCGATGTCCTCGCCGCAGGCAACGCAATAGCCGTACTCGCCCTCGTCGATGCGCTTGAGAGCGGCGTCGATGCGCTGGATTTCGATCTCCCGCCGGCGCTCCTGTTCGAGGGCCATCTCGTGTACCTGCAGCGCGTCCATCCGGGACAACCGGCCCTGAGTCTGCTGATCCAACTCGACGGGCTTGCGGTCGTCCTCGGTGATCTCTTCCAGATGCTCGATTTCGGCCCGGGCATCCAGAAGCTGCTTTTTGACCTTTTTCAGATCCGCTGCTTTGAGTGCGGGCATAACGGTTCGATGCTAGCACAGGTTCCCGCCATCTTGGCAAATCCCCACGTCAATGACAGGAATTGCCAATCACGTGGCCGGCGAGATAGGGTATAACCTATTGTAAAATATATATTTTGAGGGAACGATCATGACGGCGGGCGCGGACAACCCGGGAACCCCCCGGAGGACCCCCAAGGCGGGCAACCCGCTTGAAGTCTTCCTGATCTTCCTGCGTCTCGGCCTGACGTCATTCGGCGGACCGGTAGCCCATCTCGGCTATTTCCGCACCGAATTCGTCGAGCGGCAAAAGTGGCTCAGCGACGCGGCCTACGCCGATCTGGTGGCGCTGTGCCAGTTCCTCCCCGGCCCCGCCTCCAGTCAGGTGGGGATCGGGATCGGCCTGTCACGGGCCGGGCTCCCGGGCAGCCTCGCCGCCTGGCTCGGTTTCACCACCCCGTCGGCCCTCGCCATGGCGGCAATCGGATTGGGCGCGGTGGCGTTCCAGGACAATCTCACCCAGGATATCCTGAAGATGCTGATGCTGGTGGCCGTCGCCGTGGTCGCCAACGCGGTGTGGGGCATGGCCCGCATGCTGTGCACCGACGGCACCCGGGCGGCCATCGCCGTCGCCGCCACGGTGGTGCTGCTCATCGTCCCCTCCACATCCATCCAATTGGCGGTCATCGCGGGCGGCGCGGTGCTGGGGCTTCTCCTGATCAAGGCGCGGGAATCCGAGGAGAAGGACGCCTTCGAGATCCCGGTGGGACGCGGGATCGCCGTCTTCTGCCTGATCGCGTTCTTCGTGCTGCTCGCCGGCCTGCCGGTGGCGGCAATCCGGTTCCCGGACCAGGCGCTGATCCTGTTCGACAGCTTCTACCGCTCCGGCTCGCTGGTGTTCGGCGGCGGCCACGTTGTCCTGCCGCTGCTGCAGGAAGAAGTGGTGCCGCCCGGCTGGGTCGGCCCGGATGCGTTCCTCGCGGGTTACGGCGCGGCCCAGGCCATGCCGGGCCCGCTGTTCACCTTCGCCGCGTTCCTGGGCGCGGTGAGCCAAGTGCCGCCGACGGCCTGGACGGGCGCGCTGATCGCCACCATCGCCATATTCGTTCCGTCGTTCCTGCTGGTGATCGGGACGCTGCCGTTCTGGGACGGCCTGCGCCGAGTCGTAAGCATCCGCCGGGCCCTCGCCGGGGTGAACGCCGCGGTGGTCGGGCTGCTGCTCGCCGCGCTTTACGACCCGGTCATCACCAGCGCCGTTACGAATAACGCCGATGTCGCGGCGGCGCTGGTGTTGTTCCTGCTCATCGCCGTCTGGAAGGCGCCGCCGTGGCTGGTGGTGGTCGGCGCGGCGGTCTACGGCGCCGGGCTCGGCTATCTGCTCTAACTCACGGCGCCGGATCGGCGTCGATCAGCACGAAGGCGATGCGGCAGGGCTCATCGTAGCGGTTGGCCCATGCGTGGTTGGTGCCCCGCTGAACCACCACGTCGCCGGCCTGCACGGTCATGTCGTCATCGTCCAACAGCAGATCCACCTTTCCCGACATGATCACCGCATAGTCGATGCTGTCGGTCTTGTGCATGCCGGGATGACGCGCATCGGCCTGGGTCGTGGCGCCCTTGCTGGCCAGAAGCTCCGTCTCGGCGCCAATGTCCGCATCGGGGCCGCTCTCCGGCGAGAACTCGACGATGCGAAACACCGAGCCGCCGGCGGTCGGCGGAATCGGCATTTTTTCTCCCGCCGTCTCCCGGTCGCCGGAATTGTCCGCCGGCGTCCGGTCCGTGGCCCAAAGTTCGGCGAGCCGGATTCCGCCTTTCTCGGCGACATTGACCGGCGGCGCGCCGTCGGAGATGGCGATTGCCCGTCCTTCCGAATTGTGGCCGGTGACGATCCGGCGAATATCCATCGTCATGTCTGGTCCCCCCTGTTCTTTGCATAGAGCCGGTTGAGTTCCGGGTGCGGAATGGCTCCGTCGAGGAAGCCGAAGGTCCCGTCGTCCCTGAGTTCGGTCAGCACCCGGCGCAGGTAGCCGAAGGCTCCGCGGGTGAGGCCGCCCGCGACCGATATGCGGGCGACGCCGAGCGCCGCGAGGCCGGCCACATCGAGACCGCCCGCACCTGCCGGCACGTTGAGCGGCCCGTCGATGGCCTTGGCGAGTTCACCGATGGCGTCCGCATCCATCACCCCAATCACATAGGCGCAGTCGGCCCCGGCGGCGAGATAGGCGTTGGCGCGCTCGACGGCGATGTCGAATTTCTCGCCGGGCTCCCGGATATTGCCGAAATAGATATCGGTCCGCGCGTTGATCACCATGGGAATTCCAATTTCGTAGGCGGACGCCCGGGCGGCGGCAATCCGGTCCACCGCCAGGCTCTTCTCCAGAATTTCACCCGAATGCCCGATGCCGTCCTCCAGATTGAGCCCGACCGCGCCCGCCTTGGCGGTCAGCTTCACGGTGTCGGCAACGGTCTCGGGCGCCTCGCCGTAGCCGGTTTCCATGTCCGCGGTGACCGGGATATTAACCGCCGAGGCGCAGGCCGCGATGGCGGTCAGCATGTCGTCCCGGGAAATCACCTCCCCGTCCGGCAGGCCGTGGGCCCAGGCGACCCCGGCGCTGGTGGTGGCGATGGCTTCGAACCCGGCCTCGGCCGCCAGCACCGACGTCCCCGCGTCCCAGATGTTGGGCAGCACCAGCGGCGCATCGCCGCCGTGCCGGGCCCGCAACGCTTCGGCCTTGGATACCTGATCCCCCATATGGTCCTCCTTGGGTTGCACCCGAGCTTAGCCCCGGAGCGATGGCGCGGAAAAGCCCGGGAATCGCGTTGCGGGCGAATCGTGCTATAGGCGGCGTATGAAGGAAACCGAGCTTTATCCGCCCATCAAGGCGTTTCTCGAGGCCCAGGGCTACGAGGTCAAGGCCGAGGTCGGCGATTGCGACGTGCTGGCGGTGCGGGACGGCGAAGAGCCGGTGGTGGTCGAGCTCAAGACCGGATTCACCCTGCCGCTGGTGTTCCAGGGTATCCGCCGCCAGACCGTCTCGGAGACCGTCTACCTCGCCGTTCCCGCCCAGACCGGCAGCGGCAAGTCGGTCTGGCGGGGGCGCTATCGGGACATCAGGAAGCTCTGCCGGATGCTGGGGCTCGGGTTGTTGACCGTGGCGTTCAAGAAGTCCGGCACCGTGGTCGACGTGCACCTGGATCCCGCCCCTTATGCCCCAAGGAAATTCAAGCCCCGCCAATCCCGTCTGCTGAAGGAACATACGCGGCGCGCCGGCGATCCCAATTCGGGCGGCAGCACCCGCACGCCCATCGTCACCGCCTACCGGCAGGATGCATTGAGATGCGCCCGGTACCTCCTGGATCACGGCCCGTCGAAGGCCTATGTCATCCATCAGGACACCGGTATCGCGCGCGCCCGGCGCATCCTTTACAGCGACCATTACGGCTGGTTCGAGCGGGTGGACCGGGGGATATACCGGCTCACGCCCGTTGGCGAGCAGGCCCTCGAACGGTTCGCCGGACAATTTGCCGAAGCCGCCGAATAATCGGTTTTGACCATCGGGGCGCGCCCACCTAAGAAGTAAGAAGACGGCAACCCAGCCGCATCACGAATACCCGAGGGAATATCGATGGCCAATCTGATCAATCTCGTCACCATGTCCTACGATGAAGACATCCTCGACGAAGCGCTGCGCCTGCTGATGATCAATGCGCGGGCGGCGCGCGAAGAGGAAGGCTGCCTGCAGTTCGACGTGGTCCGGCAGCAGGGTACAGAGACCGAGTTCATTCTGTACGAGGTCTACAGGGACGAGGCCGCCCTCGACACCCATAAGACCTACGATCACTTCAAGATCTATTTCGAATACATCATGAGCCTGGGCGACAAGGTCCGGCGGAAGGCTGTACTCTACGACCCGTACGAGGGGTAGTCCCTACACCGAGAAATATCGGGAGGATGAAATGGCAGGAAACTTCGTGACCGTGGATCGGCCGTCCATCGAGGGGGTCCCCAGCCCGCCCCATTTCTCGAATGTGGTGGTCAGCGAGGGCGGCAAGCTGGCTCATCTCTCGGGCGCCATGGCCACCGATGGCGGAAAACTCGTCGGCGAGGGGGACCTGGCGGCCCAGATGAAGCAGACGTTCGCGAATTTGAACAGGGTGCTTGCGGGCATCGGGGCGGGTCCGGGAGACGTGGTCCGCCAGCGTATCTTCGTCGTCAATCTCGAGCCGTCCCATCGGGACATCGTGGTCGCGGCCATGAACGAGTTTTACGGAGACGGCGGCAAGCCCTCGAGCACCCTGATCGGCTGTCAGGGCCTGATCATTCCGGGCGCGCTGGTGGAAATCGACCTCACGGCGGCGATCGACGGGTAATCCTCAAATAAGCTCGTGCTTCTTGAGCCGGTTGCGGAGCTGGTGATAGCCGAGCCCTAGGTGTTCGGCCGTCTCCTTCTGACTGTGCCGGTTGGCGGCCAAGGCCTCGACCAACAACCGTTTCTCGAACGCGTCCACCGCTTCGCGGATATCGACGGGAGTCACCGCATCCACCTGGTGACGAGGTTCGGACGGCAACTCGGTCCCGCTCGGCATCGAGGCTTCCTGCTCCGGCCGCGGGCGGAAGGGCGAAGCAAAGGGGTCGATGACCACGTCGGCGATCGGCCGTTCCTCGTCGCCGTGCCGGTAGACCGAGCGCTCGACCACGTTCTTGAGCTCCCGGACATTTCCCGGCCAGTCGTAGCTTTCCAGGACATTCAGCGCATCCCGCGTGAACCCGGGATAGCCGGTCCACTCCATCTCGCGCGCCATGGCGCGGCCGAAGTGAGCCGCCAGCAGAGGCACGTCGCCCGGCCGGTTGCGGAGCTGCGGCACGGTCAGCACATCGAACGACAGCCGGTCGAGCAGGTCGGGACGAAACCGGCCGGCCTCGGCCTCGCCGGGCAAATCCCGGTTGGTCGCCCCGATGACCCGGACGTCGACGCCAAGGGTGTCGTTTCCCCCCACCCGCTCGAAGGCGCCGTATTCGATGACCCGGAGGATTTTTTCCTGGACGCTCAAGGGCGCGTTGCCGATTTCGTCGAGGAACAGCGTGCCGCCGTCGGCGAGCTCGAAACGGCCGATGCGCCGCCGGCCGGCGCCGGTGAACGCGCCCGCCTCGTGGCCGAACAATTCGGTCTCCAGCGGGGTCTCGGGCAGCGCCGCGCAATTGAGCTCGACGAAACTTCCCTGCCAGCGCCTGGACAGGTGATGCAGCCGATTGGCGATCAACTCCTTGCCCGTGCCTCGCTCACCGACCACCAGCACGGGCCGGTCCTGGGGCGCGGCCAGTGATACCTGTTCCAGCAGGGCCAGGAACGACGGCGCATCCCCGACCATCGCCGGTAAATTGGGAGCCAAGGCCATGATATCATTTTATAAAATATTTTAGTAATAATCACTATTAAATTAAATTTTATCCTAACTTACTTTTCTCCGGCGTCCTGCCGGACAATCATTTTTTCATAATAAATATCAATAGGTTATCTTGCCCTGGCATGAGTTGGCACGGCATGTGCGACTGGAAAGGCGCTAGTCCCTGTTGAACCCCGCTCCCCGGACACCGAAAACGGCGCCGGGGAGCCCGAAAGGAGGAACCCGAAGTGGGCATTTTTTCGAGACTGTCGGACATCATTAACTCCAACCTGACCTCGATCCTGGACAAGGCCGAGGATCCGGAGAAGATGATCCGGCTGATGATCCATGAAATGGAAGACACCCTTGTCGAAGTCCGCTCCGATGCGGCGCGCATCATCGCCGACCGCAAGGAAGCCCAGCGGACCCTCGGCCGCCTGGAAGAGGCATGCGCCGAATGGCAGCGCAAGGCCGAACTGGCGATCACCAAGGACCGGGAGGACCTGGCGAAGGGCGCGTTGCTGGAGAAGGCCAAACTCGAGGAAACCGCGAACCTGCTCGCCGAAGATGTCGGCGCGCTGAACGCCGCGCTCGACAAGCACGAGGCGGATATCGTCAAGCTGGAAAGCAAGCTGCGCGAGGCCAAGGCCAAGCAGAAGAGCGTCCAGGCGCGCAACGACACCGCCCAGTCGCAGATCAAGGTGCGCAAGACGGTCAACGACCGGCGCATCGACGATGCCTTCGCCCGCTACGAAAAGATGGAGCGGCGCATGGACGGCCTCGAGGGCGAGGTGGAAGCGTTCGATCTCGGCAAGGGCAAGACCCTGTCGGACGAAATCGCCGAGCTCGAGGCCGAGAGCGGCATCGAAGACGAGCTGGCGACGCTGAAGGCCCGCATGAGCGGGCGCAAGACTGAAACGCCGAAGGAACGGGAGGACGGCTAACGCCGTCCTGCCTGCCCCGGACCCGTAGGAGAGAGAGTACTTGGATATGGGCGGATTTTTCCTAGTCCCCATCGCCGTCGTCTTCATGGTCATCGTCCTGCCCATCTGGATCATTGCCCATTACGCGACCCGCTGGCGGACCAGCAAGACCATGACGTCGGGCGACCAACAGCTGCTGACGGAGCTGTGGGAGAGCCTCGGCAAAATGGAAGACCGCGTGAGAAACCTGGAGCGCATCCTCGATGAGGAAGCGCCCGAATGGAGGAGCCGGATATGAGCGGCGAAAACCACGACAACGGCCACAGCCACCATCACGGCACCCGGCACGGCCGAACCCGCCGGGGGGCCCACGCGAATATCGACTGGCAGCAGTTCAGCCCCACCCGGTTCTATCGCGATCCCAAGAGCGGCGTGATCCGCGGCGTTTGCGCCGGCATCGCCGACTATTTCGGCATCTCGGTGGTCCCGGTCCGGATCGCCGTGGTCATCGCCTTTTTCCTGTTCTCGGTGCCGGTGGCGCTCGCCTACCTCATCCTCGGCTTCGTCCTCAATCCGAAACCGGACGGACTTTACCGGTCGGAGGACGAAGAGCGGTTTTGGCGGCGGACCCGGGTCGATCCCCATCGCACGGTCTCGGAGTTTCAGCAGAAATTCCGCTCGGTGGAGAAACGCATTCGCGACGCCGAAGCCTATGTCACCTCGTCCGAGTTCAAACTGAACCGGGATTTCAAGAACCTGTAGGCGGACAATTTCCGCGCCCCCCTGGACCCCCCGAACCTCCCTGGCCTATGCTGGGCCCGACAAGCGTTCTAGTGGGCCGCTCGACGGGCGGCCAAGGAACGGCAGGGAGAATTTTTCATGATCAACGTCACCGACATCGCCTATGGGCGATTGAGCGCCCCGGACCTCGATTTGATGGAAGCGTTCCTGACCGACTTCGGCATGGTCCGGGCCGAGCGCACCAAGACGGCATTGTTCATGCGGGGCACCGATGCGGAACACCACCTTCATGTCACCGAATTGGGCGATCCCGACTTCATCGGCATCGCATTCCATGCCGCGTCGGAAGAAGACCTGCACACCCTCGCCCAAGCCGAGGGGGCGACGCCGGTGGAAGACCTGGATGAGCCGGGCGGCGGCAAACGGGTCCGCCTCACCGACCCGGACGGCCGCCAAATAGAGGTGATCTGGGGCCAGGAGACGCTTGCGCCGCTCCCGGTGCGGGACGTGGTGATCAATACGGGCAAGGAGCGCCTGAACCGGGCCGGCGACCTGCGGCGCATCCCCGGCCGGCCGGCGCACGTCAAACGCAGCGCCCACGCGGTGGTCACCACCGCCCAGGTGAAGGCCTCCAACGACTGGTATCAGGCGCATCTCGGCCTCAAGACCACCGACGAGATCTGGATGGAAACCGAAGACAACATCTTCGCCGTCTTCAATCACATCGACGCGCCCGCCGGCAGCTATGTGGACCACCACGTCTTCCTCAACGTGCAGGCGGAAAAGGCCGGGTTCAATCACCTGTCCTTCGAGGTCGCCGACTTCGATGACGTTCAGGTCGGCCATTACTATCTCAAGGAAAAAGGCAGGTACAAGCATGCCTGGGGCATCGGCCGGCACACCCTCGGCAACCAGATTTTCGACTACTGGCGGGACCCGTGGGGCCGCATTCACGAGCACTGGACCGACAGCGACATGGTCAACAACGACCACCCGGCGGGATTCCACGCGCCCGAGGAGGGCCTGGCCAATCAGTGGGGCCCGGAATTTCCGATGGAATTCCTCGACGATCCGGAGAAGCACGCCATCGCGTGAAATCCGGGGCCTGAAATCCGGAAGGTGAAATCCGGGGCGCGATCTCTCGTGCGTCAGGTTCAGGGTTTCCGCCCGGCGGCACGCGCCGGGATCAGTAGATCTTTCACCCGATGGGCAGTTTGTTGCCGACCAACAGCCGGGCGACGTTCGTCGTGCGGCCGTCCGGCACTTTCCAGGTGACCTGATTGGCCGAGATCGTGGGCTTGAAGCACATCTCGGTCCGGGCGCCCTCCCGGTCCTTGAGGCACACCTCGCCGGCGTCGCTCACCTTGAAGTCGCCGTCGGTGAAGGTGCACGGCACGTAGCGGTCGAAATTGCCGAAACGGCCGAAATAGATGGTCGTCTCGAGCCCGGTGACTTCATCGGTGTAGATGATCGAATTGTTGGTCAGCAGCTTCTCGATCGAACGCTTATCGCCGGACCCATCGGCCATCGCGGACCCGACGCCGGCAACGAGGACAATCGCAGCCGATACCGCAATTCCAACCAATTTTCGGACCATGCGCGCCCCTCCTGGCGGGAGCTTAACCCGGATGGATTCCGATGGAAACAGACTTCAGGGAGCCGGCCTCGAGGAATGGGGCCTCGGCGACGAATACGCCGCGGTGGCGAGAAGGGGCTTCGGTAGGCCGCCTCACATCCCCTTCGACTTCGCCTCCCGGCGGCGTTCGTGGAGGATGTACTCCGTATAGCCGTTGGGCTGCTCGCGGCCCTTGAAGATCAGATCGCACGCCGCCTGATAGCCGACCGAGCCGTCGAAGTTCCCGGACATGGGCCGGTACGCCGGATCGCCTTCGTTCTGACGGTCGACGACGGCGGCCATCTTCTCCAGCGACGCCCGGACCTGGTCCTCGGTGCACACGCCGTGATGCAGCCAGTTGGCGAGATGCTGTGACGAAATTCTGAGGGTCGCCCGGTCCTCCATCAGGCCCACATCCTCGATGTCCGGCACCTTGGAACAGCCGACGCCCTGCTCGACCCAGCGAACGACGTAGCCGAGGATGCCCTGGCAGTTGTTGTCGAGTTCCTCCCGCACCTCCTCATCGGACAGGTTCCGCCCGCCGAGCAGCGGCACGGTCAGGATGTCGTCGAGGCCGGCCCGGCCCCGGCCCGCCAGTTCGTCCTGCCGGGCGGCGACGCCGACCTTGTGGTAGTGAATGGCGTGCAGGGTGGCGGCCGTCGGGGACGGGACCCAGGCCGTGTTGGCGCCGGCCGCCGGATGGCCGATCTTGGCCTCCATCATCGCCGCCATCTCGTCCGGCATGGCCCACATGCCCTTGCCGATCTGGGCCGAGCCCTTGAAACCGGTCTCGAGACCGATGTCCACGTTCCAGTCCTCGTAGGCCCCGATCCACGGCTCGCCCCGGATGTCGTTCTTCTTGAGGAACGGCCCGGCCTCCATGGAGGTGTGGATTTCGTCACCCGTGCGGTCGAGGAATCCGGTGTTGATGAACACCACCCGGTCCTTGGCCTCGCGAATGCACTCCTTGAGGTTGATGGTGGTGCGCCGCTCCTCGTCCATGATGCCCACCTTCATGGTGTTGGCATCGAGTCCGAGGGCCTGCTCGACCCGCCCGAACAGCTCGCAGGTGAAGGCGACCTCTTCGGGCCCATGCATCTTCGGCTTCACGATATAGAGCGAGCCGGTACGGCTGTTCCGCACGCCGCCGGTCCGCTTGAGATCGTGAATGCCGATCAGGCCGGTGACCATGGCATCGACGATGCCCTCCGGCACCTCTTCGCCGCCCATGGTTACGGCGTCCGTGTACATGTGGTGACCCACGTTCCGGAACAGCAGCAGCGAGCGGCCCGGCAGCGTAAGCTCGCCGCCGTCGGCCCCGGTGTAGGTACGGTCCGGCTCCAGCCGCCGGGTCACGGCCTTGCCGCCCTTGTCGAAAGTGTCTTCCAGATCGCCCTGGATCAGGCCCAGCAGGTTGCCGTAGGCCAATGCCTTGTCCTCGGCATCCACGGCCGAAATGGAGTCTTCCAGATCCTGGATCGTGGTGATGGCGGCTTCGAGCACCACGTCCCTGGTGCCCGCCGGGTGATCCTTGCCGATGGCGTCGTCCCGGTCGATCAGGACCTCGATGTGCAGTCCGTTGTTCCTGAGCAGCACGGCGCCGGGATTCGCCGCATCGCCCCGGTAGCCGGCGAACTGCGACGGATCCTCGAGCGCGGACCCGCCGACCCTGAGCGCGCCGTCGGCGACCTCGTAGCCGGACGCCGTCAGGTGGCTGCCGCTCTCCAGGGGCACGGCCTCGTCGAGGAAGGCGCCGGCATAGGCGATGACCTTCTCGCCGCGCACGGGGTTGTAGCCGGAACCTCTCTCCGCGCCGCCGTCCTCGGGTATGACATCGGTGCCGTAAAGGGCGTCATAGAGGCTGCCCCAGCGCGCGTTCGCGGCATTCAGGGCATAGCGGGCGATGGTCACCGGGACCACGAGCTGCGGGCCGGCCACTTCGGCGATTTCCGGGTCGACATTGGACGTCGCGATCTCGAAGTCGCCGCCTTCCGGCAGCAGATAGCCGATTTCCTTCAGAAAGGCGGTGTATTCATCGGGGTCGATGTCCCGGCCCTTGCGCGCCGAATGCCAATCGTCGATCGTCGACTGGATTTGGTCCCGCCTGTCCAACAGCGCCCGGTTTTTGGGCGCGAGGTCGGCCAACAGAATTTCCAGGCTCGACCAGAATTCGGCCGGATCGATCCCGGTGCCGGGCGCAATCCGCGTTTCCACCAGGTCATGCAAGACTTGGGCGATGGCGAGCCCGCCCTTCTCTACTCTGTCGCTCATTTTCGGCCTCGAAGGTCTGGAAAATTCATCCGGTTCCCGGTGCCGCTCTTCTCGGGTTTCCGTCCGTCGGCGGCTTCGCGGGCGCGGCATATAAGCATTTCGCCCGGGCCAAGAAAAGGCCGGGGCTTGGTTTGGCGCGGTTGTCCCGGCACTCCTGACGTGCAACACGCAGGGGTTTAAGTCAGAATTGATGGGATGGAAAAATGGCGAGCCACTACCCGCGAAGAAGCAAGGCAGCACCCCGGCTGGTGACGTAAAAATTTATGTGTCAGTTGGGAATGGGGTACTCCCTGTGGTTTACGACAACCGCAAGAAGGAGCACCCCGATGCCACAGCAAGCTGTAACGATTGAGAACCTACCACAAGCCTTTGAGGTGGTGAAGGAGATGCAAGCAGGCGGATTGGACTGGGGCGAGGGTTATCGCCCGCTTGGCCGCCAGGCGCTGGCCGAGATCATCGAGGGCCGGATGGCCGAGGCGGTGGATCGCTGGCTCGACGGCCTCGATGGCAGCGCTATGCGCGACCGGCGCAACGGCACCTACCGGCGCCGCCTGCTCAGCGAGCTCGGCGACATCGAGCTCAACGTGCCGCGCACCCGGCACTTCTGCCCGACCGAGGTTCTGAAGAGCTACGCAAGGCGCGCTCCAGAGATCGACCGCGCCATCCTGGCCGGCTTCGTGCTGGGGCTCTCGACCCGCAAGGTCGGCGAGGTCCTGCTTGCCCTGCTCGGGCGTCCGGTCTCGGCCGCGACGGTGAGCCGGGTCGCCAAGACCCTCGATCTGTCGGTCGCCGCATTCCACCGCCGGCCGCTGAAGAACGCCTACAAGGCGCTGATGCTCGACGGCGTGGTGCTGGCCTGCAAGACCGGCGCCGGCGCGCTCAGGAGGCCGGTCCTGGTGGCGCTGGGCATACGGCACGACGGCAAGAAGGAGATTATCGACTTCCAACTCGCCGCCAGCGAGAGCGCCGCGGAGTGGGAGCGCTTCCTCACCGCGTTGCACCGCCGCGGCCTCACCGGCGAGGGCCTTGAGATGATCTGCGTTGATGGCGGCCAAGGCCTGCTCGCCGCCTTGCCGATCGTCTATCACGGCATCCCCGTTCAGAGGTGCTGGGCGCACAAAATCAGGAACATCCTCAACAAGGTCCGCGTAGCCGACCAGCAGGCCGTCAAGGCCGACGTCCACGCCGTCATGAATGCCCCCAACCGCCGCAAGGCCGAGACCGCCGCCCGCCGCTTCGCCGACGCCTGGGAAGATACCTACCCCAAGGCCGTCGCCTGCCTGCGCAACGACCTCGACGACCTGCTCACCTGCTTCCGCTACAAGGACCTCGCCGAGCGAAAGCAGGTCAGGACCACCAATGCCATCGAACGGAGGTTCCGCGAGGTTCGCAGACGAACCCGGCCCATGGGAACCTTCAAGGATAAAACCTCAATGGACCGCATCCTCTACGCGGTCTTCATTCACGAAAACAAGTCTCAGGGGAATCAGTACCCCAGTCTCCCTGACACATAACTCTTGACGTTACCCCCCGGCTACGGCCTGGGCCTCACGGGCATCCTGATCTACATCGTCCTGTTGGTGTTCACCTTCATGATCTTGACGGTGGCCATCTCCGCCGAGTTGATTGGAAACCTCGACAAGTTCGCGGCCACCGTCGTTTACGCCCTTGGGTTTGTTCCGTTCCTGGTCCTTGCACCTCAGCACTCGCAGCGAACGCCCCGGGTAGCAACTCTTTCAATGTGGTTCGCCTTGGCCGTTCTGCTTGTTGTCAGAGAGGACATCCGGGATCAAACCTTGGAGGTCGCCGCCGGACTGCCATCGTCCATCGTCAGCGGCGATGGGATTGTCGCTCTGCTGACACTACTCTCGCCGGCGGCAATGACCTGGTACCTGTTCTTCAGCACTCCAGGGCGTCTGACTTTCAGAAACCGGGTTCCCATAAACTGGCAGCCTCCCACAAGGACCGAAAAAAGGAACGGATGGCTCCGAGAAATCGAGGGGGAGGGATTGGGCATACATCTGAGACGCGGACTAAGGATATTTCTCATCGCTCTCCTGGTTTTCTTACCGTTATTTTCTGCCCGCTGGGTAATCGGTGGAGATGACGAACAATTGGTGAGCCTCATCATTATTGTTCTTTTTCTAGCGGTTTCCCTGCCATTTTATGGACTACTGACGGGCAGTCGCGCCCGCGTCTACCTGACAAAAGAAGGGATTCGTTTTTTGGGTTATCCATACGGTATTGTTGGCTGGGATATGGTCACCGAGGTATCACGACACCACCGCTGGAGCCATGTGCTTTTCAGAGACGAAATTGTG
>CBDCSV010000009.1:0-190504 GCA_965221855.1 Rhodospirillales bacterium | reverse complement strand
CGGCTCGCGCGACGTGAATAGCCCCTGTCTATCCGGCGTCGAGTTCCCGCTGAAACTGCCGCTTCGGCGCCGTATGGCCGCCGTGGGCGTCCGAGCCGGTCTTGGCGTGGAACTTGAACTTGCGGAGGGTGTCCGGATCCGCGGCGGGGACGCCGACCGGTTTGTCGCCCTCGATGGTCACCCGCTCCATGAACCGGCGGCTGGGGTAGTAGTCATGCACCGCATAGTGCTGGACCGAGCGATTGTCCCACATGACGATGGTGTGGTTCCGCCATTTGTGACGGTACTGATATTCCGGAATCAGCGCCTGGTGGAACAGCGTGTCGAGCAGGGACTGGCTTTCGCGGTCGTCCATGCCCTTGATGGCGATCGTGAACTGGGGGTTGACCCATAGGGTCTTCTTGCCGGAGACCGGGTGAACCCGGACCACCGGGTGAACCTGCGGCGGATAGCGAAGCTCGTATTCAATCAGATTCTTCCGGTCCTCCTCGGATTCACCGAACAGCTTCTTGAACACCTTGAAATCGTGAACCGCCTCCAGTCCGGAGATGAACTGCTGCATCCGGTCGGAGAGGCCCTCGAACGCCGAGGTCATGCTGGCATACATCGTATCGCCGCCGACCTCGGGCACATCCTTGGCGCAAAGGACCGTGGCCATGGGCGGGCACTCGCGGAAGGTTTCGTCCGAGTGCCAGCAGTCGGTGCCGAAGGGCGGGTTGTTTTCGTCATTCTTGAAGAGAATCAGATAAGGCCGGTCGCCGTCGTTGGGCGAAAACGGATGAACCGTCAACTCGCCGAAGCGGCGCCCGAAGTCGATCAGGCTCTCGGATGAAATTTCCTGGTCCCGGAAGACGATTACCTCGTGCTCCACGAGCGCGGCGTCGACGGCCTCGAAGGTCGCATCGTCCATCGGCCGGGTGAGGTCAATATCGCTGATCTCCGCGCTGAGATTGACCCCGGTCTTTGTCACCGTGATCGGACTCGACGTGTTTTGCTCAACCAGTTTGTCCATGGGAGTCCTCCCCTGCTTCCTCGCACAAACCTACGGCAAACCAATTGCATTAATCCAATTCATTTTTTTAATTCTTTTCTATGAATGAAAATAATTTAGGGAATTGAATCCCAAAGTAACCTTTTCTGTTGACGTTGAAAGTCAATATAGCTCATTCTGGAATTGTCCCGGCCCGAACGGAGGTGATTTGCTCGTCGACTATTGAGTGATCCAAGGCAAAGGAAGACCACCATCCAAGTACCGCCTCGACAATAAAGGGCTGACGCCCGCCCGATTGGTAGACATACCAAGACCGCGCCCGTCAGCCTTTTTATGTTGGTTTCTCATCCTTGCGGGTCACATTGACGTTGAAAATGGTCCGGCGCGAGATGGAGCAGGTGCGCCGCCGCCCGGGCGCGGAATTCGCCAAGCAATGACCGATAGTTCCCATCAGCCGGACGGCATCGCCGTCGCCGCCCGGGACCTCGAAAAGCGCTTCGAGAATGTGACCGCCGTCGGCGGTATCAGCTTCGATGTCCGGTTGGGCATCGTCACCGCGCTGCTCGGCGGCAACGGCGCAGGCAAGACGACCACCATCGCCATGCTGCTGGGGCTGCTGGTTCCGACCGGCGGGACCATTAACGTGCTCGGCACGGACATGCTCGCCAATCGGCACACGGCACTGCCGCGGATGAATTTCTCGTCTCCCTATGTGGACATGCCGCAGCGGCTAAGCGTCTACGAGAACCTGCTGGTCTACGCCAATCTTTACGGCGTCTCCAAACCCCGGGACCGGGTCCGCGAACTTGCGCGGGACCTGGAGCTGGAGGCGTTTCTGAAACGCCCGCTCGGCAAGGCGTCTGCCGGCCAAAAGACCCGGTCGGCACTTGCCAAGGCGCTGATAAACCAACCGGATCTGCTGTTGCTGGATGAGCCGACCGCGTCTCTGGACCCGGACACCGCCGACTGGGTGCGGGGATACCTGGGCGATTACCGCCGCCGCACCGGCGCTACCATCGTGCTCGCTTCTCACAATATGGCCGAGGTCGAACGGCTCTGCGATGACGTGCTGATCATGAAGGAAGGCCGTATCGCCGACAGGGGCACGCCGGAGCAACTGTCGGCACGCTACGGGCGGCAGAATCTGGAAGAGGTGTTTCTGGAAATTGTCCGATCGCGCAATCGGGCGGAGGCGGTTCAGTGATGCCTGTGCTGCTCGATCCGCAGCGCCTTTGGGGCATGATGTTGCGGAATTGGTATCTGCTGCGCTCCTCATGGCCGCGCATATTGGAGCTCGCCTATTGGCCCACATTCCAACTGTTGCTGTGGGGCTTCATCACCACCTTCTTTCTCACCCATTCATCTTGGGTGGCGCAGGCCGCCGGCGTTCTGATCAGCGCCGTCCTGCTGTGGGACGTGCTGTTCCGCTCGAACCTCGGCCTGTCGCTGATGTTCCTGGAGGAGATGTGGTCGCGGAATCTGGGCCAGTTGTTTATCAACCCGCTCCGGCCCCTGGAGATGGTCGGCGCGCTGATGGTCATGAGCTTTCTACGCACCACCATCAGCGTCACCCCCGCCGCCCTGCTCGCGCTGCCGTTCTTCGACGTGTGGATTTTCGATCTCGGCCTGTCGCTGGTGGCGTTCTTCGTCAACCTGATGGTGATGGGCTGGGCGGTCGGGATATTGGTTTCCGCGCTGGTCCTGCGCCTTGGCCTCGGCGCCGAGAGCCTCGCTTGGCTCGGAATTTTCCTGGTAGCGCCGGTCTCGGGCATCTATTACCCGATCGAAGTACTTCCCGACTGGCTGGAGCCGGTCGCCTGGTCGCTGCCGTCTTCCTATGTATTCGAGGGTATGCGGGCGGTGCTGTTCGACAGTGTTTTTCGATGGGATTTGTTTGCCGGCGCGGTGGGCCTCAACGTGCTCTATCTGATACTCTGCACCGGCGTGTTCCTCCACCTGTTCGGCGTTGCCCGAAAACGGGGATTGCTGCTACAGCAAGGTGAATAAACTGAATTTGGGATAACAAGATGAAAATGTGGTTTCGAACTATCGGCGTGGCCGCCGCGACCGTCGTTTTGGCCAGTTGCGCCCAGGTCACCGACGCAACCAAGACAGCCAATTTGATCGCCGCGGCGCAGGACACCGTCCAGGCGATGAAGCGCAACCCGGATATTCGCGGCTTCAACAAGATGCTTGCCGAAGCGCAAGGAGTGGCCGTCTTCCCGGCCTTGATCAAGGGTGGCTTCCTGATCGGCGCGGAAGGCGGCTCCGGTGTGGTGCTGAGCCGCAAGGCTGACGGCAGTTGGGGATACCCTGCCTTCTACACCCTCGCTGCCGGCAGCTTCGGCTTGCAGGCGGGCGCGCAGACGGCGGAGGTGGTTTTGGTCATCCGCAAGAAGAAGGCCATCCAGGCCATCGTCAAACACCAGGGCAAACTGGGTGCCGACATCAGCGCCGCGGCCGGACCACGGGGCGTCGGCTATGAGGGGGCGGTCACCACCAACATCAACTTCGACATCGTCGCTTTCTCGAGCAATGCGGGCTTCTTCGCCGGCGCATCGCTGGAAGGTTCGGCGATGATCCGACGCAACGACTACAACCGGGCCTATTACGGCGGCAACCCGACCCCGGCCCAGATTCTCCTTGAGCACACCGTTCAAAATCCAACGGCCGACCGGCTGCGTCAGGCGATTGCGGGCGGGTAGCAATCGGCAGCCCAGCCTTGGCCTCGGGCGGTTTTTTTGGCAAACAGGGGCTGCCAAATTGAGGCTCCGATGACCGAACACGCCCCCGACACCGAGACCGATCCGGAAACCGCCGAGAGCCGGGATTTCATCCGCGAGATCATTTCGGATGATTTGGCGACCGGCAAACACAAGGCGGTCATCACCCGGTTTCCGCCCGAGCCCAACGGCTTCCTCCATATCGGGCATGCAAAGTCGATCATCCTCAATTTCGGGGTCGCCGGGGAGTTCGGCGGCCGCTGCCATCTGCGGTTCGACGACACCAACCCGGCTAAGGAAGAGCAGGTCTATATCGACGCCATCGAAGCGGACGTGCGTTGGCTGGGCTACGATTGGGGCGGGCACCTCTATCACGCCTCCGACAATTTCGAGCAACTCTATGCGTGGGCCGAACACCTGGTTGAGAACGGCGATGCGTACGTGGACGATTTGTCGGCGGACGAGATGCGCGAGTACCGGGGCACGCTGACGGAGCCGGGTAGGAACAGTCCCTATCGGGACCGCCCACCAGGGGAAAATCTCGATCTGTTGCGCCGCATGAAAGCAGGCGAATTCCGCGAAGGCGCCAAGGTACTGCGCGCCAGGATCGATATGGCGTCCGGCAACATCAACATGCGCGATCCGGTGCTCTACCGCATCCTCCATGCCGAGCACCCCCGGACCGGCGATGCCTGGAAGATCTACCCGACCTATGACTTCGCGCACGGGCAGTCGGACGCCATCGAGCACATCACCCACTCGCTTTGCACTTTGGAATTCGAAGACCACCGGCCGCTCTACGACTGGCTGGTTGAGCACCTGCCGGTACCGGCCCGGCCCCGCCAGTATGAATTCGCGCGGCTCAATCTCACCAACACCGTACTCAGCAAGCGCCGCCTCACCCAGCTTGTCGACGAGGGTCACGTGACGGGCTGGGATGATCCCCGGATGCCGACGTTGGCGGGTCTCAGGCGGCGGGGCGTACCAGCCGCCGCGATCCGCGATTTCATCGGCCGGCTCGGGATTTCCAAATCCAATGCGACGGTGGAGATGGCCTATCTGGATCACTGCACCCGCGAATACCTCAACAAGCATGCGCTCCGGCGGATGGCGGTTTTGAGGCCGCTGAAAGTGGTGATCGAGAATTACCCCGAAGGCGGGGAAGAGTTGCTGGACGCCGTCAATAATCCCGAAGACCGGGCGGCGGGCAGCCGGCAGGTTCCGTTTTCCCGGGAGCTCTATATCGAGCGGGACGATTTCATGGAAGACCCGCCGAAGAAGTTCTTCCGTCTGGCGCCGGGCCGGGAGGTGCGGCTGCGCTACGCCTACTACGTCACCTGCACCGATGTGGTGAAAGACGATCAGGGAGAGATCGTCGAGCTTCGATGCACCTACGACCCGGCAACTCGGGGCGGCGATTCCCCTGACAGACGCAAGGTGAAGGCGACCCTGCATTGGGTCTCGGCGGCGCATGCGGCCGAGGCAGACGTCCGGCTCTATGGCCAACTCTTCGAAACCGAAACCCCGGGCTCGGACGGCGATTTCCTCGACGACATCAACCCGAACTCGGTCGAAACCCTTTCAGGATGCAAACTGGAGCCGGTGCTCGGCGAGATGCCGGCCGGCGAAACCGTTCAATTCGAACGGCTGGGCTACTTCTGCCGGGACGGATCGGAGGGGGATCGGTTGATCTTCAACCGGACCATCGGCCTCCGGGACAGCTGGGCAAGGGCGCAACAGCAAGCCAAGGCCGAATCCTAGCCCCGCTTGTCGCCGACCCCAAACACTTGAAAATCCTTCATCCGGATGTTGAACGCAACCGAGATGCGCGCGTCATCGCCCATGTAGGGCGTCACGCTGTGTCCCAGCCAGGCGGGGAACGCATACATGCGCCCGGCTTCAGGCTCGAACCGCCGGCGTTGGCCGAACGGCTCGCCGGGCAGAGGCACCATTTCCACCGCGGTGCGCGGGTCGATGAACTCGATGCAGCCGCCGACGTCGCCGCCTGCCGCCGCACCGCCCGCATCGACGTAGTAAACCCCCGACCAGGCGCAGCCGGGATGGGTGTGTACGGAGTTGTAGCCGCCCTTGCGGAGAATGGTCGCCCAGGCGACGAACTCTGCCTCGCCGCCGAACTCGCCTTCCTTGCGGCCCGTCGTCGCGGACGTCAGCTCGATCATGGCGCGGCGGACAAAGTCGCGAACCGGCGAGACCTCGGGGTTGGGCCATTCGAAGAAGTCTTCCTTCGAGTGCCATCCGTGCACCACGCTCTTCGGCACCCCCGGGTCCTGCTGCTCGCGCTCTAGGATGATCTTGGCCAGGCGGGCGTTGAGCTCCTCGGTGTCATCAAATCTCCGGGTGAAAATGGGCGTCGCCCAATGGAGCTGCACCCCGTTTTCCAGTTCTACATCGAGACCCATGAGTCCCCCTTGCGCGTCTACGCATACGTTTTAGGGCAAATTCACCCGACGTGAAATATCCGGACAGATGACGGCTGCGTATTGCCCCGACGGCGGCGCTCTCTAAGATGAGGTCAAGTGAATGACAGGGGTGGGAGGGCCCGACCATGACAAAGAAAATCGAACACCTTCACTGGCCGGATGCGCCGGATATTTGGATGCCGTACGCACCGGCGATCAAGGTCACCGGCGGCTCCATGCTGTTCTGCGCCGGCGTCACC
The DNA here is from genome assembly GCA_965221855.1 of Rhodospirillales bacterium. Classification (GTDB taxonomy): domain Bacteria; phylum Pseudomonadota; class Alphaproteobacteria; order Rhodospirillales; family UBA2165; genus JAJDXO01. Next base: position 184,110 of record CBDCSV010000009.1, on the reverse strand, counting down.
GCGGCACCGGTCTATCACAGCCATCCTCACATTCCCGAGGAATTCGAATCCATGCCGGACGACATGGACGGCCAGGCGCGCGCCGCGTTGGAGAACCTGAAGAAAGGTCTGGAGGCCGCCGGCGCGACGTTCGACGATGTCATCTCCGCTGACCGGTTCCTCACCGACATGGAGGAGCAGGACGACCTCAACAAAGTGTGGGCCGAGTATTTCGGCGAGTCCAAACCGGCGACGACGACGGTTCAGGTAGTGCGGATGGCTACCGACCCCCGCTGCAAAATCGAGATCAATGCCATAGCGGTCATTGACTGACCGACGCCGTCGCAACCGTCGACCAGGTCCAACCCGATATGTCCAAACCCAAGGTCTTCATCTACAACGTCGTCGACGAGGACGGCGCGTCCCACGATCAGCTCGGCGCCGCCGGGATCGATCTCAAGGTCAATCCCGGCATATGGGGAGATTCGGCCAACGACACCGAAGTGGTGAACGTCGAGTTCGAACCCGGCACCGTCGGCGCCATGGGGGTCGCCAACCGGCGGTTCTTCGTCACCCGCGAGGCGCTGGCCGCCAACCCGGATTTCCGCATCGTCGCCAAATACACCGTCGGCGTGGACAACGTGGACGTGGACGCCGCGACCGAGCTCGGCATTCTGGTCACCCATTCGCCGACCGAGAGCAACTGGGGCGCCGTCGCCGAGGGCACCATGGCGATCATGCTCACCCTCCTCAAACGGACGCGGGAAAAGGACCGCCACGTCAAGAACGGCGGCTGGCGGGACCCCTCCCTGGTCACCACCTTCCTCGGCCGGCGGATGCAGGACGATTATCCCGGCATCACCGTCGGCATCGTCGGGTTGGGGCGGATCGGACGGCGGGTCGCCGACCTGCTGGCGCCTTGGCGAGTGCGGCTGCTGGCCTGCGATCCCTATATCGACGATTCCGTCTTTGTCCATCACGGCTGCGAGGATGTGGATCTGGAAACATTGCTGACGGAATCGGACGTGGTAACCCTCCACACCAATCTGACCGAGGAGACCGCCAACCTCATCGGGGCCGCCCAGTTCGCGTTGATGAAGCCCGACGCGGTGCTGATCAATGCGGCCCGGGGCGCCATCGTGGATGTAGATGCCCTGTTCGACGCCCTCGATGGCGACCGGATCGCCGCCGCCGGTCTGGACGTGCTGCCCGAGGAGCCGCCGGACCCGCAACTGCCGCTGATCGGGCTCGGCGACAAGGTGCTGCTCTCGCCCCACATGATCGCCTACACCAAGGGCGGCGGGCTGGGTCCGGCCATCCCCTGGGCAACGGATGCGATCCTGAAGGCGCTGCGCGGCGAGTTGCCCAACCACGTATTCAACGAGGAAGTCATTCCGCGCTGGCTCGAGCGGTTCGGCGGCAAAAACCTGTTGGCCTAGCGGCTATTGCGCCGCGCTGGGTTTGGCTTCCGCCGCCGGGCCCGGCGGCGAGTCCCCGTCGCCGGCTTCCAGCATGTCCCGAAGTTCGTGGCGGCGGCGCATGAGCCATAAGGCCGCCACCGCACAGAGGCATGCGCCCAGCACCACCGGCGTCTGCAGGCCCAACAGGGCCGACAACCCGCCCATGAGCAAGGCGCCCAGCGCCGGCGCGGCCCGGTAGTTGAGGGTATAGAGACTGACGACGCGCGCCCGCATGGACCCGTCGACCGCGTTCTGGACCAAAATCTGGGCGCCGCTTTGGCAGGCCGTCCCGGATGCGCCGATCACCGCCATCATGACGACGGCGGCGGCGTAGAAGGGGGCAAGGGCAAAGGCCACGATGGCCGCGGCAATCAACAGGGAAGAGACGAGAAATATGGTCGTCATTCCTTCGATCCGGCCCCGGTTGGCGAGCCACAGACTGCCGAGAAATCCGCCGAGACCGGACGCGGAGAGGAGCGTCGCGACCCCCTCCTCCACCGAGCCCCGGCCAAACACCACGTCGACAAATCCGGGCAGGAGTTCGACCACCGGCCGGCCCAGAAAGGCGATGAAGACGGTGAGCAGCAGCACCGGGCCGATCCCCCGGTGAGCTGCGGTGTAGTGGATGCCCTCCAATACGTCCGACATCAGCCCGCCGCCGCCCGCCTCATGCTCCTGACGGAGCGGCGTGACGGTGAAAAGCAATGCCCACATGACCAGGTAGGAAGCCGCATTGACCACAAAAGCCGAGCCTATCCCGGCTTGCGCGATCAGCACCCCGCCGATGGCGGGGCCGATGAAGGACGTGGAATGAAACAGCACGGAGTTTGTCGCAAGCGCCGCCGACAAATCCTCCCGCGGCACCAGGGTCGGCGCGATGGTCATCAGGGCCGGGAGGCCCATGGTGTTGGAAACACCGAGGACAATGACCAGCCCCGCCAGCCAGTAGATGGTGATGGCGCCCGATATGACCATCCAGGCGAGCACCCCGCCGACCAGGGCACTGCAAATCTGGGCCGTACGCAGTATACGCACCCGGTCGACTCGGTCGGCAACGGCGCCGGCAAAGGGGACCAGCACCATGGACGGAAGCGCCTGGGCGAGCGCGATACCGCCGAGCCACGCCGGTGAATGGGTCAGATCCCAGGTCAGCACCCCGATGCCGACCCGCTGTATCCACATGCCGGCGGCGGACACCCAGGACCCGGTCGAGAAGACGGCGTAGTCCCGATGCCGAAAGGCGCGGTAAATGCCCGATTGGCGCAACCGGCTGCCGAGCGGCGAAGAATTTGTCACGCGGCGATCATGCGTTGGTCAGCACGAAATCCACCATATCGGCGCTGACCGAGGTGTCCTCGGTGCCGAAGCAGCGCACCTGAGAGATGTGATTATGGCCGATGAGCTGCTTGAAGCGGGGCGCACAGCCGTTCTTCTCGGTCAGTTCGTTGATTAACGCCAACGTCGATTTCTCGAACGGGACCGTGTCGAACTCGCCGATGGTGCAAAAGACGGGGCAGTCCGAGAAGGTGATGTTGCCCAGGACCTGCATTTCCTCGAACCTGGATTCATCCGTGCCGTAATAGGCATCCCGTCCCGGCGATGCGTTCCCGGCACTGAGGCCGTAGACGCCCGACATGAGAATGACGCCGGCGAAGCCGGGCCCCGAGTCCGGGTGCAATTCTCTCCGGAATGCATAGGTGGCCACATGGGACGCGCCCGCCGACTGACCCATGAGAAAGATCTTGTCGGGATCGCCCCCATAATCGGCGATATTGTCCCGCACCCAGGTTAGTGCCGCGCCCACATCCCGCGCGCCTTCGGGCCACTGGACGTCCGGCGCCAATCGGTAGGTCGCGTTGACGCCGACGATGCCCTGGGAGGCGCAGGTATTGGCGATATTGGCGTACATGACGCCGTTGGGCTGGTTCTTATGGCCGCGGACAAATCCACCGCCATGAAAGAAGATCACCGTCGGCAGGCCCGCCTCGCCTTTGCCGGCCGGCGTGTGGACGTCGAGCAAATGACGCTCGGCGTCCGGTCCGTAGGCCAGGTCCGAGGCGACGTCGATCCCCGGCCATTGGACAGCCTTGAGCGAGGGAACATAGATCGCCGTGGTGGTCGGCGGCGTATCGTCGGTGAATTCCTTGCCGAGCGCCGCGACCTGGGCGGCGATCTCGGGCGGGCCGGCGCGATTGGCGCTCGGGCCCCGCGGTCCCATTTCATTCATCTTCTTCCTCCCCTTGGCTCGTTCGCGGGCGGCACCCGGCCGCAAGGCCCGATTGTTCACGATTCCGCCACCGGGCAAAAGCCCGTTGTGCGCCGGAGCGGTTTCAGGCCCTGCCCGGCTCATCGGCCGTCTCCGGGCGGTAGTTCGCGATGAAAATAGCCAATACCACCAACGGAAACCCGATGATCACGTTGGTCGTCACGGGCTCCGCCAGGATGACCGCGGCAATGGCGATCGCCGCCACGGGATTGAGACTGACCGTCACCGCCGCCTGGGTTGGCGAGATCAACTGAATGGCTTTCCCCCAACAGACCATCATGATGGTGCCGCCGGGAATGGCGAGCATGAAGAAGACGAACCACCCTGTCGCATCGAAGGCGAGCGACCCGCCGAACGGGTTTCCCAGGAACAGGGCAACGACGAACAAGGTCACGGAGCCGATCAGCATGGCGTAGACGTTCACCGGCATGGAGCCGTAACGCATCAGATACTTCTTCGAGAACACATTGAACGACGACGCGAAGATCATCCCGGCGATCATGAACGTATCGCCCCGCAGGGCTTCGGGCGCGACGGCGTCCACTTCCTCCGACAAGACGATGGCCGCGCCGGCAAATCCGACCAGGATTCCCAGCGCCTTGTACCAGCCGAACCTTTCAACCCGGAACGTAACGGCGATCAGCATGGTCAGCAGCGGCATGGACCCGAAGATGATGCCGCCCCGGGCGGACGTGGTGTCCTCCAACGCCCGGGCCATGAAATACGGAAACACGGCGAACATGACGACACCGAGCACGAAGAACGCCAGCCAGTCCTTGCGAAGGATCGGCGGCAGGCCCATACGCCAGACCATCAGGCCGAGAAGCACCACAGCACCGATGAAATAGCGCGAGCTCGCCAACGAGAAGGGGTCGGTATCCTCGATGATGAAGCGGGTGAGCGCCACGGTCATGCCGCCGAGCGTCGTCGACAGGCACCCGTAGCCGACGCCTTGCAGGGTGGTCTTGAGGGATGCGTCCGCCAACTTACCCCGCGCGTTCCGGGTAAAGCGCCGACAGCCCCTCCTCGGATGCCGCCGATACCCCGCGCTCGGTGATCAGCGCCGTCACCAAGCGCCGGGGCGTGACGTCGAAGGCGAAATTCGCGGCGGATGAGCCATCGGGCGTGAGAGTGACGTCCATGATCTCCCCGGCGGCGGTCTTGCCCGTCATCACCATGACCTCCGTCCCATCCCGCTCCTCGATGGGGATTTCGGCGACGCCGTCGCCGGCGGTCCAATCGATGGTCGGACCGGGCAGGCCGACATAGAACGGCACGCCGTTGTCGTGGGCCGCCAGCGCCTTCAGGTAGGTGCCGATCTTGTTGCACACGTCGCCGGTCCGCGTGGTCCGGTCGGTGCCTGTGATGCAGAGATCGACCATTCCGTGCTGCATCAGGTGGCCGCCCACATTGTCGACGATCACCGTGTGGGGCACGCCGTGCTGGCCCAGTTCCCAGGCGGTCAGGCTGGCGCCCTGGTTGCGGGGCCGGGTCTCGTCGACCCAGACGTGGACCGGAATGCCCGCATCGTGCGCCTTGTAGATGGGGGCGAGCGCGGTGCCCCAATCCACCGTCGCCAGCCAGCCGGCATTGCAGTGGGTGAGCACGTTCACCTGCTCCGGCTTGCCGCGGCTCTCCCAGGCCTCGCGGATCAGCGGCATGCCGTGGTCGCCGATGGAGGAACAGATTTCCACGTCTTCGTCGCAGATCTCCGCCGCCCGGCGGTAGGCCGCCTCGATGCGCCGTTCGGCGGGCAGGTTGGTCAGCACTTCGCGCAGATCATCGCAGGCCCAGCGAAGATTGACCGCCGTCGGCCGGGCCGCCATCAGCAGATCGCAGGCGGCGCCCATGCTCTCGTCCGAGGGATCGGCCCGCATGGCGAGCGCCATGCCGTAGGCCGCCGTCGCGCCGATCAGCGGCGCGCCCCGGACCCGCATGTCGCGGATCGCCGCCGCCGCTTCCTCGACGGTTTCCAGCCGCACGGTCACGAATAGGTGGGGCAGCCTGGTCTGATCGATGATCTCGACCGCGCCGGTCCCGTCCCCGGCGTCCTCGGCCGGCCAGATGGTGCGGTACGGCGTGCCGGAGACCTTCATGGCCTAGTCACCCAACACCCGGCCCGCGACGGCATCCAGCTTGGCGAGCATCGCCGGATCGCGGGCCTCGGGCGCGGTAATGAGCGCGTTCTCCAAAGCCGTATGATGCCCGTAGGGACAGCTCCCGGTCCGGCCGCCGAGCCGGGGCGCCACGTCCCTGACCAGCGACTTGGCCTTGTCGGCGTTGTCCAGCAATACCGCGATGATTCCCTCGACGGTCACGTTGTCGTGGTCCGGATGCCAGCAATCGTAATCGGTGACCATGGCGACGGTGGCGTAGCAGATCTCGGCCTCCCGGGCGAGCTTGGCCTCCGGCATATTGGTCATGCCGATGACGTCGCAGCCCCACGACCGGTAAAGCTCGCTCTCGGCGAGCGTGGAGAATTGCGGACCCTCCATGATGAGATAGGTGCCGCCCCGCTGCATCGGGATGTCCAGCGCCCTGCAGCTTTCTTCCAGCGCGTCACCCAGCCGGGCGCAGGCCGGATGGCCGAACTCCACATGGGCGACCATTCCCGTGCCGAAGAAGGATTTCACCCGCGCGAACGTCCGGTCGATGAACTGATCGACGATAACGAAAGTGCCGGGCGGCAGCTCCTCCTTGAACGACCCGCAAGCCGACAGGGACAGAATTTCAGTGACGCCGGCCCGCTTCAGGCAGTCGATGTTGGCGCGAAAATTGAGCTCGGAGGGGGGAATGCGGTGGCCGCGGCCATGGCGCGGCAGAAATACCAGCCGCAATCCGTCGAGTTCGCCGAACAGCAATTCATCCGACGGTTCGCCGAACGGGCTCTCGATCTTCTCCCACCTGGTGTTGGCCAGGCCATTGATCTCATAGAGGCCGCTGCCGCCGATGATCCCGATAACCGGAGGGGTGCCCGGTGCCGTCATGTCTGTCTCCCCCGCCCCGATCGGGGCCGATACTAGTTGATGATCTCGGCCTTTTCGATGATTACCGGGGTCCGGGGCACGTCCTGGCGGAACGGGCCGCCCGGCCCCCGCTCGACCCGGGATATCCGGCTGATGATGCGCATGCCGTCGATGACCCGGCCAAACGCCGTATAGCCCCAGCCGTTGCGGGTTTTGGAGGTGTGGTCGAGGCCCTTGTTGAGCCTGATATTGATATAGAACTGGTCGGTCGCCGAATGGGGATCGGACGTCCGCGCCATGGCGATGGTGCCGCGTTCATTGGAGAGGCCCGTATCCGCCTCGTTCCGGATCGGTGCGCCGGTGCGGCGGCGCCGGTATTCCCGGCTGAATCCGCCGCCTTGCACGACGAAGCCCGGAATCACCCGGTGAAAAATGGTGCCGGTGTAGTGGCCGCCCCTGACGTAACCGAAAAAATTCTCCACCGTCCCGGGCGCTTTCTCCGGTTCCAATTCAACAACGAATTCGCCGAGGCTGGTGGTGAACCTGACCTTGGGCTTTCCCTCCGCCAGTGCGTCACCGGCGCCCGCGAAAACGAACAAAGCCGACAGAAAGCCGACAATACGGAGCAGCCGCATCCCTCACCTCTCCCGAATATTGGCGGCCGCGGTCACCGCGGCCGATTTTGTCTAGTGCAGGTTGGACCAGACCCGGCGCTTCACCGCGTAGAGCATGGCGGTCAGGATGATCAGGAACAACAGCACCTTGATCCCCATCCGCTTGCGCTCTTCCATCTCCGGCTCCGCCGCCCAGGTCATGAAGGCGGCGATGTCTCGGGCCTGCTGATCGATGCTGGCCTTGGTGCCGTCTTCGTACTCGACCCCGTCTTCGGCCAACGGCGGCGCCATGGCAACCTGATTGCCGGCGTAATAGGTGTTGTAGTTCATGCCCTCGCCCATGGTGACGCCCGCCGGCGCCTTCTCCAGATAACCGGTCATCAGCGCATGAATGTAGTCGGCTCCGCCGACTCGCGACTTCGCAATCAGCGACAGATCGGGCGGCAGCGCGCCGTTGTTGGCCGAGCGCGCCTCGTTGTCGTTGGCATACGGGCTTGGAAGCCGGTCGAATAGCTGGGCCGGGCGCTCCGTGGGCTCGCCGTCCTCGTCGGGCTCGCCGGCCACGTCGGACTCGGCGGCGATCGCCTTGATCGCGTTTTCCGACAGGCCGATGTCCGTCAAATGCCGGAAATAGACCTGCTTCATGGAATGGCAGGCCGCGCAGACCTCGCGATATACCAGATAACCGCGTTGGAGCTGGGCGCGGTCGAACGTGCCGAAGACGCCGGTGAAGGACCATTCCTGCTGCGGCGGCGGGGTCGCCTTGCTGGCGGCCCGGGACGTTGAAACATCCGAAACCGAGAACGCGGCGAGAAGGGCTGCGGCGACGGCAATTCTCCTGAATGTCCGGGTCATCTTCAGGCTCCCTGCGCTTGAGCGCTCTGGGACGACCCCTGAGGCGTCACAGCCGCACTGATACTGTCCGGCAATGGCCGCGTCTTCTCGTACCTGGACAGCAGCGGCATGAAGACCAGCAGATGGACGAAGTAATAGAGCGTCGCCAAGCGGCCGATGACCAGCATGGTGCCCTCCGGCGGATTGGCGCCGACCCAGCCCAGGATGATGCAGTCGGCCAGGAACAGCCAGAAGAGCTGCTTGTAGATGGGCCGGAACCTGGCGCTCCGGACCGGGCTCCGGTCAAGCCAGGGCAGGAAGAACAGCACGATGATCGAGGCGAACATCAGGATCACGCCGGCCGTCTTCGCGGTCACGAGGATCGGCAGGATGCCCCAGATGTCGATGAAGTTGTCGGGCACCGCGCGCAGGATCGCGTAGAACGGCAGGAAGTACCATTCGGGCACGATCTCCGGCGGGGTCACCAGCGGATTGGCCGGGATATAGTTGTCCGGGTGGCCCAAATAGTTCGGCGCGAAGAAGGCGAAGGCGAAGTAGAAGATCAGGAAAACCCCGAGCCCGAAGGCGTCCTTCGCGGTGTAGTAGGGATGGAAGGGAATGGTATCTCCGTCCGTCTTGATATCCACGCCCAGCGGATTGTTCGACTTGTGCACGTGCAGGGCCCAGAGGTGCAGGAACACCAGCCCGAAGATCACGAAGGGAAGCAGGAAGTGAAAGGCGTAGAAACGGTTCAATGTCGGATTATCGACCGCGAAGCCGCCCAACAGCCACTGCACGATGGCGTCGCCGAAGAATGGGACCACCGAGAACAGGTTGGTGATCACCGTGGCGCCCCAGAAGCTCATCTGACCCCAGGGCAGGGTGTAGCCGACGAAGGCCGTCGCCATCATGGCGAGGAAGATGAACAGGCCGATGAACCACAGCACCTCCCGGGGCGCCCGGTATGAGCCGTAATACAGCGCCCGGAACATATGAATGTAGACCAACAGGAAGAACATGGAGGCGCCGTTGGCATGCATGTACCGCATCAGCCAGCCGTAGTTCACGTCGCGCATGATCCGCTCGACCGAATCGAAGGCATGATCGACGCTGGGATTGTAGTGCATCGCCAGGAACAGTCCGGTGGCGATCATGATCACCAGGACGACGCCGGCCAGCGAGCCGAAGTTCCACCAGTAATTCAGGTTCCTGGGCGTCGGGTAGTCGATGAGGCTGTGATGGGTGAACGTGAAGACCGGAAGACGATGGTCGATCCACCTGACGACCGGATTTTTCCATTCTGGGGCTGCGCTCATGGGTGGATCTCCTAACCGATTCTAACGGTCGTATCGTTGGTAAAGGCGTAGGGCGGGATCTCCAGATTTTTGGGCGCCGGCCCCTTGCGGATGCGCCCCGACGTGTCGTAGTGCGAGCCGTGGCACGGACAGAACCAGCCGCCGAACTCGCCCTTCGAATCCGTCGCTTTCTGGCCGGCGGGGATGCAGCCCAAATGGGTGCAGATGCCGATCATCACCAGCCATTCGTCCTTGCCTTCCTTGACCCGGTCGGCATCGGCTTGCGGGTCCTTCAGATCGGACAGCGGCACTTTCTTCGCCGCATCGATTTCGGCGGCGGTCCGGCGGCGGATGAAGACCGGCTTGTTGCGCCAGGTCACCGTAACGGCCTGGCCCGGCTCCATGGAGGACAGATCGAACTCCAGGCTGGCCAGCGCCAGCACATCGGCCGACGGGTTCATGAAATCGATGAACGGCCAGGCCGCCAGCGCGACGCCCGCGGCGCCCACGACGACGGTCGATGTCAGAAGAAAATCGCGGCGATCCTCCTCGTGTTCATGACCCTCTGCGGTCGCTGTGCTCGTATCAGCCATATTCGTGTCCTTTTGCGTCCGTTCTCGGCTCGTTTCGGGATCGTCTCGACTAAGACCGGGGTTATCTGGGATACGTTGGTGCTCGATCGTGGAATTTCACCTGGGTCCCCGACGATTGTGATGCTGCTCCCTCTCCCGCAGCGCTCCCCGTACCGTCGGTTTCCGGGCTAAGATCATGCAATTGCCGACCAACCTCATGGTAGGAACTTGGCCTCTGATATAATGCAGATTCTCCGCCGTGGAAAGCACAATTCCCCCTGTTTTTTCGCGGCTAATCGGCGGAAAACCTAGCCTAATGCAGACCCGATGAATTCCATGCGAATAGCCCTTTTCGAGCCCGATATCCCGGGCAATACCGGCGCCGTTTTGCGGCTCGGCGCCTGCCTCGGCGTCGGCGTCGATCTGATCGAGCCGGCGGGCTTCGTGCTGGACGACAAACGGCTCCGCCGCGCGGGCATGGACTATCTGGAGGCCGCCGATCTGGTGCGGCACCCGAACTGGGCGGCGTTCGAGCGCCAGGCGCGGGAAAACGGGCGGCGTCTGGTGCTGCTGACCACATCGGCCGATCTCTCCTATACCGGGTTCGATTTCCAAACCTCGGATATAATGCTGCTGGGACGGGAAAGCGCCGGCGTGCCGCCGGAGGTTCACCGGTCCGCTGATGCCCGCATTCGGATTCCCATGGCCGGCGACGCCCGGTCCTTGAATGTGGCGGCCGCCGCCGCCATGGTGATCGGCGAGGCGCTGCGCCAGACGGGTCTGCTGCCGGCGGATGGCAAATGACGGGAAGGGACGGCGAATGACCGGCGAACTGGAAACCCGCAAGGCGGAAGCGTCGCGGTGGTTCGCATCCCTGCGCGACCAGATCTGCGCCAGCTACGAAAAGCTGGAGGACGAAACCGAAGGGCCGAACGGCACGGACGCCTCGGCGCCCGGGCGATTCGAACAAACGCCCTGGGACCGGCCCGAAGGCGGCGGCGGCGTCATGTCGGTGATGACCGGCCGGGTGTTCGAGAAGGTGGGGGTCAACATCTCGACCGTGTTCGGCGAATTTTCGGACGAGTTCCGCGAACAGATCCCCGGCGCCGGGGAAGACCCGCGGTTCTGGGCTTCGGGCATCTCCCTGGTCGCGCACCCGATGAACCCGAAGGTGCCGGCCGCCCATATGAATACGCGGATGATCGTCACCACGAAATCCTGGTTCGGCGGCGGCGGCGATCTGACGCCGGTGTTCCCCGTCGACCGGGACACCCGGGATTTCCACGGCGCCTTGAAGGCGGCCTGCGATGCCCATCCCCCCGGCGACTACGACAAGTTCAAGAAGTGGTGCGACGACTATTTCTTTATTCCCCACCGGGGCGAGGCCCGGGGCGTCGGCGGCATCTTTTTCGACGACCTGGATACGGGAGACTGGGAGGCCGACTTCGCCTTCACCCGGGAGGTGGGCGGCGCCTTCCGCGACATTTACCCGGAGTTGGTCGCCCGGCACATGAACGAGAGCTGGACCGGCGAAGACCGGCGGGCCCAACTGGTGAAGCGGGGCCGCTATGCGGAGTTCAACCTGGTCTACGACCGGGGCACCAAATTCGGCCTGATGACCGGCGGCAATCCCCAGGCCATTCTCATGTCCCTGCCGCCCTTGGCCTCATGGCCAAAGGAACAATGAGCCCTCATGGCCAAAGGAACAATGAGCCCTCCCGGCCGGGCAGTCGACACCATAACCCTCTCCCCCTCCGAGGGGGAGAGGGATGCGGAGGCTTTGCGAAGCGGCAGCTGAGCCTAGCCGAAGCTGGGTGAGGGGGAAGTTCCATATCGTCCCATTTTATTTGACCCCCTCACCCTGACCCTCTCCCCCTGAAGAAGGGGGAGAGGGAACAATTTTCCCCTACCACCTGATCGCGCCGGTGAGCATGGCGCCGTGGGCCGGTGCGCCGGCGCCCGCGCTCTCCCGCCGGGTGGCGTCGAGGTCGACCCGGAAGCCGGCATAGCCCGGCGCCGCCGGGGTCAGCCGCCAGCCCAGGCGATAGTCCCGCCCGCCGCCGTCGGAGGCCCCGAAGCCGACGTTGGGCGTGCCGGTGAGGCGTCCGCCGAACAAGCCGAAGCCGTAGCCGAGTTCGCCGTCCAGCGCGCCCGCCTCCCGCGCATTCGTAGCGCCTGACGCGGCGCCCCGTGGCAGCTCCTCCCGCCACAGGGCGCCCGATCCGCCTGAAGCCCCGCCGGAGGGCGCGCCCCAGCGGGGTGAGAGCACCACCGAGAGGCCCCGGCCGTGCGCCCCGGGACCGGCCCGCGCGGTCAGGCTCACGCCCCGTTCCTCGGCGCCCTTCTCCGAGTGGGCCGCGAGCCACCGTCCCCGCGCCTCCACCTGAAGGCCGGGCGCCGTGACGCGGAGACCGCCCGCAAGCTCGATGCCGGTTCCGGTCACGCCGTCGCCGCCGTCCCGCCGCGCCGCCGTCTCCACGAACGGCGTCAGGGAAGACCCGTCGTCGAACGGGATGAGCCGAGAGGCCTCCAGTCCGCCCCTCACCCGCCAGGCGTCGGCGAGTATGCCGTCCACCGCCTGTTCCTCGTCCCCATTACCCTTGGCGGTTTGCATCCTGGCGAGGCTCACGTCGCCCCGGGCCGCCAGATCGATCCCGCCGAGGGGCGGCAGGGGACGGCGCAGCCCGGCGGAGCCGGTCCACATCCTGAGCCGGCTCTTCTCCTCTATCCCGTCCTCGGTCGAGTGGCGCGCCTCGCCGCGCCCCGCGCCCAGCATGCCGCGCAGCTCCAGCCCGTTCCCGAAGGTCCAGCGCCCGTAGGGCCAGAGCGCCGTCAGGGCCGTCTCGATGCGGCCCTCCTCGCCGTCCAGCACGTAATCCGTCTTGCTGGTCCCGCGCGAGACCGCGAGGCCCGCCACCCAGCGCCCCGGACGTCCGGACCCTCTGGGCGCTTCCCGCGCGTCCACGCCCAGCCAGCCCGTGCGGGTCTCGCCCGAGTAGCTGGAGATGTCGTCCGGGCGGCCCGAGAAGCTGCCGAAGTCCCCCCGGCCCCACACTGCCCAGCGGGGCGCGTGCGGGTCGAGCCTATTCCCGTCCTCCTTGTCTCCATCTTTGTTTCCGGGGGCCGCGCCCAGGGTCCAGGAGAAGGCGCTCGCGGGCAGCAGCGCGCCCGTATGGACGCCCCGGCTCCCCGCGCGGGGCGCGCAGCCCGGCGCAACCGTCTCGAAGGCGTGGCCCCAGGCGTCCGGACAGGCCCTGCCGTCCGGCGCATCCGCCACTGCCCCGAACCGGACCGTCTCGCCGGCGATGGTCATTCCCGGAGACGGGGCCGCGTCGCCCAGCCGGGTCCCGATGTTGGCCACCGCCCCCGCGATGGTCCGCGAGGCCACCTCGGCCAGGGTCCGCCTGACCACCTGCTGCTGTTCCTCGAGCGCCACCCCCACCGTCACCCGGAAGGACAGTATCGCGGCGGCGCCGTTCACGTCCGTGGCCGCGTAGGTGAAGGTCCAGCGCCCCTCGGCCTCGGGCGTGCCCGAGAGGGTGCGGGTCCCCGAATTGAAGTCGAGCCCCGCGAGCCCCGCCGGCGAGGAGGTCAGCACATAGGTATAGGGAGCGCCGCCGCCGCCCGTCGCCGCCGGCAGGGTCACCGGATTCATGGCAACGCCCGGCTCCAGGCGCAGCGGCCCGAACCCGGAAACAAACCGCGGCCGCTGGCTCGCCGGAGACTTGGGCGTCTCCGGCGTGGCGGGCTGGAGCCCGCTGTCCACCTTGTGGCTGGCGTTGTGGACCAGCCCGTCATGGGCGAGGTTGGCATCGACGCTGTCCGCGTCCTTGATGGTGCCGCCGTTCAGTTCCAGGGTGTTCTCCAGCACCGCGACGCCGTTCGGCGAGACGTTGGGCGACACCACCGTGTAGGCGAAGGTCAGCACCTTGGCGCCGCTGCCGCTCTCGTAGTTGGCCCAGAACTCGCCGAAGTTCGGGTCCATCTTGATCTTGAGCCGGGGCGTGCCGGTCACCGTGACGTTCTTGTCGAAGGTCACCTGCACCTGGATCTTCTCGCCCAGCCCGTAGGTCTCCGGCGTGTTGTCGCCGTCCACGTCGAGGGAAGGCGTCGAGGATATCTCGACGCCGGTCACTGCGGGCGGATTGCTCTTGGCATAGCCGTAGATGGCGATACCCAGTCTCCTGCTGGACGTCGTGATCCACGCCCCGGTGCTCGTTCTGTCCCGAAAGACATATCTGGTTGCGGCTATGCTCCAGCCCGCGGCCGCGCCCGCATCGTCCGAGGTAGAAGTCGTTGCACGGAATCGGGCATTCACATAGTCACCGGCGGCAGGTGACGTGGCCCATCCAGTGGTGGTGTCGGCATCGACCACCAGCCAATACGTCGTATTGGGTTCCAGGTCGATGCCGGCGGTATGCGTGTATTGGACGAGCGCGTCGCTCGTAGGCAGGCTGGCCGGGTTTGTCAGCGTGCCCACGCTGCTGCCCGGAAGGTTGGACGAGTCCGAGTAGATTTTCACGCTGTAGACCGGCTGCGTCGCGTTTGTATTGCTGCCTCGCATGTCCACGCGGGTCAGCTTGTAGCCGCCGGCGCTGCTGCCGGTGGTAAATGACTGGGCCCAATCGTTTCCGAAATGGGCACCGTGAGTCACCGTCTGTCCGGTATTGCTCACTTGCTTAGTGGCGGTCTGCGCCTGCGCCGGCGGCGCGGCGAGCATGAGGACGAAGGCCGCGGCGAGCGCCCAGGCCGTCCCGCGAAACGCCGCTGCGTCCTCAGGGCCGCGCCGTGTGACGAAATTCCAGAACCCCATCGTCCAACCCCTCCGGCGCCGTCCGCCCGCGACCGGGGGCGGAAGACCAGCCCCTGGCGGAATGAACAGCACTGCACTTCAACCGCGGAGAGCGCCCGCTCGCGCCGCCGCCCCCCGCATCCGTATTACGCGCGATAACTGTCGCTATCGCGCGTAATCTGCGGGCTCGCGATTGGACGAACCGGAGGCGCGCATATGTATCTCGAACCCCCGTTCGACCCCTGCGAGGAGCCGGGTATGGAACGCGCACCGGTACTCGCGAAGCGACTCCAACGGTTCCTGCAAACAACAAACGGCGCGTTCTCGAGCAACACCGAACGGGCGCTCAGGTCCGATCTCGCCATCTATGCGGCGTGGTGCGCCGAACGCGGAGAGAGGGTCTTGCCAGCGGCGCCCGAGACCGTCGCCGCCTTCGTCGACGCCAAGGCGGACGTTAGGATGCCGGCCACGGTGCGCCGCTACGTCACCAGCCTCGGCATCGTCCACAAGGCCCTCGGGCTGGAGAAACCGCTGAGGAGCCCAACCGTCCAGCTTGCCCTCAAGCGCATGCACAGGAAAAAGGGGCGCCGCCAGGGCCAGGCGGCGGGACTGACATGGTCGCTGCGCCAGCGCCTGATGGAGGCTGCGGGGGACAGGCTGATCGACGACCGCAACCGGGCGCTGCTCGCCGTCGCCTACGACGCCATGCTGCGGCGGACCGAACTGGTATCGCTGCAAGTCACTGATCTGCTTAGGGAATTACAGGGGGACGGCAGCCTTCTGGTGCGCCGTTCCAAGACCGACGGCGAGGGGCATGGCGAGATCGTCTGGGTCGGCCCGGACACCGTGCGGCTGGTATATGCCTGGCTGGAGCGGGCCGGAATCGCGGACGGAAGACTATTCCGTTCGGTCAGCAAGGGCGGGCGGATCGGCAAGGGCCTCCACCCCGGCCAGGTGCCGCGCATCTTCAAGGCGATGGCGCGCGAGGCGGGCCTGCCGGAAGCGATGGCGAAAGGATTCTCGGGGCACAGCGCCCGGGTGGGGGCGGCCCAGGACATGGTCGCCGCCGGCATCGAGTTGCCGGCGATCCTCCATGCCGGGCGGTGGAAGTCGACCTCGATGGTGAACCGCTACGGAGAGCGGCTATTGGCCAGGCGCAGCGGCGCGGCACAGCTTGCGCGGCTGCAGGAACGAAGCTGAGGGTTGCCGGGGGTGTACGGATGGGGCCGTCGGGCTATAATGACGGGCGTCCGGTGCAGGGCGCGGTGGCGGATTGGCGGCCGAATCCGGCCCGCGCGGGCATAACGGGCGCGGATTCAAAAAATGCTATCGAGCGTAATAATCGGCCCGGCCGGCGGGTCCGGCACCCTGCCGACAGGGCCTCAAGAGGGCTGGCCCATCCCGGAAAAGTCCCGGAAGTTCAACGGGTTGCCGGTGATTGAAAGCGGGATACCGTGCTTTGGCGAGGGTGCGGCTCACGTCCGATGCGAGTACGCTCTTGACAATATTACGCGCGATAGCGACAGCTATCGCGCGTAATCCGGTACCGGACCGGCCGGCGCAGCCAGTGGCGAACGGCCGCTTCCAGCCGGTCCGGACGGCTTCAGGCCTCCGCTACTTTCCCCCATTCCCGGACGCATCGTTAGTCCCGAAAGCGAAAGGGCGCCGGGCCGCGGCGATTGGTCTTTGCAAAACGTCCTGGCCGGGCGCCAGACCCGGCCATGACGACCCTCTTTGATTCAGCATCACACGTCATGCCCCGCCCCCGTGCGGGGCATCCACGTTGTTCTGGATTACCCGGACAAGCCGGGTAATGACGAGCTTCTTTGATTCAGCATCACCCGTTATGGCTGGCCCAGCGGACCGGCCTTCAGTCGGCCGAAGGACAGGCTTTGTCCGGGGTATCCACCTGTAGCGCCGCCGGCCGCGCATGGACGCCCCCGCTTCGTTTTCGGGACAATCATGCCGGAAAGAGGCCCGCATCACGGCCGTTCCGCCTTCGGACCGGCGGCAATTCCCATTCGCTTAGCAGACTAACCATGCGCCCCGGAATTCGGGAGAATGACGCGCGGCGCATCCGGCGCGCCGACATTCACCCCCCGGCGATTGGGACAGGAGTCAAAAAAAGAAAAAAAGAACCGTCTCAAACCGATTTAAGTTCCGATTAGCCGCTTTCCGGCTCTCCGCCGGGAAGTCCTCTCAAGAACCTAAACACAGCGTGTGATCCGATGCCGCGCCGCGCGCGCGATGTCGCGGCCGCGCGCATTCATCGTTCAACGGCGACCTGGATTACGGATGAGGAAAATATCGTGATGAATATAGAGCGGCAGGGCGTGGCGGCGGCGCGCCTCTTCGTCCTGCTCTTCGCGCTCATCTTCGGCGCGGGCGCCGTGCAGGCGCAGACGGCCGCCGTTTGCCGAAACACGCCGGGCCCCGGAGAACGAATCGAGTGTACCGAGGATGCCACGTCGACCAGGGACATCGACATCGACGCCGTCAACGCGGACATCGACACGACCCTCGATATTGAGCCGGGCATTTACGGCGTGCACGAGGGCCACGGAAACATCTTCATCGACCTTTCCCATTCCAAAATCACCACGCGGGGCGGTTCTTCCCATGGCGTCCGCGGGAACATTGGGCGAGGGGACACCGGCGGCAACGTGGAGATCGGCATTCGGCACTCCGCCATCGTGACCGAGGGCCGCGGAGCCCACGGAGTCAGCGGCGAGCATCGCGGCGACGGCGCGGGGGACATCGATATCGACGTTCAGGACTCCATCATCGAGACATCGGGCGAGCAGGCCAACGGAATCTATGTCACGGGCGAAGGGCGAATGGAGCCCCACGGGGTGCGCATCAAAACGAGAAGGACCGCCATCACCACCATGGGCGATGAATCCCACGGCATCTGGGCCCGGCACGAAAACACCGGCGCCGATGTCATCATAGACGCCGAAGACGGCTCCATTACCACCAACGGCATAAACGCCCATGGCATCTATGGTTATTACCCGTTCGGCGAAGGCGATATTCTCATCAGCCTCCGGGACATGGACATCATTACGAACAGCAGGGATCTCCATCATATTTATGGGGATACCTTTTCCAACGGCGTTTACGCCCGGCACTCGGACATGGGCGGCATCGGCATCAATATCCAGGGCGGCTCGGTCAGGACCATGGGAGCCTACTCCTACGGCGTCTATGGGGCCCTCGAATCGGCCGGCAACGGGAGCGAACTCCTGATCGAGACGGGCGGCGGCAACGCCATCGTCACGACGGGCGATTACGGCCACGGCATCGTCGCCTATCACCACGGCACGTCGCAGGATACGAGCCTCATCTCGATCTATGTCGGGGGCGGCATCGACGTAAGCGGGACGGGCGCGCAGGGCGTCCGGGTGAGCCGGCTCAACAACGGCGCGCCGGAACGCGTGGCGGCAATCGGCGCGGACGGGTACAGGCGGCAGACCGTCATCGTCAACGGCCCGGTGAGGAGCGCCGCGGAGGGCGTTTTTCTCGCCGGCGGCGGCAAGGTCGTCATCGGGCCCGTGGGAAGCATTGCCTCGAGGTCCGGGATCGCGATCCTCGCGTCGGGAGACACGCCCAGGCTGCGGGTCGGCATGAACCCCGGCGGCCGCCGGATAACGGATGTCATCGGGGACGGCTGGATCGTCAACGACGGCGGCCAGACCACCATCGCGGTCAACGGCTGGATCCTGCACGACGATGCGACGGGCGTCACGGGGCGCACCGCTCCCAACGGGGCCTGGAACGTCCGGATGAGAGCGGAGGGCGTGAGAATAGAAGATCGTTCGGACCCGGACCCGGCCAACTGGATCGTGAGCGAGAGAGCCGCCGGCGTCATCAGCGACAGGGATTTCTCCGCCGGGGACTTCATCGAAGTGTACGCGCCGCGCGCCGCCGTCTACGAGGCCCTGCCGGGTTTCCTGCTTCGCCTGGGCGGCGGGGAATTCCCGGGCGAGCGCATCTCGTCGCCCGGCTCGCCCTTATGGGCGCGCCTCTCGGGCGGGCTGGGCTCGCATGAAGCGGAGCGCGCGAGCGTCGGCGCGGAATACGACTTCAGCCGCTTCGCCGCCGAGGCGGGACTGGATTTCTCCCTGGACGAGAACGCCGCGGGTTCGGTCTCGGTTCGCCGGGTTCGGGGCCGGGCGGACGTTTCGGCGCCCACGGGCGGCGGGAAGATCGAGGCCGATGGAACAGGCATGGCCCTCGGCCTCTCCGTGACCGGCGCGGAGGCGTATTACGCGAGAGGGGCGGTCTCCCTCACGAGCTACGCCGCGGACCTTTCCTCGGACGATCTGGGCCCGCTCAAGGCGGGCGTCGATGCGCGCGCCCTTTCACTGGACTTCGAATCCGGCAGGCGGATGACGATCGGGGAGAAGGTGAACCTGACCCCCCGCGTCCGGTTGTCCCGCACGGGAGTGGACGTGGATGATTTCACCGACACGGTCGACTCGCGGGTCGCGGTGGGCGACGCCGCCCGCCTCACCGGCAGTCTCGGGGTTGCCGTCGAGACGGCTCCCGCCCGGACCCGGCGCGGCCGCGGGTTCTCCCTGCGCGGCTCGGTGGATCTCGCGCAGACCCTCGACGGGGCGGAGACGAGCGTCGACGTGTCGGGTGAGAGGCTTGCGTCCGAGTCGGCCAGAACCCGCCTCCTGTTGGGTCTGGGCGGGAGGTATCGCCGCGGGAACCTCTCCATAGGGGCGGAGGTCTCCTCGGGAGGCCTGGGCTCGGGCGACGCGCAACACGCCGCTCTCGTCAGGCTCGGGTCGAGTTTCTAGAAATGGCGAATGCCCTTGGAGAACATGTTCAACGGACAAGTAGCAAGCGGGCGCCCATGAAATTGAATTATCTTGCCGTCATCTTGTCCGCCGTGCTGCTGGCCGCCTGCGGAGGCGGCGGCGGAGGTGGAGGTGGAGGCGGAGGCGGCGGCAACGCCCGCTTCGATGTGCTGTCGCCATCCCAACGACTGTCCTTGTTGTCGTCCCGGTCCACCACGCGGAATGAATATGAAACCTGGGGCGTGTGGGCGAGCCTCGACTGGGATCATTTCTCGGTGGCGGGGCCGACATCGTCCGACGACGGCACACCGTGGACGGTTCAGGGCGCCCCGACGGGCTCGATCGACAGACTCCCGACGGATACGGACCCTCAGACCAAGAGCGTCAGCTATACGGGCCATGTCTGGGGCCGGGTATATGACGGCTTTACCCGGACCCCGACAGGCGTGCATTTCGACGATGGAGAGCGGGTGCTGGGCGTACTGACCGCGCGCTATCGCCCCCTATCCGCAACCAGGAGCATGTCGATCTTCCTTTCCGGACTGAAGAAGGAATATCCTTCCGTCGATCCTGCGGAGGGCGCCAATTGGGCCCCGTTGCCGGATATCCAGTTCATCGGGAGCATCAATGACGACGCGACGTTCTCGCTGCCCGCGGAAGGATTGGAAGACCGGTATGGCAGGGAATCGGGCCAGGCGACCGGCAGTTACTACGGTCCCAACGGGGAAGCCATAGCCGGCACGTTCTGGTTCCGGCGCAACGGGCACCGGGTCGAGGGCGCATTCGGCGGGGAGTTGAACAAATAACCCGATGCGCCCGGGGGGAAGGCCGTGGATGCCCGTGTCGAGCACACTGCTGTCCGGTTTATTTTTGTGGACGGGTTGCATGGCATTGATTCTACTGGGGTCCAAGCGTTTGCGAACGTTTTGGACACGAAGGAGGCTCAATGCCATGCATCACCACAATAGCGTTTTCCACGATCTGTTGAAGCATATTCCTTGGGACGCTTTTGAGCGTTTGGTTGCCGAGCACGGCGCGGACAAGCACATTCGCCGGTTGCCGACGAAGAGCCAGTTCATCGCCCTGCTGTATGGACAGTTCTCCGGCGCGTCCAGCCTGCGGGAGATCGCCGGCGGCCTGGAGAGCCATTCGGCGCGTTTGTACCATGTCGGCGGCCGCACGGTGTCACGCTCGACCTTCGCCGACGCCAACGCGCGCCGTCCGGCGGCGGTGTTCTCGGGCCTGTTCGCCGAGATGGCCGGCCGCGCCCAGCGGGGGCTGCGGCGCAAGCTCGGCGATGCCACCTATCTGATCGATTCCACCGGGCTCCGCCTGAGCGGGGCCGGGTCCGAGTGGGCGCGCTTCTCGGCCAAGGTGTGCGGCGCCAAGGTCCACGTGATCTACGACGCGGATGCCGATCAGCCGGTTTATTCGGCGATGACGGCGGCCCGGGTCAACGACATCACGGCGGCGAAGGAGATGCCCATCGAGGCCGGCGCCACCTACGTCTACGACCTCGGCTACTACGATTATGCCTGGTGGGCCAAGCTGGACGCCGCCGGATGCCGCATCGTCACCCGCTTCAAGTCCAGCACGCCGCTCGACCTCATCGCCGAACTCGATGTGGCCGAGAACGGCGGCATCCTGTCCGACCGCATCGGCTTGCTGCCCAAACGCCAGGCCAAAAACCGCAAGAACCCGTTCTCCGAGCCGGTGCGCGAGGTGCGGATCAAGACCGACACCGGCAAGGTGCTGCGCATCCTCTCCAACGACCTCGACGCCCCGGCCGAGGAGATCGCCGAGCTCTACAAGCGGCGATGGGCCATCGAGCTGTTCTTCCGCTGGGTCAAACAGACCCTCAAGATCAAACACTTCATCGGCAACAGCGAGAACGCCGTGCGCATCCAGATCGCCGTCGCGATGATCGCCTATCTGCTGCTCAGGCTCGCTCAAGCCACCCAGAAGGCCATCAACAGCCCGCTCATCTTCGCCCGTCTCGTGCGCGTCAACCTCATGCATCGAAAGCGCATCGACAGGCTCCTCATACCCAAAATACCGCCGCCCGAAAATCCAAACCAAATGGCCATCCAATGGACGTGAAAATTAAACCGGACAGTAGTGTGTCGAGCACGGGCATGACGGCTGGCTGTCTATCCCCTCTCCCCCCAGCGGGGGGAGAGGGTTAGGGTGAGGGGGGTGATTCAGCCCTCCTCCGTGATCTCTGTGTGCTCCGTGGTGAAATTCTGTTCCCCCTCACCCAGCTACGGCTAAGCCGGGCTACCGCCCGCCAAGCCTTCGCATCCCTCTCCCTCAGGGAGAGGGGAAGGATTGCGGGAGGGAATGGGTGGTCGCCCAAGAATTTTCCCCTCCCCCTTGAAGGGGGAGGGTTGGGGTGGGGGTGAGGGGGGCGGCAATGAAATTCCCCCTCAATCTCACCGCTTCCCGCCGAATACGCCCTGAATCCTGTATCCGTCGCGGGTGTACCAGAACGTGCCGGCCAAGGCTTCCCCGTTGGGACCGTAGAAACTGCCCGTCGCCTCCCCTCTCTCTTCCCCCGGGGACGTTTCGAACTGGTCCGCGGGCAGCGTGAATGTCGCGGTATCCGTAAGCGGGTCGTAGTCGGGGTCGGTCCGGTTGGTCCCCACGTCGCCCCTGAAACTCATCCCGGGCAGGAAGTCGCGGAGGCCACCGGGCAACTCCCGCCACATGTCGCTGAGAAAGACGTTCAACACGTCATCCGCACCGGGCCCGTAGTGGTCCCGCGACCCGTAGGTGGCATTCATTTGCCCGACCACCCGGTTGAATTCGCCCTGCACGCGGGACCCGTACACCCGGCCCCAGACATGGCCCGTATATCGAAATATGCTGGGCAGTTCCGAATTCCGCGGCAGGTTGTCAACCAGACCGGTGGGCGTGCCATGGATCAACCAGGTCGAGCCGCTGTCGGTCGGCATGGTCTCCTCCACCCGGAAGTGGTCCTGGCTGAAACTCGCCCAGAAACCCAGTGTCTCGGGATGCAAATGCCCGTACCCGGGGAAGTGGTTGCCACCGCTCCCGCCGCCTCCCCCGCAGGAAGCCAGCAGGAAAACCAATAGCGTGACGAAAACGCGGTCCCTCATGGAGCCCATGATCACTCCCATGCAAAAGCCTTACGAAGCAGCACCGACAGGCCTTGCAGAAGGACCTTGATGACACCCGGAACGTTTTTCAGAACCGGGCATCGAAGTCAATCCCGATACCATTTTCCGGCCGTGTTTCTCCGCCGTCGGTTTCCGGCCGGCGGAATTCGAGGTTGACTTCAAGGGGCTATGAGGGGCGCAGGCACTAGAACTGGCGCACAAAGCTCAGCTCGCCGCTGGTGCGCTTGTAGTCGTGGAGTTGGGCGTTGGTCGTCCGCACCTCCTTGACCACGGAGAGCCGCGGGCTGAAGCCCAGGATGGTGAAGGCGCGGTTGTGGACCGAAAGGCGCAGGGAACGGGTGCGGTCCCGGCGGGGCTCGCCACCGGGCGTGTAGAAGCCCCAGTTGCCCTCGTAGCCCGTCCTGCGCACCTCGCCGCTGCCGCCCACGGTGAAGCCCAGCGGCAGGGCGACCTGAAGGCCGAGCCGCAGCCATCGGCGGTCATGGCGCCACTTCTTCGTTTTGGGGCGCTCACGGCCGTATCCGGCCGCCGAATCGGCCCTGAGGGTCGGAGCCATCACCCAGGACCCGCCGAGCGAGAAGTCGGCGACCGGCCCGTCCAGGAATTTGCGTGTCCGGTAGCCGCGGTCGTGCCACGCCGCCCGGGCGTTCGCCGTCACCCGGCGGGTGAGCCGGTGCCCGGCCTCGGCGCGCAGCCCGAGGTCGTCATGATAGGGCACATCGGCCGTCCAGCGGCGGCGGACGCTGGCAAGCAGGCTCACCTCCGTGTTCCTGTCCACCAGCCAGCGCGGGCCGGCATGGCCCGACAGGAACAGCCGGTCGAACCTCTCTCCCGCATAGTCCCGCCGCGAGATATCGCCGCCGGCGCGGAGCCCGAGCCCATCGTCCAGGGGGTACCGGTACTCCCCGCCGGCCCACAGGGAAATCCCCACCCCGGAGGTCGTCAACTCCTCGGCGTCCCGCTGGAACGGCAGGCCCCAGATGTAGAGGGTCCTCTTCGCCGAGGTTCCGCCGATGTTGGTGTCCGGCGCGATCGCGGCGCCGACATGCATGCGCCAGCCCCGGCGCGCCCGGATCCGCGCGAGAAACCGCTGAACGTTGGCGGCCACGGCCGGCGGCGGCTCGCCCGCCAGCACCCGCTCGAAATGCCCCCGTGACAGGTTGTCCTCGCCCTTGTAGAAGAACGCCCGCGCCAGCTCCAGGCGCACCCGCACGAGGCCGGGGCGGTCGATCAGCATGAAGCGCAGGGAGGCGATGGCCTCGTCCAGCAGGGCGTCGCGCTCCGCCTCGGCGATATCCGGCAGCCGCGATGCCTCGATCGCCGCGATGCCGAGGAGGAAGAAGACGCTCGGGTCGACTCGCTCGCCCCGCGTCAGGGGCCGCAGGATCGCCAGCGCCTCGTTGAACTTGAGTTCCCGGATCAGGGTCCGCGCCCGGGCGACGGCGTCCGCCACATCCGGCCGGCCGGCGGTTGCCGGAGAGGGCGGCGCGTTCGCGGCGCTTAAGGTCAATTCGTCCGACAAGGTCAATTCGGAAGAATTGACCGGATTGGCCGGCCATGCCGGCGTGGCCACTAGAGCATTTTCTGATCACACCCGGTCATAGCCTGCGGCAGTGAAGTAGTTTTGGCACTCGGATTGGGTGACTGTGTCGATGGCGGTTGCGATGGCGTCGTAGAGGTCGTCGACGGTTCTGGCTGCGGTCTTTTTGAGGAGGGCCTTGAGCTTTGCGAAGGCCATCTCGATTGGGTTGAAGTCGGGTGAGTAGGGCGGCAGGAAGCGGAGCTCGGCGCCGGCGTCTTCGATGGCCTTACGCACGCTGGCGGGCTTATGGGCTGGCAGATTGTCCATAATGACGATGTCTCCGGGTTTGAGGGTTGGGACCAGGATTTGCTCGACATAGGCAAGGAAGGCTGCCCCGGTCATCGCCCCATCGATGGTCATGGGGGCGAGGATGCCGTCGAGCGTGAGAGCAGCGACCAAAGTGGTGGTCTTCCAGTGGCCGTGAGGGATGGCGGCTTGGCAGCGCTGCCCGCGCGGCGCGCGGCCATAGCGCCGGGCCATCTTGGTCGATGTGCCGGTCTCGTCGATGAAGACCAGCCGCTCCGGCATCAGGCCGGGCTGCGCCTCGGCCCAGGCCTGCCGGCGCGCCAAGACATCAGGACGTTGCTGCTCGCTGGCGTGCGCGGTTTTTTTTGAAGGTCATGCCGTGGCGGTCGAGCAGCCGCCAGACCGTGCTCGGGGCAACCCGAAGCCCGTGCACCTCCTCCAGACAGGCTGCGATCTCGGCCAGGGTGATGTCCGGTGTCTCCGTGACAAGCGCCAGAACCTCCTCGGCATACGCTTCAAGGCGGTGAGAGCGGCGGTCCCCGCCTTGCGGCCGGGGCCGCACATCACCCCGCTGCCGCCACTGATCAACCCATTTGATCGCCGTCGAGGCCGCAACCCCAAAAACCTTCGCCGCAGACCGACGCGACATCCCGCCGTCCACCGCCGCAACCAACCGATGTCGTAGATCATTCGAAAGTGGTCTCGTCATGCAGGCTGGCCTCCTTCACCAGCCCACATCTTGAATCAGAAATCAGAGACTTTGGGAATCCCTAACGATTCCGTCAGATCAGAAAACTCTCTAGCAAGACCGCGGCGGCTGAGAGTGTCAGTGCGCGGCAACCCGAGGCCATCCACAAACACCCCCATCTCGGCTCCCGTGACCGCCGGGGGGTTGGTCTGCCCGTCAACGTGTATCCACCATCCGCCGCCGAGATATGGTCAATCTCCATCACGTGGAAGATCGCCACCACATCAACCCCTACGTTACCTTTACCTTTGAGTACCTTTGAGGACCGTTCCGAGCAGACCCGTTCTACGCGCGATAGCGGCAGCTATCGGGCGCAGTCCGGCTCCGGCGCGAAGCGGCTCACCGCGCGGCGCCGGCTGCTTCGCACCGGTCCGGTTGGCAGGAAGCCACTACTTACCTGCATTCCCGGACACATCGTTAGTCTTGAAAGCGAAGGGGCGCCGGGTTACGGCAATCGTTCTTTGCAAATCCCCCACACCCGGCGCTAAAGCGCCACCCTCTGCCTTCGAAGGGGAGAGGGATGCGGAGATAAGGTCATTCCTCGCCGGGGATTGACCGACTTTGCGAAGCGGCGGCCGAGCCTAGCCATGCCTGTCCTCCGGCCGGCGAAGCTGGTCCGGTGGGCTGGGTGAGGGGGAAATTTGTGGACGCCCGGCTTCGTTTTTGAGACAATCATGCCGGGAATAGGTCAGTGTCCCGCCGTTTCGACTCCAGGCCGGCAGCAATTCCCGTTCGCTTAGCAGACTAACGATGCGTCCCGGAATACGGGAGAATGATGCGTGACGCATCCGGATGGACGCATCCGATCGAAGGGCTGCTCGATGAACGATGATCCGGTACCAGGAAAACCCGCGGCGATATCGGAAAACGGCGCCGGAACGCCGGGGACGGAGCGGCAACCGTCCGGCCGGGACGGCTATCCGGAAAACGAAACCGGCTACTTCTGTTCAAACATGGAATTCGACGGCTTCGACGCCCGGTCGGAGTATTTGGGCGGCCGTGGCCAGGAATACATCAAGCTCTCGACCGGCCCGCTTCGCGGCCGTTTCGCGTCGGCGTTCCTCGACAGGGTCGCCGCAGGCGGACCCGTCGAGAGTTGTTGCGCGAGTTTTTGGAAACGGGGCTCGTACGACGGGCCGAAAACATCCGAATACTCATCGTCATTTTAGCCGCGGTTTGTACGAACATCGCGAACAGCCATGGCCGCGTGGCGGTATCGGGGGGACGCTCCGGTGCAGCGGCAATTTAGGCAAGGCGGTGTTTGAAACCGTGAGCCTCACGTTTGAGGCGCGAACTGTATGGAGGCGATAATGTTGTCGGTTGGCACAGCGATACGCTGCACGGTCGCGGGCACGGCGGCTCTGCGCGAGCGCTGGCAGAGCGGGGTGAGCTACAATCCCCTTTCGGCGCGCACGGTTCAGAACCCCTATCCCGTCTATGCCGCCCTGCGCGCCCGGAATCCCGTGCATCGCAGCCTGCTTTTGAATGCTTGGCTATTCACGCGCTACGCCGATGTGGATGTCATCCTGCACGACCACCAGCACTTCGGCAACGATCCGCGCCGGGGGGTGACGTAAAAATTTATGTGTCAGTTGGGAATGGGGTACTCCCTGTGGTTTACGACAACCGCAAGAAGGAGCACCCCGATGCCACAGCAAGCTGTAACGATTGAGAACCTACCACAAGCCTTTGAGGTGGTGAAGGAGATGCAAGCAGGCGGATTGGACTGGGGCGAGGGTTATCGCCCGCTTGGCCGCCAGGCGCTGGCCGAGATCATCGAGGGCCGGATGGCCGAGGCGGTGGATCGCTGGCTCGACGGCCTCGATGGCAGCGCTATGCGCGACCGGCGCAACGGCACCTACCGGCGCCGCCTGCTCAGCGAGCTCGGCGACATCGAGCTCAACGTGCCGCGCACCCGGCACTTCTGCCCGACCGAGGTTCTGAAGAGCTACGCAAGGCGCGCTCCAGAGATCGACCGCGCCATCCTGGCCGGCTTCGTGCTGGGGCTCTCGACCCGCAAGGTCGGCGAGGTCCTGCTTGCCCTGCTCGGGCGTCCGGTCTCGGCCGCGACGGTGAGCCGGGTCGCCAAGACCCTCGATCTGTCGGTCGCCGCATTCCACCGCCGGCCGCTGAAGAACGCCTACAAGGCGCTGATGCTCGACGGCGTGGTGCTGGCCTGCAAGACCGGCGCCGGCGCGCTCAGGAGGCCGGTCCTGGTGGCGCTGGGCATACGGCACGACGGCAAGAAGGAGATTATCGACTTCCAACTCGCCGCCAGCGAGAGCGCCGCGGAGTGGGAGCGCTTCCTCACCGCGTTGCACCGCCGCGGCCTCACCGGCGAGGGCCTTGAGATGATCTGCGTTGATGGCGGCCAAGGCCTGCTCGCCGCCTTGCCGATCGTCTATCACGGCATCCCCGTTCAGAGGTGCTGGGCGCACAAAATCAGGAACATCCTCAACAAGGTCCGCGTAGCCGACCAGCAGGCCGTCAAGGCCGACGTCCACGCCGTCATGAATGCCCCCAACCGCCGCAAGGCCGAGACCGCCGCCCGCCGCTTCGCCGACGCCTGGGAAGATACCTACCCCAAGGCCGTCGCCTGCCTGCGCAACGACCTCGACGACCTGCTCACCTGCTTCCGCTACAAGGACCTCGCCGAGCGAAAGCAGGTCAGGACCACCAATGCCATCGAACGGAGGTTCCGCGAGGTTCGCAGACGAACCCGGCCCATGGGAACCTTCAAGGATAAAACCTCAATGGACCGCATCCTCTTCGCGGTCTTCATTCACGAAAACAAGTCTCAGGGAATCAGTACCCCAGTCTCCCTGACACATAACTCTTGACGTTACCCGCCGGGGGACCCTATCGTCCCGGCAGCGCGCCATGCTGCCCCCGGCGCACGAGTTCACTTTGCTGTTTCTCGACCCGCCCGACCATACGCGGCTCAGGGCGCTGGTGATCAAAACGTTTACGCGGCGCACGGTGAACGCCCTGGAACCGCGCATCCGGAACATTCTCGGCTCGCTGCTGGACGGTATCGAGGACCCCGCCGGCTTCGATCTCATCCAGGCGGTGGCCCGGCCTCTGCCGGCGATGGTGATTGCCGAGATGCTGGGCGTTCCGCTGGAGGACAGGGACCTGTTCAGGGACTGGTCGGCCCGGCGCGCGCGATTGCTGGAGCCTATGATCAACCCACGCGAACGCAAAGCCGGCGAGGCGGCCTCCAGGGAATTCGACGCCTATTTCCGGCCGATCATCGAGGAGCGCCGTGCGGCACCGAAGGACGATATCGTGAGTTCACTGGCGCTGGCGCGGGACGAGGGCGGGCGCCTGACCGAGCGGGAGACGCTGAACATGCTGCGCCTGCTCCTGAGCGCGGGCACCGAGACCACCAGTAACCTCATCGGCAACGGTATGCTGGCCCTGCTTCGCAATCCCGAACAAACCGAGCGGCTGAGGAACGACCCGAGCCTGATCCCGGCAGCGGTGGAAGAGCTGTTGCGTTTCGACTCTCCGGTGCAGACCGTTATTCGGCGTGTACTCGCGGACTGCGAAGTGGGCGGGGTTTCACTGCGCGAGCGTGACAACGTCGTTCTGTTTCTTGGCGCCGCCAACCGGGACCCCGATGTGTTCAGGGATCCGGACCGCCTTGATGTCGCGCGCAGCGAGAGCCCCCACCTGTCGTTCGGGAACGGTATCCACCATTGTCTCGGTGCTGCGCTCGCGCGCCTCGAAGGCAGGATCGTTTTCGAGATGCTGCTCGAGCGGTTCTCATGCATCGGCCTGCTTACCGAGCGCCCGCGGTTCCGCAAGGGCATCGTGCTCCGGGGCCTTCACTCCCTGGGGCTACGGTGCGTCAGGGCGTGAGGCAATGGGAACAGGGGCAACGAGCATCCGCAGGTGCGGGTATGAGTGACCGGGACGAGTTCGATCAAATCCTGGCATCTTTGCACGAGGCCGCACTGGACGATGCCCACTGGCCAAACGCGTCCAGGCTCATCGACGTCGCCCTTGGCGCGCACGGTAACACCCTGGTGTGCGGCGCCGGACAAACCGGGGAAGACATCCAGATCTACTTTGCCGGCTTCTACTATCGCGGGCAGCGGGACCGGGAATTGGAGCGCGAGTACTTCGAGGTCTACCACCACCTGGACGAACGAATCCCGCGTCTGCGGGGTCTCCCCGACAGTCAAGCGGTTCGCATGGCTGACCTCTACACCGAAGAGGAACTGCGCAACTCCCCGGTAGTCAACGAGTTAGGGTCGCGCGCGCACTCCCGAGACGGCATCAACGTTCGCCTGGACGGGCCCAACGGCTCGCGCATCGTGTGGGTCGTCAACGATCCAGTCGACGGGGACGGCTGGTCGTCTGTGCAACTCGACACGATCCAGCGGCTCCTGCCCCATATTCGTCACTACGTGCGGACCCGCCAGGCGGTGGTCGGTGCCGGTGCTCTCGGCGCGACGCTTGCGGAACTGCTCGATACCACCGAACGGGGCGTTATTCAGCTCGATCGGCGCGGGCGGATGTTGGCGGTGAACGACACGGCCCGCGACCTGTTGCGGACCGGCGACGGCCTGTTCGATGAAGGCGGCCGGCTATTCGCGCGCGCATCGCAGGACAACGACCGCCTCCAGGCACTGCTGGCGCGTGCCTTGCCGCCGTTCGGCGCACAGGGCGCCGGCGGTTCGACGATGGTGAGGCGTTCGGGCATCTTGCCGCCGCTGGTGCTGCATGTGAATCCGGTGGGTCTTCAGGAGACCAGCTTCCGGGTGTGGCCGGTTGCGGCGCTGGTGCTGGTCGACGACCCGGCGGGCGTGGCCCGCATCGATCCGGGGGTGGTTGCGGCGACTCTCGAATTCACGGCGGCGGAAAGTCGGGTGGCTGCGCTGCTGGCCCAGGGCATGAGCGTGCGCCAGATCGCCGCGGCGACGGGGCGCAAGGAGAGCACGATCCGCTCGCATGTGAAACACATGTTCTCAAAGCACGGGCTCTCGCGGCAGGCGGAACTGGTGCAACTGGTGCTGTCCTTAGCCGGCACTCCGGAGGCTTAACGCCGAATCCGGAAACTGAAAGTCGCGCTGCCGGCGCGCCACCCTCGTCGAGGGAATCGACCAAGCACCGGCCTCAAGCCGATAACGGAATTGTTGTCGAGAACCATCATGTGCTCGACGATAGCGCAAGGCAGCGAGCGTTAGCAGCTCCCTTGCGGGACCTCGATCCGACCGGGACGATGCCGTCGACATCGGGCCGGCGCACGGCCGCACGGCTGAGGCAGGCCGCAGGGCGGAACCGCAGGCGTCCCGCCTCGGGAAATCGCCCGGAATAGACCCCAGATTTTTTCCCAAATCTCCCCAATCCTGGGGACGCGCACGCATGAGCACTTGGCATAGGATATCGCGCCATTTGCAGACGCCGTTCCCGGTCGGAAACGGCGTTGCGCCTTTATCGGGGGGAGTGTGCGTCCATGTTCGGGAAGGCGTGGTTGAAGGCGAGTGCGCGGGCATCCGCGGTCGCGGCGGTGGTGTGGAGACCGGGTTACCGTCGAGCCTGACTCGTATGAGGCGGTGGTCATTCGCTGGACGGGCGTATCCGATGGAAAGGTTGCTCGATGAACGGTGATTCCGCACCAGGGAAACCCGCGGCGGTATCCGAAAGCGGCGCCCGAACGCCGGGCACGGAGCGACAGGCGCACGGCCGGGACGGCTACCTGGAAAACGAAACCGGCTACTCCTGTTCGAACGTGGAATTCGACGACTTCGACGCCCAGTCGGAACATTTGAGCGGCCATGACCACGAATACATCAAGCTCTCGACCGGCCCGTTTCGCGGCCGTGTCGTGTCGGCTTTTCTCGACAGGGGCATCCTGGTCCGCCACGAGACCGTGAACTGCGCCATGCACCTGCGGCTGGGATGCCCGGAGGGCCTGATCGAATTCGGCGTTTCCCTCGGCCGGACCCCCGTCGTCGTCAACGGCATCGAACAGGGCCGCGACGACGTGGTCGTCATGCGGCCCGGTGCGGAACTGGAACTGGACATCCCGCCGGAAGGGGGCGAATGCCTGGTGCTTGCCGTCGAGCTGCCGCTTCTGGAATCCCTGGATGGCATGGAACCCGGCCTGGAACTTCTCGATCCCCATGGACGCAGGACGTCCGTGACCCGCGCCGCATGCCTGGCCAGCGCGATCGAAACAGGCGGCAAGAGAATGCTGCAGACCTGCGCCCAGGCACCCGCCGCATGGCGGCCCCACGATGCGGCGCGCGCTCTGGCCGCCAAGACCGTCGCGGCGCTGGAACTGGACGCGAGCCTCGACGCCGCCCGCGAAAGAACACGCGTCAAACGGGGCGCCGCCGTGTTCGCCGCCGCGCGGGACGCTCTTTCGGTCATGGAGGAGTTCGACTACGCGGCGTTGAGCGCCGCGACCGGAAGTTCCCCGAGATCGATCCAGCTGGCCTTCGCCGACCACATCCAGTTGACGCCGCTCGGCTATTTCCGCGCCATCAGGCTCCACCGCGCGCGCAACGCGCTGCTGGCCGGCGCGGGCGGCCCGTCGGCGACCATCGGCGACATCGCCGCGGCGCATGGCTTCTGGAACTGGAGCCGGTTCACGCAGTTGTACCGCCGGCAGTTCGGCGAGGCGCCCTCCGAGACCCGGGCCCGCGCCGATAGCCGCCGACGCCCTGCGGACGCCGCATAATAGGGAACCTGCCGCCCCCGGGCGCCTCCGGCTGTTCGAGCGCCGCTCATCTCCGCCCCCGCTTGCGGACGAGCTTGGCGGCATCGTCTATCCGGAACCTTGGGGACTTGCCAAAATCGCCCGCGGCGATTACCCACTCCGGCCATTGGTTAATTTGTTCAATTTGTTTCAGGGGACAGACCCATGGCCGGACCGCCGGAAAAAGACGAAATCGATCTCGCCGCGCAGCAGAGCGTTCGCGACGCCAGGCAGCGGGCGAACCCGCTCGACGACAATGGCCTCGATCTGTTGTTTCGCGAGGCCCGCAGCTTCAACGGCTGGAAGGACGAGCCCATCTCCGAGGGCGAACTCAAGGCGATCTACGATCTGGCCAAGATGGGGCCGACCTCGGCCAACTGCTGTCCCCTGCGGATCAAGTTCATCACCTCGCCCGAAGCGAAGGAAAAATTCGCCCCGGTCATGTTCGAACGCAACCGGGCCAAGACCAGGCAGGCCCCGGCGGTCGCCATTTTCGGAAAGGACCATGAGTTCTTCCACAGGCAGCCGCAGCTGACCCCGTTCCGGCCCGACGACATCCCCAACCGGATGAAGGAAAACCCCGGCCTCATTCCCCACTGGGCGTCCCAGAACGCGACCCTCCAGGCGGCCTATTTCATGATGGCGGTGCGGGCCGCGGGGTATGACGCCGGCCCCATGCAGGGTCTGGACAAGGAAATGTGCGACGACGTGTTCTGGGCCGGAACCGCGGTGAAGACCCTGTTCGTGTGCTCCATCGGCCGGGGCGACGAAAACACCATCTTCAAGCGCAATCCGCGCCTGCCCTTCGACGACGCCTGCGAGATATTGTAGGCGAAATCCTTTTGGCGGGACTTCGTAGCGGCTAGTCCCGGTCGGATGCGGGCGGCCACGGCTCGATGCAAGCCGGGCCGTCGCCCGTGGTCTTGTTGAGTTCGTCGCGGTCCACCGCGTGGACCGTGATGTCTTCTTCCGGCCAGCTTGCGAGCCTGGAGATTGCATGCTCCGCCGACACCTCCTCGGTGTCGAGCCATGCATCCCACGCTTCCCCGGGCACCAGGGCCGGCATCCGGTTCTTCACATTGTACCGGGCGGTCAGCGGATTTCCGTCGACGGTAACCATGGTGCAGGACGTCACCGGCTCCGCCCCCCGGGTCGAGACCTGCCAGAGGCCGGCGGCTGCGAATTGGGCCGAGCTTTTCAGCGAGAAGTAATAGGGCTGGCGAATGCCGCCCTCCGGGTGGAATTCGAACCAGCCGGTCATCGGGATCAGGCAGCGTTTGTTGCGCGCCGGCTCGGCGTAGGCCTTGCGGTCCAGCAGGCTTTCCGAACGGGCATTGAACATGGGGTACTTGTGGTTGGGCGCGTCCGCCCACGGCGGGATCAGCCACCAACTCGCAAACACCGGTTCGCGCCTTCCCTCGGTCAATCGGATGATCATGACCGGATCCGTGGGCCGGATGTTGAAACGGAGCGGCAACTGCCAGTCCTCGTCTTCAAATCCGAACAGATTCCGAAGCTCCTGAAGCGTAGCTGCCTGGGCGAAACGCGGACACATGGCGCTGGTTTAGCCTACCTCCCGCTTGAGACGGGCGAGGCAGGCCGCCCGGCCGGCGGCAAACCCGCCCTCTTCCCACCAGGCCTCGACCGCATCCAGATGCCTGGAGACTTCCGGCCCCTCCTCGATCCCCAACGCCATCACGTCATGGCCGTTCAGCGGGAATATCTTGGCTTGCCAACTCTCGGTCTTGGCGATCAGCGCTTGCCACTTGCCGGTATGGCCGGGTGGCAGCGGAGGCGCCTCGGCAAGGCCGTGCGCCCAGTCGATGAGAATAAGATCGAGGGTGATCTCCGGGCCCAGGCGCTGCAGCACCCGCTCGAAGTCGGCCTCCGATATCTCCGGATCCGCCCGCCAACCCGGACGGTGGAGCGCCTTGAGCCGGCGTTTCTCCTTGTTGGTCAGCACCAGATTTCGGCAGACCGACTCGACACCCTCGTCATCCGTATCAAGAATGCAGGCCAACCGGCGGATCGGATCCGGCCGTACGCTCTCGAAGCCCGCGGCGTCGGTCTCCAGCCGTTTCAGCCGGGCCAATGCCGTGGGCTCGCCGATCTCGGGCAGGATGTGCTCGAGGATGCCTTTATTCCGCATCATCCGAATGACGTCGGAATGCATCTCGGACGACAGGATTTTCATTATCTCGTCCCGGATGCGCTCGCGGGAAAGCTCGGTCAGCCGCGGCGCGGCCCGGATGCAGGCCTCCAGGTCGCCCTCGCGGCCGATCCGCATGTCCAGCGTCCCGATGAAGCGGAAAAACCTCAGCACCCTCAGGCGGTCTTCCTCGATCCGCTCCCCGGCATGGCCGACGAACTTGATCACCCGGCCGTTCAGGTCCTGCCGGCCGTTGAAATAGTCGTAGACCATCCCGTCGGGCGTCGCCGACAGGGTGTTGAAGGTGAAGTCCCGCCGCTCGGCATCGGCCCGCCAATCATCGGTGAAGGCGACGGCCGCCCGCCGCCCATCGGTACTCACGTCACGCCGGAGGGTGGTGATCTGACATGTCTCGCCGCCGATGACCGCGGTCACCGTGCCATGCTCGATGCCCGTCGGCAGCGCCTTGATGCCGGCGGCTTCCAGCAGCGCCATCACCCGGTCCGGCGTTTCCGGGGTGGCGATATCCACGTCCTTCACCGGCCGTCCGAGCAACGCATCGCGCACACAGCCGCCGACGAACCTCGCCTCCTTGCCGTCGGCGGCGATCGCCGCCAGGACCCGCTTCATGCCATCGGTTTCCATCCACGGCTGGACGGCGATCCGTCCCTCGGCGGCGCTGCTTTCGTCTCCTTCCATGGTCATTTTCCGGCCGCCGGCGATCAACGGAAACGATCGGACTCCACGGGACCGATGTCCCGAGCCGGCGGCTTGTTCTCCAGTTCCCGCTCGAAACCCGTGGCGGCGAGATAGCCGAAGCTGCCGAATGCCAGTACGAATCCGATCATCACGGCATAGAACCAATGCCCCTCCTCCCAGCCGGGCAGACCCTTGCCCTGCCGCTTCCGGGTGAAGTAGCTCCACAGGCCGTAGATGATCACCGGGGCCAACAGGGGCAAAATGACTTGTAGAACGATGCGTGCCACGAATTTCGGTCCTTAGTTGATCACTCGCCTCGCAGGCGTTCGGCGAGATTACACAACATCCCCGCCGTTGCCCCCCAGATATAGTAATCCCGGTAGGTAATGGCGAAGAAATGACGTACCCGGCCGTTGAACTCCCGGTGATGGCGTTCGACATTTTCGGGGTCAATCAGAAACTCGAGCGGCGCCTCGAACACTTCATCCACTTCGTGATCATGTTTGTCGACGTCGATGGGCGGCTCGATGAAGCCGACCACCGGACGGACCAGGAAGCCGGTACCGACCACGTAATCGTCCAAATGGCTGACGATCTCGATCCGGTTGCGGTCGATGCCGACCTCCTCCTCGGTCTCGCGCAGCGCCGTATGCTCGGGGCCATCGTCCTCGTCGTCGACACGGCCGCCCGGGAAACTGATCTGGCCGGCATGGTTGTTCAGATGCTCGGTCCTTTTGGTCAGCAGAACCGTCAGGCCGCCGCCGTGATTGACCAGGGGCACCAGGACCGCCGCCTGCCGCAGTTTGCCGTCCTCGGGATACCAGGGGTTATCGTCGAACGGGTTGGGGTCGCTTCCCGCCCGCCCGGTCCTGGCGTCGTCGTTGGTCCGCACCCCCCCGCCGGTGGGCGCCCGGTCCAGCCGTTCGATTACCTGTTCACGGGTCAGCATCAGGGATCCAGCTCACCGATCTCGAAAAATTCGCCCGCGCTCCATACACCGAAGACGGTACGGCCGTCCATCTTCCGCTCGAGCCCCAAGTCGACGAGCTGGTAGTAGACCGCGCGGGTCAAACGGGCATCCAATTCGCCGCGCACCCTGACATAGGGCGAAGGCTCGCCGGTCGAGGAATCGGTAACGATTCTCAGCGGATGATCGCTGTCCGCCATCACAATATCGTCAACGTTGGTCCGGAACCGCAGGTTTTGGGCCTCTCCGGACCCGTCGACGGTCATTTCGACCGCCGCGAAAGGCACATCTTCCACCTGAATCCGGGCCATTTCCGCCGGTGTCACCATCCAGTAGTCACCGGCCTCGTCCCGCTGCAGCACACCGGCAAACAATCGCACGAGTTCTTTGCGGCCTATGGGGCTGCCGTGATAAAACCATTGGGCGTCCCGGTCGATGCGGATGTCGACGTCGCCGCAAATCTCCGGGCCGGTCGCGGATGCGGCGGAATCCCCGACGGAGTCGCGAATTTCCCCCGTTTTATTTGCGGCCAGGGACGCCAAACTGTCGAGCGTGGGGCGTGCCAAAGCTGGTTCCTTCAGAAACGACACCGGATCAATAGAGAGATAATGCCGTGAGCGAAGCCGCTAAATCAAACGAAAGCCCGGAGATGATCGACGAACTGGAGGGCGTCAGCCGTAAGTTCGTCGACGCCAAAAAGGGAATCGGACGGGTCATCTTCGGCCAGGAAGAAGTCATCGAGGAAGCCCTCATTACCCTGTTGGCCGGCGGTCACATGCTGCTGATCGGCGTGCCCGGCCTGGGCAAGACCCGGCTCGTGGAAACCATGGGTACGGTGTTGGGGATGGAAGACCGGCGGGTCCAGTTCACGCCCGACCTCATGCCCGCCGA
The DNA here is from genome assembly GCA_965221855.1 of Rhodospirillales bacterium. Lineage (GTDB taxonomy): Bacteria > Pseudomonadota > Alphaproteobacteria > Rhodospirillales > UBA2165 > JAJDXO01. The sequence continues at coordinate 147,390 of CBDCSV010000009.1, read as the reverse complement.
CATTCTGGGCTCCGAGGTGCTGGAAGAATCGGACGCCGGCCGCCGCTCGTTCCGCTTCATCGAGGGGCCGGTGTTCTGCCAGTTGCTGATGGCGGATGAAATCAACCGGGCGAGCCCGCGGACCCAGTCGGCGCTTCTGCAGGCCATGCAGGAACGGCGGGTTTCGGTCGCCGGCCATTATCATGAGCTGCCGCAGCCATTCCATGTCCTGGCCACCCAGAACCCGTTGGAACAGGAAGGCACCTATCCGCTGCCCGAGGCGCAGCTCGACCGCTTCCTGATGCAAATCGACATCGACTATCCTCAGCTCGCCGCCGAACGCGAAGTCCTTGTCGTCACCACCGGCGCCAACGAGGAAAAGGCGGTCAAGGTGATGGAGGCGTCCGAGCTTCTGTCGGCGCAGCGTCTGGTTCGCCACGTGCCGGTGGGGGAAAGCGTCATGGACGCCATCCTCGAGCTGGTTCGCGCCGGCCGCCCCTCCACCACGGACATCGGCGACGTAGCCGACCACGTGGCCTGGGGGCCGGGCCCCCGCGCCGGTCAGGCCCTGATGCTGGGTGTTCGCGCCCGCGCGGTCCTGCAGGCCCGGCTCGCGCCGTCCATCGACGATGTCGTTGCCCTGGCCCACCCTATTCTCCGGCACCGCATGGCGCTCAATTTCGCCGCTCGGGCCGAGGGAGTGACCATGACAAGCATCATCAGCAAGCTCGTCGAACGTATCAGCTAGGCGGTCAGGCCGGATGAGCGGATCTGTCGCGGAACTTCATCAGCGGGCGGAACTGCTCGCCGCCAACCTGCCGCCCCTTCTTATCCGGGCGGATCGGGTGGCGGCGACGGTGTCGCAGGGCGTGCATGGCCGCCGCCGGGTCGGCCAGGGCGAGACCTTTTGGCAATACCGGCGCTACGAGGCCGGTGATCCGATCCAGAAAATCGACTGGCGCCGCTCGGCCAAGTCGGATCCGGTCTACATTCGTGAAAACGAGTGGGAAGCGGCGCAGAGCGTTTGGCTGTGGAGCGACGGCTCGCCCAGCATGCGCTATGCCTCCAACAGGCGCCTGCCGCAAAAGGTTGATCATGCGGACCTTTTGATGCTGGCCACCGCCTCTCTTCTGGTCCGCGCCGGCGAACATGTGGCGCCGCTGGGCTGGGGCATTACCCCGACCGCCGGGCGCACCGCACTGCTGCTGCTCGCCCAGGCGCTCGAAGACCGGGCGATCACCGCCAATGACAATCACCCGGGCAGCCTGCCGCGGTTCGAACCTCTGCCCCGTCACGGCAGCATCGTCATGTTCGGCGACTTCCTGGAGCCTCTGGAGGACATCCACAAGGCCATCGGGCGCTATGTCGACCGGGGAATCACCGGCCACATGCTGCAGGTCCTCGATCCGGCGGAACGGGAACTGCCGTTCGGCGGCCGCACCCGTTTCGAAGGCATGGAAAACGAGGGAACGGCCTTGATCGGCCGGGTCGAAGGAATTCGCGAGCAATACCGGGACCGGCTGGGCCGCCACCGGGACGGTCTCGAGGCCATCGCGCGAACCGCCGGCTGGACGTTCGCCACCCACTACACCAATCAACCGGTGGAAACCGCGCTGCTCGGACTTTTCATGGCGCTGACGGCGCCCATCGGTATTCAGGGAACGTACTAGGACATGGTCAGTATCGGCGCCCTGTCGTTCGTCGCCCCTTGGGCATTGCTGGGCCTGTTGGCCCTTCCGGCCCTGTGGTGGCTGCTCAGGATCATTCCGCCGGCCCCGCGGCGTGTCCAGTTCCCCGCCATCCGGCTGATCATGCGGCTGGTCAACCCGGAAGAGAGCTCGGCCAAGACTCCGCTGTGGCTGGCGCTGTTGCGCTTCGCCCTGGTGGCCGCGGTCATCATCGCCGCGTCTCATCCCGTGCTGAACGCCACCGACCGGGTCGAAGGCGACGGCCCGCTGATTCTCGCCATCGACGATGGCTGGTCATCGGCCCGTAACTGGGAGGACCGCCGGGACACCATGACCGCGCTGATCGACCAGGCGGCCCGCGAAGGCCGCGCGGTCCGCCTCATCACCACCGCCCGCCAATCGGGCGGCGGCCAGGTATCGGTATCGCTGTTGCCGGCGGCCGAAGCCAAGGAGCGCGCCTTGGCGTTGCAGCCCAAGCCGTGGCCGGTCGACCGCACCGCCGCCGTCGCCTTGGTCAATGCGGTCCAATCCTCCGGTGATGCCCAAGTGGTCTGGCTGAGCAACGGTCTCCATATGGGCAATGCGGACGCCTTCGCCGAAGCGCTCGGCAAACTCGGCACCCTCTCGGTCCTCGCCGATCTGCCGGGCGATTTGCCCACAATCATGCTGCCGCCCAAGGCCGACAGCCAGGGCCTGGGGCTCACCATCCGGCGGGCGGCGACCAGCGCGCCCGACAATCTGGTCGTCCGCGCCCGCGACGAAGACGGCCGTGTCCTGGCGCGGCGCGAGGTGAGCTACGGGGCCGGCGAGACCGAGACGGAGCTGCGCCTCGATTTTCCGGTCGAAATCCGCAACCGGCTGGATCAGCTGGAAATCGAGGGTGAGAACCACGCCGCCGCCGTCGTGTTGATGGATGAACGCTGGCGCCGCCGCCCGGTGGGCTTGGTCTCGGCTTCCGAACGGCGCAACGATCAACCGCTCCTTGACGACGCCTTTTACCTCGACCGGGCGCTCGACCCTTTCACCGAAGTCAGGAACGGCGCCGTCGCCGACCTGCTGAAACGGGAACTGTCGTTGATCGTCCTCGCCGACCCGGGACGATTGGCGGAAGCCGACCGGCAGTCGCTGGTCCGGTGGATGGAAGACGGCGGCGTGGTCGTCCGCTTCGCCGGGCCGCGGCTGGCCGGTGAGCGGGATCCCCTGCTGCCCGTACGCCTCCGCAAGGGCGACCGGGAATTGGGCGGTGCGCTGTCATGGACCCGGCCGGCGCGGATGGCCCCGTTCCCCGAGACCAGCCCTTTCCACGGCATCGGCATTCCGAACGACGTCGTCGTCCGCCGTCAGGTGCTCGCCCAGCCCTCCGTGGACCTGCCCGACAAGACCTGGGCGCGGCTGGCCGACGGAACGCCGCTGGTCACCGCCGAGAAGCAGGAGAACGGCTGGCTGGTGTTCGTACACACCACCGCCGATCCCAAATGGTCGACCCTGGCGCTCTCGGGACTGTTCGTCGAAATGATGCAGCAACTGGTGCAATTGGGCCGCGGCATCGCCGCCGATGCCGAGGACCGGGTGCTGGCTCCGCTGCGCTCGGTCAACGGATTTGGGCGCATCATCGCGCCGCTGCCGGGCGCGCAGGCGATCCCCACCACCGAAATATTGTCGGCCCGGCCGGGACCCGCGAGCCCGCCCGGCTTCTATGGTGATGAAACCTCCCGGCGGGCCCTCAACCTGTCGCCCGTGCTGCCGGTAGCGGCACCCATGGGCGGGCTCGGCGCCGGTATCGAACCCCAGCCCTATCAGGAGTCCCGCGAGACCGACATCCGCCCCATCGTGCTGACCCTGGCGCTGCTGCTCGCCTTGGCCGACATCATCGCGTCCATGGCGCTGCGCGGCCTGTTCGCCTTCAACCGCGCCGCGCCCGCGGCGGCGGTGCTGCTGGCGGCCGTGATCGTGCCTCCCGCCAATGCGCCGGCCCAGGCCCAGACCTTGGCCGACGGCGAGAGCCCGTTCGATGCGGCGCTTCAGGTGCGCCTGGCATATGTCCCGACCGGCGACGACACCATCGACGATACGGTGCTGGCCGGGCTTCGGGGCCTGAGCTTTGTCGCCAACAGCCGGACCGCCGCCGAACTGGCCGAGCCCATGGCGATCGATCCGGCGTCCGACGAGCTTGCGTTCTTCCCGCTGATCTATTGGCCGGTGACCGAGAACTCCGGAGCCATTCCGCCGGAGGTGGCGGCACGGGTGAACACCTATCTCAAGCGGGGCGGCACCATTCTGTTCGACACCCGCGACGAAGGCGGCGGCAATTTCGTCGGCCAGCGCCTCCAGGTCATGGGCCGCCATCTGGATATTCCGCCGCTCACCCAGGTGCCGCCGAACCATGTGTTGACCCGCTCCTACTATCTGCTGCGGGATTTCCCGGGACGGTGGACCGGCGGCCGGGTCTGGGTCGAACGGGACGGCAGCCGGGCCAATGACGGCGTCTCTTCGGTAATCGTCGGTTCCCACGACTGGGCCGGCGCCTGGGCCATCGATCAGACGCGCAGGCCCCTGTATCCGGTGGTTCCCGGCGGCGAACGGCAGCGGGAGATGTCCTACCGGTTCGGGATCAACATGCTGATGTACGCGCTCACCGGCAACTACAAGGCCGATCAGGTTCATCTGCCGGCTATCCTCGAAAGGCTCGGCCAATGATGACCGGCATCACGGGCGTCGGCTTCGCACCCCTTATTCCCTGGCAGGCGATTGCACTGATCGGCGGCATTGCCGTTCTGCTGATCCTGTTCTCCGCCTTCCGCGGCGCGCGCGGCACCTTCCTGCGCCTGTTCTCCATCGCCGTCCTCGTCCTGGCGCTGTTCAATCCCAGGCTGGAAAGCGAAACCCGTCAGCCGCAACCGGATGTGGCGGTCATCGTGGCCGACGAATCGTCGAGCCAGAACACCGGCGACCGGCGCGGGCAACTCGCCCGCGCGCTCGAAGACGCGCAGGAAAAACTGGCCAGATTCGACGATTTGGAGGTCCGGGTGGTGCGCGGCACGGAGACCGAGGACGGTACCCAGTTGTTCGGCGAACTCAACCGGGCATTGGCGGACCTGCCCAAGGACCGGTTTGCCGGCGCGGTGATGATTACCGACGGCCAGGTCCACGACGTTCCGGCTTCCGCGGCCCGGAAGCCGGACGCCGCGGCGGATGATCCCGAAGAGGCAATCAACGACGCCGAAGCGGCCGGGCTGAATGCGCCTTTGCACGTGATGCTCACCGGATCGCCCGAAGAGCGCGACCGCCGTCTTGTGGTGGTCCGGGCCCCCGCCTTCGGGATCGTCGGCAAGACGGTTCAGTTGTCTCTCCGGGTCGATGACCGCCCGTCGCGGGCGGGCGCCACCGTCGAGGTCACCATCGCCGAGGCCGGCGGACCGGCGACCCGCGCCCTGCTGCGGACCGGCGAGGAGCAGACGGTTGAAGTGCCCATCGAGCATGGCGGCGCCAGCATCTTCGTGATCGAGGCCGCCCCCATGGCCAACGAGATGTCGCTGATCAACAACCGCGCCGTGGTCACCGTCAACGGCGTCCGGGACCGCCTTAGGGTGCTGCTGGTCTCGGGCCAGCCCCACGCCGGCGAGCGGACCTGGCGCAATCTCCTGAAATCGGACCCGTCGGTGGATCTGGTTCACTTCACCATCCTCCGGCCGCCGGAGAAGAACGATTTCACCCCGCTCAACGAATTGGCGCTGATTTCGTTCCCGATCCGCGAGCTGTTCGAGATCAAGCTCCATGAATTCGACCTCATCGTCTTCGACCGCTACGTCATCCGGTTCGTCCTGCCGCCGGCCTATCTCGGCAATATCAGCCGCTACGTACGGGACGGCGGCGCGGTATTGGCGGCGGTCGGTCCCGATTTTGCCGGCGTTCGCAGCCTCTATCACACGCCCCTCGGCCAGATATTCCCCGGACTGCCGTCCGGCCGGGTGATCGAACAGGCGTTCCGGGCGCGGGTTTCCGACAAGGGCCGCCGCCACCCGGTGACCGCGGGCCTGCCGGGCGCGGCGACCGGCGACGGCGAGAGCGCCTGGGGCCAGTGGTTCCGTCAGATCGAGGCCTCGGAGCGGGACGGTGTTACGTTGATGACCGGTGTCGGCGAGCGGCCGCTTCTCATCCTCGACCGGGTGGGCAAGGGCCGTGTCGCCCAGTTCATGAGCGACCATATCTGGCTCTGGGCCCGGGGCTTCGACGGCGGCGGTCCGCACGCCGAACTATTGCGGCGGCTGTCCCATTGGCTGATGAAGGAACCGGATCTCGAGGAAGAAGACCTTCGCGCCATCGTCGACGGCAAACAGTTGACCATTCAGCGGCGCTCCCTCAGCGAAGAGGTTCCGCCGGTGACCGTGACCGCGCCCTCGGGCAAGCAGCAGATCGTCCGCCTGGAAGAGAGCCAGGACGGCAGCTCGACGGCGACCATCACCGTCGAGGAAACCGGGCTTTACAAGATCGAGGACGGCACCCGCGCCGCGACGGCGGCGGTCGGCAAGCTGAACCCGCCCGAACTTTCGGATTTGCGGGCCTCGCCCGACAAACTGATGCCGCTCATCAAGGCATCCGGCGGCGGGGTTTCCTGGATCGCCGAGGGATTGCCCGACTTCCGCCGGACCCGGCCCGGCCGAACGGCATCCGGCAATGACTGGCTCGGCCTGGTGCGCAACGGGTCCTACGTGGTGACCGGTGTCCGCCAAGTGCCTTTGCTGCCGGCGCTGTTGTTCCTGCTGCTCGCCGCCGGCGGTCTGACCATGGCCTGGTGGCGCGAGGGCCAATAGCCTCGATCACGCTCCAATCGAAAGGCCCGCGGAGCGAATTGTCCTAATCAGGGGCGGGGCGCCAGCGCAGGACCGGCGACCGCGCGGCCGTGGTCTCGTCCAGCCGCCGGCGGGGGGTATGGCGGGGCGCTTCGCTGAACAACCCGGTGTTTCCCGCCCTGGCCTCGGACGCCAGACCCCTGATCATCCGGACGAAGCTGTCGAGGGCCGCTTTGCTTTCGGTCTCGGTGGGTTCCATCAACAGGGCGCCATGCACCACCAGCGGGAAATACATGGTCATGGGATGAACGCCCTCGTCAATCATCGCCTTGGCGAAATCCAGGGTGGTGACGCCGGTATCCTTGAGGAAGTGATCGTCGAACAGCACCTCGTGCATGCACGGGCCGGGATAGGGCAGCGAGAGATCGTCCTCGAGCGCGGCGAGAAGGTAATTGGCGTTGAGCACCGCATCGCCCGAGGCCTGCCGGAGCCCATCCGCCCCCATGCTCATCATGTAGGCCAGCGCCCGGACGAAGACCCCGAACTGGCCGTGGAACCCTTTCATTCGCCCGTAGGGTTTGCCTGCCGCGTTATCGGCGTGCTCGACCAGATGAAATCCATCCTCGCCGGCAACCACGTACGGCAACGGCGCGTACGGCACCAGCGCTTCCGACAGCGCCACCGGCCCCGCCCCCGGCCCGCCCCCGCCGTGCGGCGTGGAGAAGGTCTTGTGCAGATTGAGGTGCATGCTGTCGATGCCCAAATCCCCCGGCCGGACCCGCCCGACGATGGCGTTGAAGTTGGCCCCGTCGCAGTAGACGTAGCCACCGGCGGCGTGAATGGCATCCGACATGTTCTTCATGTCGCCCTCGAACAGGCCGCAGGTGTTGGGATTGGTGATCATGATGGCGGCGACGTCGTCGTCGATCCGGTCCTTGAGCGCCGCCAGGTCCACCCGGCCCGTCTCGTCCGCCGGGATGGCCTCCACCGTATAGCCGCACATATGCGCGCTCGCCGGATTGGTGCCGTGGGCGGATTCGGGCACCAACATCCGCTTGCGGGGGCCGCCCCGGTCTTCGAGCGCCGCACGGATGGTCATCAGGCCCGTCAGCTCTCCATGGGCGCCGGCCGCCGGCGACATGGCGACGCCCGGCATCCCGGTGAGCGTCGTCAGCCACCGGGCGCATTCGCTGATCAGCGCGAGCGCCCCCTGCACCGTGCTTTCGGGCTGCAGGGGGTGGATGTCGGCAAATCCGGGCAGCCGCGCCATCTTCTCGTTGAGCCGTGGGTTATGCTTCATGGTGCATGAGCCCAACGGGTACATGCCGGCATCGATGGCATAGTTTTTCTGGCTGATCCGCAGGTAGTGGCGCACCACCTCCGGCTCCGAGAGGCCGGGCAGGCCGATCGGCGCGGTTCGCGCGGCGTCGCCGAGCCGGGATGCCACGGCATCCGGCGCCGGCAGATCGACGCCCGACCGGCCGGGTGAATCCTGCTCGAAGATCAGCGCTTCCTCTTGCTGAAGCCCCTTGTTTCCGGTGATCGTCCCGGCCATCTACAAAGCCCCGCTCAGCGCGTCGGCGAGCTTGTCCATCTCGGCTTCGGTATTGGTTTCGGTCGCCGCGACCACCAGCAGGTTTTCCAACGCAGCTTCGCCGGGCAGCAGCCGCGAAACCGGAAATCCGCCGAGCACGCCTTGGCCGGCCATCGCCTCGACCACCGGCGCCGCGGGCCGGTCGAGCCGGAGCGTGAACTCGTTGAAGAACGTGTCGTTGACGATTTCGACGCCGTCCACCCCGTCCAACCGTCCCGCCAACTTGACCGCGGCCGCATGATTGAGCTCCGCCAAACGGGTGAACCCGGCCTCTCCGAGCATGGTGAGGTGGACGGAAAACGCCAGGGCGCAAAGGCCCGAATTCGTGCAGATGTTGCTGGTCGCCTTCTCGCGCCGGATATGCTGCTCGCGGGTCGAGAGGGTCAGCACCCACCCCCGGTTGCCGTCCACGTCGACGGTCTGGCCGGCGAGGCGGCCGGGCATCTGGCGGACAAACCGGTCCTTCACCGCAAACAGGCCCACATGCGGGCCGCCGAATCCCATGGCGTTGCCGAGGGACTGGCCTTCGGCGGCAACGATATCGGCCCCCATATCGCCCGGCGATTTCAAAGCGCCCAAGGACACGATCTCATTGACCACGACGATCAAAAGCGCGCCCGCCTCGTGGCAGGCGGAAGCCAGCGCCGACAGCTCGCGCACCCGGCCGAAAAAATCCGGGTTCTGGACCACGATGCACGCCGTCTCTTCGTCGAGGTGGGCGGCAAGATCCTCGGGCGCCGAGGGGTTTGGGCTCAGCGCATCGATCCGCAGATCGATAAACCGGGCATTGGTCTCGGTCACCTCGCGATAGTGGGGATGCAGGCCGCCCGACAGCACGACCCGGCTTCGCCTGGTGACCCGGCAGGCCATCATCGCCGCCTCGGCGCAGCCGGTGGACCCGTCGTACAGGGACGCGTTGGCGACATCCATGCCGGTGATCAGGGCGACCTGGGTCTGGAACTCGAACAACGCCTGCAGCGTGCCCTGCGACACCTCCGGCTGATAGGGCGTGTAGGCGGTCAGAAATTCCCCCCGCTGGATCAGATGATCCACCGCCGCCGGCACATGATGCCGGTAGACCCCGCCGCCGACGAAAAACGGCGCCGACCCACCGTCGAGATTCCGGGCGGCCAGCGCCGCCAGATCCCGGCCTACGCCAAGCTCGCCGGCATGGAACGGCAGGTCGACGGGGCCTGAGAGGTGCAGCCCCTCCGGCACATCCTTGTATAGATCTTCGATGGCCGGCACCCCGATGGCCGCGAGCATCTCGGCCCGGTCGGCATCGGAGAGCGGCAGGAACCGCATCAATCGAGTTCCGCAGTGTAGGCGTCGTAGGCCGCCCTGTCCATCAACTCATCCAACTGCGAGGCATCGTTGATCCTGATCTTGAAGAACCAGCCGCCCCCGAAGGCATCCTCGTTGACGGTGCCGGGGGCGTCTTCGAGACCGGAATTGACCTCGACGATTTCGCCATCCACCGGGGCGAACACTTCCGAGGCGGCTTTGACCGATTCGACCACCGCCGCTTCGTCGCCGCGATTGAACGACTTGCCGACGTCCGGCACCTCGACGAACACCACATCGCCCAACTGTTCCTGAGCGTATTCGGATATGCCCACCGTACCGACGTCGCCGTCAACGGCGATCCATTCGTGTTCCTTGGTGAATTTCATGTCGGCCATGAGATTTAACTCCCTGATCTGGACCCGCAGGTCTCTCCCGATGTCACCCTCTGAAGTAGCGCCGCTCGACGAAGGGCAATTCAACCACGGTGGCCGGTAAGGGTTTGCCGCGCACCATGATGTCCACGGGCGTTCCCGCTCCGGCATGTTCACTTTTTACATAGCCCATCGCGACCGGTCCGTCGACGGTCGGCCCGAAGCCGCCGCTGGTGACCTCACCGACGGTCTCGCCGAGCTTGCCGCGGATCTCGGCGTGCGCCCGCACCGGCGCCTTGCCGTCCGGTTTCAACCCCACCCGGCGGCGCTCCGGGCCATCGGCGATCTGCTGCTGAATCACCGGTGCGCCAGGGAATCCGCCCTCTTCGTGGCGCTTGGCGATGGACCACGTGAGCCCCGCTTCCACCGGCGTCGTGGTCTCGTCGATATCGCTGCCGTAGAGGCAAAGCCCGGCCTCCAGCCGCAGCGTATCCCGCGCGCCCAGTCCAATGGGCTCGACCTCGGACTCGGCCAGCAGGGCTTGCACGATTTCGACGGCCGATTCGCCGGGAATGGATATCTCGTAGCCGTCTTCCCCGGTATAACCGGACCGCGAGACCAGACATTCGGCGCCCATGACGTCGACCGCGGAAATGGTCATGAATTTCATTTCGGCGACACCTTGCGCATGGCGGTCGAGCACCGCCGCCGCCTTCGGCCCCTGAAGCGCGATGAGGGCGCGGTCAGTCAGGATTTCGAGCGCCGCATCCGAACCGATACCCCCGGCAATATGCGCGAAGTCGCTTTCCTTTCTCGACGCGTTGACCACCAGGAAGATCGCATCACCGACTTTGGACGCCATCAGATCATCCAGAATACCGCCGTGTTCATTGGTCAATTGGGTATAGCGCATGCGGCCCTCGGCCAGCCCCGTTATGTCGCCCGGCACGAGCGTCTCCAGCGCCGCGGCGGCCCCCGCCCCGGTGAGACGTCCCTGACCCATGTGTCCGACATCGAACAATCCGGCGCCGGACCGCGTATGCAGGTGCTCCGCGATGATGCCTGTGTACTGGACAGGCATGTCATAGCCGGCGAACGGCACCATCCTGGCGCCAAGCGACACATGCAGCTCATGGAGATGCGTCGTTCGGGATGCACCGTCGGACACGGCGCTACCTCCCATCTCCGCCGGCGGCGCTTCGCCGTTCCCGGTTGGCCTTCAGTTGCTCTTCGGTCAGGACGAACCCCAGAAAGATTTCGGTATCCGGCGCGCTGCGCCCGCCCGACAGAGGGATGGTCACCGAGACTTCCCCGTCCTGAACCCGAAGGTTCGCGCGATTCTCCGGAAACAAGACGCGGATAGACATTTCCCGGCGTCCTTCCGGTCTCGGATGGAAATCCGGAATTGCGACAAAGTAATTGAGGTCGAGCGTGCGGCCGGTCGCCGCCGGTCCCCGAGAGACGTCCAACACCGGCCGCATCAGCACCTTGACGTGGGTGAAATTCGGAGAATCCCCGATGAACTCGCAGTTGCCGGTATACCCGACGAGCTTGGATTCGTGGACGATATCCGTGATGTCCCGGCCGGGGCCTTCCCGGTACTGGACGATTTCAGCAGCAGCGCCCAGCACCTTTACGGGCGGGCAACCCGGGAGCGGCACCTTCTCACCCAATCCGAAGTCGGCGAAACTCGGCCGGTCGACCTCGCAGGCGGCAAGGACCGCGGCGAGGACCATCAGTCCGGCTGTCCGCCGAATAATGCGCAACTTCATCTGGCCGGGGGCACTCACGTCGGCGGCCGGCTTCCTAGAGCGAGCTGTGTGTGCCGTCGCAGTAGGGCGGCGTCTTGGTTTGCTTGCAGCAGCAGAAAAACACCGTCTGGTCCTTGTCGCTGTCGACCTTCATGGGCGCCATCCCATGTTCCTTGTGGGCGCCGTTGCAATATGGCTGGTTGTCACTGTAGCCGCAGGCGCACCAGAAGTATGATTGCCCCGCCTCAAGTTCCTGCTTGATCGGGCTTTTTTGAGCTACGACAGGTTCGCTCATCTCGAAGGACCTCCGCTGAGTATTTCTCCGCCGGTTCGGCGGATTTCATGGTCCCGACTTTAGTTGAGGCCCCGGGTACTCACAAGGGCGGTGGAGAGTGCGCTGACGAGGGGCCTGGGCAAAGGTTTTCATAATCCTATTTCTGTTCTAGAAGGCGGGATGGCCGATACCGACCATGTCGAGTTGTTCACCGACGGCGCCTGCAGCGGCAATCCCGGGCCCGGGGGCTGGGGGGCGATTCTCCGCTTCAATGGACACGAAAAGGAACTGTCCGGCGGCGAGCCCGCCACCACCAACAACCGGATGGAAATGATGGCGGTGATCCAGGGCCTGAAAGCCCTGACCCGTCCCTGCCGCGTCGCGGTGTATACCGACAGCACCTACGTCCAGAAGGGCATGACCGAATGGCTCGCCGGCTGGAAGGCCAAGGACTTCAAGGTCAAGGGCGGCGGATACCGCGTCAATCACGAGCTGTGGCGGGAACTCGACGAACTGGCGCGGAAGCACGATGTGTCGTGGCACTGGGTCAAGGGTCACGCCGGCCATCCGGAGAACGAGCGGGCGGACGAGTTGGCGCGCAACGGGGCGAAGAACGCGGCGGGGAACTAGGGTCCAGACTCAATTGAGCCGCCTTGCGAGTGTTGCAGTGATATCACCCTTACCCCGGCCTCCTTCCAGAGGGAAAGGGAGTAATCGCCTCGCCGCATCGGGACCCCGCTCCCCCGTTTCAAGGTGAGGGATCGACAAGGACCGGACACGAAAAAGCCGCCGGAAACGGCGGCCGGGGTTCAGACAATTGGACCGGCGCGCACGGCTCCCGATCCTGAGGATATTTCCTACCATATCCGTCGCACATGTCGCAAGCTTTTTTTTATTTTTTTTCGTACAATCCGGGAATTTTTGATCGGAGTAGAATAAAATATTGAAAATAAACGAAAAAATTGCCGTTCGGCATGGTGAAAAATACCGACGGTCGTCTTTTTCCGCCCGCCGCGTCAAAAATAACACAGATTCGGAAGGTATTTATAACAATATGGTAAGCTATCCGCGAAGCGAAGGCGGGACGAATGGGACGGAAGACCGGGGTGCGGCCCCAAGCCGTCCATGGCCGCGCCGCCATGGGAGTGCCGCGGTTCAACCCGGCCCCGTTCGACCTGACGGCTCAGGATATTCCGGCAGTCGGCGCAACCGTTTTCGAGGGCCGTCTCACCCGCCTGTTGGTGCGCCCGGGCAGAACGGCTAGGATTTGCCTGCCGACCGCGGGCCACAAGGGGAAGGGGCGCCAACCATGGAGCAATTCATCGCAAGTCTCCCGGCGTTTTTGTCCGAGGCGGCAAACCAGCTGATCTCCATCGAGTTCTACGGCCAGGTCGGCCTGATCCTGGCGGCCGTGGCGCCGGCATGGATCTTCACCCGCTACGCCGCAAAGGGCCTCAGGATTTTCCGCGAGCAACCGGCGCCGGGCGTGTTGTACGACGTGCGGCGCTTCCTCCACAACGGCCGGCGTCTTTTGTTGCCGTTATCGGCGGTCATCCTCTTGCTGGTCGACGGTGAATTCGGCGCGGCCGCGGTCGGCAAGACCTGGTTGATCCAGATTGCCCAGGGCGTCGCGGTCATCTTCCTGATCTACAGCATCGCCAACCACTTCATAAGCAATGCCACCATCGTCCAGGTTCTGAAGTGGATCGGGATTCCCATCGCCTTGTTGCAGGTGGCCGGCTGGCTGGACGACGTCATCGCCCATCTTGAGGCGGTCTCGTTCGAAGCCGGAAATATCAAGATCAGTCTTTACGACGTCATCCGCACGTTCCTGTTGGGCGCCATCCTGTTCTGGCTCGGCCGGTTCTCGAACAGCACCGGTCAGCGGCTGATCCGCAACCGGACCTCGCTCGATGTCAGTACCCGCGAGGTGATCGCCAAGCTGTTCGAAATCGGCATCTATGTAATCATATTCCTGCTGCTTCTGAACGTGATGGGCATCGACCTCACCGCGCTTGCGGTATTCGGCGGCGCGCTGGGCGTCGGTCTCGGCTTCGGGCTGCAGCAAATCGCCTCCAACTTCATATCCGGCATCATCATCCTGCTGGATCGCACCATCACCATCGGCGATTACATCGAACTGGAAGACGGGCGCGCGGGCACGCTTCGCGAGTTGACCATGCGGGCAGCCACCTTGGAGACCTATGACGGCAAGGACATCATGGTGCCCAACGAGCGGTTCATCACCACCGCCTTCACCAACTGGACCCATAACAACAAGAAGCAGCGCTACCCGCTCCGCTTTCAGGTGGCCTATGGCACGGATCTCGAAAAACTGTTCGAAATCGTCCGCGAGGCGGTGGCCAGCCATCCCCGGGTGCTCAGCGGCGACGATCTGCCCCTCGCCGAACGCCCGGACGCCGAGATCGAAAGCTTCGGCGAATCCGGCATCAACATCCTGGTCGAATTTTGGATGGAAGGAATCGACGACGGCGACAACCGGGTCGGCGCCGATCTCCTGCTGATGATCTGGACGGCCCTCAAGGCCAACGACATCCACATTCCCTTCCCGCGGCGGGAGATCAAGATTCTCGGGGATCGGGAGACCGGTGGAGAGTAGAGCCGCCGAGGCCCTGCAACTTCTCGTCTCTTCAACGGCGGTCGGAGCGCCATGGAGCCGGGCGACAAACGGACGGGGCAGACGGCGGTCGAAGGCGGGCCGGCGGGTGCGGACCAGCCCCTGGAGCCGATTCACATGTTTTGACGAAACCGCGCCGTGGTTCCGTCAAAACATGACCCGATCTAGGCCCGCTACTTCCCGGGCTTGTGCTTCACCAACGAGGCGATGATGCCCCTGAGCGTCCGGACCTCCTGCTCGGTCAGGCGGGCGCGGCCGAACAGGTTGCGCAGGTTGCGCACCATGGTCGGGCGCTTCTCCTTGACGTGCAGAAACCCGGACCCGTCGAGGGCGCTTTCCAGGTGCTCGTAAAATCCCAGAAGCTCCTCCTTGGTCGCCGGACGGGTGCCCTTTTTCTCCTGGGGATCGTCCGCCGGCTCGAGACCGAGCTTGTAATACTCGTGCGCCACCAAAAGCACCGCCTGGGCGAGATTGAGCGACGAGAATTGGGGATTGAGGGGCGCCATGATGATGGCGTCGGCAAGCGCGATATCGTCGTTCTTGAGCCCCTTGGCCTCGCCGCCGAACAGGATACCGGTGGAAGCGGGATCTTCGGCCATCATGGGCGCGGCTTCATCCGGCGCATAAACCAGCTTGGTCATGCCGCGCGGCCGCGCGGTGGTGGCGTAGACCGCGGTCAGGTCGGCAATCGCCGCTTGGGTGGTATCGAACAGCCGGGCGCCGTTGACCACCCGGTCGGCGCCGGACGCGGCGGCGACGGCCTTGTCGCTCGGCCAGCCGTCCCGCGGCCGGACAAGCCGCAATTCGGTGAAGCCGCAATTGAGCATGGCCCTCGCGACCATGCCGATATTCTCGCCCAGTTGGGGATCGACGAGGATGATCACCGGGCTTTCGCCGGCCGCGCCCGGCTCGCGCGTGCGGTCGGTCCCCGCCACGGCAGGCTTAAGCGGCGCCGGCGAACCTGCCGCCGACCGGGGCCTCGTCCCGATAAAGCTTGTAGGTGATGGCGTCGTGGAGCGCATTGAACGACGCATCGATGATGTTGGTCGAAACCCCCACCGTCGACCAGCGCTCCCCCGTGTCATCGGCGCTCTCGATCATCACGCGGGTCACCGCGCCGGTGGCCTCGGAGGGCGTCAGGATGCGCACCTTGTAGTCGACCAGCCGGACGTCCGAGAGCTCGGGATAGTGGGGCACCAGAATATCGCGGAGCGCCGAATCAAGCGCATTCACCGGACCGTTGCCCTCGGCGACGTTCATGTATGTCTTGCCGTTGAGTTCGGCTTTCACCGTCGCTTCGGAGAGGGTGATCAGCTCGCCCCGGGCATTCCAGCGCCGTTCGTCGATCACCCGGAAGCTGGTCAGCTTGAAATATTCCGGGAACTCGCCAAGCGCCCGGCGGGCCAGCAGCTCGAAGCTCGCCTCGGCGCCGTCATAGGCGTAGCCGTCGAATTCCCGCTCCTTGACCACCTCGACCAGCCGCGTCACCTTGGGGTCGCCGTCCTCGATCTCCAGGCCGATGTCGCGGAACATGGCGAGAATGTTGGAGCGGCCCGACTGGTCCGACACCACCACGTGGCGGTGATTGCCGATGGCCTCGGGGTTCACGTGCTCGTAGGACTTGGGATCCTTTTCCACCGCCGAAACATGCAACCCGCCCTTATGGGCGAAGGCGCGTTCGCCGACATAGGGGGCCGAGCGGTTGGGCGCCTGATTGAGGCGCTCGTCGAGCAAACGGGAAATGTGGGTGAGCTGCTTGAGACCGCCCTCGGTAATCCCGGTTTCATAACCCATCTTCAGCATCAGATTGGGGATCAGGGTCACGAGATTGGCGTTGCCGCAGCGCTCGCCGAGGCCGTTGAGGGTGCCCTGCACCTGCCGCACGCCGGCGCGGACCGCCGCCAGGGAGTTCGCCACCGCGTTGCCGGTGTCGTCGTGACAATGAATGCCCAGATGATCACCGGGCACCATCTCGGTCACCTTGATGACGATCTCCTCGATCTCGTGGGGCAGCGTGCCGCCGTTGGTGTCGCACAGCACCACCCAGCGCGCCCCCGCGTCGTAAGCCGCCGTCACGCAGGCCAGGGCATAGTCCGGATTGTCCTTGTAGCCGTCGAAGAAGTGTTCGGCGTCGAAAATGGCTTCGCGGCCGATTTCCACCGTATGGGCGATCGAATCGCGGATCATTTCGATGTTCTCGTCCAACTCCACCTCGAGCGCCACATCGACGTGGAAATCATGGGTCTTGCCGACGATGCAGACGACGGGCGTACCGGGCTCGGTCAGCGCCTTGAGGCCGGGATCGTTGGCCGTCGAGCGCCCCGCCCGGCGGGTCATGCCGAACGCGGTGAGTTTGGCGTTCTTGAATGCCGGCGGCTCGCCGAAGAAGGCATCGTCCGTCGGGTTGGCGCCCGGCCAGCCGCCTTCCACATAGTCGATACCCAACGCATCAAGGTCCGCCGCGATGGCCGCCTTGTCCGCCGAGGAGAAGTCGATTCCCTGGGTCTGCGCGCCGTCACGCAGGGTCGAATCGAATATGTAGATGCGCTTGTCACTCATCTTTCATTTTGGATCCCAATGTGCTGGCCGGCACATCCCGGCCCCAATTGCCGGGAAAGCGCCGGAGAATGCCCAAAAAGCGGCAAAATCACAAGTTTTTCAGTGTCGGCCCGCCGCACCTTGGGGAGCGGCTTTCGGGCCCCATGCAGGGAGTGCGGCGGACCAATCAGGGGATCGGCGGAGAAATTCCGCCGAAAGGGCCGAATTTCGTCGCCTTCGAGAACGGGCGCTTGGACAATCCTTAGCGGCGAAGGGTCAATTTGTCGCCATCCACCGAGTAGCCGGACAGCCGCCCGAGAAAACTCATGCCCAGCAGGGAGCTCGACAAGGGGGCCTGATTGACGGAGGCCCGGACGCCGCGGAGCGAAATGGGGCCGGCGCTGACCCGGCCCAGGACCACCGGCGCGCCGCGGACCGTCCCGTTGGCCGTGCGATAGACCCGGCTGTAATTCAGGCGCGAGGGATCGAGGCCCAGACGTTCGGCATCCAGGGGACTGAGGACGACGTCGGAGGCGCCGGTATCGACGAGGAACCGGACCGGCACCCCGTCGACCAGGGCTTGAACCACGAAGTGGCCGTCATCCCGGGCCCGCAGCAGCAGCGTCTCGCCCACCGTCTGGCCGCGATGGGGCAGAAGTTCGGCGCGCATCCGCTCGAACAGGCCCCGGGCATCGTCCTTGAACGAGAATGCCAGCAGCAGCGCCGCGAAGACGGCGCCCCAAATGGCCGCATGCCTGAACATGATTCCCGGCCGGGCGCGCCACCGGACGATAAGCGACGAGCCGATCAATACGGCGAAACCCAGCGAGGAAACGACGCTGATCCTGGTTCCCTCCTGCGCCCAGATTTCGGGGAATGCCCGCGCAAGGAGAAACACAAGGAGTGCCAGGCCGGCGCCGCCCGCCGCCAGCCACAACCACAGCGGACCGCGTCCGCCGCCCCGGGGCGGCGGCCGGTTCCACGGAGATCGAGGCGGCGGACTAGCCATCCCTGCTCATATAGTGAGCCCACGGCGGGGCCGCAAATGGAACGACCGGCCCGCGGGCCACGACCGATCCCTTATGCGCGCTTCCAGGCGGTGCCTTGGGCGCCGTCCTCCAGGAGGATGCCCGCGTCGGCCAGCCGATCGCGGATTTCATCGGCGCGGGCGAAGTTCTTCTCGGCCCGGGCGGCGTCGCGTTCCTCGATCAGGCCGTCGATATCGGTATCCGATAGGCTCGCCGTCCCCTCGGGCTGCCACTTGAACCAGTCCTCCGGATCAAGCTGGAGAAGACCGAGGAGGTCGGCGCCGGATTGAAGCGCGCCCGCGTCCTCGGCCATGCCCGACTTGTTCACGGCGCCCGCGGCTTCGTGCAGCGCCGATATGGCCAGCGGCGTATTGAGGTCGTCGGACAAGGCCTCGACCAGAGCGGACGGCGCATCCGCCGTTTCCCCCCTCCCGCCTCTCAGCGCCCCGTACCAGCCGTCCAACTGGCTCTTCGCCTGGGCGAGCCCGTCCGCCGTCCAGTTGATGGGCTGGCGGTAGTGGGTCATCAGTATGGCGAGCCGGATGGTCTCCCCGTGATGCGCCTTCAGCAAGTCGTGGACGGTGATGAAGTTGCCCAGGGACTTGGCCATCTTCTCGCCCTCCACCTGCAGATAGCCGTTATGCATCCAGTATTTGGCGAAGGTCCCGGCGCCATGGGAGCAGGTGGACTGGGCGATCTCGTTCTCGTGGTGGGGAAAGATCAAGTCCTGGCCGCCGCCGTGGATATCGAAGGTGACGCCCAAATGCTTTTCCGACATGGCCGAGCATTCCAGGTGCCAGCCGGGCCGCCCGAAGCCCCAGGGGCCGTCCCAGCCGGGCTGGGAACCGGTGGACGGTTTCCACAGCACGAAGTCGGTCGGGTTTCGCTTGTAGGGCGCGACCTCCACCCGGGACCCGGCGATCAGCTCGTCCTGCGAATGCCTCGACAGCCGCCCGTAGCCGGCCATGGAAGAGACATCGAACAGCACATGGCCGTCCGCCTCGTAGGCGTGGCCCTTGTCGATCAGGTCCTCGATCAGCGCGATCATCTCCGGGATGTGGCCGGTGGCGCGGGGCTCCTCGTCCGGCGGCAGGGCGCCGAGCGCGGCCATGTCGGCCTGAAACGCCCGGGTTGTCCGGGCGGTGATGGAGCCGATCTCCTCGCCGCTCTCGTCGGCCGCGGCGATGATCTTGTCGTCCACGTCGGTGATGTTGCGGACGTACTTGACGTTGCCGGCGCCGAATTCGCGCCGCAGCAGCCGGTAGAGCACGTCGAACACGATCACCGGGCGCGCATTGCCGATATGGGCGTAGTCGTAGACCGTCGGCCCGCACACATACATGCCGACCCGGCCCGGGGTCACCGGTTCCAGGTCCTGCTTCTCGCGGGCCAGGGTATTGTAAATCCGGATAGTCATTTGGGCGGAGTGTATAGCGGCGCCGGACACCCTGAACAAGGTTACGGGCCTTTATTCGGCCGCCTTGGCGCCCTTGCGCTTCCTGTGCGCCTCGTAGGCCTTTTGGGAGCTTTCCACCGCCGCACCGACGTCCTTGCGCATCTCCTCGATATGCTCGGTCCCGAAATCGTAACTGGCGCGGCGGGCATCCAGATTGCCGTTGAAATGCGGCATCACGTAGCGGGCAAGCAATTCATAGGAGCGCTTCACGTCGGCGAACGGCGCCCAGTTGTGCGCCAAGGCCAGGAGCTCGCCGAAGCCGCCGGCCGCCGCCTGCATCCGTTCGATCTCGCGAATGGCATCGTCCGGCGTTCCGATGATCGCCACCTGGTTGTCCAGCGCGTATTGCTTGGGATCCGGCGTATCGAACGGGATGGGGGTTCCGGGCAGGATGGCCTTGGAGTACTCGAACCAATCCAGAAATCCATGGTCGATGTCGCTGATCGCTTTCTCCCGGGTTTCGGCCAAATGCACCCACGCGGTGATCCGCCATTGATCCCGCGCGACGGTCCGGCCGTGCTCGGCGGCGGTTTCCTGACAGACCTCCCAGTTCTTGACGTGATAGGCCATGGCGTCGTCCGACGTGCCGCCGAGGACCAGCAGGCCGGCGCCGTACTTGCCCGCCTCGATGGCCCCTGCGGGCGAACGGATGGACGTCACCGCCATCTCCATCTTGGGCCGGGTATAGGGCTGCATCTGCAGGCGGGCATCCCGGATGGTGAACCAGTCGGTCTCCCGGGTGACCGTTTCGCCCTCGAGCAGCGGCACGATGACCTCCAGCGATTCGGCCATCCGCCGGCGCTGGTCCCTGACGTCGATGCCCAGGTGATGGGCGTCCGTCGGCAGCGCCCCCGGGCCGACCCCGAACATCACCCGCCCGCGGGTCAAATGATCCAGCAGCACCATCTCATCGGCGACGATCATCGGGTGGTAATAGGGCAGCGACTTCACCCCGGTACCGAGACGGATGTGCTTGGTGCGCTCGGCGGCCGCCGCGATGAACACCTCGGGCGCCGGGATGATTTCGAATCCGCCCGAATGGTGCTCGCCGACCCACACTTCGTCGAGGCCCAGCCGGTCGAACCACTCGACGAGCTCCAGATCCCGATGCAGCGCCTGCGTCGGGTCCTCGTGAAGAGCGTGAAACGGCGCCAGGAAAACGCCGAAGCCGAGTGGTTCTGGCATGGCTCCCGCCTGTTATTCCGCGACCAGGGTATTTTCCAGGGTGCCGATGCCTTCGACCTCCATGACGATGTGCTCTCCCGGATTGAGGAACTTGCCGGAGGCGGCGGCGACGCCCGCGCAGGTGCCGGTGGCGATGATGTCGCCCGGATAGAGGGTCATCTGCGCCGACAGGGCGGCGATCTGCTCGGGTATGCGGAAGATCATCTGTTGGGATGAGGAATCCTGGCGAACGTCGCCCGAAACGGTCGTCTTCATGGAAAGATCGTGGACGTCGGCGATATCGTCCGCGGGCACGATCCACGGGCCCATGGGGGACGAGCATTCGAAGGATTTGTGGCGTACCCAGTCCATGCCGAAGGGCCAGTCGTCCCGTTTGCCGCGCTCGCGGGCCGAAAGGTCGTTCATGATCGTGTAGCCGGCGACGTGGTCCATGGCATCGTCGACCGGGACGTGGCGGCCTTCCTTGCCGATGAACAGGGCGATTTCCACCTCGTAGTCGTACTTTTCCGAATAGGTGGGCGAGAGGCGGATATCGTCGCCGGGGCCGATCACCACCGAGCCGGACTTGATGAAGAAAAACGGTTCGATTTCATCCTTCTTGATGCTGGTATTGCCCATCTCCGCCGCATGGTCCCAATAGTTGGCGCCGGCGCAGTAAATCGCGCTGGGGCGCGGCACGGGCGCCAGTAATTTGGTTTCCGACAGGGGCTGGGAAACGCTGCCGTCCGGATTATCCGAAATGGCCCTGAGGACAGGCCCGGCGGCGGCCCAATTCTCCAAGACGCCCCGGACGCGCGATCCGTCGAAGCCGGCCGCACCGGCCGCGGCCGCCTCGGCGGCCAGGTCATGGACCGTGTCGCCGATCACCATGCCGGCGCGGGCCGAGCCGTCGGACGCCTTGTAGGAAACCAATTTATAGGATGCCATGTCAGGATCTCTCCCCTGTCAAGAAATGTTCGGTGCCGGGACTATAGCAAGTGGCTCCGGGAAGAAAATGACATGTGGGCGCGGGCCCCTTGCCCGTCCGAGCCGGCGCGGATATATAAGGCGCCCGAATTCAAGGAATCGCCGCCGTGAGCGCTGACGACAAGGATCTCTTTCAGGCCCGCACCTCCATCGAACAGGTGGAGGAAGGCCATGAGCTCGCGCCCAAGTTCGATGACCAGGGGCTGATCCCGGTGGTCACCACCGACTTCGAGACCGGCGAATTGCTGATGCACGGCTATATGAATGCCGAGGCGCTGGCCAGGACCATCGAAACCGGCGAGGCCCACTACTGGTCCCGCTCCCGCCGAACCCTCTGGCACAAGGGCGCGACCTCGGGACTCACCCAGCGGGTCGCCGAAATGCGCATCGACGACGACCAGGACGCCGTGTGGCTCCGGGTCAATGTGGACGGCAGCGGTGCGTCGTGCCACGTGGGCTACCGGTCGTGCTTCTACCGCTCGGTGCCGACGGGCAGCGCCGAAGGACCGCTGACCTTGAAGTACGAAGAGACCGAAAAGGTCTTCGACCCCGAAGACGTCTACGGCGACGCCCCCAACCCGACCAAACTCTAGGCCATGTCCGGGCGGCGCAGGCAGAGAAAGCCCGGCCGCCGCAACGCCATTGCCGCCAGCCTGCGTTCACCCCTGTTCAAGATGAAGCGCGTGAAAGCCAAGCGGGGCAAGGGCTCCTACCGGCGGAAACCGAAACACGGCCCGGCCGGGAACGGCGGTTAGACCAATCCGGTAAAGCCGTTGGTAATGGGATAGCGGCGATCGCGGCCGAATGCGCGCGACGTGATCTTGACGCCGGGCGGCGCCTGGCGGCGCTTGTACTCCGCACGGTCGAGCATCTGCCACACCCGCCGGACGGTCTCCGGGTCATGGCCGCGGGCGACGATTTCGTCCACTGCCCGCTCACCCTCGATCAAGCACTCGAGAATATCGTCGAGCACGTCGTAGGGCGGCAGGGTGTCCTGGTCGGTCTGGCCGGGCTTCAGTTCGGCGGACGGCACCTTGGTGATGATGCGCTCGGGGATCACCCGGCCCGCCGGGCCCAGGGCGCCCGCCGGATGGTGCTGATTGCGCCAGTTGGAGAGCCGGTAGACGGTGGTCTTGTAGACGTCCTTCAGCACCGAATAGCCGCCGCACATGTCGCCGTACAGGGTGGCGTAGCCCACCGACATCTCCGACTTGTTGCCGGTGGTCAGCGCCATGTAGCCGAATTTGTTGGAGATCGCCATGACGATCAGGCCGCGCGAACGCGCCTGAATATTTTCTTCGGTGGCGTCCGGTTCCGTATCCTCGAAAATTCCGCTCAGCATGTCGCCGAAGGCATCCATGGCGGAATCAATTTCAACATTGTCGTAGCGCAGCCCCAGCAGGTTCGCGCACTCGGCCGCGTCCTCGAGGCTCTCGTTCGAGGTATAGGGCGACGGCATCATCACGCAGTGGACCCGCTCGGGCCCAAGGGCATCCACCGCCACGGCCGCCGACAAGGCGGAATCGATGCCGCCCGACAACCCGAGGATGACCCCCGGAAACCGGTTCTTGTTGACGTAGTCCCGCAATCCCAGGGTCATCGCCCGGTAGATGTTTTCGATGGGCGCTTCACCGTTCGCCGGTGCGGCCATCGCGCCCGGCGCGCATTCCCAGCCATCCGCGCCCCGCGTCCATTCGGTGAGCACCGTCTGCTCGACCCACGAGTCCGCTTGGCATCTGAGACCCCGGTCGGCGCCAAGCACGAACGAGGCCCCGTCGAAAACCAGCTCGTCCTGGCCGCCCACCTGATTGACATACAGCAGCGGCAGGCCGCTCTCGGTCACCCGGGCGACCGCCAGGTTGAGCCGCTGGTCCGCCTTGTCGACCTCGAAGGGGGAGCCGTTGATGACGACGAGAATTTCGGCCCCCGACTCTTCCAGGGTCTCGGTGACGTCGGCCTCCCACATGTCCTCGCACACCATGACGCCGAGCCGGACATCCCGGAACGCGATGGGACCCGGCATGGGGCCGGCATCGAATACCCGGTCCTCGTCGAACACCCCGTACGTGGGCAGCAAGTGCTTATAGCGGCTGGTGGCGATCCCGCCGCCATCCAGCAGCAATGCCGCGTTGTGGAGTTTATCGCCGTCCCGCCACGGCGCACCAATCAAGAGCGCAGGCCCGCCATCCGCCGTCCCGGCGGCCAAGGCCTTTACCCCCGCCTCGATCCGGTCGACCAAGGCGGGTTTCCGGACCAGATCCTCCGGCGGATAACCGGAAACCGCGAGCTCACCGGTGACCAGCAAGTCGGCGCCGCCCGAGGCCGCGTCGGCGCGGGCTTGGCGGATCAGGTCCAGATTGTCGTCGACCGCGCCGACGATCGGATTGATCTGGCCCATGGCGATGGAAAGTCGATCGGTCATACGGGTTGCATCGTCGAGATTGCCGGATCCGTACCGCCCTTCGGCGGGGCGTAACATGTAGAGATGGGCCTTTAGCGTGTCAACGCACCCCTGATCATGGCAGCCATGCCCGGCGGAACTCCCGGAAACAAACCGGTTGAATAGTTACCTTCGAGACATGGCGGGCGCCCGGGAGGCCTAGGAATTCTACCCCAGCGTGGCCGCCGCCTTGCGGTGCGACTCCAACAGGCCCGGCACCCGTTCCGGATCACCGCGGCCCCAGCCGCATTCCGACGACACGCCATCCACTTTGACGACTTTTTGCGCGGCCGCGAGACGCGCCGCATCCCCCGCCTCGTCGTCGTGATGGATCAGGCCGAGATAGAGATCGCAACCCGCGGGCAGCTTCAGTTCCGCGAGCGCCGCGAAATAGCCGTCGTCCGAGCGGTCCTTGGGCACCGGCAGGTGAATGAACTGCACGGCGCGGTTGATCGAGGCAACGATGCCGTTGGTCATCTCGACCATGTTGGCCGAGTCCCGGGGCTGCACGATGTGCTCGTCCCGGGGGCTGCCATAGCAGAGATGGTAGCCGAGCTCGGCCGGTTCGGGCACGGCATCGCCGACCTCGCCCAGCACCCGGAATATCTCTTCCTTGTAGTCGGCCGGCTGGGCATCGTAGTAGCCTTCCCACATGAGCACTTCCTGACAGACGTCCCATTGGAAGGCGATGCGGTCGTTGGGGAGCGCGGCTGAGATGCGTTCGACGGTTTCCACGACATGCCTGGTGTAAACCTCGATGAAATCGTCCTGGGCGCCGGGGGCGACGTAGTTGTAGCCGGGCGCCAGGGGCGTCGGGATGGAAACCTGAAACTTGGTCCCGGACGGAATGACGCCGTCGTCCTGCAGCCTGCCGAACAACTCGAACGACGCGATGGCCTCGTCGCCGTAGGGCGTATTGAACGTCACCTCCGAGAGATCGGTCCCGGGCTTGAATCGATATTGAGGAATCTCCCTGAGCAGCACGCCGTCCCATTGGGTCCACTTGAGCGGCGGCGTGTCGGGGTCCTCCTCCATGTCCGGATGGTTGGCGAGCATTTCCTGCATGAAGCGAATCCAGCCGATCCGCTCACCGGTTTCACCGTCGGGCAGGCGGGCGAGATGGTCAGGCACCGCACCGGCGACGGTGCGAAAGACGTTCTCCGCATTATCCAGCGGGATCGAGCCCACCAGGTGCACGATGCCGTGTGAATGTGCTGACATTTCGACCTCCCCGGATATTCGTTAACCACCGATCGTCTGCCGGACATGTTAGCCGGACCCGCCGCCCGGGCAAGCCCGGCCGATTGCAAGGGTGGGAATCATTCTGCAAGATACGGCTCGAATCCAGGCGAATTTCACCAAGGGAAGGAACAGATGGGCCAGTTCGGAATGGGCCAATCGGTGCTCCGCACCGAGGACCCGAGGCTGCTGACCGGCCGGGGTCAATATGTCAGCGACGTCAGCTTTCCGGACATGGCCTGGGGCTATTCGGTCCGCTCTCCCCATGCCCACGCCAAGGTTGCCTCCCTCGACACCTCCGTCGCCGAAGCCGCGCCGGGGGTGCTGAAGGTCTTCACCCACCGGGACATCGAGGCGGCCGGGCTCGGTGTCACCAAGCCCCACTTTCCGCCCCGCAAACGGCCGAAGGACGGATCCGACGTCTATTGGGCGTCCCATCCCGGCCTGATTCCCGCCGGCGGCAATGCCCGGGTGATCGGCGATCCGGTGGCGTTCGTGGTCGCCGAAACGCTGGCCCAGGCAAAGGATGCGGCGGAGCTGGTCGAGGTGGGATACGACCCCCTGCCCTCGGTCACCGAGACGGCCATCGCCACCGATGGGAACGCCCCGCAACTCTGGGAGGACTATCCCGGCAACATTTCCAACGTCTTCGATCTCGGCGACAAAGAGGCGGTGGATACGGCGTTCGACGGCGCGGCCCACGTCACCCGCCAACGCTTCGTCATCAACCGCATCTCGACCAACGCCATGGAAACCCGAGGCTGCGTCGGCGAGTACGATGCGCGGGAGGAACGCTACACCATGTATTGCGACACGCAGTCGCCCCACGCGTCGCGCAGCGCCCTCGCCCGCGAAATTTTCAAGGTGCCGGAAACCCGCGTCCGGGTGGTGTCGCGGGATATCGGCGGCGCGTTCGGCTTGAAGGACACCCACTTCCCCGAAAACCGGCTTTGCCTGCTTGCCGCCAAGGTGCTCGGCCGCCGGGTCAAGTGGGTGTGCGAGCGCTCGGAAGGCTTTATTTCCGATGACCACGCCCGGGACCAGGTGTGGGACGCGGAGCTGGCGCTCGACGACGCGGGCAACTTTCTCGCGCTTCGCTTCAAGAGCCGCTGCAATCTCGGCGCCTACCTCACCTCGGGCGCGGCCATGGTGCCGACCTTCCTCAACCTCGGCGGACTGGCGGGCGTCTACACCACCCCGGCGATCCACGTGGAAGTGACCTCGGTTTACACCAACACCCATCCGACCGGCCCCTATCGCGGCGCGGGCCGGCCGGAGGCGTCCTACGTCCTCGAGCGCCTCATCGATATCGCCGCCGGGGAGACCGGAATCGACAAGGGCGAGCTGCGCCGGCGCAACCTCATCCCGGCGGACGCCATGCCGTTCCAGACCGGCCTGGTGTTCAAATACGATTCCGGCGAGTTCGAAAAAAACCAGGACATGGCCCTGGAGATGGCGGACACCGCCGGCTTCGAGGCCCGCCGCCGGGAAGCCGAGGCCCGCGGCAGGCTCCGGGGCTACAGCGTCATCCACATGATCGAGAGCGCCGCCAGCCCCAGGCCCGAACAGGCGGAGATCCGGTTCGATGCGGGCGGGACGGTCACGGTTTTGGCCGGGACCAAGTCCAACGGCCAAGGCCACGATACCATGTACAAGATTTTTCTCTCGGACATGCTGGGCATCGACAGCGACGATGTCCGGGTGGTCGATGACGACACCGACAAGGTGACCTTCGGCATCGGCACCATCGGGTCCCGCTCGGCGGTCGCCGGCGGCGGCGCCATGCGCATGGCCGCCGACAAGGTGATCGAAAAGGGACGGAAAATCGCCGCCCACATGCTGGAGGCGGCGGAGGCCGACATCGAATTCGAGAACGGGAACTTCACCGTCGCCGGCACCGACAAGCAGGCCCACATCCAGGATGTGGCCCGCGCTTCGTTCAACGCCATGGCCGTGCCGCCCGGTGTGGAGACCGGCCTCTACGAGCGCGCCACCTACACCTCCGAAGCCTCCAGCTTCCCCAACGGCTGTCACATCTGCGAGGTGGAGATCGACCCGGATACGGGACGCACCGAAATCGTCCGCTACGTGGCCGTGGACGACGTCGGCACGGTGGTCAACGCCCTCACCCTCGAAGGCCAGGTCCATGGAGGGATCGTTCAGGGGGCGGGCCAGGCGCTGCTGGAAAACGTCGCCTATGACGGGGAAAGCGGTCAGATGCTGTCCGGTTCCTTCCTCGATTACGCCATGCCGCGGGCCGACGATTTCTGCGCCTTCGAAATCGGCAACAATCCGGTGCCCGCCAAGACCAATCTGCTGGGCATCAAGGGCGCCGGCGAGGCCGGGACCACCGGCGCGCTGCCGGCGGTGATGAACGCGGTCAACCACGCGCTCCAGCCTCTCGGCATCCGGCACCTGGAAATGCCGGCGACGCCCGAGAAGGTATGGCGCGCCATTCAGGACGCTCGAGCGGCGCAGGCCGCCGAATAAACGGGAGAGAAGACATGAAATACCTCCATACCATGATCCGCATTTCGGATGTGGACGAGTCCCTCGATTTCTGGTGCAACAAGCTGGGACTGGTGGAACTGCGCCGCCGGGAGTCCGAAGCCGGGCGGTTCACCCTGATCTTTCTCGCCGCGCCGGGGGACGAAGAGGCGCAGCTGGAGCTCATCTACAACTGGGACCCGGACGAGTATCCGGAAGGCCGGAATTTCGGTCACGTGGCCTACGCCGTCGACGACATCCACGAGACCTGCCGGAAGCTGATGGATGCGGGCGTGACCATCAACCGCCCGCCCCGGGAAGGCAAGATGGCCTTCATCCGCTCACCGGAGAACATCTCCGTCGAACTGCTGCAAAAGGGCGATGCGCTCGAACCCGCCGAGCCGTGGAAATCGATGGAGAATACCGGCCACTGGTAGGGGGCGAGGCGCCTTACACCGCTTAAACCGCCTCCACCGCCTTGATGATGCGGGCGCGCAAGTTCGCGTCGGGCATGGGACCGGTGGCGGCGTCCATGTTTTCCGCCGCGTGGTCGGGCCGGCGGGTGGCGGGAATGGCCACCGTGACCGCCGGGTGGGAAATCACGAACTTCAGTAGTAATTGCGCCCAGGTCCGGGCGCCCAACTCGGCGGCAAAGCCGGGAAGCGGTTCGCCCTCCAGACGATCGATCAAGCCTCCCCGGCGGAACGGGCGGTTGACGATCACGGCGATGCCCTTGTCGGCGGCCAGCGGCAACAGCCGGTCCTCCACCTCCAGATCGAGGGGATTGTAGGTAAGCTGCACGAAGTCGAGCCGTTCCGACCTCATCACCCGTTCGAACTCCCGGTGGCTCCGGCCGTGGGACGTGGTGATCCCCACATAGCGGATTTTGCCTTGCTCCTTTCGCCGTTGAAGCTCGGCGAGGTGGGCCTCCCAATTCAGGAGATTGTGCACCTGGAAGAGATCGAACCGGTCCTCGCCCCACAGCCGCTCGGAATTTTCCATCTGCTTGACGCCACGGCCGGTGAACGGCGTCCACACCTTGGTGGCTGAAAACACCTTCTCCGGGTTTTGCACCCGCTTCAGGCAATAGCCGATCACCTCTTCGGAGGCGCCGTACATGGGCGATGAATCCAGCAACCCGCCGCCGGCATCGATGAAGGTCTGCAGCACCCGCACCCGCTGGGCCCGCGCCTTCGCGTCGCGTCCGACGCTGAACGTCAGGTAGGACCCCATGCCCATGGCGGGAATGCGCTCGCCCGTCGACGGGATCACCTTGGCGAGCGCCGGGGCGGCTTTGGCCGTCAAGGGAACGCCGCCCGCAAGCAATCCCGCGCCCGCGGCGGCGCCGGTCAGGAAGCCGCGGCGCGACAGGGCCGGATGGTTTCCTTTCATGCCCGGCACCATACCGAAAACGGCGGGCCGCGGGACCCGCCGTTTCGCGATTTCACGGGGATTTGACCCGATTCAGATGGTTGCGGCCACCGCCTTGTCGACACCGTTCATATGGCCGTTGGAGCGTTCCTCCTTCAGCCGTTCGGCGATCAGGAAGGCAAGTTCCAGGGCCTGACCTCCGTTGAGGCGCGGATCGCAATGGGTGTGATACCGGTCCGAGAGATCGGCCTCGGTGATCGCCTGGGCGCCGCCGACGCATTCGGTGACGTCCTTGCCGGTGAGTTCCAGATGGATGCCGCCCGGGTGGCTGCCCTCGGCCCGGTGGACGGCGAAGAAGCCCTCCACCTCCCGCAGGATGCGGTCGAAGTGGCGGGTCTTGTAGCCGTTGGCCGATTTGACCATGTTGGCGTGCATGGGATCGCAGGACCAGACCACATGGCGGCCCTCCTCCCTCACCCGGCGCACCAGGGCCGGCAGCACCTCTTCGACCTTGTCGGCACCCATCCGCGAGATCAGGGTGAGGCGGCCCGGCTCGTTTTCCGGGTTGAGAATGTCGATCAGCCTGATCAGGTAGTCGGGTTCCGTGGCCGGGCCGACCTTCGAGGCGACCGGATTGCCGATGCCCTTCAGGAACTCGACTTGCGCGTTCTCCAACTGGCGGGTCCGTTCGCCGCACCACAGCAGGTGGGCCGACGTGTCGTACCAGTCGCCGGTGGTGGAATCGACCCGGGTCATGGCCTGCTCGTAGGGCAGCAGCAGCGCCTCGTGCGAGGTGAAGAATTCGGTCTCCGAAATCTGCGGCGCGCTCTGGCTGGTCAGGCCGCAGGCCGCCATGAAGGCCAGGGTCTCGTCCAGGCGGTTGGCGACGTCCTTGTAGCGCTCGCCCGACGGCGAGTCCGCGACGAAACCCATGTTCCACTGATGCACCCGGTGGAGATCGGCGAATCCGCCCTGGGCAAAGGCCCGCACCAGGTTGAGGGTCGAAGCCGCCTGATTGTACGCCTGCTCCATGCGCTTGGGATCGGGCACCCGGGCCTCGGCCTCGAATTCGATGCCGTTGATGATGTCGCCCCGGTAGCTCGGCAGCTCGACGCCGTCGATGGTTTCCGTCGGCGCCGAGCGGGGCTTGGCGAATTGACCGGCCAGCCGGCCGACCTTGACGACCGGCAGGGCCGCGCCGAACGTCAGCACGACGGCCATCTGCAGGATGACCTTGAACATATCGCGGATGTTGTCGGGATGGAATTCGGCGAAGCTTTCCGCGCAGTCGCCGCCCTGGAGCAGAAAAGCGTTTCCCGCCGCAACGTCGGCGAGAGACCGCTTCAGGCGCCGCGCTTCGCCGGCAAAGACCAGCGGCGGGTACCCGGCAAGCCGGGCCTCGACCTCGGCGAGTTCCTTGGCGTCCGGGTATTCCGGCACCTGTTCGATGGGTTTGCCGCGCCAGCTGTCCGGCGCCCACTTCGCAGCCATTTTCCTATCCCCAGGAAATATTCTTTTCAGAGCGCGGGGTTATACGCCGGAACGCCGCGGAATTCCAGGGAAATAACATTGGGTGACGGAACAATGACCCGCCGCCCGACGCGGGAGCGATCTATGTGAGAATCCGCTCCAGGGTCGACGGCACGAACAGGTCTTCCGGCTTCAGCTTGCGGTGCGCCACGCCCTGGGCACGGCCGAAGCGCAGGAAAGCCTCGATGGTGGTCCGGTTGGGCTCGAGACCATACGGGAACACGTCGCCGCCGAACAATTCCCGGGCTTCCAGGGCCGCGTCATAGCCCCACGGAATGGGATAGGCCGAGTGCGAGCCCCGCAGCGTCCGCTCGATGGCGTTCCGCTTGGACTGCTCGAACGCTTCGAGCAGATTGACCGCGACCCAAGGGTGTTCGGCCAGCACCTCGTTTCGGACCGCGATGACGTGCATGATGGGAAAGATGCCGGTCTCCTTGAAGTAGGCGATCTCGGCTTTCCTGGAATCCTTCACCAGCCGCCGCACCCGGCCGTCCCCGTCCCGGAACGGCTTCGGCGGCAGCGCGGTCATGGCGCAATCGATGCCGCCGTTGACGAGCAACTCGGAGAGGGAATGCTCCGTGTCTGGCCGAACGTGGATGCCCTTGGGAAGCCGTACCGGCGACGGCTCGGGCCTGCCCGGCTCGTCGACGCCGGTCTGCACCCACTCGATCGATTTGAGATCGATGCCGCGGCTTTCGGCCAGCCAGCCCCGGGAATAGATGCTGGCGGTCTGGGTCCATTCCGGAATGCCCACCCGCTTGCCCTTCAAATCCTCGGGCGATTTCAGCTTCGAGCCGCCGGGCACGTAGAACGAGCCGATCCTGGCGACGCGGGACGGAAACACCGGGATCGCCGTCATGTGGTTGGCGCGGCGCGACACCATGGAGATGTAGCGGCCGAACGACATCTCGGCGATGTCGAAATCCCCATGGTTGGCCGCCCGGTGGAAGACGAAGTGCGGCTCGTCGAACAGCATGGGGATGATCTCGATCCCCTTGGCCTTGACCCTTCCTTCGGCCAAATCCCGGACGTGGTCGTATTCGCAAGCGGCGAAGGAAAGAGGAAGATCGGCCATTGATTATTCCGCCGCCTGGGCGCGTTCCGGTTCGGGGCGCTTCTCCCGCATGGTGACGAATTCCTCCGCCGCCGAGGGGTGGATGCCGGTCGTCGCATCGAACTGCGCCTTGGTGGCGTCGCACTTGATGGCGATGGCGACGCCCTGGATGATTTCCGGCGCGTCCATGCCCATCATGTGCGCGCCGAGCACCCGGTCGGTGTGGGCGTCGACCACCAGTTTCATGAAGGAGCGCTCGTCCCGGCCCGACAAGGTGTGCACCAGCGGCTTGAACCGGGAAACATAGACGTCGATGTCGCCGTGGCGGGCGCGGGCGTCTTCTTCCGAGAGGCCGACCGAACCCACCGGCGGGGTCGAGAACACCGCCGAGGGCACGTCGTCGTAGTCGACCGTCATCGGATTGCCGTTGAAGTTGGTCTCGGCGAACGCCCTTCCCTCCTGGATGGCGACAGGGGTCAGGGCGATGCGGTCGGTGATGTCGCCGACGGCGTAGATGCTCTCGACGGAGGACTGGTTCCACTCGTCGACCATCACGGCGCCGTTGCCGGAAAGCTCGACGCCCGCCTCCGCCAGGCCCAGGCCGGCCGTATTGGGCGTTCGGCCGGTGGCGTACATGACGAGGTCGGTCTCGATGATCTCGTTGCCGGCGCAGCGGAGCGTGTAGACATCCCCGTCCTTTTCGATGGAGCGGATCACGGTCTCCGAGAGGACCTTGATGCCGCGTTTCTGCATTTCATCGGTCAGGTTCACCCGGATGTCGTGATCGAAGCCCCGAAGGATCGCCTCGGCGCGGATCACCTCCGTGACCTCGACGCCGAGCGCAGCGAAAATGCCGGCGAATTCGACGGCGATATAGCCCCCGCCGACGATCACCATCCGCTTCGGCAACTCCCTGAGTTCCAGCGCCTCGTTGGACGAGATCACGTGCTCGATGCCGGGAATGTCCGGCGTCGACGGCCAGCCGCCGGCCGCCACTAGTATCTTCCCGGCGGTCAGGGATTTGCCGTTCACTTCCACCGTATGGGGATCGGTGACGACGCCCCGCCCGTCGACCACCTCCACGTTGTTCTCCCGCAGGATGCGGAGGTAGATGCCGTTCAGCCGGTCGAGCTCGGCATTCTTCGTGTCGATCAATCGCGCCCAGTCATGGGAAGCGCCGTCGACGGACCAGCCGTAATTGACCGCGTCCTCCAGGTGTTCCGCGTAGTGGGCGCCGTAGACCAGCAGCTTCTTCGGCACGCAGCCGCGCAGCACGCAGGTGCCGCCGACCCGCTCCTCCTCGATGATCGCCGTCCGCGCGCCGTAGCCGCCGGCGAGGCGGGTGCCGCGGACGCCGCCGGAGCCGGCGCCGATGGTGATGAGATCGTAATCGTACCTGGGCATTCAAATCGTTCCCCTGATGAGCGGCGCCAACGGCGGCAGCCGGACTTTGGATGCAATGTAGTCCATGAATCCTTGACCTTCCAGTAAGGGGATGGGCTATGTAATTGGAATGGAACGAAGAGTCCGGTTCGCCCTTGGAATTGGCCTCGCCGTCCTCGTGGCGGGGAGCGGCATCTACTACTTCGCCGGCCCCGGCAACGGGGCGACGTCGGCCGATACCTCCAATCCGGCCCTGGTCGCGGAAGGCAAGATCGTCTACGCCGAACACTGCGCCTCCTGCCACGGCAAGAACCTGGAAGGACAGCCCAACTGGCGGGCGACCCTGCCCGACGGGACTCTTCCCGCCCCGCCCCACGATGCGACGGGCCACACCTGGCATCACCCCGACAAGTTGCTGTTCGACTACACCAAGCTGGGCGGCGAGAAACTGATCCCCGGCAACGATTTCAACAGCGCCATGCCGGGCTTCGAGGAAAGTCTGTCCGATCACCAGATCTGGGCCGTGCTAGCCTACATCAAAAGCACCTGGCCGCCGAACGTCCGGCGGCGCCAGGAGATGATCGACCGGCGCAGCGTCA
This sequence comes from Rhodospirillales bacterium, assembly GCA_965221855.1. Classification (GTDB taxonomy): domain Bacteria; phylum Pseudomonadota; class Alphaproteobacteria; order Rhodospirillales; family UBA2165; genus JAJDXO01. The sequence continues at coordinate 113,742 of CBDCSV010000009.1, read as the reverse complement.
TTCAACGGAGCAACCGATGAGGAAGTCTCCGATCCCGTCCCTGGTCATCGGCGCGGCGGTCCTGTTCGCCGTTCCGGCCGCTGCCACCCATCCGGTCGACACGGGAAATCGCCATCAGGTGTCCGCCGGCAAAAAAGTCTATCTGGAGAATTGCGCCGAATGCCACGGCGAGACTCTCCGGGGACCGGCCAATCCGGCGAAGTTCCCGAAGAACCTGATCCCGCCGCGCCTCGACGAGCGGGGGCACGGCTCTCACCATTCGGATCAGTACATGTTCGACCAGATTTCGGCGGGTTCCGAGGATAAGAGCGGCAAGCCGATCAAGGACGGCATGCCGGCCTTCGGGTTTCGCCTCCACGACGCCCAGATCTGGGCGGTGATCTCGTACATCAAGAGCAGATGGCCCGTTTCGTTGCGGCGGAAGCAGAACGCCATGAACCCGGGCCACGGGCCGGAGAACACGAAGACCGGCGGACACGGCCGCAAATAAGTTCAGCGGATGGCCCCTACTCCACCGTCACGCTCTTGGCGAGGTTGCGGGGCTGGTCCACGTCGGTGCCCTTGATGACCGCCGTGTGATAGGCGAGCAGCTGCACCGGGATGGCGTGGAGGATGGGCGAAACGAATGGATCGACGCTGGGAAGCGCGATGGTCGCCGCCGCAAGATCGCCGAGTTTCCCGGCACCTTCGGCATCGGAAACGAAGATCACCCGCCCGCCCCGGGCGATGACCTCCCGCATGTTGGACGCCGTCTTGTCGAACAGATCGTCCGAGGGGGCGATGACGATGACCGGCACGTTGTCGTCGATCAGCGCGATGGGGCCGTGCTTCATTTCGCCGGCGGCATAGCCCTCGGCGTGGATGTAGCTGATCTCCTTCAGCTTCAACGCGCCTTCGAGCGCGATGGGGTAGCTGGTGCCCCGCCCGAGATAGAGAACGTCCCGGGCATGAGAGACTTCGTAGGCCAGCGATTTCAGGTGCTCGTCGTGATTCAGGACCTCCGCCGCCCGCGACGGCACCTCGGTGAGGGCTTCGGCGAGTTCGGCCTCGCGCGCCTCGCCGATGACGCCGCGGGCCCGGGCCATCACGACGGTCAGGCAGGCGAGCACGGTCAACTGGGTGGTGAACGCCTTGGTCGAGGCGACGCCGATTTCCGGGCCGGCATAGGTCTGCAGGACGGCGTCCGATTCCCGGGCGATGGTGCTTTCGGGCACGTTGACCACCGAGATCACCGTCTGCCCCTGTTCCTTGGCGTAGCGAAGCGCCGCCAGGGTGTCCGCCGTTTCCCCGGACTGGGAGATGAACAGGGCGAGGCCGCCCGCCGGCATGTCCATGGCCCGGTAGCGGAATTCGGATGCGATATCCGCCTCCACCGGCACCCGGGCGATGGATTCCAGCCAATATTTGGCGGTCAGCGCGGCGTAGAAGGCGGTGCCGCAGGCCGAAACGGTGACTTTGGTCACGGCGGCCAGGTCGACCGGCAATTCGGGCAGGGTGATGGTGCGGTCGGCGGGATTGACGAAGCTGTGCAGCGTATCGCCGATCACCTGGGGCTGCTCGTATATCTCCTTGAGCATGTAGTGGGGATGACCGCCCTTGCCGGTCAGCGCGCCCGATATCTCCACCTTGAAGATTGAGCGTTCCACGTCCGCGCCGTCCGCGTCGCGGATCCGAACGCCGGCGCCGTTGAGCACCGCCCAATCGCCGTCCTCCAGATAGGTGATCCGCCGGGAAAGATGGGCGAGGCCGAGGGCGTCGGAACCGATGAACATCTCCCCGTCGCCGTAGCCGATGGCCAGCGGCGAGCCGCGCCGCGCCGCAATCATCAGGTCCGAATGTCCGGCGAACACGATGCCGAGCGCGAACGCGCCCTCGAGCCGTTGAAGCGTCTCGGCGACGGCGGCCTCCGGCTCCATCCCGTCGTTGAGGTAGTGGGTGATCAGATGCACCACCACTTCGGTGTCGGTTTCGGACGCGAGGTTCCGGCCGGCCGCGACCAGTTCGTCCCGCAGTTCGAGGAAATTCTCGATGATGCCGTTGTGCACCACCGCCGCTTGCTCCGTGGCATGGGGGTGCGCGTTGACCTCGCTCGGCACGCCGTGGGTGGCCCAGCGGGTATGGCCGATCCCCGTCGTTCCCCGGATCGGATCGTCCTCGAGAAGCTTTTCCAGATTGGAGAGCTTGCCCTCGGCCCGCCGCCGGTCGATAAGGCCGTTGTCCAAGGTGGCGATGCCGGCGGAATCGTAACCGCGGTATTCCAGGCGTTTGAGGCCCTGCAGCAGCAGCGGACCAACCTCGCCCTTGCCGATGATGCCGACGATGCCGCACATGTTCAGTCCGCCGCCTGCTTGGCCGCCCGGTTGTGGGCCGCCCGGCTGACGGCCGCCCAGTCCTCGATTTGGCGCTGTTCGCCGCGCGCCACCGCCAGGTTGCCGTCGCCGACATCCTTGGTGATCACGCTGCCCGCTCCGGTGACCGCGCCGGCGCCCACCGCGACCGGCGCGACCAGTGACGTGTTGGAACCGATGAACGCTCCGGCGCCGATTTCCGTCCGGTGCTTGAGATAGCCGTCGTAGTTGCAGGTGATGGTGCCCGCCCCGATATTGGCCGCAGGGCCCACGGACGCATCTCCCACGTAGGAGAGATGATTGATCTTCGCGCCCTGCCCGACCGCCGCGTTCTTGATCTCGACGAAATTGCCGATATGGACATCGGCGCCGATGTCGGCGCCCGGCCGCAGCCGGGCGAAGGGCCCGACGATGGCGCCGTCGGACACCCGCGCGCCCTCCAGATGACTGAAGGCGCGAATGGTCACCTTGTCGCCGACGGTCACCCCGGGCCCGAAGATGACGTTCGGCCCGACCGTCACGTCCCGGCCCAGCCTGGTGTCCCAGGACAAATAGACCGTCGCCGGATCGATGAGCGTGGCGCCGGCATCCATGGCGGCCGACCTGAGTCTCTGCTGAACGACGGCTTCCGCCCGGGCGAGGTCGGCGCGGGTGTCGATCCCCATCGCCTCTTCGTCCGGCGCTTCCACGTAGGCGCAGGCGGCGCCGTCGGAACGCGCCAGACCGACGATATCGGTCAGATAGTATTCGCCCTTGGCATTGTCGTTGGTTACCCGGTCCAGCAGCGGGAACAGCCGTCCGCGCCCGACCGCCATCACGCCCGCATTGCAAAGCGGGATGGCGAGTTCCTCCGGGTCGGCGTCCCCGGCTTCGACGATCCGGTCCAGCCGGCCGCCGTCCGAGGTCACGAGCCGCCCGGCCCTGCCCGGCTCCGCCGGCCTTTTACCGACGACGACGACCGCCGGTTCGTCCGCGCCCCGGAGGCGCGCGAGGACGGCACGGCAGGTGCCGGCGGTGATCAGCGGATCGCCGGCGAACAGGATCAGCGCGTCTCCGCCGAAGTCCGGCAGCGCGCCCCTCGCCGCCAGGACCGCGTGAGCGGTCCCGAGCCTTTCCGCCTGATAGGCGATAACGGGGTTCGCCGGATGGGCCGCGATTTCATCCTCATGGGATTCCAGCTCCGGCCCCGATACGACGACCACACGGTCGAGACCCAATGCCTCGACCGTATCCAGGAGCAGGTACAGCATGGGACGGCCGGCGATCGCGTGCAGGGTCTTGGGCAGCGCCGATTTCATGCGCGTCCCCATGCCGGCGGCGAGAATGATGGCGGCGGTATCGGTCTCGGTCATATCCGTCGAAAATCAAAATGCGCCGGCAGGCGTTAAGCGATTGCGACTCCTGCCCGAATCGCGCGGCGCGACCTTGCCACAGGGGCGGAAATAGGCCAAGTCACTTCGTGTTACGCAACTTTGCACCGCCGAGAATTCATGACCGTTCCCTTCAAGGCCGTCATTTTCGATCTCGACGGCACCCTCGCCGACACCGGCCCGGACCTGCACGCGGCCCTCAACCGGGGACTGGCGCGGCAGGTCAAGCCGGCCCTGACGTACGAACAATCCATGCCCCTGATCGGCGGCGGCGCCGACAGGATGCTGAGAGGCGCATACGACATATTGGGCGAACCTCTTTCCGACGAAGAGTTGGATCGGATGTTCGACGGGTTCCTGGAGGATTACCGCGCCAATTGCGCTGTCGACACCAAATTTTTTGCGGGCGCGCTGGCGGCGGTGGCGCAACTTCGGGACTGGGCGGTGGTCACCGGTATCTGCACCAACAAGAGGTCGTCGCTGACCGGGCCCGTCCTGGAGGGTCTGGGCGCGAACGGCACGTTCGAGCCCGTCGTCTGTTATGACCAGGTCGGCGCCCGAAAGCCCGATCCCGCGCCCCTCAATCGGGCCCTCGAGCTCGCCGGCGTGAGCGCCGAGGAGGCCATAATGGTCGGTGATTCGGCGGCCGACATCGGCGCCGCCAGGAACGCCGGGGTGAAATCCATCGCGGTCAGTTTCGGCTACACCGACATTCCGCCCGACCGGTTGGGCGCCGATGCCCTGATCGATCATTTCGACGAACTGATCCCGGCGCTCCGGAAATTCTGAGCACGCTCGATTTTCTTGTTTCCGGCCATTCGGACGTCCAAGATAGCCTCATAAGAACGGGGAGGATCGGATGCCCGAAGCATCAGGAATTCGTGAGGTCAGTTGGGTCGACGTCAAGGGCGGCGGCCAGATCACCGTCAGCGGAACCACCGCTTATGTCGGTCACACACTCGGCAGGGAAGCGACCACCGTCATCGACGTGGCCGACCCCAGGAATCCGAAGGTGGTCAAGACCCTCGACTGCAAACATCAGGGCTGCCATGCCCACAAGGTGCGCATCATGGGAGACCTGATGCTCACCAATTACGAATCCATCGACTATACGGGCGAGACCGAAGCCGGGTTCACGGGCGGGCTCAATATTTTCGACGTGTCCGATCCGTTGGACCCCAAACACATCCATTTCTGGGAGACCGCCGGCGACGGCGTCCACCGGTTCACCGTGGACGACCGTTACGCCTACATCTCGCCCACGGCGGAGGGCTATGAAGGCCACATCTGCATGATCCTCGACATGTCCGACCCGACCAGGCCGGAAGAGGTCGGGCGCTGGCATTGGCCCGGCCAGCATGTCGCCGCCGGCGAGGAAGCGGACGTGCCGATCAAGCGGCTGCGCTGCCATCACCCGATCCGGCGGGGCGACCGGCTCTACGTCAGCTATTGGCATGCGGGTTGGGCGATCCTCGACATCACCGACATGAGCAACCCGAAAGAGGTTTCCCGCTTCTCCACCTTCCCGCCGTTCCCCTGCCCGACCCACACCTGCCTGCCGTTCCCGGAGAAAATTCAGGGCATGGATATCATGCTGGTGGCGGACGAAGACGTGGCGCGGCCGGCGGATGCGGGACCCGCGTTCGCCTGGGTGATCGACATCACCGACGAGGAGAACCCCATCCCCATCTCCAGCTACCAGGTCGAGGGATTGGGCAGCCGCGAGCCGACCCCGGTGCGGAGCGGGTGTCATCAGCCGGTGGAGGAAGTGCGCGGCACCGACATTCCATTCGCCTGGTTCGCCCAAGGGCTGCGGGTCGTCGACTTCGCCAACCCCCACGCGCCCAGGGAGGTCGCCTACTTCGTGCCCGACAAGCCGCCGGGATGCGATGAAGTGCTCTCCAATGACGTCTACGAGGACGACCGGCGGCTGATCTATCTGATGGACCGGGACCGGGGCCTGCACATCCTGGAACGCACCTAAAGCGAGATGCCTCTATCGGGAATCGAAGGGGGGTTCCCGTGGTTGGCTTGAGCCGATTCCTCGTCGCGGCGTCACCACGAAATCCCCCTCACCCAGCCCACCGGACCAGCTTCGCTGGCCGGAGGACAGGCATGGCTAAGGCTCGCAGGCTCGCGAAGTCGGTCAAACCCCGGAGGGGAATGACCTTATCTCCACATCCCTCCCCCTCCCGAAGGGGGAGAAACTTACGGTGATACTTGGCCCAAGGGGGATATTGGTGCGTGGTGGGTGACGTAAAAATTTATGTGTCAGTTGGGAATGGGGTACTCCCTGTGGTTTACGACAACCGCAAGAAGGAGCACCCCGATGCCACAGCAAGCTGTAACGATTGAGAACCTACCACAAGCCTTTGAGGTGGTGAAGGAGATGCAAGCAGGCGGATTGGACTGGGGCGAGGGTTATCGCCCGCTTGGCCGCCAGGCGCTGGCCGAGATCATCGAGGGCCGGATGGCCGAGGCGGTGGATCGCTGGCTCGACGGCCTCGATGGCAGCGCTATGCGCGACCGGCGCAACGGCACCTACCGGCGCCGCCTGCTCAGCGAGCTCGGCGACATCGAGCTCAACGTGCCGCGCACCCGGCACTTCTGCCCGACCGAGGTTCTGAAGAGCTACGCAAGGCGCGCTCCAGAGATCGACCGCGCCATCCTGGCCGGCTTCGTGCTGGGGCTCTCGACCCGCAAGGTCGGCGAGGTCCTGCTTGCCCTGCTCGGGCGTCCGGTCTCGGCCGCGACGGTGAGCCGGGTCGCCAAGACCCTCGATCTGTCGGTCGCCGCATTCCACCGCCGGCCGCTGAAGAACGCCTACAAGGCGCTGATGCTCGACGGCGTGGTGCTGGCCTGCAAGACCGGCGCCGGCGCGCTCAGGAGGCCGGTCCTGGTGGCGCTGGGCATACGGCACGACGGCAAGAAGGAGATTATCGACTTCCAACTCGCCGCCAGCGAGAGCGCCGCGGAGTGGGAGCGCTTCCTCACCGCGTTGCACCGCCGCGGCCTCACCGGCGAGGGCCTTGAGATGATCTGCGTTGATGGCGGCCAAGGCCTGCTCGCCGCCTTGCCGATCGTCTATCACGGCATCCCCGTTCAGAGGTGCTGGGCGCACAAAATCAGGAACATCCTCAACAAGGTCCGCGTAGCCGACCAGCAGGCCGTCAAGGCCGACGTCCACGCCGTCATGAATGCCCCCAACCGCCGCAAGGCCGAGACCGCCGCCCGCCGCTTCGCCGACGCCTGGGAAGATACCTACCCCAAGGCCGTCGCCTGCCTGCGCAACGACCTCGACGACCTGCTCACCTGCTTCCGCTACAAGGACCTCGCCGAGCGAAAGCAGGTCAGGACCACCAATGCCATCGAACGGAGGTTCCGCGAGGTTCGCAGACGAACCCGGCCCATGGGAACCTTCAAGGATAAAACCTCAATGGACCGCATCCTCTTCGCGGTCTTCATTCACGAAAACAAGTCTCAGGGAATCAGTACCCCAGTCTCCCTGACACATAACTCTTGACGTTACCGCGTGGTGTTGGGTCTATATTGATGATAAATCAGTATGTTATGATGATTTGACCCGGCCTCCAAAAGGTTCATTGGATATCACGCCAGGGCAGCGGCACTGACATGGACCTCCGGGGTTTCAACCTGGAGCAACTTTGTCCTGGGTGATACGGTCCTGGGTGTCATTCAAGTCAAGACTTGGTGGGCGCGCGCTGGCGTGCCGGCCGGATGCGCCTTGTTTGCCTTGCGATTTTTAACCCAATTTTGCGTCCTGGTTGCAAGCGGCGACCTGTACGAGGAGACCGCCGCAAGTGATTTCGAGCCGGATGACGTCGTGCTGGAAGAAATCGAGGAGGTGGACGCATCATGATCGAGGCGCTTCAACTACCGCTAGTGGCCGGGTTCGCTGCGATCATGCTGGTTTTGCGGATACCGGTCGGCATCGTCTTGCTGCTCGCGGGCGTGGTGGGCATCGCGCTGATCCGTGGCCCGAATGTTACCCTGGATATGGTCGGCGGACGGTTATTCGACATTGGGTCGGGATATGCGTTAAGCGCCATACCTCTGTTCCTGCTTATGGGACACGTGGCGACCAAAGGCGGCGTCACCCAGGACATTTACAGGGCCGCGCGGGCTTGGCTCGGCCATCTGAAAGGAAGCGTGGTTCTGGCCACGACCGTCGCCGCCGTCGGATTTGCCGCCTGTTCCGGCTCCACCACCTCATCGACGGCGGTGTTCGGACGGGTCGCCATCCCCGAGATGCTACGGCTGAAGGTTGATCGAAAGCTGGCCGCCGGCTGTGTTGCGACCGTCGGTACGCTGGCGGGCATGATTCCGCCCAGTATCAATTTGATTGTTTTCGGTATTATCGCGCGCGAATCGGTACCCGAACTCCTGATCGCCGGCGTTATTCCTGGTCTGATGACCGCAGCCGCCTTTGTACTGATGATCTACATCCGCGTCAGCCGAAATCCCGAACTGGCGCCCACCATCCCGAGAGCCGGTCGTGAAGAGAGAATTCAGTCACTGAGGGGCGCCTGGGGTTTCCTGGCGCTTGGCGGTTTGGTCATCGGCGGCATTTATGCAGGGATATTTACGCCCACGGAGGCCGGAGCCCTTGGAGCCGCGGGTGCATTCCTCATCGCCGCCGTACGCGGGAAGCTCTCCATTTCGTCGATTAAGGAGGTCCTACTTTCAACCGCGCAGACCACATCGGTCATTTTTATAATCCTGGTCGGCGCCCTGATATTTACCGCCTATCTCGCGATGAGCGGAGGATCGTCGGCCATATCGGAGTTCATTGTCGGGCTTGACCTGCCCTTGCTCGCAGTCGTCACCCTCTACGTTGTTCTCTTGCTGGCCCTTGGCTGCATCGTTGATCCGATTTCGGTGATGTTCCTGACCGTACCGATATTCGTGCCGCCTCTGGTCGAACGCGGCGCTGATCCGATATGGCTCGGCATTCTGGTCGCCAAGACATTGGAAATCGGAATGATCACGCCACCCGTCGGGCTGAACGCATTCGTGCTGAAAGGCGTCGTACCATCCTTCTCGCTACGCGAAATTTTCGGCGGGATTTGGTGGTTTCTACAGGTTGAAATTCTTACCTTGATCTTGATTCTGTTTATTCCGGCATTGGCAACCTGGCTGCCGAGATTGGCGTTCGGATAAATACCGGCCGCGACAAATAAAATTGGGATAGGACTCATCATGATGTTGGAAGGAAAAAAAGTCATCGTTACCGGCGGCGCCAGCGGTATCGGCCGCGCCACCTGCGTGCTTGCGGCCAGGGAAGGCGCCGATGTCGCCATCGCCGACATTAACCGCGAAATGGCGGACGAAACTGCTGACATGGTTCGCGCCGAAGGCAGGGAGCCGCTCATCATTGAAATGGACACATCGAAAGCCGCAGACGCCCAAAGGATGGCGGACGAGACCGTGAAGGCGTTTGGCACCATAGACGGTCTGGTCTGCAGCGCCATCAAGCTGGTGCCGGGACGGCTCGAGGAACTTCCCGAAAAAGACTGGGACCTTGTTATGGACATCGGCCTCAAGGGCTATTTTCTGTGCGCGCAGGCTGTTGGCCGGGTCATGCTGGAAAATCAAAGCGGATCGATCGTTTTCGTCTCCTCCATCGGCGGCGTGCAGGCCTATAACGGCGCGGGCGCCTATAGCGTGTGCAAGGCCGGCGCGAACATGCTGGGCCAACTGGTCGGTGTCGAGTGGGGCGGGCGCGGTGTGCGCGGCAATACGGTCTGCCCGGGCCAGATTCGAACGCCCATGACCGAAGCCATGTTCAAGGACCCTGAAATCGCCGCCGGACGCGCCGCGGTGGTGCCAATGGGCCGTGTTGGCAAGGCAGAGGAAATCGCCGAGGCCTGCGTGTTTCTGCTGTCTGATCGTGCGAGCTATGTCAACGCCGAAGTCATGCAGGTCGATGGCGGTCAGGCGGAAAGCAAGATGATGCACACGCCGGGCCGCACCTGGGGCGGCAAGAAACTGGATTATACGGCGAGCTGACCGGAGTTTGCCGCCGACAAAGAGGGAGAATAATTCGATGGGCCGATTTACCGGGAAGGTCGCCATCATCACGGGAGGCGCGAGTGGCATCGGCGCAAAGACCGCGGAAATGTTGGTTGAACAGGGCGGTAATGTGATGATCGGAGACGTCAATGAACCCTTGGGTCTGGATCTCTGCAATCGGATTAACCAGCAACATGGCGCCGATAGAGCAATGTTTCGGCATTTGGATGTTTCGAAGCAGAGTTCGTGTGAAAAGTTACTTAGTGATACCGTGGAACGGTTCGGCAGCGTCGATTTCTTGTTGAACAGTGCCGTGAAGATGGCGCCGGGCGCCCTAAAGGATTTGTCTCTCGAGGATTGGAACACAATGGTCACCGTCGGGCTCACCGGGACGTTCTTGATGTCCCAAACCGTGGGCCGATGGATGATCGATCACGAGAAGCCCGGCTCGATCATTACCATGTCTTCGACAGGTGGGCTTCAGCCGTATGGGATGTCCGGCGCCTACTCGACCGTCAAAGCCGCACTTATCATGTTGGCCGAGCATTTTGCAATCGAATGGGCCGGCAACGGAATTCGCGTGAATGCGGTTTGCCCCGGACACACCGAGACACCGTTGACCGCGTACCTGCAAGACCCCGAGATCAAAAAGGGTCGGAGCGAGGTGACCCCATTGAAGCGAGTCGGGCAGCCGGAAGATATCGCCAACGGCATCCTCTTTCTGTTCTCGGACGAATCCGACTACATCACTGCGACAGCGCTTGAGATTGACGGCGGGCTGACAAAGAGCGTCATGAACCACCTACCAGGAAGGAAATGGAGTTAGAATTTGGCTGTGAGCCAATTTCCAAGTTGACGGTGCGCGCGCCGCACGGGGACGACGAGTTGAGAATAAATTCTGACAAAAGACGGTGTTGGTGAACCCGACATAAAACAGCGAGTTTCTTGAATGATTGAAAATGTCCGAGCCAATCACGTCCATTGGCCACTACGTTGCGAAACACAATTGGGCTTTCGATAAACTGCTTGGGTTTCTCCGTATTCTTGGTCCCGCGTCCTTAGAAGATTTCGTTGATCCCACCAATATTGAACATTTGCTTTTCTCTGGCGCCGCCAGGTGTTTGTGCCAGGTGAGCTAATGTCTCCTCCTGGCTGAGGCTGTTTATAAAGTCTTTGTTGTCTCGTTAATGAAGTCGTGATTTGGACTTCCTTGTTGATTTCAGAAGGGCATTGCGATGCTGGATGCACGCGTCGGTGTGCAAGACCGGCTTTTCACGCGACTTAAGACGCTTCCTACTTTGAGTGGCCGAGTAGCAGTTGGACGGCTCGAAGGTTGAGTAGCCGCGAGGCGCGAGGAATCCCAAGCCTACTTCTTCTTCTCGCTGATGTGGCCGAGGCCCGGTTTGAACGACTTCTTGTCCAGAAATTCCGTCAGGCCCTCTGCCCGCGCGTCGTCGGTATCCATGATCTTGAGCTGGTCGGCCTTGGCATGGAGATAGTCGGCCGACATCTCCCAGTCATCCATCACCTGCACCGCCTTCAGCGCATGCTTCGCCTGCATCAGAACGGCCGGGTTTTTCTTCAGCAGGTTCCTGGCCAGGTCGCGGGTGGCTTTTTTCAGAGAACGTTTCGGCACCGACTTGTTGACCAGGCCCATTTCGGCCGCCTGCTTGCCGGTGAAGGTCTCTCCTGTCATCAGGTAGTACATGGCGTTGCGGGAACTCATGGTCTCGGCAACCGCTTTGGCCACGTTGCCGGCGGGTATGATTCCCCAGTTCACCTCCGACACGCCGAACACCGCGTCGTCCGCGGCGATCGCCAGATCACATCCGACGACCGGCGCGAATGCGCCGCCGAAACACCAGCCGTTGACCATGGCGATGGTCGGTTTTGGGAACACGCGCATCATCCGCCATTGCCAATCCTCCGCGTCCCGCTCGATCCGCCGGACGGTGATGAAGTCCTGCCCGTCCCGCTCCCGGAAGTACTCCTTCAGGTCCATCCCGGATGAGAACGCCGCCCCGGCGCCGGTGAGGATCATCACCCGGCACCGCGGATCCAACTCCAGGGCCTGCATGACCCCGATCATTTCGCGGTTGAGCGTCGGGCTCATGGCGTTGCGCTTGTCCGGCCGGTTCAGCGTAACCCAGGCGATGCCGTCCTCGAACGTGACGTCGACGCACGAGGTGCTGAGTTCCGAGCTCTTGCTCCTGGTTTTGGGGGAACGGGTTGCCGACTTCCCGGTCGAGGCGGTTTTTGTTCGTTTGGCCATGGTCGATCTCCGGCGGATTGATCCCTAATTCAGGGTGATGTTGAGGTTGTAGCCCATCACTTCCGGGAGCCAGAGCGCGAGGGCGGGAAACAGGATAATGATCGTGATGCGAACGAGGTCCGCATAAAAGAACGGCAGAATCCCCCGGAAGATGACGTTCAGCGGGATTTTCTCCGCGACCCCGTACAGGACGAAAACGTTCATCCCGATGGGCGGCGTGATCATGCCGACCTCGATGATCATGACCAGGATCACGCCGAACCAGATCGGGTGATATCCCAGCTCGAGGATCAGGGGAAACACGAACGGAAGCGTGATCACCATGGCGGCAATGGTATCGAACACCGAGCCGAGAATCAGATACACGACCATCAGAACGAAGATCACCAGCAGCGGCTGAAGCTGGGCATCGGAGATCAGGCTCACCACGGCATCGGGCATCTTGGAGAGGGTAATGAAGCTGGAGAACACCGATGCGCCCGCAATGATCAAATAGATCATCGCCGTATTGGCGGCCGTGTCCTTGAGGACCTGCCAGAAAGCATCCAGCGTGAGGCGGCGGCGGAAGACGGCGAAGAAGAAAGCCAGGCCGGCCCCCAGCGACGCGGCTTCGTTGACCGTGAAAACGCCGCCATAAATGCCGCCGATGACCGCCAACAACAAAGCCAGGACGCCCCAGCTTTCCCTGCACACCCGAAGGCGTTCGGACCATCCCATCTTGTCGCCGGCGGGGCCGATGCCGGGGTTGCGGCGGACGAGAATGTTGATCGCGACGAAGTGGGCGCCGATGGCGATAATGCCGGGGACCAGCGCCGCGACGAACAGCGTGATGACGAACTGCTCGGTGAGAAACGCATAGATCACCATCACGACGCTGGGCGGGATGAGCATGCCGAGCGTGCCGCCCGCGGCCACCGAGCCCGTGGCGAGGGTCGTCGAGTAGCCGCGTTCCAGCATCTCGGGCAGCGCGACGCGGCCCATGGTCGCCGCGGTGGCGAGCGAGGAGCCGCAAACCGCTCCGAAGCCGGCGCAGCCGCCGATGGTCGCGAGGGCCAGCCCGCCCCGCCGGTGGCCGATGAAGGCGTAGGCAAGGCGGTAGATATCCGAGGACAGGCCGCTCACGCCGGCGAAACTCCCCATCAGGAGAAATAACGGGATCACCGCCAAATCCAGGCTGGTAAAGACGCTCACCGGTTCCGTCGCGAGCAGGGACAGGGCCGGCTTCCAGCCGCCGAGCAGGCCGAACCCCGCCACGCCGGCCGTGGCCATCGCGATGCCGATCGGCACATGGAGGCCGATCAGGATAAACATCCCGACCAGACCCAGCGTCGCTATGAGAATGGGATCCACGACGGCGCCCTAGTGCCCGCCCGGCTCGACGGGCGTATCGTCACCGCCGGCCAGCGCGGTATTGAAAACGGAAACCAGTACCGCCAATTGGATCGGCAGGCAGATAAACATGAAGGCCGTCGCCGCGGTCCACCAGGGCGCCACCGGCAGGCCGAGAATCCAGGTCGTCTCTCCGCTCTCGAAGAGCTCTTCGGTGAACTTGAAGAGTTCCCATAGAAGCACGGTGAAGAAGACAATGGTCACGAGCGCGGAGAAAAACTCCAGCCAGGCCCGGCCGCGGGGACCGAAGGCATTCCCCAGGAACCTGATCGAGATATGCCGCCGCTCGGCGAGCGCGAGCGGAAAGAAGGTGGACACCACGACGGCAACGATGAGGCGGCCAAGATCCGCCACCCCATCCATCGGGCTGTTCAACAGCCACCGCATCAGAACATCGGCGATGGTGATGAGCGCCAGGCCGACGAGGCCGATCAGCCCGATCAGGGCGAGCCAGCGGGCGGCGCGCGTGCCGCCCGCGTTCAAGGACTCGATCAGACCGGTCATCAGTGAACCGCGAGACGAGTTCCGCGGCTAGTTGCCGGCCCGCACCTTGGCCAGTTCTTCCTTCAGCGCGGCCAACAGCTTGGGATTCCTCTCGTCCTTCTTGAGCCAGTCCACGGTCACGCCTTCGAGCCGCGATGCCCATTCCTTTTGCGCCGCCGCGTCTGGGAAGACGAAGTTGTGGCCGGACATTCCCTGGGTCCGCTTCAGCCGGTCGCCTTGAATTGCGAAGTGAACGTCGCCGAATTTTTTCGACAACGTCAGGCCGGAGTGCTTGTCCAAGCTTGCCCGCGCTTTCGCCGACAGCCCGTCGTAGACGTCGCGATTGAACAGCACCGTCAACGGCACCGTGCCGAGGCGCGCCATGTAATGGTTCTTGGCTACTTCGACGATCCGGAACGCATACATCACGTTCCACTCGGCCGCCGAACCGTCGAGAACGCCCTTGGAGATGTTTTCCGCCACGGCGGGAATGGGCATCCCCACCGGCACCGCTCCCAGCGCCCTCATGGAAGCGCTGGCGACCGGACCGCCGGCGCGGAGCTTCAGCCCTTTCAAATCGGCGATCTTCCTGACCGGCTTCACCGTGTTGATGAAATAGGGATGGGTCGTCGCGAGAAGCGGAACGTAGAACTTGTCGTAGCCCCGCAGGAGGCCGCGGTCATGGAGCCGGCGGAAAGCAATCGACGACTCCTTCACGTCGCGGATAAGGTTCGGCAATTCCATCACCGCGTTGTCGGGAAAGCGGCCCGGCGTATATGCCGGCACGTGCCAAGCCATATCGGCAACGCCATCCAAGACCATTTTGAGCTGAAGCCGGGGATTGCGGCCCAGGGCGCCGCTCGGGAAGGTATCGATCTTGACGACGCCTTCGGCGCTGACCGCATCGGCCCACGGTTTGACCACGTCCTTGAAGGTCGGATCCTGGGGCGGCGCAAAGAACGCCAGCTTCAGGGTTTTCTCCTGCGCCTCGGCGGCGCCCGCGGAAATGGCCAGGGCCACACCCGCAATAATCATTCGCTTGTACATCTACAGTCTCCCTATCAGGGTTGATCGTTGGCCTTGGAGTTCAAATTTTTACTTATTGTAAAATTTCTTAAAGCAATTTTGACATCGTTTCAATATCAACCGTTCAACAAAAACACGTCCGGGCCCGGCTCATCGGCGTAGAGCCGGTCGACGAGAGTCGCTCTTCGGTCCAGCACCGCCCGCTGGTTCAGGTAGCCCTTGTCGGTCATTTCGTTGCCGCCGATGGACGGCGGTTCCGTCATGATCATCGCCCGCGCGATCCGCCGGCTGGAGCCGCCGGCGGATGCGTTGTAGGCCGTCAACCTTGTCACGATCTCGTTGCGGAGTTGGTCAGACCGGGCCATCGCTTCCGCGTCCCCGGCTAGCCCGAGCTCTCGCTCGATACCGTCACCATCCAAAAACAGCAGCAGCCCGATATGGTCCCGCGCCTCGCCGGCGACGGCTGCGTCGCGTACCAGGGGAGAGAGAGCGTTGACCGCGGCAACCCGAACCTCGCCGGTCTGCACCCATGTGCCCGTCGCCAGCTTGAAGTTCTCCACCACGCGGCCATCGAACAGAAGGCCCTGCTCCGGATCATCCGGGTCGGCGAATTTGACAGCGTCGCCCATCCGGAAGAAGCCTTCCCCATCGAAAGCCCGTTCCGTCGCTTCGGGATTGCCGAAGTAGCCGGAGATGATGTTTGGTCCCTTGACCCGCATCTCCAGCTTGCCGGCGGTCGGGGCGAGCTTCACCGTTACGTCCGGCAGCGGCAGGCCCAGATTTCCCGGAACCCGGGACGGCCAGTGGCAAAGAATGCACGAAGGCGTGGTCTCGGTGCTGCCCAGCGAGGACAGGAACGGAATACGCTCCCCCGCCGCCTTTTCGGCCGCCGCGTCGATCCGGGCCTGAACGGCTTCCGGCATGGGCGCCGCGGCATAGAAGATGAAATCCATCCGGCTGAACAGGCGCTCGGCGAATTCCGGGTCGTCTTCGAGGTAGGGCGCCAGCAGCCCGAAGACCAGCGGCACGTTGTGCATGAAGGTCGGAGGGATTTCCCTGAGGTTTCCGATGGTCCGCTCGAACTTGCCGGGCTGCGGCCGTCCGTCGTCGATATACATGGTGCCGCCGCACCGGAGGATGATGTTGAAGTTCTTGTTGCCGCCGGCCACATGGTTCCACGGCAGCCAGTCCATCAGGATGGGCGGGTGTTCGTCGAGCACCGGCAGCAGTTGGCAAATACCGGTGACATTGGCGCACATCATCCGCTGGGTGACGATCGCCGCTTTCGGGAGCCCGGTCGAGCCGGAGGTGAAAAGGTACTTGGCAACCGTATCTCCGTTCACGCCGGCGTAGGCATCCGCGATCCCGGCGCTGTCCGCGGGTTCCAAATAGGATCCGAAATCCTCGAAGCCGGCGTCCGGGCTGCTGGAAACCCTGATCACCCCAACGAGATTCAGCGCGGCCAGCGCCTTGGAAAACGGTCCGGCTTCGGGAACGTGAATCAGGCCCGGCTTGATCAGATCGGCGATGTATTGAAGCCGGCCGTAATCCTCGACCAGCAGGGAGTAGGATGGAGAGACCGGGGCGATCGGGATACCGGCCTGCATGGCCCCGAGCTTGAGCAGCGCCAGGTCGATGGAATTGCCACCCAGCGACATGACGGGCCGGCCGGGACCCAGCCCGCGCGCCAGCAGCGCGCGGGAAACGCTATCCGCCTTGGCGCGCGCCTCGCCCCAGGTGATGGTCCGCCACGTCGACTCGGAGTCCCGTTCGGCCAGGAATACCTGCTCCGGGCGCTCGTCCGCCCAATGGCGCAGCCATTCGGACAGCTGGACCGGGTAATCCCAAGACTCGTGACCGGACCGCAAAACGACGGTTCCATCGCCGCGCCGCTCGACCAGGAGCGACTTCTCGGCCAGTGCCGTATCCCTGTAAGGGGCCTCTCCGCCGGATTGCTGGTCCATCGGTCTTCTCTCGCTATAGGCCAAGCAGCTGCTTGGCGAGAATGCTTGTCTGAATCTCCGACGTGCCGCCGAGGATCGAGTAGCCCCGGTAGTTCAGGTATTTGGGCCCGATGCCGAGCAGTTCCTCCGTATCCGGCGGAAGCTGCAGCGATTCATACAGCGGGCGTTGGGGCTCCCAGCGCAGCGCGTCTTCGCCCGCAACGTCGAGGGCGAGTTCGGTCAATTGCTGCTGCATCGCACTCCAGCGGAGTTTGAGCAGCGACGACACCGCGCCCGGGTTCCTGCCGGACTGAAGGTCCGACAACAAGGTGAGCTCGAGCATCTCCATCGCATCGATGTCCGTGCCCAATTCCGCCAGACGCAGGGTCACGCCGGGATCATCGTCGGCGCGGCGCTTGATCAACCGGGCGACCGAGCTCAGCCGCGCCCGTACGCGCGCCGCTTGGGGGTTGCCCCCGCGTTCGTACTCAAGCAGGTATTTGGCGATTTCCCAGCCGCGGTTCTCCTCGCCCACCAAACCGGATTTCGGCGCCTTCACGTCCTCGAAAAACACTTCGTTGAACTCATGGTCTCCGCCCGAACCATCGATGGGCCGTACGGTGATCCCCGGCAGGTCCATATCCATGATCAGGAACGAAATGCCTTCCTGCTTCCTCCCCTCCGTACTGGTCCGCACCAGAACATAGATGCGGTTCGCGAAGTGGGCGTGGGTCGTCCAGATTTTTTGCCCGTTGACGAGGTAGTGGCCGCCCTCATCCACGGCGCGGGTCTTGAGCGATGCCAGGTCCGACCCGGCGCCGGGCTCCGAATATCCCTGGCACCAGACGTCCTCGCCGCTGAGAATGCGCGGCAGGTAGGTGTCCTGCTGCTGCTTCGTGCCGTATTTCATCAGGATCGGCCCGATGTGCTTGACGCCCTGGTCGTTGAAGGTCGGCGCGCCGGCCCGCGCGCTTTCGCTCTCGTAGATGTAGCGCTGGACCGGCGACCAGCCCGGCCCTCCAAATTCCTCGGGCCAGTTCGGCGCGGCCCACCCCTTGGCGTGAAGCGCCCTATGAAATTCCAGCGCAACCGGGGGTTCATTGATGAAGCAGGTGTTCAGCTCCATGGCCCGGCGAAGATCATCGGTCATGTATTCGGCCAGGAACGCCCGAACTTCGTCCCGAAATGCATGGTCCTCGGCGGAAAGTCTCAAATCCATGTCGCGCCTTCCCTATGCCGCCGCTTCGCCGAGGAGAGGCGCGGCGGCGGTTTCCGGATCGGAGATAAGCTCGGCGTATCGGCCCAGATGCGTGCGGGTTGGCGAGAAGCGGTTTTCAAATGCCACCAGTCTCTTGGCGTACCAGCCGAGCATCAACTCGCCGGTCGTGCCGATGGCGCCGTGGGTCTGGATCGCCGCCTGATGGACAAAGCGCGCTGCCCTGCCGACCTTGGCCTTTGCGCCGGAAGTCACCCGTTCCCGCATCGCCGCATCGCCGTCGAGTGACAGCGCCGCCAACAGGACGGAGGCGCGGGCTTCCTCCTCGGCGATTTTCATGTCGACGAGCCGGTGCTGCAGAACCTGAAATTTCGCGATCGGTTGACCGAACTGTTCGCGCTGTTTGGCATAGTCGACCGTCTGCTCGACCATTGCCGAGATGGCGCCAACCGCGTCCGCGCACGACGCGGTGATCGCCCATGCCGTGGCTTCCCTGATCGCCGCCTCGGCGTCCGCGCCGCTCCCTAATCGCGCGTCGGGTTGGATGCGGACATCGGCGAAATCCAGTTCGGCGTAGCGCCGTCCGTCGAGCGAATTGCGGTTTCGCGCCGTGATGCCCGGCGCATCCGCGGGCACGGAAAAGACCGCGGTCGCGCCATCGTCCAGCGCGCACGAAACGAGATAAGCCTCGGCCGTCGGGGCGTCGTGAACCGCACGCATGGCGCCCGAGAGCAGAAATGCATCGGCCTCCCGCTTGACCGTCATTGGGCCTTCGGAAGCATCGTGGGCAAACGCCAGACGGAGCTGCCCGGACGCAATCCCGCCCAGCAATGCCTCGCGCTGTTCACCCGTGCCCAGGAACTCTATCAATTTGCCGCAGAGGATGACCGACGACACATACGGTTCGAGCACCAGCGCCCGGCCGAACTGTTCCATCAGGATCACCGCCTCGGCCGGTCCCATCCCGAAGCCGCCGTCGTCCTCGGGAAACGGCAGGCCGAGCCAGCCCATCTCCGCAAAGCATTCCCAAATTTCCGGAGACCAGCGCGCCTCCGATCCGATCAGCGTCCTGAAGGTCCCGGGACCATATCGATCGGCAAAAAGCTTCTCCGCGCTTTCCCGAATGAGCTGTTGTTCCTCGGTGGGCTGAAGGTCCATCTACGCCGCCCCGCCGGTCAGGCCGAGCAGCCTTGCGGCGTTCCCCTTCAAGATGCCGGGTTTCACCTCGTCGCGGATATTGATGGTCTCGAAGTCAGCGAGCCAGCGGTCCGGCGTGATCGCCGGCCAGTCCGAACCGAACAGCACTTTGTGCTTGAGCAGCGTATTGGAGTAGCGGACGAGGTTCTCCGGAAAATACTTGGGCGACCAGCCGGACAGGTCGATATAGACGTTCGGCTTGTGGGTCGCGATTGCCAGCGCTTCATCCTGCCAGGGGAAAGACGGGTGAGCCATGATGATCGGCATGTCCGGAAAGTCGACGGCCACGTCGTCGAGGTAGACCGGATTGGAGTATTTTATCCGCATTCCCATGCCCCCCTTCATGCCGGCGCCGACACCCGTCTGGCCGGTATGGAACAGCGCTATGGCGCCTTCATCCTGTATTGCCTCGTAAAGTACGTAGGCGCTCCGGTCATTGGGAAAAAAACCCTGCTGGGTGGGATGAAACTTGAAGCCACGGACACCGAATTCCCGGACCAGGCGGCGGGCCTCGCGAGCCCCCATCTTGCCCTTGGCCGGATCAATGGAGGCAAACGGGATCATGATATCGCTGTTCTCGTTTGCGATGGTGGCGACTTCTTCATTGGAATATCGACGAAATCCCGTCTCTCGTTCCGCATCGACCGGGAAGATGACACAGCCGATGTTGCGTTCCCGGAAGTATGCGGCGGTCTCAACCATTGCCGGCGGATAGTCGCGGCCGGTCCGGAAGTAGTTCTGCATGCCTTCCTGAAACTCGTTGTAGCCGTCGTCCCGGTGGGGCTGGCAGGGCTCCTCGGCATGGGTATGGACGTCGATCGCGACCAATTCGTCGATATTCATGCAGTCTTCCTCCCTCTCCGATACTTCCGGGACTAGAGCGAACCGTGAACCAGTTTAAACGCGCGAACCTCTTCCAGAATTTGATTTCGCCGTTCCCCGGACAGGGGACCGGCGCCTCCGATCTCTCCAAACAGACCGGTACTGGCGTAGTCGAAGAATATGTCCACGATCTCGTCCAAATCGGCCTCGCCGTCTTCGCGGAACCAGCGGACCATCCAATTGCACATGCCGAGGGTGGCGAACACCACGATCCTCGGGTATTTGAAGCGCTTCCTGTTGGCGCCTCCGCTGCCAAACAGGACGGTCATCCACAGATTTTCGTAGCGCTTGTACAATGGCCGGAATTTTTGGGCGATCTGCTCCGAACCCAGCGCCTCGCCGGCGCCGGCACTCAAGCTGATGGCGTCCAGGGCGGTCCGGTTGAAGACCTTGATGTGCGTTTCCAGGCCCAGATACAATTTGGCCTCCGGACTCAATCGAGAGTCGGCGATCACGGTGAGCCGTTCGATAAGGCGGTGTGTGGGCGGCTCCACGATTTCAAAAAGCAGTTCAGTGGTGTTTTTGAAATAGTAGTAGATGCCTTCCCGTTTGATCCCGGCCGCCTGGGCAATGTCGTCGAACGAGACGTTGTGAAAGCCGAAGGTCGAGATCAGCCGGTCGGCATGCTGAACAATCTCCGCCCGCCGGGTTCCGTGCCGGCGCCGCTCGGCCGGCCTCCTGCCTGTCGCGGCGACTTCGTTCGATGCCTTGCTTGCCATTAATCGTCCATCGGTTCCTGGTGCCGGTCGAATGACAGATTTCTGTTGACTCGCGGCGACGGATAAATTTTACAATTTATAAAATTTTATACCAGATGACCCCGGCGGTGCCAACGGGAACCATGAAGCACGGCGCCGGTTGGGAGGAAAACGGGTAGCCCGGTGAATACAAGCAGCGATAGCCTCGATGACGCAGCCTACCGCCCCGTTTCGCTCGCCGGGCCGTCGGTCGACGTGGACCGGCTCGCCGACGGCGCACTCATCCTGAAATCGACCGACCCGCTCGGGGACTATCACCGGCAGATGGGAATTCCCCTGCGCCTGTGGGCGGAACAATCTCCGAACCGTCTGTTTCTCGCCGAACGGAACCTGGATGGCGAATGGCGAAAGGTTACCTACGCGGAGGCCCGCGGGATCTGCGACCGCCTGTCCCAGGCGCTGATGGACCGCGGCCTGAACCGGCGGAGACCGCTGGTGATCCTGTCCGACAATTCGGTCAACTTCGCCCTCCTCGGCCTGGCGGCCATGCAGGTGGGCATCCCGGTTTCGCCCGTCTCGCCGTCCTATTCATTGATGAGTTCGGACTATTCCAAGCTCAAGCCGATCATCGAGTTGCTGGAGCCCGGCATTATCTATGTCGAGGACGGCGCCGCCTACGAAAAAGCTCTCAATGCCATCGAGTTGAAGGACGCCGAGGTGGTCGTCACCCGCAACCCGCCCGCCGGCATACGGGCGACGTTCTTGGAGAGCCTCCTCGCCGCGGCCCCGGGACCGGCGGTCGATGAGGCTTTCGATGCCGTCCAACCCGACGATACGGCCAAGTATCTGTTCACCTCGGGTTCGACCGGCGCGCCCAAGGCGGTGATCAATACGCACCGGATGCTGTGCTCGAACCAGCAGATGAACGTGCAGACGCTCCGTTTTCTGGCCGACCATCCGCCGGTGATGGTGGAATGGCTGCCGTGGAACCATACGGCGGCCGGAAATCAGATCTTCAACATGGTCATGTTCCACGGCGGGTCGTACTACATCGACGGCGGGCGCCCGGTGCCGGGCAAATTCGAGGAAACCCTCCGCAACCTGCGGGACGTTTCGCCAACGGCCTACTTCAACGTCCCCGCCGGATTTGCCGCGCTCCTCCCGCACCTGGAGCAGGACGCCGGGTTTCGTGATCACTTCTTCAAGGACCTGGAATTCGTCTGGTACGCGGGCGCGGCGCTGACCCAGGATTTGTGGGACCGGTTCGAACGAGTCGCCTATCGGGCGACCGGCCGCCGCATCGTCATGACGTCGGGTTTCGGCACCACCGAGTCGTCCCCCTCATTGAGTTTCGCGCATTGGCCGGGCGCCGAGCTGGGTCACGTCGGCCTTCCCCTGCCGGGTGCGGAACTCAAACTGGCGCCCGTCGGCGACAAGCTGGAGGTTCGCGCGAAGGGCCCGTTGATGTCGCCGGGATACTATAAGGACCCCGAACTGACGGCCGCCAGCCATGACGAAGACGGGTTCTACAAATTCGGCGACGCCATGCGGCTGGTCGATCCGGACGATCCGAAACGCGGACTGATATTCGACGGCCGGATTTCCGAGAACTTCAAGCTCGCCACCGGAACCTGGGTGACTGTGGGCCAGCTGCGGGTCGATCTTGTGGCGGCGGCGGCGCCCCTCATTCAGGATATGGTGATCTGCGGTCATGACAGGAAATACGTGGCGGCGCTGGCGTGGCCGGCCCTCCCGGGGTGCCGGGAGATCGCCGGGCTCGGCGAAGACACCGGGATATCCGAAGTCATCGGCCATCCGGATGTGGGGGCCGCGCTCGCCAAAAAATTGGCCGCATCCAATGCCGCCGCGGGCGGCTCCAGCAGGCGGATAAAGCGTTTGATGCTGTTGGAGGAGCCGGCGCAGATCGATGCCAACGAAATTACCGACAAGGGATACGTCAATCAGCGTGCCGTTCTCGAACGCAGGGCGGACCTGGTCGACGCGCTTTTCGCCGATCCGGCTCCAGAGCAGGTGATCGAGATCGGCTAACCGGCATATGGACCTCAAATTCCTGGAGCAAGACCAACCATGACTTCCCCCGTTACTCTGGCCGTCGATGACGGCATCGCCGAGATCACCATCGACCTGCCGCCGGTCAACGCCATCAATCAGGCCATCCGCGCCGGGCTGCTGGAATGTTTCGAGGCGGCCATCGCCGACGACGGCGTCCGGGCGATCGTCCTGTTGGCCGCCGGGCGCACCTACATGGCGGGCGCGGACATCAACGAGTTCGACACCGGTGTTGGGGATCCCGCCTACTACGACGTCTTCCGGGTGATCGAGAACAGCGAAAAGATCGTCGTCACGGCGCTCCACGGCACGGCCTTGGGCGGCGGGCTGGAGACGGCGCTCGCCTGCCACTACCGCTGCGCCGATGCGAAGGCGCGGATGGGCCTGCCGGAACTCTCCCTCGGCATCATCCCCGGCGCCGGCGGATCACAGCGGCTGCCCCGGCTGATCGGCGCCAAGGCCGCCGTCGAGATGATCTTCGGCGTTGCTCCCATCAAGGCCGGCCGGGCGCTGGAGCTGGGCTTGATCGACAAGATCGTCGACGGCGATCTGCGGGAAGGCGCCATCGCCTGGGCGCGGGAGCTTCTGGACCAGGAGGTCGCGCCGCGCCGGACCGGCGAGATGGATGTGGATACGGTCGGCTATGACGAGGGCTTCCTCGCCGAGATGCGGGCGCTTGCTGGGAAACGCATGCGCGGACAGGAAGCGCCGGAACGGCTCCTCGAAGCGGTCGCGTTCGCGGCCAAGCTTCCCCTGGAAGAGGGCCTTGCCGAAGAAAAGCGGATCGGCGATGCGGCCGTGGCAAGCGCCGAGTCGGAAGCGCTCCGGCACATCTTCTTCGCCGAGCGGGAGGTCGCCAAGGTGCCGGGGATCGACAAGTCCACCGGCCGGATCGAAGTGGAGACCGTCGGCATTCTAGGCTCGGGCACCATGGGCACCGGCATCGGTATCGTCTTCGGCAATGCCGGCTACACGGTGCGGATCGTCGATCCGTCCCGGGAGTCCCTCGATAGGTGCAAGGCAGCCATCGAGAAGACCCAAACCAGCCAGGTCGAACGAGGCCGCATGGATCGGGCCGCCGCCGACGACATGCTTTCCCGGGTGTCCTATGTCACGAGCTACGATGCCTTGGCCGATGTCGATCTGGTGATCGAGGCGGTGTTCGAGGACATGGACCTCAAGAAGGAAATCTTCGCCAAGCTCGACCAGATTTGCAGGCCGGGGGCGATCCTGGCGTCCAATTCCTCGACCCTGAATATCGACGACATGGCCGCCTGCACCTCCCGGCCGGAATCCGTCGTCGGCCTCCATTTCTTCAGTCCCGCCAACATCATGAAGCTGCTGGAAATCGTCCGCGCGGAGAAAACCTCCAAGGAGGTTTTGGCGACCGCCGTCGATATCGGCAAACGCATCCGCAAGGTGGCGGTCGTCGTCGGCATCGGCGGCACCTTCGGCTTCGTCGGCAACCGAATGATGGTGAACGGCTACATTCGCGAGGCGGATCAGATGCTTCTCGAAGGCGCCACGGTTCAGGAGGTCGACAAGGCGATCTACGACTTCGGGCTGCCCATGGGGCCGTGGACCATGAACGACATGGGCGGCGTCGACATCATGTGCTCGGTGCTCGAATCGACAGGCGCCCGGGCCGCCAACCCGGAGCCGTTCTACAACGTCACGCTGGCGCTGGGCAAAGCCGGTCTGCTCGGCCAGAAGACCGGGCAGGGCTTCTATCGCTATGAAAAAGGCGGCCGCACGCCGATCTACGACCCGTCGGTCGAGAGGATCATCGCCGGCGAGGCCGAGCGCCTGAATATCGGCCGGAAATCGCTCACCGCCGTCGAGATTCAGCGGCGCTGCATGTATGGCCTGATCAACGAGGGCGCGCGGATTCTCGAGGAAGGCCTGGTCTACCGCGCCGGCGATATCGATGTGATCTGGATCTACGGCTACGGCTTTCCCAGGTTCCGGGGCGGGCCGATGTTCCATGCCGACCGGATCGGACTGGACAAGGTCTACGAGACCGTCCGCAGCTATCACGAAACCCTGGGCGACTACTGGGAGCCGGCCCCGCTGCTCGAGCAGTTCGCCAGGGACGGCAGGAAGTTCGCCGATTGGACGCCCGGGTGAGACGGTAGGGATATGACCACGATGCGCGCCATACGGATCACCAGCTTCGGCGGACCCGGAGTTCTCAGGCTGCTCGGCAGCGGCGCTGCGCCCGTGCCTTCGAACGCTCAACACCGGACTGTCACGAATCCGCGTCCGCGCGCCGGTGTCGGCCATGTGTTGATCGCAAGAAATCTGCCGGAATCCGGAATCAAGAAGCCCGAAAAAAGATAAACTTTTTCAGTGGCTTATTTGGTTTCGGGGGCAAGAATTGATTCTGAAACCTTCAGGGGGAGATCAGGGTGAGAGGGTTGCGCAAACGGCTTCCAAAAGGCCGGATACGATTCACAATCGGGTCATCTCGCTCTGAACCGGCCCTTTGGCCGGGCGGCGGACAGCCAGCCGGCCACCGAATTGAACCGCCGGCCCCGCTCCCCTACCCTTTCGCGGGGGAGCAGGGAGAGACATGGCGGACGACCCCTGGAAGAGCTTCGACTATGTGATCGTCGGCGGCGGCTCGGCGGGCTGCGTGCTGGCCAACCGGTTGAGCGAAGATCCGTCCAACTCGGTCTGCCTGCTGGAGGCCGGGCCGCCCGACCGCAGCCCGTTCATTCATGTTCCGCTCGGCCTCCTGCGCGGCATGAGCGATCCCAAGATCAACTGGCTCTTCTTCTCCGAGCCCCAGGCGCACGCCAAGAACCGGCCGATCTTCCTGCCCAGGGGGAAAACCCTCGGCGGATCCAGCGCCATCAACGGCATGGTCTACATCCGCGGCAACCGGGGCGACTACGATGAATGGGCGGAACTCGGCAACCCGGGATGGGCGTGGCGCGACGTCCTGCCCTATTTCAAGAAGTCCGAAAACAACGAGCATTTCGACGGCGAGCTTCACGGCACCGGCGGCGAACTCAACGTCAAGTACCTGGAGACGCCGAACCCGCTCAACGAACTGTGGACGAGCGCCGCGGAACGGCTGCAGTACAAGCGCTCGGCCGATTTCAACGGCGAGACCCAGGAGGGCTTCGGCACCTATCAGGTGACCCAGAAGAACGGGCGCCGGGCGTCCACGGCGGTCGCCTTTCTCAAGCCGGTACGGCGGCGCAAGAACCTCGAAGTGATCACCGATGCCGCGGTGGCGCGGGTGCTGCTCGACGGCGGACGGGCCGCCGGCGTCGAACTCATCGACGGCGGGCGGCGGATCGATGCCCGGAAGGAAGTGATCCTCTCGGCGGGCGCGCTGGTCTCGCCGAAGATACTCCTGCAGTCCGGGATCGGGCCCGCCGGAGAGCTTTCGAAAATCGGCATCGGCGTCCTCCATGACCTCCCCGGCGTGGGCAAGAACCTGCAGGATCATATTTCGGCGGCCGCCCACTACCGCACCCGAAGCCGGCTCGGCTACGGCCTGTCGGCGGCGTCGCTGCCGTTCCTCGCCTGGTCCGGCATTCAGTACTTCCTGCGGCGGCGGGGCCTGCTCGCCAGCAATATGGTCGAGGCCGGGGGGTTCTGGAAATCCGGCCCCGCGGCCGTCCGGCCGGACATCCAGTTCATCTTCGTCCCCGGCTACCGCGAACCGCCGCCCCGGATGGTCGGCTACGGCCATGGATATCTCGCCAATGCGGTGCTGCTGCGTCCCGAAAGCCGGGGAGAGGTCACGGTTGCCGGCAACGACCCGTCGAAGCCGCCGGTGGTGCAGCCGCGGTTCTTCAGCGAGGGCCGGGACCTGGAGGTCCTGTTCAAGGGATTCCAGGAAGCCCGCCGCATCGTCACCAGCGAGACCTTCCGGCATCTGGCGCCGGAGGAATTCCTGCCCCGGCCCACGGTGACCACCGATGACGATGTCCGGGACTATATCCGGGGACACGCCGGAACCATCTTTCACCCGGTCGGCACCTGCAGGATGGGGACCGACGACGGGAGCGTCGTCGACCCCGAACTTCGGGTCAAGGGGATCGGCGGGCTGCGGGTGGTCGACGCCTCCATCATGCCCCGCATCGTCGGCGGAAACACCAATGCGCCCACCATCATGATCGCCGAGAAGGCGGCCGACATGATCCTCGGCAAACCGCCGCTTGGAGCATGATGATTCTATTGGGAAGCGCATCCCGCGTTTTGGATGTCGTTTGCGCAACCCCCTCACCCTGACCCTCTCCCCCTTCGAGGGGGAAATGGGATGGACGCCTCCCACCTGCTGCTGCTGGAAGTCCGACGGAAGGGGTGGACCCTCACGGGCCGACGGCATCAAAGTACCAATGGGGAAGAGCAAGCTCTTCACAGGCAAACCGGAGGGTCCGAGATGAAGACTAACAGAACTGTCGTGGGCGTGGATACGGCGAAACGTGTGTTCCAGTTGTACTGGATTGATATGGAGACGGGCGAGGTCATGGATCTGAAGCTGAGCCGGGCGAAGTTCCTCGAACACTTCGCCAACCGCGCGCCCTGCTTGGTCGCGATGGAGGCCTGCGGCGGCTCGCAGCACTGGGCGCGCCGGCTTGGGGAGCTCGGCCACGAGCCGCGGCTGTTGCCGGCCAAGGCGGTGCGTCCCTTTGTCATCGGCAACAAGAACGACGCGCACGACGCGCGGGCGATCTGGACGGCGGCGCGGATGCCGGGCATCAAGACCGTTGCGGTGAAGAGCGAGGAACAGCAGGCGGTCCTGGCGCTTCACCGGATGCGCCAGCAGTTGGTGAAGTTCCGCACGGCTCAGACCAACGGGCTGCGCGGCCTGCTGATGGAATATGGCGAGGTGATGCCGCGGGGCCGGGCCGGGATGAGACAGGCGATGCCCGGCGCCCTCGCGCGGGTCTCGGAGCGGCTGCCGGCGATGGTGATCGACACGCTTCGCGAGCAGTGGGCGCGGATCGGCCGGCTCGATGAAGAGATCGGCGAGATCGAGCGGCGCATCGGGGTGTGGCACCGCGGCAATGCCGACAGCAGACGGATCGCCGAGATTCCCGGCGTGGGCGTGCTGACCGCGACCGCCGTCGTCGCCGCGATGGGCGATCCGGCGGCGTTCCGGTCGGGCCGGGAGTTCGCCGCCTGGCTCGGCCTGGTGCCGCGCCACGACGGTACCGGCGGCCGGGTTCGCATGCTCGGCATCTCCAAGCGCGGCGACCGGTATTTGCGAACCCTGCTGATCCACGGCGCGCGCGCCGTGCTCACCAACAGCAAGGCGCCGCCCGAATGGGCGGTGCGCCTCGCCGAGCGGCGGCCGATGAACGTCGCCACCGTCGCGCTGGCCAACAAGACGGCACGCACGATCTGGGCCCTGCTGGCCCACGACCGGACGTACCAGGCGAACTACGTCGGCCGGCCGGCATAGCCGCGGCGGACGATGGAACGGCGAACCGATAGAGGAGGTGGCCGCTGAGAGGTTGCGCAAGGCACGAAACGGAGTGATGGCAAACAGGTCGGACCGCGATCCGCCAAGCCTGAATCCCTCGAGGGGCGAGAAGCCCGTGGGGGAAATGAGGCGCGGATCGGCAGATTCCATCAGGGCCAGCGGGCACCAGGTCCCGCATCAACAGGCCGGATACAAAGCTGCAATCTGCCTGCCCGTCACACCGAAATCGGTCCTTGCGTCCCGGGAGGCGTCCATACAGAGAGGGATGCGGAGAT
Source organism: Rhodospirillales bacterium (assembly GCA_965221855.1). Lineage (GTDB taxonomy): Bacteria > Pseudomonadota > Alphaproteobacteria > Rhodospirillales > UBA2165 > JAJDXO01. The sequence goes on along the minus strand of CBDCSV010000009.1, from coordinate 85,094 downwards.
AAGGTCATTCCCCTCCAGGGATTGATCGACTTGGCGAAGCGTCAGCTGAGCTTAGCCGGAGCTGGGTGAGGGGGGTTTCGTGTCGTCGCGACGAGGAGCCGGCTCAAGCCAACCAAGGCTATCTCCTTTCGATTCACAATCGAGTTGTCTCGCTCTAGACGGACGCCGGTTCAGCCCCACACCTTGTTGGCGGTGATGGTCTCCACCTCGCCGCCCCGGCCGACCAGCAATTCATCCACCAGCCCCAGAAACAGGCCGGTCTCGACCACGCCGGGAATGCCCTTCAAGACCCCTTCCAGCGCCCGCGGATCGGCGATGGAGCCGTACGCGCAATCCAGAACCAGATTGCCGTTGTCGGTGCGGTAATCGCCGCCGCCCGATCGGCGTACCCGGGGCGCCGCGCCGGTTTGCGCGATGGTGTCCAGCACGTACTCATGGCCGAAGGGGATGACCTCGACGGGCAGATCGAAGGCGCCCAGCGTCTTCACCCGTTTCGACGAGTCGATGATGATCACCCGCCGTTCGGCGGCCGTCAGAACGATCTTTTCCCTGAGCAGCGCGCCGCCGCCGCCCTTGATCATATGGAATTCGGCGCTGACCTCATCGGCCCCGTCGACCGCCACATCCAGCTTGTTCACCTGGTCGAAGCCGACGACCTCGATCCCCCGGGCCTTCATCTTCTCCGCCGAGTCCCGGGAGGTCGGGATCCCGCGGACCGAGAGGCCTTCGTCCCTGATCCGTTCGCCGAGCGCGTCGATGAAATACTTGACCGTCGAGCCGGTGCCGACGCCGACGGCCATTCCCGACGCCACGTAGCCCGCCGCCGCGCGTCCGGCCGCGCGCTTCTCCGTATCCGCGTCTGTCACCCGAGCCCCCGAACGTGGTTTCCGTGGCTCAGCCATAGCATACGGCCGGGGCAAACAAAACGGGGCGGTGCGTATCGCACCGCCCCGGCAAGTCATGTGGCAATGACTTGGAAGAAACGAACCTAGTTGCCGCCCTGGCCCTCTCCTTGGCCTTGGCCTTGTCCGGGCCCGCGGCGATCTCCGCGCCGGCCGTCTCTCGGACCGCCGCGATTCCCAAACCGGCCCCGCAGGTCGTCCCGGGTGATGGCGCCGTCGCCGTCATTGTCCATGCGGCGCACCATGCGCGAGAACCGTTCGGAGAACTCTTCCAGGGTAACCTCGGCATTGCCGTCGTCATCATGGCGCTGGAAGGCATCGACCATGCGTTCGCGCATCACCGACAGCCACAGGTTCTGGTATTCCTGAAGGGTCAGCTTGCCGTCCTTGTCGGCGTCGTGCTCGTCGAACTGGCCCTTGCGGAAGGCGTCGATCTCGGCCTGGGTGATCCGGCCGTCGTCGTTGGCATCGAAGGTGTCGAACATCCGCCCGCCGCGGAATCCGCCGCGCGGTCCGCCCCGAATGCCTCGGGGACCGCCGCGGCCGCGGTAATGAGCGCGCCGGTGCATCCCTTCGTGCCGGCGGGCCTCCCCGGCGGCCTCGGAGACGACCGCATTGGTGACGCCCGTCGCCGGCGTACCGGCATCGGACACGGAAACATAGGCGAAGCCTGCCGACACCACCGCCACCGCGCCGGCCAACAGGGAGAGCTTGAGGGACTTTTTCATCGCTAACCTCTTTCGCAGGAAAGTTGATTTCAATCGGCGATTGGGGACCGGTCCTCGCACGCGTTTTCAATCCCCCTAACGCGGGGCGGGACGTTTTTCCGTCGAATTATTTTCCGGCCGTGCCGGAGCGGGCGGGGGCCGCATGCCGGCCGGCAAGCCGTCCGGCGGTTTGGCGCCTTCCAGGGAGGAGCGTGAATATCCCGGGCCGCGCCGCCCTTGCTTGACAGACTTGGCATGCGCCACTTATATGCCCGTCCCCATCCCCGGAGCGGGCGCGTAGCTCAGCGGGAGAGCACCGTCTTCACACGGCGGGGGTCGCTGGTTCAATCCCAGCCGCGCCCACCATTCTTTTCAAGGGCTTAGCGGACAATCCGCCGGGCGGTGGACCCGGACACCGTTGTTTGTTTCACGTGAAACACCCGCCGGGACGCTTCGATGATCCCGGGCGGCGGCGGCGATCCGCTAATGGGCCAGGATCTGGCTCAGGAACAGCTGGGTGCGGTCGTGCTGCGGGTTGTCGAAGAACTCGTTGGGCTCATTCGATTCGATCACCTCGCCGCCGTCCATGAAGATCACCCGGTTGGCCACCGTCTTCGCGAACCCCATCTCATGGGTCACGCACAGCATGGTCATGCCGGTCTCGGCAAGTTCGATCATGGTGTCCAGCACTTCCTTGATCATCTCGGGATCGAGGGCCGAGGTCGGCTCGTCGAACAGCATGATCTTGGGGCTCATGCACAGGGACCGGGCGATGGCGACGCGCTGCTGCTGGCCGCCCGAGAGCTGACCCGGAAACTTGTCCGCCTGCTCGGGAATCTTGACCCGTTCCAGGTACATCATCGCCGTCTCTTCCGCCTCGGCCCGCGGCACCTTGCGGACGTACTGGGGCGCCAGGCAGAGATTGTCGAGCACGGTCAGATGGGGGAACAGATTGAAGTGCTGGAAGCACATGCCGACCTCGCGGCGGATCTGCTCGATGTGCTTGAGGTCGTTGGTGAGCTCCACCCCGTCGACGATGATCCGTCCCCGCTGATGCTCCTCCAACCGGTTGATGCAGCGGATCACGGTCGACTTCCCGGACCCGGACGGTCCGCAGATGACGATCCGCTCGCCGGCGCCGACATTGAGATTGATGTTCTTGAGGACATGAAACTCGCCGAACCACTTGTTGACGTCGATCATCTGGATAATGCCGTCCGATCCGCTGTCCTGTGACGTTGCCGCTTCATTCATGGGTTTTCTCCAGCCCCGAAGGGTTACCGTTAATGCCCGGTGTCCAATTTGCGCTCCAGCGCCTGGCTGTAGCGGGACATGGCAAAGCAGAATATCCAGTAGACGAACGCGGCGAAGACGAAGCCCTCCGCCGCCACGTTCTGCCACGCGGGATCGATGACCGCCGCCTGCACGCCGCCCAGCACCTCGAACAGGCCGATGATCAGCACCAGGGTGGTGTCCTTGAACAGAGCGATGAAGGTGTTGACGATGCCGGGGATCACCAGCTTGAGGGCCTGGGGCAGGATGACCAGCCACATGGAGCGCCAATAGCCGAGACCCAATGCCGCGGCGGCTTCGTACTGACCCCTGGGAATCGCCTGCAGGCCGCCCCGGACCACCTCCGCCATGTAGGCCGACTGGAACATGGTGATGCCGATGACCGCCCGAAGCAGCTTGTTGAAGTTGGTGCCCTCGGGCAGGAACAGGGGCAGCATCACCGACGCCATGAACAGCACCGAGATCAGCGGCACGCCGCGCCACAGCTCGATGAAGGCCACGCAGATGGTTCGGATGACGGGCATTTCCGAGCGCCGGCCGAGGGCCAGCAATATGCCGATGGGCAGCGCCGCGACGATGCCCACGTAGGACAGGACCAGGGTGAGCATCAGCCCGCCCCACTTGTCCGTGTCGACGAACTCGAGACCGAAGACGCCGCCGAGCAGCAGCACGCCGGAGACCACCGGGTAGACGGTCAGGAAGATCCAGCCGAGCGCCTTCTTGTAAGGCGCATTCTCGAAGAAGTGCGAGAAAATGAGCGCCGCCAGCAGGATGAACATGACGTTTACCCGCCACTGCTCGGCGTCCGGATAGAAGCCATAGATGAAGAAGTTGAACCTGTCCTTGATGAAGACCCAGCACGCGCCGTCACCTTCGCAGGCCGATTGGTCCTTGCCGGCGAGGTCGGCGCTGAAGATCCCCCAATCCAATATCTGCCAGAGGAAGTAGACGGTGACGAGCGTCAGGACGACGGTGAATACGGAGCTCAGCCAGGTCGAGAACAGATTGCTGCGCGCCCAGCCGACGGCGCCGACGGTGGACGCCGGCGGCGGCAAATCAGGTGAAGGCTGCCAGGTCGTCGTCATCGTTCCACCAGCGCCATTCGTCTATTGTAGATATTCATCACCAGGGAAATCAGCAGGCTGATGCTCAGGTAGACGGCCATGGTCATGGCGACGATCTCAACCGCCTGTCCGGTCTGGTTGAGTGTCGTCCCCATGAAAACCGACACCAGATCCGGATAGCCGATGGTCGTCGCCAGCGACGAGTTCTTGGTCAGATTCAAGTACTGGCTGGTCAGCGGCGGGATGATCACCCGCATGGCCTGGGGGATAATCACCAGTTGCAGAGTTTGACTATTCTTCAATCCCAGAGCGCGGGAGGCCTCGGTCTGGCCATGGCTCACGGCCAGAATACCGGCGCGCACGATTTCGGCGATGAACGCGGCCGTGTACATGGTCAGGGCCCACAGCAGCGCCATCAGTTCCGGGATGACGCTGGCCCCGCCGGCGAGCCGGAAACGCTGCAGCTCGGCATACTCGAAGGTCAACGGCGCACCCATGACCAGGAAGGCGATCAGCGGCAATCCGATGACCAGGCCGGCCGAGGCAGAAAAGACCGGGAACTGCTGACCCGTCCGATTAAGCCGCTGCTTGGCCCATTTTCTCAGGCAGACGATCGCGACGATGGCGACAATCAACGCGATCCAGACGAGGCCGAACCCGTCGCCGAAAATGGGTTTTGGAAAGAAGAAGCCCCGGTTGTTGAGATAAAACGAGTCGCCGAACGTGATGCTCTGGCGGATGCCGGGCAGCGCCTGAAGCACCGCGATGTACCAGAAGAAAATCTGCAACAGCAGAGGAATGTTGCGGATGACTTCGACATAAACCGTCGCCAATTTGGCGATCACCCAGTTGTTGGACAGCCGCGCGACACCGATGATGAATCCGAGAACGGTCGCCAGAATGATCCCCAGGAAGGCGACCAGGACCGTATTGAGCAGGCCGACGACGAAAGTCCGGCCATAGGAGTTGCTCTCGTCGTAGGGAATGAGACTCATCAGGATGCCGAACCCGGCGTCCCGGTCGAGGAAGGCGAAACCGGTGGAGATGCCCCGCGTTTCCATATTGGCGAGGGTGTTGTTGAGAATGGTCCAGAAGAACCATCCCAATACGACCAGCGCCAGAACCTGGAAGACGATTGAGCGGACGGCTGGGTCATTCCAGGGCGGCGGCTTCGATGGTTGTGAACCGCCTCCGGACGTCGGTTGGTCGGCCATCGATCAGTCTTTTCTTAAGTTGGTGCCTCCGAAGATCAGAAAGTAAAAACCCCTGAGACCAGCGGCCTCAGGGGTTTTTCATTCCGTTTAGCGGATCGGCGGTGCGTAGAGGATGCCGCCTTGGTTCCAAAGGGCGTTCAGGCCCCGTGAAATCTTCAGCGGCGAGCCGGCTCCGACATTGCGCTCGAAGATTTCGGCATAGTTTCCGACCTGCTTGAGGATCCGGTAGGCCCAGTCGTTATCGAGGCCAAGCTTCTTGCCCATGTCGCCCGTGCCGCTGACGAGGCGGGCGACCGCCGGGTTCTTGTCGGACTTCTTGGCATCGACGTTCTTGGAGGTGACGCCGAGTTCCTCGGCATTGATCATCGCGTTCAGCGTCCATTTGACGATGTTGAACCACTGGTCGTCGTCCTGACGGACCACGGGACCGAGGGGCTCCTTGGAGATAACCTCGGGCAGCACGACCGTGTTGGCGGCATTCTTGATTTTGGTGCGCAGCGCATAGAGCTGTGACTGATCGGAGGTCAGCACGTCGCAGCGATTGGCCTCGAAACCGGCCAAGGTCTGCTCGGAGGTGTCGAAAACCACAGCCTTGTACTGCATCTTGTTGAACCGGAAATAGTCGGCGAGGTTCAATTCCGTCGTCGTCCCGGCTTGAATGCAGACCGCCGCGCCGTCCAATTCCTTGGCGCTCTTCACGCCGAGGCTCTTGGTGACCAGGAAGCCCTGGCCATCGTAGTAATGGACGCCGGCGAAGTTCAGGCCGAGCGACGTGTCGCGGGTGTGCGTCCAGGTCGTGTTCCGGCTGAGAACGTCGATTTCGCCGGACTGCAGGGCCGTGAAACGCTCTTTCGCGGTCAACGGGGTAAACTTGACCTTTTTGGCATCGCCCAGAACGGCCGCCGCGATAGCGCGGCAAACGTCGACATCAATGCCGTTCCAGTTCTTGTTGGCATCCGGCGCCGAGAAGCCGGGAAGCCCCGTGCTCACACCGCATGCTAGGACGCCCTTGGATTTGACGTCGTCCAAGGTCGCCGCATGAGCGGCGCCGGCGACAAACGTAACTGCCGCCGCGGCGGCAACGAGAATAGGTGTGAATTTCATTATGACCCTCCGTGGTCGATTGGGACTGACATGCGTTCTGTTAGGATCCGTACTCGGATCCTTCACATGCCTCGGACCCTTCACATGCAGTGTGAGACAGGACTGACAAACTAGTCAATTGTAAATCCGATAAATGTAAATCCGATAAAATTGCAACGAGAAATGTCTGCTCAACGAAGCGGTTGCCGGGCGATTCGGGCGGCGGCGGGGCGGCAACCGGGCCGACCAAAACCGCTTTCTTCGGCGCCCTCGCACATGGTCACACGTCGTCACCGGCTGGTCACGCACGTTTTACCCATCGCCGTCTGGCATTCGGGGCCGATGGCCTTAAATATAGGGCAAGGCCGGCGGCGCCTCTGGCGTTGCGGCCCGTGGAAACCAATCGTGAGGAACCGGTTGATGACCTTGCCGGCCGCCGGAACGAAATTCGGCGCTTTCGCGCTCTCCGCCGTCGTCATAGCTTTTTCGGCAGCCTCGGCGCCGGCCCGCGCGGCCGATGGACCCAAGCTCGAAGGCCACATGGAGATATTTCAGCTTGCAACCGGCACCCGGCCGCGGCCCGAGACCGCCTGGAAAGACGGCAACGGCAAGACGGTGTCGTTGAAGGATTTCGGCGGCAAGATCGTCCTGATGAATTTTTGGGCCACCTGGTGCGCACCGTGCGTACGCGAACTGCCCTCGATCGGTCGCCTGGCGGCACGTCTGGACGGCGAAGAGTTCAAGGTCGTGGCGATCAATATCGATCGGGGCGGCAAACCGGTGGCGCTTAAAATGCTACAGCGGCTGAAGCTTAAGAACCTGGACCTCTATTTGGACCGGGAGAACACCGCCGTACGCGGGCTCGGCGTCCGGCAGATGCCGACCACGTATGTCTTCGACCGCAAGGGCCGCGAAGCCGGCAAGCTGGAAGGCGCCGCGGAGTGGGATGAGCCGGAAGCGGTCGCCCTGGTCAAATACTTCATCGACAATCCGGATCACGGCGACAACCTGCCGGGCGGTTGACCGACGCTGCTCGTTCGCGCGTCGGGGACCTTCGCCGTTGAGTCTTGACCCGGTCCCTCCCAGGCAGCACCTTAGGCGTGCACCGTTCAGGGGGGCCGACAGGCAGCGGATTTGGATGACGGGACGGCAATTTTCCGGCCGTCCCCGATTGAAATATCACACAAATATTTGATCAAAATCATTTTTGGGAGGAACGTTCATGCCCAACAGACAGGTTGTACCGGGGGTAAATCACTTCGACAAGAACAAGGCGACGCCCGGCTTTACGTTGTTCACGCCCCTCGGCCTGCCGAACACCTACGTGATCGATATGAACGGCAAGGTGGTCCACTCCTGGGACTTGCCGTCCGATGTCGGCAACTACGCCTACCTGTTGGAAAATGGAAACCTCCTCGTCGCGTTGCGCACCAAGGAGGGGCCGCAGGGGCTGCCCGCCAAGGGCGGTCATCTGGTCGAGTACGATTGGGACGGCAACATCGTCTGGGAGCATGTGGACAGCGGCCAGCACCATGATTTCCGGCGTTTGGACAACGGCAACACCATCTATGCCGGCTGGCGCCTGCTGACGGACGAACAGGCCGCGCGCGTGCAGGGCGGCCAGCCCGGCACGGAACATGAGGACGGGATTTATGCCGATACCGTGATCGAAGTTTCGCCCGAGGGCGAAACCGTTTGGGAATGGTTCGCCGGTACCGACATGGACCTGGAAAAGTGGCACATCCATCCCGGCCTGGTTCGGAGAGAGTACGGCCACGCCAACACCGTCGCCCCCACCAACGACGGCAACATCATCTTCAATCAGCGCTATACCTGCGTGATGGCGATCATCAACAAGCAGACCAAGGAATTCGACTGGGCGCTCCAGGACTATGAATTCGGTCAACAGCACGATGTCCAAATGCTGCCCAACGGCAACATCCTGTTTTTTGCCAACGGCGCGATCCCGGTCGGCTACCACGGCCCCGAGGTCGGCTCCCGTGTCATCGAGCTCGATCCCAAGACCAACGAAATCGTCTGGGAATATGTCGGCGACCCGCCGCGCTCGTTCTTCAGCTGGTTCATCAGCGGCTGCCAGCGGCTGCCCAACGGCAACACGCTGATCTGCGAAGGCCTGTGGGGCCGCCTTTTCGAGGTGACCCCGGAAAAGGAGATCGTTTGGGATTACAGCAGCCCGTTCTTCGTCGAGTACGACCACCCGGCCTACTACAACAACAACGTGGTCTTCAGGTGCTACCGCTACGCCGCGGATTCGCCGCAAATCCAGGGACGCCTCGGAGACCCGATGTAGCCGAGACCGGCGTCGGGCCGTTCTTTCGGCCCCGCCTTGACAGCCGAAGCCTATCTGGGCTTAAACCAAAGCAACAAAGACAATAAGGCTTTGTCTACGGGACGGCTTCGGTCTCGCCAAATCAAAAAACAACACCCGTCGCCCTACAGAACTGGGACAAGAATTATTTTGGGGATGGCATGCGCGACCAACGGTTGATTGCCCTCGAGGGCGGTCATGGATTCTAAAGCCTCGGCTTCACCGCTGCTGGAAGTCGTCGATTTATATACGCATTTCGATACGCCGCGCGGCGTGGCCCACGCCGTGGACGGCGTCTCGTTTCGTCTGGAGCGCGGACGTACGCTTGGGATCGTCGGTGAATCCGGGTCGGGCAAGAGCGTGCTCTCCCGTACCATCATCGACATCCTGGCAAAGGACGGATCGGTCCTGAACCGGGGCGAGGTCCGGTTCGAGGGACGCGACCTGATGGCGTTGCCGGAAAAAGACATGCGGGAGATCAGGGGCCGCGAAATCGCCATGGTGTTTCAGGACCCCATGTCGTCCCTGAATCCGGTCAAGAAAATCGGCAAGCAGATCACCGAGGTCCTGGTCAAGCGCTTGGGCATGCCGGGCGCGGAGGCCAAACGGCGCGCCGTTGAATTGATCGAATCGGTCGGTATTCCCGATGCCGCCCAACAGCTCGATCGCTTCCCCATGCACCTGTCGGGCGGCATGCGTCAGCGTGTCGCCATCGCCATTGCGCTCGCCGGCGAACCCAAACTGCTGATCGCCGATGAACCGACCACGGCACTTGACGTGACCATTCAGGCGCAAATCCTCGACCTTTTGCGCCGTCAGCAGGTCGAACGCAACATGGCGGTGATCCTGATTACCCACGATCTCGGTATCGTCGCCCAATATACGGACGATGTCGTCGTCATGTATGCCGGCCAAATCGTCGAGAGCTGCTCCACCGAGGAACTGATCCGGCGGCCGCGGATGCCCTATACCGAGGCTTTGATGAAATCCGCACCCAACCTGGCGGACCCGCCCCATACGCGTCTCGACGCAATTCCGGGCCTGCCGCCGAACCTGCTGCGGGTGCCCCAGGGATGCCGCTTCGCCGAACGCTGCCCCTATGCGGCCGAAAAGTGTTCGACGGAAATGCCCCCCCTCGCCCATGATGACGATCCCAGCCACATTTACGCCTGCTGGTATCCCCTCGAAGTCAAGGAGGCGGTTAGCGCATGAACGCCCTCAACGCCCTCCTGTCCATCGAGGACATGACCGTCGAGTACACCAACCAGGGACAGCGGTTCGCGGCGATCTCCGACATCACCATCGATATTGCCGAAGGCGAAACTCTCGGCCTTGTCGGCGAGTCCGGCTGCGGCAAGTCGACCACCGGGCGGGCGATTATTCAGCTGCCGGCGCCGACCATGGGCAAGGTGACCTTCGAGGGCCGGGACCTCAGCGAACTCAACCATGAGGAAATGCGGCAGGTCCGCCGCCGCCTGCAGATCATTTTTCAGGACCCGGTCTCCTCGCTCAATCCGCGGCGGAAGGTAAAGGATATCGTCGCCGAACCCCTGATGATCGCCGGGATGAAGGATGCGGCGGAACGGGACCGCCGGGTCCGGGAGGTGCTCGAGGCCGTCGGCGTCGACCCCGATACGGCCATGGAACGGCGCCCGCACCAATTTTCCGGCGGGCAATGTCAGCGCATCTGCATCGCCCGGGCGCTGATCATGGAACCCAAGCTCATCGTCTGCGACGAACCGGTGTCCGCCCTCGACGTGAGCGTGCAGGCGCAGATCCTCAACCTCCTCGAGGACATGAAGGAACGCTACGGCCTGACCCTGCTGTTCATCAGCCATGACCTGGCGGTGGTCAAGAACATCAGCGACCGGGTTGCGGTGATGTATCTGGGCAAATTCTGCGAGCTGGCCGATTCGGCGCGCATCTACGAGGCGCCGGCTCACCCCTATACCGCGGGGCTGATGGCGACCATCCCCGATCTTTCGACCATCGGCGCGGACGCGGGGCCGGCGTTGATGGGTGAAATCCCCTCGCCTCTCAACCCGCCGAGCGGCTGCCGGTTCCGGACCCGGTGCCCCCATGCCCAGGAGCGCTGCGCCGCGGAGGAGCCCGAATTCCGCCAGATCGAGAGCGGCCATCATGTTGCCTGTCACTTCCCGCTGACCGAACAGGGAAGCTGACGCCGTGGCCTATTTGAGGCTCAAGACCCTCCACCTGATCCCGGTCTTCTTCCTGGTGACGTTCGCCAGTTTCATGATGCTCGACCTGCTGCCGGGCGACACCGTCGATGCGATCCTCAGCGATGCGGATACCGGCGAAATCGGATCGGTGGAGGCCCGCGAGGCGCTGAGAAAAGAGCTCAATCTCGATAAGCCGCTCATCGTCCGCTATGCGCTCTGGCTCGGCAATATGGTGCAGGGGGACCTCGGCCGGTCATATGTGACCACCCAGCCGGTCGCCGAGGCCCTGGTGCAGCGCATCCCGGTTTCCCTCGAACTGATGATCATGTCGCAGATCCTCGCCATCGCCATGGCCATCCCCATTGGAATCTATTCGGGCTACCACGGAGGCAGTACGGTCGACCGGGGCATATCGGCGTTCGCCTTCGGTGTTCTGTCGGTCCCGGTGTTCGTCGCCGGAACGGTCTATATCTGGGTATTCGCCATCGAACTCGGCTGGTTGCCATCGTCGGGCCATACCGACTTTTCCAGGGACCCGTGGGGCAATATCAAGGGGTTCATCCTGCCCGCCCTGACCCTGGCGACCATCGAGTTTCCGATCCTCATGCGGGTGCTGCGGGTCGATGTGATCTCGACGCTGCAGGAAGACTACATCGCGCTGGCCAAGTCCAAGGGAATGACCACCTGGTACATTCTGTTCCACCACGCGCTGCGGCCGTCTTCGTTCACCTTCGTCACCTTGCTGGGCCTGCAAATCGGCCAGTTGATTACCGGCACGGTGGTCATCGAAACCCTGTTCAGCATACCCGGGGTCGGCAAGCTGCTGATCGATTCCGTGGACACCCGGGATGAAATCATGGTCCAGGGGGTGATCACGTTCATCGCCATCGTCTATGTGGTGGTGAATCTGCTGGTCGATTTGCTCTACGCGGTCCTCGACCCGCGCGTGGCGCGGCGGGCATAGGAGGCGAAAATGGCAAACGGCACATCTTCGTCGCTCATCGCACGCCTCTGGCCGTTCGGCAAACGGGAGGAAATCGTCAGTGCCCGCATCGAGGATCAACGCCGGCTCGGCGTGATCTTCTGGCTCGCCACCTCGTGGATCCTGCTCATCCTGGCCGCCACCATCTCGACCAATTTCCTGCCGTTCATCGATCCGCTCGAACAGGACTACGCGGCGGTCAATGAACGCTGGGGCGCGCAATACTGGGTGGGCACCGATCATCTGGGCCGCGACATGTTCTCGCGGCTGATCCACGGCGCCGGCATTTCCTTCCGCGTCGCCTTCACCTCGCCGTTCATCGGCATGGCCATCGGGCTGACGCTCGGCATGTGCGCCGGCTATTTCCGCGGCAAGGTGGATTCCGGCGTCAGTATCCTCATCGACAGCATCCTGGCCTTCCCGAACATCGTTCTCGCCATCGCGGTGCTGTTCTTCGCCGGTCCGACGATCATCAACCTGGTGCTGGTCATCGCCTTCTACACGATCCCGCAGTTCACCCGGGTGGCCAGGGCCAATACCCTGCTGTATGCCCAGCGGGAGTTCGTTATCGCCGCGCGGGCCCAGGGCGCCTCGCACCTGCGCATCCTGCTGCGCGAGCTGCTGCCCAACGTGATGGTTCCCGTCGCCGCCTACTCGCTGCTGGTGATGTCGTTCACCATCGTGCTCGAGGGAACCTTGTCGTTCCTCGGCGTCGGCATTCCGCCCCCCACGCCGACCTGGGGCCGGATGATTTCCGAGGGTCTCGACGAGCTTTCGGAGAATCCGTTCATCTCCATGTACCCGTCGCTGTTCATGTTCCTGACCATCCTGTCGCTCAATCTGATGGGCGACCGGCTGCGGACCATGACCGACGTAAAGGCTTCGAGCCTGTAAGCCGTGAATTGCAGGCCGGCTCAGCCGGCGTCCGGCTGGTTCCTCGGGTGCGCCCGTTCGAAGGCGGGCAGCGCGTTGCACGCTTCCTCGATCCTGAGCAGGTTGGGGTAGGCCGAGAGATCCATTTTGATGCGGCGGGCGTTGAACATCTGCGGGATCAGGCAGATATCCGCCATGGTCGGATTGTCCCCGTGGCTGAATGGCGCGCCGCCGGCCACCATCTTCTCGTAGGCGGCAAATCCCTTGTTGATCCAAAGTTCCTGCCAGGTCCGGCCCTGGTCTTCCGTGAGACCGAGATCCTCGACGATATACTTGCGGACCCTGAGATTGTTCAGCGGATGAATATCGCAGGCAACGATCTGTGACAGGGAACGGACCCGGGCCCGCCCCGCCGGATCGGCCGGCAGGATCGGATGGCCGGGATATGCCTCCTCCAGATACTCCATGATCGCCATGGACTGGGTGAGGGTCACGCCGCCGTCGATGATCGCCGGCACCAGTTGCTGCGGATTGAGCTTCGTGTACTCCTCGGTGAACTGGTGTCCGCCGTCCTTGGTCAGGTGGACGGCCACCAGCTCGTAGTCCAGCTCCTTGAGATTCAGGGCGATCCGCGCCCGGTAGGCGGCGCTCGATTGGAAATAACCGTAAAGCCGGATCATCGGGGCGGCCTAGATATCCAGAACCAGCCGCTCGCCCGGCAAGGCGCGGGAAATGCAAATCTGCATCTTGGTATTGGTCGCCTTTTCGTCGTCGGTGAGACACTCGTCCCGGTGATCCACCTTGCCGGAAATCAGTCCGGTTTCGCAGGTGCCGCACCAGCCCTCCTCGCACACGTAGACGGTATCGATCCCCTCGTCGCGAAGCACTTCCAGGATCGTCCGGTCGGCGGGGATGGTGAATACCTGGCCGGAGCTCTTGAGCTCGACCTCGAAGGGCTGATCGCCCTCCTCGTGGGCCGGCGCGGCGGCGCCGCTGAGGGCGCTGGAGAACAACTCGAAGTGCACCGAGCCATCCGACCAATGGGAAGCCGCCTCGCGGGCGGCATTCAGCAGGCCGCCGGGACCGCAGATATAAACATGCGCGCCCTCCGGCCGGTCCTTCAGCACGTCATCCAGCTTGATGCCGTCGGCCGGATTGCCGCCGTCGTGGTGGAAGGTCAGGTTGCCGCCGAACACCTCCTTCACGTCGTCCATGAAGGCCGTGCCCTCGGGCGTTTTGGTGCAGTAGTGGAGATGGAAATCGGCGCCGATGGATTTGAGCCGGTGGCCCATGGCCAGCATGGGCGTGATTCCGATGCCGCCGGCGATCAGCAGGTGGCTCTTGGCGCTTTCGACCAGCGGGAAGTTGTTCAAGGGTCCCCGGGCCTCCATGACATCGCCGACCGCCAAGTCGTCATGCATCCATTTGGATCCGCCGGAGCCGCCCTCCTCGCGGAGAATACCGGTGATGTATCGGGCGGTCTCGTCCGGGCTGTTCGCCAGCGAATACGAACGCCAGAGATCGTTGCCGGTGTGGACGTCGATATGCGCGCCGGCCTCGAAGGCCGGCAGCTCACCGCCCCCCTCGTCGACGAACGTGAACTGCTTGATCTCCGAGGTCAGGTCCCGGATGTCGGTGACCTTGAGCTTGAGGTCCATTTTCGCGTTCCCAAGTGCGTGGCGCGGAGCCGCGCCGGTTTGGTTTTGCCGGTCGAGCGGACGTTACTATACCCAACAATTCCAGGGGTCAACGGGTGACTCCCCGCGTGTCCGCTCCGGGACGGCGAGCCCGGGGGCGCGCCGTTTGCGCCGCCCGGATTCATCGGCTAACTATGGCGAACGCAGGACAGCACGGAGCGGACCATCCGGTCCGGGAATCCCATGAGCGAAGCCTTCATTTGCGATGCCATCCGCACCCCCATCGGACGTTATGGAGGAGCTTTGTCCTCGGTTCGGACCGACGATCTGGCGGCCATTCCCATCGCCGCGCTGATGGAGCGCAATCCGGATGTGGACTGGAATTCGGTCGACGACGTGATTTACGGCTGCGTCAACCAGGCGGGCGAGGACAATCGAAATGTCGGGCGCATGGCCCTGCTGCTCGCCGGCATGCCGGAAAGCGTACCCGGCGCGACGGTCAACCGGCTTTGCGGCTCGGGCATGAACGCGGTCGGCAGCGCCGCCCAGGCGATCAGGACCGGCGAGGCGGATCTGATGATCGCGGGCGGCGTCGAGAGCATGTCTCGCTCGCCCTTCGTCATGCCCAAGGCTGACGCCGCGTTCTCGCGCAAGGCGGAAATCTACGACACCACCATCGGCTGGCGTTTCCCCAACCCGAAGATGGAACGGGAATACGGGCTCGATTCCATGGGCGAGACCGCCGAGAACGTCGCCGAAGAGCATCAGGTCTCCCGGGACGATCAGGATGCCTTCGCCGCCCGTTCCCAGGAGAAAACCGCCGCCGCCCAGGCGGACGGGCGCCTGGCAGAGGAAACCGTTCCCGTCACCGTCCCCCAGCGGCGCGGCGATCCGATCGTCGTCGAACTGGACGAACACCCCCGGGCCGGCACCACGGCGGAAAAATTGGGCAAGCTTCGGGCGGCCTTCCGCGACGGCGGCTCGGTCACGGCCGGCAACTCTTCGGGCGTCAATGACGGCGCCTGCGCCCTGGTGCTCGCCTCCGGGCAGGGCGCCAAGGATCACGGCCTCGCGCCCAAGGCGCGCGTGCTCGGCATGGCGTCCGTGGGCGTGCCGCCCCGGACAATGGGCATGGGACCGTCCCCCGCATCGGCCAAGCTGATGGACCGGCTTGGCCTCGAGATCGGCGACTTCGACGTCATCGAACTCAACGAGGCCTTCGCCGCCCAGGCGTTGGCGGTGCTTCGCGAACTCGGCGTCGAGGACGGCGACCCGCGGGTGAACCCCCAGGGCGGCGCCATCGCCCTCGGTCATCCCCTGGGCGCCAGCGGCGCGCGGCTGGTGACCACGGCCATGTATCAATTGCTCAGGAGCGGCGGCGGCAAGGCGCTCTGCACCATGTGCGTCGGCGTCGGCCAGGGCATCGCGGTGGCGATCGAGCGGGTATGATGCGGGCCATGTACCTTTGACCGGCCTAGGTCTTGTGGCACAATCGGCCCGCAATTCAGCCAAGAAAAGTGTGGATCAAGCACCCCTCCAATTTCCAGCCGACCTTCTGAAGACTGAACGATTGTGGCCTCGGCGCGCCGGCGCCGGGATGATGGGAGACAGATTTCTATGACGGCCCGATTCGCCATCGTGGGTTCCGGCCCTGCCGGAATGTATGCCGCCGACGCCTTGCTCAAACTGTATGAAGATTGCCGGATTGACGTTTACGAACGCTTTCCTTCGCCTTTCGGGCTGATCCGCTTCGGCGTCGCCCCCGACCATTTCAAGACCCGCAACACGGCACGCCAGTTTTGGCGGACGCTCGAGATGGAGACTGTCGGATATTTCGGAAACGTGGAGGTTGGCCGGGATGTCTCGTTGGACGAACTGCAGGAGCATTACGACGCCGTCATTCTGGCCGTCGGCGCCTACAACGACCGCAAGCTGGGAATCCCCGGCGAGGACCTGAAGGGCGTCTACGGGGCATGCGCGTTCGTCGGCTGGTACAACTCTCACCCCGATTACCGCGACCTGGATCCGCTGCTGGACGGCGAAGGCGTCGCGGTCATCGGCATCGGCAACGTGGCGCTGGATGTCTGCCGGGTGCTCGCCAAGACCCCGGCGGAGATGGTGGATTCGGACATTGCCGCCCATGCGGCCGAAGCCATCGAGGCGGCGAACTACACCGGCCTGCACATGTTCGGCCGCCGCGGCCCCAACGAGGCCGGCTTCACGCCCAAGGAACTGGGCGAAATCCGCGAGCTGGAACGCTGCCAGGCGATCGTCGATCCGGCCCAATTGCCGGGCGAAGTCCCGGACACGTTCGAGGCCCGCGAAAAAGGCGTCAAGGAGAAGAACCTCAAAATTCTGAATGAGCTGGCGGCCCAGAACAAGCCGGACCTCCCGATCAGGATGAACATCCAATTCTACGCCTCGCCCAAGGAAATTCTCGGCGGCGACCGGGTCGAAGGCATCCGCCTCGAGCGCACCGAGGTCGTCGACGGCCGCGCCGTCGCCACCGGCGAAACCTTCGATGTGCCGGTCGGCGCCGTGGTCACCGCCATCGGCTATCACACCGTGCCGCCGGGAGAACTGGAGATGAACGGCGGCCAGGTCGCCAACGAGAACGGCCTCGTCAAGGACAACCTCTACGTGGTCGGGTGGGCCAAGCGGGGCCCGACGGGAACCATCCCCACCAATGGGCCGGACTCCCGGGATGTCGCCGACGTGATTTCACAGCGGGTCACGGCTTCGGGCAAGGGCGGCGGTGAAGCCGTCCGGGCATTGCTGGCCGAACGCAATGCCCGGATCGTCAGCTTTCCCGAATGGGTGAAAGTGGCCGACGCCGAGACTGCCCGGGCCACCGGCGGTCACCCGCGAGAGAGATTTTCGACCGTTGAGGAGATGCTCGCCGTCCTTGACGGCTGATACGCCGGCGGGCTTGGATCGCCCATGGAGTGGTATTACCTCGCCGTCCTCGGCCTGTCCCTCGCCTACGATCAGCGCCGGGTCCTTGTGGTCGAGAACAAGACCCAGGCCTATCTCGGGCCCTATCCCGATTTGTTCAGCTTTCTCGCCCGGTTTTGCGGCGGGGCGGTGATCGCCATGCTGATCGCCGGCTTTTTCGTCGGGCGCTGGTGGTGGCCGCTGGTCGCCATGGCCCTCGGCACGTTCACCAATCTCTACGGGCGGATCGCCGTCCCCGACGATTGGCGCTGGCTGGCCTCCTTCACCGCCGCCGCCGTGGGCATCGGCGCCAGCGTCGTGGTGATACTCAGTTTCTAGCGCCGTCCGAGGACAAGCGTCGCCCAATCGTCAATGACGATGCGCCGAACCGAAAAAAGGCCCGGCCGCCGATGCGCCGCGAGCACCCGCTGGGCGTCGCGGGTCACCAGTCCGGAGAGGATGGCGGTGCCGCCCGGCGCCAGATGACGGGCCAGGTCCCTCGCCATCCGGGTCAGCGGACGGGCAAGGATGTTGGCCAAAATCAAATCATACGAATTCCGGCGGACCGGCCGGACCCCATAGCCCCGGGACACGACGCTCTCGACCCGGTTCCCGACGCCGTTCGCGGCGAAATTCGCGGCGGCGATTTCGATGGCCTTGGGATCGACATCGGCGGCGACGATTTTCCTTGCCCCCCGCCACCGCTTCGCCGCCGCCAGCGCCAATATCCCCGACCCGCAGCCCATATCCAGGACTTGGCGCGGGGCGGCGCCGCGCATGGCATCCAGCGCCAACAGGCAGCCCCGGGTGGAGCCGTGATCGCCGGTCCCGAATGCCGCGCCCGGCGGAATCCGAAGACCGATCCTCCCGGCCGGCACGGTTCCCTGGTAATGGGCGCCGTGGACGAAGTAGCGCCCGGCGGCAAGGGGAGGAAACTCCTTCAGATTGTCGGCCACCCAGTCACGCACGTGGATCTGGGCGATATCGATTTCCGGCGTCGCCAGTCGAGCGGCGTCCGCCGCCGCGGCGGCCGCTCGGTGGATGGCGGCCTCGTTTGGCGGGCCGGATGCAAATCCGGTGATCACCGCCTCGGCGAGCATCCCGTCTTCGTCGTGGGTCCAGGAAACCGAATCGAGGTGGGGTTCGAGGGCCGCGGCGATACCGTCGACCGCCTCGGGCGGCGCGGAAATCCGGACCTGGAAAATGTGTTTGGGCGTTGCCAACGGGCGAACGGTCAGGCGGGCTCGACGAAGCTGTCGATGACCTTCTTGGTGCCCGCCTTGTCGAAAGCCACTTCCAGCTTGTTGCCGTCCCGGGATTCCACCCGGCCGTAACCGAACTTCTCATGGAACACCCGCGCCCCTTCCTCGAACCGGGAGTCGCCCCCTGCGGTATCGATCTCCCAGGCCTCGCCGTCCAGGATCACACCATCCCGGCGGCGCGGGGTGCGGCCGGCCGGCTGAAACGAAAACGCCTGCGGCGTTTCCCGCAATACCGGGCGCGGCTGGGCGCCGTAGAGCCCGCTTTCCGCCATGGCGTCCACATGTTCCTCGGGCAGTTCATCAATGAACCGGGACGGCAGGGCGCTTTGCCACTGATTGTAGATGCGCCGGTTGGCGGCATAGGTGACATGCGCCTTCCGGCGGGCGCGGGTGAGGCCCACATAAGCCAGCCGGCGCTCTTCCTCTAGGCCCTTCAGGCCCTCTTCGTCGAGGGAACGCTGATGGGGAAACAGCCCCTCCTCCCAGCCGGGCAGGAACACAATATCGAATTCCGAACCCTTGGCCGCATGGAGGGTCATCAGGCTGAGCTTCTCGTCGGCGGCGTTGTCCTCGTTCTCCATCACCAAGCTGACGTGCTCCAGGAAACCCTGCAGGTTCTGGAATTCCTCGAGGCCGTTGACGAGCTCTCTCAGGTTTTCCAGGCGCCCGGATGCTTCGGGGTTTTGATTTTTCTGTTTCTGCCACATGTCGGTGTACCCGCTCTCGTCGAGAACCACCCCCGCAAGTTCGGCGTGATCGAGGATTTCCAACTGGGAGCGCCAACGCTCGAAATCGGTAATCAGCGCGGTCAACGTCCTCCGCGCCTTGGGCCGCAGTTCGTCGGTCCCGGCGATCATCCGGCAGGCGTCATGGAGGGACACACCCTGGCCCCGCGCCAGTTGGTGGATCGATTGCAGCGTCGCTTTCCCAAGACCCCGCTTCGGCACGTTGACGATCCGCTCGAAGGCAAGGTCGTCGTCCGGGCTGACGATCACCCGGAAGTACGCGATGGCGTCCCGGCACTCCTGGCGCTCGTAGAACCGCGGGCCGCCGATGACCCGGTAGGGAATCCCAAGGGTGATCAGCCGCTCTTCGAACTCGCGGGTCTGGAACCCTGCCCGCACCAGGACCGACATCCGTTCCAGCGAGTGGCCGTCGCGCCGTTTGGCTTCCACGTCGTCGCAGATGACCCGCGCTTCCTCCTCGCCGTCCCACACGCCCTGGACGCCGACCTTGTCGCCGGCATCGATCCCGGTCCACAGGGTCTTGCCGAGCCGCCCTTCGTTGTGGGCGATCAGGCCGGAGGCGGCGCCCAATATGTGCGCCGTCGAGCGGTAATTGCGCTCCAGGCGGATCACCTTCGCACCCGGAAAGTTTTTCTCGAATTTCAGGATGTTGCCCACCTCGGCGCCGCGCCAGGCATAGATGGACTGGTCGTCGTCGCCGACGCAGCACAGGTTATTGCGGGGCCGGGCAAGCTGCCGCAGCCAGAGATACTGGGCCACATTGGTGTCCTGGTATTCGTCTACCAGCAGATAGCGAAACTGGTCCTGATACATGTCCAGGAAATCCCGGTGCTCGGCGAACAGGGTCAGATTGTGGAGCAGCAAATCGCCGAAATCGGCCGCGTTGAGGGTGCGGAGCCGGTCCTGATACGCGGCGTAGAGCTGCATCAGACGCCCGTCGGCCATGGCGCCGCCTTCCTCGTCGGACACCTTTTCCGGCGTCAGGCCCCGATCCTTCCAGCGCTGGATGACGCCGAGCAGTTTTCGAGCCGGCCACTTCTTGTCGTCGATGTCGCGGCCTTCCATCACCTGCTTCAAGAGCCGCTCCTGGTCGTCCGCATCGAGGATGGTGAAGTTGGGTTTGAGGCCGGCAGCCTCGGCATGGCCGCGGAGAATTCGCGCCGCCAGGGCATGGAACGTCCCCAGCCACCATCCGTCCCCTACCGGACGGCCGGTCATCGCGGCGACCCGGTGTCTCATTTCCCGGGCGGCCTTGTTGGTGAACGTGACGGCGACGACTTGGCCGGGATGCGCCAGCCCCTTCTCTAGGATGTGGGCGAGCCGGGTCGTCAACACCCGGGTCTTGCCGGTGCCGGCGCCGGCAAGCACCAGAACCGGTCCCTTGGTCGCCTCCACGGCGCGCCGCTGTTCGTCGTTCAGGCCCTTGAAGTAGGGCGGCTCGGCGGTTGGGGCGCGTGATCCGGACGGGGCCGGCGGCGCGGGCGCCGGGTCACTGCGGTCGAAAGCGTCGGACATGCCCCCGTTATATCACGCCGGGTCCGGCGACTCAGTCCAAAACCGGCGGCGGCACGGGCACCGCCTCCGGACCGCAAGGATTCGGTCACGTTCCCGTGTTGAGCCGAACATAGGCTTTGACTCGCCTCGGGCGTAGGATCACTGTTGAGGCCTGGGGCGATTCGTATCCGTTTCGAGGTAACAGATATGACCTTACGGCGCGCGCCTACCCTGTTCACCATGCTGATCTTGGCGGCAGCCCTCATGCTCCCGCGGTCCGTTGCCGCCCAATCCGGCGACCGGGCGGGCGAGCTGCTCAACGCCATCGTCAACGTGAAGGCGGAAGTGCCGGCGAATGCGCGGACCGCCCGGTTCCTCGGAACCGAACGGCAAGGCAGCGGCGTGGTCGTCGACGGCAACGGCCTGGTGCTGACGATCGGCTATTTGATTCTGGAAGCATCGGGGGCGGTCGTCACCGGCGCCGACGGCAACCAGATTCCCGCCGGCATCGTGGCTTACGATCATGAGACCGGCTTCGGTCTAATCAAGGCGCAGCGGCCTCTCGGCGTCGCACCCATCCGGTTCGGGCGCTCGGCGGAGTTGAACGTGACGGATCAGGTTCTAATCGTCAGCCGGGGCGGCGCGCAGCCCATATCGACGGCGCAAGTCGTCTCCCGCCGGGCCTTCGCCGGCGCCTGGGAGTACCTGCTCGAAAAGGCCATATTCACCTCGCCGCCCCATGCCTTCCACAGCGGCGCCGCCTTGCTCGGCCCGGACGGAAAACTGCTGGGAATCGGATCCCTGTTCGTCGGCGATTCCTCGGGTCTCGGCCATCCGCTGCCGGGCAACATGTTCGTGCCCATCGACGAGTTGAAGCCGGTGTTCGCCGATTTGCTCTCGAAGGGCCGCCGCGCGGGACCGTACCGGCCTTGGATCGGCGCCAACACCCAGGAATTCCATAGCCGGGTTATCGTGTCACGGGTAAGTCCCGGCGGCCCGGCGGCCCGCGCCGGCATCGAGCCGGGCGATATGATTCTCGGCGTCGGCGGAAATCCGGTCTCCGGTCAGGCGGATTACTTCCGCAAGCTCTGGAATAGCGGGGAAGCCGGTGACACGGTGCCGCTCAACGTGCTGCGCAGGGGCGCCGCCAGCCTGACATCCGAGGAAATCGGCGTCAGGTCGATGGACCGCTACGACTGGCTGCGGATGGACAACAGCCTCTAGAGCGTATTTGAGATTGATTGAATCATTTTAGGGATTCCCAAGTATGGGCGAACCATGATTCAAGATGGATGCTGGGCAAGGAGGCCAGCATTCATGGCGAGACCTTATTCGATTGATTTGCGAGAGCGTGTTGTTTTGGCGGTTTTGGCGGGGGAGAGTTGCCGCGCTGTAGCGGCTCGGTTTGGGGTTGCGGTTTCGAGCGTGGTTAAGTGGTCGCAGCGCTACCGGTGGACGGGGAGTGTTGCGCCCGGCAAGATGGGCGGTCACCGCCGCCGGGTTCTTGAGCCCCATCGGGAGTTCATTGTCGGCCGGATCGACCAGGAGCCGCATCTGACGCTGCATCGGTTGAGAGACGAGTTGGCCGCTCGGGGTGTCAGGGTATCCCACAGCACGGTATGGCTGTTTCTGCGCCGTGAAGGGCTGCGCTTTAAAAAAAACCCTGTTCGCCGTTGAACGGGCGCGCGCGGACATCGCCCGCCATCGCAGGCGCTGGAAGGCGTGGCAGGCAAAGCTTGATCCCGAACGGCTGGTATTCATTGATGAAACCTGGATCCGGACCAATATGGCCCCGCTGCGCGGCTGGGGGCCGAAAGGGGAGCGGGTCCGCGGCTTTGCCCCCCATGGGCGGTGGCACACCCTGACCTTCATCGGCGCGCTGCGCTGCGACCGGTTCACCGCGCCCTGCGTCTTCGACGGCCCCATCAATGGCGTGTGCTTCCGCGCCTACGTCGAGCAGCTGCTCGTGCCGACCCTGGTGCCCGGCGACATCGTCATCATGGACAATCTCGGCAGCCACAAGTCAAAAGCCGTGCGAAACGCCATCCGTGCCGCCGGAGCCAAGCTGTGGCTCCTGCCCAAATATTCCCCCGACCTCAATCCCATCGAGCAGACCTTTGCCCAAATCAAGCACTGGATGAGAAACGCCCAGAAGCGGGAGATCGACGACTTATGGCGCCATCTCGGGAGCCTCATCGACACCATCGAGCCACAGCAATGCGCCAACTACTTCAAAAACGCAGGATACGCTTCCGTCAAAATATGAAACGCTCTAGCCCCTAGATTCCGGACTGGTGCTCTTCTTCCCGCGCTTCGACCAGCGCGCGGTTATAGGCGACCATCACCTCGGTCTCGTGCAGCGTCCCCTGGAACTTCATCGATTTGTGGTCGTCGACGACGGCGATGTAATGCTCGCCTGAATCCCGGATCAGCTTGTTCGCCGTCTGGAGGTCGTCGTCGAGATCGATGACCGGCGGGTGCAGCCGCGCGACATCGCCCGCGTTGATCAGATTGTCCATGTCGAGGTCGGATTCGAAGGCGATGTCATGGAGATCGTGCAGCGTGATGGTGCCGAAAAGCTCTCCGTCCTCCTTGAGCACGAACAGCTCTCCCGTCGGCGATTCCTGCAGCAAGTGACGGATTTCGGCGACGCCGGCGGACACCGGAACGGTCTCGCTCTCCTTGGTCATGACCTTGCTGACCTTTATGGAGCGCAACAGCGCGGCTTCGAACCCGCCTTTGAGGTCGAGACCGGCCCGCTCGAGCTGCCAGCTGAAGTAGGATCGGCCGTTGAACTGCTGCACCATCACCGTCGCGATGACCACGGCGACCATCACCGCGATGGTCAGGGGGTAGTTGTCGGTCAGCTCGAAAACGATCAGGGTCGTCGAGATGGGGGCGCCGAGCACGGCCGCGGCCACCGCGCCCATGCCGATGATGGTATAGGCGCCGGGGCCGGAGGAAAGGTCGGGGAAGATACTGGTGGCGACAATGCCGTAAGCCCCGCCCAGCATGGCCCCGACCATCAGCGACGGCGTGAAGATGCCGCCGCCGAACCCGCCGCCGAGGCTGAGCGCGGTCGCGAGTATCTTGGCGAACACCAGGGCGATAAGGAACTGCAGCGGAATAATGGTCTGCATGGCGTCGTTGGTAGCCGCATATCCCACACCCAGCACCTGGGGAAATACCAAGGCGATCAGCCCGACCAGAAATCCGGCGATGGCCGGGTGGGTCCAGGTGGGACCGGGCACCTTCTTGAACTGATCTTCGGCCACCATCACCGAGCGCATCAGAATGATGGCCGTAATGCCGCTGGCAACGCCCAGTCCGATGACGGCGGGGAACTCCCAGATCGATACCAGCGACTGCTCGAAGACGCTGAATGCCGGAAAGTCGCCGAAATAGGCGCGCGTGAATATGGTCCCGACCACGCTCGCGATGACGATCGGCGCGAAGGCGCTGAGGGCGAAATGGCCAACCACCACCTCGTGGGCGAACAACGCGCCGGCGATGGGGGCGTTGAACGAAGCGGCGACCGCGGCGGCCGCGCCGCAGCCCAACAGGGCGCGCGACAGGGATCGTGTCAGGTGCAATCGCCGGGCGACCCAGGCGCCCAACGTGGCGCCCAGGTGGATGGCCGGGCCTTCCCGGCCGACCGACGCTCCCGAACCGATCGAGATGACGCTCGCCACCGCCGCCCCGAAGCCTTCCCGAATGGACATGCGCCCGCCGCGAAGCGCGCTCGCCTCGATGACCTTGGCGACGCTTTGCGGTTTTTTCTCGGGCATGACCCAGTAAATGAACAATCCGACGATCAGTCCGCCGGCCGTGGGCACCAGCAGGACGACCCACCAGGCCAGGTCGGAGGCCATGGAAAAGATGCTTTCCTCGGGTGAGCCGAAGCCAATGGTCTGGACCCAGTCGATGCCTTCGCGGATCAGGATGGTGCCGATGCCGGCCAACGCGCCGACGACGACCGCCAGCACCACGAGAATGAGCTGATCGTTCCTGATGATCCGGCGTGCCCGCATGAGCAGCCGGCTGGGCCGCAATTGGCGTCCGAACATTCCTCAATCGAATCAATGGATTACGAACAATACAGTAATACGCGCCTGGGCCGCGGACTGCAACATGGCGCGCGCCGGTCATAGGGCCGGCGATTTCGAATTAACCGCAAAACGCGTCCGGTTGATGGAGCGGCGGGCCGCGGTTAGGGTTGGGGCAGACAGGGAAGGTGAGCCCGCATGGTCAACCCGGCGCAGCGCCTGGACTCCAACGCCGACGGCGAATTTTTCGTCGATTCGTCCTGTATCGATTGCGAAGCCTGCCGGTGGGTGGCGCCGGACAGCTTCGACGGTGACGGGGCGTACTCCCGGGTCTACAGGCAGCCCGCCAACGGCGACCAGGTCCGGCAGGCTCTGATGGCATTGCTGACCTGTCCCGTCTCGGCCATCGGCAGCGAGAGCAAACACGACATGTCGGCCGCCAAGGCGGCGTTCCCCGAGCATCTGGCGGACGAGGTCTATTACTGCGGTTATCACTCGAGCGCGTCCTACGGCGCCTCGAGCTATTTCATCCGCCGGCCCCACGGAAACGTGCTGGTCGACTCCCCCCGGTTCGCCCGCGACCTGGTCAATCGCCTGGAGGCGCTGGGCGGCGTCGACATCATGTTCCTGAGCCACCGGGACGATGTCGCCGACCACCAAAAGTTCGCCGATTATTTCGGCTGCCGGCGCATCATGCACGCGGACGACATGGGCAACGGGACGCGAATGTTCGAACAGCCGGTCGACGGCGCCGATCCCGTCGCCCTGGGCGACGACCTGCTGATGATTCCCGTACCCGGCCACACCCGGGGATCGGCCTGTCTGCTCTATCGGGAACACTTCCTGTTTACCGGCGATCACCTGTGGTGGAACCCGGACCAGCAGCGCCTCCGCGCCGGCCGGCGGGTGTGCTGGTACGACTGGCCAATCCAGATCCGATCCATGGAACGCCTCAGGGACCATCGGTTTTCCTGGGTCCTGCCGGGCCATGGCTGGCGCCATGAGGTCGGCGCCGCGGACACGCCGGCGGCGCTCGACGAATGCATCGCCTGGATGAAGTCGGTCGCTTAAGCTCTGTCGATCTCCGATGAGATCGCCGGCCCCCCTTGAAGGGTCTGCAGGACGACGCAATAGCGCTCGGTCAGCTTCAGCAGCGTCTCGAGCCGGTCCGGTGCGGCATCCGTTTTCAGGTCAAAGAACAGGCGAATATGGGTGAACCCGACCGGCGCGGTCTTGTCGACGCCCAGGGTGCCGCGAAAATCGAGATCGCCCTCGGCCCGGACCGCGCCGGACCTGATATGGATTTCCATCGCGGCCGCCACCGCCGTCATGGTGACCCCGGCGCACGCCGCCAAGGTCTGCAGCAGCATGTCACCGGAACAGGCCCAGCTTCCGTCTCCGCCCGCCGCCGGATGAAGCCCGGCTTCGGCAACGCCGAAACCCATATCGACCCGGCAGGAAAGATTTTCTGGCGCCAGAACGCCTTCGCCATGCAGGACCCGTATGGCCGCCCCCGGTTCATCCTTGTATTTGGCTTTCAATGGGGACTGGAGTTCTCTCAGTTGCTGGGCGTTCATCAGGACCCTCCCGAAATTTTGAGCGGCGGGAGGGATTCATAGCCGCCCTCGCGCCGTAAATGAAACACGGACTATTCGGTAGCGCGCTCAGCGGGCATAGCCGAGATTCGGCGCCAGCCATTTCTCCGCCTGCTCCACCGGGACGCCGCGCCGCGCCGCGTAATCCTCGACCTGATCCCTGGAAATCCGGCCGATGCCGAAATATTCCGCTTCCGGATGGGCAAAATAATAGCCCGAGACGGATGCCGCCGGCATCATGGCGAAACTCTCGGTGAGTGAAATGCCGATCCGGTCCTCGGCGGACAGCAGCTCGAACAGCTGCGGTTTAATGGAGTGATCGGGGCACGCCGGATAGCCGGGGGCGGGCCGGATGCCGCGGTACTTTTCCTTGATCAGCTCGAGGTTGGTGAGCGCGCCCCGCGCCTCGTAGCCCCAGAACTCCTGGCGCACCCGTTCGTGCATGCGCTCGGCGAACGCCTCCGCCAGCCGGTCGGCGAGCGCCTTCAGCAGGATGGCGTTGTAGTCGTCATTGGCGCCTTCGAAGGCCGCAACATGCTCCTCGATGCCGATCCCCGTCGTGACCGCGAAAGCGCCGATATAGTCGTCGATCCCCGAGCCTTTCCGGGCGATGAAATCGGCCAGGGAAAAATTGGCGCGGCCGGAGCCCTTCTCCATCTGCTGACGCAGCATCGGCACCACCGCCCGGACCTGCTCCCGGTCGCCGTCTTCGTAGATCTCGATGTCGTCGCCCACCGCATTCGCCGGGAAGAATCCGATCACCCCCTTGGCAGTCAGCCATTTCTCCCCCGCCAGCCGCTGCAGCATGGCTCGGGCATCGCCATACAGGGACTGGGCCGCCTCGCCGACCACCGGGTCGTCGAGGATACGCGGGTAGGTCCCGGCGAGCTCCCAACTCCGGAAAAACGGCGTCCAGTCGATCCGCGTCGTAAGCTCCGCGAGATCGAAATCCTCGAAAACCCGGAGACCAAGCTGACCCGGCACCGGCGGTTCATAGCCCGACCAGGACAGTTTGGCGTGGTTGGCCCGGGCGTCTCCGATGGACAGCCCCCGGTCCGCCTTGTCGCGGGCCGCATGACGGTCGCGAACTTCCTCGTACTCGGCCGCGATCCCCGCCAGATAGCCGCCGCGCAAACTGTCGCTCAAAAGACTGCCGGCGGCGCCGACGGCGCGGGACGCGTCCACGACATGCACGGTGGGTCCGTCATATTCCGGCTCGATCTTGACCGCCGTGTGAACCTTGGACGTCGTCGCCCCGCCGATCAGCAGCGGCAGCTTGAACCCGTCCCGGCTGAGTTCCCGCGCCACCGAGGACATCTCCTCGAGTGACGGGGTAATCAGCCCCGACAGCCCGATGACGTCGACGTCTTCCGCCTTCGCGGATTCCAGTATCTTCTCGTAGGGGACCATCACCCCGAGATCGATGATTTCGTAGCCATTGCACTGCAGCACCACGCCGACGATGTTCTTTCCGATGTCGTGAACGTCGCCTTTCACGGTGGCCAGCAGGATCCTGCCCTTGCTGCGCGGGCCTCCGCTGCCGCCTCTCTCTTCTTCGATGAATGGGATCAGGTAAGCGACGGCCTGCTTCATCACCCGGGCGCTTTTCACCACCTGAGGCAGAAACATTTGCCCGGACCCGAACAGGTCGCCGACGATATTCATTCCATCCATCAGCGGCCCCTCGATCACCTCGATGGGCCGCGCCGCGGCCTGGCGGGCTTCTTCGGTGTCTTCTTCGATAAAATCCGAGATGCCCTTCACCAGGGCGTGGGCGAGGCGGGACTCCACCGGTTCGTCCCGCCACGAATGGTCTTCCTCTTGGGATTTGACCTGGCCCTCGACCTCCGAGGCGACTTCGAGCAGCCGTTCGGTGGCGTCATCGCGGCGATTCAGGATGACATCCTCTATGCGCTCCCGCAGGTCTTCGGGAATATCCGCGTACACCGCCAACTGCCCGGCATTGACGATGCCCATGTCGAGACCGGCATTGACCGCATGATACAGGAACACGGCGTGCATGGCCTCGCGAACCGGATTGTTGCCCCGAAAAGAAAACGACACGTTGCTGACCCCGCCGCTGGTCATGGCGCCCGGCAGCGTCTTCTTGATGCCGGCGACCGCCTTTATGAAATCGGCGGAGAAGTTCCGGTGTTCCTCGATCCCCGTGGCGACGGGAAAAATGTTGGCATCGAAGATGATGTCGTGGGCGGGAAAGCCGATCTCATCGACCAGCAGCCGGTAGGATCGGGTGCAGATTTCCACCATCCGGTCATAGGTGTCGGCCTGGCCTTGCTCATCAAACGCCATGACGATGACCGCCGCGCCATACTTCAGGATCTCGCGGGCCTGTTCGAGGAACGGTTCCTCGCCCTCCTTCAGACTGATGGAATTGACCACGCACTTGCCCTGGAGGCACTTGAGTCCGGCCTGGATGACCGGCCAACGGGACGAATCAATCATCACCGGCACCCGGCAGATGTCCGGCTCGGTGGCCACCAGCTTCAGGAACCGCGCCATGGCTGCCTCGGAATCCAGCATCGCCTCATCCATGTTGACGTCGATGACCTGGGCGCCGTTCTCCACCTGTTGGCGGGCGACCTCGAGGGCGGTTGCATAGTCCTCCTCGACGATGAGCTTCTTGAACCGGGCCGACCCGGCCACGTTGGTCCGTTCGCCCACATTGACGAAGCCGGTTACGTCCCCGAAGTCGAGAGGTTCCAAC
The DNA here is from genome assembly GCA_965221855.1 of Rhodospirillales bacterium. Lineage (GTDB taxonomy): Bacteria > Pseudomonadota > Alphaproteobacteria > Rhodospirillales > UBA2165 > JAJDXO01. The sequence continues at coordinate 56,028 of CBDCSV010000009.1, read as the reverse complement.
CCGCTCAGGCTGCAGAGGGCCGACTTCTCCGGCACCTCGCGCGGCGCGAGCCCCGCCACCGCGTCCGCCAATACGCGGATATGTTCGGGGGTGGTGCCGCAACAGCCGCCGACGATATTGACCAAGCCGTCTTCGGCAAATTCCCGCAGCATCGCGGACATATGCGCGGGCGTGTCGTCGTATCCCCCGAAGGCGTTGGGCAATCCCGCATTGGGGTGAATGCTGACCGGCACGTCGGCCACCGCGGCCAGGGATTGGATGTGAGGCCGAAGCTGGTCGACGCCGAGCGCGCAGTTCAGGCCGACCGCCAGCGGATTGGCATGAGCCACCGACGTCCAGAAGGCCTCCGGGGTCTGGCCCGAGAGAGTTCGGCCCGACGCATCGGTAATGGTGCCGGAAATGATCAGGGGAATTTCCGCCCCGCGCGCCTCGAAGACCGTATGGATCGCGTATATGGCCGCCTTGCAGTTGAGTGTGTCGAACACCGTTTCGACCAGCAGGATGTCGGCACCGCCCTCGATCAGGCCGGTTGCCGATTCCGTATAGATGCGAACCAAGTCATCGAACGAGATATTGCGGAATCCGGGATCGTTCACATCGGGGGAGATGGACGCCGTCCTGTTCGTCGGGCCGAGCACGCCGGCGACGAAACGCGGCCGGGTTCCGTCGGCCGCCTCCGCCTTGTCGGCAGCCAGCCGAGCGAGACGGGCCCCTTCGCGGTTGAGTTCCACAACCACGTCCTCCATTCCGTAGTCGGCCTCGGCGATGGCCGTCGAGTTGAACGTGTTGGCCTTTAGAATGTCCGCACCGGCTTCCAGGTACGAGTGGTGGATGTTCTCGATGAATGCCGGCTGGGTGAGATTGAGGAGATCGTTGTTGCCCCGCTGGTGATGGGCATGATCGGCAAACCGTTCGCCGCGAAACTCCTCTTCGTCGAATTTTCGGGCCTGGATCATGGTTCCCATGGCCCCATCCATGACCAGGATGCGCTCGGACAGCAGTCGCTTGAGGCGCGCCATGCGTTCCGCCGGCGCCATCCTGGACCGTTCTCTCGCCTGGTCGATCACCGCCGCGGTCATGCCTGCGCCTCCGCGGCGGGCGAGCCGGTCCGGGCCCGCACGCCCAACATGTGGCAGATGGCGAACGTCAGGTCCGCCCGGTTGAGCGTATAAAAATGAAAATCGGTCACCCCTTCGGCCGCCAGGGCCCGGCATTGCTCGGCGGCGACCGTCGCGGCAATGAGCTTGCGGGTTTCGGGATCATCGTCCATGCCATCGAACAGGTCCGCCATCCAAGACGGGACGGCAGCGCCGCACATGGCGCTGAACCGGCAAACCTGTGCGTAGTTGGTCACCGGCAAGATGCCCGGGACGATGGGCACGCCGATACCGGACGCGCGCGCCCGGTCGACGAACCGGAAGTAGCAGTCGACGTCGAAAAAGAACTGGGTGATGGCGCGGCCGGCGCCGGCATCCACCTTGCGCTTCAGATTGTCGAGATCGGCATCGGCACTGGCGGCTTCGGGATGGGTTTCGGGGTAAGCGGCGACGCTGATCTCGAAATCGGCGACTTTCTTCAGGCCGGCCACGAGATCGGCCGCATACACAAAGCCGTCGGGATGGGGCGTGTAGCCGTCCTCTCCTTCCGGCGGGTCACCGCGCAGCGCGACGATATGTCTGATGCCGGCGGCCCAATAGTCCCGCGCCACCTCCTCTACTTCCTCCCGGCTCGCCCCGACACACGTGAGGTGGGCGGCAGCCCGCATGCCGCGCTCGTGGGTGATCCGCCGGACGATGTCGTGGGTGCGGGACCGGGTCGAGCCGCCGGCGCCATATGTTACGGAGACGAAGGCGGGATCGAGTGGCTGAAGCCGGTCCACGGTTTGCCAAAGGGAGGCTTCCGCCTTTTCGCTCTTTGGGGGAAAGAACTCGAAGGACACGTTGAGCGGAAATTGCGGCGCGGCGGCAATTGTCGGAAGGGAGCGGGGCTTCTCAGGCATCGACGTCGGCCCCTGCCCGCGCGTTTATGGTGAGTGGAGCGTTGTCCTCCCCATGCCGGGCGCCGGCTTTGTCGCCGTGCCAGACCACAACGGTTAGCCTGCCCCCGGTGAGGTGGGCCACCGGACCGGCATTGAGTCCGGATTGGCGTGCCCATTCGGCAAACTCCTCGTCCGCGAACCCCAGGCGCCGATGCTGGTGGCGGTCACGCAATTCCTCGAGATCGTGAGGCGCGAAATCGACGACGACGATCCTTCCGCCGGGACGCAGGACCCGCTCGGCTTCGGCGATCACCCGTTCGGGCTCGCCCGCATAGTGAAGGACCTGATGGATGGTGATGAGATCGAAGCTGTCATCGGGGTAGGGCAGCATGTACATGTTGCCGTGCCGAACGCGGCAATGGGCCGCTTCCCGGCCATCAAGGTTGGACCGTGCGATTGCCAGCATTTCGTGGGACAGGTCCACACCTTCCGCTTCGTCGAAATAGGGTCCCAAAAGCTCCAACATCCGGCCCGTCCCGGTGCCGATATCCAACAGGCTTCCGCGGTTGCCGCGATCCACCAGATCCGTGATCGCCGTCTCCACGGTCTGCTCCTCGACATGAAGCGACCGCAACCGGTGCCAATCCCCGGCGACCTGCCTGAAGTAGGCCGCCGCCGCCGCCAACCGGTCCGCCTTAACCAGCACCAGCCGCGCGTGATCCGATTGAAATTGAGCGTCGTCTTCGGGAATCAGCTCCAGCAGCCGTTCGATCAGTCCGCCCGACAGCTCGGATGCCGGCACCCGATAGAATACCCAGCTGCCCTCGCGCATCCGCTCAAGCAGCCCCGCATCGGTCAGGACTTTCAGATGCCGGGACACCCGGGGCTGGCTTTGGCCGACGATATGGACCAGTTCGCTAACCGTCAGGTCGCTGTCGGCGCACAAAACCAGTAGCCGCAAGCGGGTCTGCTCGGCCGCGGCACGCAGGCATCGTAAGAGGTCGTCCATGGCAAACATCTCAATTCCGGCATGATATATGATCATATAAATATATCTTTATATTTATCAAGCGCCGATTCGCGCGATTGACCAACTATGTTTGACCGTGATTTCCGATAGATACCCGGCCTCGGTACCGCCCGGCTGTTCGCCGGTCTGTTCGGCGCTATAGACCAACCCGGGAAGGGTTGGAAAACGGTATGCATTCCATCGGCTTAGGGCAAGGTGTGACATACTCGCCACAGGCCTGTTCCCACCGCCAATCGCGGGACTTCCGTCACTGGCGTTTTCTACATCTCTATGATACCGACACGGCTGTGGTTTCGACGTCGCACAGTTGGCGCGAACCTTGATGGCCGGTCTCGATTACGGGTTGGATTCACTACCGCTCAATACGAGATTGTCTATAAGGCGTCGGCGTGGAATTGGCTTTGCTCCGCGCCCGGTGGCGGTGGGTCAACTTGGAGATCGGTGGATTTAGGCGGAATGGCGAGCCCGGGTAACCTAATGGAGTTCGTTCGGCGCGCCGCCATGGTCCTCGCGGTTGCCGTCCTGGCGGGGTGCGCCGCCGCACCGACCAACGACCCCGAAGCCCTGGCCGAATTCCAAGAAATAAACGACCCCGGCGAACGGGTGAACCGGGCCATATTCGGCTTCAACCAGGGCCTCGACAAGGCGGTCATCAAACCGGTGACCGGCGCTTATCGCGCGGTTGCGCCCGACCCCGTCCGCCGGTCGGTACATAACTTCCTGGAGAACCTGGGTTCGCCGGTTACCTTCTTCAACAACATCCTCCAGGGTGAGTTCAAACGGGCGATGACCACAGCCGGACGGTTCATAGTCAACTCCACGGCGGGATTGCTCGGTTTGTTGGACCAAGCGAGGCCTATGGGCCTTGAACCTCACCGGGAAGACTTCGGGCAGACCCTCGCGGTCTGGGGATTTGAGGAAGGTCCCTACCTGATGCTGCCGATCCTGGGCCCCTCCAACTACCGGGACGCCATTGGCTTTGTGGTCGATACGCTGATGGATCCCCTGAACCTTTGGGCCGATAACACCGACCGCGAGTACATCGCCTATTCTCGTACCTCCGCTGCCGGCATCGACACCCGTGATCAGCTCTGGGATGTGTTGGACGACCTTGAGGAAAGCTCCATCGATTTCTATGCCGCTATTCGCAGCCTCTACCGGCAGCGGCGCGCCGACGAAATCAAGAACGGCGCAAAACCCGACGCCGATCCGGCGCCCGGATTTGGCGGCGATTTTGAAATCGCGGATCCCGGCGCGAAGCGGTAACCCCCAACAGGCTCCGGACGTGCGTCGGACAGCGCAAGCTCCTCTCGGTGGATTTGGCGGCGTTTTCCACGTTGTCCGCCCCGGCCGGCGAAGCAAGGGCGAATGCCCTCACCGACGGCGCCAAGGCCTTCCTTCAAACATACCGGGCGAAGCCGAAAATCCCGGCCAGGCGCGTCCCGCCTAATCGCGGGTGAGCGGCTTGTATTTGATCCGGTGCGGCTGATTGGCCTTTTCGCCAAGACGCCGCTGCCGGTCGGCTTCGTAATCCTCGTAGTTGCCCTCGAACCAAACCACCTCGCTGTTGCCCTCGAAGGCCAGGATGTGGGTGGCGACACGGTCGAGGAACCAACGGTCGTGGCTGATCACCACCGCGCAGCCCGGAAACTCCAAGAGGCCCTGTTCCAAGGCGCGCAGGGTTTCCACATCAAGATCGTTGGTCGGCTCATCCAGCAGAATCACATTGGCGCCCGACTTCAGCACCTTGGCGAGGTGCACCCGATTGCGTTCGCCGCCCGAAAGCCGGCCGACTTTCTTTTGTTGGTCAGAACCCCGGAAATTGAATTGGCCGACATAGGCCCGGCCCTGAATCCTGCGGCTGCCGAGATCCACCTCGGCCTCGCCCTCGGAAATCTCTTCCCAGACCGTGTTGTCGTCATCGAGGGCGTCGCGGGACTGATCGACGTAGCCGAGCTCGACCGTGTCGCCGAGCCGGATGGAGCCGCCATCCGGCTCTTCCCGGTTGGAAATCATCCGGAACAACGTCGTCTTGCCGGCACCATTGGGTCCGATGATGCCCACGATACCGCCGGGCGGCAGCTTGAAACTCAAATCGTCAATCAGCAGGTGATTGCCATAGCCTTTACGAAGATTGACCGCCTCGATAACCAAATCGCCCAGCCGGGGACCTTCGGGGATGATGATCTGAGCGGTGTCGGGATTTCGTTCCGCGGCCTGCGCCCGCAACTCCTCGAAGGCCTGGATTCGGGCCTTGGACTTGGCCTGCCGCGCCCGCGGCGATAGGCGAATCCATTCCAGCTCCTGGGCAAGGGTCCGCTGGCGGGCCTTTTCCTGCTTCTCTTCCAGGGCCAGTCGTTTCTGTTTCTGCTCGAGCCACGACGAATAATTGCCTTCGTACGGGATGCCGCGTCCCCGGTCGACCTCCAGGATCCACCCCGCCACATTATCGAGGAAGTAGCGGTCGTGGGTGACGGCGACCACCGTGCCTTCGTACTCCTGCAGATGAAGCTCCAGCCAACCCACGGACTCGGCGTCCAGGTGGTTGGTCGGCTCATCGAGCAGGAGGAGATCCGGCTTCTGCAACAACAGGCGGCACAGCGCCACGCGCCGGCGCTCGCCGCCGGACAGTTTGGAGACATCGGCATCACCCGGCGGGCAGCGGAGCGCATCCATGGCAATTTCCACGGTGCGCTCGATTTCCCAGCCGTTGACCGCGTCGATCTTCTCCTGCAACTCTCCCTGCTCGGTGAGCAGGGCGTTCATTTCGTCATCCTCCAAGGGCTCGGCGAACTTTTCGGATATCTCGTTGAACCGGGCGATCAGTCTGGTGGTCTCGCCAAGTCCTTCGATCACGTTCTCCTCGACGGTCTTGTTCGGATCCAGCCCCGGCTCCTGGGGCAGGTATCCGACCGTCGCGCCGTCGGCCGCCCAGGCTTCACCGTTAAATTCCTTGTCGATCCCGGCCATGATCCTGAGCAGGGTTGATTTGCCGGCGCCGTTGACACCCAGCACCCCGATTTTTGCGCCGGGAAAAAACGACAGCGAGACATCCTTGACCAATTCCCTCCCCCCGGGCAGGACCTTGGTCAACTGTTTCATCACATAGACATATTGGTAGGAGGCCATGGAAATTCCGCTGTCCGGGTTGTCGTGGACCGGGCTTTTTTAGCCCTGCCCCGGGCGTGAATCAAACCTCAACGACGGCGCCTATTTAGGTGCCGGGAACGGATTGGCATAGGCCGGGTTGGTCAGAAATGCCTCATCGGTCAGGCTCTCCAGAAACGCGATCAAATGGCGAATTTCGTTCTCGCTGATCCCGAATCCGGGGACCAGGGAACTCCGGTTCGGTCCGCCTTCGGGGCGTCCGCCGGCGGCGTAGAGTTCGATCACCCCGCGCAAGGTTTCGACGCTGCCGTCATGCATGTACGGCGCGGTGACGGCCACATTGCGCAAACTGGGCGTACGGAACCGGCCGCGATCTGCCGCCCGGCCGGTTATCGCCGCCAATCCGGGATCATCCGAATCGCCGAGCCCGGTGTTGTGAAACGCCGCCTCGTCAAAGGCCAGTCGCCGGTCCCGATGCGTGTCGGTGAAGTGCGGTCCGCCGTGGCACTGAAAACATTGCAGGCGTTCCGAGAAAAACAGGTCGGCGCCGGCCCGGGCAGCAGGCAAAATGGCCAGCCGGTCACCGGCCCGAAACCGATCGTAGGCGGAGCGGGCGGATATCAGGGCGCGTTGAAATTCGGATACGGCCGCGGCCATCTGCTCCAACCGGTCTCCGCCGGCACCGAAAGCCGCATCGAACATCCGCCGGTAGGTTTCGTCCCGCCGGAACAACCGGCGCAGTTGATCCTCCCGCCCGTTCATCCCCATTTCCGGCGGGTCGGTGCCAAACAGCGGCCGCAGCAACTGGTCCTCCAATCGGCGGACATCGGGGTTGGCCCAGAGGAGAACGGGCCGGTAGGCCACGTTTGCGAGGCTGGGGGCGTTCCTCCGAAGCCGATCGCCGTGGGCGCCGGCCGATACGCCGCGCGGGTCCGAAAACGCCCGATCTTGGCGATGACACGTTGCGCACGATACGTCCCCGGTCGCCGACAGCCGGGTATCGTAGAACAGCCGCCGGCCGAGTTCCGCCTTCCGCGGCGACAACCGCTCCCAGCCGGCGGGCGGCGGCAGCCATTCGGGCAGGTCGGGAACGGGACCCGCGGCGCGTGCCGGTGCGGTCTCGGTCAATAGCCAGACAAGGCCGGCGATGAGGGAAACGAACAGCTTCATGGCGGAAGCCTAACGCCCATCGCCGGCAGGCAAAATGAAAGGTTCGTGTCCTGGTTCGCCAACCGGTTTGCCGATTAATTCGTCCTGGCGTCGATGGCGTAGCCGCCGCCGCGGACCGTGCGGATGAGGTCGGCCTCTTCCGCTTCGTTCAAGGCCTTGCGCAGGCGGCGAATATGGACGTCGACGGTACGTTCCTCGACATAGACGTCCCGGCCCCAGACCGCATCCAGAAGCTGCTCGCGGGAAAATACCCGGGTGGGACGTTCCAACAACACCCGCAGCAGCCGGTACTCGGTCGGGCCCAGATGGATCGGCCGGCCCTCGCGGCGTACCTTGTGGGCGGCGAGGTCCATCTCGACGCCGCCGTAATTGAGCACATCTTCGGCCAGCGCCGGGCGGGTACGCCGGATGACGGCGCGGGCGCGGGCCACCAACTCGTTGGGCGAAAACGGCTTGACCACGTAGTCGTCGGCGCCGGCATCGAGACCGCGAATCCGGTCACCTTCCTCGCCTCGGGCCGTCAGCATGATGATCGGCGTCGCCCGGGTTTTCCGCCGCTCCCGGATCATCCGGCAAACCTCGATCCCCGACAGGCCGGGCAGCATCCAATCGAGCACGATCAGATCGGGGCTTTCCTCCTCGACCATGATCAGAGCTTCCTCGCCGTCCATCGTGGTCAGCGTATCGAAACCGGCGCTCTGGAAGTTGTATCGCAGCACCTCGACGAGGGGTGGTTCGTCTTCAACGATCAGGACAAGGGGTTTCACATTCGACCTCGCGTCAGCTGTTGGACCCGCCGGCTGTTTCGACGACGGTGAAGCTCGAGCTGTCTCCCTTGGGCCGGTCATCGGACGGGAAGGTCCCGTGGACCATGAAGTGAATCTGCTCGGCGATGCTGGTTACGTGATCGCCGATCCGTTCGATATTCTTGGCGATAAACAGAAGGTGCGTGCACGTTCCTATCTTCCGCGGATCTTCCATCATGTACGTCAGGAGTTCCCGGAACAGGCTGGAGTGGATCTGGTCCACCTCCTCGTCCCGGCGGCGGACGTCCGCCGCCTTGTCGGCGTCGCGGGCCACATAGGCATCGAGCACGTTCTTGATCATCCCCTGAACCACGCCGCCCATGCGGGCGATGGTATTTACCGAAGACCCGATGGCCGGGGTCTTGGCCAGCGTCATGGTCCGCTTGGAAATATTCTTGGCGTAGTCCCCGATCCGTTCAATGTTGGAGGAGATTTTCAACGCGGTGATCACCACGCGAAGGTCGTCGGCCATGGGCTGACGGAGGGCGACAACCTGTACCGCGAGTTTGTCCACCTCGCTCTCCAGATCGTCGATTTTCCGGTCATCGGAGACAATCCGATTGGCGGTTTCGGTGTCGAACCGGATCAAGGCGTCAATGGAGTCGGCGAGATGCGCTTCGGCCAGCCCCCCCATCTCGGCGATCAGGTTGTCCAGCCTTTCCAGATCCTCGTCATAGCTCTTGACGATATGGTCTTCGTTCATCGCTGGAACTCCTGAGTTTCCCGTTAGCCGATCCGTCCGGTGATGTAGGCCTTGGTCCGGTCGTCATCGGGGTTCGTAAAGATGTGCTCGGTGTCACCCTGCTCGACCAGGTTCCCGAGATGAAAGAATGCCGTTCTCTGCGACACCCTGGCGGCCTGCTGCATGGAGTGGGTCACGATGACGATGGTGTAGTTCTGCCGCAGCTCGTCGATCAATTCCTCGATCTTCGCCGTGGCGATAGGATCGAGGGCCGAGCACGGCTCGTCCATGAGGATCACTTCGGGCGATACGGCAATGGCCCGGGCAATACACAGCCGCTGCTGTTGGCCGCCGGAGAGCCCCGTGCCGGGTTCCGCGAGACGGTCCTTTACCTCGTCCCAAAGAACTGCCGAGCGAAGGCTGCCTTCGACAACAGAGTCGAGTTCGCTTCCGCGAGAGGCCATGCCGTGAATGCGCGGTCCATAGGCGATATTGTCATAAATGGACTTCGGGAACGGATTCGGTTTCTGGAACACCATGCCCACGCGTGCCCGCAGTTCCACCGGATCGACATCTTTCGAGTAGATGTCGCGGCCATCCATGATGATGGAACCGACGACCCTGCATGAATCGATGGTGTCATTCATTCGGTTGAGGCATCGAATGAAGGTCGATTTTCCGCAACCCGACGGACCGATCAGCGAGGTGACCTGATTAACCTTGAAATCGATATTCACGTCGCGGAGCGCATTCGCCTCTCCGTAAAAGACGCCGACATCCTTGGCCGACACCTTCGTATCCTCGGTGATCGCCGGTTCATCATTCACCGGTGAGTCCAGAGCCATCGCCGCGTTTTCCATTCTACCAACGCCTCTCGAATTTCTTTCTTAGTAAAATTGCCGCAAGATTCATAGCGACGAGAAACACGAGCAGTACAAGGGTTGCCGCGGATGTACGCTCGACAAACGCTCTCTCCGGCGCATCGGCCCAAAGAAAGACCTGCACGGGGAGAACGGTGGACGCGTCCGTGATGCTTCCCGGTATATCGACGATGAAGGCGACCATACCGATCATCAGCAGGGGCGCCGTTTCTCCCAGCGCGCGCGCCATGCCGATGATCGTTCCGGTCAACATGCCCGGCAGCGCCAAGGGAATCACGTGATGCGCGACCGTCTGCATGTGGCTGGCTCCGACACCCAGCGCGGCTTCCCTGATGGAAGGCGGAACGGCCATGATGGCCGAACGGCTGGCGATGATGATCGTCGGCAGGGTCATCAGAGCCAGCACGATGCCGCCGACGAGCGGCGCGGACCGGGGCAGCGCAAAGAAGTTCAGGAACACGGCAAGGCCCAGCAATCCGAAGACGATGGAGGGTACGGCCGCGAGGTTGTTGATGTTGACCTCGATAATGTCGGTCCATTTGTTCTTCGGCGCGAATTCCTCGAGATAGACCGCCGCCGACACCCCAACGGGAAACACCAGGACAAGGGTAACCGCGAGGGTCAGGAATGATCCGACGAGCGCCCCCAATATGCCCGCCTGTTCGGGCTCGCGGCTGTCGGCGGTGGTGAAGAAGGTCGTGTTGAATCGCCGTGATACGAGCTGCTGCCCGTCCAATTTGTCATACCAGCCCAGACTCTTGTCGTTTACCCGGCGATCGGATTCCGGCACATCCCGGTCGATGAACCCCTTGGTGAGCATGTCGATGTCGGCCCCCGCCTTCAGCCAGACCTGCCTGGTCGTGCCGATCACCGACGGGTCGTCCCGCGCCATCCGCATCAATTGGAAATCAATCTCGGAACTGAATATGCGGTAGAGCTGCCGCCGGTCCCGGCGGCTGGTCACGTCGGGGAACATCTTCCGAATTGCGCCCCTTGCAATGCCCCGGAAATTGGCCTGCGAGATAACCTCCGGGTCGTTGGTGTTGTCCGGATCGATCACGCCGCGGTCGAATGTCACCTCGACCAATATGTGCGTCTGAACGAACGCCGAGTAACCCTTCGAGATAATCACGGCCATCAGCAATGCGAGCATGAATATCGCCGCCGCAATGGCAACCAGCCCATACAGGCGGAACCTGCGTTCCGCGGCGTGGCGGCGGCTTATACGCTCCGGGGAAAGATCGGGTTTCAGCGCCCGGATATCGACAACCTGATCAGTCATACTTTTCCCGGTATTTGCGCACCACCGTCAGCGCGATCACGTTGAGGATGAGGGTGACGACGAAGAGCACCAGACCGAGGGCGAATGCGGCCAACGTCTTGGCGCTGTCAAACTCCTGGTCGCCAACGAGCAAGGTAACGATCTGCACGGTAACGGTGGTGACGGCTTCCAATGGATTTGCCGTGAGATTGGCCGACAGGCCTGCCGCCATGACCACGATCATCGTCTCGCCGATCGCCCGGCTGACGGCCAGGAGAACGCTGCCGACGATTCCCGGCAACGCAGCCGGAATGACGACCTGTTTGACGGTCTCCGATTTGGTCGCGCCGACGGCGTAAGCGCCATCGCGCAGCGATTGCGGCACGGCGTTGATGATGTCGTCCGACAGCGACGAGACGAAGGGTATGATCATGATCCCCATGACCAGCCCGGCCGCCAGCGCGCTCTCGGATGCGACGGAGAGTCCGACGCTGTCGCCGAAGTCGCGAATGAAGGGACCGACGGTGAGCGCCGCGAAAAATCCGTATACGACCGTTGGGACGCCGGCGAGTATCTCGAGCAAGGGCTTCACGATGCCTCGAACCTGGGGCGTCGCATATTCCGCCATATAGATCGCCGACATCAGGCCGATGGGCACGGCGACGAGCATGGAGATCACCGTAATCAGCAGCGTGCCCGCAAATATGGGCACCGCGCCGAAGGCGCCGGTCGAGCCCACCTGGTCCGCCCGCAATGCCGTCTGGGGACTCCAGTGAAGACCGAACAGGAACTCCAGGGCCGAAACCTTGGAGAAGAAGCGCATGGCTTCGAACAGCAGGGACAGGACGATGCCGATGGTGGTCAAAATCGCGATGGTGGAGCAGATGACCAGCAAAATCATGATCATGCGTTCGACACTGTGCCGGCTGCGGAATCGAGCGGAAATCTGGCGCTTTGCCAGCGCCAGTCCCACACCGCCGGTAATCAGCACGAGAACGACCTGAAGCCCGGTGCTCACCAGACTCAAATTGGAATATTGCCGGGCGGCGGCGATCTTGTACGGATCGATATCCGCCCCCTGCCGAGTGCCGGCGGCAATATTCGCGATCTCGTTCAGAAGCAGCTCCTGCTGAGACTTGGGGAGCGCTTGCTGCTCGGCGGGCAGCGAGGTGACAAGTATGCCGTTGATGATCGTGGTTTCGAAGACCAGCCAGGCGAAGACGACAATCACGACGGGAACAAGGCACCAAAGCGCGACATAGGCGCCGTGATATTCCGGCAGGGAATGAAGCCGGCGGCGTTCGCCGTGCACGGCGCCAAGGGCCCGGCGGCGGCCGATCCGATAACCGTATGCCGTCAGACCGAGGATCGCGATTAGAAGAATGAGGGTGTTCACGTCCTAGTCCCCGGTCCCCGGCGCGTGGGGCAATGTACGCATATCGTCGGGCGGAAAATTTCTTGTCCGTATTTCCGGGCCGCGCCCGGGTTTGGATGAAATGCGGGGCGGCGACCCATTGCCCGTCACCGCCCCGAAAACCGCTACATGCTCAGCGGTGCGAGGCCGCGCGCGCTGGTCATGACTTTCTTGCGGTCGGCGTCGGGAAGCGGGATCAGGCCCTTGTCGACCAGATATCCGTCCGGACCCCAAGCCTTCTCGGAAGTGAACTCGTTCACGTACTCCTTGATGCCGGGGATCGTGCCGACGTGCTGTTGCTTGACGTAGAAGAACAGAGAGCGGGAGACGGCGTACTTGCCGGAGGCGATATTGTCGAAAGTCGGTTCAACGCCGTCAACGCGGGAACCCTGAATCTTGTCGGAGTTCTGATCGAGGAAGCTGAACCCGAAGATGCCGACCGCGGCCGGGTTGGCTTCGAGTTTCTGAACGATCAGGTTGTCGTTTTCACCGGCTTCGATGAAGGCGCCGTCCTCGCGAATGGCGTGGCACTTCTTCTTGGCCAGGCCGAGGGCCTTGGCGGCCGGGAGGGCCTTGCAGCCGCCTTCCATGGCCAGTTCCACGAACGCGTCGCGGGTGCCGGAGGTCGGGGGCGGGCCGAGAACCTCGATTTTGGTTTTCGGCAGGCTCGGGTCGATGTCGCTCCAGTTCCTGTAAGGGTTGTCGACCAGCTTGCCGTTCCGCGGAACCTTGTGGGCCAGGGCCAGGAAGATCTGGGCCTTGGTCAGGTTCATCGGCCGGGCCTTCTTGGAACTGCCGAGAACGATGCCGTCAAAGCCGACCATCACCTCGGTGATGCCGACGCCGGCCGCCGCGCACTTCTCGAACTCGGACTTCTTGATCCGGCGGGAAGCGTTGGTGATGTCGGGATGGTTAACGCCGATGCCGGCGCAGAACAGCTTCATACCGCCGCCTGAACCGGTGCTCTCGACAACCGGGGTCTTGAATTTCGTCGACTTGCCGAAAGTCTCGGCGACGGCGGTCGAGAACGGGAAAACCGTGGACGAACCGACAATGCGGATCTGATCCCGGGCTTCCGCTGCACCCGCGAAGGCGGCCGTCACGGCCGCGGCAGCGAGTACGAAGGACTTCCTCATCATAATAGACACTCTCCTGTGAGTTCCTGTGATCGAGTGGTCATTGGCGTTTCACGCCTGATGAGCCCCGACTCTAGGAACCGGTCGAGCACCTTTTATGATATTCCCGTTACGTTTTTATGACACTCACAGCCCATATATTTCAGCGGGTTACAGCGGTTCACCCTGGGCCGATCGCGGGTTTGGTTCGGTGGATAGATGCACCGTGAACGTGGTGCCCGTCCCGACCTCGCTCCGGACCGCCAAATGACCCCGGTGACGGTTGACGATGTGCTTGACGATTGCCAGTCCAAGACCGGTCCCGCCCATCTCCCGGGAGCGCCCCTTGTCGGCCCGGTAAAACCGTTCCGTGAGGCGGGCGAGGTGTTCTTGCGCGATCCCTTCACCCTCGTCGGTAACGGCGACGGACAGGCCCGGTTCCCGTGATCCCGGGACCGGGACCGCCGGGGTGACCCGGACGTTCACGACCGTCCCCCGCCGGCCGTATTTGACGGCGTTGTCGAACAGGTTGTGAAATACCTGCACCAGTTCGTCGTGGTCGCCGATGACCGGCGGCAGGTTCGCGGCGCAATCCACCTTGATCATCATGTTCTTTTCTTCGGCGCGCAGCGTCAGCATTTCCGCCGTCGAACGAAGCACGATGCCGATATCCAGCCTGTCGCCGGGGCGCACATGCTCCATGGTCTCGACCCGGGACAGCGACAGCAGGTCGTCGATGAGCCGGGACATGCGCTGGGCTTCCTCGGCCATCATGGCAAGAAACTTTTGCCGCGCCACCTCGTCGTCGGCCGCCGGGCCCCGCAACGTCTCGATGAAGCCGACGAGCGATGAGATGGGTGAGCGCAACTCGTGGCTGACGTTGGCGATGAAGTCGGCCCGCATCTCCTCGGCCGCCCGGGCGCCGGTGACATCTTCGAAAATCAACATGGCCGCCGCCACCTCGTCGTCCAGGGCCAAGGCGCGGACGAGGAAGCTCCGTTGCACCGGGGACGGAACCGAAATATCCACGGTCAGGCTTCCGCCCTTCTCGATCACCCGCTCGGCGATCTCGAGGACCGCCGGGTGCCGGAACGAAAATGCAAGGTCGCGCCCGGCGAACCGCCCGCTCAGCACGTCGCCCGCGGCGGTATTGGCGAACAGCACCTCCCGCCGCCGGTTGAGCAAAACAACCGGGTCGGGAAATTGATCGAGGATGACCGTGTCGGGCGTCGGCCCGTGCGCGGTCGGCTGCTGTACGTCTTGATCGGCCACGCGTGGCTCCGTGGATAGCGGCCGGCTCCGCGATTCATGCACGGAATCGCCCACTTCTAGCGCTTTTTGGCCAATTGAGCAAAATCGGATGACGGGTTAATGACTTGGCCGGCGGCGGACGAGCCGGGTCCGCGGGCGCGAAATAGAGAACGGCGGCCCTCCATGCCGAAGGGCCGCCGTTCGTTCATAGGTGCCAGCCGGCTACTTGCCGGGATCGGGAACGTACCGGAGATAGGGGAGCGGCGCGTTCCAGCCGTCCGGGTACTTCTCCTTCGCCTGTTCGTCGGAGATGGCCGGCAGAATCACCACGTCTTCTCCGGGATTCCAGTTGACCGGCGTCGCGACCTGTTCGCTCGCCGTCAGTTGGATGGAATCCAGCAAACGCAGAATTTCATCGAAGTTCCGCCCCGAACTCATGGGATAGGTGAACGTCGCCTTGATTTTCTTGTCGGGCCCGATGATGAACACGGATCGCGCCGTGGCATTGTCGGCGGCCGTCCGGCCTTCCGACGTGTCGCCGGTGTCCGCCGGCAGCATGTCGTACGCCTTGACCACCTTGAGCTCGGGATCGCCGACCAGGGGATAATTGAGCGCATTGCCCTGGGAGCTCTTGATGTCCTCGGACCACTTTTCATGCTCGGCGACGCCGTCGACGCTTATCCCGATGATCTTGCAGCCGCGCTTCTCGAATTCCGGCTTCAGTCCGGCCATATAGCCGAGTTCGGTGGTGCAGATCGGCGTAAAGTCCTTGGGGTGCGAGAAAAGGATCGCCCAGTCCGATCCGATCCAGTCGTGGAAATTGATCGTGCCTGCCGTCGATTCGGCCGTGAAATCCGGCGCTTCGTCATTAATTCTGAGTGCCATGGGTCCCTCCAGGGTGCTTGGGTTTAGCCGAATTATAGGCCGCGCGGCCACGCACGGCATCAAAAAACCGGTTGTCGCCGCCTTGTGACCGAGCCGCCCCGCGAGGGCCGGGGTTCGCCCTCACCCCGGTTCTCTCCCTTCCAGCCTTCATAGCCGGAGCCTGCTTCGGCGGAGTAGGCCAGGGGGAGAGAGTTGGGGTAAGGCGCGCGCGGCGGCAAGGACCGAGCACGAAAAAGCCGCCGAAAACGGCGGCCGGGCTTTACACATTTGGACCGGCGCGCACGGCTCCCGGTCCTGGGAATATTTCTTACCATATCTGTCGCATATGTCGCAAGCTTTTTTTTATTTTTTTTCGTACAATTTGATAATTTTTACCAAATAGATGGTAACCTTCTGATAATAAAAAATAAAATCACTTTACGGCATGGCTGTTAATGCCGGTTATCACCTTATTTTTTTCTACATCGGCAAAAATGACACAGTTTCGGAAGTTATTTATAACATTATGAGCCGATCCGGTCGCGCGGATGGTTTACGAACACCTCCGCCGATGACGCCTTGAGCCCGATGTCCGAGCGCAGGTGGGCGGACAAGCGCTCGACCTCCAGGGTTATCCGGCGCTCGGCATTGCGCTCGAGGATGAAGCGGATACCGTCAATCACGCCGGCGGCGAACCGCTTGATGTCATCGATTGTCAGCCGCATGCCATTGCTCAAATGCCGGTAGCGCGCGTAGTCTCGGGCCGAATCCGGGTCCAACCGCGGGTTCGGGAAGCCGGGGAGGCTTAGCTGGTCGACGTGGATGGAAGGGTCTTTTGACAGGGCATTCATGGTCGTCGCTCTTTCTTTTTGATTGTCATTGCCGTTACCAGGGATATAGCCGAAAAGTTCAATAATTCGAGCCCCTTGTGAGTCATCTCTGCATTGCGGGAATTGCATGGCTCGTCGAATTCGGGCGGTAATCCGGGACAGTTGCGAAGCCACGCCAATGGGGTAAGCTTCCCGTCATGAGCAACGACGACAAGCTTCCGGGCGGCGGTCCGACCGCCCATTTGGATACTTTCGCCGCCGACAATCTGCCGCCTGAAGAGCTGTGGCCGGATTTCGATTATTCACTCCCCGAACTCAGCGCCTACCCGGACCGGATCAACGTCGCCAAGGTTCTGCTCGACGACCAGGTCACCGCGGGCAAAGGCGGCAATCCCGTCCTGCACCTGGCCGAGGAGACGTGGACGTACGCCGAACTGCAAAGGCGCGCCAACCGAATTGCCCGGGTGCTGGCCGAGGATCACGGCCTTGTTCCCGGCAACCGGGTGCTGCTGCGCGGCGCCAACACGCCCATGCTGGTCGCCTGCTGGTTCGCCGTCCTGAAGGCCGGCGGCATCTGCGTCACCACCATGCCGCTGCTGCGCGCCCGGGAGCTGGTCTACACCATGGACCGGGGAGGCGTCACCCATGCACTCTGCGAGGCCGGCCTGTCGGACGAGATGGAGGAAGCCGCCGCCGGCTGGCCGGAGCTGAAACACCTCGCGTTCTTTTCCCCGGCCGGCGACGGCGCGAATTCCCTCGAGACCGCCATGGAGAACAAACCCTCCGATTTCGAGACGGTGGACACCTCGGCCAGCGATGTCGCCCTGATCGCCTTTACGTCCGGGTCCACCGGCGGAGCGAAAGGCACCATGCATTTCCATCGGGACGTGCTCGCCGCCTGCGACTGCTTTCCCCGCCATATCGGCAAGATCGAGGAGACCGACATCGTGACCGGAACGCCGCCGCTGGCGTTCACTTTCGGTCTCGGCGGCCTGACGGTATTTCCCATGCGCTACGGCGCCTCGACCCGCTTCCTCACGGCGCCGGCGCCGGACGAGGTGCTGGACACCATCCAGCGTTACGGCGTAACCCAGATCTACACCGCGCCGACCGCCTACCGGGCGATGGCCGATCTGTGGGGCAAGTACGATATTTCATCACTGCGCCAGGGAATTTCGGCGGGAGAGACATTGCCCAAGGCGACGTGGGAGGCCTTCAGGGACGCGACCGGCATCCGGCTGATCGACGGCCTCGGCGCCACCGAGATGTTCCATATTTTCGTGTCCGAGACCCCCGGCGATATGCGGGCCGGCTTCACCGGCCGCGCGATTCCCGGCTACCGGGCCAAGGTGGTCGACGACGACGGAAACGACGCGCCGCCGGGCACGCCCGGCCAACTCGCGGTCAAGGGCCCCACCGGCTGCCGCTACATCAACGACATCGAGCGGCAGAAAATTTACGTGAAGGACGGCTGGAACTATCCCGGCGACGTCTATGAGATGAGCGGCGAAGGCTACTTCCGTTACGTGGCGCGGGGCGACGACATGATCATTTCATCCGGCTACAACATTTCCGGCCCCGAGGTGGAGGCGATGCTGCTCGAACACCCGGCAGTCGCCGAGTGCGCCGTCGTCGCGTCGCCGGATCCCGACCGCACCAACATCGTCAAGGCGTTCATCGTCCCCCGCCCGGGCGCCGAGACCGGCGAGGCGCTGACCGCCGAATTGCAGGATTTCGTCAAGAACGGGATCGCGCCCTACAAGTACCCCCGCGCCGTGGAATACATCGACGAACTGCCCAAGACCCAGACCGGCAAGGTCCAGCGCTTCGTGCTCAGGCAGCGGGAACGGGGGGAATAATCGACTGGACCGTGTCAAAGACGGGTCACGAGGCCAATCGGCCGACGAGATAGCACAACAATGTGCTTGGTTCACACGCCATAACATCACCTACAGCTTCTTCAGCATTACCAACCGGTGAAAGACCTCGGGACCGCGATAATAAAAGGGCGGGCGGCCGCGGTAGGCGATGGCTGTCCAGGGACAGGGCTGTTCCATGAGTATTTGGTCATCGGGGTTCCACGGATATTCGAAGAACCGGGTGACCGTTCCGTCGGGAAGAGTCTTTTCCACACGATTGCAGCAGTAGAAGGCCGTTTCGGCACGCGGCGCACGACGAAGAACGTCGAAGTAGCGTGCGGTGATCGGCGGATCGATTTCCATCATAGACAGAATATTGATGGCCAATTGGATTGGAGCTTCGCTCAAAATCTCGGCGTCATCCGCCCTCACCGCCACAACCCGCAATTCCTCTCTGGCCAGCGCCTCCTTGAGAGAGCCGGCATTGTCAACATGGCAAAAGCCAATCTCGGGAAACGCCTGGTACAGAAAAGCCAGATCGACGAGCAGGGTTTTGGTGAGATTGACCAGGATGACACGGCTACTGGGTAGATGCGCCAATATCATCGATGCCATGTTGGCGAAGCCGTCTCCGATGATCGCGATCGGATCAGTCTCCTGCTCAAGGGGCAAGTGCTCGCAGAGCAGGCCGAGGGTCAATGCGTGACGGAGCACGTCCTTGTCATAAGCGCGTCCCTGGCGTCAGACGATGGGGCGCGCAGCGCGTTCGATCGCGCGAAACTGCCCGAAATTTCTGCCCTGCCAGCGGATCGGAGCCTGTAGCAAGCGATGAACGGTCTCATAGGGAAACCCGGCCTTCGTTGAAACCGAGCCAATGGGGCCGATGGATCGAAAACCCTCGTCTCCATAAGCCAACTCAAATGGATTTTGTTTCAGGGGATGGATGCGATCACCGGCCGTCTCGATTCGCCAATGAGACGACGTCGATTCGTCGACAATATCCACATGCCGCGCCACTTCCAGTATGGCTTCTCTTCCCTCAAAAATTGCCATGATAGTCCTTCGCCCGATTTTCACGCTTTCGCTGACCGCTCCGGCATGGCGGCCGTCTTGACCACAGGTGTCGTTTATCACGCGAATGCCGCGGCAATTCAAACCCCGAGGCCGACAATCAACTGATTGCCCGAAATTGGCGCTTCTAGATTGAGTGCAGTGACTGCCGTCCGAAACGGATCCGCTTATCGTGCCGTTCTCTTATCCCCGCACCCTCTTCCTTGGGAAAAATGCCTGCCAGGGATCGAATTCGCCCACCGGAACGTCGATCAGCACCGGGGCCGAGCAGTTGACGGCCTCCCGAAGCGCGGCGGCGAGGCCGGCCGGCCCCTCGGCCCGCATGGCCTCCATGCCGAAGACCGCCGCCAACTCGACGAAATCGGGGTTTTCCAAGTCGCACGCGATGTAGGCTTCATCGTAGTTGAGTTTCTGGTAGCGGCGGACGCTGCCGTAGCCGCCGTCGGTCAGCACCACGACAATCACGTTGATCCCGTTCTGGACCGCGGTCGCCATCTCCTGAATATTGAACATGAATCCGCCGTCGCCGGTGACGCAGACCACCGGCCGGCCGGGGTGCGCCACCTTGGCGCCGAGCGCGGTTGGAAACGCATAGCCGAGATTGCCTTGGTACCCCTGGCGGATGACGGTGCCCGGCTCGTGCACCGGAAACCCCCACCATGCGTGATAGCCGACCTGGGTGATGTCGAAGGCGACGAAGGCATCGTCCGGCAGGCCGGCCCGGATGGCGGTGGTCAGCGCGTGCTGGCCGGACATCCTGTCGGCCATCGCCGCCTCGGCCTCGGCCTTGTACCGGGCAAGATCATCCCCGTTCCACGCGGATGAAACTTCGCCGGCCAGGGCGTGATCGAGCCGCGCCAGGACATCCTTGGCGTCGGCCGCCAAATGAACGTCCGCGGTCCACGGCTCGGCCGACTGGCGGGGATCGACGTCGACCCGGATGAGTTTCAGGCCGTCGTCGTAACCCCAGTCGAACAACGGCTGCATGAGCCGTGTGCCGACAGCCAGCACGACATCGACCTCCGGCCAGATTTCGTGGCCCGAGATCAGGGTGTGGGCGAGTTCGTGCCGGGAATCCAACACCCCGATCCCGTTCTGGGTCATGATCACCGGCGCATCGAGCCGTTCGGCGAGTGTCCGGACCTCCCGCGCCGCGCCGAACGCGCCGCCGCCCGCATAGATGGCCGGCCGCTTGGCCGCGGCGAGCAGCGATGCCGCGGCCGCCACGGATTCATCGTCCAATACCGCCTCGGCAATCGCCACATCGAACTCGTCGAAGTCCACCTCGCCTTCGGCGGCCAGCACGTCGGGCGCCACCTCCACGACGACCGGTCCCCGGCGGCCCGACAGCGCGGTTCCAATGGCGTCCGAGATGACGTCCGGCACGTCCGCCGGGTCGGTGATCGGAAGCTGCTCCTTGGTCACGGACCCGAGCGCCTCCATCTGATCGGCCACTTCGTGCAGGATGCCGTAGCCCTTGCCGATAAACCGGCTCGGGATTTGGCCGGTGACGCACAGCACCGGCGTGTTGCATCCGAAGGCCGTGGCGAGCGCCGCGCCGGCGTTCAGCAGGCCCGGCCCGGGCACCACGGTGCAGACACCCAGCCTGCCCGTGGTCTGGGCGTAGCCGGACGCCATATAGGCGCAGGCCTGCTCGTGCCGGGGATTGATCAGCCGGATGTGATCGCGGGCGTGATAAAAGGCGTTGAACAGCTCGTCCATCTGCACGCCCGGCAGTCCGAACACCGTCTCGACGCCGTGCCGGCGCAGGCACGCGACGATCGCGCGCGCGGCGGTCAGTGTTTCACTGTTGGACATTTCCCCCCGTGCCCCCCGCTTCCTGCGTCGGATCATGACAGGGAACATTGCGTGCACCAAGACCCGCTCGTTTCTCCGGCCCGTTTGCCCCGCTATAGTGGTCCACGGTTAGGACAAGCAGCGGGAGCGGACGACATGCAGAAACTGCGTTTGGTGGAACCGGAAGGCGGCAACCTGATCGCCGCCGGCGCCAATCGGCTCAACATCATGGTCGGCGCCGGCGATACGGGCGGGTCGTTCGAGCTCATCGAAGAGACCTGTCAGCCGGGATTCGTCTCCCGCATGCACAAGCACGACACGCGCTCCCAAACTTTTTACATCATCGAAGGTTCGGCCGAGGTGACCGTCGGAGAAAAATCCTTCACCGCCGAACGAGGCGCCTGCGTCCACGTGCCGCCGGGCGTCCCCCACCAGATCGAATCCGAGGGCGGGATGAAGATGCTGATGGTCTTCTCGCCGGGCGGCATGGAGGCGTTGTTCCAGGCGGTCGAGGATCTGACGCCCGAGCAAAAGGCCGATCCGGAATTCACCAAGGCCCTCTCCGCGTCCCACGACACCATCATGATGGATAGCGAGAGCAAGGGCACGGTCCTGGGGTAGCCGGCGATGAACGGACAATCCCCCATTCGCATCGGCATGGTGCTGTTCCCGAAGTTGACCCAGCTCGACCTCACCGGCCCCTACGAGGTGCTGAACTCCCATCCTCGCACCCGGATCGATCTGCTGTGGCACCGTTTGGAGCCCGTCGAGGCGCAGGGCGGCCTGATCCTGACGCCGAGTGCGGCGTTCGCCGATTACGGCCGGCCGGATGTGCTCTTCGTCCCCGGCGGCCCCGGCGTCCTGGATGCGATGGACGATGAGCCGCTGCTCGATTTCCTCCGGGGCGCGGCCGCCGACGCCCAATACATCACGGCGGTGTGCACCGGCTCCCTGGTGCTTGCCGCGGCGGGGCTGCTCGTCGGCAAGCGCGCGACCTGTCATTGGAGTTCAATTCACCTGCTGGAACTCATGGGCGCGACGCCGGTAAACGAGCGTGTCGTCGAGGACGGAAAGTTCATCTCCGGCGGCGGTGTGACGTCGGGCATCGATTTCGGGTTGGTGCTGGCTTCCCGGCTGCTGGGCGAGGATACCGCCCGGCGCATCCAGTTGTTCCTGGAATACGACCCGGCGCCCCCGTTCGACGGCGGTCACCCGGACACCGCGCCGGCGGAGACCGTCGACGCGGTCACCGGGCTGATGTCCGAAGTTGTCGAAAAACGCCGCCAGGCGGCCGAACGCATCGCCCGGGAACGGTTGAAACTGTAACCCCCGGCGCGCATACGGCGAAGCGGGCGTACAGGCCTGGTTCGGCGCCATTCCTAACCGGTCACCAGAATGGCGCGGAAATCATTGACGTTGGTCCGGGTGGGCCCGGTCATGACCAGATCGTCGAGCCCGGCGAAAAAATCGTACGAATTGTGATCCCGAAGATACCGGGCGGGGTTCATGCCCATTCGCCCGGCCCGGACCAGGGTATCCGGGTCGACGAGGGCGCCCGCATTGTCTTCGCTGCCGTCGATGCCGTCGGTATCCGCCGCCAGCGCATAGACCGGCCGCTCCCCGCCAAGCGCTTCCGCCAAGGCAAGAGCATATTCGGCGTTGGGGCCGCCGCGGCCCCGTTTGTCCAGGGTTACGGTCAATTCACCCCCCGACAATATGACCGTGCCGGCTTCCGCCTTCAGGGCCATTTGCGCGTGTTCCCGGCCGACCTCGCGCGCCTCGCCCTCGATCCGGTCACCGAGGGAAATCACGTTGTATCCGGCGGCCCTCGCCGACGCCGCGGCCGCCTCGATGGAAGCGGACGGCGCGGCAATAATCGTCGTCTCGGCATGATCGAATACCGGATCGCCCGGCTTGGGCGTCTCGTCCGCTTCGTCTTCGAGAATCCTGATCGATGCCGCCGGCAGTTCGATATGGTAGCGCTCGACATACGCACGGGCGTCGGCGTAGGTGGTGGGATCAGGCACCGTGGGTCCCGAGGCGATGGTCGAGAGGTCGTCGCCGACCACATCCGATATCACCATGGTATGAACCGGCGCGCCGCCGGACGCGGCGGCAAGCCGCCCGCCCTTGATCTTCGACAGATGCTTCCGGATGCAGTTCATGGCCTCGATGGGTGCCCCGGAATTCAGCAGCGCCCCATTGACGGCCTGTTTGTCCTCCAATGTGAGGCCGTCCGCCGGCAGGGTCAGCAGGGCGGACCCGCCGCCCGATATCAGCACCAGAAGCAGATCGTCCGGCCCTGCCTGTCCGGCGATTTCGACGATCCGCCCGGCTGCGGCCAGGCCCGCCCGATCCGGGACCGGATGAGAGGCGCAGGCGATTTCGATTTGCTCGCAGTCGGCCTCGAAGCCATACCGCGTCACGACCAGGCCCGATATCGCGCCGGACCAGTTCCGTTCCACCGCCCGCGCCATGGCGGCGGATGCCTTCCCTGCCCCGACGACATATGTCCGGCCGGCCGGCGGTTCGGGCAGATTGGCGGGCACGCAGGCGGCAGGCTGGGCAACCTCGACGGCTCGATGAAATAGATTCAGAAGGAATGAACGCGGATTCGCCATATCTTCCCGTGACTTGGCTCCATTCAAGCGGCCAAACCCAGCCGGGCCCGGCCGGGCCGGCAACCGCCGAAGCTCAGGATCACAGAACCGCCCGGGAAAGTGAAGCCGGCCGATCCGCGGGAGACCGCTACCGCGCGGCGGAGCGCGTTCGGACAATCTGATACCCGGGCCGCCAAATGTAACGTACCGGCGCGCTGAACATGTGCACCAGCCGGGTAAACGGGAAGATCAGGAAGATGGTCAATCCGAGCAACAGGTGAAGCTTGAAGATGGGATGCGCCCCGGCAACCAGATCGGCCGCCCCGGGGTTGAAGGTGAAGATGCCCTGCGCCCAGGCCATGAACTTGAGCATCTCGCCGCCGTCCAGGTGGCCCATGGAAAGCGGGATGGTCGCAAGGCCGAGCGCCAACTGCACCCATAGCAGGATGATCACCGCATGATCGCCGAATGTCGAGGTGGAACGGATCCGGGCATCGAACAGGCGCCGGTGGATGAGCATGGTCGCGCCGATCAGCGCCGCGAGCCCGGCAATACCGCCCAGGACGATCGCCAGTATCTGCTTGGCGCCGTGGGATACGCCAAGCGCGTCAAAGACCTCTATCGGGGTCAGGAGTCCGATGAGGTGACCGAAGAATACCACCAGGATACCGAGGTGGAAGAGCACCGACCCCCAAATCAGCTGGCGGCGGCGAAGAAGCTGGCTCGATCCGGACCGCCAGGTGTAGGGCTCACGGTCGTAACGAATGATGGAGCCGAGGATGAGCACCGCGAGAGCGATATAGGGGTAGATCCCGAAAGCGAGTGTATTAAGGAAATTTTCCATTCGCCGTCTCCTCAGTTGACCGGGTTGCCGCCCGGAAGTCCTCCGCCGCACGCCGGACCGCGGCTCTCCATACCCTGCCCGGCCGAATCGGGGCCGAACTGGACGGCTTCCTCTTCCCAGATTTCGTCGAGCGCCTCGAGGTCATCGGGGTCGTCCTCGGGCTGCGACAGCAGCTCCGCGACCACCAGTTCGTTGGGCTCCGCCGCGGCAAGCTGCTCCAGCACCCCGAACACGGGCGCATAGACGGTGCCGCGCTTTCGGTGCCGCTGATGGAGGGTGGCGAGAACGTCCACCGGTTCGGTCAACAGCGCGCGCGCCTCGACCGCCGGCAGGGTCGACAGGAATTCGAGGAACAGGGGCAGGTAGTCGGGGAGTTCCCTGGCCGACAGCTCGAGGCCGTGCCGCTCGTACAGCAGGCCCAGGTCGACCATCGCCTGCCCGCGGTCCCGGCTTTCCCCCCAAACGTGCTCGAACAGGTGCAAGGACAGGGACCGGGTGCGGTCGAACAGCATCACGTAGCGTTCCTGCATGTCGATCAGATCGCCGGCGGCCAATTCATCGATGAAGGACAACAGCGCCGTACGGCCGTAGGACGGCAGTTCGGCGGCATCCCTTACGGCGGCCCGCATGGCCGGCGCGGCGTCCACGATTTCCGCGGTCGGATAGCTGAGAAGCGCCGACAGCACCTTGTAGATCCGGCTCATCATCCGCGCTCCTTTTCCAGGGCATCGATCGGGGTCATATGCCGCTTGCCCGAGTTGCCGAACAGGTTCGCGGTGCTGGTGCCGCCGGAGCAGCCGTTGCCGAAACTGAACCCGCAGCCGCCGCGCAAATCGTACGCATCCTCGGTGACCTCGCGGTGCGAGGTCGGAATGACGAAGCGGTCCTAGTAATTCGCGATGGCCATTATGTGGTACATGTCTTCGATCTGTTGAGGCGTCATGTGGACCCGCTCCGCCATCGAAATATCCGGCTCGCCTCTGATTTTCTTGGTCCGCATATAGGCCCGCATGGCCAGCATACGTTCCAGGGCAAGGACGACCGGCTCCTCCTCGCCGGCGGTCAGCAGGTTGGCGAGATACTTCACCGGAATGCGCAGCGAGCGGACGTCGGGAATCTCGTTTTCGAGATCAATCAGGCCCGAATTGGCCGCCGACTGGATGGGCGACAGGGGCGGCACGTACCAGACCATGGGCAGCGTCCGGTATTCGGGATGCAGCGGAAAGGCCACCTTCCAATCCATGGCCATCCTGTAGACCGGCGAGGCCTTCGCCGCCGTCAGCCAGGCCTCGGGCACACCGTCCTTGCGCGCCCGGGACCGCACCTCGGGATCGTCGGGGTCGAGAAAGATGCCCAACTGCGCTTCGTAGAGGTCGGCCGCGCTTTCCGTCGCCGCCGCCTTTTCGATGCCGTCGGCGTCATAGAGCACCACGCCCAGGTAGCGGATACGGCCGACGCAGGTCTCGGAACACACCGTCGGCTCGCCGGCCTCGATGCGCGGATAGCAGAAGGTGCACTTCTCGGATTTGCCGGTCGACCAGTTGTAATAAATCTTCTTGTAGGGGCAGCCCGACACGCACATCCGCCAGCCCCGGCACTTTTCCTGATCGATGAGCACGACCCCGTCCTCTTCGCGCTTGTAGATGGCGCCCGAGGGACACGCCGCGACACAGGTCGGGTTGAGGCAGTGCTCGCACAGCCGCGGCAGATACATCATGAAGGTGTTCTCGAACTCGCCGTAGATGGATTTTTCGATCTCGTCGAAGTTCTTGTCCGCCGACCGTTTGGAAAACTCGCCGCCGAGAATCTCCTCCCAGTTGGGTCCCCATTCGATCTTTTCCATCCGTTCGCCGGTGATCGCCGAACGCGGCCGGGCCGTCGGAGTCGCTTCCAGTTCGGGGGCGGTTTGCAGATGCTCGTAATCGAAGTCGAACGGTTCGTAATAGTCGTCGATCTCGGGCAGGTCCGGATTGCCGAAAATCTTGGCGAGGATCTGCCATTTATTGCCCATCTTGGGGTGGATCTTGCCGCCGCCGGTGCGGGTCCATCCGCCGTTCCACTTGTCCTGGTTCTCCCATTCCCTGGGATAACCGACGCCGGGCTTGGTCTCGACATTGTTGAACCAGGCGTATTCCATGCCTTCGCGATTGGTCCACACGTTCTTGCAGGTCACCGAACAGGTGTGGCAGCCGATGCACTTGTCGAGATTGAGCACCATTCCGATTTGCGCGCGGATTTTCATTGGACGATCTCCTCGGCATCGGGCGCCGGGCGCTCGAGCCAATCAACGTTTTCCATTTTGCGGACGATGACGAACTCGTCCCGGTTGGACCCGACGGTGCCGTAGTAGTTGAAGCCGTACGACTGCTGGGCGTACCCGCCGATCATATGGGTGGGCTTGACGATGGCGCGGGTCACCGAATTGTGGATGCCGCCCCGGTTGCCCGTGGTCTCCGCGCCCGGGGTGTTAATGGTCTTCTCCTGGGCGTGGTACATGAAGATGGTGCCCTCCCGCATCCGCTGGGAGACCACCGCCCGCGCCGTCAACGCGCCGTTGACGTTGTAGGCCTCGACCCAGTCGTTGTCCTCGATCCCCGCCTTCCGGGCGTCGACCTCTGAAATCCAGACCACCGGCCCGCCCCGATTGAGGGTCAGCATCAACAGGTTGTCGGTATAGGTCGAGTGGATGCCCCATTTCTGGTGCGGGGTGATGAAGTTCAAGACCAACTGGTCGTTGCCGTTCGGCTTCTCGTCGATGATCGGTTTGACCGTCTTGAGATCGACCGGCGGACGGTAGACGCAAAGCGCTTCGCCGAACGCCCGCATCCACAAATGATCCTGGTAGAGCTGCTGCCGTCCGGAGAGGGTCCGCCACGGAATCAGCTCATGGACGTTGGTGTAGCCCGCGTTGTAACAGACCTTCTCCGATTCCAGGCCCGACCAGGTGGGCGACGAGATGATCTTCCGGGGCTGCGCCACCACGTCCCGGAACCGAATCTTCTCATCCTCCTTGGGAACGGCGAGGTGGGTGTGGTCGCGTCCGGTGTTCCTGGACAACGCCTCCCACGCCTTCACGGCGACCTCGCCGTTGGTTTCGGGCGCCAGCATGAGGATCACCTCGGTGGCGTCGATGTCGCTTTCGATCCGGGGCATACCCTTGGTCGGACCTTCCTCGGTCACAACCCCATTGAGGTTGGCCAGGTTTTCCACTTCGCGGGCGGTGTTCCAGTTGATCCCCTTGCCGCCGTTGCCCAGCTCGGTCATCAGGGGGCCCAGCGCCGTAAACCGCTTGTAGAGGTTCGGATAGTCCCGCTCGATCACGGCGATTTGGGGCATGGTCTTGCCGGGGATGGGATCGACCTCCCCCTTCTTCCATTCCTTCACGTCGAAGGCCTGAGCCATTTCCGCCGGGGTGTCGTGCAGGATCGGCACCATGACCACGTCCTTCTCGACCCCCAGGACCTCGGGGGCCACCTCGGAGAATTTCTCGGCGATCCCCTTGTAGATGTCCCAATCCGAACGGCATTCCCAAACCGGATCCACCGCGCCGGTCAGCGGATGGATAAACGGATGCATGTCGGAGGTGTTGAGGTCGTTTTTCTCGTACCAGGTGGCCGTCGGCAAAACGATGTCCGAATAGACGCAGGTGGTGGACATCCGGAAGTCGAGGGTCACGAGAAGATCCAGTTTTCCTTCCGGCGCCTCGTCGTGCCAGGTCACATCGTTGGGTTTGGCGCCCCCCTGTTCGCCGAGATCCTTGTTCATCACCCCGTGGGACGTTCCGAGCAGATGCTTGAGGAAATATTCGTGCCCCTTGCCCGACGACCCCAACAGGTTGGATCGCCAGACGAAGAGATTGCGGGGCCAGTTGGCGGGATCGTCCGGGTCCTCGCAGGACATCTGCAATTCGCCCGAACGCAGCGCATCGACCACGTACTCCTTCGGCTCCTTGCCGGCCTTGGCGGCCTCATCGGCGATGTCGAGCGGATTGTGTTTGAGTTGGGGCGCCGACGGCAGCCAGCCCATGCGCTCGGCACGGACGTTGTAGTCGATCAGCGCCCCGTCCCACGGTCCCTCGGGGGCCGTCGGGGAGATGATTTCGTCGACGCCCAATGTCTCGTAGCGCCACTGGTCCGTGTGCGCATACCAGAAAGACGTGGAGTTCATATGCCGGGGCGGGCGCCCCCAATCGAGGGCGAAGGCCAACGGCAGCCAGCCGGTCTGGGGCCGGAGCTTTTCCTGCCCAACATAGTGGGACCAGCCGCCCCCCGACTGGCCGACGCACCCGCACATCACCAGGAGATTGATGATGCCCCGGTAGTTCATGTCCATGTGGTACCAGTGGTTGAGACCCGCCCCGAGGATGACCATGGACTTGCCGTTGGTCTTCTCGGCGTTGTCGGCAAAGGCGCGGGCGACCGAGATGATCTGCTCCGCCGGTACGCCGGTGATCGCTTCCGCCCAGGCCGGCGTGTAGGGAACATTGTCCTCGTAGCCGGTGGCGACATGTTGGTCCTCGAGGCCCCGGTCGAGACCGTAGTTGGCGACAAACAGGTCGAACACGGTTGCTGCCAGCGCCTTGCCGTCCTTGAGCGCGACCTCTTTCACCGGCAGCCGGCGATAGAGCACGTCCGGATGGTCGGTACCCTTGAACACGTCGTGTTCGCGATTGCCGAAATAGGGGAAACCGACCTCGACCACGCCATCGCGGTCCTCTTCCATGATGAAGGTCAGGCTCAGCCGGGTATCCCGCCCGGCCGCATCCTTTTCCTCCAGGTTCCACTTGCCCGGCTCATCCCAACGGAAGCCGACCGAGCCTCGGGGCACCACGGGCTCCCCGCTTTTTTCGTCGATGCCGACGGTCTTCCATTCGGCATTGGCCGTCTCGCCCAGGCCATCGGCGAAGTCGGATGCCCGGAGCATCCGGTCGGGCACGTAGCGGCCGTCCTTTTCGACCAGCCGCACCAGCATGGGCATATCGGTGTACTGACGGGCGTAATCCTCGAAGTACCCCGCCTGACGGTCGATATGGAACTCGCGCAGGATGACGTGTCCCATGGCCATGGCGAGGGCCGAATCGGTGCCCTGCTTGGGATGCAACCACAAATCGGCGAACTTGGACGCCTCCGAGTAATCCGGGCTGACGACCACCGATTGGGTGCCGTTGTACCGCGCCTCGGTATAGAAGTGGGCATCGGGGGTTCGGGTCTGCGGGACGTTGGACCCCCACAGCATGAGGAACCCGGAATTGTACCAGTCCGCGCTTTCGGGAACGTCGGTCTGCTCACCCCAGGTCTGCGGCGAGGCCGGCGGCAGATCGCAGTACCAGTCGTAGAACGACATGCAGACGCCGCCCATGAGAGACAGGTACCGCGACCCCGCGGCGTAGGAGACCATGGACATGGCCGGGATCGGCGAGAAGCCGATCACCCGGTCGGGTCCGTAGGTTTTCGCCGTATAGGCATTCGCCGCGGCGATGATCTCGTTCACCTCGTCCCACGATGAGCGGACGAACCCGCCGAGGCCGCGCTTTTTCGTATAAGCGGCACGCTTTTCGGGGTTCTCGACAATGGATGCCCACGCGGCCACGGGGGTTTGGACCGCGCGGGCTTCGCGCCACAGCTTGATCAGCCGGGAGCGGACAAGCGGGTATTTCACCCGGTTGCCGGAATAGAGGTACCAGGAGTAGCTGGCCCCCCGGGAACAGCCGCGAGGCTCGTGGTTGGGCAGGTCCGGGCGGGTGCGGGGATAGTCGGTCTGCTGGGTTTCCCAGGTAACGATGCCGCCCTTCACATAGATCTTCCAGGAACACGCGCCCGTGCAGTTGGCGCCGTGGGTGGAACGGACGATCTTGTCATGCTGCCAACGGCTTCGGTATCCGTCCTCCCAATCCCGGTTTTCGCGCCGGGTCACCCCGTGACCATCGGCGAACTTGCCGACGTTGGCCGGTTTGAAGAAGTTCAGTCGGTCCAGAAGATGGCTCATGGTTTATCTCCTTCCTCCGCTCAGCACGGAACCGGTGCGTTGCGCCGGGTGTAGTAGAACCAGGTGATGACCACACAGACGGCGTAGAAAGTCATGAACACCCAGAGCGCGAGCTCGGGGCCGCCGGAGAGCGTGATGGACGTGCCATACGCCTTGGGAATGAAAAACGCGCCGTAGGCCGCGATAGCCGAGGTGAAAGCGATGATCGCCGCCGACTCCCGGTCGGCCTGCCGCTGGAACTCGGTTCCCTGCAACTCGGGCATCAGCCGGCCGACCTCCTGGCCCATGATCATCGGGATCATCTGGAATGTGGAGGCGTTGCCGACGCCGGTGGCGAAGAACAGCACCATGAACATGGCGAAGAAGCCCCAGAAGGCGCCCGGCGTCTCCTTGATGTCGAGGAAAAACAACACCCCGGCGACGGCCAAAATCATCACCAGAAACGTCCAGAAGGTAACCCGTCCGCCGCCGTACTTATCCGACACCCATCCGGTGGCGGCCCGGCTGAGCGCGCCGATCAGCGGTCCCAGGAACACGAACTGCAACGAGTTGACGTCGGGAAATTGCGTCTTCGCGAGAAGCGGAAATCCCGCCGAATAGCCGATGAACGAACCGAAGGTCCCGGTATACAGAATGCACATGATCCAGTTGTGCTTCCGTTTGAAGATGATCGACTGCTCCTTGAACGAGGCTCGGGCGCTTTCGATGTTGTCCATTCCGAACCAGGCGGCGATGGACGTGATCAAAAGGAACGGCACCCAAACGAAGCCTGCATTCTGCAGCCACAGCCTTGTCCCGTCGGCGGCGGTCTGCGGCTCGCCGCCCATGGCGCCAAACACGCCGGCGGTGATGACCAGCGGCACGACGAATTGCATGACGCTCACGCCGGCATTGCCGAGCCCGGCGTTCATCGCCAACGCATGGCCCTTTTCCGATTTGGGATAGAAGAAACTGATATTGGCCATCGACGACGCGAAGTTGCCGCCGCCCAATCCGCAGAGCAGGGCGAGGGCCAGGAACAGCACATAGGGCGTATCCGGGTTCTGCACGGCAAAACCGATGCCCACCGCCGGGATCAGGAGGGAGGCCGTGGACAGCGCCGTCCACAGCCGGCCGCCGAATATGGGCACCATGAAGGAATAGAAAATGCGGAGCGTCGCACCCGATAGACCCGGCAGCGCGGCGAGCCAGAACAGCTGGTTGGTGTTGTACGCGAAACCGATGGACGGCAGCTTGGCGACCACCACGCTCCACACCAGCCACACCGAAAAGGCCAGGAGCAGGCACGGGATGGATATCCAGAGATTCTTGGACGCGATCCTATGGCCGGAGGACTTCCAGAATTCCGGATCGTCGGGCCGCCAATCGGTCAACGTATGTCCCCGCCGTCCCCCGGTCTGGTTTGCTGTGCTCATCTCGTCCGCTCCTCCTTGCGTTGGCGGGTGCCGTCCCGATTACTGCGCCGGGGTGGGCCGGTCGGTCGGGCCGGAAGGCGGTTCTCCCGGCTCGGCGCCCCGCGGCCCCAGCGCGCCCTCGTGCTCCGGCCGGTGGACATGAGCGAGCTCGGGAAGTTGCGGCAGGCTGGCGCGCTGCGCCACCGTGGCCTTTTTCTCC
Organism: Rhodospirillales bacterium; assembly: GCA_965221855.1. Lineage (GTDB taxonomy): Bacteria > Pseudomonadota > Alphaproteobacteria > Rhodospirillales > UBA2165 > JAJDXO01. The sequence goes on along the minus strand of CBDCSV010000009.1, from coordinate 23,868 downwards.
ATGCGCAGGATGGCGCCGTGCATCCAGATGAACGCGGTGGCGACCAGAATGAACAGCAGCATGAAGCAGCTGGTCCAGACGCCGGTAAGGTCATTCATCAGGCCGAAGGCGATGGGCAGCACGAAACCGCCGAGGCCACCAATCATGCCGACAAGGCCGCCTACCGATCCGACATGGTCGGGATAGTAGACCGGGATATGCTTATAGACCGCCGCCTTGCCGAGGCTCATGAAGAACCCAAGGACAAAGACCAGCACGACGAATGGGACCAGGTTCATATTGATGGTGAAGCCAATGGGACCCTCGATCCCTCGCACGACATAGTCGGTGTCCGGATAGGACAGCAGGAAGCAGCACACCGCCGAGACCCCGAATGTCCAGTACATGATTGTCCGGGCGCCGTATTTGTCAGAAAGGTGACCGCCGTAGGCCCGGAAGATACTCGCCGGCACCGAATAGAACGCCGCCAGGATACCGGCCGTCTTGATATCCAGTCCGTAGACGCCAACCAGATAGCGCGGCAGCCAGAGGGCCAGCGCAACGAAGGCCCCGAAGACGAAGAAGTAGTAGATCGCGAAGCGCCAGACCTGCTGATACTTCAGCGGATCGAGCTGAAGAAAAGCGCTTCGGGCCTTTTCCCCTGTTTGCTTCCGCGACGCGAGTTCCGGGTCGTCGTCGGTGGTGAACCAGAACACGACCGCCATGACCACCAGGGCGGCGGCCCACACCTGGGCGACCATCTCCCACCCGAACGCCACCAGGACGAAGGGCGCGGTAAACTTGGTGACCGCCGCACCGACGTTGCCGGCGCCGAAAATGCCGAGGGCGGTTCCCTGCTTGTCGGGCGGGTACCATTTGGAAACGTAGGCAATGCCGACGGCAAACGAGCCGCCGGCCAGTCCTACGCCCAAGGCGGCCAAGAGCATGAGCTCGTAGGTCGTCGCGAAGGACAGCAGGAAGGTGGCCGCGGCCGCGGACACCATCGTGAGGAAATAAACGATCCGGCCGCCATATTGATCGGTCCAGATGCCCAGGAAAATCCGGCTGAGGGAGCCGGTCAGGATCGGCGTGCCGACAAGCAAACCGAATTCCGTATCGGACAGCCCAAGGTCCTGTTTGATCTTCACGCCGATGATGGAAAAGATGGTCCACACCGCGAAGCACACTGTGAAAGCCAGTGTGCTCATCCCGAGAATACGGTTCTGTGTCGAGCCGCTCACCCCATCCAGTTCATTCATCGCCTTGCCCCTCTTTGACCCCGTCAGCGGACTGAACGGGTCGACATTGAACGAGGCGGGACGAGATGAACTTGACGGCGGTCAAGGATCAGGGCCGACGACGATAAAATAAGTGCCGCCGAATCAATTGTCTGGTTGCCGATTGATCGAGCTGTTGTGACCGGTTCGGTTTTCTGAAAAGCTGTTTGATAATTGTCAAGAAGCCGCTTGCCGCATATGGGGGAGGCACGGGTTGCGACCAGATGATTTGCCGGTGATTCGGGAGCTTGAGCTGTTCGCCGGGATGGCCGAGGACAACTTCGAGGAAATCATGCAGGCGGCGTACCTGCAACGGTTCCCGCCACAGGTTGAACTCATCGCCGAGGGGGACGCCGCCGACTTTCTCCATGTGGTGGTCGAAGGCAGCGTTGAATTGTTTGCCCATGACAACGGCCGCGAAACGACACTGGCCATCATTCATCCGGTGGCCACGTTCATTCTCGCCGCCGTACTCCGTGATGCGCCCCATCTCATGTCGGCACGGACACTGGCCCCGTCGCGAATTCTCATGATCCCTTCCGAAAATGCCCGCGCGGTCTTCGAACGCGACGCCGAGTTCGCGCGGTCGATCGTTCAGGAACTGTCGATCCGTTATCGCGACTTGGTGAAATCGCTGAAGAACCAAAAGCTGCGCACCTCGGTGGAGCGGCTCGCCAACTATCTGCTCCAAGAATATGAGCAGCAGGGAACGACCGGCGTCGTCAATCTCGCAATCGACAAGAAGACGCTTGCCGCCCTGCTTGGCATGACCCCGGAAAATCTATCGCGGGCGTTCAACACGCTGGCGCCCTACGGCGTGATCGTGGACGGCGCCAAAATCAGCCTGACGAAAGTGCCGGATCTTCGCGTGCTGGCGAAACCCAACCCGCTCACCGACGATCCGGGCCTCTGAACCTGGATTCAACCTCGGAAATATATCGAGGTGGAGGCGGTCATCAGTCGGTGTTCGGCCATACGCCGGACTTCGAGGCTCGGTCGATCTGGCGGCCCGAAACCCTCGCCTGGCTGATGAATGCCTCGATCCCCGGGGAGAGATGCGCATCGTTCCGGGTCATCAAACCGAATTTCAATTTGAACGGCCGGGTATCGACTTGAACGCGCTCCAGCACGCCGGTCTCAATCTCGAACTCCGCGCGAAACGGCGAGATAATCGTCAGCCGGTCATCATTGACCAGGAGGGACCGCATGGCGATCAATGAATCTGTTTCAACGATGCTCCGGGGCAAGGCCAGCCCATTTTCCCGAAACAGCGATTCGAAATAAATCCGAAGGGGCGCCCCCTCCTTTGGGACCACCCAGGAGGCTTTCGCGAGATCCTCGAGCATGAGATTGGACTTCGATGAAAGCGGATGCCCGGGCCGCGCGAGTATAGCCGCGGTATCCTCGAAAAGCAGTTCCTGGGTAACCCCGTCCTGTGCTTCCCTGAGCGCGCCAACGACCACATCGATGTCTCCGCTTCGAAGCGCCGAGATCATGGCGTCATAAGAGCCGTCAAGCATGGAAAACCGCAGATTCGGATGGGCCTTGGCTACCTCGCCGATGGCATGTGGAACCAACATTGTGCGCGAAGAGGGCAACGTGCCGATGACGACCTGTCCGGAATAGTCGCCGGAGAAGGACTTGATGTCGTCCCGCATCAGCCTCAACTCCGCCTGGGCCAGCTTCCCCTGGGTCACCAGCATTTCGCCGGCCGGGGTCGGGTTCATTGCTTGATGGCGATAAAATAGTTCGACGCCGGTGGCGGTCTCCAATTCCCTCAGCGACCGATAAACCGCGGTTTCGGAGACACCCAGTTGAACCGCGGCCCGGCCGACATTCCGGCGCTCCGACAAGGCAATAAGGGAATCCAATTGGCGGTTCGTAATCAGGCGATGTATGGGAAACGACGAATTCGTCCGGCTGTCGGCGGCCTTGAAGCGGTCCAGGGACCTGGCCGCATGACGCAGATGCTCCATCGCGCGGCCGGTCCGGTGGACGACGATCTTTCCGCAATTCGTAGCCGACATGCCGCTCCGGCGGCGCTCGAACAACGCGACCGAGAGTTCTTCCTCGATCTGGCGAACGGCATGGGTTACGGCCGGTTGGGAGAGATTGAGCACACGCGCCGCCGCGCTTACCGTGCCTTGATCGGCAACCGTATGAACGGCAAACAAATTTCGGAACTTCAGCATCTTGCCAAGCGCCCCTCCCCGGATGACGCCGCAATTTTGTAGCGGCGGATTTGTTCCGAAACTTATAGCACAATGCCGGCGGATCGCCGAATAATCGGCGGAAAGTTGACGAGCTTTCCATGTTGGCATCCGGGACCCTCCCTGAGCATTAGCGGTTTTTTTATAGTCTGCGAACGCAAACGAATTGGACATCCCCGGCCGGACGGTCCAGAAAGCCGCGAACGCGCCGGCGCATATCCGGCCGGTCCGCGGATGTACCAACCGGCAAATTCCGTTACCATCCCGGGGGGAGGAAGTAATCGTGACACTATTGGCGGTCGACATCGGCGGCACCTTCACCGACTTGATGGCCTTTGACGAGGTGTCGCAGGGCTTCTATCAGGCCAAGAGCCTGACAACCCCCCACGATCTGGCCCAGGGTATCCTCGACTGCATCGACAAGAGCGGTCTCGAAATCGGCGGGGCCAACGACGTCATCCACGGGACCACCCAGGCGATCAACACGTTGATCGAGCGCAAGGGCGCCAAGACGGCTCTCCTCGTCACCAAGGGCACGCGCGATGTCTACACCATTGGACGTGGCAACCGCCCGGAATCCTACAATCTTCTCTTTCATCGGCATCGGCCGCTGGTTCCCCGCAGCCTGACCTTCGAAATCGAGGAACGCATTCTGGCCGGCGGCGAAGTTCGGGACGATATGGACCCGGCCCAGTTGGACCCCGTTTGCGATCGGCTGAAATCCCTGGATATCGAGGCTGTTGCCGTTTGCTTTCTTCACGCCTATGCGAACCCCGTCCACGAGCAGCTGGCGGGAGAGGTCCTGGCGCGGAAGCTGCCGGATATCTATGTCTCGCTCTCCCACGAGATCTTGCGTGAGTACAGGGAGTTCGAACGGATCTCGACGACGGTGGTGAACGCCTATATCGGCCCCCGGATGAGCGGCTACGTTCACGGGCTCGAGCAACGGCTGCACGACATCGGATTCACGGGCGATCTGTCCATCATGCAGTCCAACGGCGGCGTCATGGCGCCGGACGTGGCGGTCAAGAAACCGGTCAACATGATGGAATCCGGTCCGGTCGGCGGCATCATCGCGTCCGCCGAAGTGGGCGGCGCGCTCAGCTATGACGACGTCATCTCGTTCGACATGGGCGGCACCACGGCAAAAGCCAGCCTGATCCGAGACCGGCAAGCGACGACCGCCGAGGGCTATTACGTCGGCGACTACGCAAGCGGCGATGCGGTCATGGCGCCGGTTGTCGATGTGGTCGAGGTGGGTGCCGGCGGGGGCAGCATTGCCTGGATCGATGATGTGGGCGCGCTCAAAGTGGGCCCACGGAGCTCGGGCGCCGATCCGGGGCCCATCTGCTACTCGGGCGGCGGCCGGGAGCCGACCATCACCGACGCCAATGTGATCCTCGGCCGCGTCGGCGCGTCGGATTTTCTGGGCGGCGAGATGCCCCTCGACCTCGAGGGCGCAATTGCCGGCACCAAGGAGAAAGTCGCCGGTCCCCTCGGCATGGATGTGTACGAAGTCGCCCAGGCGATCATTCGGATCGCCACTACCAAAATGTCCCTCGCGGTCCGGGAAGTTTCGGTTGAGAAGGGGTATGACCCCCGGGATTTCGCCATGTTCGCCTCCGGCGGCGCCGGTCCGCTTCATGCGGTCGCCATTGCCCGCGAGCTTCATATTCCGACAGTGATCATTCCGCGTTTCCCCGCACACTTTTCGGCGCTGGGAATGCTCATGGCGGACGAGCGCCAGGACTTCATCCAGACCTGCCTCGCCGGCCTTGAACAGGTGGATTTTTCGGTGCTGGAGAGAATCCACGACGAAATGGTCGAACGGGCGAAGGCTGAACTGAAGCTGGGAGACAATATGGAATTCCAGGTCAAGCTGGATCTGCGCTACGTCGGCCAGGAGTTCACGTTGTCGGTTCCCGTCTCACTGGACCTGATCAAGGCGGGCGACGTCGAGGCGATCCGCAAGGCCTACGACGATCTCCATGAGCTCCGCTATGCCCATCACGCCGCGGACGAGCCCGTCGAGGTGGTCAATCTCCGACTTGTCGCCATGGGCCGCCGTCCGACGCTGACCCTGCCGCAGATCGGCGCCGACGGAAGCGGTATGGAACCCGAGCGGCGCCAGGTGTACCTTGACGATCCGACGGCGCCGGTGGAGTGCCCGGTCCATGAACGGACCGCGCTCGGTCCCGGATTTGAATTCGAGGGCCCCGCGCTGGTCCAGGAGTACGCATCGACGACGGTGATGTTCGCCGGCGACGGCTGCCGCGTCGCCGAGACGGGCGAGCTGATTATTTCCGTGGGGCTGAACGCATGAGCACAAAACTTGATCCCGTGACTCTCGAAGTGGTCCGCAACGCCTTCCCGGCCATCGCCAACGAAATGGCGGCGGATCTCCAGCGGACCTCCTACAACATGATGATTTACGAGGTCCGAGATTTTTGCACCGCCGTGGTCAAACCCAACGGCGAACTGGTGTCGCAGAATGTCGGCGGGGTGTCGCATTTCGTCGCGGACCTCGGGGTGGTAATCGAAGACGGCATGGAAAAGATCGGCGCCGACGGCTTTCAACCGGGCGACGTGATCATCACCAACCACCAGCGTGTCGCCGGGCAGCACCTCAACAATGTCGTCATCTACACGCCGTTCTTTTTTGACGGTGAGCTGGTCTTCTTCTCCATGGTGCGGGCCCACTGGATTGACGTCGGCGGCATGAGCACCGGCTTCGGCGGCGGTCCGGATGTGGCCGATCCCTGGATGGAGGGGCTTCAATTCGACCAACTGAAAATCTACGAGGCGGGAGAGCGGAACGAAACGCTCTATAAGCTTATTCACGACAATATCCGGTTTCCGGAATCCTCCCTTGGCGACATGCGCTCGCAGATCGCGGCCTGCCGTTTGGCCACGCGCCGTTTGGAAGAACTGTTTGAAAAGTTCGGCCCGGACATCATTCACGCGGCCCTGGACCGGATTTTCGACGAGACCGAACAGAAGTGCCGGAACGTGGTGACCGGCATCGCCGACGGGGTGTACGAGGCCGAGGCGTTTCTGACCGACGACGGGATCGAGATCGGCGAGCCGATCCGCATTCACGCCAAGGTCACGGTCGCGGGCAGCGACATGACCATCGATTTGTCCGGGTGCGCCGATGCCCGTCGCGCCGCGATCAATTCCAGAACCCTGGCCGGCGCGCGGGTGGCTTACAAGTCTCTGACGGCGCCGACCGAGCCGGTCAACGAAGGTTCCTTCCGCGCCGTCGATGTCGTCATCCCCGAGGGCAATATCATGATGGCCGTCTATCCCGCGCCCATGTGCATGTGGAGCATCATCGTCCCGACCGTCGTCGATACCATCATCCGCGCCCTCGCCCCCGGCATGAAGGACACGATCCCGGCGGCCCACTTCGGCCTGCTCGGCGGGCCGGTGGTTTTCACCGGCATCCACCCGAAGACCGGCAAGCGGTTCATCGTCCAAAGCATTGAGGGCGGCGGCTGGGGCGGGCGGCCGCACGAGAACGGCGAGTCGGCAACCGTCAGCGTCTGTCAGGGGGACGTCCGCAACGCGACGATCGAGGGCATTGAGTTGAAATGCCCGGTGATCATCGAAGAGAGGACGCTGCGGACCGACTCCGGCGGGGCCGGACGGTACCGGGGCGGCCTCGGCATGCAGACCCTCGTTGAGGTGCTGGTCGACGGGACGTGGATTTGCGAGCCCCCGAAGCGGGGAGAGATTTGCCCGGCGTGGGGGCTGTGGGAGGGCAAGCCCGGCATGGTCGGTGAATTTCTGTACAGAACGCCGGGAGAGGAGGATTTCTCCCTGGCCGACACGCCGCGCAACCTGTTGCCCAGGAACTCGCAGCTCATCGTCCGCACCGGCGGCGGCGGCGGGTGGGGGAACCCCTTGGAGCGGGAGGCCGAGCTTGTCGCCGACGATGTCAAGGAAGGGTATGTGTCGGCCGAGGCGGCCCGGAACGATTACGGCGTGGTCATCGATGATGCTACCTGCGAGGTTGATCGGCCGGCGACCGAAGAATTGAGATCGAAGCTCCGCGCGGCGGCCCAAACGGCTGCGGAATAAGGGAGCTAAGCCCGCATTTCTCACCAGGGTTAGGCCTCCCAAATTGAAAGATATTTCTCCTGTAATCGCTCGAGGGCGCCGGCGTTCTCGAGCGCGCTCGCCGACAGGGATTTCCAGTCATCCACGTCGGCCGCGTCCAAGACGAGTGATGTGAAATTCGTGAATTTGGCCGATGTCTCCTCGGCGGTAAATCGCCGCCCGGGATCCCCCGGCGCTTCGATGACCGTCGCCACTTCCGACCGGCCGCCCGCCTCGACGCGCACCCGGGCCGGCCATCGATCGGGGAGATGGGTCCCGAGTTCCTCGTCGGCCTCCACATGAACCGTTTCCATGAGGGCCGTAATGTCTTCGGTCAGCACGTAGCTGGACCGCGCCACATCGAACAGCCCCGGTTTGTGATAAGCCGCCAATGAGAGCTGGTAGGGCGCGCTGGTCGCGCTCGACAGGCGGTTGCCCTCGACGACCCCGTGATCGATCATCTTCGCGTAACGCCCGGGAACCGACACGATGACCTCGTCAATGACGTCCGGCCGGACGCCGCGTCCGAGGATTTCCTCGAAGCCGGCGATGGCCGCGACCATCTGCTTGGCGGAGCAATAGGGTTTCATGCTGATATCGTGAACCACCATCGGGCTTCCGGGAGCCTTTGAAAAGTGTTGCGGGTTGCATTGAAGCCCGTGTGCCGCCGCCATCCATTCGCCGTCCAATAGCGCGAGATCGCTGCGGAACCCGTCGGCCGCCGCCAGCGCGGCGAAACACCCGGCGCGGGCGGCCTGCCCCACCATCAGCCAGCGGGAGGTCCGGACATTGCCCGGCTGTCCTATTCGGCCCGCGAGAGACGTGAGCGCGATCGACAGCGCATGCGCCGTCCGCTCATGGTCGAGATCAAGCAGCGCCGCGGTCACCGCGGCCGCGCCAAAAGGCGCCGTCAGGTATGTCGTCCAAACCCCTTTGTAGACAATGTTCTGGCCGTCGACGGAGGCCGCCAGCCGCGTCATGGCTTCATAACCGGCTACCAGGGCCGCGCTTACGCGGTCCGGGTCATGGACCTTCAGGTAGGCGGACATGGTGAGGGCGGCCGGGACGATGATCGAACCCGGCGTACAGCCGGACGGCAAATGGATGTCGTCGATCTCGGACAGGCGGGTCGCCGTGCAGTTGGCGGCTGCATGGTCAGCGGATCCGCCGCCGGACAGAAACCGGAACGCCGATTGCGCATCGGCCGTTGCCGCCCCGGTGAGTGTCGCGCCGACGGTATCCAGGAGGTGCAGACTCAACATCTCGCGATCCGCGTCCGGCAACGGCGTCCCGGCGGTATTCGACAGTTGTCCAGCAAGATCGATCAGTATCGGCAACCTGTTACCCGCCTCCAGCCGCCGCCCGGCTTTCCCGGTCCATGGGTCGCCACAGGACCTCCGGGCCATCGTCCGTTATCCGGACGACGGCCGAGGTTATGGCCGCGCCCGCCTCGTCGTCGGCGACTCCAACCTTGAGCGAGCAGATATCACCGGACTTGAGGAGCATGTCAGAGCCGTTGGTCAGTTCGGGATGTTCGCCCAGTGACAGGCCGAGCCCGGACCCGCAACCGTCGCCGACGAGGCCATGGGCCCGCATATTCCCCAAGTGACTGTCCCGGGCCGCCCGAAGATCGGCGATCGGGACTCCGTCCCTCGCATTGTCCATCATCGCCCGAAGCGCCCGTTCGGCGGCTTCGCCAGCGGGCGCGCCGACGGCGCCGGCGGTTATGAAGCCGTCGGCCCAATAGCCTCGGTTCCTGACCGCCAGGTACGCGGCCAGCGGCCCCTCCGCCGCATCCGTCAGATGCTCGATCGGGACGAACGTCCGTCCACCGTCCGGCGAGTAGAGAGATCGTATGTCTTGGGCGCCGGCCCTGCGGGCCGCGGTTTCCGCCGACAAAACGCTTGCCGTAAACGAAGCGCCTTCCTCCCGGCAGGCGTGAATTTTCGCTTCCGCTTGTTTCAGCAACGTCACCGCCTCGCGTACGGCCGCCACCTCGGCGGGCGACTTGCCGCGCCGCAGGTTCAGCAGGAAATCGGTGACATCGTCCGCATCGGCAAGGCCCGGGACCTTCGCGAGAACGTCGAATATCCCTTTTGCCATGGCGCCGAAGCCGATGGTGGCGATCCGGGCGCCGTCACCGAGTTCATCGATCCACTCATGGGTCGCCGCGGCGAGGTCCTTGGCCGGTCTGACATCGTCCACCCAGGTGGTCTCCTTTCCCGCCGGAATCATGCGCCCGCCGTCGAACGACAGAATGCGCACCTCGCCCTCGGCGGGGATCAGGGCCAATGCGCCGCTCAGACGGGGGGTAAAATTGGTCAAATAGGACAGGTTTCCGTGATCCGGGCGATCCCCGAACACGGCCACCCCCGACCACCCCCCGGCGAGCATGTGTTCGCGAAGGCTCGACAATCGAGACTGAAATTCAGCCGCCGGCACGACATCGGGATTCCAATCATATGCCCCGACCTGCAGCACCGGATTCATCGTTTGCATTCGGTCTTCCCCCGATGGGTCGGCCCCAAGCCGGTTAAATCGATATGGTTCCCAATTTCGCCCGCTCTTCGGTCAGGACTTCCGGCGCGGCATCGGTGATCGCTATCGGCTCGCCGCATAAGAGGTATCCGACTTCGGGAATGTATTGGTTTGGGTGAACCACAAAGAACATCCCGGCCTCCAATATGGTTTCGTTATTCAGAGCGACGTTCCCGGGCGCGACCGATGTGCTGCCGAGCCCGTGTCCGCGGCGATTCATGTAGGGCGGTTCGCAATACTCGCCGTACCCGGCCTCGCGAAGGACGTCATCGATGCCCATGCAGATTTCCTTCATCGCCGCTCCCGCGGCGGCTTTGCCGATCCCGTTATTCATCGCCGCCACGACCAGCTCATACTTCTCGTGTTGGGTATCGGTCGCCTCGCCCAGGCAGGCGGTTCGGCAGATCTGCGTGAACTGGCCGCCGTAGCTCGGGGTGATTTCAGCCAATATCAAATCGCCTGCCTCGAATTGCCGCTCTCCGGACGGCTGAACAGCCTTCGGATGACCTTCGGCGTGAAACATCATGAAATTGTCGTCCGCCCCGAGCTCCCGGGTAATCGCCTTGATCTCGGCCGCCATCCGACACTCCGGGATTCCCGGTCTGGCGGCTTCGAGCAGATGACGATACCCGCGCTCGGCGATTTCCGTCGCCTTGCGCGCATTGGCCAGCTCTTCATCCGTTTTCCGCGCCGCGGCGTCGAAGACGAGCGCCGTCACGTCGACCACGGACCCCGGCAGGCCGCTCAGCAGGCCATCGGCGAACCCATGGGGCATTCCGGAAAGATTGGCGACCCCGACCCGCTTGGCCGACCCGAGACCGCTGAGCAAATTCGGCAGCGCGGCCCCCAAATCGGAAACGCCTTCCACCTTGGCGGCGTGAGCGTGGGTCCGGGCCCGCTCGACGTCCCAACCTGGAGAAACAACCAGGCGGGTCCCTCCGTCCTTCTCCAGTACCGACAGGCTCGGACCAAGGGGCTTCACGCCGCTGATCAGCGCAACGCTATCCCCCCAGTCAACGTGATGGTCGGCATTCGAGAGCGCTATTATGGCCTCAAGTCCGTTTGCGTCCATTGCGCCCTGAAGGAGCCGGAGTCTGTCCTGGTGATTCATCGTTCTGACCCGATGCCGTTCCGTACAAGTGTCGACTTCTTTATGGACTACGCCCCGATTTTTGATGGAATCCGTATCACAATGGGGAATTGGCCTGATATGCCTCGAAACCAATTCTTATAGACCGTAGAGGATTTTCTATTACTTGGGCTTTTGCAATCCCGATAGGCTCTGACGTGGAGATTTCAGTCGTTTATTTACATTGGGAGACTATGGGGGATTAGCACCATGAAGACCAAATTGTTCTCGGGATTTCTTTTTGCGGGCGCATTTGCGCTCGGTGCGATGGCGTCCTTGCCCGCCGATGCAGCCGATAAAATCAGGCTCATGAAGGTGGTGCCGCATCCGTTTGCCTTTCTTATGGCGGATGTCGGCAAGGAGCAGGGAATCTTCTCCAAGCACGGGATCGATCTCGAAATACTGGGCACCCGCGGCAGCGCACGGCTGCACCAGGCGCTCGCCGCCGATAGCACCGACATCGGGCTTGGTTCGGGCGTGGGGCTTGGTTTCGTCGCCAAGGGCGCCCCTCAAATCGGCTTTTTGGCGTCACACGGCGCACCGCTCAATCTCGGCATCGTCGTGACCACCAATTCACCGCTCTATGACAAGAGCATGACCATCAAGGACTTGAAAGGTAAGAAGATCGGCGTCTCCACTCCGTCTTCGCTGACCTATTTCCTTTCGCGGCGCATGGCGGCCGAGCAGGGCTGGGGACCTGATGGCGTTACCGCCGTTCCGTTGGGCGGCCTGCCGGCGCAATTGGCCGCGGCCAAGGCCGGCAATACGCAAGCCTTCGTGATGTCGGTTGATGCGGGCTATAACCTGCAGGCCAAAGGTACGGGCCGGGTATTCCTGGCGTTCGGCGACTATATCAAGGACTTCCACACCCACGTCCTGTTCGTTACCAACAAGTTCCGGGAGAAGAACCCGGACGCCGTCAAACGGTTTGCGCGGGCTTGGCTGGAATCCGTGGGCTACGTCCTCGACAACAAGGAAGCCATGGTTCAGCGCGGCATGAAGCAGCTCAAATTCAGCCGCGAGGTCGCGGAGAATTCCTACGACCTCGAGGCGCCGGCATTCTCGCGGACCGGCCGGTTCGACCAAAAGGCCCTGGATGTGATTGCCGACGGCCTGGTCGTGACCAAGATTTTGTCCTCCAAGCCGGACATGTCCAAGACCTACACGGAAGCGTATCTGCCGAACTAGCCACGGCGGTATTCAAACAGCGGGCGCGCGTTCGCTACCGGAATGCGCGCCCGCCGATTTGTCTGGCGCAAACCGGGCACGCTAAACTGTCACAAAATAAAATTAGAGGCCGCGCAAATGGACGCTTCCACCGGCGCCGAGTTGGCGATCAGCGCATCGAATGTTTCCCAGGTCTTTGGCGCACCGGGAGACTCTCAGCGCGTCCATGCCCTCGACAACGTTTCCATTGATGTTCCACGGGGAGAACTGCTTTGCCTGATTGGCCCGAGCGGCTGCGGCAAGAGTACGCTGTTGAACATCATGGGCGGACTATTCCCCCAGACAGAGGGAGAGGTCCGCATCGGCAAAAAGATTGTCGATGGACCAATGCCCAATGAAGTAGCCTTCGTGTTTCAGGAAAGTGCTTTGTTTCCCTGGAACACCGTCGTCGACAACATCAAGGTTGCCCTCGAATTTCAGGGTGTGCCCGTACAGGAGCGCGACGCCCGCGCCTGGAGCGCGCTCGAGGCCGTGGGACTCGCCGATTTCGGCAACCACTTCCCGGGGCAGATTTCGGGGGGCATGAAACAGCGCGCCCAGTTGGCCCGGGCGCTCAGCCTGGAAACCGAGATTCTGCTGATGGATGAGCCGTTCGGCGCGCTCGACGAGCAGACGCGGATGATTTTGGGCGAGGATTTGTCGGTCATGCTCTCCAAGACCGATAAAACGATTATTTTCGTGACACACAGCCTGGCAGAGGCCGTTTTCCTGGCTGATAGAGTGGCGGTGATGACGGCCCGGCCCGGTAAGTTCAAGGAAATCCTCGACGTCGGCGAGAGCCATCCCCGCAATCCGGATTTCATGCTCTCCGAGAAATTTACCGGTCTCCGGAACGATCTCTACGCCATGCTTCACGACGAGATCAGGAAAGCCGTGGAAGGTGAAGAGCAGCAGACGGCGGCGAGCGGGGGCTGAGGATGGAGCAAAGCAAACTCCGCATCCGGCTGACCCAGTTCAGCTTTTTCGTGGTGCTGTTCGGCTTGTGGGGCCTGTTTACCGAGATGGGCTGGGTCAGCCATCTGTTCCTGCCCAAACTTCCCGAGGTCGTCGGAGAGTTCCAAATTCTGCTCGTTTCCGGCGATTTTATCCAGCCGCTCCGGACCACGCTGTTTGAGCTCGGCTTCGCCTATACCAACGCAGTCGTCGCCGGAACCACCATTGGGTTTCTTGTCAGCCGGTCGCGCTATCTGATGCGGGCGTTCGAGCCCATGTTCTCTTCCATGTTCGCGGTGCCCCTGATCATTTTCTATCCCCTGGCGCTGCTGTTTTTCGGGCTTGGCCCGGCATCCAAGGTGGCGATCGGCTCGACTCTCGGGTTTTTCCCGGTGGTCCTCAACACCATTAACGGATTTGGGCATATCGACGCGGTGTATAGGCGGGCAGCCTATTCCATGGGCGCGTCCGGCTTCCTGTTGTTCCGTCGTGTTCTGCTGCCGGCGGCCCTGCCGATCATCCTTACCGGCTACCGGATCGGCTTCATTCTTTGCTTCCTGTCCATCGTCGGCGGAGAAACCATCGGATCGCTGGAAGGGCTGGGGCACAAAATCGTCTTCTATGCCGAGGCGATGAACATCTCGACGATGTTCGCCTACATCATCTTCATCGTCATCATTGCGTTCATCTTGAACTCAATCGTCTTCTGGCTCGAGCGCAAGGGGACCTATCACTGATGGCATTGTTCAGGCGAAATCCAATGGTTCGTGCGGCGGAAGGCGCCTCTGCCGCCGCGGCTGCGCCCCTTGCAATCCCAAAGGAGTCGTGGTTCTCGACACCGGTCGCCTTGCGCCTGGGCGTCATCGCTTTGATGGTGCTCACCTGGGAAATCGGGGCGCGCACCTACAACGATCCCGATTTCCTCGCGCCGGCAACGCAATCCTTCCTGTCGCTGTTTCACATCCTCGAGGACATAGAGGTCGCAATCGCCATTTGGGACATGTCGTGGCAGCTCGCGGTGGCGTTCGCCATGTCCCTGGTCTCCGGTCTGGTGCTGGGCATGTTGGTCGGCCTCAACCGGCCGACCTACCGCACTTTTTTTCCCATCATCCTGATGGCATACGCTTTTCCCCAGATTACCATCCTGCCGGTCCTGGTGCTGATCTTCGGGATCGGCCCCGCGATCAAGGTTGTGTTCGGTTTCACCCACGGGTTTTTTCCGATCATCGTCAACGTCATCGCCGGGAGCCAGAACATAAATCCGGTTTTGTTGACCGCGGCGCGTTCCATGGGAGCGAGCAAAAAACAGGTCTACCGGCATATCGTTTTCCCCCATTTGGTGCCGAGCCTGTTCACCGGCATGCGTCTCGGTATGACCGCGACCTTATTGGGAGTGATTCTCGCCGAACTGTACGCCACCAAGAAGGGTATCGGCTACTATACCGAACTCTATTCCGAGGCGTTCGAGCCCCACAATCTTTTTGCGTTGGTTGCAATGATCGCCGCGGCGGCGATTCTATTGAACGAGATGCTGCGCCGCGCCGAGCATCACTTCAGCCGCTGGAGATACTAGGGCCGGTCAAGCCGCCGGCGGACGGGCCATGGCCAACTTGAAACTGACCATTCAGACAGGTGACTACGAGAGCGTCCGAGCGCTCAAGGACGGCACGGTAAAACCGGACGGCATAGAGCTGGTATTCCCCGAATTCCCGGGCACCCGCGAGATACATATGCGGGTCGCCGAGGGCGCGTACGACGTCGGCGAATTCAATGCCGGCGCCTACATGGCCGACCGAAGCCGCGGCCGCCCGGTGACGGCGCTGCCGGTTTATCTCCATCGCCGGTTTCGCCACGGCTTCGCCTTCGTCAACACGTCGAAGGGGATCAACGAGCCGAAGGATTTGATCGGCAAGCGCGTCGGCGGCACCAACTTCGGGCCCGCCGGCAACATCTGGGTGCGGGGTATCCTGGAAAACGACTACGGGGTTCCCCATGCATCGATCACCTGGGTCACCGAGCGCGACGAAGACGGCAACTTCGACTATCACGAGGGCCTGACGGTGGAGCGGATCGCCGACGGTCAGGACCTGGACGAGATGCTGCTCACCGGCGACCTCGATGCCATGATTTCCCCCAACGTCGCCCGGGGTATCCGCGAGCGGGATCCGCGTGTCCGGCGTCTATTTCCCGACTACAAGGAAATCGAGATCGCCTACTACAGGAAAACCCGCATCTTTCCGATCATGCACGTGACGACCATCAAGGAAGAGATCGTCCTGGAAAACCCCTGGGTGGTCAAAAGCCTGATGGATGCCTTCGAGGAGGCCAAGCAGATCAACTACAAGCGGATGATCAATCCGCGCATCGTGCCGCTGGCCTGGTACCAAAGTGCCTGGGAGGAACAGCAGGAACTTCTTGGACCGGACCCCTGGTCCTACGGTCTGACCGATATCAACAGGAAGAATTTGGAAACCATGGCCGGGTATGTTCACCAGCAGGGAATGACCGGCAAACTCATGCCGCTCGAGGAGCTGTTCCCCCATGAGGCGTTTGGCTGGTCGGCTGATCCTAATTCCGGCTTATAGCGGCGGCCTGTCCGTCGCCGGCTGGCCGCAGAGATAATTTGGACCCGCATCACGGGAAGACTTTGGGCCGGCACTAACCGAACGTCCTGACCGGAATTTCCGAACCGTATTGGGCCACGCGTTCATCAAGCGCCGAGGCGGGAAGCAAACCCTCCTGGGTATCGATGTACTCGATGACAGAGCCGGCATTCAGCGTCGCCGCCTGCATGGCCACACCGCAGTCCTCGCCATCCGCCAGATACCGGCACAAGGTTGAAATGAAGGCATCGCCCGCCCCGGCGGTCCCCATCAAGCGAACCGACCGGGCAGGGCAGAAATAGACATGGTCTGGCGTCGCAAGGTACGAGCCCTCGGTGCCGTCTGTTATGACGACGTTTTTCACGCCGAGCGATTGGACGGCTAGGAAAAACGTGTTGAGGCTCATTGTAAATCCGACGGATTCCAGGCCGATTTTGAGCAACCTGGGCAGATCCGGGTCATCGTCGACGGCGTCGGCCGCGTCTGTGATTTCGGCAATTGCCGAAATCGCAGGGACAAGCGCCTCCGCCTCGATTCGGTTTATGGCCAGCAGGTCGAGAAATTTGAGGCTCCCCAGAAACGGGGCGGACCGGGATGTCAGCTGACGAATGCCCGGATTGGCCGACACGTAGGCTCCCGAGCCGCTTGCGAGCTCGAGGATTTTGGGAAAACAATCCGCGGACTGGTTGGACAGGCTCGCGACGCAAACCAGATTCAGGCCGTCGAACAGCGATGGCTGGACGTCCCTCGGTTCGAGCAGCGTGTTGGCGCCCCGTTGGGTGAAGATGGTCGGGTTCTTGTCGTGGGAGGAAACCATTACCGCCGTGCCTGTCGGCAATTCATCGGTGTAGAGAACGTGGTCGGTCGAAATTCCCTCCGCGGCCAACCGCTCGAGAATGCTCGCGCTGTCCGCATCCGTACCGACCTTGACCAGCGTCGACGTCTCCACGCCCAGGCGGGACAGCGAGACCGCCATATTGATCGCGCCGCCGCCAATGTGATTGCCGATGGAATGAGCTTCGATCTTCTTGCCCTGTTCGAGCAGCAGGAACGACGAAGTCGCATTGTGCATCGTCATGCACTCGACATCGGAATCGCCGATCAGCGCGATGATATCCGCCATGGCTGAACCGATTGTAATCGCTTTCAAGGCCCCTCCCCGGCCAGTTCGACGGCGACCTCTTGCAGCGACGGCAGATTTGCGCCGCGGCGTTGGCAGGTAAGTGCCGCCGCCGTCATCGCAAACTCGACCAATTGCTCCAACATCCGCGTGTCGAGTTGTTGTACAGCCGCCAGCGGGTCGCCATCAACGGAGAGCTTGGCCAACAGCGCCGCCTGGAAACTATCCCCTGCTCCCACCGTATCAATGACATTGGTCGGCGGTGGCGCGATGCGGACGAAGTAGCCTCGGGACGTCCAGGCCGCCACGTGTTCTCCGCCCGCCGTGACGACAACCAGTTGAACCCCGGCCGACAACCATTCTTCGGCTTTCGCGTCCGGTAAGACGCCCGGGTACAGTGTCGCCATATCTTCGGCGCTAACCTTCAACAATGTCGCCTTGGCCGCGTATTCGTCGACCCGTTCCCGCCAGGCGTCGAGATCGGGCTCGACGGTCGGCCGGACATTGGGATCGACGGATACAAAGCTGCCCTTGGTGCGCGTCAACAAGCTCGAGAGCGCATCCGCGACCGGCTTGACCACCAGGGAGTAGGAGCCGAAGTGAAACCCCACGACTTCGGAACCGATCTCGGGGATATCTTCAGGCGTTATGCTGCAATCCGCCGAGCCGAGTCCGTAGAAGACGTAGTTGGGCTGACCGTCGTTATCGACCCCGACCAGGCTGAGGGTCGTCCGATTACCCGACCGGACCAGATATTCCGTCGAAACCCTCTCCTCGGTTAGTATCCGGTGGAGACGCTCACCCAGCATATCTTCCGACAACCCCGTCAGCAGAGCCGCGTTGCCGCCCAAGCGGGTAAGGCCAATCGCCACGTTGAACGGCGAGCCGCCGGGATGGGCGCGAAGTTCCATTGGGATGTCGTTCTCCGCGCCGTTCACAAAGACATCGAACAACGCCTCACCGCAGCAGATGATCATCCTGGTTTTCCGCCGACGTATGCCTCGAGGGCGGCAACCGTGCCGTTGGTTTGGATCGATTCAAACGCACGGGTGAAGGCTGCCTCAAACTCGGGATTTTCCGAAAGCGCGCCGAATATCCCGGACAACCCGGTAAAGGCCCGAGGATCCATTTCGGCGCGGCGGGCGTTTTCCACCAGGACTTCGCGTTCCTCATCCTCGATGTCGATGGGCGATCCGTCTTCGCGCCTGCCCTGGCAAACGCGGCACCACATGGCGATTTCAAGGGCCAGACCGTCAATCGGTTCCCCGGCATCGAGCCGGCCGGCGATGGTCGGGAGAATGAATTTCGGCTGCCGGTTCGAACCGTCCCGGCAAAGTCTGGGTATGGTGTCGCCGATCCGTGTGTTGGCAAACCGCTCCATCACCGAAGCAAGATAGGCGTGAAAATCAACGCCGAATATGGGTTCCAGCGTGGGAATTATCTCGGTCCTTTCGAGCTTGTCCAGATAGGCCCGGATCAGCGAGTCGCGCATCGCATCGTGAACGAAGTGGTAGCCCAGCAGCGCGCCGGCATAGGCTATAGCAGCGTGTCCCCCGTTGAGAATACGAATCTTCATCAACTCATAGGGCGCCACGTCGGCGGCAAATTCAACGCCGACCATCTCGAGCGCCGGCCGGCCGGAGGGAAAGTCGTTCTCCAGCACCCATTGGCGGAACGGCTCGCAGACGACGGGAGAGGTATCCACGATGTTGAATTCGTTGAGTACGATTTCCCGCTCCCGTTCACCCACGGCCGGCGTGATGCAATCGACCATGCCGTTCGGCGTCGCGACGTCCCGTGCCAGCCGGTCGAACTCATTCGAAGCGGACACGGCGGCCAGCCCTCTGAGGCTTTGGGCCGTCACCTCGCCGTTGCGGGGAATATTGTCGCAGGAAACGATGGTGAACGGCGGAAGGTTTCGATCGGCACGAAGCTTCAATCCAGCGAGAAGTATCCCGAAAACGGTTCGTGGCTGGTGGGGATTTTGCAGGTCATGAACGATATCGGGATGTCCGGAATCGAACCCGCCCGACTTCGCGTCCATATAATATCCCCCCTCCGTAATTGTCATCGTGACAATCCGAATGTCGGGCCGGGCAAGGGCGTCGACAATGGCCCCACTACTGACGGGCAGGTAATCGACCATCGAACCGGTGATGGAAGCCTTGTATCCCGCCGGGTCCAGTTCGATGACAGTGGTGAGGCAGTCCTGAGCGAGGAGCCTCGTTCGAGTCCCGGCGTCGCTCGGGCGGACGCCGGCGCCGAGAATGGCCCAATCATGGTCCAAACCCATGCCAAACAGGCGATCAAGATAGGTTGCCTGGTGGGCCCGATGAAAGTTACCGACGCCGATATGCAGGATTCCCGGAGTCAGTTCCGCCCGGTCGTACCTGGGCAGAGAAACCGATTCGCCCATCAAACTCAGTGAAGCGTTATTGAGCGGGACCGGGCGGGGTTGTACGAGAGTCGTCACGGCCCAGCTCTCCCGCCCCGGTCAGCGGCACAACCCTCCATCACCTGATGGAGACACCGTTCTCGTCGAAGCGGTAAATCTTGTCGCCCTCCGGCGTGACGAATACCGATTCGCCGTGGCGAATTCCCGCCTCACCCTGAACACGAACGGTCATGTGGGTGCCCGATTCCAGCGTCACATAGAAGAACGAGTCGGAACCCAGATGCTCGGCGATACCGACGGTGCCGCGCCACATACCGCTATCCCGCGAGATCATCAAATGCTCGGGCCGAACCCCGACGGTATGGGCGCCCTGGGCGGCCTGTTGGGCGTCGGCGCCGGTGAGAAAGTTCATTTTCGGAGAACCGATAAACCCGGCGACGAAAATGTTGTCGGGGTTTGTGTAGAGCTCCAGCGGAGAGCCGACCTGTTCGATTTTACCCGCGTGGAGCACCACGATCTTGTCGGCCATGGTCATGGCTTCGACCTGATCGTGGGTGACGTAGATCATGGTCGTTTCCAGCTTCTGATGAAGCTCGGTAATTTCGAGCCGCATGTTGACCCGCAGGGCCGCATCGAGGTTGGAGAGCGGCTCGTCGAACAGAAATGCCTTGGGCTCCCGGACGATGGCGCGGCCGATCGCGACACGCTGCCGCTGACCGCCCGAGAGTTGGCCGGGCCGGCGATCGAGATAGCCGGAGAGATTAAGCACATCGGCTGCGCCCTTCACCTTGGCATCGATCTCGGACGGGTCGGCGCCGGCCATTTTGAGCGGGAAGGCGATATTCTTGCGAACCGACATATGGGGGTAGAGCGCGTAGGACTGGAACACCATCGCCAGTCCGCGCCGCGCGGGACGGACATGGGTGGCGTCCTGCCCGTCGATTTCGATCGTGCCTTCGGTGACGTCTTCCAACCCGGCGATCAGCCGCAGGAGCGTCGACTTGCCGCAGCCGGAGGGCCCGACAAATACCACGAACTCCCCATCGTCGATGGACAGATCGAGCGGCGGGATGACCTCGGTCTCCCCAAAGCTCTTCGAGACGTTTTCAAGAGTGATGCTTCCCACGATGTCCCCCTTACTTCACCGCGCCGAATGTCAGGCCGCGCACCAACTGCTTCTGGCAGAACCACCCCATGATGACGATCGGCGCGATGGCCATGGTGGAAGCGGCAGACAGCTTGGCGTAGAACAATCCTTCCGGGCTCGAGAAACTGGCGATAAATGCCGTTAACGGCGCTGCCTTGGCCGCGGTCAGGTTCAGCGTCCAGAACGCCTCGTTCCACGCCAGGATCACGTTCAGCAGGAAAGTCGAGGCTATTCCCGGAACGGCCATGGGGCTCAACACGTAGATCACTTCCGCCCACAGGGTCGCGCCGTCCACTCGGGCGGCTTCGAGAATTTCGCCCGGTATTTCCTTGAAGTAGGTGTAGAGCATCCAGACGATGATCGGCAGGTTGATCAGGGTCAGCACGATCACCAGACCGGTCCTGGTGTCGAGCAAACCGCTATCCCTGAACAAGAGGAAGATGGGCACCAGCACGCCGACCGGCGGCAGCATCTTGGTCGACAGCATCCACATGAGGATGTTCTTGGTGCTCTTTGCCGGTACGAAGGCCATCGACCAGGCCGCCGGTATGGCGATCAGCAAGCCGATGAAGGTGGAGCCGATGGAAATTACCACCGAATTCATGAAATGCCGGAGGTAATTTGACCGCTCCTGGACCTCACCGTAGTTTTCGAGCGTCCAGTCGAAAGCCAGGAACACCGGCGGCGAGGCCACCGCCTGGGCTTCGGTCTTGAAGCTGGTCAACACCGTCCACAGGATCGGGAAGAAGATTGCCAGTCCGATCGCCCACGCGATGGCGGTGAAGATGATCTTGTTTCGCTGCTTTGCGTTTTCGAACATCATCACGCCTCCAAATTCTTCCCGATCATCCGCATCAGGAAGATCGCGACGATGTTTGCCAGGATGACCGCGACGATGCCGCCGGCGGATCCGCTGCCGACATCGAACTGTAGGAGCGACTGGGCATAGACCAGGAAGGTGAGGTTGGTCGTCGCGTCGCCCGGCCCGCCGTTGGTGGTCACCAGGATTTCCGCGAATATGGTCAAGAGGAAGATGCTCTCGATCAGGATGACCACGGTGATGGCCCGCGAGAGGTGCGGCAGCACGATATGAAAGAAGCGGCTGAACTTACGCGCGCCGTCCATCTTGGCCGCCTCCAGCTGCTCCTGGTCGAGGGATTGCAGGGCCGTCAGAAGAATGAGCGTTGCGAACGGCAACCACTGCCAGGCAACGATGATGATGATGGAAAGCAGCGGAATTTGGGAAAAGAAGTCGATAGCACCGAGCCCCAGTGCCTTGGTGAGGAAGGCAAACAGCCCGTTCACCGGATTCATGAACATGTTCTTCCACACCAGCGCCGATACCGTCGGCATGACGAAGAACGGCGCGATCACCAGCATGCGCACGATCCCCTGCCCCCACATGGGCTGATCGAGAAGGATGGCCAGACCCACGCCGCCGACGATGGTGATGATCAGGACGCCGCCGACCAGCAGCAGCGTATTCCAGATGGCGGTAAAGAACGCCGGATCGGTCAGGAAGAATTCGTAGTTGGCGAAACCAACAAACCTTTCCTGACCGGGATTCATCAGATTGTAGCTCTGGAAGGAAAAGAAAATGGTCATCGCCAAGGGCACGATCATCCACCCCAGCAACAGCAGGACGGCCGGCGAAATCATGAAACGTGCGGCGGTACGTGAATGTGCGGTGGCCATGGGACCCTCGGCGTGCAGCGGCTGGAAAAGGCGTCTCAGCTGGCCGGCCAGGGACCGCCGGCCAGCTGAGAACGAGTGTAGCCTACTTGATGTAGCCGGCCCTCTTCATGGTGCGTTCGGCTACTGATTGCGCGTTCCGCAAGGCTCTGTCCGCGGACACGGTGCCGGCGAGCGCCGCGGAAAACTGTTGGCCGACAGTCGTCGCAAGACCCTGAAACTCGGGAATGGCAACGAACTGCACGCCGACATAGGGCACCGGATCCACCGTCGGCTTCTTCGGGTTCGCGGAGTTGATGCTGTCGAGCGTCATCTGCGCAAACGGCACCTTGGCGTATTCCGGATTCGCATAGAGCGACTTCCGGGTGCCCGGCGGCACGTTGGCCCAGCCTTCCTTGGAGGCGACGAGCGCCAAATAGTCCTTGGAGGTCGCCCATGCAACGAACTTCTTGGCCGCATCAACCTTCTTCGAGCCGGCGGGAATGGCCAGGCTCCAGGCCCAGAGCCAGTTTCCGCGCTTGCCGAGGCCCGTGTCAGGCGCCAGCGCAAAGCCAACCTGATCGTGTACCTTGCTCTGCTTTGGGTTGGTCACGAACGAAGCCGCGACCGTCGCGTCGATCCACATGCCGCACTTGCCGGTCTGGAAGAGAGAGAGATTTTCGTTGAAGCCGTTGGAGGACGCGCCGGGCGGGCCCGCATCCTTCATCAGGCCGAGATAGAAGTTGAGCGTGTTCTTCCATGCCGCCGAGTTGAACTGCGGCTTCCAGTTTTCGTCAAACCACCGGGCGCCGAATGAGTTGGCTGCGGCTGTCAGGAACGCCATGTTCTCGCCCCAACCGGCCTTGCCGCGAAGACATATGCCGAACACTTCCTTCGACTTGTCGGTCATGGCGCGGGCGGCCTTGCCGATGAATTCCCAGGTGGGCGCCTTGGGCATGGTCAACCCGGCCTTGGCCATCAGATCCTTGCGGTACATGACCATGGAGCTTTCGCCATAGAACGGCGACGCCATCAATTTGCCGTCGACGGTCAAACCGCCGCGGATCGCCGGCAGCAGGTCGTCAACATCGTAAGATGCCGGCAAATCGTTCAGCGATACGAGCCAGCCCCGCTTGCCCCAAATCGGCACCTCGTAAGTGCCGATGGTCATGACGTCAAACTGACCGCCCTTGGTGGCGATATCCGTGGTTACCCGCTGGCGGAGTATGTTCTCCTCCAGGGTAACCCATTCCAGCTCGATCCCCGGGTTTTTGCCGGTAAAGTCGCCGGTGAGTTTCTGCATTCGAATCATATCGCCATTGTTCACGGTGGCGATCGTCAGTTTCGTTTGCGCCTGGGCCGAAAAAGCCAGGACTGCGCCAAGAGCTGCCCCCGTGAGGGCAACGAGCGGTCGTCTAAACATGAAATGTCTCCCCATTATGGAAGTTGACGTTGAACTAGACCTTGTGCGCCCACCTGGATATGTGAGCATTTGCTAATTAGTCGGGCAAATTCTCACATATAATGGGCGCGGAGTC
>CBDCSV010000008.1:0-507723 GCA_965221855.1 Rhodospirillales bacterium | reverse complement strand
GCTTGGCCGCCAGGCGCTGGCCGAGATCATCGAGGGCCGGATGGCCGAGGCGGTGGATCGCTGGCTCGACGGCCTCGATGGCAGCGCTATGCGCGACCGGCGCAACGGCACCTACCGGCGCCGCCTGCTCAGCGAGCTCGGCGACATCGAGCTCAACGTGCCGCGCACCCGGCACTTCTGCCCGACCGAGGTTCTGAAGAGCTACGCAAGGCGCGCTCCAGAGATCGACCGCGCCATCCTGGCCGGCTTCGTGCTGGGGCTCTCGACCCGCAAGGTCGGCGAGGTCCTGCTTGCCCTGCTCGGGCGTCCGGTCTCGGCCGCGACGGTGAGCCGGGTCGCCAAGACCCTCGATCTGTCGGTCGCCGCATTCCACCGCCGGCCGCTGAAGAACGCCTACAAGGCGCTGATGCTCGACGGCGTGGTGCTGGCCTGCAAGACCGGCGCCGGCGCGCTCAGGAGGCCGGTCCTGGTGGCGCTGGGCATACGGCACGACGGCAAGAAGGAGATTATCGACTTCCAACTCGCCGCCAGCGAGAGCGCCGCGGAGTGGGAGCGCTTCCTCACCGCGTTGCACCGCCGCGGCCTCACCGGCGAGGGCCTTGAGATGATCTGCGTTGATGGCGGCCAAGGCCTGCTCGCCGCCTTGCCGATCGTCTATCACGGCATCCCCGTTCAGAGGTGCTGGGCGCACAAAATCAGGAACATCCTCAACAAGGTCCGCGTAGCCGACCAGCAGGCCGTCAAGGCCGACGTCCACGCCGTCATGAATGCCCCCAACCGCCGCAAGGCCGAGACCGCCGCCCGCCGCTTCGCCGACGCCTGGGAAGATACCTACCCCAAGGCCGTCGCCTGCCTGCGCAACGACCTCGACGACCTGCTCACCTGCTTCCGCTACAAGGACCTCGCCGAGCGAAAGCAGGTCAGGACCACCAATGCCATCGAACGGAGGTTCCGCGAGGTTCGCAGACGAACCCGGCCCATGGGAACCTTCAAGGATAAAACCTCAATGGACCGCATCCTCTTCGCGGTCTTCATTCACGAAAACAAGTCTCAGGGAATCAGTACCCCAGTCTCCCTGACACATAACTCTTGACGTTACCACTTCAGATGGGATGGGAATGGCAATAGAACCCGGGTCAGCCAGGCACGCTCGGCAGCCACAAGGCGGGGTCGGGAAACAGAAGCGTGGGAACGATTGGAATCGCCGCTGACCGCAACTCAATGGGATCAATGGTGTCATCCGGATTCTCGGGCAGTCGACGGAATTTCGAATTGCCGTCGTTTGGGCGGAAACGGTTCAGGTATGTCACGCGGACAAGTCAGGAATCGATAACGTGGCGCGCGAAAGAAGCGGCCGGTATGATGCCGACAATATGTTCCTCAATGTGGTCCCGGGAGAACAGAGTCTGAACTGCGACTCGCCAAATTTTCGCCGATACGAAACAAGGTACCGCTTCGAAATTCCGGCGGATCATCCCACCGGAACGTTCTGGTACCACGCACATAAACACGGCTCGACAAATCGTCAGGTTGGCCGCGGGTTGTTTGGTCCCTTGGTCGTCAAAGACCGCCCCGGCACAATGCCGGGCTATATCGAAAATGCGGTCGAGCAGATTTTCATGATCACCAATCGAGGATTGGTCAGGGTAGATCCGGCGGGCGGCGGAGAGCCCGATCCGACAATTTTCATGAGGCCGGGGGAAGTTCAGAGGAAAGTTCGTCATTCATTGCCACATACTGCGCCACGAGGATCTGGGCATGATGCAGGCCGTCGAGGTCGTCTAGCCGCCTGACCCGGAGCGCCGATACCGGTCCGGGTGCGTATATCCGGCCCAGAGCGGACACGGGATATATCGATCCAAATCCGGGGAAGCCGGAGCGCCGGCAAAAAAAGGGGCACCGGATATTCCGAAGCTCCCAGTCCGTATTGGGAAATTTACCTGGTTCGGGAATCTAATTTGTCGGATTCGCCGCATTCATTTTCTTGACGATGGTCCGCGCCTGAATACCGCCGGCTTCGGTCTCCGCGATAATGTCGCCCGCCGCCTTCATCAGGAGATTGGTCCACCATGATTTCAGATACCGCCTGTCTTAGACACTCGATGAACTGGACCAGTTCCAGTGGCTGGTGCTCGCTCCGACGAAACGTGATGCCAATCGGCCTCGGCGGAATGGACAACACGAGGGGGAGAACCGCGAAGGTGCCGTCAGATATTTCGGCAGCCGCCGATTGGATCGGGAGCGCCGCCAGCCAAGGCCCCGATCGAATGAGGCTACGGGCAACCGCGTATTGGCTGGCTTCCACCGTCGTAGAGGGAAGATCAAGGTTGGCCTGTGCGAAGGCATTCTCGATCTGCCCTCTCAGCCGTAGTCCCGCCGGCGGCAGTATCCATCCCATTTTCCGCGCATCAGCAAGCGAGAGTTCGGTCGCTTTCACGAGCGGATGGTCTGCGCGGACAACCACAGCCATCCGGTCATGGAACAGGAGCTCCTCGACCAATTCCGATCCCGGCTCTTCGTCCCAGAGTGGGCCCAGTAGCAAATCGATCTTTCCCCGGCGAAGTGCGCTGACGAGCTCACTGGCGCTCTCATCCGACACCAGAAGCTGGAAGTCAGGGCGGTCGTGCAGGAATAGCTCGATTGACCGGGGAAGGAGATAGGATTCACCGACCGGAGAAGAGCCGACCGTGAGGGTGCCGGCGGTCGACGAACTCATACTGGCAAGCTGCCGCTGCCCGCGGGCCAATTCGGCTCTGATGGTGCGGGCATTCTGGCACAGGGCCTCACCCACGGGCGTCAGCTTGGTGCCGCTGAGTGATCGGTCCAGAACCTTGGCTCCGATGCGTGCCTCGAAGTCCCTGAGGTTTTTGGATAGCGCCGGTTGGGAGATATTCAATACACCAGCAGCGCGGTTGATGCTGCCGGTTTCGGATACCGTGAGCAGCATCAAAAGAGTTCGGGGATCGAGAGCGCTCGGTTCCATGGTTGTCCGATTAACTATCAAATTCCTGATAGATTACATAAATATTACCATTATCTCGTCATAGGGTTACTGACCTACCCTGCCTTCTGTCAACGCCTGCCAATTTGAAGCAAAGAAAGATGGCGGCGAGAAACAGGAGAAATTGGGTGTCGTCCACCAACAACATCGAAAACATCCCTGTCGCCATTGTCGGAGGTGGGCCGGTTGGACTGACTGTGGCGCTGGAGCTTGGACGGCGGGGTATCCGGTCGATCCTGTTGGAACAAGCCGCGGCGTCCAACGAGTTCCCGCGGATGCTTTTCGTGAACTACCGGTCCATGCAGCACTGCCGACGTTGGGGCATCGTCGACCAAGTGCGAGGCCGCACGGTCTATCCGCCGGACTATCCCATGGACATAGCTTTCATAACCGGCCTCGACGGATACGAAATCACCCGATTCGAGTATCCCGGTCATGCTGCGGCCGAGGTTCCGCCCGAAGTCCCCGAACTGTCGCAAATTTGCCCGCAAAATATATTCGACCCGTTGATGCGTGAAACAGCTGCGTCCAACCCCAATACGGATATCCGGTTCTCCCACCGGGTTGAACGTTTTGATCAGGACGAGGACGGGGTGACCGTGGAGGTCATGGACCTCGACGCCGGAGAGAAGAAAACTATCCGGGCGGCCTATATGCTGGCGTGCGACGGCGCTGCCAGCGGGATTCGCAATAAGCTCGGGATCGACATGGTGGGCAATTTCCTCGACTACAACATAAGTGTCCTGTTTCGCGCGCCCGAAATCCTAAAGAAGACCCTCATCGCGCCGGCACGTCATTTTCACATGATCGGCGACAACGGCTTCGACTTCATTCTCAACTCGGTCGATGGAGGTACGACATGGCGGGTCGGGTTCAGCGGCATGGCGGACGAACCCGATCTCGCAACCTTCGACGTCGAAGGGCGCATTCGACGCAAGCTTGGGATCGACGTTGACTTGGAGATTGTCAAGGCGCTGCCCTGGACGCGGTCGACAAAGACCGCTGAGCGATATCGGGAGGGCCGCGTCTTCCTTGTCGGCGATGCCGCTCACACCTGGTCGCCCACAGGCGGATTCGGCATGAACACTGGGCTCAACG
This sequence comes from Rhodospirillales bacterium, assembly GCA_965221855.1. GTDB lineage: Bacteria > Pseudomonadota > Alphaproteobacteria > Rhodospirillales > UBA2165 > JAJDXO01. The sequence goes on along the minus strand of CBDCSV010000008.1, from coordinate 503,624 downwards.
ACGCCGTCGATCTCGCCTGGAAACTGGAAGGTGTCTTTCGTGGATGGGGCGGGGAGCATCTTCTCGACTCCTACGACCTGGAGCGCCGTCCGGCGTGCGAGGGCATACTCGCCGAAGCCCAACAAAACTATGTCAACCTCCGCATCAAGGCCGATTTCGACAAAGTCGCCGCCGACGATGATGCCGGGGCTGAGGCGCGGGCCGATCTCGCCGAAAAGGTTCAAGCCACCGTCCGCCGGGAATACGAAACCATCGGTGTTCAGATGGGCTACCACTACGACGGCTCACCCATCATCGTTCCCGATGGCACGGAGCCGGCGTCGCCCCGGTACGACACGTACATTCCGTCCGCCCGACCGGGCCATATCGCACCGCATGCCTGGATACACGCCGGCCGATCGACGATGGACCTGTTTGGAGAGGGTTTCGCGCTCCTCCATTTCGACGGCAGCGAGACCAATGCCTTGGACAAGGCGGCCCACACTGCCGGGTTGCCCCTGGCTGTCCACATGATCGACAACGCCGCCATCGCAGACCTTTACGAGTCAAATCTCGTGCTTGTCAGGCCGGACGGGCATGTGGCGTGGCGCGGCGACGAGGCCCCCGACAACCCCGCGGCAATCATCGATGTGGTGCGTGGCGTACAGGCGTGGTCCGCGCGGCGCGCGGCCGCAGAGTAGGAAAGGATAAGAGATGCCGTCCACCTCCCGAACATCGCCGCCCTATCGCGCGGATCACGTCGGCAGCCTTATCCGGCCTCCCGAACTGCGCAAGGCGCGAAAGGCGTGGATGGAGGGCGAGACTGATCGAGCGACGCTCACCGAGATCGAGGACCGCTGCATCCAGGACGTCATCAAGATGCAGGAACGGATTGGTTTGCAGGCCGTGACCGACGGAGAGTTTCGGCGATCATCATGGCGCGACGGGTTCTTTGAAAATTTGGATGGGTTCAGCGAGGAGCGTGCCGAAACCTCCTTTGAGTTCAATATGGCTGACGGCACGAAACGGCCAAATCGCGAAGTCCCGTCAGTTATCGCCAAATTGAAACGCCGAAATCCCATCGCCGTGGGCGAGTTCCTGTTCGTCAAGGAACACACCACGGTGACGCCGAAAGTGACGTTACCGGCGCCATCGGTCATGCACTTCTTTCGCGGTGACGACATCGTCGACCCTGCCGTTTACTCCTCAATCGAGCAGTACATGTCTGATGTCACGGCGATCTACCGCGAGGAGATCGGGGAATTGGTCAAGGCTGGCTGCACCTATCTCCAGATCGATGAGGTTGCGCTGCCGGTGATGTGTGATCCCGATGTCCGGCGCACCATCGAAGCACGAGGCGAGGACCCCGACGAGCTGATCGAACTATAGATTGCATCAATGGCGCCGTTGCCGACGTCCCATCCGAACTGACCGTTTGTCTGCATATGTGCAAGGGGAATGTCGGCGAGGGTATGGGTGCCGGAAGTTACGAGACCATCGCTGAGCGATTATTCACTGGGCTCCTCGTTGACGGCTATTTCATGGAATACGACACAGAACGGGCGGGGGACTTCTCTCCGCTCCGCCACATGCCCGACGATAAAATCGTTGCGTTGGGTCTGATGAGTACAAAGACCGAGGAACCTGAACCCGTCAATGAGCTCAGGGCCCGCATCGAGGAGGCCAGCGGTTTTATCGACAAAGACCGGCTGTGTATCTGCCCGCAGTGCGGATTTGCCAGCGGCTACACCACCGATCGCATGACCATTGATGAAGAGGAGAAGAAGCTCCGTCGTCTCGTTGAGACCGCGGAGACGGTTTGGGGCTGATTGCCCAGTAAGACTGAAACGACAATGAGAACGGGAGACGAGACAATGATTCAACGAACCTTACTTGCATCCGTCGCCATGGCAGGGCTGATCGTTGCCTTGCCCGTCCAACCGGCGCAGGCGCAATATTACAAGGGTAAGACCATTTCACTTCTGGTCGGATTTGCCGCCGGCGGCGGGTCTAGCCGCCATGGCCTGGCCCATATCCCCTTTTGGCAAAAATACATCCCGGGCAGTCCGGACATCATCATTAAAAACATGCCGGGCGCCGGCGGCATGAAGGCGACGAACTTTTTCGCCGAAAAGGGACGGCCCGATGGGCTGACCCTCCTGTGGGGCGGGTTCAGCCCTCTCAATCAGGTTCTGGGTGTGAAAGGGCTGCGTGCTCGGTACGACAAATTCGTCTTTATTGGCGGGGGCGCAGGCCATCAGGCATCGGTCATCAGAACCGACGTTGGTGGAGGAATTAAGAGCGTCCAGGATCTTAAATCCGCGAGCGGAGTTGTGATTGGCGGCCTGAGGCCCTCGATCCTGCTCGACATCCAGAGCCGGATGGCCTTGGACATGTTAGGAATAAAATACCGGTACGTTCCGGGCTTCAGGGGCAGCGCTAAGGTCTACGCCGCCATGGCGCGGAACGAAGTGAACTTCTACACCACGGGCAACGCCCCGTTTTACACGCAATTCAAGCCGCAGCTTATCGACAAAGGCCAAGCCATTGCGCTCTGGCATTACCCGAAGCGTGATGCCGCCGGCAACATTATGCACCGGAACCCGGTGTTCGGTGACCTGCAAAGCTTCCCGCAGGCAGTGAAGGATATTACCGGCAAGGAACCCTCAGGTCCGGTGTGGGAAACCATGAAGGTCATGGACAAGCTGCAGAGCAAGACCACCCAAGTCTTGTTCGCGCTTCCCGGCACGCCTCCCGAGGCGATCGCGGATCTGCGCAAGGGATTTGATGCGGCGATTGCAGATCCGGGACTTGAAGAAGTCTACAAGAAGCAGTTCGGCGGCCCGCTCATCTATTCGACCGTCGCCGAAGGCGAGGCCATGCTTGCGGCGTTGGGCAAGATCGATCCCGCGGTCGCAAACACGCTCCGCCGTTATGCCGCCCCCGATGCGGGAAAATAACACCGTTAGCCATTGGGACACGGCGCGCGACATGATCGGTCAACTAGAGCATTTTCTGATCACACCCGGTCATAGCCTGCGGCAGTGAAGTAGTTTTGGCACTCGGATTGGGTGACTGTGTCGATGGCGGTTGCGATGGCGTCGTAGAGGTCGTCGACGGTTCTGGCTGCGGTCTTTTTGAGGAGGGCCTTGAGCTTTGCGAAGGCCATCTCGATTGGGTTGAAGTCGGGTGAGTAGGGCGGCAGGAAGCGGAGCTCGGCGCCGGCGTCTTCGATGGCCTTACGCACGCTGGCGGGCTTATGGGCTGGCAGATTGTCCATAATGACGATGTCTCCGGGTTTGAGGGTTGGGACCAGGATTTGCTCGACATAGGCAAGGAAGGCTGCCCCGGTCATCGCCCCATCGATGGTCATGGGGGCGAGGATGCCGTCGAGCGTGAGAGCAGCGACCAAAGTGGTGGTCTTCCAGTGGCCGTGAGGGATGGCGGCTTGGCAGCGCTGCCCGCGCGGCGCGCGGCCATAGCGCCGGGCCATCTTGGTCGATGTGCCGGTCTCGTCGATGAAGACCAGCCGCTCCGGCATCAGGCCGGGCTGCGCCTCGGCCCAGGCCTGCCGGCGCGCCAAGACATCAGGACGTTGCTGCTCGCTGGCGTGCGCGGTTTTTTTTGAAGGTCATGCCGTGGCGGTCGAGCAGCCGCCAGACCGTGCTCGGGGCAACCCGAAGCCCGTGCACCTCCTCCAGACAGGCTGCGATCTCGGCCAGGGTGATGTCCGGTGTCTCCGTGACAAGCGCCAGAACCTCCTCGGCATACGCTTCAAGGCGGTGAGAGCGGCGGTCCCCGCCTTGCGGCCGGGGCCGCACATCACCCCGCTGCCGCCACTGATCAACCCATTTGATCGCCGTCGAGGCCGCAACCCCAAAAACCTTCGCCGCAGACCGACGCGACATCCCGCCGTCCACCGCCGCAACCAACCGATGTCGTAGATCATTCGAAAGTGGTCTCGTCATGCAGGCTGGCCTCCTTCACCAGCCCACATCTTGAATCAGAAATCAGAGACTTTGGGAATCCCTAACGATTCCGTCAGATCAGAAAACTCTCTAGTATTGGCCAACCAGTTTTGGAATGAGATCACTTCGTTAAACGAAAACACGGGAAGACAGATGGAATACCGTTACATCGGAAACAGCGGGCTGAGAGTTTCCACGATCAGCCTCGGCACCATGAATTTCGGGGCGACGACAAGCGAAGCCGCCGCCCGCAAGATCGTCAATGCCGCCCGGGGCCAAGGGGTCAACTTCGTCGATACCGCGGACGCCTACGTCGGCGGCGCGTCGGAGACCATTCTGGGGAAGCTAATCAGAAAGGATCGCAAGGACTGGGTGGTTGCGACCAAGGTCGGGCAACAGGACGGGCCGCCCGAGAGGAAACGCGGCCTGTCGAAAAAATGGATGATGGAGGCCATAGATGCCTCGTTGACCCGCCTCCGGATGGATTGCGTCGAAATCTATTACATGCACCATGTGGATTGGGATACGCCGCTCGAGGAAAGCATCGAGGCGATGGGAGAAATCATTGCCGGCGGCAAGGCCCAGTATTGGGGTTTCTCCAATCATCGGGCCTGGCAGGTCGGCGAGCTTGTTCGTCTCTGCGACAATCTGGGCACCCCTCGGCCCATCATCGCGCAACCCATGTACAACATGGTCAATCGGACCCCGGAAACCGATCTGCTTCCCGCCTGCGAATATTACGGCATTGGCGTTGTGCCGTATTCGCCCCTGGCCCGCGGGGTGCTCACGGGAAAATACGGGAACAGGAACAAGATGCCCAAAAACAGCCGGGGCGGCCGCGGCGACGCAAGTATCCTGAACCGTGACCTGAAGGAGGAATCCCTTCAGGTCGTCGCCAAAATCGAGACCCATCTCGAAAACAGGAACATTCCCGTATCCGATTTCGCAATCAGGTGGCTGCTCAACAACGGGATCGTGACGAGCGTCATCGGCGGGCCGCGAACGCTTCGGCAGTGGAACGCCTATGTCCGGGCGGCCGGCATGGAATTCACCGCCGAGGATGAAGCGTTCGTCGATACGCTTGTCGCCCCGGGTCACCAAGCTACCCACGGATATACCTGGCCGCGCTATCCGGTGCGCGGCCGGCGCGCGATAGAGGGCTGATCAAGGCCGGTTAGGCGCGCTCCAGAATATCGAAGCCCATGTCGCGGTCGAAAAGATAAATCAATCCCCGCTCATCGACCTCGACATCGTTGCTTTGAGGTGCCCCATGGCCTGCCCGCGGTTCCGGGATGAAATAGCCGATTTCTTCCGGCCGCCCGGGATTGGCCACATCGATGATCCGCAAGCCTCCCGCAAACCAGGTGCAACAGACGATGCTGTCTTCCAGATGATCGGTGAACTGGTGGGCGCCGAATCGCGCGCCGGGGGTGCGGGACCAGGGACTGTCCAGTTCCGAGACGTGGTACGAACCCAACCCGAAGATGTTGCCGAAATCCGTCACGTCGAAGGTCCAGAGGTTGGCCGGCGCCTGCCCGTTTCCGGGCGTTCGCGCATGCTCTTCGTCGATCACGACGGCGATCCGGCGGCCGTCGATCAATTGAGGGACCGGGAGAACCGTATGCGTCGGCTCGCGAACCATCGGGTGATAGGTGTGTTCCGCAACCGTGACCGGCGCCGTGATATCCGAGACATCGATTACGCGAAATCCCGCCTGCCACACCGAGGCCCAAATCTCGTCGCCGACGCGAAGCCCATGGTGCAGACGATGCGAATAGCGCGTCCAGGTTGGCGTCTCGCCGCCGGCCAGATGTTGGCCTGGCATGTGCCAGCGGGAGACTTCCCTTGGGTTGCCTGGGTCGGCAAGATCGTAGATGACCAGGATGTTGCCGATATATCCCTCCATCTCGGTCGAAATGTAGGCGTAGTTTTCATCCATGTCGAACCGATGGGTGCCGAACCCATGGGTTCTCACATGACAAAGCTGCCTTGGATTGGATTTGTCGGAAATATCCCAAACCTTGAAACCGCCATCCTCATAGAACCCCGGTTCCTGCGCCTCGATCATCCGGGGCAGCATCTCGACCTTTACGCCGAGGGCCGCCGCGATGTTCTCATCGGTCGGATCCCTGCCGTTGGCTTCAAGCATGGCTTTGGTTTCCGGGATCCGGGATCCCGCCCGCAGGACGTGACGATTATTCTGCTCGACATTGGTGATCATGATGTCGCCGGCGACGCGCACCTTGTGGGTGTGGGATTTGCCGTTGTCCGTCTTGCACCGCCAAACGATTTTCGGGTTTTTCGGATCGGCCACATTGATGATTGTGGTGCCGTCGGACGGTTTCATATGGCCGACAAAGGCGTAGTCGCCCTGGACCACGACCTGGCCGCCGCCGATCAGGTCCAATGAACCGACCTTCTCGACATTGTAGGCGATATCGCCGCCCTTATAGTCCTGTAAGGAATCAAGCATTGGGCTTCCCCGCATATATTTTTATAAGAGTTAGACTACGCGGACAGGGCCAAGCTTCAAGCATAGGAAGCACCGACAATGAGAGAGCCTCAAATCAAGATACTCAGCGCCGGCGCGCCGAAAACGGCGGTGGCAAAATGTGCCGATGCATTCGCTGAGCGCTCCGGCGTCACGGTCAGCTACGAATTCGCAACCGCGCCGGTGCTCAAGGAAGCCGTCAGCTCGGGCGCCTGCGACGCCGATGTCGTCGTGGCGCCCGTTGCCGCAATTGCCGAGTTTGCGGAAGCGGGACATGTCGTCGGCGGCAGAGGACCGGTCCTGGGATCGGTCAAGGCCGCCGTCGCCATCAGGAACGGCGCCAACGAACCCGACCTTTCATCGGCGGAGAATTTGAAGCAGGCGCTCCTGGCCGCGGACTCGATTGTCTACAACGTGGCATCGAGCGGCCAGTATATCCATTCGATGATCGAGAAAATGGGGATTGCCGGGGAGGTCGCGGATCGGGTCGTTCGGACCAAGACCGGTGCGGCGGTGATGGAACATCTCGACCGGAGCGATCTCACCAATGAGATTGGTTTCGGCCAAGCCACCGCAATTCAGGTCCAGATCGACAAGGGCCTCGACGTGAAGCTGCTCGGCACCCTGCCTGCCGAGGTCGAAAATATATCCACCTATGGCTCGGCTCTATTGGCCCGGGCCGACCATAACCGGGAAGCCAAGGACTTGTTGGATTTCATGGCATCCGATGAAGGCCGGGCGATTTGCAAGTCCACCGGCCTGACTTAGCCCGCTCCGGGGAAATCCATGTGGGAAATGCGCGAGACGTTCTCTGAAATGTCGTCAGCCATAAGGATCGTGCGCCGCCGCCTTCTCGCGCTTCCCATTTCGTCGATTCATGATGTAGGGCAAAGCCAGAGAGATAACCAGGAACACCCAAAGCGTGTTGCCGATCGAGCTGGAGAAAAGAACCATGATGTCCCCTTGGGACATTTTCATCGCTCTGAGGAAAAAGGTTTCCATCAACGGTCCGAGGATCACCCCGATCAATATCGCGGCAACATGGTAACCGGTCTTGCGGGCGACGTAACCGATGACCCCGAACACCAGCGCCAGATTCATATCGAACAAGTAGGCCCGTGGGACGAACGAGCCGACCAGGGTAAATGAAATGATGATCGGCGCCATGTAGACGGTCGACACAACGGTGATGTGCGACATGTACCGGGCCAGCGGCAGAACGGTCAAAATCATCAGCGCATAGGTCACGGCCATGGCCGTAAACGGGCCGAAGGCAAGCTCGGGACTGGTGATGAAGAGATCGGGACCGACGGTTACGCCATGGAACTGCAATACGACCAGCATGATGGCGGCGGTCGCACCGCCCGGAATGCCGATCACCAGAAGCGGTACCAGCGTCCCGGACGTCACGCCATTGTTGGCGGACTCAGGCGCGATGAGACCTTCGACATGACCCGTGCCGTATAGTTCCGGCGTTTTCGAGTAGGTCTTCGATTGCTGGTAGGCGACAAAGGAGGCAATTGCCGCTCCTGCTCCCGGCACCACGCCGATGACCAGTCCGATCAGGCTGTTCCAGGTAATGTGCCACCATTTCGAGACCGCGATGCGCACGCCTTCGAAGGTTTGGGCCCATCCGGGCTCCTGCATGGCGGCTTTTCCGCGCTCGGTGACGATCGATTGCTTTTCGATGACGGCGAAGGCTTCGGAGATGGCGAACAGGCCGACCAAGGCCGGGATCAACGGCACCTTGTCGTAGAGTTCCAGGAAACCAAACGTGCCGCGCGGCGTCTCGTAGACCACGTCGGTGCCGATAAAGCCGATCATCAATCCAAAGAAACCGGCGATAAGACCCTTCAAGGTATCCTTCGCGGCAATGGTTGCAATCAACGAGATGCCGAAAAACATGATCACGATCATCTCCACGCTGTGGAGATAAAACGCCACCTGCGACAGCCACGGCAACGTGACCAAGGCGATGATCGTCGTGAACAGACCGCCGGCGATCGAAGCGACGAAGGACATGGAAAGCGCCTGCTGGCCCCGCCCCTGCTTGGTCATGGGATACCCGTCGAGGGGGGTCGCCGCCGCACCGGCGGTCCCTGGGATATTGACGAGAATGGCCGGAATTCCAGCTCCCATTCGGGAGGACGCATAGAGCCCTACCATGAAGGTCAGGCCGATCTCGGGCTCCAATGCCAGGGTCAGCGGCAACAGAATGATAATCGTATTGGCCGCGCTGAATCCGGGGATCGCGCCGACCACCAGCCCCAGAAAGATCGATGGAATGAGCACCCACCAAAGAGCAAGGGTGCGGCCCAGCATCTCGGTAAAGAATGCGAGATCGTATTCCATCTAGAAGAGCCCATTCATGAGATTTTCAAATGGGCCGGCGGGAAACCTCGTCTTGAAGGCGACGATGAACAGCAGATAACCGCCCAGCGACAGGATTGCCGAGAGAGACAGAATCAATCTCTTCCTGGTGAAATCGCTCAACACCAGCATGGCGAGACTGAGGAACAGGAACGTCGTGATGGTGAAACCCATCCATGGCACGATGAAAATGTATGCGATGGTCAGGCCGAGAAGGGTCAGCCGCTTCGGGATGTAGGATCGCGGCTCGATGAGGTTCTCGAAATTAATCGCGCCTTCGCCCCTGGACAGTTGCCGGAACGATTTGATCAGAATCAGAACGACCAAAAGGATCAGCACCGAGCCGACGATGAACGCCGCGACCTGGGCCGTCCAAGGCGCGTTCCAGATGGTGTAGAAGTAGTAGAGGGTGAACGCCAGCGCGGCGACCGGTATGATCAACTCGCTGCCGATGGAAACGCGTTTTTTCTCCTGCGTCTCGGCGTCATCCGCCATCGGTCGACTTCCCCCGAAGTTTCCTGGCCGTGGAGACAGGTGGCGGCTGACTACAGCCGCCACCCGATATCTCCAGGCGGACCTTTATCAGGTTTGCTTGCCGGCCAGCAGGTCTTTGAACTCCGCGCCGATCTTCGCGATATTGTCGGCATACTCCTTGGCCTGGGCGGCGCTTCGGAGTCCGACGAATTCCCAAGGTGACTTGGTCTTCGCATAAGCCTCCTTGAACGCCGGATCGGCAAACGCCTTCTTCAGCGTCTCCTCGACTTTCGCGAAGCGATCGGGATGTTTGGCAATCGCGGATTTCTTGATGCCGAACGCTCGCGAACCGGCGATCAGCGACGGCATGTTGGTCCCAAAATGCGCGTTCATGGTGGGCGCATTGTCGCTCCGGCCCGGCAGCGGATTGGTGTGCGAGAACATCAGCACGACCTTGAAGGTCTTGGCGCGGTTTACGATGCCGCCCGACGGCAAGGCGCCGAGATCCATCTCACCGGTGGCCACGCCGGCGCGGGTGTTCTTGCCGCCCGAGAGCGGGATCGGATTGAACTTCGCGCCGGTATGCTTGGCCAGCGCCAGCGCGCCCAGGGTGGCCGGGTGGGCCAGGCGGCTCACGCCGACATTCAGCGTGCGCTTCTTGCCTTCGGCGATGATGTCGTCGACCGTCTTCAACTTGCTGCGGCGGCTGACGAACAGAATGCCGGGATCGCTATCGACCTGGGCGAAATACTGGAAATCGTTCAGATCGAAGGTCGGCTTCTTCACCACCCAATTGAGCACTTCGGGGCCCATATTGCCGAACAGGAACTCGTACATGTCGTCCTTGGCCAGACCCATGTATTTTTCATAGCCGACGCGTCCGGCGGCGCCCGGGAAAAAGCTCGGCTCGAAGTTCGTGCCGATGTGGTTTTTCCAGACACCGGTGACGGAGCGCAGCAGACGGTCCGCGCCGCCGCCTTCACGGGTCGGCACATAAACCTTGATATTGCGGTCCGGATAGCCTGCGGCAAATGCGCTGCCGAACGGCAGCGAAGAGGCCGCGGCGGCGCCCGCCAAGGCGGCTCCGCCCTTAAGGACCGTCCGGCGATCGAGTTTACTATCGAAGTCCCTCATGAATTCCTCCCTGTGGAATGTGGGTCTATTGATTAACTCTTATATATGAATGATACCCGCCCGCTCTCCGGCGGCACAACCACAATCGGCGGCGAGCATGTCTGCACAACCACGCAAACGGGAGCGGCCACGGTTTGGTCTGCCTACCCCCGGTAGACGGGCGCCGGCTGGGTGAGGAAAGAGTACAGGACCTCGTAAACCATCAGGTAGTTGATCTGCTGGAAACTGGCATGGGAGATGCCGGCCATCAACTTGAACTGCTTGTCCGGGTTGGGGAGCAGATCGAAGAACTTGAGCAGGTCCTCCATCGACGCGATGCCGTCCCATTGACCGCGCATGATCAGCGTCGGCATGGGCAGCTTCCGCGGATCGACGATGGGCAGGTTTTCGCACATGTCGACGTAGGTCCCGTTGGGGATCGAATCATCCAGCGCACAGATCGCCTCGGCGAAGGCTTCGACCACTTTGTCTTCCGCACAGCCGGGATGGTCGCGGGAAAAGATGGAGCGGACGAAATCCAGATCGATGGGCCGCCGCCGGTCGGCCTTGAATTCGGGGAGTTTCTTGCGGCGGTTCTCGAGGGTCGGGCTGCCCTCGCCGGTCCAGACCATGGCATCGAGCGCAAGCCTGTCCACATCATGTGGATTGCGCTCCGCAAACAGGGCTGCGCGCAAGGCCCCGGACGAAATGCCGTACATGTCAACCTTGTCCACGCCGCGTAACCGTTTGATGTAGTCCACCGCCGCCTTCAGATCATCGGCGCCATTGGAAATATTGAAATGATCGTCGCGGTCCTTGTCGGAGCGGCCATAGCCTTCCATGTCGACGCACCAGGCATCGAAGCCCTTGAGGGCAAACCAATTCATGGCCGAGGAATAGGGGCGGCCTTCCACATGAAGATCGAAGGTCGGCTGCGAGGCCATCGACGAACCGTGAACGAACACGATGGTCCGATCCGCGTTGGCCGGCTTCTCGATATATTTTTCCCAAAGGAACAGACTGATATCGCCCTTTTGGGTCCAATGCTCTTCGCCGGTTACGTCTTCTTCAGGTCTCATCGTCGCCCCAGTCATGAATTTCCCACTCGCGTTTGCTGTCCAACCCGGTCAACCGTGCAGGCCAATTTGACATCCGGCAAGCAGTAAAACGACTAGGAGGCGAGCGCCTCGTAATCTATTTCCCCGTTCAGATCGATGAACCGCCCCGCCGCCGGCATGGGGTATTTGAGACCGGTCGCGCAATTGAAAAGGACCGTTCTCTCGGATTTGCCGATGCGGCCCGAAGCGAGTTCCCGCTTGTACGCCGCCAGCGTGGCCGCGCCTTCCGGGCAAAGCAGAATGCCTTCCTCCCTGGCGCACTCTTCCTGGGCCTCCTGGATCAGATCGTCATCCACGGCCGCGGCAAAGCCGCCGCTTTCCCGCACCGCATTCAGAATGAGGAAGTCGCCGATGGCCGCCGGAACGCGAATGCCGGCTGCAATCGTATGCGCATCTTGCCAAGGATCCGCATGATCCGCTCCCTGCTCATATGCCTTGACGATAGGGGCGCAGCCGGAAGCCTGGACGGCCACCATGCGGGGGCGCTTGCGGCCGATCCACCCAATGGCTTCGAGCTCTTCAAAAGCCTTCCACATGCCGATCAGGCCGGTTCCGCCGCCGGTCGGATAGAGGATGACGTCGGGCAGTTCCCAATCGAGTTGTTCGGCAAGTTCCAATCCCATGGTTTTTTTGCCTTCGATCCGATACGGCTCCTTGAGAGTCGAAATATCGAACCAATTCATTATCGATTTGCCTTCGCCGACAATGCGCCCGCAGTCGTTGATCAACCCGTTCGCGAGAAATGTTTTGGCGCCCTGGAGAGCGATCTCGCGAACGTTCACCTCCGGCGTGTCCTCCGGGCAAAACACGAAAGTTTCTATGCCGGCCCGCGAGCAATAGGCGGCGAGAGCCGCACCGGCGTTTCCGTTGGTCGGCATCGCCATTCGGGCGATGCCGAGTTCCTTCGCCATCGAAACGGCCACCGCCAGGCCGCGAGCCTTGAACGATCCGGTGGGCAGCCTGCCCTCGTCCTTGATGAGAATCTCGCCGCCGCCGAACTTCGCCCGCAGCCTCGGCGCCGCGAGAATCGGCGTCATGACTTCGCCCAGCCTGACGATATTTTCGGACTTCCTGACGGGCAGGAATTCGCGGTAGCGCCAGAACCCGGGCTCCCGATCCTGTAAGTCCGGCTTCTCCACCGCCCGGGCCAGGCCATCGAGGTCATATCGCACGAGCAGCGGCTTCCCGGTTCCGGACAGGCCCTGCACCGTGTCGGCCTCATACTTCTTTCCCGTCTCGCTGCACTCCAAATGGGTCACAAACGTCGCGGTTTCCTGCATCTGATTTCCAACCTGCAACAAGGTTAACCGCCGAGCGGGCGGCGGCGGACACAGCAAAAAAATCCCACGTGCCCTGTTCCTGCTCGAAGACAGCTTACAAATTTTTGTCTGTTTGTAGAGGGCCGCTATTGGCTTGGGGGTGCTGAGGAACGCCGCCGATCCATGAGTCCCCGGGCCGGAATCACAAATGGCCCGCGGCCCCGCCAAGCGCGAATTTTGGTTGATCCTGGATACTTCGGCTTTGAGAAGAAGGCCGCAGTGATTTATGTAAGGACCCCGCTCGTTTCACGACTTAGGAGTCCGACAGAGGGTCCAAAATTCAATATGGCGGAGGAGTTGACATGATACCACTTGCCACGGCCGCGTTTTCGGATGCCTCGGAGGTCTCATTCGAGGATCATTGGGCGAAAAAGAAGGATGTGGATCTCTATTTGCATCGCAAGTTCGATCCCTCGGCGGACACGCCCCGCCCGGTTCTGGTGTTGGTGCACGGATCTTCGGCTTCGGCGCGCACGAGTTTCGATCTCGACGTGCCGGGGGATGAAGAATATTCGATGATGAGAGTGTTCGCCCGCTGGGGCTTCGATGTCTGGACCATGGACCATGAGGGCTATGGACGATCCAGCCGCACTGACGGTTTTTCCTATATTCTTGACGGTGTCGAAGACTTGAAGGCGGCGATGCCGGTGATAGAGGCCGCTACGGGCCGGTCGAGTTTTTCGTTTTTCGGTACATCCTCGGGGGCTCTCAGGGCCGGTGCGTTCTGCAATGCCTGTCCCGAGCGGGTGGAACGGCTTGGCTTGTCGGCATTCCCATGGACCGGCGAGGGCGCGCCGTCATTGATCAAGCGCCGTGAACGCCTCGACGAATGGCAGGCGACGAACCGCCGGGAGGTCGATGCGAGCTACTACCACAACATGTTTACCCGCGACACGGACGGGCTGACTATCCCCGAGCTTGGCGAAGTCTTCGCCGCCGCCGAGACCGTCAATGGCGGAAACAGCGTTCCCAACGGAACCTACGTGGACATGTGCATCAATTTGCCGGTCGTCGACCCGGCATCCATTACCTGTCCGGTCCTGATGATCAGGGCCGAACACGACGGCATCACCACCGATGAGGACACGGCGGCCTTTTATGCCGGGCTCGCGACCAAGGACAAGCAGCTGGTCATGCTGGCGGGGCAAGCCCACAACATTACCGTCGGCGTCAACCGCCATAGATTCTGGCATACGCTGAAGAGCTTCCTGGAATGTCCGGCGCGCCGGGATGGCCCGGCCGAAGGGTCGGCGTAGGCCGGGCGGAGCTGGAGCGTGATGGTTCTATTGGGAAGCGTATCCGGCGTCACGGCCCGTCTTCGCCGTCCTCGAGCCCGTAGCTGAAATAGGCCGCGTCGATATCGTCGTGGAGCCGGCGGCAGGACTCGCCGATCCCGCGCAGCGCGGCGCGGATCGCCTCTTCGTCCGCCGGATCGCGGTTCGGCCAGTCATAGTCGATCTCCGCCGCCAGCCGGCCGGCCCGGCGCCCGGCTTCGGCGATCAGCGGGCGGCCGGCGGAAACGGCGTCGAGCGCCGCCGAGACCTGCGCCAGGGCGTAGCGGATCGAGCGCGACAGCAGCGGGTCGGCAACCAGGAAATCCACCACGGCGGCGGGGTCGTAGTGCAGCGAATGGAGCCGGCCGTAGGCCTCCCGCGCCGCGCAGATGCGCAGCAGCGAGAGCCAGTCCGGATCGGCCGCCGGACCGGCTGTTTGATCGCCGGCCGAGCCGGCGGCCGGATAGACGGCGAGCTGCGCCTCGAGCAGCGCGGAGATCAGCTGCGCCCGCTCGACGAACCGGCCGAGCTGCAGGAAATGCCAGCCGTCGTCGCGGTACATGTTGCTCCCGGCGATGCCGAAAAAGGTGCGCACCGCATCCTCGGTGCGGCGGTAGAAATCGCCCGGCCGGTCCCGCCAGATATCCGTCATGTCCAGGTCGCGCAGTTCGAAAAATGCGAGGTTCAGGCAGGCCCACAAATCCTCGTCGACCACGTTGCGCACCTGGCGGGCGTTTTCGCGCGCGTTGGCGAGGCTGCTGCGGATCGAATCGGGGTTGCCGGCATCGAAGGTCAGGTCGTCGGCCAGCGTGAAGGCGTCGACCAGCATGAACCCCTCGTCGCCCAGGTTCGAGCTGAGTTCGCCGCCGGCCGGCACGCGCCGCAGCCCGCCGTAGAGCCGCCGCCAGCTCTTGTCGATTTCATCGACCGGCCGGTCCTTCATGGTCTCCAACTGGTCGGCGATCAGCCGGCAGGCGTGCTGCACCCGCTCCAGATAGCGGCCGATCCAGTACAGGCCAAGGGCGCTGCGCGACAGCATGGCGCTAGCCCGAAAGCACCCAGAGGTCCTTGCCGCCGCCGCCCTGGCTCGAATTGACGACGAGCGAGCCGGGGGTCAGCGCGACCCGGCAGAAGGCGCCGGGGACCAGGCGGGTTTCCTGCCCGCGGAGCACGAAGGGGCGCAGGTCGACATGGCGCGGCGCGGCGCCGTCCTCGGTCAGGCACGGCGCGCGGGACAGGTCGAGGGTCGGCTGGGAAATGTAGTTTTCCGGGGTCTCGCGGATCTTCTCGGCGAAGTCGGCGCGCTCCTCCGCCGTCGCGTGCGGCCCGACCAGCATGCCGTAGCCGCCCGAGCCGCCGACCTCCTTGACCACCAGCTTGTCCAGATTGTCGAGGGTGTATTCCAGCCCGTCCGAATCGCGGCACAGGCGGGTTTCCACATTGGCGAGCATCGGCTCCTCGTCGAGGAAATAGCGGATGATGTCCGGAACGTAGGCATAGACGCTTTTGTCGTCGGCCACCCCGGTGCCGGGCGCGTTGGCGATGGTGACATTGCCGAGCCGGTAGGCGTCGAACAGGCCGGGCGTGCCGAGCACCGAATCGGGCCGGAAGGTCAGGGGATCGAGGAAATCGTCGTCGATCCGCCGGTAGATCACGTCGACGCGGCGCAGCCCGCCGGTCGTGCGCATGTAGACGAAGCCGTCGCGGACGGCCAGGTCGGCGCCCTGCACCAGCTCCACGCCCATCTCCCGGGCCAGGAACATGTGCTCGTAGAAGGCCGAGTTGTAGACCCCCGGCGTCAGCAGGACGATGGTCGGGTCGGGGCCGCCGTGGGGCGACAGTTCGGCCAGTGTCCGACGGAGCAGCCGGCCGTAATGCTCGATCCCGCGCACCCGGTGCCGGCGGAACACGTCGCGCAGGCTCGTCTTGACCGCCGCGCGGTTGGCCAGCATGTAGGATATGCCCGACGGCACCCGCAGATTGTCTTCCAGAACCAGGAAGCCGTCATGGGTCCGCACCAAGTCGGTGCCGCACACCGAGACATAGACGCCGTGGGGGACGTCGACGCCCTGCATGGCGTCGCGGAACTGCGGGCAGCCCCGCACCATGTCGGCCGGGATGACGCCGTCGTCGATGGCCCGGCCGGGGCCGTAGATATCGGCGAGGAACAGGTTGAGCGCATCGAGACGCTGGCGCAGGCCCCGTTCGAGAATATCCCAATGTTCGGCGGCGACGATCCTGGGCACGATATCGATCGGGATGATGCGCTCCTGCGCGCCCTCCTCGCCGTAGACCGAAAAGGTGATGCCTTCGTGCAGGAAGGACCGCTCCGCGCGCTCCTGCATGGCCGCGAGCGCATCCGGCGGCGTCTCGCCGAGGGCGGCCCACAATTCGCGGCAATGGGCGTGCGGCGCGCCGTCGGCGTCGAACATCTCGTCGTAGAACGCCGGATCGGTCTCGTAGCCGGCGAAAAGGCGGCCTTCTTCCGGCATCGGCCCCGCCTCGCCCCCTGTCTGTCCGTTACCCGCCACTACGGCCGCTTGGCAAGGTCGAAGACCGGCCCGTCCCGGGCGATCGTCGCCCCGGCCATCCGTTCCGGAAGGCCGACCTTGCGCTTCGCGATATCGGCTTCGCTCATGGCCGAATCATAGGAAGCCCCGCATCGCGGGACAACCTTTATCGGCCCGGGCGTTATCGGACCGGGGCCGTCAGCGCGGGAAGTTCGGGCGGCCGGGGCCGCAAATGCCGTCGGCATCGGTCGGCGGTTACGCCACGCGCAATGCGACGCGGTGCATGGTGTTGTTGAGATAGCCGTTCGGGTTCCAGTCGATGGCGAAGGGCTGCATCTCGCCGGCGCTGTCGGTCGCCCGCGCCCAGACCTCGTAGTAGCCGGCTTCGGGGAAGGACACGGTGCGGCGCCAATTCTGCCATGCGCCGGGATTGACCGGCCCGTCCAGGTCGGCCGCCATCCAGCTCCTGCCGAAATCGACCGATATATGGACGGCGGAGACCGTCCGGTCTCCCGACCAGGCATGGCCGCGCACCTCGGTCTCCCGGGCAGCCGCGCCGCCGTTCGCCGGCGCCGTCACCAGGGACTTCACCGGCATGCGCTCGATGATCTCGAAATCCTCCGGCGGCACCTTGTCGCCCGGGGCGACGGGATAGCGCGGCACGCGGTAGGACGTGCCGGTCATCTTCGGCCCGTCATGCACCCGATCGCGAAGCCGGATGCGCGTCAGCCATTTCTGCGAACACGACCCCGGCCAGCCCGGCACCACCAGGCGGAGCGGCGCGCCGTTCTGCCTGTGCAGCGGCCCGCCGTTCATCCCGAAGGCAATGAGCACGTTGCCGGTCATCGCCTTGGCGATGGGCACGCCGCGCGAGATCGGCGGCTTGCCTTCCTTGCCGGAGAGATGGGTGTCGGCGCCGTAATGCGCGGTATAGACCACGCCCGGCTTGACGCCGGCCTTCTTCAGCACGTCGGCGAGGCGCACGCCCGTCCACGCCGCGCAGCCCACGGCCCCGACCGTCCATTGGCTGCCCTCCGCCGGCGGGTCGAAGAAGGCCCGGCCGTTGCCGCCGCACTCGATGGCGAGCGCCATGGTCACCACCTCGAACCCGGCCTTCAGGTCCTCGATGGACAGTTCCATCGGGTTTTCCACCAGCCCGTCCACGGCGAGGGTCCAGCCGGCGGCATCGGCATCCTCCGGCGGCAGGCCGTTATTTCGGATGAAATGCCGGGCGGTGGGCGTGATCGCATCGTCGAGCAGATGCGCCGGCGTCTCGGCGTTGATCGGCCGGTCGTTCAGCAACGTCAGCCCGTCCTTGCCGACCAGCACGTCCTCGGCGGCGAAGGCGGCCGGCACCAGCCCCGGCGGCATGTCGGCATAGAAGGGAATCGTCATGCCGAGCAGGCCGCCCGCGGCCGCCAGCCCGGACCCGGCGAAGAAGCCTCGCCGGCTCAACCCCGGCGCAGGCTCGAAAAACTGCCGGCGCGCCTCTTCCGGGTTTTCGGCAAAGTACTGGTAAAGCCCTCTCGCCTCGCGCAAATCCCTCGGCATAGCGTCCTCCCTGACCGTCTTCCCGGGCTCCGTCCACTTCGCGATCGTCCATGGCGCCATACGCTAGTGTAGACAAACCTCGGCTAGCCTGCAGCACGGAGATAGCGGTTCATCCGCCGTTCGCCGAGGCGGAAGGCTCCGGTGACGGCCAGCGCCAGGATCAGGTACATCGCGGCGGCGTAGAGATAGACCGTGTCGTCGTAGCCGCGCGAGAAGACGGAGCGGGTCTCGCCCATCAGGTCGTAGACCGTGATCGTGCTGACCAGCGCGCTGCCCTTGAGCAGGAGGATGACCTCGTTGCCGTAGGCCGGCCAGGCGATGCGGATGGCGCGGGGCAGGACGATCCGGCGATAGACCGCCGCCGTCGACATGCCGCAGGCTTCGGCCGCCTCGACCTCGCCCTTCGGCACGCCGGCAATTCCGCCGCGCAGGATTTCCGCGACATAGGCCGCCGTGTTCAGGGTCAGGCCAAGCAGCCCGCAATATTCGGCGTCGCCAAGCACGACCCAGAGCGGGCTCTCCCGCACCGCCTCGAACTGGGCGAGGCCGTAGTAGAGCAGAGCCAGCTGGACGATCAGCGGCGTGCCGCGGAAGAAGTAGATATAGAGATAGGCCGGAACGGAAACCCAGCGCCGGTCCGACCGCCTCGCCAGCGCCAGCGGGACCGCGAGAACCAGCCCGATCATACAGGCCAGCGCGACCAGCCTGACCGTAATGACCGCGCCGTCGATCAGCCGGTCGCCGTATGTGATCCACAGGTCGAGCATCGGCGTCAGACCTCCCGCCGCAGGAGCCGGCGCGGCGCGGCTTCGCCGGCTATCCCGCGATTGGCGTGCCGTTCCAGCCGGGCGCGGAAGACGTCGGAGACGATGGTGAGCAGCAGGTAGAGCACGGTCGCCGCCAGATAGAACACGAACGGGCGCTGGGTGGCCTCCGCCGCCACGCTGGCCTCGCGCATCAGTTCGTCGAGGGCGATGACGCTGACCAGCGACGTATCCTTGAGCAGGACCATCCAGAGGTTGCCGAGCCCGGGAACGGCGAAGCGCAGCATCTGGGGAAAGCGGACGCGCAGGAAGACCTGGCGGCGCGTCATGCCGATCGCGAGCGCCGCCTCGATCTGGCCTTTCGGCACGGCGATGAAGGCGCCGCGGAAAACCTCGGAAGCGAAGCCGCCGAAAATCAGGCCGAGGGCCAGCGACCCGGCGAGCCGCTTGTTGAAATCGAACCCGACGTCATGGCCGAAGAGCCCGAGCAGCGCCTCGATGGCCGCGCCGCCGCTGTAATAGACCAGCAGGATGATCAGCAGTTCCGGGACGCCGCGGATGAGGAGGCTGTAGGCCTCGGCGATGCCGCGCAGCACCGCCGAGCGCGAGAGCTTGGCGCCGGCGGCCGCCAGGCCGAGGCCGAGGCCGATCGCCAGGGAATAGAGAGCGATCTCCAGCGTGACGAGGGCGCCTGCGACCAGTTCGTCGCCGAAGCCCGCGTCCCCGAACCGGAGGATTTCGGGAATCATTCCGCCACCGCGGTTCCGGAAGCCGGGACGCGAAGGAAAAGGCCCCCGTCCGGCGGGAGGGGTTTTCCATGGACCGTCCTGGAAACCGGCATCTAGTAGATGTCGAACGGGAAATATTTCGCGTTGATCTTGGCGTAGGTGCCGTTCTCGCGCAGCGCCAGGATGGCGGCATTCACCTTCTCGAGCAGCGCGGTGTCGTCCTTGCGGGCGGCGATGCCGATCTTGTCGTCGTTGCTGATCTGGCCGCCGACCATCTCGAAACCCTTGTTCTTCCTGACCCAGTCGTAGGACGGCAGGAGGTCCGACAGGATGGCGTCGACCCGGCCGGCCTTCAGGTCGAGCCAGGCGGCGGTCTGCTTGTCGTAGACCTTGATCCTGGCGACCTTGCGGTAATTGTCTTCGAGATATTGCGAACTGACCGTCGCGCGCTGGGCGCCCAGGGTCTTGCCCTCGATGCCGCCGGCCGTCGGCTTGAAGCCGCTGCCCTTCTTCGCCACGAACTGGAGATAGTTCGAATAGTAGGGCGTCGAGAAGGCGACCTTCTTCTTGCGCTCCTCGGTGATCGACATGCTGGCGACGATCAGGTCGTATTTCTTCGCCAGCAGGCCGGGAATGATGCCGTCCCAGTCCTGCGCGACCAGGGTGCATTTCGCTTTCATGTGCGCGCAGATGGCCCTGGCGAGGTCGACGTCGAAGCCGACCAGTTCGCCCTTGGCGTTCTTGCTGTTGAAAGGCGGGTAGGCGCCTTCGGTGGCGATCCGGAGGTCGCGGGCGGCGGCCGGCGCCGAGAGCAGGGCGGCGCCGACCATGGCGGCCGCGGCAAGCAAAGCGATTTTGCGGATCATTGCGATGAATCTCCCTGACCAGTTCAATTTTCGCCGGCCGTCCCCTTGGGGGACGACACGCTTCCCGATCCGGCTTACGCAGCCCGGCCGGGGGGCTGCCGCGGAGTTCCAGCCTAACATCGGCCGTTAAATTTGGCTAAACAGAAACTGTTGCAACCGCGCCGATTTGGGCGCGCCGAACAGCTCGGCCGGCGGGCCTTCCTCCTCGATCCTGCCTTGATGCAGGAAAATCGTGCGGTCGGATGCTTCCCGGGCGAAGCCCATCTCGTGGGTCACCACGATCATGGTCCGGCCTTCCCGGGCGAGGTCCCGCATCACGCGCAGCACCTCGCCGACCAGTTCCGGGTCGAGGGACGAGGTCGGCTCGTCGAACAGCAGCACCTTGGGCTGCATGGCCAGCGCCCGGGCGATCGCGACGCGCTGCTGCTGGCCGCCGGAAAGTTGCGCGGGATAGCTGTCGTACTTGTCCTCCAGGCCGACCTTTTCCAGCAGCGCCATGGCTTCCTCGCGCGCGGCGGCCTTGCTGCGTTTCAAGACCCGGAGCGGTCCTTCGGCAATGTTCTCCACTACCGTCATATGTGCCCAGAGATTGAAGCTCTGGAATACCATGCCGAGTTTGGAGCGAAGGCGGACGATCTGTCTCCGGTCGGCGCCGGTGAGCCGGCCGGCGGGGCCGGGGCGGACCAGGAGTTCTTCTCCATCGAGAACGATCCGGCCGCGGTCCGGAATTTCCAGAAGATTGAGGCAGCGGAGCAAGGTGCTCTTGCCCGATCCGGAACTGCCGATGACCGCGACGACCTCGCCGGACGCCGCGGACAGCGTCACACCCCTCAGGACCGCGACGTCGCCGAAGCGCTTGTGAATGTCCTCGGCGATCAGGGCCGTGGCGGCGCTAATACTGAACTCCCAGGGTGAGGGCCCCGTCGACGATCAGGTTGGCGCCTGAAATAAAGCTTGCCGCCGGACTGGCAAGATACACCGCCGCGCTCGCGACTTCATCCGGCCGTCCCATTCTGCCCATCGGATTGTTGGCGACTGCCGATGCAAAAAATTCCGGATTGTCGCGCTCGGTGCGGCCCCAGACGCCATCCTCAAAGTAGATGTTTCCCGGCGAAACCGCGTTGACGCGAATGCCGTCCACGGCCAGCGAACGCGCAAGACCTTTGGAATAGTTCAGAATTGCGGCTTTCATTGCACCGTACGGCTTGGCTCCCCCGGGCGTATGAAGCGCCGCAATCGACGAAATGAATACGATTGCCCCGGCTTCCGATTTTTTCAGAAACGGTATAGCCGCTTCAGCCCCAAAATATGAGGATAGCATGTCCACTTCGAAGCTGTGGCGCCAGGCCTCTTCGTCCGCGTCGAGATTCATCGCGCTCGCGTTGGCGATAAATATATCGACGCCCCCGAACGAGTCGGCGGTTCTCTCAATCCACGCTGATTGCGCCCCGCGGTCGACAGCGTCGAGAGCTTCGCCCCTCACCTTTACCGGCGCCTCCGCCAGCTCCGCGACGGTACTCTCGACGGAAGTCTCGGTTCGGGCGCAAATGGACACATTGCAGCCTTCGGATACCAATAGCCCTGCGATCGCCCGTCCGATGCCGCGTGTCGCACCGACGACCGCGGCATTCTTTCCGTTTAACTTCAAGTCCATAAATTCAACGCCCGTGATTCCCTGAACAATTTATCTTGCCGCCCTGCTTTGCGGCGGTGCGTCACCGTCTCGGGAACGTAGATGGGACTCACCGCATGGGAGATTTCGGGGTCGCGCGCGCGCGATGGACCACAATCTCCTCCACATCGATCAGGCTGCGAACAACCGGCTTGATTTCCGATTGCCATTCTTCGGATTCATACACCGCCTCGTACTGCTCCTCACGAACTTCATCGTCGTCGAACCGGCGTATCCAGATGAACAGATTTTCATCGTCGTCACTTTCAAACATGGCGTTGACGTCCATGCCTTTCGAGATCATGAAAGGCACGATGCGATCTTCCATGAAGTCGATCCACTCTGCCATTCTGCCGTCTTTGACGTTGTAGTGGCGAATTTCGAATATGGACATCAGGGCCTCCTGTTGGTCGCCACATCCCGGTCGAGGGCAGCGCGCCGCGATCAAATTGCCGTGGCACGAGGCTCCACCGCGCGCCGACTTCAGCCACACTTACAAAAATGTGTGTACTTGTATTTTTCAACATGTAAATGCAATCTCACCGAAATATCAAACGAGAAATAGGTGAAATATGACGGCCAATTTGTCGCCCGACGTTTCCCAATGCCTGGAGTTGCTCCAGACGATGCACGTCATCTGGTATGCCGAAGAGCAACTCGCCGCCGATTTCGCGGCAGGCAAGACCCCGGGTGGCGTACATCTTTCGATCGGACAGGAGGCGGTCGCCGCGGGGATTTGCGCCCACCTCTCGGAGAAGGATCAGCTGGCGAGCAATCATCGAGGGCATGGCCATTTCATTGCCAAGGGCGGGGATCCCAAGCAGCTCTTCGCGGAAATATATGGAATGTCCGAAGGTATCTGCGGCGGCATGGGCGGTTCCATGCATGTTGCCGATTATTCGAAAGGCATAATCGGCGCCAATGGAATCGTAGGAGCCGGGCTTCCAATTTCGACCGGAGCGGCGCTTGCCGATCTTCTGGACGACGACGGCAGTATGACCGTCGTAATATTTGGAGACGGCGCATCGAACCAGGGCGTACTGCAGGAGTCCCTGAATTTCGCCGCTCTCTGGAATTTGCCGCTGCTATATGTCTGCGAGCACAACGGATTTTGCCAATTCTCTCCCGCCGAGACCGTGACCGCCGGGACCATCAGCGATCGGGCAAAACCTTTCGGAATCCCGGTCGAGGTCGTGGATGGGAACGATGTCAGGGCGGTCTGGCAAGCCATGGCCTGGGCTGCCGACCATATCCGCTCCGGCAAGGGCCCGGCGTTTATCGAGGCGAAAACCTACCGGATAAACAATCACTTCGAACGGGAGCATTTGGTCGTCCAAACGCCCTATCGGACCGAGGAAGAAATCGAAACGATGCGGCGTGAACGTGACCCGATCGAATTGCTGCGTAAGCGGTGCGAGCGCCCCACCTTATCTCTGTATCGCTGTTGGAGTTGGATGATCCTTTTACCGGGAGGGTCATACGATGCAAGAGCAGGATCGCTTCGACCAGGAACAGCTGGTTGGGGAAGAGGATAACGAGGAGGCCGGATCGGTCGAAGGCTGGCGCGCCTTGCAGCCGGCTGCACGTCGGCAGCACTGGTCGGAAGAAGAGAAGGCTTGGATCGTCCAGGAGAGTTTTGAGCAGGGGACGACCGTAGAGGAGGTCGCCAAGCGCCATGGGGTTCCGCATAGGCGGCTGTCATTCTGGCGCAAGCAGTTCCGCCGGGGCGAACTCGTGGCGCCTCCGGCGCCGCAGAGCGAGGCGCCGTTCGCCCATGTCGAAGTGGAGGCGGCGTCGGGGCCCGGCCATGTCGGTTCGGTTTCGATCGAGGCGCGGGGCGTGACGGTACGCCTCGACGGCGACGTGAGCACGGTGCGCATCACCTCGATCGCCTCGGCGCTGCGAGCGATCCGATGATCGTCGCGGGCTCTGGGTTGAAGGTCGTGGTGGCGACGCGGCCTGTGGACTTCCGCAAGGGCCATGACGGGCTGGTGGCGGTGGTCGAGCACGAGCTCGGTCTGGACCCGTATTCCGGCATCGTGTTCGTATTCCGCCCCAAGCGCGCCGACCGGATCAAGGTTCTGTGGTGGGACGGGACCGGATTGGTGCTGGCATCGAAGCGTCTTGAGCAGGCCCGGTTCGCCTGGCCGGCGGTCCGCGACGGGGTGATGCGCCTGTCGCGGGCGCAGTTCGAGGCTTTGTTCGAGGGTCTGGACTGGCGCCGGGTGTGGGGACCACGGGTGCGCCGGCCACTCGCGGCGGCGTGATGCCGAGGGGTGGCCGGGCTCCCATTTTCCCCTTTTCCGGCCCCTATTCTTTATCAATAAGTAACTGGTTCCATGATAGTATTCAGTCATGGAACCGAGCCCCGGCACTGTCGATCTCGCATCACTTGCACCGCCCCTGCGGGCGCTGATCGAAGGCCAGCAGGCGGCTCTTGAGACGCTTCGCGTCGAGAACGCGGCGCTCACCGACCGCAACCGCCGGCTTGAAGAACACGGCCCCGAAGTGATCGTCGAAGACCTGCGCGCAAGGATCGCCTCGCTCGCCGGCCGCAACCAGCACCTCGAGGAAGTCAACCGCCGGCTCGAACATCTGCTGCGCGAACTGCGCCGGGCGATCTACGGCAAGAAGTCCGAGAAGCTCCATCCCGACCAGCTCCTGCTCGCCTTCGAGGAGCTCGAAGGCGCGCTCGCCGAGGCCGAGGCCGAGGCGGACGCCCAGGCGAGCACGGCGCCGCGTACCAAGCGCCCCGCCGCGGAGCGCAACATCGGTCATCTGTCGGCTCACCTGCCTCGGGTTTTTGACGTAATCGAGCCCGAGAGCACGCTGTGTCCGTGCGGGTGCGGCGAGATGGCCAAGATCGGCGAGGACCGCACCGAGAGGCTGGACGTCGTTCCGGCGAAGCTCCGGGTCATCGTCACGGTGCGCCCGAAGTACGCCTGCCGCAAGTGCGAGGAAGGCGTCACCCAGGCGCCGGCGCCGGCGCACCTCATCGAGGGAGCGCTCCCCACCGAAGGCATGATCGCCCACGTGCTGGTATCGAAGTTCGCGGACCATCTCCCGCTGTACCGCCAATCGCAGATATTCGCCCGTTCGGGGATCGAACTGCACCGCTCGACGCCGGCCGGCTGGGTCGGCAAGGCGTCGTTCCACCTCGGGCCCGTGTACGAATGCCTGAAGGCGGAGTTGAAGACGTCGAACCCCCTCGGGCTGGACGAGACCACGGTCCGGGTGCTCGACCCGGGTCGGGGCAAGACCAAGACCGGCTACATGTGGACGATGGCGCGCGACCAGCGGGGGTGGTCCGGGCCGGACCCGCCGGGTGTGGTGTATGAGTATGCGCCCGGGCGCGGCGGCAAGTATGGCGAGAAGCTGCTTGAGGGCTTCGAGGGAACGGTTCAGGTGGACGGCTACTCCGGCCACAACCGGCTGGCTCGGCCGGACCGCCCGGGCGGTGCGCTGACGCTGGCTTCTTGTTGGGTTCACGCCAGGCGCGGGCTCAAGGAGATGTTCGACAGCAACGGCTCGCCGATCGCGAAGGAAGGGCTGGAGCGGATCGCGCAGCTCTACAAGATCGAGGACAGGATCCGGGGCGCCTCGCCGGCGACGCGCCAGTTCGTCCGCTGGACCGAGTCCGCGCCGCTGGTCAACGCCTTCGGCGTGTGGCTCGACGAGCAGCGCTCGCGGGTGTCGCCGCGCTCGCGCCTGGGCGAGAAGCTCACCTATATCGCCAACCAGTGGGACGGGCTGCTGGTATTCCTGTACGACGGGCGTGTCGAGATGGATAGCAACTTCGTGGAGAACCGCATCCGTCCGATCAAGCTCACGGCCAAGAACGCGTTGTTCGCCGGCCATGACGAGGGAGCTCGCTCCTGGGGCCGTGTGGGCTCGCTCATCGAGACTTGCAAGATGAACGGCGTCGAGCCCTACGCCTGGCTCAAGAACACGCTGGAGAAGATCGCCGCCGGCCACCCTCAATCCCAAATCCAAGAACTCCTGCCCTGGAACTTCGACCCGGCGTCAAGCTGAAAACCAGGGTGGGGCGCTCGCACCGCTTACATTGCTGCGGAAATGGTTGAAGGAAGAAAATCTGGTTGATGACGAAGCGCTCGGCGCCATCGACGAAAAAGCTTCTTCCATCGTCAAGGAAGCTGTTGCGTTTGGAGAGGCCGGGACGCCTCCACCCGAAGATATCGGTGAGAGTTACATGTTTGCCGGGACGCACAGCTGATGGCACGCACTCGATTTATTCAGGCGATCAACGATGCTCTTCGCGAGGAAATGGAGCGGGATGAGAAAGTCATTCTCTTTGGCGAAGATGTCGAGGCGAGCATCTTCGGAGACACCCGCGGACTGATCGATATTTTCGGTTCCCGCCGGGTTCGAAATACGCCCATATCGGAGAACACCCTTACCGGAATGACCGTGGGGACCGCCGCAAGCGGCTATCGGGTGGTTCTCCACCTGATGTTCGCAAATTTCGTCTATACCGGCATGGACGGCATCGCCAATCAGATGGCCCGGGCCCGGCTGATGTCGGGCGGTCAGATCGACTTGCCTATTACGATTATCGCCAGTTACGGCGGCGGCAGGGCAAACGCGGCGCAGCACTCGGACACGCCGTTTTCAGCCGTTATGAACGTTGGCGGCGTGCACGTTGTGGCACCCTCGAATCCAGCCGATGCCAAGGGCCTTCTGAAGTCGGCCATTCGCAGCAATGATCCGGTGATTTTCTTTGAACCGGGCGGCCGCGGCGGCGAACAGGGCGAGGTTCCGGACGAGGAATACCTCACGCCTATCGGTAAAGCGGCCGTGGTGCGCGAAGGAACCGATCTGACCTTGATCGGAATGGGCTCGACCATGCGCATGACGTTGGAGGCCGCGGACAAACTTGCGGAAGATGGCATCGAGTGTGAGGTCGTGGACGTTCGAACCATGGCTCCACTCGACGAACATACCTTGTGCAAGTCCGCCGAACGAACGGGCCGTGTCGTCATTGTGGACGAGTCTCGGGACCGGTGTAGCGCGGCCAGTCAAATCTCGGCAATACTGGCGGACAAGTCGTTTGGACATCTGAAGGCGCCGATCAAACGGGTGACAACCCCCAACGTTTCGTTCCCCTATGCGCCGGCAAGTGAAAAGTACCTTCTTCCAAACACCGACAAGATTTTGGCCGCGGCGACGGAAATCGTAAGGAATCAGGAGAATCTGCTTTGAAGGTAACGCTGAAACTTACCCGTGTCGGCATGACGATGGAGGAAGCAACCATCGTTCGATGGGCGAAACAGCCGGGGGATACCTTTGCCGAAGGCGAGGTTCTCTATGAAATCGAGACGGAAAAAGTAACCCAAGAGGTTGAAGCGCCCGGAACGGGCACCCTGGTGGAAATTTTGGCTCCCGAGGGGTCGGATATTGCCGTTGGAGACAACGTCTGTGTAGTTGACACGGATTCTCCACGGTAACCCTCTATCGGTGGGGCAGCCGACGATGCAACTCCCTTCGCAAGCCGAGGCCATGCTGGCCGGCGACATGGGCCCTGCGCGAAGATGGGCCGTGGAACACCAGCAGCAAATCGGACGAATGTTCGATGCGGCGGACATGGTGAACGTGAGCCAGGCACACATGATGGCGGATCCGGAATCCACCGGTGAAGCCGGTGTGAAACTGGTCGAGAGCTTTGCCGCACTTCCCGAGGAAGAAAGGCGGGTCGTCATACCGACGATCACCGATCCCCGCGGTGTCGATTTGAACTACTACGACCCGCTGGGGCAGACCGAGGAGATGGCGGACTTGGAGCGGCGATTTATTGCCGCCTGCCAAAGCCTTGGTATTGCAATGACCAACACCTGCATCAACTACCAGACGGTCATGCCGCCGGTTCGAGGGGACCACGTTGCCTATGGCGACACGGGCGTGGTGATCTATTCCAACAGCATTTGCGGCGCCCGGTCCAACTTCGAAGGCGGCCCATCGGCGCTGGCCGCCGGGCTGACCGGCTATACGCCCAGATACGGACTGCACCTCGACGAGAACAGGCGCGCCACCCGCCGGTTCGCCGTCATGTCGCCGCCCCGGGAACTGACGGATTGGGGTGTCTTGGGAGCGGTGATCGGCAGGCGGTCGGGTTCCTATTGGGAGGTGCCTGTAATCGAGGGCATCGAAAATGTACCGACCTCCGACGAAGCCAAGCACCTGGGTGCGGCGATGGCGAGCTACGGTTCGACACCCCTCTTTCACATCGTCGGCATCACGCCGGAATGCGACGCGCTGGATGACGTCGGGGGTTCGAAGCTTCCCGCGGAGGAGGTTACCGCCGATGACCTCGACGAATTTCGCGGCTCGTTCGGGGCTCGTGGCGAGAAAGTCGATGTCGTCGTGTTCGCGGCACCGCAGCTTTCATTGGTCGAAATGAAACAGGTTGCCGATCTGTGCCGCGGCCGGACCTGCCATGCCGATACTGCGCTCCTGGTTTGTACGGCATCCAGCGTATACACCGATGCCAAGGCGGCCGGATATATCGATGAAATCGAGGCGTTTGGGGGGCGTGTGCTGCGGGGAACGTGCTTCTATCAGCAGTATGCGCGTGAGATTGCAGAGGCGAACGGCTGGGAGCGGCTGCTATCGAACTCGACCAAAATCGTGAACATCCTTGGCGGATACGGCTATAAGCCCGCCCTGGCCTCGATGGACGCATGCGTCGAGTCCGCCGTAGCAGGGAAAATCGTCTGATGCCGGTGACACTCAAGTGCCATGTCGGCATAGGCCCCCGCACCGAGGGGGAAGCTCTGGTTGCGGACGACAACTTTTCGGCACGATACGATCTGGATCGCATCAAAGGAGTGTTTTCCCGCCCTGATCACGCCTTGGCCGGCCGGAGCTATGTCGACAAGATATTGGTGATGAATACCGCCAAGGGCGGCGTGGCAACCGCCTGGATGCTCTATGAAATGGTTTCGAGAGGGATGGCGCCGAGGGCGCTGTTGCTGAACACCGCAAATACCATTCTGGCGCAGGGGGCGGCGCTGGCCCATATGCCTTTATGCGATCGCTTCGATGCCGGCGATGTCACCAAGCAGATCAAGAGCGGAGACATGCTCGCCGTGGATCCGGGCTTGGGACGGGTTACGATACTTGACAGCTAGGTCTTCGCCGGGTGGTTGGTTTTCCTGGCTGGGAATGGGCTGAACTATCGGACCCTGCTACGCCGCGACATCCGAATTTTCATCATCGGATTCCGCCGCCAGTTTGCGAGCCTTGAATTCACTGCCCCATGCCTGCATCGACTCGATGATGGGCTGAAGAGACATACCGAATTCGGTGATTTCGTACTCCACGCGCGGAGGTACCTGCGGATATTCATGCCGCGTTATCACGCCGTCCGCTTCCAGTTCCCGCAACTGTAGAATTATCATGCGCTCCGTGGCGTTCGGAGCGAGCCTGCACAATTCCCCGAACCGCTTGCGTCCGCCAATCAAACGGCACACCAAAACCGGTTTCCAACGCCCGCCGATTACGCTGAGCGTGGCTTCGACATCGCATCCGGTTTTCCAGTTGTATTTCCTTACCATTTTCGCTCCCCGGTCCATCCAGTCGCTGTGTACTTACAAAAATGTAAGTACTTGTCAATTTATTTGTACCAACACATTCTGATGCGAAAAGCTAACCATAGCAGGGACGAACATGAAAGCCTTGGGCTACTCAGAGCAGGGGCCAGGGCAATCGCATTAGCCTATTTCGGCGATGAGTTTTCGGAGGAAGTTGTCGCTCCACCCGGCGCGATTGAACTTGAGACGGTTTGATCCCTTGTCCTTGTTGCGTTTGATGACGTTGAGGGCGAGGCGTCTGAGGAGAGCGAGGTTTTCCGGGGCGTTGTCCTTGCGGGCTCGGGCCTGATCTTCGTCCATGACCACATCGAGCACCCAATGGAGTTGGTTCTCGATCCCCCAGTGTCCGCGGACGAGGCGGTTCAGTTCGTCGGCGGTGAGCGGCCAGGAGGCGATGAAGTAGCGCACCGCTGTCGTGGCCCGGCCGTCGGTCTCGCGGCTGGAGGTGACCTTGCCGACAGCGGCCAGGGCCGGCCACCGGTGGGCTTCGGCGAGCCAGTCCATATCGTGCAGCACCTCGGCGCGGCGGGTTTCGATGCGGCCGTGGCCGGCGTCCACCGTCTGGTCCACGCCGTCGGCGGGCGCCTGGGGATCGTCCAGCAGCAGTTTGACGTCGGCGAGAAGGTCGGGCTGGTTGGCCTTCAGCGCCATCAGGTAATCGGCGCCGGCCTCGTGGATGTCGCGGGCCGTGCCGCTCTGGCAGTGCATGGCGTCCATGGTCATCACCGCGCCTTCGAGGCTGAGCAGCTTGAGCAAGGCCGGCACGGCGGTGATCTCGTTGCTCGCGCCCACGTTCATCTGGCCTAGAACCAGCCGCTGATCGGCGGCCCAGGCGCTGACCAGGTGGAGCGGCGAGGTTCCGGAGGCCCGATCGAAGGAGCGCCTCAGGCTCTTGCCATCAATCGCAACAACCTCCGCCCGGGCGGTCGCGAAATCGGACATGAAGCGCTGGAAGGCGGCATGAAAGGCCCGCGGGTCCAACAACCGGAACAGCCGCGAGAAGGTGTCGTGGCTGGGCGGGCCAGCGGGCAGGGTCAGGAACTCGCGCAGCACCTCTTCCTTGGCCTCGGCGAAGTCCGCCATGTCAACGCACGACGTGCTTCCACACAGCGCCGCGCACAGCGCCATGAACAGCATCTCAAGAAGATCATGACGCAACGCGTTGCCCGTGCGCGGATCATCAAGACCCGAAAAACTCTCCCGAAATCTCTCCACCGAAACCTCCATCAAACGTCAAAGAAGCTCCAGCAGCAGCGATACTCATTTCCATTCCGTTTACGAAGCCATTCCGTTCACGAACCAAATCAAATGCGATTGCCCTGCGTCGGTTGGCGCCGCACCAACCCTGGTAAATTGAATATGTGTCGAAATTATGGCTCGCCGCGGCGAACCAGATTGCCCAACGCGCCGTGCAGGGCGGGTGTCGCCGCCAGGATGCTTCCGGACGACAGCATCCCGGAACCGCCATTCACCTCGGAAACCAGGCCTCCGGCCTCCCTGACCAGAACAATGCCGGCCGCGATATCCCAGGCTTGCAGGCCGGTCTCCCAATATCCCTCGTATCGGCCCGCGGCGACATAGGCGAGATCGAGCGCCGCGGAGCCAAAACGCCGGATGCCGGCCGAATGGTTCATGACCGCTTCCATCGCCGGCAGGAAATCGTCCTGTCCCTTGCGTCCTTTGAAGGGAATGCCGGTGGCGAACAGGGACTCGGCAAGGCTCCGGCGGGCGGAGACGCGGATACGCCGGTCGTTGAGCATGGCGCCGGCGCCCTTCTCGGCCGAGAACATCAGCTCGTTGATGGGGTCGAAGACGACGCCGGCGGTCAGTTCGCCGTCTTCCTCGAGGGCGATGGAAATGGCGAAATGCGCGATCCCGTGCACGAAATTGGTCGTCCCGTCCACCGGGTCGATAATCCACCGCCTGGCCGCATCGGAACCCGCTTCCTCGCCGCTCTCTTCCATCAGAAATCCGAAGTCGGGCCGCGCCCGGCCCAGCTCCTCGCGCAGAATCTTTTCGGTGCGAATGTCGGCGGCGGTGACGAAGTCGGCGGGGCCCTTCCGGGAGACCTGAAGCTGATCGACCTCGCCGTAGTCGCGCTTGAGGCGGACGGCGGCCTTGCGCGCCGCGCCCATCATCACGTTCATGTTCGCCGAGTAGCCGGCCATCGCCGCGCCCTCCAATGGTGCGGCTAGTCCTTCGCCCGCTCCACGTAACTCAGATCGGCCGTATTGATGACGATCCGGGTGCCCATTTCGATGTGAGGCGGAACCATGACCCGGACACCGTTTTCCAGCATCGCGGGCTTGTAGGAGGCGGCGGCGGTCTGCCCCTTGATGACGGCGTCGGCCTCGGTGACCTCGATGGTCACGGTCTCCGGCAGCTGGACGCTGATCGGCTCGTTCTCGAAGCTCTCCACCTGGACATTCATTCCGTCCTGGAGAAATGCCAGCTGGTCCTCACCGATAAGGTCCTTGTTGAGCGAAACCTGATCATAGGTATCGGTATCCATGAAGGTGAACATGTCCCCGTCACCGTAAAGGAACTGAAACTCCTTCTGATCCAGCCGAACCCGCTCGACATTTTCCGATGACCGGAACCGTTCATTGAGCTTGGTGCCGTCGCGAATGTCCTTCAGTTCCACCTGCAGATACGCGCCCCCCTTGCCGGGTTGGGTGTGCTGGATTTTTACCGCCCGCCATAGGCGGCCCTGGTGTTCGATGACCATCCCCGGGCGGACGGCGTTACCGTTGATTCTCATGGCTTTGGCTCTGATCTCACGTCTTGAAGTTATGGCCGCCGGGCCGCCCCCGGCGAGTGGCGCGGAACCTATCACCGGGGGGCCGGGCAGGCAACGGCGGACCGCTTTAGGCCATGACGGATTCGGCGATCGCGCGGCTGAACGCCTCGACCCCCGCGCCGGGGCCGTCCGGGTGAGTCCAGACCGCCGAAACGACGGCGAGAAAATCGGCGCCGGCGCGGATCAGGGGCGGGCTGTTCTCCGGGGTAATGCCGCCGATTGCGACACAGGGTACGGTCGTGGTTTCGGACCAGTCGGCAAGCAGTGCGGGCTCCGCCGCGGTTTTGGCATCCTTGGTGGCGGTCGGAAAGAACGCGCCGAATGCGACATAGTCGGCGCCCGCGTCGGCGGCGATCATCGCCAGGTGTTTGGAGTCGTGACAGGTCACGCCGACGATGGCGTCCGTCCCCAGCAGACCGCGCGCCTCCTCGTAGCTTGCATCGTCCTGGCCGACATGGACCCCGTCGCATCCCGTCTCGGCGGCAAGGTCCGGCCGATCGTTCATGATGAACGCCACATCCCGCGATTGAGCGATCGGCGCCAGCGCTTTCGCGGCTTGGCGCACATCGTCGTCGCCCGCGTCCTTCAGGCGGAGCTGAACGCACGCCACATCGCCGGCGTCGAGGGCCGCCTCGAGGTCGTCGGCGAAGCGGGAAAGCTCGATTTTCGGTGGCGTTATCAGGTAGAGCCGGCAGGTGTCTGATATAGTCTCCTGGTTCATAGGGGGACAGATACCCCCCGCATGGCGGCCGCGCAATCGCTGGATTGCTTGCACTTGCCTCTCCGCGCGCTACATGTGGAACCAGTGGAGGAAAGTCTGATGATCGACATAGAGCAGGTAGACCATATCGGAATTCGGGTGAAGGATCTCGATCGTGCGCTGGACTTCTACAAGATTCTCGGTTTCGAGGAGACCGCGCGGGCGGGCAATGACCCGGTGGTCGTGATCAAGAACGCGCGGCAGGTGGAACTCAACCTCATCTACAATTCCACCACCGAGAATGACGGCGACAATATTCTGATGGACGTGGGCGAAAAGTATTCCGGCTTTACCCATGTGGCGCTCAGGATTTCATCGGTGCTCGGCACCCTGAAGAGCCTGGAAGAGAACAAGATCCGGATTACCCAGGGGCCGGTGTCGTTCGGCCGCGACGGCCACGTTTCCATTTTCGTCCGCGATCCCGACCGCAACGTGCTGGAACTCCGGGGCCGGGCCGAGAACTATGACGAAATCCCCGGCCTGACCATCTATGAGAACGAGAACTAACCCCCATTCAGCCAGTCGCGGAGCGCCGCGTCGGTCGAGGTGGAGAACTCCAGCGCCGGGTCGTCGCTCTCGTCCAGGCGGGCGCCCGATTTCGCCGCCATGTCCCGGACCCGGTCGAGAACGTCGTCCGGCGCATCCAGCCGGAGCCGGGCGATCCCCTCGGCCAGCGCGGCCATGGCATGGCCCGCCGCGCCGCCGCAATCCAGAATCCCTTCGAAGTCCGCCTCGGGCCGGGCCTCGGCGGCCCCGGCCCAAAGCTCCCGGAAGTAGGCCGCCCCGTGGGTCGCCGCGGCATCGGGCGGGCTCATGAGGATCACCGGGACGCCAAGCTCGGCGGCGGCGGCCAGAACGGCCTCGGCCTCGGCCAGGTCGCGGGCGATGACGCGCGGCGCCCGGTTCATCGGCTCAACGCCGTCCGAAGGCGCAATTGGGCCTCCCTGGGAAGCTTGCGGCTTGCTTCCTTGAACGACAGGGCCGAGAGGCCCGGGCCCAGTTCGAGAATAAGCTTTTCCGCCCGCGCCGGATCCCGGTCGGAGATTTCCCGGATCACCCAGCCGATCGCCTTGCGGATGAAAAACTCCGTTTCGTCGAGGAGCGCCCGGCAGCTGTCGGCCAACTGGGCTTCGCGGAAACCCGCCGCGCGGATCGAGGGGATGTGGGCCAAAAGGGACGCGCGCCGCCGCCACATCCACGGATCGCGGCTCCAGGCGGCGATCGCCGGCCAGCTCCCGGCGTCGTCGAGCGCCACCCGGCCGATGACGAAGATGGAGAGCGCGTCCACCGTGTCCCAGTTGGAGAGCTCGCCGAGCCAGCCGTGAAACACATCCGTCAGATGGGTATGGCGGAAACGGCCGGCGAACTGCTGGGCGATGAAGATGGCGAGCAGCCGGTCATCGTGACAAGGCGACGACCGAAGCGCCGCCAGGCCGCCGATGAGCGATGCGGCGTCCGCTTCGGGAACCCTGCGCTTGACCGATTTCGCGGCCCGGCGCACGTCCGGCACGCCGCAGCCCAGGACCTCGAGCCGGGATTTCAGGTAGCGCTTTCGCCCCTCGGCCTTGGCGGGATCGCCCCGCCGCCGCAGGTCCGCCTGCGCGGCCTCGATCGCCTCGAGGAGCGGGCCGTCCATCGCCTCAGATCTTGCGGCCGATCTCCGTCGCCGTATCGACCATGCGGTTGGAGAAGCCCCATTCGTTGTCGTACCAGGAGAGCACCCGGACGAACTCGCCCTCGATGACCTGGGTTTCCGGGAGGTCGAACACCGAACTCGCCGGGTTGTGGTTGAAGTCGGCGGAGACCAGCGGCGCCTCGTTGGTGGTGAGGATGCCTTCCAGCGGCCCGGACGAGGCGGCCGCCCGGATGGCGTCGTTGACCTCGTCCACCGAGGTGGGCCTGGAGGGCACGAACTTGAAATCGATCACCGACACGTTGGCGGTCGGCACCCGGATCGAGGTGCCGTCGAGCTTGCCGTTCAACTCCGGCAGAACGAGGCCGACGGCGCGGGCCGCCCCGGTCGACGTGGGGATCAGCGAGGACGCCGCGGCGCGGGCCCGCCGCAGATCCTTGTGCAGCGTATCGACGGTCCGCTGATCGCCGGTATAGGAGTGGATGGTGGTCATGAAGCCGCGCTCGATGCCGATGGCGTCGTTCAGCACCTTGGCGACCGGCGCCAGGCAGTTGGTGGTGCAGGACGCGTTGGAGACCACCCGGTGGTCGGGGGTGAGCTGCTCGTGGTTGACGCCGAAGACCACGGTGAGGTCGGCGCCGGATGCCGGGGCCGAGACCAGCACCCGCTTGGCGCCCGCATCCAGATGCTGGGCGGCGGCGTCGCGGTCGGCGAATATGCCGGTGCATTCGAGGGCGATGTCGACGCCCATGCCGCCCCAGGGCAGCGCCTTGGGATCCCGCTCCGCGGTCACCTTGATCGGGCCGGTGCCGGCATCGATGGTGTCCCCGTCGACCGAGACGTCGCCGGGCAGGGTCCCGTGGACCGTATCGTATTTGAGCAGGTGGGCGTT
The DNA here is from genome assembly GCA_965221855.1 of Rhodospirillales bacterium. Taxonomy (GTDB): domain Bacteria; phylum Pseudomonadota; class Alphaproteobacteria; order Rhodospirillales; family UBA2165; genus JAJDXO01. The sequence goes on along the minus strand of CBDCSV010000008.1, from coordinate 467,735 downwards.
GGACTCCGGATCGCCCAGATCGTTGATGCAGACCACCTCCACGTCGTTGCGCTGGGATTCGATCAAGGAGCGGAAGACCAGCCGGCCGATGCGGCCGAACCCGTTAATCGCAACACGTAGTGCCATCGATACCTCCGTTTGGCGAGATGGATCGGGGGTGGTTCGCGGGCGCAAGATCGTTGGTTCGCGAGCCGCCGTCAACCTGCAATTTGAGGGTCTTATGTGGATGAATTCGCCAATTGATTCGGTTGACGGCGAAGCGGCCCTGCGCGTAATCTCCAGCCGGTTTTTCAACCCCGCACGGAAGGTCACCCCCATCCTTGGCCGACGACGCCCCCCCATCCTCCCCCCGCGCCGAAGACGCCCGGAACCGTATCGAGCGGGCGCTCGCCCGGCTGGAAGCGGCCATCGACGGCAAGCTCGCGGAAGGCGCGAAGCCGGCCGGGGCCGACCCGGAAATCGCCGAGAAGCTGGCTGCCGCGCACCGGGAGATTGCCGGGCTCAAGGACCGCAACCGTCAGGTCTCGGACAAGCTCGACAAGGCCATCGGCCGCATGAAATCCGTGTTGGGCGAATAGGAGCCGGCGTTCGTCATGGCCCAGGTCACCGTCACCATCAACAACCGCCGCTACGAGATCGCCTGCGACGATGGCCAGGAAGCGCACCTGACGCACCTCGCCCAATATCTCGATAAGCGGGTGAACGAACTGACCCAGGCGGTCGGCCAGATCGGCGATGCCCGCCTGCTGGTAATGGCGAACCTGCTGGTCGCCGATGAGCTCTCCGAGGCCTATGCGGAGCTGGAGGCGTTCCGCGGCGACGGCAAGGAGCCCGCGGCCGCCGGGGCCATCCCCGAACTCGAGCGCCTCGCCGACCGGATCGAGGCGATTGCCGAGAAACTGGAACAAAACTGACTTTCGGCCTATTTTAGGCCCGGACGTGGCGCGGCGGGACGCGTTAGCAGACACGGATCCCCGGGGCCAATACACGACTATCGGGAGCTGTCCCTGGCGGACTCTTGGGTCCGGCACACGGCGCCCACCTGGACCTTTGGGCCTAGGTGGATTCATTTCTCGACGGTCTTCGCGGCGTCACGTCCAACCGAACAAGCCGGGTCTGACATGACAGCGACCCCGTCAGAAAAAATGCGCCTCCGCGAGCAGTACCGCGCCGCCCGCCAGGCCATTTCCGCCGGCGACGCGGCGAACGCGGCGCTCGCCATCCGCGATCACTTCCTGGGCGGCATCGAGATGACGGCCAAATGCGCCGTCGCCGGCACCTTGCCGCTGCCCGGCGAGGTCGATCCCGTCCCGTTGATGCAGTCGCTCCGCGAAAACGGCCACCCGCTGTGCCTCCCCGTCATGCCGAAACGGACGGGAGGGCCCGGCAAGCCGCTGGCCTTCCGCGCCTATGCGCCGGGCGATCCCCTCGCCGTCGCCGCCTTCGGCGTCCGGGAACCGGGGCCGGAGATGGAAATCCTCACCCCGGCGGTCGTGCTCACCCCGCTGATCGCCGTCGATCGTGCCGGCAACCGGCTGGGGCAGGGGGGCGGGTTCTACGACCGCACCATGAGCGTCTTCCGCGCCGCCCTGCATCCGCCCCGTTTCATCGGCCTCGCCTATGCCGCCCAGGTTATTGACAGCCTGCCCCACGACCGGTTTGATCAGCCCCTCGACGGGGTGGTGACCGAGGAAGGCGTCACCCTTTTTTCGTAGACCCGAATGGAACCCGCCCCCCTTGGACCGGACAGGAGGCCGGCGATGCGTATCCTCTATTGCGGCGACGTGGTCGGCCGCGCGGGCCGCGACGCGCTGGCCCGGGAGCTTCCCGGACTGATCGGGGACCGCGAGATCGACCTGGTGATCGTCAACGGCGAGAACGCCGCCCACGGCTTCGGCCTCACCGGGAAGATCTGCAGCGACTTCTACGACCTCGGCGCCGACGTCGTCACCACCGGCAACCACGCCTGGGACCAGCGGGAGATGCTGTCCTATATCGACGGCGATCCCAAGGTCCTCCGCCCGCTGAACTACCCGCCCGGCACGCCCGGGCGCGGCGCCGGCATTTTCGAAGCCCGGAGCGGCGCGAGCGTGCTGGTCGCCCAGGTGATGGGCCGGCTGTACATGGACCCCCTCGACGATCCGTTCCAGGCCATCGACGCGGCCCTGGCCGGCTGCGTGCTCGGCGAGACCGTGGACGCCATCGTCGTCGACATCCATGCCGAGGCGACGTCGGAGAAGGCGGCCATGGGCGTCCATCTCGACGGCCGGGTGAGCCTCGTCGCCGGCACCCATTCCCACGTGCCGACGGCGGATGCCCGGCTGCTGCCCGGCGGCACCGCCTACCAGACCGATCTCGGCATGTGCGGAGATTACGATTCGGTCATCGGCATGAAGAAGGAGGCCGCCACCGCCCGCTTCGTCACCAAGCTTCCCACCGACCGCCTGGAGCCGGCGGAAGGGGAGGGGACGGTCTGCGGCGTCCTGCTCGAAACCGGCCCGGACGGACTGGCCGCTTCCCTCGATCCGGTGCGTCTCGGCCCGCATATTCCCAACACCTGAACCGTATTTCCCCCTAGAGCGTATTTGAGATTGATTGAATCATTTTAGGGATTCCCAAGTATGGGCGAACCATGATTCAAGATGGATGCTGGGCAAGGAGGCCAGCATTCATGGCGAGACCTTATTCGATTGATTTGCGAGAGCGTGTTGTTTTGGCGGTTTTGGCGGGGGAGAGTTGCCGCGCTGTAGCGGCTCGGTTTGGGGTTGCGGTTTCGAGCGTGGTTAAGTGGTCGCAGCGCTACCGGCGGACGGGGAGTGTTGCGCCCGGCAAGATGGGCGGTCACCGCCGCCGGGTTCTTGAGCCCCATCGGGAGTTCATTGTCGGCCGGATCGACCAGGAGCCGCATCTGACGCTGCATCGGTTGAGAGACGAGTTGGCCGCTCGGGGTGTCAGGGTATCCCACAGCACGGTATGGCTGTTTCTGCGCCGTGAAGGGCTGCGCTTTAAAAAAAACCCTGTTCGCCGTTGAACGGGCGCGCGCGGACATCGCCCGCCATCGCAGGCGCTGGAAGGCGTGGCAGGCAAAGCTTGATCCCGAACGGCTGGTATTCATTGATGAAACCTGGATCCGGACCAATATGGCCCCGCTGCGCGGCTGGGGGCCGAAAGGGGAGCGGGTCCGCGGCTTTGCCCCCCATGGGCGGTGGCACACCCTGACCTTCATCGGCGCGCTGCGCTGCGACCGGTTCACCGCGCCCTGCGTCTTCGACGGCCCCATCAATGGCGTGTGCTTCCGCGCCTACGTCGAGCAGCTGCTCGTGCCGACCCTGGTGCCCGGCGACATCGTCATCATGGACAATCTCGGCAGCCACAAGTCAAAAGCCGTGCGAAACGCCATCCGTGCCGCCGGAGCCAAGCTGTGGCTCCTGCCCAAATATTCCCCCGACCTCAATCCCATCGAGCAGACCTTTGCCCAAATCAAGCACTGGATGAGAAACGCCCAGAAGCGGGAGATCGACGACTTATGGCGCCATCTCGGGAGCCTCATCGACACCATCGAGCCACAGCAATGCGCCAACTACTTCAAAAACGCAGGATACGCTTCCGTCAAAATATGAAACGCTCTAGGGAGGGGGGGCGAAAAACGGGAATTCCCCGATCGAGTTCGGACCCTAGACGGCCTCCACGTCCCCGGGGTAGAGGCTCGCGACACGGGCGCCGCCGAAGGTCTGCCAGGAGACCAGGTCGTTGGGGTCGTGAAGGTGGACCTCGAAGACCACGTCCCTGCCGCCTTGGCGCTTCATTTCCCGGAGCCGGGTCCAATAGGGAAAATCGCTCGGATGAAATTCGTCGCGGAGCCATTCGTTCCAGGTGAGATCGTCCACCTTGCACGTCCGGCTGAGCTGCTCCCGCGTCGGCAGACACGTCGAATCGATGATGAACATATTGTCGTTGGGGAGCCGATGGGCGTCCCCCATGGCCCAGGAGATAACCCGCTCCGGATCATCGTCATCGCCTGATTTCCAGACCTCGGTGACGGTCATGTTCTCCTCGTCCACGTCATACTCGACGGCGCGGGCGAAGCATTCGTGGGGCGCGGCCTGCGGCTTGTACGGCTGAGCCCGGCAGATGCCGTTGTCATACATCAGGATCGTCCCGTCCACGGTCACCCGCGGGTTGTGACCGTGATAGTGCCAGCGGAAGTCGTGGGTCGGATTCAGAAGCTTTTCCTTCTGCGGGCTCTTCCAGTTCTCGTGATCGCCGAGAATCCATTTGATCTCGCCGGAGGCCCTGTCGATCTTGATGATCGCGTCCTGGTGGCGGAGCGAGACGATCACGCTGTCGTCCCGCTCGTCATAGGTGATGCCGTTGCCGTGGGTCCAGTCCAGGTGCTTGGGAAAGCCCCGGTTGTGCCAATAGACCTCCATCAGGTGGTAGGACCAGCGGTAGACGTCCAGGTGATCGAAGGTGTTCCAGTTCCAGACGATGTCTCCGTCGGGCGTGAACTCGACGAAATTGTCGCCCACCACCGGCTGGGTGGCGCGGGGCGCGTCCGGGTCGGTCTCGCTGGTGTAGTAGTTCTCGATCTCCCGCGCATTCGCCGTCATGGCGAGGAAATTTCCGTTGGGCATCTGGTGGGGCTGATGATGCAGGCTCGCCGCCTCGATGGGGATGGCGCCGTCCACGGGGCCTTGGGGCCGGCCGGAGGCATAGAACATGCGGACGACATTGCCGCACATGTCCATTTCCACCGTCCGGAAATCCACGTGATGAAAAAACAGATTGCCGTTGGCCAGTTGATGCACGCCGGCGATCCGGGCATTGGGCGTGTAGTACCAGACGCACTCGCCCTCCTCATCGAGCACCATGAGCATGCCCCAGCGCACCGTGAACTGGATTTGGGCGGGCGTCATGTACTGCTGACGCAGATTTACCCGCCGTCGAACGCTCAAAAGGGTATAGCCGGCCTGCATCCGGGACGTGTCGGCCGATTTGACGTCGATGGCGGGCCACTCGGCGCTGTCACCGGGCAGGGGCGGGGTCCGGTACTCGAGTTCGACCGCCGGGGCATCGCCGGCGCGGACGGCGATGCGGTGGGAGGTATCGGCCCGCATGCCGATGATCGGAAGGCCTTCGTCCGGCGCATGGTCCGCGCCGTATGCGACGGTCCGCGTTCGCCGGCCATCGCTGATCTCGATGGTCGTTTCGCAAGGACCATCGGTCTTGAAATAGACCAGCGCCACGAGTGGGACATTTGGATTGGGGTTCTTCTCGACCCGGGGATTTTCAACAAACGCCGTCATGGTCCGGCCTCCCTGTTTCGCGTCCTCGCCCGATCAAATCTCAACTCGATGGTACCCAAAAGCGTTGGCGGCCCCGGCGTCCGCCTCCCGGACGACCGGACCCGCTCTTCACCATTCCTTAACCGCGTCAGGGGCGGAATTCCGCTCACAACGGCCAAAAGGCCGGCCGGGCCAAATCCGGCTCACGGGCGGATATATAGGGGTTCCCGGCGGTGGGGGAAGTCGTTGGCTGCGTTCGTCGTTGCAAGGGTAGAATGCCCAAATGAGAGGATGTCCGCGCGAGGGCGGACGGAACCGCCGGCCCGGCGTTGGGGCCGGCTGAAGTGGCAAGCCTTTGTGACTATTGCGGCGATCCGTCGAATCGCGCAAACAGGGGGAATTGTGACCACAAACCCCTTCCAGTCTATCGAGCGTGCCCGGTCTCGGGCGAATGGCGGGACGGCCCGCCGGCTGCTTGCCGCCGGGGTCTTGCTTGCATCGGTGGCCATGATTTTCGTCGGCGTCCTGTTGGTTGCCGGCGGGAGGCCGGCAAGTGACGGTCACTGGGTGCTCGCCGCGGTTTTGCTGGTCGTGGGAGCCGTGGGGCTTGCCTTCGGCGGCTACCTCTTGGGCAGGTTCGTGGCCCGTCAAAGGGCGCTGGCAAGAATTCGGGGAACCCTGGCGGCCGACGACCTGATTGCATTTGTGTCCGCGGGCGACGGGCACCTTCGGTTTCTCAACAGCCGGATGCACGATCTGCTCGGCGAATTGGGCGGGGCATCCTTTGTTTCGGAACCGGAAACGATCAATGAGTTGGTCGAACGGTTTGGTCCCGCGGCCGGTTCGCTGGAATTGTCCCGGCTGATCAAGGCGGCCGAGAGCGGATTGCGGGACCGAGCCGAAATTGATCTCTCCGAGACCCTGGGCCGGCGCAAATGGTTCCGCATCTCGGCGGAACCGGTGCCTGGCCTCGACGGCCTTACCCTTTGGTCGATGAGCGACATTACCGCGACCAAGGCAGCCGAGACGGCCACGCGGCAGGAGGAAAAGATCCTCTACGACCTGATTGACAAGCTGCCCGTTGGTTTCTTTTCGGTGGACGGTTCGGGAAATCTCACCTACGCCAATCAAGCGCTCCGGCATTGGCTTGCGCCGCCCGAAGACGGATGGGATGGCCAGGATCGTCGGTTTGCCGATTTCGTTGTCGCCGGAGGGGAGCCCGATGGGATCGCCGAAGATGCATCCGGCATGCACGGCTCCATCGTCCTCAAGGCCTCGGACGGAACGGAGTTCGGCGCCTATCTCATTCAGTCGCAGCAGGTGAACGCCGATGGCGAGTTCGATTACTCCCGCTCCATCGTTCTCAGGGAGCCGTTCCTGCCGCTGCTCGACGACGGGTCCGGGGGGGCGCTGGTCAAACGCATTCCCTGGCTGTTTTCCGAAGCGCCGGTCGGCATTGTCCTGCTCGATCATTACGGCAACGTCATTGACTGCAATCGGGCATTTCTGAAGATGCTCGGTTTGCACCGCGACGCGGTCGTCGGCCGGCCGATGTCCGAACGGATCAGCGAGGAAGACCGGGACGATATTGCGGCGCAGTTGTCCAAGGTCGTGATGGGGACGCTGCCGGCGACGATGATCGATGTTCGTATGCCGGCGGGCGGAGAGCGCGACCTCGCCGCTTCGCTTTACGCCGGCCGGGTCCAGGACGCCGAAGGGGATGTTTCCGGCCTTGTGCTGCATGTCATCGATAGGACCGAACAAAAGAATTTGGAAGTACAATTCAACCAGTCGCAAAAAATGCAGGCGGTGGGCCAACTCGCCGGCGGCGTTGCCCATGACTTCAACAACCTGCTGACCGCGATGATCGGCTTCTGCGATCTCTTGTTGGCCCGCCACGGCGCGGAGGACCCGAACTTCGCCGACATCATGCAGATCAAGCAAAATGCCAACCGGGCGGCCAATCTCATCCATCAGCTGTTGGCATTTTCCCGCCGGCAAACCCTGCAGCCGAAAATCTTCGATGTGCGGGAGGCGCTTGGCGACCTCTCGAACCTGCTCCGGCGCCTGATCGGCGAGAATATCGCGCTAGATATCAGGCATGATCGGGAGGTTGACCTGATCCGGACCGATCCGGGGCAGTTCGATCAGGTGGTTATCAACCTCGCCGTCAACGCAAGAGATGCCATGCCGGGCGGCGGACAAATTACCATCGAAACGTCTCGGGTTTCGGTTGAAAGCACCCTTCAGCCCGGACATGAGGTAATGCCCGCCGGCGAATATGTACTGATCAAGGTCGCCGACACGGGCTCCGGCATCGCCAAGGAGGACGTCGAGCACATATTCGAGCCCTTCTTTTCCACCAAAGGGGTCGGCGAGGGGACCGGCCTCGGGCTGTCCACCGTTTATGGCATTGTCCGGCAGTCGGAAGGTTATGTGTTTGTCGATTCCGCGTCCGGCGAGGGCACGACATTCAGCATCTACCTTCCGGCTTACACCGCGGCGGACGCCGCCGCCGCCGGGGAACCCATTCTTTCGGGGCCACATGCCTCCGAGCCGATCCTGGCCGAGGATCTGACCGGCGGCGGGAACATTCTGCTGGTCGAGGATGAGGACGCGGTACGGCTTTTCGGCAGCCGCGCGCTTCGCAACAAGGGCTACCGGGTTATCGAGGCCTCGGACGGCGAAGAGGCGCTGCATGCGCTGAACGATTTCGACGAGACCGTCGACCTGATTATTACCGACGTGGTCATGCCCGGCATGGACGGTCATACGCTCGTCCGGCTGAGCAAGGAGAAAATGCCGGAAATCAAAGTGATCCTGATCTCCGGCTATTCCGAGGAGGCCATACCCGGCGACATCGGCGCCGACATCCACTTTCTCTCCAAACCATTCAGCCTTCAGGATTTGGCCGGCAAGGTGAAGGACGTCATCGTCGGCTAATCCATGCCTTCCGGAACGGCTTCATGATCTCCCGTTCCGCCTCCTTCGGGGATGCCGGTCATCGGCTTTGTCGGGGGTGGACACCGTGAGGCGGGTCGAGACCAAACCCAGACCGGCCAAGGTACCGAGTGGGTCTTCAAGAGCATGGCTCAAGCGGGGAATTACCCGGATTCGGTCTGTTGGCCTGAAGGTCGGTCGTCTTTCCGACCTCGCCGCCGGGGCCGAACCAAATGCACCGTTTCCGTGAACAAACGTGGAATATATTCCATATTATTTAATAAAAACAACGAGTTAATTTTTTTCTTTGCGAATGAGAACAAAACATGTACAAGGGAGCTTCATTGCATCGCCCAGGACCCTGTGAAATAAGGAGGGGAAACATGACCGAAGCGGCGTTACGTCTCGTGGAATCAAACGATCCTGACAAAAACAAAGCCCTGGAAGCGGCCCTCGGCCAGATCGAGCGGGCTTTCGGCAAAGGGTCCATCATGAAACTCGGCCAGCAGGAGAACGCGGTCGAGATTGAAGCCATCTCCTCCGGGTCGCTGGGGCTCGATATCGGCCTTGGCATCGGCGGGTTGCCGCGCGGGAGAATTGTCGAGATTTACGGTCCCGAAAGCTCGGGCAAGACCACCTTGGCGCTTCATACGGTCGCCGAAGCCCAGAAGGCGGGTGGCACCTGCGCGTTCATCGACGCGGAGCACGCGCTGGATCCGGGCTACGCCCAGAAGCTCGGGGTCGATGTCGAGAATTTGCTGATTTCGCAGCCCGACGCGGGTGAGCAGGCGCTCGAAATCGCCGACACGCTGGTCCGCTCGGGCGCCATCGACATGCTGGTGATCGATTCGGTCGCGGCGCTGGTGCCGCGGGCGGAACTGGAAGGCGAAATGGGTGATACCCATGTGGGCCTCCAGGCCCGCCTCATGAGCCAGGCGCTGCGCAAGCTGACGGCGTCGGTCGCCCGTTCCAATTGCATGATCGTCTTCATCAACCAGATTCGGATGAAGATCGGCGTCATGTTCGGCAACCCCGAGACCACCACCGGCGGCAACGCCCTCAAGTTCTACTCTTCGGTGCGTATGGAAATTCGGCGCATCGGCGCGATCAAGGACAAGGACGAGGTGGTCGGCAACCACACGCGGGTCAAGGTGGTGAAGAACAAGATGGCCCCGCCGTTCAAGACCATCGAGTTCGACATCATGTACGGCGAGGGCATCTCCAAGGCCGGTGAGCTCATCGATCTCGGTGTCCAGGCGGGCATCGTGGAGAAATCGGGCTCCTGGTTCTCCTACGACAGCCAGCGGATAGGCCAGGGCCGGGAAAACGCCCGCCAATTCCTCAAGGACAACGCCGACGTCGCCAACGCCATCGAGATGAGGATCCGGGAGAATGCCGGCATTCTATCGGGCTCGATGATGTCGCCGCCCGAGGATACTGCGGCCGGTGATGACGAGGACGAGGAGGAATTCGGCGCCAATCCCGCCGAATAACCGGCCCGGACATTCGATAGGCGGGGCGTGATCCGGCATCACGCCCCGTTTTCCTCGCCGCATAAAAGCCTTCCCAACCGGGAATCGCGACCCTAAGTTTCGCTCCATGCAAACGACGAACGATATCCGGGCGGCGTTCCTCGACTATTTCGGCCGCCACGATCACGAGATCGTGGCGTCATCGCCGCTCGTGCCCCATAACGATCCGACCCTGCTGTTCGCCAATGCGGGCATGGTCCAGTTCAAGAACGTGTTCACCGGGCTCGAACAGCGCGGCTATTCCCGGGCGACGACATCGCAGAAGTGCGTCCGCGCCGGCGGCAAGCACAACGATCTCGAGAATGTCGGCTATACGGCCCGCCACCATACATTCTTCGAGATGCTGGGCAATTTCTCCTTCGGCGACTACTTCAAGGACCTCGCCATCGAACTCGCCTGGAACCTAGTGACCAGGGAATACGGCCTGCCCCCGGAGAAATTGCTGGTCACCGTGTTCGCCGAGGATGATCAGGCGTTCGATCTGTGGAAGAAAATCGCCGGTCTCCCGGACGAGAAGATCATCCGAATCCCGACCAGCGACAATTTCTGGTCCATGGGCGATACGGGGCCGTGCGGGCCGTGTTCGGAAATATTCTACGATCACGGCGACCACATCCCGGGCGGGCCGCCCGGCAGTCCCGATGAAGACGGCGACAGATTCATCGAGATTTGGAACCTGGTGTTCATGCAGTTCGAGCAGGTCACGCCCGATGACCGCCGGGACCTGCCCCGCCCGTCCATTGATACGGGCATGGGTCTGGAACGCATCTCGGCGGTTCTTCAGGGCACCCACGACAACTACCGGACGGACTTGTTCCAGGCCCTGATCCAGGCCTCGGCGGATGCCAGCGGGGTTTCGCCCGAGGGAGAACGTGGCGTCTCCCATCGTGTCATCGCCGACCATCTCCGGGCGTCGAGTTTTCTCATCGCCGACGGCGTCTTGCCGTCGAACGAGGGCCGCGGCTATGTTCTTCGGCGGATCATGCGGCGCGCCATGCGCCACGCGCACATGATGGGCTGCGAGGAACCGCTGCTCCACAAGCTGGTGCCGGCGCTGGTCGGACAGATGGGGCAGGCGTTTACCGAACTGGGCCGCGCCCAGGCGTTGATCGCCGAAACCCTGGAATTGGAGGAAACCCGCTTCAAGCGGACGCTGGATCGGGGGCTCAAACTCCTCGATGACGAAACCGGCGGCATGCGCGAAGGCGATTCCCTGTCCGGCGAGGTCGCCTTCAAACTCTATGACACTTATGGATTCCCCATCGATCTGACCCAGGATGCGCTGCGGGCCCGCGGTCTGTCCGTCGACACCGCCGGTTTCGAAGCCGCCATGGAGCGGCAGCGGGAAGAAGCCCGCAAGGCCTGGACCGGGTCCGGCGAGGCGGCCACCGACGAGGTTTGGTACGAAATCCGCGAGGAAGCCGGAGCAACCGAGTTTCTCGGCTACGAAACCGAGGCCGCGGAGGGCGTCGTCCATGCGCTGGTCGTGGACGGCCGGCGGGTGGAAAGCGCCTCAGCCGGCCAGGACGTCGCCATCGTGGTCAACCAGACACCGTTTTACGGCGAGGCCGGCGGGCAGCAGGGGGACCGGGGCGCCATTTCGTCGGATGGCGCTTCCATACTCGTCGACGATACCCAGAAGAAGTTGGGCGACCTCACCGTTCACATGGGCGCCGTCGAGGGCGGCGAACTCAAGGTCGGTGACGAGGTGCGGCTGAACGTCGACGGGAATCGCAGGACCTCGCTCAGGGCCCACCACTCGGCGACGCATCTGCTGCACGAGGCGCTGCGCCGCCGGCTCGGCGATCATGTGGCTCAAAAAGGCTCGCTGGTCGCCGTCGACCGGCTGCGGTTCGATATCTCCCACCCCAGCGCCGTCTCGGGCGAGGATTTGGCCGAGGTGGAGAATCAGGTCAATGACCAGGTCAGGGCCAATTCCGAGGTGGTCACCCGCCTGATGACCCCGGAGGAAGCCATCGAGGCCGGCGCCCTCGCCTTGTTCGGAGAAAAATACGGCGACGAGGTTCGCGTCGTCTCCATGGGTTCGGGCGAGAACCAGGCGTTTTCGACGGAGCTGTGCGGCGGCACGCATGTGGCGCGAACCGGCGATATCGGTTTGTTCAAGATCGTCGGCGAGAGCGCGGTCGCCGCCGGTGTCCGCCGCGTCGAGGCGGTGACCGGTCAGGCGGCCGAAGCCTATGTGGCCGATCTGTCGCGCTCGCTCGCCGCGACCGCCGATCTGTTGAAAAGCTCGCCGGACCAGGTCCTGGACCGGGTCAACAAACTGATCGAGGAGCGCCGGGACCTCGAAAAACAGCTTGCAGATGCGCGCCGCGCCCTGGCAACCGGCGGCGGCGGAAACTCGACGGACATCAAGGAAATTTCGGGAATCAAGTTCGCCGGAAAGTCGCTGGAGAATGTGCCGGCCAAGGACCTCAAGGGCCTGGCCGACGATCTCAAAAAGCAAGTGGGGTCCGGGGTCGTGGCGCTGATCAGCGTCAACGAAGGGAAAGCATCGCTGGTCGTCGGCGTTACGGATGACCTCACCGGCAGCCTCGATGCGGTGAAGCTGGTAAAGGCCGGTTCCGAAGCGGTCGGCGGCGGCGGCGGCGGCGGCCGGCCCGACATGGCGCAGGCAGGCGGCCCCGATGGCAGCAAGGCGGCTGACGCGCTGGCCGCGATCGAGGGTATGATCGCCGGGTCATGAGGCGCTTCCGATCGGCGAAAATTCTGTCCACCCTTGGTCCGGCCAGTGACACGGCCGAGACCATCGAGGCGCTGTTCTTGGCCGGCGCCGATGTTTTTCGCCTCAACTTCAGCCACGGCTCTCACGAAGATCATGCGGCCAAGCTGGAGGTCATCCGGGCCATGGCCCGCCGTCATCAGCGGCCGGTGGGTGTCGTGGCGGACATGCAGGGACCCAAAATTCGCGTCGGGTCGTTCGCCGACGGCGAAATCGAACTGGTCCCCGGCCAACCGTTTGCGCTCGATCTGGACCAGTCGCCCGGCACTTCCGAAAGGGTCGGCGTCTCGAACCCGGAAGTCATTGAAGCAGTGGATAGGGGTGGCGAGCTTCTCCTGAATGACGGCAGAATCCGGCTCCGGATTACCAAGCGCCTCAAGGGCCGGCTCGAGACCGAGGTCGAGATCGGGGGCGTGCTCTCGGACCACAAGGGTCTCAATCTTCCGGGAGTCTCATTGCCCATATCGGCCTTGACCGACAAGGACCGGACCGATCTCCGGGCGGCCCTGGACATGGGCGTCGATTGGATTGCCTTGTCGTTTATTCAACAGCCCGAAGATGTCGCCGAAGCGCGCAAACTGATCAGCGGGCGCGCCGGTGTCATGGTCAAACTGGAAAAGCCGCTGGCGATGCTCCGGCTTCAGGAGATCGTCGAGTTGTCGGATGCGGTGATGGTGGCCCGCGGCGACCTCGGGGTGGAGGCGCCGCCCGAAGACGTTCCGGGCCTGCAAAAGAGGATCATCGACTGCGCCCGGCAATTGGGAAAACCCGTCGTTGTCGCCACGCAGATGCTGGAGTCCATGATCCATGCGCCGCGTCCCACCCGGGCCGAGGCGTCCGACGTCGCGACCGCCATCTTCGACGGCGCGGATGCGGTCATGCTGTCGGCGGAAACGGCGGTCGGCGACTATCCCGTCGACGCGGTCGAAATCATGGACCGCATCATCGCCAAGGCCGAGGGGGATCCCCACTACCGCAATCTGATCGAAGTGACCCGCGCGGTTCCCGAGGCCACGGACGCCGATGCCATTACCGCCGCGGCGCGCCAGGTCGCGGAAACCATATCCGCGGCTGCCATCGCCACGTTCACCAGCACCGGTTCCACGACGTTTCGAGCCTCGCGGGAACGGCCGGGCGTGCCCATTCTCGGCCTGACGCCCAACGTCGATACGGCGCGGCGGCTTCAACTCGCCTGGGGCGTACACCCGGTCTTGACCCGCGACGTGACGGATTTCGGCGAAATGCTCACCCGTGCAAGCCAGACTGCGTCAGAAGAGGAGTTTGCCAAGGCAGGCGATCGGCTGGTGGTGACCGCGGGTGTGCCGTTCGGCACGCCGGGAGCCACCAACCTCCTTAGAATTATCTGGGTCGAGTAAGGACGGGCCGCCGCGTACCGGTGAGCGAACTGTTTCCCATCATCGCGCCCGTGCTGGCGGGCGTCATTCTCGGATTCATCTGGGGCAAGCGGGGGCTGCCCTATGACTCCGCCTTCATCTCGAACCTGGTGTTCAACCTCGGCGTCCCGTGCCTCGTGTTTGCGACGCTCACCCGCATCGATATGGAAATCGGCGCGTTCGGAATTATGGCCACCGCCGCACTGGTCGCGCTGGGCGGATTTCTCCTTGCCACTTTCCTTCTGCTGAAGATTTTCGGCCTCAGGCAAAAGACCTATCTGGCGACGGTGATGACGCCGAACACGGGCAATGTCGGTCTGCCGCTTTGTCTGTTGGCATTCGGCGAGGAAGGGCTGGCGTTCGGCATCATCGTGTATTCCCTGGTTGCCACCGCCCAATTCACGTTCGGCCTGGGGATGGCGGCGGGCACCGCATCGCCCCGCGCGTTCGCGCGCATCCCGCTCATTTACGCGCTTGCCGCGGCCTTGATTTTCGTCCTGACCGGCGCCAAGCCCCCCCTGTGGATCGCCAACAGCACCAAACTCATCGGCGAAATGGCTATTCCCCTCATGGTCATCACCCTCGGAGTCTCGTTGGCCAAGCTCACGTTCGTCAATGCATGGACCGGCTTGGGGCTTTCCGTATTCCGCTTGGCCATGGGGTTCGGCGTTGGTTTTGCGGTCGCCGAACTGTTCGGCCTCGAGGGTGCCGCCCGGGGGGTTCTGATTTTGCAAAGCGCCATGCCGGCCGCCATTTTCAACTATATGTTGGCCATGCAGTTCGACAACGAGCCCGGGAACGTGGCCGGGGTTGTCTTCATCTCGACGGTGCTATCCTTCCTGACCATGCCGTTCCTGTTGTCGTTCGTGTTGTAATCGCGGGCGCACTCAGGCTATATCCGCGGTCGGCATTACCCGGGGTTCTCATGTCAATCCTCGTCACCGGCGCCGCCGGATTCATCGGCTTTCACGTCTGCCAGGCATTGTTGGATACCGGCGAGGCGGTCGTTGGGATCGACAACCTCAACGATTATTACGACCCCTCCCTGAAGGAGGCGCGGCTCGAACTGCTGACCGCCCGGGACGGTTTCGACTTCCATCGATTGGATATCGCCGGGCGGGACGGCATGATGGCGCTGGCCGCGAGCCATGAATCGATAGACCGCATCGTGCATTTGGCCGCTCAGGCGGGCGTCCGCTATTCGCTGGAAAACCCGCACGCCTATCTCCGGTCGAATATCGACGGTCAGCTCAACGTGCTGGAGATGTGCCGGCGGCTTCCCGATTTGAAACACTTCGTATTCGCCAGCTCCTCGTCGGTATATGGCGCCGGCAAGGACCTCCCGTTCAGCGTCGACGGCCGGGCTGATGATCCGATTTCCCTGTATGCCGCCACCAAGCGGAGCGGCGAACTTATCGCCAATTCCTATGGACGGCTGTACGGCATCCCGATGACCGGACTACGGTTTTTTACCGTTTACGGGCCCTGGGGACGGCCCGATATGGCCGCCTTCATCTTTACCAGAAAGATTCTGGCCGGCGAACCCATCCAGGTCTTCAATCACGGGGACATGCGGCGTGATTTCACCTACATCGACGATATCGTCGCCGGCGTCCTGGCGTGTCTGGAGAAAGCGCCCCGGGCCGGCGACGGAGCCCCGCCGGTCAAACTTTACAATCTGGGAAATCACCGGTCCGAGCCGCTGACCGACCTGATTGCCCTGATCGAACAGGAGCTTGGCGCGACGGCGGAGGTCGAGTTGCTGCCCATGCAGCCTGGCGACGTTCAGGAGACCTACGCCGATATCGAGACCGCCCGAACGGACCTCGGCTTCACGCCGTCGACCAATATTGCCGAAGGAATACCCCGTTTCATCAAGTGGTACCGCGAGTATTACGGCGTTTAGCGGTACAGCGCCTCGAGCGCGGATCCGTATTTTTCAATGACCTTGAAGCGCCGGACCTTCAGGCTCGGCGTCATCATCTCGTTCTCGATGGAAAACGCCTCGGTTGCGACGATGAACCGCCGGATTCGTTCAATGGTCGAGAGCCCGCCGTTCACCCGATCGACGGATTCCGCCAGCACGCCGACGAATTCCTTGTTTTCGGCCAGGTCTTCGAACTCGTCCGTCACACCATTTGTCTTCGCCCACTCTTTGGCGAACTCCTCGTCCGGCACCAGTACGGCGACCAGGTGCGGACGCTTGTCGCCGTACACCATGGCTTGCGCAATTTCCGGTTCCAGCGCCAGAAAGCCCTCGACCCTCTGGGGCGATACGTTGTCGCCGCCGGAATTGACGATGATGTCCTTCTTCCGGTCGGTGATTTGAATGTAGCCGTCTTCGTCGATGCTGCCGACGTCACCCGTATGCAGCCACCCGTCCCGGATGACCTCGGAGGTCGCCTCGGCGTTTTGCCAATAGCCCTGCATCACCAGATCGCCGCGCACCAGAATTTCGCCGTCTTCGGCGATCCTGACCTCGGTGTTGAGCACCGGCGGGCCGACCGTATGCATTTTGATCTTGTTGGGCAGATTGACGCTGATGAGCGGGGCCGACTCCGTAAGGCCGTAGCCCTGCAGCAAATTCAGGCCGAGCCCGGTGAAAAACATGCCGATATCCTGGTTGAGCGGCGCGCCGCCCGAAACCAGTACCCGGAGGCGTCCGCCAAAATTCGCCCGCACCTTGTCCCGGACCAGCTTGTCGACCACCCGGTCGACGATCCGTTCGCCGACGGTCAGCGAATTGGGATCGTGAAATTTCTTTATGCCCAGCTCGACGGCCTTGTTGAACAGCTTCTGCTTCAGGCCGCCCGCGTCCGCCACCCCCTTGGTTATCCGGCTGTACAAAAGCTCGTACAGCCGGGGAACCGCGGTCATCATGGTGGGCCGCGCCTCCGGCATGTTGCGGCTCAGATGTTCGGCGCCCTCGGCGTAATAGATTTGAGCGCCGATGGAAATCGGGAAGAATTGACCGGCCATGTGTTCATAGGAATGTGACAGGGGCAGGAAGGACAGAAACACTTCCTCGCCGATACCCATCTCCTCGATCGCATGCAGGGCGCCGGCGCAGTTGTGAAGGATCGCCCGGTGAGACAGCATGACGCCCTTGGGCGCCCCTCCCGTCCCCGACGTGTAGATGATGACGGCGGTCCGGTCCGTGCCGATGTCACGGGCCGCCTCGCGAATGGTGTCCGGATCGTCCCGGCCCCGCTCGAGGACGGCCGGCCAATCGAGCAGTTCGGCGTTCACCGGCTGATCGGCCTCGAGGTGCTCAATGCCGATGACAAATCGCGCGCTGTCGGATTGGTGTGCGGCGGGAATCAGGTTTTCCGCCAATTTCCGGGTCGAGACCAGGGCGCCGACCGCGCCCGAATCCGACAGGATGTGGGTATGATCGGAGACCAGATTGGTGGTGTAGGCGGGGACCGGAATCGCGCCCGCGGACATGATCGCCAGTTCGGCAATCAACCACTCGGGGCGGTTCTCCGATACCAGCGCCACCCGGTCTCCTTCACCAACGCCAAGCGAATTGAGGCCTCGGGCGAGTGCCGATATGTCGTGGGCGGTTTCGGTCCAACTGCGAGACTGATAAGCGCCGTCTTCCTTCGCCCACAGGAACGGTTTGTCCCCATGCTTCTCGGCCTGGTCGAAGAACATGGTCACGAGATTTGGCCAAGCGTACTCGGGCATCGGTTGCTCCTAAATTTATTGCACTCCCGGTTGGCGGCTATCTTATTGTTTGAGCCGTGCCGACCTCAACGGGGTCAAGATCCGGCCATTGCCGCACCCCGTATCCAGCCTTATATCGGTCGGGAAATCAACTGTTCACCGGATGGGCCGGCGACGGCCCGAATATGAGGAACGAAATTCATGATTTCCATTGCCGCCGACGAGGCGCCCGAATGGGACCTGACCGACCTTTACGCGGGTATGGACGACCCCGAACTCCGTGCCGACCTGGAGCGTGCGGCGGCGGACGCGGCGGCATTCGCCGATGCATACGATGGACGGCTTCAGCGGGTCGATGGTCCCGGTCTGGCCAAGGCGATCACGGACTACGAAATTCTCGGCGAGACCCTGTCCCGCGCGATGAGCTTCGCCCAGCTAATGTTCGCCGCCGATTCCTCCGATCCGGCGACGGCCCGGTTCTACCAGTCGGTCAAGGAGCGCGTAACCGCGGTCTCCTCCCGGACGGTCTTTTTTGAACTGCAGTTGAACGACATCGATGATGCGGCCATGGCGGCGCTCATGGAGACGCCGGAGGTCGGTCGGTATGCGTCGTGGATTCGGACGGTCCGTGAGCTACGCCCGCACCAGCTCTCCGATGAGCTGGAACGGCTGTTGCACGAAAAATCCGTGACCGGCCGCGGTGCGTGGAACCGGCTGTTCGATGAAACCATGTCGGCCATGCGCTTCGTGGTGGACGAGCAACGGCTCACGTCCGGTGAAGTGCTCGACATGATGTCGGACCCCGACGGCGCGCGCCGCGAGACCGCCGCCCGGGCATTCGCGGACGGGCTCGGCCGCAATATCCGCCTGTTGGCGCTGATCACCAATACCCTGGCCAAGGACAAGGAAATCGAGGATCGGTGGCGCAAGTTTCCCCGGCCGGTGTCGCGGCGTAATCTTTCCAACCGGGTGGAGGATGAGGTCGTCGACGCTTTGGTCCAGTCCGTCAGCGCCCGATATGAAGATATTGCGCACCGCTATTACCTCCTGAAGGCGCGGTGGATGGGGCTCGGGAAGCTTCAATACTGGGACCGCAACGCGCCGCTGCCGGACGCCGGGAACCGGGTCACCCCGTGGAACGAGGCCCGGGAGACCGTGCTCGGCGCCTACGGCGCCTTTTCCCCGGAAATGGCGGAGCGCGCGGCGGTCTTTTTCGACAGATCGTGGATCGATGCAAGGCCCCGGGAGGGCAAGGACTCGGGCGCCTTTTCCCATCCAACGGTGCCGTCCGCTCACCCCTATATCCTGATGAACTACCGCGGCAGGGCCCGCGACATCATGACCTTGGCCCATGAACTCGGTCACGGCGTCCACCAGACACTGGCCGCGCCGCAGGGGCAGCTATTGGCCGACACGCCGCTGACGCTCGCCGAAACCGCATCGGTTTTCGGAGAGATGCTGACCTTCCGCGCACTCCTCGACCGGGAGGACGATGCCGCGGCCAAACGGGTCATGCTGGCGTCGAAGATCGAAGACATGATCAATACGGTGATCCGCCAAACGGCCTTCTATGAATTCGAGCAGCAAGTCCACGACGAGCGTCCCGAAGGCGAGCTCGGTCCCGAGCGGCTGGGCGAGATTTGGATGTCCATACAAGGCAGGAGCCTCGGTCCCGCCTTCGAGTTCGATCCATCCTACGCCTGTTATTGGGCGTATATTCCCCACTTCGTTCACTCGCCGTTTTACGTCTATGCGTACGCCTTCGGGGATTGTCTGGTAAATTCACTCTATGAGCTGTTCAGGGACGGACACCCCGATTTCCAGGCCAAGTACCTGGAAATGCTGAAAGCGGGAGGAACGCTCCGCCACAAGGAGTTGTTGGCGCCGTTCGGTCTCGATGCCGGCGACCCCGGCTTCTGGGAACGCGGCCTGAATGTGGTCTCCGGCTTCGTCGACGAACTCGAAGCGACGTTCTGAGCGGGCGAATGGCGGAAGACGATGACAGCATCAGTGGGCGGGCGATGCGTTACGCCAAAGTCGGGCGGGCCGTCGGCGGCCTGGCGGCGCGGTTCGCGGGCGAGCGTTATCTCGGCCTCAAGCTGGATCGTTTGGAGCACGCGGCGGACCTGAAGGAGGCTCTCGGCGGCCTCAAGGGACCGCTTATGAAGGTCGCGCAAATTCTATCGACCATTCCCAACGCGCTGCCGGGCGAATATGCAAGCCAGTTGGCCGAACTTCAGTCCAATGCTCCCTCCATGGGATGGAACTTCGTCAAACGGCGGATGGCGGCGGAACTGGGGCCCGATTGGCAGGATAAGTTCGACAGTTTCGAGCATGGCGCGGCGGCCGCGGCCTCCCTTGGCCAGGTGCACCGGGCCGTCGGGCGCGACGGGAAAACGCTCGCCTGCAAGCTGCAATACCCGGATATGAACTCGGTGGTCGAGGCCGACCTGAAGCAGTTGAAGTTGGTGTTTTCCGTTTACCGCCGCTACGAAAAGGCGATCGATCCCAGCGAGGTTCACCAGGAACTGTCCGACCGGCTGCGCGAGGAACTCGACTACGCCCGCGAGGCGAAGCACATTCAGCTCTATCATCACATGCTGGCGGATGAGCCGGGCGTGCACGTGCCGGAGGTCGAACCCGATCTCTCCGCGGCCCGATTGCTGACCATGGCCTGGTTGGAGGGCAAACCGCTCCTGGAGTTCGTGGATACCGATGTCGAGGCGCGGAACCGGGTCGCCTACAACATGTTCCGGGCCTGGTATGTGCCGTTTTACTATTTCGGAATCATTCACGGCGATCCTCACCTCGGCAACTACACCGTCCGTGACGACCACGCGATCAATCTATTGGACTTCGGATGTATCCGGGTGTTTCAGCCCCACTTCGTGAGGGGGGTCATCGATCTCTATATGGCGCTGCGCGACGGCAATCGCGATCTTGCGGTTCATGCCTACGAGACCTGGGGCTTCACCGGCCTCGATGACGAGCTGATCGACATCCTCAACCTGTGGGCCGAGTTCGTCTATGCGCCGTTGCTCGAGGATGGCGCCCGGCCAATTCAGAGAGAGCAGGGGCTATACGGGGCCGAAGTGGCGATGAAGGTTCGCCAGGAACTGGATCGGGTCGGCGGCGTGCAGCCGCCGAGGGAGTTCGTGCTCATGGATCGGGCCGCCATCGGTCTCGGTTCCGTGTTCACCCATCTCCGCGCCGAGATCAACTGGCACCGGCTGTTCCACGAACTCATCGACGACTTTAACGCCGAGAACCTTGGGCAGCGTCAGGCCGATGCGCTGGCGATGGTTGGCCTGGACGCCGGGGAATAGGGTTCGCCGTAATTCCGATCCGCCGAAATTGGGATTCCTGCTTGGCAAATAGGCGCCGAATCGGCATTTTGTCGCCGGATTTCACGCGTTTTCCCAACAAGGGGCTCTTGATGAAAATTGCGGTTCCCAAGGAACGCCGCGACCACGAGTTGCGGGTGGCGGCGTCTCCCGACTCCGTGAAGAAACTGGTCGGTCTCGGCTTCGACGTCGTGGTCGAGAGCGGTGCCGGCGAAGGCTCGAACTTCAGCGACGAGAGCTTCAGGGAAGCCGGTGCGGACATTGCCGGCAGCGCGGCCGAAGCGCTCGGCGACGCCGACATCGTTCTGAAAATCCGCGCGCCCCGGACGGACGGCGACAACGAGGTCGCGAACATGAAGAAAGGCGCCATGTTGATGGCGCACCTTTCGGCCCTGTCGGAGCCGGAAGCGATCAAGGCGTGCGCGGATGCCGGGGTCACCGGATTCGCCATGGAGCTTCTGCCGCGAATCACCCGGGCTCAGTCCATGGACATCCTGTCGTCGCAAAGCAACCTCGCCGGCTACAAGGCCGTGCTCGACGCGGCCGGGGAACTGGGCCGGGCATTCCCCATGATGATGACGGCCGCGGGAACCATCGCGCCCGCCAAGGTGTTTATCATGGGGGTCGGCGTCGCCGGCCTGCAAGCCATCGCGACCGCGAAGCGGATGGGGGCCGTCGTAACGGCGACCGACGTGCGTCCCGCGACCAAGGAGCAGGTGGAGAGCCTCGGCGGCAAGTTCCTCGAGGTCGATCCGGAAATGGAGAAAGACGCCCAGACCGAGGGCGGATACGCCAAGGAAATGCCGCCCGAGTACTTCGAGAAGCAGAAACAGGTGGTTGCCGAGCACATCAAGAAGCAGGACGTGGTTATCACCACGGCCCTGATTCCCGGCCGTCCCGCGCCGACGCTCGTCACCGAGGCGATGGTCAGGTCCATGCCCGAAGGCGCCGTCATCGTCGACCTCGCCGTCGAGGCCGGCGGCAACGTCGAGGGCGCCGAACTGGGCCGGACCGTCAAGAAGGATGGCGTAACCATCGTCGGTCACGCCAATGTGCCGGCGCGGCTGGCCGAGGATGCCAGCACATTGTTCGCCAAGAACCTGGTCAACTTCATCACACCCCTGGTCGACCCGGAGACGAAACAATTCTCCATCGATTGGGAAGACGAAATCATTACCGGCACGCTGGTCTGCAAGGACGGACAGGTTGTCCATCCGGCCCTGGCGCCGAAGGAGGGTTAGACATGGATGCGGCTGAGAAGGCCATGGAGGGCGCCGTCGCCGGCGATCCGTTCATTTTCCTGTTTACGGTTTTTGCTCTCGCGGTGTTCGTCGGGTTCTACGTGGTCTGGAGCGTGACGCCCGCCTTGCACTCGCCGCTGATGAGCGTCACCAACGCGATCTCGTCGGTGATCATCGTCGGCGCGCTGATTGCCGCGGGTCCCGCGGATCTGTCCTTTTCCAAGATCATGGGCTTCGTCGCGGTCACCCTGGCGTCGGTCAACATCTTCGGCGGCTTCATCGTCACCCAGCGGATGCTCTCCATGTACAAGAAAAAAGCGAAGAAATAGGGGACGCCGGATGAGTGAAACAGCAACAGGCTTCGCCTACCTCTTCGCCGCCGTGTGCTTCATCCTGGCGCTTCGCGGCCTGAGTTCCCCCGAATCGGCGCGTCAGGGCAACATGTTCGGCATCGTCGGCATGATCGTGGCGGTTGCCACGACGCTCGCCGATCCCACCATCATCAGCTTCGAACTGATTCTCCTCGGCGTCGTCATCGGCGGCGCAATCGGCACCGTCGTCGCGCTCAAGATCCAAATGACGGCTTTGCCGCAGCTGGTGGCGGCGTTCCACTCGCTGGTCGGGCTTGCCGCCGTCGCCGTCGCCGCCGCGGCATTCTTCGCGCCGGAAGCCTACGGTATCGGCGCGCGGGGCGATATCGCCACGGCCAGCCTGATTGAAATGGCCCTCGGTACCGCCATCGGCGCGATCACCTTTTCCGGTTCGGTCATCGCGTTCGCGAAACTGCAGGGCGTCATGTCCGGATCGCCCATCGTCTTCCCGGGGCAGCATCCGCTCAACGCGCTGATCGGCATCGCCATCGTCGCCGCTGTCGTTTGGCTGGTCGTTTCCAACGGCGATGACGCGTTCTGGACCATCGTCGTCCTGTCGTTCCTGATCGGCTTCCTGATCATTATCCCCATCGGGGGCGCCGACATGCCCGTGGTCGTCAGCATGCTCAACTCCTATTCCGGCTGGGCCGCGTGCGGCATCGGGTTCACGCTGTCCAATACGGCATTGATCATTACCGGCGCGCTGGTGGGCTCGTCGGGCGCCATCCTGTCCTACATCATGTGCAAGGGCATGAACCGCTCCATCTTCAATGTGCTGCTCGGCGGGTTCGGCGGCGATTCGGATGCGGCCGCGGCGGGGCCCGCCGGCGACCGCGCGGTCAAATCCGGCAGCGCCGAGGACGCCGGCTTCATCCTCAAGAACGCGTCCAAGGTCATCATCGTTCCGGGCTATGGCATGGCCGTCGCCCAGGCCCAGCACGCGCTCCGCGAAATGAGTGATCTGTTGAAGGAAGAGGGTGTCGAAGTGGCCTACGCCGTTCACCCCGTCGCCGGGCGGATGCCCGGCCACATGAACGTGCTTCTGGCGGAGGCCAACGTGCCTTACGACGAGGTCTTCGAGCTGGAGGAAATCAACCACGAATTCTCGACCGCCGACGTGGCGTTCGTCATCGGCGCCAACGACGTGACCAACCCGGCGGCGAAGACGGACACCGCGAGCCCGATTTACGGCATGCCGATCTTGGATGTCGAGAATTCGGGAACGGTGCTGTTCCTGAAACGCTCCATGGCGTCCGGCTACGCCGGCGTCGACAACGAGCTGTTCTTCCGGGACAACACCATGATGGTGTTCGGAGACGCCAAAAAGACCACCGAGGAAATCGTTCAAGCGGTCGGTTAGCAGGGGGCCGTCCGGACGTGCAAAAGCCGCGTCCTGTCCAGACGCGGCTTGATCACTGGTCGTGAAACGGGGGCTTCCTAGAAGCCTTCGCGCTCCAGGCGCTTGCGCTCCAGTTTCCGTGCCCGGCGAACGGCCTCGGCCTTTTCGCGGGCCCGGCGCTCGGAGGGCTTCTCATAGGAACGGCGCAGTTTCATTTCACGGAAGACGCCTTCGCGCTGCATCTTCTTCTTGAGGGCCTTCAGGGCCTGATCGACATTGTTGTCGCGGACGGTTACATGCACGTGGACTCAACCCTTTTCAGTCATGATTGGCGACGAAGGCGGGCCTTCTAACATACTGAAATCCGGTTGTGAAGGGCGATTGGGCGAATATTCGCTGCAATTGACCTCGCGGCCAAATCGTCCATATTGATCGGCATGGCCATTCTCAAGATCGCCCGCATGGGACACCCGGTTCTACACCGCAAGGCGGAGCCTGTGGAAGATCCGACCGCGCCCGAAATCGCCAATCTTATCAACGACATGATCGATACACTGGAGGATGCGGGCGGTATCGGCCTGGCCGCGCCCCAGGTTCACGTCCCTCGGCGTGTGGTGATCTTCTATATTCCGGAACATCGCGCCGGCGAGGAGGAAGAGGAGGAGCCCCAGCCGCTGACCCTGATGGTCAATCCGGTGATCGAGCCGCTGACCAATGAAAAAAGCCTGGATTGGGAGGCTTGCCTGTCGGTGCCGGATATGATGGGGGCGGTGCCCAGGTTCGACCGTATCAAGTACAGCTGGACCACACCCGAAGGCGGGACCGAAGAGCGGACCGCCAGCGGTTTCCATGCCCGCGCGGTGCAGCACGAATGCGACCATCTGGACGGCATACTCTATCCCATGCGGATGGAAGATTTGACGCTGTTGGGGTTCGCCGAGGAAGTGCAGCGCAACCAGGATCTGGTCAAGTCGGTGCGGGGAGAGTGACCCAATGTCCAGCCTAGACGAATTACGGTCCAGCATTGTCCGAGCCATGCTGCCCCACGTCCCCTTCGACGGCTGGAGCAAGGCAGCCCTGCGCGCCGGCGCCCTCGATTGCGGCGAAGATGAAGACATCGTCGAACGCTTGTTTCCGCGGGACCTCAATCAAGCGGCCGAGGTGTACAGCGTCCTCGCCGACGAAGAGATGGCCGGCGCAATGGAAGCGGCCGGTGTCGGAGAAATGAAGGTACGTGACCGGATCACCGCCGCCGTCCGGTTGCGGCTGGAAGCGGCGGAAAATGACCGTGAGGCGATCCGCCGGCTCATGTCGTATCTCGCCGTCCCGGGCCGAAAGCTGTTGGCGGCGCGGCTGCTGATGAAGACCGTGGATACCATGTGGTATGCGGCCGGCGACGACGCGACAAATTTCAACTACTACACCAAGCGCGGATTGCTGGCGGGCGTGTACGGCTCCACGATCCTTTATTGGCTCAACGACGAATCGGAGGGCCGCGAGGCCACCTGGGAATTTCTCGACCGCCGTATCGGCGACGTGATGCAAATTCCGAAGCTTCAGGCCCGGGCGAGGAAGGCGGCGGGGCTGTTGCCGTCGCCATTCAAGGTGCTTCGTGCCCTCTCGTCGCGGCGCCGGGCGGTCTGAATTTATTCGCCTAGATCGGGTCATGTTTTGACGGAACCACGGCGCGGTTTCGTCAAAACATGACCCGATCTAAATCAATAGTGTAGAGCCGATTCACATGGATTGTCGGCATCGCAAAGCGATTCCGGCAAACCATGATCGGCTCTGGTCAGGCGATAATATCCGGGAGGCCGAGGGCGTGGAGGCGGGTGATCTCGTCCTTGAGCGCCAGTTTCCTTTTTTTCAGACGTTGAATCTTGATTTGGTCGAATGGCGGCGATTCGGTCAACGCCTTGATCTGGGCGTCAAGCTCCCGGTGCTCCGCCTTGAGCCCGTCAATCCGTGCCTGAAGATCCTCGGTTCCGCCATCGGTTCGCATTGGTTGGAGGATGACGCCTATAATAGCAGAGTGTCGTCAAAAGGGCAGCCGGGACTGTCTCGATTGGCAAGGGCAGCCGAAAGACTTGGGTAAGCGAAAATGAATCAAAATTCCAGAATCGGGATACTCACGAGCGGCGGCGATTGCGCCGGTCTCAACGCGGCGATCCGGGCCGCCGTGCAGCGTGCCGACGGCGGGTATGGCTGGCAGGTCATCGGTATTCACGACGGGTCGAGAGGTCTGCTGGAACGCCCGATGCGCTACGAGGAACTGAAACCCGGCCTGTTTACCGGCGATATCCTGCGCATGGGGGGCACCATACTCGGGACCACCACTTTCGGAGATCCGTTCGCCTATCCCATGCCCGACGGGACGACGCAGGATCTTTCCCCGCAATTCGTTTCCGGTTTTCAGGAGCTCGGGTTGAGCGGGCTGATCGTCATCGGCGGAGACGGCAGTCTCAAGATTCTCCATCGGCTGGCTGAATTCGGCGGCATTCCGATGATCGGCATTCCCAAGACGATCGACAACGATGTGCCGCTCACCGAATACGCCATCGGGTTCACCACGGCCCTCAGCACGGCTGTCGAGGCGCTTGATCGGCTGCTGCCGACCGCCGAGAGCCACGAGCGGGTCATGATCCTCGAGGTGATGGGGCGGGACGCCGGGCACATCGCGCTCAGCGCCGGGATCGCCGGCGGCGCCGATGTCATATTGATCCCCGAAATTCCTTTCGACATCGAGAAGGTGGCGGCAAGGATCAACCGCGTCCGGGAACGGGGGCGCAATCATTCCCTCGTCGTCGTCGCGGAGGCCGCGCATCCGCTTGGAGAAGAAGCCCGGTCCTACATCACCACCCAGGGATACCGGCGCTATGGCGGGGTGGGGCAGATTCTCAGCGAGCAGATCTCGGAACGCACCGGATCCGATACCCGGGTAACGGTTCTGGGCCATGTTCAACGCGGCGGCGTTCCAAGCAGCCACGACCGGATTGTCGCTTCGGCCTTCGGCGTGAAAGCGGTCGATCTTCTGGCCGAAGGAAAGACCGGCCGCATGGTGTCCTGGCAGCATCGCCAGGTGGTGGACGTACCGCTCGACGAGGTCAATCAGCGTACCCGTGCCGTTTCTCTCGATGACACGCTGGTTTGCACGGCCCGCGGCCTCGGCATTTCGCTCGGGGACTAGGAATGCCCTCCGCCGAGACCAATCGCTTCTGGCAGTTCTCGTTGGATTTCTATCGGCGGGACGGCGTCGCGGAGGCCTGCCTGACGCTGCAGGATCGCCTCGGCCTCGATGTCAACATCCTGCTGTACGCCGCGTGGCTGGCGAGCCAAGGCCGGACCGCCTCCGTTGCCGATTTCGAACAGGTTGACCTCCTCATAGCGCCTTGGCGGGAAGAGGTGATTCGGCCGCTCCGGCGAATCAGGCGTTGGCTCAAGGAACCCGGGCCGGATGCGCCTGCCGGCGGCGTCCGGGAATATCGTGCAGGTATCAAATCCGCGGAACTCGAAGCGGAGAAGATTGCTCAGGACATGATTTTTGTCTCCCATTCGCGAATGCAAAGGCCTGACGGAGACGGGCCCGGCGACATCCGGGCGTCACTCTCCAACTATCTGAAAATGAGGGATGTTTCCCCGGATAACGACGCGGCCCGGGAATTGGAGGTCATTTGTGCGGCGTTCGGCCGGCTCGTCCGGACGGGGGGCCCGGGGTGACGTAAAAATTTATGTGTCAGTTGGGAATGGGGTACTCCCTGTGGTTCACGACAACCGCAAGAAGGAGTACCCCGATGCCACAGCGAGCTGTGACGATTGAGAGCCTACCACAGGCCTTTGAGGTGGTGAAGGAGATGCAGGCAGACGGACTGGACTGGGGCGAGGGCTACCGCCCGCTCGGCCGCCAGGCGCTGGCCGGGATCATCGAAGGCCGGATGGCCGAAGCGGTGGACCGCTGGCTCGACGGCCTCGATGGCAGCGCCATACGCGACCGGCGCAACGGCACCTACCGGCGTTGCCTGCTCAGCGAACTCGGCGACATCGAGCTCAACGTGCCGCGCACCCGGCACTTCTGCCCGACCGAGATCCTGCGCGGCTATGCAAGACGCGCCCCGGAGATCGACCGCGCCATCCTGGCCGGCTTCGTGCTGGGGCTCTCGACGCGCAAGGTCGGTGAGGTCCTGCTTGCCCTGCTCGGGCGCCCGGTCTCGGCCGCGACCGTGAGCCGGGTCGCCAAGACCCTGGACGCAACGGTCGCGGCTTTCCACCGCAGGCCGCTAAAGAACGTCTACAAGGCGCTGATGCTCGACGGCGTGGTGCTGGCCCGCAAGACCGGCGCCGGCGCGCTCCGCAGGCCGGTCCTTGTGGCGTTGGGCATACGGCACGACGGCAAGAAGGAGATTATCGACTTTTGTCTCTCAGGCAGCGAGAGCGCCGCCGAATGGGAGCGCTTCCTCACCGCGCTGCACCGCCGCGGCCTCACCGGCGAGGGCCTGGAGATGATCTGCGTCGATGGCGGCCAGGGCCTGCTCGCCGCCTTGCCGGTCGTCTATCACGGCATCCCGGTCCAGAGATGCTGGGCGCACAAGATGCGCAACATCCTCGACAAGGTCCGCAAGACCGACCAGGAGGCCGTCAAGGCCGACGTCCACGACGTCATGAACGCAGACACTCGGCCAAAGGCGCTCAGCGCCGCCCGCCGCTTCGCCGACGCCTGGGAGCAGACCTACCCCAAGGCCGTCGCCTGCCTGCGCAACGACCTCGACGACTTGCTCACCTGCTTCCGCTACAAGACCCTTGCCGAACGAAAGCAGGTCAGGACCACCAACGCCATCGAACGACGGTTCCGGGAGGTCCGGAGACGAACCCGGCCCATGGGAACCTTCCAGGACAAGACCTCAATGGACCGCATCCTCTACGCGGTCTTCATTCACGAAAACAAGTCTCAGGGAATCAGTACCCCTCTCTCCCTGACACACAACTCTTGACGTTACCCCGGCAGAGCGGCCCTTGATTTCGCCACGAAGGGAGCCTTAAGATTGAAGCAGCGAAATAAGGCTAGTTTAGGAGGTAAGTTAGATGGCGGATAAGGATCGAATCGACGTGCTCAAAGCGAGGCACCAAGAACTCGAATCCGAAATCGAAAGAGAGTTTGAAAGTTCTACCCCCGATGATTTGCTCATCGCGACTCTCAAACGCCAGAAACTCCGAATAAAAGACGAGCTCGCGGAGCTCAACGCCCTATAAGTGGATCGGTATCAGGCGGGAATCCGCCTGCCGCAGACAATGAGTTGATCGGCGCCGCCTGGCGAACGCCGTCCGCGCACCTAAATCATATATAGTTGCAAATCCGACCGGCGCCCGCGCCGTCGGCGACACTTCGTGCGGCCGGCGCGGACCGGCCTTGCTATTGGGATTTGGGTTCATGCTTCAAGATATTCTCGAGTCGATCGGTCTGCCATTGTCGGACGTGGATGGTGGCGGCCATCCGGTCGCTTCACCGATTGATGGAACGGTCATTGCGGCGGTGGCCGCCGATACGGCGGAATCCGCCGGGGCCAAATTGTCCGCCGCCGAGAACGCCTTTCGGCGCTGGCGTGACGTCCCGCCGCCGCGCCGCGGAGAGCTCATCCGGCTGTTCGGCAATCAGCTTCGCCGGCACAAGGAGCCGCTTGGCCGCCTGGTGACGCTCGAGACCGGAAAGATTCTTCAAGAGGGCCTCGGCGAGGTCCAGGAGATGATCGATATTTGCGACTTCGCGGTCGGCCTTTCCCGCCAACTCCACGGTTTGACCATCGCTTCGGAACGGCCCGGGCATCGGATGATGGAAACCTGGCACCCCCTGGGCCCGGTGGGCGTCATCACCGCGTTCAATTTTCCCGTCGCCGTCTGGTCATGGAATACCGCGCTGGCGATCGTTTGCGGTGATCCGGTGGTCTGGAAACCATCCGAGAAAACGCCCATTACGGCGCTGGCGTGCCAGCACCTCTTCGAGCGGGCGGCGGCGGAGTTCGGCGATGCGCCGGCGGGCCTGTCGTCGGTCCTGATCGGGGACCGGACAATCGGCCGGCTGGTTGCCGACGATCCGCGGATGCGTCTGATCAGCGCGACCGGCAGTTGCCGCATGGGCCGGGAGGTGGGTCCCCGGGTGGCCCAACGGTTCGGCCGCTCGATCCTCGAACTCGGCGGCAACAACGCGATGATCGTCGCCCCGTCCGCCGATCTGGACCTGGCCGTCCGGGCAATCCTGTTCGCGGCCGTCGGAACGGCGGGACAAAGGTGCACGTCCCTGCGCCGCCTGATCGTTCACGCCGATGTCCGCGAAGAATTGCTCGCGCGGCTGAAAGCGGCCTATGCGGAGGTCCCGGTCGGCGATCCGTTCGCCGGGGAAACGCTGGTCGGCCCGCTGATCGACCGGGCGGCTTTCGATGCAATGCAATCGGCGTTGGAGCAGGCGCGGAAGGAAGGCGGGGTCGTGACCTGCGGAGAGAGGCAACTCGGCGATACCTGCCCGGAGGCGTTCTATGTCAGGCCCGCCATCGCCGAAATGCCCGGGCAATCGGCCATCGTTCGCGAGGAGACTTTCGCCCCCATATTGTACGTCCTGGGATATGACGATCTGGACGAGGCGATCGCGCTCCACAACGATGTCGATCAGGGCCTCGCGTCGAGTATCTTCACGGCCGATCTGCGGGAGGCCGAGCGGTTCCTGTCCGCGTCGGGGAGCGATTGCGGCATAGCCAACGTGAACATCGGTCCGTCGGGCGCCGAAATCGGCGGCGCCTTCGGCGGCGAGAAGGAAACCGGCGGGGGGCGCGAGTCCGGCTCCGATGCCTGGAAGGCCTATATGCGCCGGGCGACGAACACCATCAACTACTCGCGGGATTTGCCCCTCGCACAGGGGATTTCGTTTGGCGGCGGATAGAACGGTCAGTCGCTGGCGGCCGGCGGTTGCGGGGCGAACGGATCCGGGGTTTCCCCGGACTCCTCCGACGGCGCTGCCGCCGGAACGTCGCCGAATACCTCGGCGGCCGGTGCGACGGCGGCGGCGGGATGGCTTTCGGTCCCGGCCGTCTCGCCTGCCGGCGGGGCGGTTTCCGCGGCCTCGGCGGGCGGCTGTTGAGGCGGCGCGTGCTCCGTGCCGGCGCGCTTCCGGGCGATTGCGACCATTTTCTCCAGATCGGCCGCCGAACAGAGCCCGAGATAGACCGGGCTTTGCGCCTTGATATTGGCGATATTGCGATGGGTCCGGGCGCGCACCGATTCGATGGTCGGCTTGGTGGTGCCGATCAGGCGGCTGATCTGGGCGTCACTGAGTTCGGGATAGCTCTTCAAGAGCCAGGCGATGGCGTCGGGCCGGTCCTGCCGCTTCGAGATCGGCGTGTAGCGGGCGCCCTTCTGGCGGACCTTCGGGAGCGGGACCGACGGTTTCGACATTTCCAGCCGGGCGTCGGAATCCGCTTCGCACTTCTCGATTTGCGCCTTGCTGACCTGGCCGTTGGCGACCGGGTCGAGGCCCTGCATGCCCGGCGCGACCTCGCCGTCCGCGATCGCCTGAACCTCGAGGATATGAAGGCCGCAATAGTCCGCGATCTGATCGAATGTCAGCGCCGTATTGTCGACCAGCCAAACAGCGGTCGCCTTTGGCATAAGAGGCTGTGCCATCACACGTCTTCCTCGTTTAAGGTGATACAGGCGGACCTTGGTCTACGCCTGGAATGTTGCGCGCAATATAGCCGCCGCCCCGGGCCCGGTCAAACCCGCGGAAAAGCCGCCGCTAGAGCCGATCATGGATTGTCGGAATTGCCTTGCGACGCCGGCAATCCATGTGAATCGGCTCTACACTATTGAAATAGATCGGATTCACACGTTTTGACGAAACCGCGCCGTGGTTCCGTCAAAACATGACCCGATCTAGCCGATTGTCAGGACTATTTTTCCGATGTGGCGCCCTTCTTCCATGACGCGATGCGCCTCGGCGGCATCGTTCAGCGGCAGGGTTTGGTATATCACCGGTTTCAGCTTCCCGTCCTTGAACAGCGGCCAGACCCGTGATTTCAGGTTTTCCGCAATCTGGCTCTTGAATGCCGTGTCCCGCGCCCTCAGGGTCGATCCGGTTATGGTCATCCGCTTGACGAAGACCTGCCTGAAATCCACCTCCGCCTTCGATCCGCCGAGGGCCGCGATTATGCAGAGCCTGCCGCTCACGGCCATGCAGGCGATGTTTCTCGGGATATAGTCCCCGGCGACCATGTCGAGCACGACGTCGGCTCCATTGCCAACCGTGTGGTTCATCACCTCCTCGACGAAGTCCTGTTCCTTGTAGTTGATAGCCAGTTCCGCGCCCAAATCGAGACACGCCCGGCACTTTTCGGCCGAACCCGCGGTGGCGATGACATGGCTCCCCAACTGCGAGGCGAGCATGATCGCGGTGGTGCCGATACCGCTTGATCCTCCGTGGACCAGGAGGGTTTCCCCGGGCTTGAGGGCGCACCGGTCAAAGACATTGCTCCAGACCGTAAAGAAGGTCTCGGGAATGGCCGCCGCTTCCACCATGCCGAGGCCGTCCGGAACGGGCAAGGCTTGGGCCGCGGGCACCACGCAGTACTCGGCGTAGCCGCCGCCGGCGACCAGGGCGGTTACCTTGTCGCCCACCTTCCAGCCGCCGGCGCCGCCGCCGAGCGCGGCGACGGTGCCGGCGATCTCCAGGCCGGGGATATCGGTCACGCCGGGCGGCGGCGGATAGCGGCCTTCCCGTTGGACGATATCGGGGCGATTGACCCCGGCGGCTTCGACCCGGACCAGAATTTCGCCGTCCGCCGCATCGGGAACCGGCCGTCGGCCGGGTTTCAGGGCCTCGGGCCCCCCCGGTTCCGGAATTTCGATGCAGTGCATGTCGTCGGGGAGTTGATCGGTCATGGTCGCTCCGGTTGTCGCTCGTGGCTTTGGTCTAGTATGCTTGCCGGCAACGGTCAGGCAAGACCCGGCGGGTCTTCCGCGGAAGGAGCGTGCGATGGACACCGATGATCTCGAACCCGTCGAGAAAAAACCGGATCAAAAGGACCTGGAGATCATGTCCATCGAGGCGCTGCACGAGTACATCGCCGAAATGGAGGGAGAAATCGAGCGCGCCCGCGCGGCCATCGCCTTGAAAGAGGATGCCCGTTCGGGTGCGGAATCGTTTTTCCGCAAATGACCGGCGCCTCGCGCCGCCATGGCTCCATTAAGAGTCTCTTAAGACTGGCCTGATAGATTGACGATGATCGATGAGATCGTCTGGCGGATTTCCTCCGTCATTCGAACCTCTTTGACGCCTCCCTGTTAAACTCGAGCCGCCTCGATTGGAGGCGGCTTTTTTTTGCCCACAGGCCGTCGCATCGACTCTCGACCCCTTGGCGGAGTCTTATGTAAAGTCCGTGGCGAAGCGTACTATACGGGCGAGTTTAACAGGGACTAGAGCGTTTCATATTTTGACGGAAGCGTATCCTGCGTTTTTGAAGTAGTTGGCGCATTGCTGTGGCTCGATGGTGTCGATGAGGCTCCCGAGATGGCGCCATAAGTCGTCGATCTCCCGCTTCTGGGCGTTTCTCATCCAGTGCTTGATTTGGGCAAAGGTCTGCTCGATGGGATTGAGGTCGGGGGAATATTTGGGCAGGAGCCACAGCTTGGCTCCGGCGGCACGGATGGCGTTTCGCACGGCTTTTGACTTGTGGCTGCCGAGATTGTCCATGATGACGATGTCGCCGGGCACCAGGGTCGGCACGAGCAGCTGCTCGACGTAGGCGCGGAAGCACACGCCATTGATGGGGCCGTCGAAGACGCAGGGCGCGGTGAACCGGTCGCAGCGCAGCGCGCCGATGAAGGTCAGGGTGTGCCACCGCCCATGGGGGGCAAAGCCGCGGACCCGCTCCCCTTTCGGCCCCCAGCCGCGCAGCGGGGCCATATTGGTCCGGATCCAGGTTTCATCAATGAATACCAGCCGTTCGGGATCAAGCTTTGCCTGCCACGCCTTCCAGCGCCTGCGATGGCGGGCGATGTCCGCGCGCGCCCGTTCAACGGCGAACAGGGTTTTTTTTAAAGCGCAGCCCTTCACGGCGCAGAAACAGCCATACCGTGCTGTGGGATACCCTGACACCCCGAGCGGCCAACTCGTCTCTCAACCGATGCAGCGTCAGATGCGGCTCCTGGTCGATCCGGCCGACAATGAACTCCCGATGGGGCTCAAGAACCCGGCGGCGGTGACCGCCCATCTTGCCGGGCGCAACACTCCCCGTCCGCCGGTAGCGCTGCGACCACTTAACCACGCTCGAAACCGCAACCCCAAACCGAGCCGCTACAGCGCGGCAACTCTCCCCCGCCAAAACCGCCAAAACAACACGCTCTCGCAAATCAATCGAATAAGGTCTCGCCATGAATGCTGGCCTCCTTGCCCAGCATCCATCTTGAATCATGGTTCGCCCATACTTGGGAATCCCTAAAATGATTCAATCAATCTCAAATACGCTCTAGGCGCCGGATATCTCGACCAGCCAGCCCGAAAGATCCGTCACGGTGTGGTCCGGTTCGACATCCTCGGCTTCCGCGTTCGCCCAGGGCCGGTCGGTGACCACCCAGACCGTCGCCATGCCCATTTCGGCGGCCGGCTTGAGGTTCCGAGCGACATCCTCGACCATGACCGCCTTGGCGGGGTCGAACGCGTACGTCTCGGTCAGCAGCCGATAGACGCTCGGCTCCGGCTTCGGGACATAGTTGGCGGCGACGATGTCGAACACGCCGTCCATGTGGTGACCGACCCCCAACCGGCCGAGCACCCGCTCGGCGTGCCGGGCGGATGCGTTGGTGAATACCACCTTTCGGCCGGGCAGGGCATGAAGGGCGCGGTCCAGGTCCGGGTCGGGCTGAACCATGTCGACGCTGACCTCGTGGACGTAGTCGAGGTAGGGCGCCGGATCCATGTCGTGATTGTCCATCAACCCCTTCAGCGAGGTGCCGTGTTCACGGAAATAGCGCTTCTGGACCTTGTAGGCCTCGGCGTGATCGAGTTTCAAAAATTGGGCGATATAGGCGCACATCCGCCGGTCGATCTCGTCGAACATGCTGGCTGACGGCGGGTACAGCGTATTGTCGAGATCGAACACCCAGGTGTCGCACTCCCGCAATATGCGGGCGTCCCGCGATATTCCGTCAGTCCGGGTTTTCCCGTGTTTTTCAGGCATGCGGCATTTGTGCTACGGCACCTGGGCCTCGGCAACCCCATTTGTTTCAAGGGCGGCCGGAACATTTCCTGAAGAAATGGACGGGCCGGTCAGTCGGATGCGATCAGCGTTCCCGCGCCGTGCTCGGTAAACAGTTCGAGCAGCAGGGCATGGGGGACGCGGCCATCGATAATGACCGCCGCGTCGACGTCGCCGTCGACCGCCCGCAGGCAGGTCTCCACTTTGGGGATCATGCCGCCCTCGATGACGCCGGCAGCGATCAGCTCGCGGGCTTCCGATGCCGTGAGTTTGGGGATCAGTCCGCCGTTTTCGTCGAGAACGCCGGCAACGTCGGTCAGGAGCAGCAGCCGCCGGGCCGACATGGCGTCGGCGATGGCGCCGGCTGCCGTGTCGGCGTTGATGTTGAAGGTCTCGCCCTTTTCTCCGCCGCCGATGGGGGCGATGACGGGAATCATATCCGATTGCTCGAACACTTCGAGGACGTGGGTGGAGATTTGCCGGGGCTCGCCGACGAAGCCGAGATCGAGAATTTTCTCGATATTCGAGTCGGGATCGCGCTTGGTGCGCCGCAGCTTGGCGGCCCGTATGAGATTGCCGTCCTTTCCGGACAGGCCCACCGCGAATCCGCCGGCGCCGTTGATGGAGGCGGCGATCTGCTTGTTGATCGTCCCGGCGAGGACCATTTCAACCACTTCCACGGTGGCGGCATCGGTGACCCTGAGGCCGTCGATGAAGGATGACTGAATTTTCAGCCGTTCCAGCATTTCGGCGATCTGCGGCCCGCCGCCGTGCACGACGATCGGATTGATGCCGACATGCTTGAGCAGCACGACGTCCTCGGCGAACAGCTTGGCGAGATCGTCATCGCCCATGGCATGGCCGCCATACTTGATGACGAAGGTATGCCCTTCGTGCCGCTGCATATAGGGCAGCGCTTCGGCCAGCGTGTGGGCCTGATTGCGCCACGCTGCCGCGCCGTCGCCGTCCGCCCCTTGGGGCGGCGTTTTTGGATCGTCGTTCATCTTGGGTCTCCCCGAGGGCCGGGACTTTAGCCGAACTCGGGCGATGCCGCCAGCGCCGCAAGCGCGGCCCGCAGTTCCGGGATTCCCTGGCCGGACCGGGCGCTGGTTGCGATTATCTCGGGATGGGCGGCGACGCGCGTCGAGATCTCGGCCGCGGTCTTTTCCTCCATATGGGTGAGCGCGCCCGCCTTGATCTTGTCGCACTTGGTGAGCACGACCTGGTAGACGACCGCCGCGTCGTCCATCAGCTTCATGGCGTCCCGGTCACTGTCCTTGATGCCGTGGCGGCTGTCGATCAACAGGCAGGCGCGGCGCAGGCCTGCCCGGCCCTTGAGGTAGGATCGGGTGAGTTCGGTCCAGATCCTGATCTCGGATTTCGAGGCCCGGGCATATCCGTAACCCGGCAGATCGGCAAGGCACAGCCGGCCGCCGAGATCGAAGAAATTCAGCTGCCGGGTCCGGCCCGGCGTGTTGGAGGCCTTGGCGAGGGTCTTTCTGCCCGTCAGCGCATTGACGAGGCTCGATTTTCCCACATTCGAGCGGCCGGCGAAGGCGACCTCGGGGAGCGCGTCGCCGGGCACCTGAGCCAGGCGGGCCGCGCTGATGATGAACCGGCAGTCCTGGGCAAACAGCAGCCGTCCGGCTTCCAGCGCGGCGGCCGTTTCATCCTCGGGGGTGAGGGGAGCGGTCATGATCGAGCACCGGGAAAGCCCGCCTTACCCGTTCTTTTTCTTCTTTTTCTTGGACTTGCGGGAAGGTTTGGCCGGCTCCTCGCCGCCTTCATCGGCGTCTTCACCGGAGCCTTCGTTGGCGGCCGCGGCGCCCGCCGATGCCGCGGCGGGAGCGGGCTTGATCTGACCGCCGCCGATGGGCACGCCCATACGCCGCATAATCACGTACTGCTGCAGGACCGACAAAAGGTTGTTCCAGGCCCAGTAGATCACCAGACCCGACGGGAACCGCGCCAGCATGATGGTGAAGATGAACGGCAGGAACATGAAGATCTTCTGCTGGGTCGGATCCGTGGGCGGCGGGTTCAGCTTCTGCTGGGCGTACATGGTGAGGCCCATGAGGAT
The DNA here is from genome assembly GCA_965221855.1 of Rhodospirillales bacterium. GTDB lineage: Bacteria > Pseudomonadota > Alphaproteobacteria > Rhodospirillales > UBA2165 > JAJDXO01. The sequence continues at coordinate 430,566 of CBDCSV010000008.1, read as the reverse complement.
CGGCCAGATGCCGATGATCGCCCATTCCGGCGGCGTCCAGTCGATCAGGCCGAAGGCATTGACGAAGGTCAGGCGATCCATGTCCGAGAGGTCGTCGATCCACAGGAAGAACGGCGCGTGCCGCATTTCGATGGTGACGAACAACACCTTGTAGAGCGCAAAGAACACCGGAATTTGCGGCAGGATGGGCAAACAGCCGGAGGCCGGATTGGCCTTCTCCCGCTTGTACAGCGCCATCACTTCCTGGTTCATGCGCATCTTGTCGTCGCCGAACCGCTCCCGGAGTTTCATCATTTCCGGCTGCAGGGCCTTCATCTTGCTCATCGCCTTGTAGGACTTGTTGGCCAGCGGGAAGAAGGCGAGCTTGATCAGCACCGTCAGCAGCAGGATCGAGACCCCCATGTTGTCGATGACATGGTCGGTGAAAAACACCAGCGTGAAGAAAATCGGCTTGGTCAACAGTTCGAACCAGCCCCAATCGATGGCCAGGTCGAACCGCTCGATCCCGAGATCATCCCGGTATTCAAACACCAGCCGCGCTTCCTTCGCGCCGGCGAAGAATCGGCTGGTCGTGCCGGCGCTCGCACCGGGCGCGATCGCCGATGCGTCATCCCGGAAATCCACCTGATAATTGTCGCCCGGCTGGTTCGGGTCTTCGAACATGCGGGCGGCGGCCGAGGTATCCTGATCGGGAATCAGCGCCGTCAGCCAATACTTGTCGGTGATCCCCACCCATCCGCCGGTGGTACTCTTTTTGACGATTTGGCGGTCGGTGCGCTGCTCCTCCGCCGCATCCTGGAGATCGTCGTAGTCGTACTCGTCCAGGACCCCGTCGAAGACGCCGAGAATGCCCTCGTGAAGGATGTAAAAGTCGGTGATATCGGGTGTGCCGCTCCGGCGAATACGCCCGAAGGGAAAGACCGTAATGGTCTGCTCGCCGGCATTTTGAACGTTCTGCTCGACGGAGAACATGTAATTCCGGTCCATCGACAGCTTGAGGCTGAAGATGACGCCGGCCGGGTTGGTCCAGGTGAGCGTCACCGGTTGATCCGGGGTCAATGTCTTCCGGTCGGCGGTCCAAAGGGTTTGCTCATCGGGAACGTCGACGCCATTGGCCACCCAGCCGAAATCGGCGAAATAGGCATCGGGCGTCCCAAAGGGCAGCAACAATTTGATGTTGGCGCTCGCCGGATCCGTGGTTTCCCGGTAGTCCAGGAGCGTCAGATCGTCGAACAGGGCGCCGCGCAGCGAAATGGACCCGCTAAGCCTGTCCGATTGAATGGTAACCCGGGGCACGGCGTTCAGCGCCCGTTGGGTGGCCTCCCGGGCAACCCGGCCCGGCGCGCCCCCCGGAACCGGCACGGCCTCGGCCCCTGACGGGCCTGACGGAACCGCTCCCGGCGCCGCGCTCTCGGCGGTCACCGGCGGCGCGGCCGGGTCGACGCTGTTTTGCGTCTGCTCCTGCCGGGGCTCCGGCGGCGGCGGGCCGAACTCGCTGACGTACCACTGAAAGCCCAGCATGATCCCGACCGAAATGACGATCGCCAGGAGAAGGTTTTTCTGGTCCATCATCGCGGGCGCGCCTCGGCGGCGCGATCGTGATCCTGTCCCGAAGGCACCGGATCGTATCCCGAGCCGCCCCACGGGTGGCAGCGGCCGATGCGCTTGACGGCCAGCCATGAGCCGCGAACGGCGCCATGTGAGTCAATGGCCTCGACGGCATATTGTGAACAGGACGGCGCGTACCGGCAGTTGGCGCCGAGGATCGGCGACACGAGAAGCTGATAACCCCGGATCAGGAGTTTCAAGACTGTGCGGATGGGTTTCATGCTGGTCCCTAGCCGGCCCGCCGATTGGTGTCCCGATCCGGCGGTTCTGTCTCCCTCTCTTCGGCCATTGCGCCGAGTTTTTCAAGTGCCGTTTCCAAGTCCCCGACCAAATCCGGGAAACGGCGGTCGAGTGTCGCATTCCGCCCGATAATCACATAGTCACGATGACGTGCGGCTTGACCCGGCATCACCTCGTCCGCGGCGGCCTTGAGTCGCCGGCGGGCGCGGTTTCGGGCCACCGCGTTGCCGACTTTCCGGCTGACCGTAAATCCAAGGCGCCGTTCCGCCAAAACGGTACTCTCGGCCTCTTCGTGAATCCGGCACTGAAGGATCAGGCCGGGGGTCACCCATTTCCTGCCCTCCCGGGCCACACGAAGAAAATCCCCGCGGTTCCTTAAACGCACGAGGGGCGTGCCCACGGGATGTACCTTGTCCGTCTAGGCGGAGAGTTTCTTGCGGCCCTTGGCGCGCCGCGCCGCCAGAATCCGCCGGCCGCCAACGGTTGCCATGCGCGAGCGAAAGCCGTGCCGGCGCTTGCGCACGAGATTACTGGGCTGGAATGTCCGTTTCACTGTCTGCTCCAAAAGCGGCCAGAATTTGCAAGGCCCGGTGTATACGTTTTCGGCCCCGCCAAGTCAACGATGCCGGGAAGCGGGTGACGTAAAAATTTATGTGTCAGTTGGGAATGGGGTACTCCCTGTGGTTTACGACAACCGCAAGAAGGAGCACCCCGATGCCACAGCAAGCTGTAACGATTGAGAACCTACCACAAGCCTTTGAGGTGGTGAAGGAGATGCAAGCAGGCGGATTGGACTGGGGCGAGGGTTATCGCCCGCTTGGCCGCCAGGCGCTGGCCGAGATCATCGAGGGCCGGATGGCCGAGGCGGTGGATCGCTGGCTCGACGGCCTCGATGGCAGCGCTATGCGCGACCGGCGCAACGGCACCTACCGGCGCCGCCTGCTCAGCGAGCTCGGCGACATCGAGCTCAACGTGCCGCGCACCCGGCACTTCTGCCCGACCGAGGTTCTGAAGAGCTACGCAAGGCGCGCTCCAGAGATCGACCGCGCCATCCTGGCCGGCTTCGTGCTGGGGCTCTCGACCCGCAAGGTCGGCGAGGTCCTGCTTGCCCTGCTCGGGCGTCCGGTCTCGGCCGCGACGGTGAGCCGGGTCGCCAAGACCCTCGATCTGTCGGTCGCCGCATTCCACCGCCGGCCGCTGAAGAACGCCTACAAGGCGCTGATGCTCGACGGCGTGGTGCTGGCCTGCAAGACCGGCGCCGGCGCGCTCAGGAGGCCGGTCCTGGTGGCGCTGGGCATACGGCACGACGGCAAGAAGGAGATTATCGACTTCCAACTCGCCGCCAGCGAGAGCGCCGCGGAGTGGGAGCGCTTCCTCACCGCGTTGCACCGCCGCGGCCTCACCGGCGAGGGCCTTGAGATGATCTGCGTTGATGGCGGCCAAGGCCTGCTCGCCGCCTTGCCGATCGTCTATCACGGCATCCCCGTTCAGAGGTGCTGGGCGCACAAAATCAGGAACATCCTCAACAAGGTCCGCGTAGCCGACCAGCAGGCCGTCAAGGCCGACGTCCACGCCGTCATGAATGCCCCCAACCGCCGCAAGGCCGAGACCGCCGCCCGCCGCTTCGCCGACGCCTGGGAAGATACCTACCCCAAGGCCGTCGCCTGCCTGCGCAACGACCTCGACGACCTGCTCACCTGCTTCCGCTACAAGGACCTCGCCGAGCGAAAGCAGGTCAGGACCACCAATGCCATCGAACGGAGGTTCCGCGAGGTTCGCAGACGAACCCGGCCCATGGGAACCTTCAAGGATAAAACCTCAATGGACCGCATCCTCTTCGCGGTCTTCATTCACGAAAACAAGTCTCAGGGAATCAGTACCCCAGTCTCCCTGACACATAACTCTTGACGTTACCGGGAAGCGCCGGGTCTCGGAATGGTGACCGGAATCAGACCCCGGCGGGCACGGCCGGTCCTCTCCACCATGGGGTCCTGGGGAACACCCCTAGTCCCGAGAGGCGGAGGGTCACGGAGGGGGGCGTCGCCGGGGGCTCGCCGGAAAATTTCGGCATAGCAATATTGATATCGATATCCGTTCAATTATGAAATTCACAAGCCATCCTCGATTTCCTACCGTTGGTTGCCGTGATTGTCATCGTCGGGAGTGTATCGACTGACGTCATGAGCGGGTGGGTTCGGCCCGGATGCCCCGTTGCGGCCACGGCGCGGCGGCCTGTCGCACGGACGGTCAGGAGAAGACGATGACGGTGAAACGAGGAAAGGGTTTGACGGCGCGGTCTCCGCGCGGCGGAAAAATTAACGCCACAGCGCCGGAGATCTCGGCAGCCGTGTACTGCACAAGGAGCGGCCTTTCTACACAGGGGGCAGGGACACGATCTGAGCGAACTTGACTGTCGGTGAGCGAGCTGGGTCAAAACACAGAGCGCAGGTAGGCAACAGACGAAACGACGAATAGCGATGCTCAGATACGTTGAGGAAATCTTGCTTCTCGTTCTCGACGAAAGGCGAGGGGAACTGGCTCCGGGCATGCCCGACCATTCGCTCGCCCTGGCGCTCGCCGGAGCGGTGCTGATGGACCTCGCACTCGAGGATCGCATCGACACGGATTCCGAGCGGTTGATTCTGATGGACGCCACTCCATTGGGCGAAGACTTCCTCGATTCGACACTGGCCGATATCGCGGACGCCGAGCAAGAGCATGACACGGGCTACTGGCTCAAAAGGACGGCCGCGCACGGAGACCGGATCCGCGAAGCCGCGCTCGTGCGCCTGACCGAGCGCGGCATTCTGAGCTCTGAAGAGGACGGGCTGCTGTCGCTGGTTCCATCGGTGTCCCGTTCACGGCGCTATCCCATCGCAGACGGCCAGTGGGTCGAAGAGACCAGGCTGCGAATCATGCGGCTCCTGTTCAGCGACGATATTCCCGATCCCCGCGACATAGGGATCATTGCGCTTGCCGATGCGTGCGGCGTATTTCGCACGATCCTGGCGCCGGAGGAACGGGCGGAGGTCCGTGACCGCATCGACCAGCTGCGCAATCTCGACCTGATCGCCAGGACAATGGGCCGGGCGATCACGGAGATCGAGACGCCCGGCGAACCGCCCGCGAAGGCCGCGCGGCCGAAAGAGATTCCGGTCGTCCCGGGCCTCCCCCTCCTGGGCAACGGCCTCGCCATGCGTAAGGGTCTGGTGAATTTCCTTATCCGCCAGTACAGGGAGCTCGGACCGATTTTCCGGATTCGTGTCCCCGGACGCGGATTCATATGCATGGTCGGCCCGGAGGCGACCAACTTCCTTACGACCCACGGTGGCACGGTATTCCGGTCGCTGGAACCCATGGCGAACCTCCACAACCAGATGGGCTCGTCGCGTTCGATCCTGACCATGGACGGCGCCGACCACGTCACTATGCGGAAGGTTCAGGCCAAGGGATACTCGACAAGCATCGCGAAGGACAGGAGTGCGGAGATCATCGACATTGCCCGCACCGAGATTGCGAAGTGGCCGGTAGGGAAACCGTTCGAGGTGTTGCCGGCGTTCCAGAATCTCATCGCGGAGCAGATGGGCCACATGATGACGGGTCACTCGCCCCGCGGTTACACGAGTGACCTGACCACCCTACTCGGCGGGCTGCTTCTGAGTTCGACGGTGTTGCCCCACATCATGAAGTTGCCGCGTTACAGGCGAGCGCGCGAGCGTGCTTTCGACCTCGCGGAGAAGATCCTCGCACACAAGGAACGAAGCGGTCCGCGCGAGGGGAACCCGGATTTCGTGGATCTCATGCTCGAGCTCCGGTCAATCGATCCGCAGCTCGTTCCCGAGACCAACCTGCCCCTGAGCGTGTTGGCCCCTTACATGGTGGGACTGGACACGACCGCGAGCACCTGTTCGTTCGTGCTCTACAACGTCTTGAAGCGCCCGGAGTTGATGGAGCGCATGACCGCCGAGGCAGACGCCTTCTTTGAACAGGACTTGACGCCGGGTGAGGGGCTGCGGCGGCTGGATATCTCGCGGCGGGCGGTAATGGAAACGCTGCGGCTCCATCCAGTCTCGCCAGCCGTGCTTCGAACGGTCAGCAACTCCTTCGAGTTTGCGGGCCACACCGTTCCTGCCGGCGAGCTGGTCATGATCGGCACGGCGGTGGGACACGGACTCGAAGAGAATTTTCCCCGGCCGGAATGCTTCGATATCGACCGCTACACGCAGGATCAGGCCGAGCACCGGCAACGGGGCGCCTACGCCCCTTCGGGGCCGGCAGCCACCGCTGTCTCGGAAGCGGTCTCGTTCCCGTGCAGCTAAGCCTCATCATGGCGACTGTTCTGCACGAGGTCGTTCTACAGCCTCTCCATCCTCACGGCGCGTTGCGGGTGAGATCATTTCCGACGATGCAGCCCGTCGGATTCAAAGTCCGTATCGTCGGTCGCCGGTCAAGCGGCGGCTCGGATAGGAACCGGTAGGGTGCGAGACAACTCCGCCATCCAGCCCCAGTTCACCTTCCCGCGGTACCATTCGCTCGACCGGTTGCGGACGGTCGTGATGATGCTCGGAGTAGTCCGGCACTCGGCATTGAGCTACGAACCCACCATTTTCGCGGGATGGCCTTTCCGGGACGCACACGCCGACATCCTCGTTCACTGGCTGATCCTCTTCATCCGGGTTTTCCAGTTGCCGGTCTTCTTCGCAATGGCGGGATTCTTCGCGGCATACCTGGTCGAGACCCGCGGCACCCGGGCGTTCCTGCAGCAGCGGTGGAGTCGGATCGGGGTGCCGTTCCTGGTGGCCTGGCCCGTCCTGGCGGTCACGTTGTACTTCGTTGTGCAGTTCGCTTCCCGGTTCAGTTCCGTCCCGCCCACCCACGTCTACAGCCTCGAGGAGATCACGTCGCCCGGCGCATTGCGCCACATGTTCTTTCACCTGTGGTTCCTCTACCACCTGATGATCCTGTATGTGGTCGTCGGCGCACTGAGCGTGCTCGCCCGCTGGATTCCCGCTGGCATGCGAGCACGCTCGCTGGACCTCTTCGAGAGCGTGGTGCACCGGGGAGGCATCGGTGTGCTGGCTCTGCTGGCGGGTGTCGCGCTGTACCCGATGCAGTCGTGGGCGATCGACTACTATGCGGGCCCGGTCCCGCCCTTGCGTTTGCTGGGACTATTCGGCCTCTTTTTCGCATTCGGATGGCTGCTTTTCCACCGCCGTGGGGTGCTGGAAGGCTTCAAGCGCCCGGCATGGAGCTTCCTCGCCGCCGGGTTGATGTGCTTCGTAGGCTACCTCACCCTCTTCGAGACCGGCTGCGACCCCAATCCGGACAGGACCTGCGCCGGGACTTCGGAGGTCCTTCATCTGGGGGCGGTGGTTTTCCTTTCGCTGTCCATGTGGTTTCTGGCCTATGGCCTGCTCGGATTTTTCCTTCGTCACGTGAACCATCCGAGCCCCCGCTGGCGCTACTTGGCGGACGCCTCATACTGGATCTACATCGTCCATGTGCCGTTCGTCATCTTGCTGCCCCTCCTTCTCGTGAACGTGCCGACACCGGGGATCGTCAAGGTCGCACTGGTCGTGGCCATGGCAACCGGGCTCACCCTGGTAACCTACCGCCACTTCGTGCGGTCGACATTCATTGGGGAACAGCTGAACGGCCGCCGCTACCCGCGGGCCACGCCTTGACCACCGCTATTTGGCGGCGCAATACCGTCGCTTCGCCACCCGCCAATTACGCCGCACCGCGTCCGGTAGCGGTTCCCGTGTCATCGATGATGTTGAACGCCGGCTTGCCGTAGTCCGTTCGGGGCCTGGTCCCGCGCCGGTTTCAGGCGTCCTCCATAAGCATTAAGCCCTTTGTTTCAACGGCAATATTACGCTTGCCGGGAGGCGCCGGGTCACGGAATGGTGACTGGAATCAAGGCCTCGGCGGCCATATCTACCGGAGTGCGACCAGCTTCGGCTTGTGACATTTGTCACGGGAGACGAAGAGCACTTGAGGCAAAAGGATCGGTTCCGATCATGAACGACGAAAACCAGGAAACTGACGCCGGGCAAAGCGGCCTGCCGGTCAAGCGGCTGGCGCCGATCGTCCTGCTGGTGACCGGGCTCGGCGCGGCATTTTTGTTCGACCTCCACCACTTCTTCTCGTTCGAAATGCTGAAGGAAAACCGCGGGTCGCTTCTGTCGTGGGCGCAAAACAACCATATCCTCAGCGCCGCGGTGTTTATTGCGGCTTATGCCGCTGCCATCGCCATCAGCCTTCCCGGCGCCGTTTGGTTCACGATTTTGGGCGGGTTCATGTTCGGCACCCTGGAAGGCGGAATCCTCGTGGTCTTTGCCGCCACCCTGGGCGCCACGGTGATTTTTCTTGCCGCGCGGTATGCGTTTGCCGATTTCTTTCGCAAAAAGGCGGGCCCCGCAATCCGCCGCATGGAAGACGGTTTCCGGGCCAATGCCGTCAGCTACATGCTGGTGCTCCGGCTGGTGCCGCTTTTCCCGTTTTGGCTGGTCAATCTGGTCCCGGCGTTTCTGGGCGTTTCCACCCGTACCTACGTCATAAGCACGCTGGTCGGCATCATGCCGGGCACGTTCGTCTACGCCAGCCTCGGCAACGGGATCGGACATCTGATAGATGCCGGCCAGGCGCCGGACCTGTCGATCATATTCGCGCCCGAGGTGCTCGGACCCCTGATCGGCCTCGCGGCGCTGTCGCTGGTGCCGGTCGTCTACAAGCGCTTCAAGGCCCGGGGGCAGGTTGCCGGCTAGACGCGGCCCGCCGTTTCGTTTCAGGATTACCTCATGACCGACATCATCAACACCGATATCTGCGTCATTGGCGCCGGCTCCGGCGGCCTGACCGTCGCCTATGTGGCCGCCAACCTCGGCCTCCCGACGGTCTTGCTCGAGCGGGACAAAATGGGCGGTGATTGCCTCAATTACGGTTGCGTGCCGTCGAAAGCGCTGTTGGCGGCGGGCCATGCGGCCGCCGCGGCGCGGGGCGGGCAACCCTTCGGCGTCAGCGGGGCGGCCGCTGAAATCAACGGCGCCGGCGTCTACGATCACGTCCGTCACGCCATTGACGCCATAGCGCCCAACGACTCGGTGGAGCGGTATGAGGGTTTCGGGGTCGACGTCATCCAGGCCGAGGGCAGGTTCACCGGTCCCCGGGAGGTGACGGCGGGCGGCCGGAGAATTCAGGCCAGGCGTTTCGTTATCGCAACCGGTTCCGGGCCCATGGTGCCGCCGATCCCCGGGTTGGACCGGACGCCCTTCCACACCAACGAAACCATATTCGGCCTTGACGCGGTTCCGGATCACTTGATCATCGTCGGCGCGGGACCCATTGGAATCGAAATGGCCCAGGCCCACCGGCAGCTCGGCGCCGAGGTCACCGTCCTGGAAATGGCCAGCATGCTGCCCAATGACGACCCGGAGTTGGTCGAGGTGGTCCGTCAACGCCTGAAATCCGAAGGCGTCGAATTCCTCGAGGGCGTTCGCGTGGCCGGCGCGGCCAGGGACGGAGACGGCATCGCGGTGGATGTCGAAGGGGCGCCCAGGTCCCGTATAACGGGCTCTCATCTTCTCGTGGCCGCCGGCCGGCGGCCCCACCTGGACGGCCTCGATCTGGAGGCGGCCGGGATCGAATATGACAGGGCCGGCATCAAGGTGGATGCCCGGATGCGGACCACCAACAAAAAGGTGTTCGCAATCGGTGACGTTGCGGGCGGTCTGCAATTCACCCACGTCGCCTCCTATCACGCGGGCATCGTCATCAAGAACGCGCTGTTTCGAATCCCCGCCAAACAGGACATGTCCGCGATCCCGAAGGTGACCTATACCTCGCCGGAACTGGCCCAGGTGGGGCTTACGGAAGCGGCGGCGCGGGAAATGCACGGGGACCATATCCGCGTGACCTCCTGGCCGTTCGCCGAAAACGACCGGGCGATCGCCGAGCGCGCGACCGAAGGTTTGGTCAAAATCGTCATCGGCCCCAAGGGCCGGGTCTTGGGCGCCGGTATCGTCGGCGCGCACGCGGGAGAGTTGATCCAGGTGTGGACCCTGGCGGTCCAGAAAAGGATGAAGATCGGCGCCATCGCCAACATGGTGGCGCCCTATCCAACCCTCGGAGAAGCCGGCAAACGGGCGGCCGGCCAGTACTTCACACCCTCCCTGTTCGGCGGCCGGACCCGAAAAATCGTGAGATTTCTCACGAAATTCGGCTGACAGCAGACCATCCGTCCATAGCGTGGAACCCATCCCACCGGCGGCCAAATGTGTTACATTGGCCGCCATGGCTGGACAGCAAAGAACTCCGGCGCCGTTCACCCATTCGCTGTCGGCGCGGCTGCTGGTTCTGACAATTTTCTTCGTGATGATCAGCGAGGTGCTGATCTACGCGCCATCGGTTGCGCGATTTCGGCAGGGTTTCCTCGAGGAACGTATCGCGGCCGCCCACCTGGCGACCTTGGCCCTGGAGGCCATGCCCAACCACGCGGTTAGTCCGGACCTCCAGCGACGCCTGCTGGAACGGTCCGAGACCTATCACGTGGTGCTGCGCACGCCGAAGCGGCACATGTTTGCGCTTGGCGCGCCGGAGTTGCCGTCCATTGACGCGACATACGATTTACGGGAGCCGGTATTTTTCGGCTGGCTCGCGGACGCCCTGGTGACATTGGTGCAGACGGAAAACCGGGTGCTGCGGGTCATCGCGCCGTCCCCCCAGGACCCGGGGACGGTCGTCGAAATTCTCATGGACGAAGCGCCGATGCGCCAGGCCATGTATGATTTTTCGGTCCGCATCCTGGCCTTGTCCCTGATCATCTCCGCGATCACCGCCTCGCTGGTATTTCTGACCCTCCGCTGGCTGATGGTGCGGCCCATGGAACGCATCACGGAGAGCATGATGAAATTCCGGGCCGATCCGGAAAATGCCGAAGCAAGCCTGCCGCCCGGCGATCGGGCGGATGAAATCGGCGTCGCTCAACGGGAGCTCGGCGTCATGCAGCACGAGGTGCGCCAGGCGCTCCGGCAGCGCCGGCGCTTGGCGGCCTTGGGCTCGGCCGTGGCCAAGATCAACCACGATCTTCGAAACTCCCTTGCCACCGCGGTGCTGGTGTCCGATCGGTTGGCCGACAGCGATGACCCGGAGGTCCGCCGCTTGGTGCCGCGCCTGTTCGAGGCCATCGACCGGGCGGTGGAACTTTGTTCCCAGACCCTGAGCTTTGCCCGCGAGGGCGCGCCCAAGATGGAGACCGGCCGGTTCGCCCTCGCCGATCTGGTGGAGGAGGTAGGCGAGGGGATTCGCAACTCCGAGCTTGGCGTGGACGGTCTTGTCTGGCGCAACGAGGTTTCGCCGAATATTCAGGTGGATGCCGACCGTGACCAGATTTTCCGGGCTCTCACCAACGTCGGCCGCAACGCATTTCAGGCGGGCGCCAAATCGGTCATCGCCCGAGCCGAGTCCCGGTTTGGCTTCATCTGCCTGAGTTTCACGGACGATGGTCCAGGTATCCCGCAACAGGCGCGGGAGAACCTGTTCGCGCCTTTTGCCGGTTCGACCAAGAAGGACGGAACCGGTCTCGGGCTGGTAATCGTGCGCGATATCATGCGCGCGCACGGGGGCGATGTGACGCTGGGGAGCACCGACGAAGAAGGCACGACGTTCCTGTTGGAACTGCCGGCGCGGATCGAGGAAGAAGAAGGGGAAGAAAAGAGCCTCGTCGGCAGCCGCTGATTTCCCGGCCCCATGGCCGGCCGTCAACCCGCCTCGCCGTTACCGGCGCGCCGGATGGAAGCGCCTTTGCCTCGGCGTCCGCTGTTGATCAGTCGCCGATCGCGACGCCTTCGCTGCGGGGGTCCGCGCCCCCGAGGAGGCCGTTTTCGGTGATCTGAATGGCGTGAAGCCCGCTCGTCATGCCGAGGACCCGGATTTTGTGCCCCAACCCTTCCAGAACGGGCTGAAGGGCCGCCGCCGCCGTATCCGCCTCCAGGTCCGTCGGGCCGTTTCGATTGACGTAGTGGGGGGCATCGATTGCCGCCTGGGGATCCAGTTTCCAATCCAGTACGCCGATGATGGTCTTGGCGACATAGCCGACAATGGCGCTGCCCCCAGGGGTCCCGACCGCCAGGACAGGCTTGCCGCCGGCATCGAGCACCAGCGTCGGGCTCATGGACGACCTCGGCCGCTTGTTCGCGGCGGCTGCATTGGCGATTGGACGGCCATTGCGCATCGGGCTGAAACTGAAATCCGTGAGCTGGTTGTTGAGCAGGAAGCCCCGGACCATCAACCTCGATCCAAACGCGTCCACGATCGAAGATGACAGCGACACCACATTGCCGTCACCGTCCACGATGCTGAAATGCGTCGTGGACAGGCCGTGTTCGTCGGGTGACGGCGCATAGCGCAGTTCCGCCCGCCCGGCGAAGCCGCCGGGTTCGGCCTTTTCCATCACCGTCGAGCGGTTGATCAACTTGGCCCGCATCGCCAGGTAGCCGGGGTCGATCATCCGTCCGACCGGAACGCGCACCGCGTCCGGATCGGCGAGGTATTGTCCCCGGTCGGCGAAGGCCAGCCGGCTCGCCTCGGCGATGAGATGGACGGCCTCGGCTGATCCCGGCTTGATGGCGGCAAGGTCGAATTCCTGCAAGGTGCCTAGTATCTGCAGGGTCGTTACACCGCCCGATGCCGGGGGCGGCGCGCCGCAGACCACCCATTGACGATAAAGAGAGCAGACCGGGTCCCGCTTTTTGGCCCGGTAGGTTTGAAGATCGTTGGCGGTGATCCTCCCGGGATTGGGCGAGGCACCCCTTGCCGCGGCGACAATATCTTCGGCGATGGGGCCGATGTAGAACGCGTCCGGTCCAAAGTCCGCGATCACCTTGAACGTCGACGCCAAGGGCCGATTGATCAGGCGGGTGCCGGCGGATTTCGCTTCTCCGGCGGCGTCAAGGAAGTAACTTCGTGCGGCGTCGAATTTCTTCAGATGTGGATCGCGTGACACCAGGCCATGCAGACGGGGCGATATCTCAAATCCTTCGTCAGCCAGTTCGATGGCCGAATCGAACAGCCGCCGCCACGGAAGCTTGCCGTGATCCTTGTGCGCGGCTTCAAGCATCCGGAGCAGTCCCGGGACGCCGACTGACAGGCCGCCGGGAACCGCGTCATGATATTTACGCGGGCTGCCGTCGGAATTGAGAAACATGTCGGGGGTTGCCCCCGCCGGAGCCGTTTCCCGTCCGTCATAGGTCTCGATGGATTGAGACTTGGCCGAGTAGTGAACCAGAAAACCGCCACCGCCGATGCCGGAAGACTGAGGCTCCACAACATTGAGCACCATCTGAACGGCGATCGCCGCATCGATTGCCGAGCCCCCCGCCCGCAATATCTCGAGACCGGCCTGGGCCGCCAACGGATTTGCCGCCGCCGCCACCATGTGCTTGGCCGCTCGGGCGGCGGGACGCGGGGCGGGCTCCGCCGCCACCGCGGCCGCGGGCGCCGGAGAGGGGGTCACAGCTTCGGGTGCGGCCTGCGCCTCCGCGGTGGCGCGGGCCTCCGCGGCGGTCTGTGGCGCGGTCTCGGCTTCAGGCGGTGGCGTGGCAACACAGCCTGCCAAGGCCAGGCCAAATCCGAACAGCATCAGTTTGCGCCGGCCGGCGCCCGTCGATCGCCGCATTTCCAAATTTTCTCCGCCGGATAATTCCCAGGTTCCCGCCCGCCGGATAATACCCGAGAGCACCGGATTCGCAATGCGCACAGCCCCGGAATCGCAGGAGAATCGGGTAACGTCAAGAGTTATGTGTCAGGGAGACTGGGGTACTGATTCCCTGAGACTTGTTTTCGTGAATGAAGACCGCGAAGAGGATGCGGTCCATTGAGGTTTTATCCTTGAAGGTTCCCATGGGCCGGGTTCGTCTGCGAACCTCGCGGAACCTCCGTTCGATGGCATTGGTGGTCCTGACCTGCTTTCGCTCGGCGAGGTCCTTGTAGCGGAAGCAGGTGAGCAGGTCGTCGAGGTCGTTGCGCAGGCAGGCGACGGCCTTGGGGTAGGTATCTTCCCAGGCGTCGGCGAAGCGGCGGGCGGCGGTCTCGGCCTTGCGGCGGTTGGGGGCATTCATGACGGCGTGGACGTCGGCCTTGACGGCCTGCTGGTCGGCTACGCGGACCTTGTTGAGGATGTTCCTGATTTTGTGCGCCCAGCACCTCTGAACGGGGATGCCGTGATAGACGATCGGCAAGGCGGCGAGCAGGCCTTGGCCGCCATCAACGCAGATCATCTCAAGGCCCTCGCCGGTGAGGCCGCGGCGGTGCAACGCGGTGAGGAAGCGCTCCCACTCCGCGGCGCTCTCGCTGGCGGCGAGTTGGAAGTCGATAATCTCCTTCTTGCCGTCGTGCCGTATGCCCAGCGCCACCAGGACCGGCCTCCTGAGCGCGCCGGCGCCGGTCTTGCAGGCCAGCACCACGCCGTCGAGCATCAGCGCCTTGTAGGCGTTCTTCAGCGGCCGGCGGTGGAATGCGGCGACCGACAGATCGAGGGTCTTGGCGACCCGGCTCACCGTCGCGGCCGAGACCGGACGCCCGAGCAGGGCAAGCAGGACCTCGCCGACCTTGCGGGTCGAGAGCCCCAGCACGAAGCCGGCCAGGATGGCGCGGTCGATCTCTGGAGCGCGCCTTGCGTAGCTCTTCAGAACCTCGGTCGGGCAGAAGTGCCGGGTGCGCGGCACGTTGAGCTCGATGTCGCCGAGCTCGCTGAGCAGGCGGCGCCGGTAGGTGCCGTTGCGCCGGTCGCGCATAGCGCTGCCATCGAGGCCGTCGAGCCAGCGATCCACCGCCTCGGCCATCCGGCCCTCGATGATCTCGGCCAGCGCCTGGCGGCCAAGCGGGCGATAACCCTCGCCCCAGTCCAATCCGCCTGCTTGCATCTCCTTCACCACCTCAAAGGCTTGTGGTAGGTTCTCAATCGTTACAGCTTGCTGTGGCATCGGGGTGCTCCTTCTTGCGGTTGTCGTAAACCACAGGGAGTACCCCATTCCCAACTGACACATAAATTTTTACGTCACCGGAGAATCGCTAGACCGTGACGTGGCCCACCCGGTGTGGTAAAAAACCGTTTCTTTGCAGTGCAAAAACTCTGGAGGACGAGGGTGAGCACGTCCAACGGCACCAATCGGCGGGTCACCATACCCGATATCATCTCCCGCAAGGGCGGTGAACCGATCGTCTGCCTGACCGCATATTCAACGCCCATGGCCAAGCTGCTGGATCCTCATGTGGATTTGCTGCTGGTCGGGGATTCCATGGGCATGGCGCTCTATGGCATGGACAGCACATTGGCGGTTACCCTCGATATGGCGATCGCCCACGGCGCGGCGGTGGTCCGCGGCAGCAAGCGTGCCTGCGTCATCGTCGATATGCCATTCGGCACGTACGAGGAATCTCCGGCGGCGGCGTTCCGGAATTGCACCCGGGTGATGGCTGAAACCGGCTGTGCCGGAATCAAGATCGAAGGCGGCGCCGAAATGGCGCCGACGGTAAAGTTTCTCGTTGAACGGGGCATTCCCGTCATGGGGCACGTCGGCTTGATGCCCCAATCGGTTCACGCCGCCGGCGGATTTGTATCGCAAGGCCGGGATGAAGAGACGGCCAACAAGATCGTGGCCGATGCCAAGGCAATCTCGGAGGCCGGCGCGTTTTCCATCGTCATCGAAGGTGTCGTCGAGCATCTCGGCAAGACCATCACCGAATCCATCCCGACGGTCACGATCGGAATTGGCGCCTCCGCCACATGCGACGGCCAGGTGCTGGTCACCGAGGATGCGATTGGCATGTTCAACGATTTCACGCCCAAGTTCGTGAAGCGCTTCGCCGAGGTGGGGGACGTGATCGGTCAAGCCGCCGCCGACTATGCGGCCGAGGTCAAAGCCCGCTCGTTCCCGGCCGACGAGCATACCTACGGCAAAAAATAGGCGCTGGAACCCTCTCGATGCGGATCGTCAGGACGGTTCAGGAACTCCGTCGGGAGGTCTCGGATTGGCGGAACTCCGGCTTTTCCGTCGGATTGGTTCCGACCATGGGGGCCTTGCACGCCGGTCACTTTTCCCTGGTGGAGCGGGCAACCACGGAAACGGACCGCACCTGCGTCACGCTTTTCGTCAATCCCAAGCAGTTTGGGCCCAACGAGGACTTCGAGGTCTATCCGCGGGACGAGGAAGCGGATGCGGGAGCCCTGCAAGACCGAGGGGCCAGCCTCCTATTCGCGCCGGGCATCGGTGAAATGTACCCGGAAGGCAGCGCGACGAGCGTCTCGGTCACCGGCCTCGGCGATATCCTGGAGGGCGAGTTTCGGCCCGGATTCTTCACCGGCGTTGCGACGGTGGTCTCCAAGCTCCTCATTCAGTCGATGCCGCACAGGGCGTATTTCGGCGAAAAGGACTATCAGCAACTGTGCGTGATCCGGCGAATGAGCGCAGACCTCGATTTGCCCGTCGAGATCGTCGGCTGTCCCATCGTTCGCGAGCCGGATGGTCTCGCGCTGTCGTCACGGAACGCCTACCTCTCCGAAGAGGAGCGGGCCATCGCGCCGCGGCTGCAGGCGGCGCTGAAACATGTCGCCGATGTGGCGGTCTCGAAGGGCGACCACGCGGACGCGGCACGGGGCGCGGCGGCGGAATTGGTCGAAGCGGGCTTCGCCTCGGTCGACTATCTCACCGTTCGGGATGCCTCCTCGCTCGAACAGACCGATGACCCGTCAGCAAATTTGCGCGTTCTCGCCGCGGCGTGGCTCGGCAAGACCCGGCTGATAGACAACCTGGCGGTTGGTTGAGCTTTTTCAGTTTTGATGCCGTCCAGGCGAGTGTGACCGCATGTTGTACGCCGGGCCGGACCGCCGGGTCATGAACGCCTGGACGGCATCAAAACGCAGCCGAGAGCGACGCAAACCAGGATCAGCGCCGCCGCTTCGCGCCAGCCGACCGCCTCCCCCAGAACGACGCTGCCGCTGGCGACTCCGATGACCGGGATCAGCAGGGTCGAAACGCTGGAAACCGTGACCGGGGCGGCGGCGACGATTTTGAACCAGACGAACCAGCAGAAAACGATCGGTACGACGAGGATATAGATCATCGTCCAGACGGCGGCCGTCGAGACCGGCTCCCAATGGGGCAGCTCGACGACCAGGGCGATGACGGTCATGGGGAGGCCGCCGATCAGCAGTTGCCAGCCGGCGAGGGAGACCGGCGGAATCTGCCAGTCCACCTGCTTCTGGACCACCGTCCCCGCTCCCCAGGAAAGGGCGGAGCCGAGCATCAACAGGGTGCCGAGGGGGGACGAGGCGAAGACACCGAGATCGCCGCCCAGCAGAACCGCGATCCCGGCGATGCCGAAGGCCAGGCCGATATAGCGCTGGAGGCTCGGCCGTTCGGCCGTGAACAATATTCCGATCAGAACCGCCCATAACGGCATCGTGTAGGCGAGGATCGATGCGTGTCCGGAATTGACCAGCAACAGGCCGAAGGCGCTGAAGATGTGCCAGCCGGTGATATTGAGCGCCGAGGCGAGCAGCAGCGGACCCCACTGCCCGCGTGGACGGGTCAGCTCTTCCTTCATGAGATAGCCGAGGCCGAACAGGAAGATCGCCGCGGTGGGGGCGATCAGTCCACGAAAAGTCCAGGGCGGAATTTCGCTCAGCGCGATCTTGAGGATCGGCCATGACGTGCCCCAGATGATGGTCAGCGCCGCGAGGTAGGCGAAGCCCGAAGCGGGGAGAGTGTCCTGTCGGGTCGCGTTCATCGGCAAAATGCGGCCATGGCCATTACGTGCCGCGACCGCTCGTCCCGGCGTTGCGCTGTCATATTCAGGCCGTTAGTTGAGGTAGAGGTGAACCTCGTTGGTGGTCGCCTGCGCCGAGGGCTGGGCCGAAACCTCGACCCGTTGGGCGGGAAGGCCCATGCCTTGTAACGACCTGAGGACGTTCTCGGCGCCGCGGAGTGTTCTGTTGGAACTCAGCGCCTGACGGGCCGCGCCGCCGGACGCCGGCGCAACGGCGACCAATTCAAAGGTTGCGTTGGGGCGGCGTTCCAAAGCGCGGCTGACTGCGTTGTAGAGCGCCTGTTCGTAGGCGACGTTCTCACCATCGAAGCGGATAACCACCAGCGGCCGTCGGCCGGCGATGGACCCGCCGGCCGCGGGCGGGCGGCTTGGTGCCGCAACCGTGTTCAGGGCCCGATCACCCCGCAGTTCGGCCACCTTCTGGCCGGCGGAGGTGCCGCTGCCCGTTCCGGGGGCTGCACCCGGCGCCTCAACGTTTGTGGTTCCCGGCTGGGGCGGGGTTTGCGCGGTTGCCTGCGGCGCAGGTGTAGGTGCTGGTGCGCTTGGGGCTTGCGCGGGCGCTTGAGCCTGTTGGGCCGGCTGATCCGCTCCGGCGGGGTCTTCGCCGGTCAGCGATGGCCAGAGGGTGTCCAAAGCAAAGGAACATCCCCCGAGAAATAGAGCCGCACCGACAATAATCGGCCGAATCGTCTTGCAATCCATCGCGCTAAGTACCCTGTTGGTGATCAAAAATACGGATAAATCAACAGATTAGACACAGGAATTACCCGCCCCTCCTTTGTTTTTCAAGAGTTTCCTCGATGCCCGGTTCAGCCGCGATCGCCGAACCGAACCCCTTGATTGCGCCTGAATATCGGTGCCCGAGACAGGTAAAGGTGGACTCGTTGGAGACTTGCAGTGGCGCGCCGATTTCAATAGTGTCCGGCTCCCGTCGGCGGCGCTTGACGCCGCATGACGCCCCATGACGCCCAAGGCGCCCGTAGCTCAATTGGATAGAGCGTCTGACTACGGATCAGAAGGTTGGGAGTTCGAGTCTTCCCGGGCGCGCCATTCCGTCTAATCCTTGTCCGAGACGCCGGCTTCGGCAAACGTCGCCATGCCGGTATGACAGGCCACGGCGGCCCTGAGCACATTGAGGGCGACGGCGGCGCCCGAGGCCTCGCCCAAACGCATTCCCAGATTTACCAGCGGTTTCTGTCCCAGATAATCCAATAGCAGGGTGTGTCCGGGCTCCGCCGAGACATGTCCGGTCAGGCAATGGTCCAGGACGGTCGGTTGGACGGCGTGAAGCGCCGCCGCGGCGGCTGCCGTCACATACCCGTCCAGGACCACCGGCACGCGATGAAGGCGGGCCGCGAATATGGCGCCGGCCAGCGCCGCCAGTTCCCGGCCGCCCAGATGGCGCAGAATTTCGAGCCCGTCGTCCATGGCGGCCCGGTGCAGGGCGACGCTCTCGGCGACAACGTCGATTTTCCTGGCCAGCGCGGCATCGGCGACCCCGGTTCCGGGGCCCACCCAATCGGCCGCCGCGCCGCGGCAGACCGCGTGCGCAATGGCGGCCGCCGATGTGGTATTCCCGATTCCCATCTCCCCGAGCGCCACCGCGTCCCAGTCCGGATCGACGGCTTCCATCCCCGTGCCGAAGGCGTCGACGCATTCCTTTTCGCTCATCGCGGGCCCCTGGGAAAAGTCGTCGGTCGGCCGGTCAAGATCGATATCGATGACCGAAAGATCGGCCCCCGCGACATCCGACAGTTGATTGATCGCGGCGCCGCCGCCGGCGAAGTTCGCCACCATCTGAACCGTCACCTCGCTTGGAAACGCCGAGACGCCCTGAGCCGTCACCCCATGATTGCCGGCAAACACCAGCACGCCGGGCCGGTCGAGCGTGGGCGGGTGCCCGCCCTGCCAGCCGCTGAGCCACGAGGCGATGTCCTCCAATCGGCCGAGCGAGCCGGGCGGTTTGGTCAATTGGGGTTCTCGCGCCGCCGCCGCCGCCTGTGCCGTCGAATCCACGGCGGGCAGGCGGGTCAGAAAGGATCTGATGTCGTCGAAATTCCGGGGACGGGAGAATGACAGGCTCATGGCGTTTTGATGCCGGGTGGGGAAATTTCGGGCGGCACTATATACTGGGCGGATGAGATGGCGCAATACTGGGCGGATGAGATGGCGCACGCCACATATTAAGCCCACGGTGTTTCATGCCGGCTGACGAGCAGACCCCTTACGATTCAGGCAAGCCGGGGCCGTTCCGGGAATGGCTGGACGACTTGCGCGTCGCGGCCGGCCTCCTGAGCGCCGTTCCCGTCCCTTTGCCGCCGCAAGATCGGGTCGACATCGCGCGGTCGGCCCGGCTTTTCTCGCTCATCGGCTTGATCATCGGCCTGGCCGGCGCCGCGGTCCTGGCGTTGATGAGTTGGATCGGCCTGCCGGCGGCGGTGGCCGTGCCGGTTGCCCTTGGGTCCATGGTTTTGGTGACCGGCGGCCTGCACGAGGACGGGTTGGCGGACCTCTGCGACGGTTTCGGCGGAGGCCACACCAGGGAAGACATTCTCCGCATCATGCGGGATAGCCGAATCGGCACCTATGGCGTGCTGGGTCTCGTCTTCATCATCGGCATAAAGTGGGCATCGCTGGCGGTGGTCGCCGAGACCTCCCTGAGCGCGGCCGTCTGGGCGGTCATCGGCGCGGCGGCGCTGTCACGCGGCCTCTTGCCGCCGATTATGCATCATGTTCCCCATGCCCGCGAAGACGGCCTGAGCGTCGCCGCCGGACAGCCCGGCTTCGGACACGCCATGACGGCATTGGGGGTTGGCGTCTTGGTGGCCCTGGTGGCTTTCGGCTTTTGGTTCGGCCTGCTGCTCACCGTCATTTCACTGGCTGTGGTGATCGGACTGATTGCCTGGACAAGCCGCTGGCTGGGCGGGCAGACCGGCGACGTGCTCGGCGCGTCTCAGCAGGCTGTCGAGACCGTCATCTTCGTTCTGGCGGCGGCGGCCCTCTGATGGGCAGCCGCACGTGGTGGTGGATTCGCCATGCGCCCGTGACGGAAGACGCGCGGCTGTGCATCAACGGCCGGAACGATCCCGAGTGCGATCTATCGAATGAGGAGAAAATCCTGGCCTGTGCCGGCTGCCTTCCCGACGACGCCACCTGGGTCGCCACCGGGCTGAGCCGGACCGAGCGGACCGCGGCGGCGCTCCAGGCGGCCAAGGACCGCCCGGCCAAAGACCGCTCGGCAAGGCTTGAAACGGTTCCCGCCTTGATGGAACAGGATTTTGGCGAGTGGGAGGGGCGGCGCTGGAGCGATCTCGCCGAACGGGAAGACCTCGAATTCTGGAACGATCCCGTCGGAGCCGCGCCGCCGGGCGGCGAGAGCTACGCCGAAATGACGAAACGGGTCGCGGGCGCGATCGCCGATGTGGGAAATCGCTTCCCCGACGGCGATCTGATTCTCGTGGCCCATGCCGGGCCCATCCGGGCCGCGTTGGTCATCGCCAAGCCGGCAGCCCTCGCCGAATCGCTCGCCCTGGAGGTGGATCCTCTGTCGATCACGCGGATCCGGGAAACGGGCGATGCGGATGGCTGGCAGGTCATCGGAGTCAATGAAGATCCGGGAGTTCTGGGCTCCGCCTGAACTCTTTGCGCCGGCCGAATCCGCGTGATAGCGTCTCGAAATCCCGCCGGGACAGGGAAGCCGGTGCAATTCCGGCGCTGCCCCCGCAACTGTGACGTGCTTGGTCCACACCCATCGGCGTTACGCCGATGAGCCACTGGCATCGGCCGGGAAGGCGTTTGGACCAAACAGCACCAGCCAGGAGACCTCCCCGGCGCGGCGGACACGGACCATCCCCTCGGGTGGAGGAGGACTGCATGCCGGAAACTCCCGGCTCAAACGGACTGGAGGGCACGACGCTGGTGCTCGGCGGCGCCAGGTCGGGCAAGAGCATGTACGCCGAGAGCCTGATCGAAGCCGCGGGCGGCGGTGTCTATTTGGCGACCGCGACGGCCGGGGATGAAGAAATGCGCCGCAAGATCGCCGCGCACCGCGACCGGCGGGGCGATGGTTGGGAGACGATCGAGGAGCCGTTGGAAGTTGCGGCCGCCCTGTCCCGTTTGGCGGGCGATGGACGGCAGCGGCCCGTTCTGCTCGATTGCCTGACCCTTTGGCTGTCCAACCTGATGCACGCCGGGAACGACGTTGACCGGTCGGCCAGCGAGCTCGAAACGGCGCTTCGCACAGCGCCGTTTCCGGTGGTGACCGTAAGCAACGAGGTTGGCGGCGGGATAATCCCCGATACCGAACTCGGCCGGGCATTCATGAACCGCGCCGGTATTCTCAACCAACGTATCGCCCAGGCCTCGGATCATGTGATCCTGGTGACGGCGGGCATTCCGCAAGTACTGAAATAGGCTGGAAGAAGATGTCCCAGGAAGCACGCACTCCCGTCACCGTCGTCACCGGATTTCTCGGCGCCGGCAAAACCAGCCTGATCCGGCATCTGCTGGAAAATGCAAAGGGCAAACGTCTGGCGCTGATCATCAACGAGTTCGGCGATCTTGGGGTCGATGGAGAGATCCTCAAGGGATGCGGCGACGACACCTGCCGGGAAGAGGATGTCATGGAACTGACCAACGGCTGCCTTTGCTGCACCGTGGCGGACGATTTTATTCCGACCCTCGAAACTCTCCTGGACCGGGACGACAAGCCCGATCACATCGTCATCGAGACCTCGGGCCTGGCGTTGCCCAAACCCTTGGTCAAGGCGTTCCAATGGCCGGAAATCAAGTCGCGCACCACGGTCGATGGAATCGTGACGATCGTCGATGGTCCGGCGGTCAGGTCGGGTCTGTTCGCCGACGATCCCGGGCTGGTGGCCCGCCAGCGGGAGGAGGACGAGGCCGTGGACCATGAAAGCCCGCTGGAGGAACTGTTCGAGGATCAACTCAAATGCGCCGATTTGGTGGTCCTCGGCAAAGCGGATCTGATTGACGATCTGGATGCCGAGGAGGTCTTGGAGGTCATCCGCCGCGACGCGCGTCCGGCGGTGAAGACGTTGCCGGCCAGCCATGGCCGGCTCGATCCGGCGCTGGTGCTCGGTATCGGCGCCGCCGCCGAGGACGATTTGGACAGCCGGCCTTCGCACCATGATTCCGAGGATGACCACGATCACGATGATTTCGACAGCGTCGTCCTGCCGGCGCCCGAAACGCCCGATCCCGAATATTTGGCGTCCCGGGTCGAAAAAACCCTCGCCCTCGACGGCGTTCTGCGGGTCAAGGGCGTGTGCGCGGTGGCCGGCAAGTCCGCGCGTTTGGTGGTTCAGGGGGTCGGGCCGCGGGTCGATCACTACTATGACCGGCCGTGGCGCGAAGACGAAACGCGCGCGGGACAGCTGGTCGTGATCGGGCTGAAGGGGACCGATTTCGAGGCGGCCGCAAAGACCCTGGGCACGGTCTGATCCATGCATCTGCTCGTCGCTCAGCCCGGACAGATCGCCCCGGACGGCGAGGCGGTCGATCTGGATCAGGCGCCGGGCGATGTCGTGTTTCTGTCATCCGCGGCCAGCGAACTGGCCCTGTTGGCCCAAGCATGGCGGGATCGGGAAGCGGCCGGACGGGGCCGCGGCTCGAGCCTGCGCCTCGCCAACCTCATGCAGCTCGATCACAACATGTCGGTCGACCTCTATGTGGAAAAAACCATTGCGCGATCGAAATTGGTGATCGTCCGTCTCATGGGCGGGGTGCGGTATTGGCCGTATGGTATTGAACAGGTCGCCGCGGCCTGCCGGGAAAACGGCGTCAAGCTGGCCGTGGTGCCGGGTGACGATGCCGCCGATCCGGAACTCACCGAATATGCCACGTTGGGTGCCGCGGACTGCCACCGGTTGTGGCAATACTGCGCCCAGGGCGGCGCCGGGAATTTTCTGGCCCTGCTCGACTTCGCCGATCATCTGCTCGGTCACGAAGCCGATTGGCTGGAACCCGCACCCCTGCTTCGCGCGGGACTTTATTGGCCCGGATCACCCATCACCGATGTGAAATCCCTTCGGGCCCACTGGCGGGACGGCGCGCCGGCGGCGCCGATTATTTTCTACCGGGCGCTGGTTCAGGCGGAGGACCTCAAACCCGTCGATGCGTTGATCGAGGCGCTGCGGATACGGTCCGTCAATCCCCTGCCTATCTTCGTCAACAGCCTGAAGGACCAGGCCTGCGCCGAACTGGTCGCCTTGTTTCTGGCGGATTGCGATCCGGACGTCATCCTCAACACCACGGCCTTTGCCGTGACCACCCCGGGCGATCCCGGCTCCCAGACCCCGTTCTCGGGAACCGGCGCGCCCGTATTGCAGGTGGTTTTGGCGGGCCAGGACGAGGAAGCCTGGCGCGTCGACCCGCAGGGTCTTTCGCCCAGGGACCTGTCGATGAATGTCGCATTGCCGGAGGTGGATGGCCGGGTTCTCTCCCGCGCGATCTCCTTCAAGCGCGCCGAGGCGCTGGAGGATCGGGTCCAGGGCGCCGTCGTCCGGCACGAACCCGTCGCGGACCGCATCGATTTCGTCGCCGACCTGGCGGAGAATTGGGCCGTTCTCCGGCGAACGCCGGCGGCGGATCGCCGGGTCGCCGTCATCGTCGCCAACTATCCCAACCGGGACGGCCGGATCGGGAACGGGGTCGGGCTGGATACGCCGGCGGGCATTCATGCGTTCCTGACGCGCGCCGCGGCCGATGGCTATGATTTGGGCGGCCATGTTCCGGATGACCCGGCCGCGATTGTCGGCCTTCTGTTGAGCGGCCCCACCAATGCCGACCCAAACGTGGAAGGTGCGATCGGTCTCGATCTTCCAACCTACTTGTCTCATTGGGACCGGCTTCCGGCGGGCGTCCGAACCTCCGTCGAGGAGCGCTGGGGCGCGCCCGAGGACGACCGGTTCTTCAAGAACGGCGGCTTTGTTCTTGGCGTCCATCGATTGGGGAACGTGGCGCTCGGGGTGCAGCCGTCGCGGGGCTACGACGTCGATCCGCTGAATTCCTATCACGATCCGGATCTGGCGCCGCCGCACCGCTACTTCGCCTTCTATTTCTGGCTTCGCCATGTATTCGGCGCGCACGCGGCGGTCCACTTCGGCAAGCACGGCAATATGGAGTGGCTGCCCGGCAAGGCGCTGGCCTTGTCCGGGGAATGCTATCCCGAAACGGTTTTCGGCCCGCTGCCCCATGTCTATCCGTTCATCGTCAACGATCCCGGGGAGGGGAGTCAGGCCAAGCGGCGCGCCCAGGCGGTGATCGTCGATCACCTGATGCCGCCGCTGACCCGCGCCGAGAGCTACGGCCCGCTCCGGGACCTGGAGGCGCTGGTCGACGAATACTATCAGGCGGCGGGCATGGACCGCCGGCGGCTTGCCGTCCTGCGGAAGGAGATTCTCGATCTCAGCCGCGACCTTCGCCTCGACCGGGATGCGGGGATGATCCCCGATGACGATGACGACGAGGCGCTCGGAAAGATCGACAACTATCTCTGCGAATTGAAGGAAACCCAAATCAGGGGCGGGCTGCATGTCTTCGGCCGGCCGCCCGACGGCGACCTGGTCCCGGACCTGCTGGTCGCCCTGACCCGGGTGCCGCGCGGCAACGGCGAGGGCGAAGACGCCTCCCTGATCCGAGCCTTGTCCGCCGACCTGGGACTGGCCGATTTCGATCCCCTGGACTGTGAGCTCGGCGAGGTCTGGGACGGGCCCCGGCCATCGCCGCTGCGGACCGGGGCCGGCGTTTGGCGATCCCATGGCGACACGGTGGAGCGCCTCGAACATCTGGCCGCGGGCCTGGTTTCGGGATCACGGGACGCGGACGCCGATTGGCGCCGGACGCGAGCCGTTCTCGATCATATCGCGGCAACTCTCCGGCCCGCCATCGAGGATGCGGGAGAAGCGGAATTGACCGGCATCATGACGGGGCTCGATGGCCGGTTCGTACCGCCGGGGCCCAGCGGGGCGCCGAGCCGGGGGCGGCTCGACGTTCTTCCCACCGGACGGAATTTCTATTCGGTCGACGTGCGCGCGGTGCCGACTCCCACCGCCTGGACACTGGGATGGAAGTCGGCCTCGTTGCTGATCGACCGGTACTTTCAGGATCACGGCGACTATCCGGCGCGGCTCGCCATCTCGGCCTGGGGGACGGCCAACATGCGGACGGGCGGCGACGACATCGCCCAGGCTCTCGCGCTCATGGGCGTTCAGCCCACCTGGGACCCGCAAACCCAGCGTATGACCGGTTACGATATCATGCCGCTGGAGGTGCTGGACCGTCCCCGCGTGGACGTTTTGTTCCGGGTCTCCGGGTTTTTTCGTGATGCTTTTCCGACCCAACTGGAATTGCTCGACGCGGCCGCGCGGGCCGTCGCCGGTCTGGATGAACCGTATCATCTCAACCCGATTGCCGGTCAGGTGCGATCGGACGCCCAGGCCCTGGCCGCCGCCGGCCTCGATGAGGCCTCGGCCCGCCGGCGCGCCGGTCATCGGGTATTCGGGTCCAGGCCGGGCGCCTACGGCGCCGGTCTTCAGGCGCTGATCGACGAGAGGCTATGGGAATCCGACGAGGACCTCGCGCGAGCCTATGTCGCCTGGGGCGGATACGCCTATGGAGGCGGGTCGGCGGGCGAGGCCGTGCCCGAACTGTTTGCGTCGCGCCTTTCCGATATCGAGGCCGTGGTCCAGAACCAGGACAATCGGGAGCACGACGTCCTGGACAGCGACGATTACTACCAATTCGAGGGCGGGATGGCGGCGGCGGTCCGCCACTTCGGCGGAACGCAGCCGGAGATTTACCACAACGACCACTCCCGGCCCGAGAGCCCCCGCATCCGGACCCTGCGTGACGAGATCGGGCGGGTCGTCCGCGCCCGCGCCGCCAACCCCAAGTGGATCGACGGCGTCATGCGGCACGGCTACAAGGGGGCCTTCGAGATCGCGGCCACCGTGGACTATCTGTTCGCCTTCGCCGCCACGTCGCGGGTGGTGGAGGATCATCACTTCGATCAGCTGTTCGATGCCTACTTGCGCGACGAGCGGGTTCGGTCGTTTATTGAAGACAGCAATCCATCGGCCTTGAGCGAAATCGCCGAACGGTTCGAAGAGGCGATCGGCCGGGGGCTCTGGCATCCCCGGTCCAACGCCGCGGCGGCGCTGTTGGCCGGGATCAGGGAGGAGAGGGCCAAATGACCGAAGAGCTGACCGAAGACGAAATCAACGCCCGCGCCAACAAAAAGCGGCGCAGGCACAAGGAAGCCAAGGACAAAATCCTCGCCACCAAGACCAGGGAAGGCGGCCTGTTGGCGGTCCATACGGGCAAGGGCAAGGGCAAGACCACGGCCGCCATGGGTATCGTCGCCCGATGCATCGGCCACGGCATGAAGGTCGGCATCGTCCAGTTCGTGAAGGGAAAGTGGGAAACCGGAGAGCGCGCCGTCCTCGAACGGTTCCCCGATTTGGTGACCATGACCGCCATGGGGGAGGGATTCACCTGGGAAACCCAGGACCGGGCCCGGGATATCGCGGCGGCAACCGCCGCCTGGGAGCGGGCCAAGGAAATGATCAACGATCCGGACAACAAGCTGGTGCTCCTGGACGAGATCAACATCGTGCTGCGCAACGATTATCTCGACATCGACGAAGTGGTCGGCTTCCTCAAGAACAAGCCGGCCCATATCCACGTGATCTGCACCGGGCGGAATGCGAAGCCGGAGCTTATCGAAGCCGCCGATCTGGTCACCGAGATGACCGAGGTGAAACACCATTTCCGGGCCGACTTCAAGGCGCAGGCCGGAATCGAATTTTAGGGACGCCGCCGTGCCCGCCAAGGCATTGATGTTTCAGGGGACGGCGTCCGACGTCGGGAAGTCGCTGGTCACGGCGGGGTTCTGCCGGGCGCTGACCAACCGCGGCCATTCGGTCCGGCCGTTCAAACCTCAGAATATGTCGAACAACGCGGCGGTCACCGGGGACGGCGGCGAGATCGGCCGGGCGCAGGCCCTGCAGGCGAAGGCCTGCCGCGTCGATCCCCGCGTCGACATGAACCCGGTCCTGCTGAAGCCCCAGTCGGATGTGGGATCCCAGGTCGTGGTCCGGGGCGAGGTCAAGGGGAACTACTCGGCTCGTGAATTTCAGGACATCAAGCCGGATTTGCTGGACGATGTCGTCGCCGCGTTCCGCCGCCTGGGCGAAGACGCCGACTTCGTGGTGGTGGAGGGCGCGGGCAGCGCCGCGGAGATCAATCTCCGCCGAAACGATATCGCCAATATGGGGTTCGCCCTGGCCGCGGGCGTGAATGTCGTCCTGATCGGCGATATCGACCGGGGCGGGGTGATCGCGAACATCGTCGGCACCAAGGCGCTCCTCGATCCCGCCGAAGATGCGCTGATCGCCGGCTTCATCATCAACCGGTTTCGCGGCGATCCGTCACTGTTCGACGACGGCCTCGCCATGATTGCCGGGCGGACCGGGTACCGTTCCTTCGGCGTACTGCCGTATTTGACGGCGGCGGGACATCTTCCCCAGGAAGACGCCATGTCGCTCGAGAACAGGGAGGGCGGCCCCGTCGGCGGGACTATCCGGATTGCCGTTCCGCGCCTCGCCCATATTGCCAACTTCGACGATTTCGACCCGTTGACCGCCGAGCCGGACGTGGACCTCGCCATGGTGCCGCCGGGCGAGGCGCTGCCGGGGGACGCGCACCTGGTCATTCTCCCCGGCTCCAAGGCAACCATTGCCGATCTCGCCCACTTGAGGGAGCAGGGCTGGGATATCGATCTCGCCGCCCATGTCCGGCGGGGCGGGCAGGTGCTGGGCATTTGCGGAGGCTATCAGATGCTTGGCCGCCGGATTGCCGATCCGGACGGCATAGAGGGCCCGGCCGGTTCAACGGATGGGCTCGGCTATCTTGATATGGAGACACGGTTGACGGCCGGAAAAACCCTTACTCAAGTGTCGGGCGCCGACGCCCGGGGCACGCCAATCGCCGGTTACGAGATGCATGTCGGGGAGACGTCCGGCCCGGCGACGGCGGCCCCGTACCTGACCCTCGATGGCCGGGCCGACGGAGCGGTCTCGGAAGACGGCCGGATCGCCGGGTGCTACGTCCACGGATTATTCGCCGCCGATGAATTCCGGCATTCGTTCCTGAAGCGGCTCGAGGAGCGATCGGCATCCGGCCTGCGGTACGAGACGTCCGTCGAGGCCGCCCTGGACGATGTCGCCGAAGCGCTGGAATCGAATCTGGATGTCGACGGCCTCATGGACGCCGCCGGTTAGGCCCCGGTCTCGTTCGTCCCGCTTTCGCTTAAATGCCAGCTTACCATAATGTTATAAATAGCTTCCGAAACCGTGTCTTTTTTGCCGAGATGGAGAAAAATCAGACCATAGCCGACATTCACGGCCATGCCGAATAATTATTTTTTCTTTTATTTTCAATAGATTATTATAATTCGGGCGAGAACCCATAAATTATATGAAAAAATTATAAAAAAAGCTTGCGACACATGCGACAGATATGGTAAGAAATATTCCCAGGATCGGGAGCCGTGCGCGCCGGTCCAAACGCGTGAACCGCAGCCGCCGTTTTCGGCGGCTTTTTCGCGCCCGGTCCAGGTTCACCGCGGAGACACGGAGGCAATGAGGGGGAAAGCTTGAACCGCGAACCCGCGAAAACCGGAATCCCCTAATCGAGTACCGAAACTAGAGCATTTTCTGATCACACCCGGTCATAGCCTGCGGCAGTGAAGTAGTTTTGGCACTCGGATTGGGTGACTGTGTCGATGGCGGTTGCGATGGCGTCGTAGAGGTCGTCGACGGTTCTGGCTGCGGTCTTTTTGAGGAGGGCCTTGAGCTTTGCGAAGGCCATCTCGATTGGGTTGAAGTCGGGTGAGTAGGGCGGCAGGAAGCGGAGCTCGGCGCCGGCGTCTTCGATGGCCTTACGCACGCTGGCGGGCTTATGGGCTGGCAGATTGTCCATAATGACGATGTCTCCGGGTTTGAGGGTTGGGACCAGGATTTGCTCGACATAGGCAAGGAAGGCTGCCCCGGTCATCGCCCCATCGATGGTCATGGGGGCGAGGATGCCGTCGAGCGTGAGAGCAGCGACCAAAGTGGTGGTCTTCCAGTGGCCGTGAGGGATGGCGGCTTGGCAGCGCTGCCCGCGCGGCGCGCGGCCATAGCGCCGGGCCATCTTGGTCGATGTGCCGGTCTCGTCGATGAAGACCAGCCGCTCCGGCATCAGGCCGGGCTGCGCCTCGGCCCAGGCCTGCCGGCGCGCCAAGACATCAGGACGTTGCTGCTCGCTGGCGTGCGCGGTTTTTTTTGAAGGTCATGCCGTGGCGGTCGAGCAGCCGCCAGACCGTGCTCGGGGCAACCCGAAGCCCGTGCACCTCCTCCAGACAGGCTGCGATCTCGGCCAGGGTGATGTCCGGTGTCTCCGTGACAAGCGCCAGAACCTCCTCGGCATACGCTTCAAGGCGGTGAGAGCGGCGGTCCCCGCCTTGCGGCCGGGGCCGCACATCACCCCGCTGCCGCCACTGATCAACCCATTTGATCGCCGTCGAGGCCGCAACCCCAAAAACCTTCGCCGCAGACCGACGCGACATCCCGCCGTCCACCGCCGCAACCAACCGATGTCGTAGATCATTCGAAAGTGGTCTCGTCATGCAGGCTGGCCTCCTTCACCAGCCCACATCTTGAATCAGAAATCAGAGACTTTGGGAATCCCTAACGATTCCGTCAGATCAGAAAACTCTCTAGTTGCCAAGCGCCAGAACCGCTGCCGCGCCCGTCACACCGGCCAGCAGGGCGCAGGCGACGGCATAGATTCTCAGCCCCCGCCGGATGGTCCGCTCGCCGCAGTCCGCCGGCCCGCCGTCGAGCCAGGGCTCGTCGAGGCTGTCGCCGCCGTACGTCCTGGGACCGCCGAGCGCAACCTGCAGAGCGCCCGCCATGGCGGCCTCGGGATAGCCGGCATTCACCGATCTGTGTTTCCGCCCGTCCCGGAACATGGTGACGAGCGCAGGCTTCGGCGCGCCGGTTCCAAGACCCGCGGCGGCCGCGATCAAGAGGCCGGCACATCGCGCCGGGACGTAATTGAGGACATCGTCCAGCCGGGCCGACGCCCAGCCGAAATCCCGGTACTCGTCGTTCAAGTGGCCGATCATGCTGTCGGCGGTGTTGACGGCCTTGTAGAGCATCATCCCCGGCAGACCGAAGAAGACCGCGAACATGACCGGCGCAACCACGCCGTCGCTGAAGTTTTCGGCCGCCGATTCGATGGCCGCGCGGCTCACCCCCGCCTCGTCCAGGTTGCCGGGATTCCGGCCGACGATCCTGGCCACCGCCGATCGAGCGCTGTCCAACCCCCCGTCGCCGAGGGCGTCGGCCACATCGGCGACATGCCGGTAGAGGCTATTCTGGGCGATGAACAGGGACATCAGAAGCGCGATCAATGCCCACCCATAAGGCAGGGGGGCCGCCCAGGCGACGATCAGGGCGCCGATCAGCCATGCCAACGCGCCCACCGCGCATACGGCCAGGATGCCCGACAGACGTCTGGCAATGGCCGGGATCGAGGGCCGGTTGAGCAGACCGTCGAGACCCGAGATCGCCTTGCCCATGACGGCCACCGGGTGCGGCACGTATCGGTAAAACCAGCGCGGATCGCCTATGGCGGCGTCCACCAGCATCGCCAGCAGAACGGCGAGGAGCGGCGTGTCGGCCCACACGGACATTCAGGTCTCGGCGCCGAGGCCGTTCAGGGCTTCGGCCAGCCGGGCCTGGTTCCTGTCGCCGCCGGGCAGGCCGATCCGCAGCCATCGGGGATGGAACGGGAAGTACCGGGTCAAAATCCCGTTGCGCGCGAGGTGTTCGTATATCCGCCCGGCGTTATCGGCCTCGACCAGCCTGAACAGATCGGTGCCCCCGATGACGGCCAGGTTCTCGCCGGCGAGGAGACGGTCCAGCCGCCGGCGGGCGTCGCCGAGGGTTTGCCGCATATCCTCCTGCCACCGGCGGTCCGAGAGGACGCGGACGCCGATGGCTATGGCCGGCCCGCTCACCGCCCAGGGGCCCAGTCGCTCGCCGATCGCGGAAATGATTTCCGGTTCGCCGGCCGCGAATCCGAGACGCAGGCCGGCCAGTCCGAAGAACTTTCCGAGGGACCGGAGGACCACGAGGCCCGGAAGAGGAAGGAGCGGCGCGGTCGAGAAATCCGGCGCAACGTCGGCGAAGGCTTCGTCGACGATCAGCAACCCGCCGCCCCGAAACAGCTCCGCCGCCGCCTCGGCCAGCGCCGATGCCGGAATCAGCCGCCCGTCCGGGTTGTTGGGATTGACGGCGACAACGACATCGGCGGCGAGCGCGTCCGGAAGCGAGGCCGCCTCCGATACCGAATGTCCGGCCTGACGCCAGCAAGCCGCGTGCTCCTCGTAGGTCGGGCCCAGCACGGCAACCGTGGACGGCTCCCGAAGGTGAGGGAGAATTTGGATGATCGCCTGTGTGCCGGGCGCGGCGGCCGCCGCCGTGGCCGGGTCCAGACCGTAGGCGGATTTCGCGGCCACCAGAAGCCCGCCCACATCGCCGTCATGAGGCAGTCGGCGGATTACGCCGGGTTGAATGGCCAGGGCGTCGTAAGCGAAGGGATTGATCCCGGTGGATAGGTCCAGCCATCCCTCGGGAGGCTCGCCGAACGCGGCGGATGCCTGATCCAGCCGGCCGCCGTGATGAAGGGGAGCATCGGCCACGGGGATACCGGCCGCCTAGGCCGACCTCTTGCCGGTCGGCGCCTCGGACGGCCGCGCCGGCGGCTGAGCCGGCCCGATGGGGACGACGACCCGGCTGCCGCCGTCACCCAGAATTTGCGCTTCGATCCCGTAGACCCGGGCCAGCCGTTCTTCGGTCAGAACGCCCGCGGCCTGGTCGTCGGCGACGACCCGGCCGCCTGCCATCAGCACGATCCGGTCGCAGTACCGGAGCGCCAGCGTCAGGTCATGGAGGACCACGACCACGCTCCGGCCCCGGCGGGCGAGGTCCTTCAGCAGCTGCATGATTTGCAGCTGATGTCCCGGGTCGAGGCCCGAAATCGGCTCGTCGGCCAACAGGATCGGCGCCTCGACGGCCAGCGCGGAAGCCAGCAGCATCCGGATTCTCTCGCCGCCGGACAAGGTGAGCGCCCGGCGGTCCCGGAGATGGACGATATCCGTCTCCTCGAGCACCCGCCCGATGACCGTCCAATCGCGCCGTCCGAGACCGCGGAACGTACTCGAATGGGGCAGCCGTCCGAGGCCGACGATCCGCTCGACGCTCATCGGCCAGTGCACGCCCGCATTCTGCGCCAGATACGCAACCTCGCGGGCGATCTCCGGGCGCGACAGGGCCGCCACGGGGCGCCCGTTCACCTGAACCCCTCCGCGGTCCGGATTTATCAGATTGACCAGGCAACGAAGCAAGGTGGTCTTTCCGGCGCCGTTGGGTCCGATCAGGCCGACGATCTCTCCATCCGCCAGAGACAAACCGGCCTCCCGCAGAATGGCTGTCCCGCTCCGGATGACGGTCAGTCCGCTTGCATCGAGCACGCTCATACCATCGATCTCCGGACCTTGAAGATCAGGAACAGGAAAAACGGCGCGCCGACGAGGGCGGTCAGCACGCCGAGCTTCATCTCGACACTGGTGGGGATCAGCCGGACGCCGATGTCGGCCGCAAGCAGGAGCGCCGCTCCCCCGAACGTGCTGGCGAGTAACAGGCGGCGCGGTTCGTGGCCGACGAAAGGACGAAGCAGGTGGGGGACGACGAGGCCGACGAAACCGACCACGCCCGCGACGGCGACTCCGGCCCCGACGGCGAGCGCGGTGCCGGCGATCAATTGAACCCGCACCCGTTTCAAATCGAAGCCGAGGGTGCTCGCCATGTCCTCACCGAGGGTCAGGGCATCCAAGGCGCGGCCGGTCGTGAGCAGCAACAGGGCGCCCGCCGCCATGAACGGCAGCGACAGGAAGAAGTGATCCATGCTCCGGTCCTTGAGCGAACCCAACAGCCAAAAGACGATCTCGGAGGCCGACAGGGCGTCGGGTGACAGGTTGATCGCCAGCGAAATCAACGCTCCGGCAAGGGAGCTCAACGCAATTCCCGCCAGGATGAGCGTCAGGACGCTGGGATCACGCCCCGCCAACGCGAACAGCAGGGCGATGGCGATCACGGCGCCGGCGATGGCGGCGAGGGGCAGGGCCAGCGGGAATAAACTGAACAGGCCGAAGTAAAGGACGATCACCGCGCCGAGGGCGGCGGAGGAAGAGGCGCCGATGATTCCCGGCTCGGCCAGCGGATTGCGCAGCAGTCCCTGAAGCGCCGCGCCGGCGAGTCCGAGCGTGCCGCCGATGGCGAGCGCCAGGAGAACCCGGGGCAGGCGGATTTCCTGCATGATGATTGCGGCCGTGGAGTCATCGGCGGCGAAAAGGCCGCCAATGGGAACCGCCACTTCCCCGATCGTCAGCGAGGCGCCCGCAAGCACCGCCACCAGCACGGCCAAGCCCGCCAACAGGGGCAGATCCGCCAACAGGGGCGGGCCGCTCACCGGGTGCGATGAATTCGAACTCATCGGTTCGCGCCGGGCGTTGCGGGGCCGCGCGCGATCCCGGCGAGCGCCTCGACGGCGACGGTTGTCGCTTCGCCGCCGCAGAGCCAGAAAGCGACGGGAAACTCTATGCGTCCGGATTCGCCCAAGGACCGGCCGAGCGCCGGATGGCGGACGATCTGGGCGCCGATCCGGGGCCGCATGGGGTTTCTGACCGTGTCATCGAGCAGGTAATCCGGCTTGCCGACGAGCAGGAGCTCCAAGGGAACGTAGCCGCCCCGCCTGTAGCCCAGTTTGGCCGCGATGTTGTCGATCCCGGCTGCCGACATGATGGCATCGACCAGGGTGTCGGCGCCGAAGGAGTAGCCGTGGCCGCGGTAGATGACCGCCGTCGGCCGTTGCCCGCCGGGTTCGGAGGCGGTGCCGGCCGCAAGACCGTCGATGGACGAGGCGAGCCGCTCGCCCCGTTCGGGGTGCCCCAATATCCCGGCCACCCGCCGTATCTGCGCCGACAGTTCGCCGAGGGTCTTCGGCCGCTTGGTTCGAACGATCTCGATACGGAACCGCTGAAGAAATTCCCGGGTGCGGCGGCTGAAGGGCCCGGTGAAGACCAGGTCGGGATCGGCGGCAATGACCTCCTCGGCGCTTCTTCGGTTGGCCGGGATTCCGCGGGCCTTTTCGTGGAGGAAGGACGTGCGGGGATCATCGGCGCCCTTGGCGAGGGAGATGATTTGTTCCCTGCCGGCCAGCGCCAGAACATATTGATTGGCGCAGGCCTCGATGGACATCACCCGGGGAGGGTCGGCCTTGGCGGGCGCTGCCGCACCGGCAGCCAGCGCCGCGGCCAATATTCCCCAAAGCCTCGCCGACCGGACCATGTGCCGTCCCTCAGAATGAAACCGTTAAGCCGCCGTAGACGCCGAACGGAGCCGACCCGTACCCGGCCGCGCTCTCGTAGGCCTCATCGAGAATATTTTCAATTCGGGCGTGGAGCTTGACCCGATCGTTCAACTGGTAATCGCCGGCGACATCAAACCGCCAATGCTCACCGATGTAAACGACCGTGGTGTCGGACCCGTAGAAATCCTTGTGATCCGATTCCCATTCGCCGTCCAGGCGAAGATTGGCCTTCCCGTCGAGGAACGCGTAATCGAAGGAAAAATTGACCCGATGCCGGGGCACCCGGTCGATCTCCGCTCGGTTTTCGTCCTCCGCCAGGGTGAACGTATGGTTGAGCGAAAAATCCAGCCGCCGGTCCGGGGCCTTGAACAGAGACGCGTTGACGAAATTCTCGAAACCCCGGCTCTTCATTCGTTTGCGGTTGATGTGTCGGCGGGTCGGCTGGTCATAGATAATCTGGTTCTTTACGGCGTTTTGAAAATAGGTGGCGCCGAACTCGACGCGATCGTTCAGGGCCTTTTGCTCAAATCCGGCGTCCCACAACCGGGTGCTTTCCGGGCCGAGATTTTGGGTGTCGGCAAAGCGGAAGAGTTGATAGAGCGTGGGTGCGGCAAACCCGGTCGCGTAACTCGACTTCAAGATGGTCCGGGTCTCCTTGAGATCGTAGGAAACGCCGCCGCGGTAGGTCCATGCGCCGTCCGTCAAATCACGATGGACATCATCGAAATGATCGAAACCGAGACCGGCCGTGACGGATACCCGGTCGAGGAACCGGTTCTGGGTTTGGACGAAGTAGTTTCGGTGACTTGTCCGCCTATCCAGCGTCTCCGTGGGATTGGCCGTGGTGCCGCCCGAGAGGCGTGCATAGCGTTCCTGGTCGTATCCGGTGCCGAAGCTGAGCAGATGTCCGTCGGCGACCTCGAATGTTCCGCGGTAATCGATATTTCGATACCAGGCGTCGGACCCGCTGACGCGACGCCGCGGCGAGGTTCGCCGGGTGCTCGTGTTGGCGCCGGACAGGGTGAGGTGGTTTTCCATGCGGCCGTCGAGAATGTCCCGGCTTCCGGCCAGGGAGTATGAGGTGACTTCCTTGTCCCTGGTTTCGTCCGCATCGAACGCGACGCGCGTGACGAAGTCCAGGCCGTCGTTTTCGGCGAACAGTGAGGTGTGGTCGAAGGTGGCGCGGATTTCCGCATCCGATGTCGGCCGGAACCCGCCGTTGAAACTGAACGAGTAATTCCGGGCGCCGTCATTTTCCGTCGGCACGGCTTGGCCCGGCGGATCCCGGTCCTCGTTGGCGGCGGAAAATCCGTCGGTGTGGAAAACCGTGCCGGAGACGGAATAGTCGTAGCCCATGCCGCTCCGCAGCCGTCCGCCGCCGCCGCCGAACAGGTCCACGAGACGGGTATTGCCGGCTCCCGCCTCGGTCTTGATCCGTCCCGAGAAATCGTCCTTGCCCTTCCTGGTGATGATGTTGATGACGGCGCCATTGGCCCGGGAGCCGTACAAGGTCGCCTGGGGGCCTCGGATGATCTCGATCCGCTCGATATTGGACACCATCAGGTGCTCGAAATTGAAGCGCCCGCGAATGTCTCCGGGATCGTTCTGCCGCACGCCGTTTATGAGCACCAGGGTCTGTTCTTCCTCGAGCCCGCGGAACTTGGCGACCGACGATGTGCCGGCCGGGCCGTTTTGCTGGATATTGACGCCCGGCGTGCGGCGCAAAATATCCGCGACCGCCGGCAATTGGATTTTCTCCAGCTCTTCCGCGGTAATGACCGTGACGGAACTGCCCAACAGCGTCTTGAGGGTGGGGGTTCGGGTCGCCGTGACGACGATGTCCTCGCCGATCGCCGGCGACTGGGCGAGCGCCGCACCGGCAAACGTCCCGGCGGCCAGCGCGGCGCCGAACGCCGCCGGTAAGAAAATATTTCGAAGGTTCATTCCGACCCCCGGCAATGATGACCAACACATCACCGCACGGGGTCCATCCGCGCCACCCGGTCGTCCCGCCCCGGTGGCAGGTGATGCTGGCTACGGCAGGTCTCCTGACTCGCGGGTCTCTGGAAAATCTTCGCCTTCCCGGTTGCCCAGTGGCTTTTCTCGAGATTTCCTCGCCGCTCACAGTTGCGGGCGCAGTCTCGGCTTTTACCGAGTTCCCTATTATCCCCTCACGGGGGCCATAGCTGGTCTGAAAGATGAAGATCGACGGCCGGCTTGTCAATTCGCGGGCCGCGAACCCGGCTGTTCGGCCGCCGCCATCGAATGCCGGGGCTTCAGGCCATGTTGAGAGGCAGCGGACTGCGATCCACGTGATCGATGGAGCGCCGGACCATGCGCTCCAGCATTTCGGCCTTCACGTCCGCATGGTCCGGGTCGTCCCAGAGGTTTCTGAGTTCCAAGGGATCGTTTTCGAGATCGTAGAGCTCGGCCAATTCGGACTTGCCATAGAGCGTCATCCGCCAGCGCTCGGTCACCATCGACCGGACTTGAATTGGGGCCGGGATGCCGAGGGATGCGTGCTGGCTCTCCTCTTCGACGACGATATCGCCCGTTCCCGTATCGGCGCCGGTTTCCATGTCGGTCAGCAGGGTCCGGCCCTGAACGCCGTTGTAGGCCCCGAGCCCCGCCCGGTGGAGAATGGTCGGGCCGATATCGATGGTGCTGGCCAATGAAAAAAGTGTCGAGCCGGCGGCGCCGTTGGCCGCCGGATCGCTCCAGATGAACGGCACCTTGATCGTTGCCTGCAGGTGCAGCGGCCCCTTCAGCAACAGCCCGTGATCGCCCAGGAAATCGCCGTGATCGGCGGTGAAGACGATGACCGTGTTGTCGAACTGATCGAGGTCCTTGAGCTTTTGGACGACCTCGGCCAGTGCGTCGTCGATCATGGTGATCATGCCGCAGGTAAGGGCGATCGCCTCCCTGGCTTCCCGCTCGTCGACCCGCAGGAAGACCATGGTCCGGTCGCGGTCGAAGTTGGGGTTGTTGTCCTCCGTCGCTCGCGCGAGATCGGCGGCGTTGGCGACATTCGGCCGGTCCGAATGGAAACTCGCCGGCAGTTCCACCTGGTCCGGGCTGTACATGTCCCAATACTTGCCGGGGGGCGTGAAGGGATGATGGGGATCGGGAAACGAAAGCATGAGAAAGAACGGATTGCCGCCGCCCTCGGCCGACCAGTCCTCCAGGCATTGGATCGCATGGTCCCGGACATAGGAGGTCGGATAAAGCTCCTCCGGAACCGATGTCCGCCACGCCTGCGGCGCTACATGGTCCGAGGGCTGTGCGTTGTCCCTGCCCCGCAACTTGTCGGGATCCTGGCCCTTGTCTCTCAGCCAGTGGGGATAATCGGCGCCGACCATGTCGCCGTGTCCCGAGCACAGATGCACGCGGTCGAATCCGTAGAAAGGCAGATGCAGCTTCTGGCGCTCCTTGACCCAACGAGCCGGTTTTTCCTGGTCATAGAGGGTCATGTCCGAGGTATAGGGTTTGAGCGCCTCCGCGAAATCCCCATTGAGCATTTTCAGATCGTCGCCACGGCTGGTGTCGTAACGGGGCGGGCCGTCGGTCATGTTCTGCAGGTGGCTCTTGCCCGACAGCGCCGTCCGGTAGCCGTCGGCCCGCAGCAGGTCGACGAAGGTATTCGCCTGGAGCGGCAGCGGCAGCCCGTTGCCGCGGGCGCCGGTCACCGAAGGCAGCCGGCCGGTCATCAGACTCGCCCGGTTGGGCATGCAGACCGGCGACGCCACATAGAACCGGTCGAACCGGGTGCCGCGTTCTGCAAGGCCGTCGATGGTCGGGGTTTTCAGAAACGGGTGTCCGGAGCAGCCGAGATAGTCGGCCCGGTGCTGATCGGTTATGACGAAAAGGAAGTTCGGCCGTTTCTCAGCCATCGTTTTCGGTGCCTCCCGTGGCCCACGTCTGTCTTGTTGCGGGCAACTATGCAGAAGGCGGCATGGGGCGGTCTACCCGGCCCGCCGGAGTTCTCGAAAGTTGTCCGAGATTCGGACACGAAACGGGCGGCCGTGTGGTGACGGCCGCCCTTTCGGACCGGTGTCAGTCGAGGTCCAAATCGAACAGTTCGATCGCGTTGGTGCGCCCGATCTTGAGTTTATCCTCGCCCGAGACGGCTTCCGTCGCGTCGTACCAGTCGGCGGCGTCTTCCATCTTCTCGAACGGGTAGTCGGCGCAGAAGAACATGCGGTCGACGCCGACGACTTCGAGGCAGCACTTGAAGGCCGGATCCTGGAAGTTGCCCGATGTCGTGATGTAGAAGTGATCGAGGAAATATTCGCCCAGCGGCCGGTTGCCCCGGTATTCGCGGCGCGAGAACCGCATCCGCGCGTCGATCCGCCAGAGATCGTAGGGGATATGCTCGCCCAGGTGGCCGATGACGATCTTCAGGTTGGGATAGTCGTCGAACATTCCCGATCCGCACATGCGGAGCGAGTGAATGGATGTTTCGACGGCGAATCCCCACGGCGCGCTCTTGAGCCAGGGATGACCGTCATAGATCGGCGCGCGCGACGGCAGCTGCATACGCGGGTGGAGATAGAACGGCACGTCCAGCTCCGACACGGTGCCCCAGAACGGCCGCAGCGCCGGTTCATCGAGGTATAGAACATCGTCCTCCTGGCCGGTTTCCTGGAAGCCGTTGACCATGGCGCCCTTGAAACCCATTTCCTTGACGCAGCGGGTCAGCTCTTCGGACGCCACATCCGCATTGTGCATCGGGAGCGCCGCGAACGCCGCATAGCGGTCCGGATGGCGCGCGACGGCTTCCGCCATTGCGTCGTTTGTTTTCCTGGCCACCTCGACGGCCTCACCGACATCCCGGATGCCCTGAACGCCCGGCGCGTTGTTGGAGAGGATGGTGAATTCAATTCCCGTCTTGTCCATGATTTCCAGGCGCTCGTCGTCCATATCAAGAAGTTGACGGGTGAATTCGTCCCACTTCCCCGAATCGCCGGCGAACGCGCGGGTGTTTTCCAGGGTTTCGGGGATCGCCATGTGTTCCTCGAAAGCGATTTTGCCTTTCATGTCGGGATTCTCCTGCTAGCTCGTTCGTCCGTCGAATTCCTCCGGCGCCTATATTCTCTGGCGCCTGGCGCCTCGAGGACTCGAAATTTGAAAAACCATCCGTGATTGGTACCGGTGCCGCGCAGCCGGCTCGGTGCGGACGCAACCTCGTTCCCGGTGAATGGGCCCCTCCCTGGGTCCTTATTGTTCGTTGCCCGAGCAATTTCATCAGAAGCCGCGGAGCAAATCCACGTCGCTGCTCGATATTCTGCTTCGAGTCCGAATCCCGGACATATCGGCCGGACACTCCGGTCGGGAGGGTCCGACAAGCCTGTGTCACAAATCGCGTCAGCGATCACGGTCGGCAAGGCAACGCAACTCAGGTCAACTGAGCTTTCGGCATGTGAATACATGATTTGGCTTGATGCGTTCGCCCGGTTCCGTGCCGGTGAAATCGTAGTATCTGGCCCATCCGTCGGTACCCAGGTTAATTTGGTATAGCCCTATGTATCCAGTTGCCCTTGGCCCCCATACCCATGATCGATTTAAACCGCTGATGATGGAGAATGCGTTTTCGGTGTGGCCATGGACCGTCACCGTGCCCAATTGACTGCCAGGTTGGGCCATCTGTTTGATGGCAGCCGCGATTTTAATTTTGGTCAACTCGGTCTCTGCCGCTAACGCATCGGCCAAAGGTTTGAGTGCGGCCTCTATCCCCATCCTGTCGGCGGCACCAAACCACTCGGTTTGCGCGAGTTCGGCCAATCGAGCTAACGTCCCGGACTTTTCGAGGCTATCGAAGGCGGCAGCTACCTTAGATTTGGAGACGTGGATGGTTTTTAGTGTAATGTTGCTGCCGTCACATTCCCACCGTTCCTCGGTCGCCGTGGCTGTCCCGGACCCTGCGACCAGAGTGATCGTCATGACGATCACCGCGAGTGAGCGTCGCATTGTTCGGTTTGCGGTCATGCGTGATTCTCCGATGTTCATTACTCGAATCCAATTAGAGGCAGAGTTGAGGCTTGTCCTCAACCCTTGCCACGCGGTGAACGCGGATCTGAACTCTTGTGAAGGATGTCATG
Organism: Rhodospirillales bacterium; assembly: GCA_965221855.1. Taxonomy (GTDB): domain Bacteria; phylum Pseudomonadota; class Alphaproteobacteria; order Rhodospirillales; family UBA2165; genus JAJDXO01. Next base: position 389,293 of record CBDCSV010000008.1, on the reverse strand, counting down.
CTGTCCCGTAGGGGCGCACTAAGCGTTTTGTGCCCGCCAGGCTTCAGTGTTGTCGAGGGTGGCGAGGGGCTGCGTCATGCCCGGGTCGAATGCCTGCGGCTCATCCCCCGCGGCGATCTTGTTCGGCCATTCCGGATCGGCCAGCGCGCCGCGGGCCATGGCGACGAAGTCGGCGTCACCCGCGCCGATCATCCCGTCGGCGGCGGCCGCGTCGCTCAAGCCGCCGCAAGCGATGACGGGTCCCGAAAAATATTCCCGGGCGTGGGCCGCGAGCGTCCTGTCGCCGCCGAAGACGGGCTTGAAGGCGGGCACGCTGTTGATGTGGAGATAGTCGGCGCCGTTGGCGTCCATGGCCGAAAACAGGGCCTTGGCGTCATCGGCGCCGCCTTCCCAGACATGCTCGAAGTTGTTGACCGCCATCTGCGAGAGCCGCATGCCGACCGGAACGCCGCCGGCGCCTGCTTTGACCGCGGCGAGGATTTCCGCATGGAAGCGGGCGCGGTTCCCGGCCGATCCGCCGTAGGCGTCGTCCCGCCGGTTGGTGGCCGTCGAGAAGAACTGATGGAGCAGGTAGCCGTTGGCGCCGTGAATCTCGATGCCGTCGAAGCCCGCGGCGACGGAGTTTTCCGCCGCTTGGGAGAACGCCGCCTTGATCTCCTCGATCTCGCCGGTGGCAAGGGCGGCCGGCGTCTTGTAGGGGCCGTCGCCGAAATAGTTCCGGGCCATCTCCCCGATGGGCCGAATTGACGATGGCGCCCGCGTGCCATCCGCATGGTCGTTGTGCTGGGAGAGAGCCCCGGCATGCATGAGCTGCTGGAATATCCTGCCGCCGGCTCCGTGCACGGCCTCGGTGACCCTTGCCCAGGCGTCGATCTGCGCCTGGTCGGCGATCCCCGGCTGGTTGAGATAGCCTTGGGAATGCTTTTTGTCGGTGTAGCTCCCCTCGCTGATGATCAGCGGAAAGCCGCCTTCGGCGAAGGCCCGGTAGTGGGCCTGCATTTGTTCGGTGGCCAGTCCCCCGGCCGCGGCGCTGACCCGGGTCATGGGCGCGGTGACGATCCGGCATGCCAGATCGAGACCGCCGATCTCGCCGGCTTGAAACAGGTTGGGATAATCGGATTGGCTCATGAGGGGTCTCCTGGGGGGGCTCCCGGATACGCCGGGTTTGGTTGTTTTCCCGGACGGAAAATTTCGTAGATAGTTATGCCGGTATCGAGGCTTCTCAAGAGCGCACCGCCCGGTGCGCGCTAATTCGTAAACGGAGGGAAACGTGGCGGAGCGGAAACAGTTGGGGCTGGCCATCGTCGGCTGTGGCGTGGTGGGGCGTATCAGGGGTGCGCTGGCGACGGATTTTCCGGGCATCGGCTGGATCGGCCTCGCCGATATCAACGAGCGTCTGGGGCGGCAGCTCAAGGACGATCTCGACGCCGATTTCTTCACCACCGACTTCCACGAGCTTATCGCACGGCCCGAAGTGGATGCGGTGATCGTCGCCACGTCCACGTGGAGCCACGTGGAACCGGCCCTGGCGGCGGCCGATGCCGGGCACATGATGATGATCGAAAAACCGCTGGCGACGGACGCCCGGGAATCGGCGCAAGTCCTGGCCGCCATCGAAGCCGCCGGCGTCGACGCGGTGGTCGGCTACACCCAGCGCTTCCGCCGCCGGTTTCTGGTGGTCAAGGAACGCATCCGAACCGGCCAGATCGGAGACGTCACCGCCGCGGTCACCCGCGCCTTCATGAACCGCATGGCGCCGACGGGGGAGGTGCGCCTGACCCAGGATCGCCGGTTTCTCACGCCCATGGTGGTGTCCGGGACCCACAGCCTCGACATGTGTCTTTGGCTGATGGGCGATGCGGCGCGACCGGTCTCCATATTCGCCCGGTCCACCGAGAAGGTGATGAGCGAACTGGGCACCAAGGATGCCACCTTCGGGGTCTTCACCATGGAGGACGGCGCTATCTGGAGCATGAATATCTGTTGGGCCTTGCCCAAGGAATGGCCGGGCGCGGTCTACGGGCTGGAGATCGGGATCGTCGGCACCAAGGGCGTGATCGACATCGAGGACACCCACCGGGACGTCATTCTGGCCACCGAGATGCCGCAGGGACCGGCCTACAATCCCGACGGGCTGACCATCGACGTGGAGCGGAATGTGGACTTTCTTACCAGTTTCCCGCCCGGCGACGTTCACGGCGGCGAGCTTTGGGGCCCCATGCGCGAGGAAACCAACACCTGGTTCCAGCGCATCTACAACAAAAAGGAGACGCCGCACGCCACGGCGGCCGAGGGCCACCGCAATCTCATGCTCACCATGGCCATGGACCTCTCGGCCAAGACCGGACGGGAGATCGAATTGCCGATCGGCCCGGAGGAGTTGATGGCGGGCCTGGAAGGCTAAATCCGGCTCAGCGCCTGGCGATGGGTTTGACCTTACGGACTTTCCTGCCGCTATAGGCGGAGATCGGCCGGATCAGCATGTTGTCGGCGTTCTGCTCCAGATAGTGGGCCGCCCAGCCGGTGATCCGGGATGCCACGAAGATCGGCGTATACAGGTTGATGGGAAAACCCATCAGGTAGTAGGCGGGTCCCGACGGAAAATCCAGGTTGGGGTAGATGTTCTTTTCTCCCACCATGATCCCCTCGAGTATCTCGGAAATCTTGATCCAATTGTCGTCGCCCGCATAGTCCGAGAGGTCTTTCAGGCAAGCGCTCATGATCGGCACCCGGCTGTCTCCCCATCGATAGACCCGATGGCCGAACCCCATGACCAGCTGCTTCTTGGCGAGCCGGTTCCTGAGCCAGCGCTCGGCCCGGCCCGGGGTCTCGATCTCTTCCAGCATCTGCATCACCGCCTCGTTGGCGCCGCCGTGGAGCGGCCCCTTGAGGGCGCCGATGGCGCCGGTCACCGCCGAGTAGATGTCGGAACGGGTCGAAGCGATGACCCGGCCGGTGAAGGTCGAGGCATTGAAGCTGTGCTCCGCGTAGCAGGTCAGCGAAATGTCGAAGGCCCGGACCACCTCCGCCGGCGGCACTTTCCCGAAACACATATGGAAGAAATTCTCCGAAAAGCTCAGATCCGGTTTCGGCCGGATTCTCGGCTTGCCCTGGCGGAACCGGAAGTCGGTGGCGATCATCGTGGGAATTTTGGCCAGCATATTGATTGCCCGGTCCATGTCCCTGGCTTCCGGCTCGCCGCCCCACGCCTCCTCGGTGGTGCCCAGATAGGAGACGGCCGTCCGGACGGTATCCATCGGATGCGCCGTCTTGGGAAACTGCTTGATGACGTTGACATGGCCGCGGGTGATGTCCCGGCGGGCGCGCTCCTTCCGCTTGAAGGCGGCAAGTTGCGGCCGGGTCGGCAATTCGCCCGTCAGCAACAGGTAGGCGACCTCTTCGAACGAGCACTTTGCCGCCAGTTCGTGAACCGCGTAGCCCCGGTATGTCAGCATCCGCTCTTCCGGAACCACCAGCGAGACGGCGGTCTCGTCCGCAACGACGCCGACGAGCCCTTTGCGGATATCGGGCGCCGCCTTTACCGCCTTCTTGCCTTTCTTGGACTTCTTTTTGTCCTTCGCCATGATCAATCCTCCTGGCCGCCGCGCTTAAATCTTGAAGTTGAATATGTCCTCGTCGAACGAGGCGTAATCTTCGTAGTGCAATATCTCGTAGAGCCGTTTGCGGGTCTGCATGTCCGGCACCACGCTTGCCTGGGTTCCGTCCTCGGCCATGCGCCGGTAGCCGTCCTCGACCGCCTTCATCGCCAGCCGCAGCGAGGTAACCGGATAAATCGCCATGTCGTAGCCGAGGTCAGTCAACTGCTCGGCCGTGAGGTAGGGCGTCTTGCCGAATTCCGTGAGGTTGGCGAGCAGGGGCACATCGACGGCCTTGCGGAAGGCCTCGAACTCCGCCTCGGTATGAAGCGCCTCGGGGAAGACCGCCTCGGCGCCGGCATCGACGTAGGCCTTGGCGCGTTCGACCGCCGCATCGAACCCCTCCGCCTCCTTGGCGTCCGTCCGCGCCATGATCAAGAAATTTTCGTCCCGTTTGGCCGCCGCCGCGGCGCGGAGTTTCCGGGTCATGGTGTCCGTATCGACCAGCACCTTGTTGTCCAGGTGTCCGCAGCGCTTGGGCAATATCTGGTCCTCCAGATGACATCCGGCGAGACCCGCGTCCTCCAGTTCCCGGATTGTCCGGGCGGCGTTCATGGCTTCGCCGAAGCCGGTATCGACATCGATCAGCGCCGGGAGATCGGTAACGCGGGCGATCTGGTGGCCGCGGCCGATAACCTCGGGCAGGGTGGTGAGGCCGATGTCCGGGAGCGCCAAATCGGCGGACAGGGCGGCGCCGGAGATGTAGACCCCGTCGAAACCCAGTTCCTCGACAATTCGGGCGACGATCGGCGCGTGAGCGCCCGGCATGCGCAGCAGTTCGCCGTTGCCCAGGCGTTTTCGGAATTCGGCTCGCTTTTGGCCGGCGGTCTTCTCCGTAAACAGCATCAGAAAATCCCTTTGTGGCTGTCCCGCGCATCGATCAGCGGGGCGGCATCCAGCGTGACGTTCAGGGCATCGAGGCCGCTGGCGGAAATGCCGGCCAGGCCTTCGGCCGCGTCGATGAACCGCTGGGCCTCCTGCTCGCTCACCAGTCCCTCCGCCAACGTCTTGAACTTGCCGATATAGTCGGCGCGCTTGAACGGATTGGCGCCGGCCGGGTGGGCGTCGGCCACGGCCAATTCATCGACGACGGTCTCGCCGGTGGCGAGCGTGACTTCGAGGCGGCCGCCGAATGCCCGCTGGTTGGGGTCGGGGTGATGGTAGCGCTCGGTCCAGGCGGCATCCTCGGCGGTCTCGATCTTGTGCCACAGCCGCACCGTGTCCTCCCGTGCCGCGCGCTCCGGCGCATAGCTGTCCACGTGGTGCCATTTGCCGTCCTGCAGCGCGACCGCAAGAATGTACATGATCGAATGATCGAGGGTCTCCCGGCTCGCCTTGGGGTCCATCTTCTGGGGGTCTCCGGCGCCGGTGCCGATGACATAGTGGGTGTGGTGGCTGGTGTGGAGAACGATTTTCTCCACATCGTCCCAATCGCCGATCTTCGGTCTCACCCGGAACGCCAAATCGATTAGCGCCTGGGCCTGATACTCGGCGGAATGGGCCTTGGTGTAACTCTCGAGAATGGCGCGTTTGGGCTCGCCCGCCGCCGGAAGCGGAATGTCGTAGGCCGCGTCGGGTCCATCCAGAATCCATGCGATGACGCTGTCTTCACCCTCATAGATGGGGGACGGCGCGCCTTCGCCGCGCATCGCCCGGTCGACCGCTTCGACGGCCAGCTTGCCCGCGTGGGAGGGCGCAAAGGCCTTCCAGCTGGAAATTTCGCCCTTGCGGGATTGCCGGGTCGAAACCGTGACGTGCAGCGCCTGTTGAACGGCCTGGTAGACGACCTCCGTCTCCAGATCGAGCATGGCGCCCAGGCCGGCTGCGGCGGATGGCCCGAGATGCGCGATATGGTCGATCTTGTGGGCATGGAGACAAATGCCCTTTACCAGGTCGATCTGCACTTCGTAGGCCGTCGCGAGTCCGCGGATCAGATCGGCGCCGGAGCAGTTCAGCTGCTGGGCGACCGCCAGGAGCGGCGGGATGTTGTCACCGGGATGGGAATAGTCGGCGGCCAGGAAAGTGTCGTGGAAATCCAGTTCCCGGACGGCGGTGCCGTTGGCCCACGCGGCCCATTCGGCATGGACTTTGGCCGCGGGCGGGAGACCGAACACCGTCGCGCCGCCATCCCGCGGGTGCAGCAGAGCCTGGGCGCGCGCCGTCGCGACGGGTCCGCGGTTGATGGCCGCCATGGCGACGCCGGCATTGTCGATGATGCGGTTGATGACCATCTCGGTCACGTCCGGCTCGACCGCGACGGGATCGGCGGCGAGCGCCGCGAGCTTCCAGGCCAGCTGGTCCTCGCGTGCGAGATGGTGTGCGGATGGATGGACGGTGACCCTGATGTTTTGCACGGACAAGAACTCCCTGGTGACTGCCGGTGATCTTAGTCGGCGCGGCGCGTATGTCCATCTTGGACGAATCGGCAAAGAATGTCTGTTCAGCGGACCGTGGCTCCCGGCGGCGCGTCCCGGATTTCCAGTTTGGCCCGGATGTCCTTCAGCTCCTGGCCGTTGCGGATGCGGGTCAAGACCAGTTCCATGCCGCCGGGCACCAGGGAGCGGTCATATGTCTGCATTTCGACACCGCCATCCTCGGTGATCACCGTCGCGTAGACCGACATCGTCTTTCCGGCAATCCGGGCCCAAACCTGCGGATCGCCCTTCAGCGGTTCCAGCGGCACCGTCTTGCCCAGACGGTTCACCTTGCCCACTGGTTGATAGACACCCGGCCGCGCGGTGGGCTCAAACGCCACGATATGGCGTGCCGACTTGATCTTGCCGGAAGGCTTCTGGGTGATCGTGGTCCACTCGACGGAGAAGCCGTCGCCTTCCCGCTTGATCACCACATCGAGGTCTCTTTTGGCAAGCCCGCTCGCCGCCGCAAGGACGGTCTGACCCGTATAGGTCCCGACAAAGGGCAGGAACGGCAATTGGCCCGGACTTTGAGCCGACGCCGGGGAAATCCACAGCGCGGCAAACAGCCCAATGATCGCAAGACCGCAATGGGCGTTCGCACGTTTCATGGGACAGTTCTACGGCCGAAAATCCGCGAAGGCAATTGCGCGACGCAGGCCGCGACCCTGGTGAGAAATGCGGGTCAATGATTGACCGATCCGCCGTCGACGACAACGCATTGGCCGGTCATGAAGTCGCTGTCCGCCGAAGACAGGAAGATCAGCGCGCCGACCAGGTCATCGGGCGTTTCATCCCGCTTGAACGCGCGGCTGTTGACCACCATGTCGTGGTTCATTTCACGCTGCTCGTTGCGGTTGGCGATAACGTTCTCGCTCATGGTGAGGCCGGGCGCCAGCGTGTTGACGCAAATGCCGTCTTCGCCCACTTCGCGGGAAAGGGAACGGGTAAACGCCAAAATCGCGCCCTTCGAAGATACGTAGTGCAGCATGTATGGCGACCCTTTGAACAGCGTGCCCGACGCGATGTTGATGATCTTGCCGTATTTCTGCTTGCGCATCTGCGGCACGGCCGCCTTCGCGCAAAGAAACGGCCCCTTCACGTTGACGGCCATCAGGCTGTCCCACTGTTCCACCGAGATGTCTTCGAAGGGGCCGGGAAGGATATTGCCGAAGATGGCGGCATTGGTGACCATGACGTCCACGCGGCCGAACTTGGCGACCGTTTCGCCGACCATGGCTTGTGTCTCCGCCTCGCTCGTGACGTCGGTCCTCAATGCCAGGACCCCGGCGCCCTGGTAGGCGGATCGGATCTTCTCCGCCGCGGGTTCACAGTCGTCGATGTCGGTGAGCACGACCTTGGCGCCTTCGCCGGCGAGAGCCGATGCATAGATTGCGCCGATGCCCTGTGCCGCGCCGGTGACGATCGCCACCCGGTCGTCGAGACGTCCCATGGGTTCCTCCCTGAATTCAAGGCCGGCAGTCTAGCCGGTGAGTCCCCGTTCCAAAACGAGATTCAGCCGGCGCGAAAAAGCCGCCGGATCGGCGATGCTGTCACCTTCGAGGATTTTTGCCTGGTCGAGCAGCAGCCGGGCGGTCTCGTCCAGGATTTCGCCGTCCGCCGGTTGATCGACGAGCCCGGTGAGTTTCCTGATCAGCGGGTGGCTCGGATTGAGTTCAAGAATTCGCGGGGCGGTCGGAACATTCATGTGTCCCTGCTGGCGGAGCATGCGCTCGAGATGCAGGTCCATGTCGCCGTCGGCCGCCACCAGGCAGACGGCGCTGTCGGTGAGCCGCTCGGAGACCCGCACGTCCTTCACGTCGTCGCCGAGGGTCTGCTTGATGTTCAGCACGAGTTTGGCCATTTCCGCATCGTCGGCCTTGTCCGCATCCAACGCGGCCTCGCTGTCTTCCTTCTCGAACCTGGTCAGGTCGATGCCGCCGCTGGTCACCGATTTGAGCGGCTTGTCGTCATACTTGCCCACCGCCGGCACCCAGAATTCATCGATCGGATCGGTCAGCAGCAGGACTTCCACGCCCCGGGCCTTGAACCCCTCGATCTGCGGGCTGGCGGCCAGCGCCGCCGGGTCGCCGCCGCTGATATAGTAAATCTCGTCCTGCCCCTCGGGCATGCGGCCAACGTAGTCCGCCAGACTGACGAGTTCGGTGCCGTTGGTGGACCGGAAACGCGCCAGCTCCAGGATGGGTTCCTGGGCCGTATGGTCCTCGTAGAGCCCTTCCTTGAGGACGGCGCCGAAATTGTCCCAGAACACGGCGTACTCCTCCGGGGCCTTTTCGGCCTTCTTCTTGAGTTCGGCAAAGATCTTCTTGACCAGCGCGCCTCGGATTTTCGTCACCAGCACATTGTGCTGGAGCATTTCCCGGCTGACGTTCAGCGGCAGGTCCTCGGAATCCACGATGCCGCGAACGAAGCGGAGATGGCTCGGCATCAGGTCTTCGCACTCGTCGGTGATGTAGACCCGTTTGACGTAGAGTTTCACCCGATGGCGGCGGTCGGGATGCATCAGGTCGAATGGCCGGCTTGACGGCACGAACAGCAAGGCCGTGTACTCGATCTTGCCTTCTGCCCGGGTGTGCAGGGTCAGCCAGGGGTCGTCGAAGACGTGACCGACATGGTGATAGAACTCCTGATACTGCTCGCCGGTGATGCCGCTCTTCGGCCGGGTCCACAGCGCGGAACCGGTGTTGATCTGGCTCTCCTGGTCCTTGGTGACGAAATTGATCGGAATGGCGATGTGGTCGGCATAGCTTTTGACGATGTGCCGAATGCGTTCTTCCTCCAGGAATTCGCTTTCGCCCCTGGCCAGGTGCACGGTCACCGAGGTTCCCGGCGTGTCCCGCTCGGCTTCTTCGATCAAGAACTCGCCGCCGCCTTCCGAACTCCACCGCCACGCCTGATCCTCGCCGGCCTTGCGGCTCACCACGTCGACCTTCTTGGCCACCGCGAAGGAGGCGTAGAAGCCGACACCGAATTGCCCGATGAGCGCGGCATCTTCCTTCTCGTCACCGGTCAGGCTCTCCAGGAACTGCGTGGTGCCGGAGCGGGCGATGGTGCCGAGGTTCTCGATCAGCTCGTCGTGACTCATGCCGATGCCGTTATCGGCGACGGTGACGGACCGCTTCTTCCTGTCGGCCGAAATTTCGATGCCGAAACCGGACCCGCCGGGCAACAGGTCGGGATTGGTCAGCGACAAATACCGCAGCTTGTCGCACGCATCCGAGGCATTCGAAATCAGCTCACGCAGGAATATCTCCTTGTTGGAATACAAGGAGTTGACAACGATATCCAAGACCTTCCCGACCTCGGCCTGAAACCGGAGTTTTTCTTCGCTCATGTGCTTCACCCTCTAACGCCCCACAATGAAGCGGGTCCTCTCAAGGCCCATATGTAATCGGCTGTCGGGTTTTCGCAAGGGCCGGGGACGGGCGCCGGTGTGCAGCCCGATTTTTGGCCGTCATCAAGGCGTACGCGGCGGTCGTCGGCTTGAATATGGCGGGTCGGCGCCAAGAAAGGCCGGGGTAACGTGGCAAACGGAAGCGGCATCTGTCAAAATGCCGGCGCACGTTGGCCGCTGCGGTTTCCCGGCGGGTGGGCCGACAAACGACAACAAACCAAGGAGCGTTCCATGCAGATACCGGTCCAAATTTCATTCAGGGATATCGATCATTCCGACGCCATCGAGGCGCGCATCCGGGAGAAGGTGGAGAAGCTCGAACAATATTACGACCGCATCACCAGCTGCCGCGTGGTGGTCGAGGCGCCCCATCGGCATCAACAGAAGGGCAAGCTCTACAACGTCCGGGTAGACCTGAGCGTTCCCGGCGAAGAGATCATCGTCGATCACGACAAGCTCAACGACCCGGCGCACGAGGATGTCTATGTGGCGATCAGGGATTCCTTCGAAGCGGCGCGACGGCAACTGAAGAAGCATGTTCGGAAAATTCGCGACAACCATCTCAGGGAAGAGCGGGCGGCGAGCCGCCGGTAAGCCGCCGGCCGGCGGTTCCCCAATCGCGGCAGCCCGGGACAATTTGCTCAAGGAAATCGAGCGCGATGCCCGGGAGACGGCGGGCCTTACCGGCCGGCGTTCGTTCGCGCCGCGGGTGATGGAGGCCCTGGCCCGCGTGCCCCGGCACGAGTTCGTCCCGCCCGGCGATCGGGACAATGCCTATCTGAACCGGGCGCGGCCCATCGGCGACGGGCAAACGATCTCCCAACCGCTGATCGTCGCGCTGATGACCGATCTTCTCGATCTCGAACCGGATCACCGGGTTCTGGAGATCGGAACCGGGTCCGGGTACCAGACCGCCGTTCTGAGTTTGCTGGCCGGCGAGGTTTGCACCGTCGAAACCATTTCCCGCCTTTCCGAGACCGCCGAAGACCGGTTGAACCGGCTGGGCTATGAACGGATCCGGTTCAGTGTCGGAGACGGCCGCCTCGGCTGGCCGGAGAAGGCGCCGTTCGATGCCGTCATCGTCACCGCCGCCGCCGACGAAATCCCGGACGCCCTCGTCACGCAATTGAAACCGGCCGGCCGGATGATGATCCCGGTGGGCCCGCCGGCGGGTTCCCAATCGCTGATACTGGTGACCAAGAACCGGTCCGGCGCCGTCGACGAGAGATCCGTTTTGCCGGTCGCCTTCGTGCCGCTGGTCAGGGGGTGAAGCCGGCTTGGCCCGGTGATATGCTGGTCCCGGCCGGGGGCGCAGGGAGGGCAGGCAATGGCGACCGACGAGCGCGGACTACATCTCAGTACGGACAGTAGCGATGCGGCCGACGCCTTCGATGCGGCCATACGCAGCTTCTTCGCCTGGCGCCGCGACGTCATGGAGCATCTTGGCCGGGCGCTGGAAGCCGATCCGGGATTCGTCCTCGCCCACGCCTTGAAAGGGCTGTTCCTGTGCGGCATGCGCCAGCCCGCGGCCTATCCGACGGCCCGCCGAAGCCTTGCCGCGGCCAAACAGGGCGAAGCCGGCTGCTCGGACCGGGAACGCGCCTACGTGGCGGCGCTGGAGGCGACGCTGGACGGCGACCTGTTCCGCGCCGTCAACTGTTTCGAGGAGATCATCGCCGTTCATCCCCTCGACCTGATCGCCATCCGGCTCGGCCAGATGGAGCTGTTCTGGCTGGGCGAGGTGGCGTGGGCACGGGACATCACCGGCCGGCCGGCGGCCGCGTGGTCCGAGAAGGTACCCGGCTACCCGGCGTTTCTCGGCGTTCGCTCCTTCGCCCTCGAGGAAACCGGCGATTTCGAGGGTGCCGAGCGCCTTGGCCGGCGGTCCATCGAACTGGACCCCGGCGATTGCCAGGCGGCGCACGCGGTGGCCCACGTCCTGGAGATGGAAGGCCGTCTCGACGATGGCGTCGAATGGCTTGACGGCCTCAAGGACAATTGGGCGGAGGCCAACCACATCGTGCATCACCTGTGGTGGCACCGCTGCCTGTTCGAGTCCGAACGCGGCAATCACGCGGGCGCCCTGGAAACCTACGACCGGTTCGTCCGCGATCCCGCTTCGCCCCTGATCCAGGCCATGTCCAACTTCTTCACCGACATGCAGAACTGCGCGGCGCTGCTGGCGCGGCTGGAAATGCGCGGCATCGACGTGGGCGGGCGCTGGGAGGCGGTGGCCGACGACTACGAGAGCTGGATCGGCAACCATACCAGCGCGCTGACCTCGCCCCACTGCGCGCTGGTGTTCGCCGCCACGGGCCGCGATGCGAGGCTCGACGAACTGATGGCGGGCCTCCGGGAATTCGCCGCCACCGACCGGGGTGCCCTGGGTCCCCGCTTCGCCGTCGCCGTCATTCCGGCGGCCGAAGCCGCCGTCGCCTACCAGCGCGGCGATTACCAGGGCGTGCTCGACAGCCTGCTGCCGGCGCGGCGGCTGTTATGGCAGATGGGCGGCAGCCACGCCCAGCGCGACCTGTTCTTCCAGATCATGGCCCATGCCGCGGCGCGGTTGGGCCGCGCAGACCTGCTGGCGATCCTGCTGGACGACGTGAGGTCCATCGGCTTCGCACAGGTGGACCAGCGGGCGAGCTACGCCGACGTCGCCGCCGCATGAGCGCGCCGCCGCCGTGACGTTGGCCGGAAAGCAGGAAATCGTGCCGCTGTTGATCCGAGAGGCGAACGCCGGCGATTTCGAGGCAATCTGGCCCATCTTCCGGGAGGTCGTTGCAGCCGGCGATACCTACGGATTCGATCCTGAAACCGGCCGGGAGGCGGCGCGGGAGATTTGGATGTCGCTGCCCGAGCGCACGCTGGTCGCCGAGTTGGATGGACGGATCGTCGGCACCTACTACCTGAAACGGAATATGGCGGGTCCCGGCGGTCACGTCTGCAATTGCGGCTACATGGTTTCCGGACACAGCCGCGGGCTCGGCGTGGCCACGGCCATGTGCGAGCACTCCCAGGCGCTGGCGATCGAATTGGGGTATCTGGCGATGCAGTTCAATCTTGTCGCGTCCTCCAACGGGAACGCGGTGGCGCTCTGGGAGCGGCTGGGCTTCGAGATCGTCGGGCGGCTTCCAAGGGCGTTCAACCATCCCGCCCGAGGCTATGTCGATGCCTATGTCATGTACAAATGGCTCGGAGAAGACCGGCCATGAGCGTGACGGTCCCGGCCGCCGGCCGGTTCAGTCCCGCATCATCTCCAGCGCGAGTTGAAGATTGGCCGGGTCCGGTTTCAGTTCGCCGGCGTGAATCTTGGCGGTGATCTCGGTGACCACGGCATTGGCGGGGGCCGCCCCGCCGTTCGCCGCGCTTTCCTCCGCGACCAGGCCGTTGATCAGGTCGACCTCGCTGTAGCGGCCCTTCAGGTGGTCCTGGAGGACGCAGTCCCGCGCCGCCGGACCGATATCGGCGCCGAGCTTGTCGTAGAGGGTTTCCAGCAGTTGATTGGTCTCCCGGATGTCGTCCTCCGTAAGGCCGAAGATCGGCTGGATGGCGTATCCCCGGCGCTGGCCGGCGTTCAGGGCCTCCGTTCCGACCTTGAGGACGAACTCCCGAAGTCCGGGCAGCTTGTTGGCTTCGTGCATGGTCAGGCCGAGCATCGCCAGCGGACCCAGGCACATGGTGTTGACCACCAGCTTCATCCATTTGGCCGGCAGGATTTCGCCGGTCACCGAAACCTGGCCGACATGGCTCAGGATTTCCCGGACCTCGCCGATCCTCTCCGCCATCTCCGGGCTGAGCGCGCCGATGCCGAACCATGTCCTGGCGGGGGGCGTATTCCGCTGAACCAGGCCGGGGGTGAATATCTCCGAGGATAGCTCGACCACGCAGCCGAGCGTCCGCTCCGGGCCGGCCACGTCTTCGATGATCCCGGCGGTCATTGCGTTCTGGATGCCGATCATCAATCCGTCTTCGGCGAGATGGGGCTCCATCAGTTGGGCCATCCACCGGGTGTCATACGCCTTGGGCATCACGAGGACGAGGTCGAAGGTCCTGTTCATACCGGCCACATCGCAAAGATGGTGCGCGTCGACGCGGGCATGCTTCTCTTCGTCGGGCATCTTGATGGTCAAACCGTTCGTCCGCATGGCTTCCACATGGGCGGGCCACTGGTCGATCATGGTGACGTCCAAACCGGCTTGGGTCAGGTCGGCGCCGGCGCAACTGCCGTTGGCGCCGGTACCGATGATGGCGATGGAAGGGTTCACGCGGCACTACTCCATTTGCGGTGTCCGAGCCGCCATCATGCCCGTGGGAATCCGGCACGCAAGGACCAAGACGATCCAAAATTCGCACGAGGCAGCGCAGATTTACGAATTCCCGGCTTGCGCCGCCCGGAGATTTCTCTAACTCTCACCCCATGCAGCTTGCGACCGACGGCGAGCGGGTGGTTGCGGTCCTGGGACCGACAAACACCGGCAAGACCTACCTGGCATTCGAGCGGATGCTGGGCCATGGCAGCGGCGTCATGGGTTTTCCGCTTCGTTTGCTGGCGCGGGAGAATTATGACCGGGCGGTCGCCGCCAAGGGATCCCGCGAGGTCGCGCTGATTACGGGCGAGGAGAAAATCGTTCCCCCGTACGCGAAGTATTTCTTCTGCACCGTGGAAAGCATGCCGATGGAGCGCGAGACGGCTTTCGTCGGGATCGACGAGGTGCAGCTGGCGGCCGACCCGGATCGCGGCCATATCTTTACCGACAGTATCCTTCGGGCGCGCGGCACCGAAGAAACCATGTTCATGGGCGCGGAGTCGATCAAACCGCGGCTCAACCAGCTGGTGCCGGGCATCGAGTTCATGTCGCGCCCGAGGTTCTCCAAGCTGAGCTACGCGGGCCACAAGAAGATCGTTCGGCTTCCCGCCCGCTCGGCAGTCGTCGGGTTCAGCGCCGCCGACGTCTATGTGATCGCCGAACTGATCCGCCGCCAGCGCGGCGGCGCCGCAATCGTCATGGGTGCGCTCAGTCCGCGAACCCGCAATGCCCAGGTGGCCCTGTTCCAGAACGGCGACGTGGACTATCTGGTGGCGACCGACGCCATCGGCATGGGCCTCAATATGGACATCGATCACGTCGCCTTTGCGGCGTTGGGCAAGTTCGACGGCCATCACGCCCGCGGTTTGAGGCCGGAGGAACTGGCCCAGATCGCCGGCCGCGCCGGCCGGCACATGAGTGACGGCACCTTCGGGACCACGGGCGATGCAGGGGAAATCGAGCCGGAAACCGTTCAGCGGATCGAATCCCACGAATTCGACCGGCTGAGACAGATTTGCTGGCGAAACCCGGTTCTGGATTTCAGTACGCTCGCGTCGCTGGGGGAGAGTTTGCAGCGGGCCCCCGATCTGCCCGGCCTGGTCCGGGTCCGCGAGGCGCAGGACGAACGCGCCCTTGCCGATCTGGCTCAAAACCCCGCCATCGCCGATCGGGCCGCCGCCGAAGGTGATGTGCGGCTGCTTTGGGATGTGTGCCAGATACCGGATTTCCAGAAGCTGATCAGCGACACTCATGTGAGACTATTGGGTCAGGTCTATACCCATCTCATGGACGGCAATGGCCGGTTGCCCAACGACTGGGTGGCCGGTCATGTCAGCGGCATCGACAGACCGGATGGCGATATCGAGACCCTGCTCGCCCGTATCAGCCGGGTGCGCATCTGGACCTATATTTCCCACCGGGCCGACTGGCTGAACGACCCGGAGACCTGGCAGGGCCGAACGCGCGAAATCGAGGACAGGCTCTCGGACGCCCTGCACGACCGCCTCACTCAGCGGTTCGTCGACCAGCGGACCGCGGTGCTGATGAAACGGCTGCAGGAGCGGGAAGATTTGACCGCCCGGGTCGACGGATCCGGAGATGTTCTGGTCGAAGGGCACTATGTCGGCCGCATGGAGGGCTTTCGCTTTACCCCCGACCGCGCCGGCGGCGACCTGGCCGGCCGGGCGGTAACCAACGCGGCCATGAAGGCTCTCAACGCCGAGATCAATCGCCGGATCACCCGGCTCGAAAAAGCGGCCGCCGGCGATCTGGCGCTCACCGACCAGGGGCTCATCGAGTGGGAGGGACAGGCTCTCGCCCGCTTACTGCCCGGCCGCTCGCCCCTTCTGCCGAAGCTTGGAATTCTCGGGAGCGAGCTGCTGGACGGAACCGCGCGCGGCCGGGTCGAACGGGTTCTCGACGAGTGGCTGCGCAATCGGATCACAACCGATCTGGAGCCCTTGGTGCGGGCGGCCGGGAGCACCGACCGGGGTCCGGTCCGCGGCTTGATTTTTCGCCTGGAAGAGGGGCTCGGCAACATTCGGCGGGAAGACGTCGCCGAAGAGCTGGCCAAGCTGCCCCAGGAGGACCGCGCGGCGCTGCGGCAATTCGGCGTCCGCATCGGGCGGGAAAGCCTCTACCTGCCAAAACTGCTGAAACCGAAATCGGCGCGGCTTGCCGCCATTCTGTCCGCGGTGCACGGCAAGTTCAGCCCCATTCCGCCCATTCCGCCCGCGGGCCGCTCGTCGGTCCGAATATCGGAGGCGGATGATCCGCAAATCCTCGGCGCCGCCGGCTACCGTGTATTGGGAAAGCTTGCCGTCCGCATCGATTTGCTCGAGCGCCTGTTGTCCCTGGTTTGGAAGAATCTCCCCAAAACCCCGGCCAAGGTGACGCCCGAGATGCTCAACCTGCTGGGTTGCGGCGAGGAGGATATGGACGGCGTGCTCAAGGCAATCGGTCTTCGGCGCCGGCAGACGGTCGACGGTATTGCGTATTTTCCTCCCCGCCGCCCGGCGCCCGGCCCGAAGAAGCGGAAACCCAAATCCGGACCGTCGAAGGAAACGGTCAACGAGGATTCGCCCTTCGCCAAACTTCGCGGAATCGTGGACGCCCGATGACCGGTCAGACATCGCTCCGCATCGACAAGTGGTTGTGGCATGCAAGGTTCGTGAAGACCCGAAGTCTCGCGGCCAAACTGTGTCAAGGCGGCAGGCTGCGGCTCAACGGCGAGCATATTTCCAAGTCCCATCAGGCGCTCCGGCCCGGGGACGTGCTGACGTTTCCGCTCGGCCCGCATATCCGGGTCGTCAAGGTCGTCGCGCTCGGCGATCGCCGCGGTCCGGCGGCCGAGGCGCAAGGGCTCTACGAAGACCTGGCGCCGCCCGAGCGCCGCCGCGGGACGTCCGAACCCCGGCCCGCCAGGCTGACCCGGGAACCGGGCAGCGGCCGTCCGACGAAGTCGGAACGCCGGGCGATCGACCGGCTGATGGACCGCTGACGGAGACGCGGCAAACGGGTCGCCGCGGGTGCTTGCCGGGTTCCGGGCGGCATGCTAGGCAACGGCATGATCAATAGATTCAAGGCGCTGTTTGCAACCGCCGATGCCGATGCCGATGCCGGCGCGGCCGGCGAACTTGGCCGGGACGAGGAACTGCACCTCGCCGCGGCCGCCCTGCTGGTGGAATCCGCCTGCCTCGACGGTCATTTCGATGGGGATGAGCGGTCCAGCATCGAACGGCTGCTCAAGGAACGGTTCGAATTGGAAGAGGATGAAGTCTCCTCATTGGTGGCCGATGCCGAGGAAGCGGTTGCGGAGTCCGGCGAGCTTTACGGCTTCACCAAGGTGATCAAGGACCGTTACTCCAACGAAGAGCGGGTGGAAATGATCGAAATGTTGTGGGAAGTGGCTTTTGCGGACGGCCGGCTCGATCATTTCGAGGACAATCTCATTCGGCGGGTCGGCGGACTGATATTCGTGTCCGACCGGGACCGGGGCGACGCCAGGAAGCGGGTCATGGCGAGGCTTGGCATCACCCGAGACGCAGTGTAAGAAAGAAACCGTCGCCGAGGGGAGTGGCGGCTCAAGTATCACGGAGATTGGAATGACATACGTCGTCACTGAAAACTGCATTAGATGCAAGTACATGGACTGCGTCGAGGTTTGCCCGGTGGACTGCTTCCACGAGGGCGAGAACATGTTGGTGATCAATCCCGACGAGTGCATTGATTGCGGCGTGTGCGAACCGGAATGCCCGGCGGAGGCAATCCTCCCGGATACCGAGGACAACCTCGATAGCTGGCTGGAACTGAATACGAAATTCTCGGCATCGTGGCCCAATATCACCGTGAAGGGCGAATCGCCGGCCGATGCGGATGAATGGAAGGACAAGCCCGACAAGTTGTCTCAGCTCAGCGAGGCGCCGGGCCCGGGGTCCTAAGGGCGTTTCCGCCCTTTGACGGTCTGATTCCAGACCGGTATCCGACTTTTTCAGGTAACCGTTCCGGAAACGGGGTAAACACCTGACAAACCTGTGTTTTTGTGCTATATGATACCGATGCCGGGCCGCGCGCTCGGCATTGGCATTTGGGGTTACGGTCAATACATCAAGCGTCCACAGGCGAGCGTCCGCAAACGAGTGCCCATGACACGGCATTGGATCCCACCGCGTCACTATGGAAATTTGACGGTTGAAACACGGTAACGGCCGGTTGGGTCCGACTTTGGCCCGAATCCGGCGGCTCCGGCACCAAGAACCGAGAAGGCAGCATGGCAACCAAGACGACCAAATCGACCAAATCGACGACCAAGACAAAGAAAGCGGCGAAGGCCCCCGCGAAACCGGCCAAGAAGACAAAGTCGGCGGCAAAGGCATCGAAAACCGCGAAACCGGCAACCAAGGCCGCGGCCAGGACCATGGCAAAGGCCGCGGCTAAAGCCCCCGCGAAGGCGGCGGCAAAACCAAAGGCGGCAGCGAAACCGGCGCCCGCGAAGACCGCCAAGCCTGCGCCCAAGAAGAAGGCGGCGGAGCCGAAGTTGGCGTTCAAGGCCGGCGACTACGTGGTCTATCCGACCCATGGGGTCGGTTTGGTTTCCGGAATTGAGAAAGAGACCATCGCCGGGCACGACCTCCGGCTGGTAGTGGTCACGTTCGACACTGATCGCATGACCCTTCGGGTGCCGACCGACAAAATGGAGGTATCGGGTCTCCGCAAGTTGAGCAGCCGCAAGGTGATGGACAATGCGGTGACGACGCTCAAGGGGCGGGCGCGGATCAAACGCACCATGTGGAGCCGCCGGGCCCAGGAATACGAGGCCAAAATCAACTCCGGCGATCCCGTATCCATCGCCGAGGTGGTGCGCGACCTCCACCGCAATGTCGGCCAGCCCGATCAGTCGTTCAGCGAGCGGCAGATTTACGAAGCGGCCTTGGAACGGCTCGCTGGCGAGTTCGCCGCCGTCGAGAGCATTGAGAAGGAAGAAGCGACCGAGAAGCTGGAGCAGGTCCTGAACGCTGCTTAAAGCGAATTGGGTAGGGCGTTAGCGTTTTTTTAACGCCCCGCCTTTTTATTGGACGGAACGATCCTCATTGCCTGGCACGGACAGTTCCTCTCATGGAAGTTGCGGAAAAATTCGCGGTTATTCGCGCATCAGGGCGCTACTGGACGGTTGGCGCCGTCCATAACGAAGCCGACCGGCTGCACGATCTCCATCGCCGGATGGAGCAGCGGCTGAAGGACAACGACAAACTCGTCTATCTTGGAAATTTTCTCGGCATCGGGTCCGCGGCCGTCGAAACGGTTGATGAGATGCTGCTGTTCCGCAGGCGCTTCCTCGCCCGCCCCCGGGCTCACATCAAGGATTATGTCATCCTGCGGGGCGCGCAGGAGGAGATTTGGCAAAAGCTGCTCCAGATTCATCTGGCCCTCAATCCCGGCGAGGTGTTGAACTGGATGATGGAACACGGCGCCGGACCGACGATGCAGTCCTACGGCGCCAAGCCCGAAGACGCGCTTGCCGCCGTTCAGGGGGGCGTAACGGCGCTCAATCGCTGGGCCTCGTCACTGCGCGACCGGATCCGCGGTCTCGACGGCCACGCCGCGCTCATCGCCAGTCTGCGCCGGGCGGCGTACGGCGACGACGGCGGCATGCTGTTTGTGCATTCCGGCCTCGATCCGGCCCGGCCGATTACCAGCCAAGCCGATGATTTTTGGTGGAATAGCCAGGGTTTCGACGAAATTACCGCACCCTACGGCACCTACCGCCGTATCGTACGCGGGCACGATCCTCGTGGCGGCGGCGTCCAAATCAACCCATACACCGCGACGATTGACGGCGGCTGCGGTCACGGCGGAAATCTTGTTGCGGCGTGCTTCGACCCGCTGGGCGAGATGGTCGATCTAATCGAAGCCTAGGATGGCCGCCGGCCGGCCGCTGCGTATCGTTTCCGGCGGGCAGACGGGGGTTGATCGGGCGGCTCTGGACGCAGCGTTCCTGCTCGGCTTCGAGATCGGCGGCTGGTGTCCCCGCGGCCGGCGCGCGGAAGACGGGCCCATATCCGAAAACTATCCGTTGGCCGAAACCGCGAGCGCCGACTACGGCCAGCGCACGGTCGCCAATGTGCGCGATTCGGACGCCACCCTCATTCTGAGCCGCGGACGGCTGTCCGGTGGTACGGCTCTTTCCCGTGACACCGCCCGGACGCGCAAGAAGCCGTTGCTGGTACTCGATCTTCGAACGGCAACGCCGGATGATGCCGCCGCCTGGATCAAGCGGCAGGCAATTTCGGTCTTGAACGTGGCCGGGCCCAGGGAGAGTGCCGCCCCAGGCATCTACGGGGAGGCATCTAGCTACCTGCGGCAGGTGCTCGCCTCGGTCGCTGCTCGGTAACGACCTTCACCAGCTGGCCGGCCCGAAGGGGTTGGCCGGGTTCCAGCCCGTTCAGAACCCGGAAACGCTCTTCCCGGAGGTCGGAATAGGCCATCAGGTTGGCGAACTTTTCCACCGTATCGCCGGCACCGACCGCACGAATACGGATGCGGAGCGGTTTCACGGACCCCGCTTCCCGGCGGGTAATGGGTTTCATGCTGAATGTGGTTCGCCGCAACTCGAGACCGAGGCGGTCGGTCCGGTCGACCGGCGTGATGAACATGAACCGGTATATCCTCTCAACGTTCTGCCGGATGGCGACCAGGCGAAGATCCGCCGGACCGTAGGATCGACGAATTCGGGTGACGCCGGTCGCCCCTTGCATGCCGTTGACGGTGATGCCTTCGACGCCGGAAAGCCGCAACCGCTTCCCCCACACCGCCGTCAAGTACCGGGTCATCGGACCGGTATAGTTGCGCTTGATGTCAAAACGGATAACCGAGTTTGCGTTGTCCCGCGCGATCACCGCGCTTCGGCCACTAGGCGCACTTCGGCCGCTGAACAGGGTAAATCCGGGCGGCACCCGGAACTTGAAGAGAAGCTCGGGGTGAATGAATTCCTGTCCGCGGACAAAACCTACCTTGGGATCGTCGCCGAACAACAGCCCGTCGAGCGATGCCAGATAATCGACCCGGCCGCGCTTCGTTCCGGTCGGGACGTTGCCTCTCGCCGCCGCGATGGCCGCCCGCACACGTTCGAGCGGCCTCGGGTGGGTGGCGAGAATATCAACGTCGTCCACCCGGTTCGGCGACTTGCCCCTTATTTTCGCTTCCAGCGCGCCATGGGCCCGCATTCGGGTAAGGAAGCTGGCCATGGCTTCGTCGGCATACCCGGCGCGGCTGAGGTATCGCACGCCCAGCGAATCCGCTTCGAATTCCTGTTGCCGGGAAAATCCGCGCAGCACCAGATTGGCTCCCACCCCGTAAATCTGGTTTGCCGCACCGGACCCCAGACCGAGATCCAACAGGACTGCGCCGACCTCGGCCGCAAGCGTGCCGCCGAATCGCTCGGCTGAATGCCGGGCGGTGACGTGGCCGATCTCATGGGCGATGACGCCTGCCAACTCCGCTTCGTCGCCGGCAAGCGCCATGAGGCCGCGGGTGACGTAGACATATCCGCCGGGGAGCGCGAAGGCGTTGACTTGGTCCGAATTCAGGATGGTGAACGTAAAGCCGAGGTCCGGCAGTTCCGATGTTCTGGCCAGGTCCTGGCCGATCCGATTGACATAGGCGGCGAGTTTCTCGTCTTCGTAGACGCCGCCGAATTCCTTCAGAATCTTGGGATGCTCGCGAGCGCCGACGTTCTTTTCATCAGCCAGACTCATGCCGCCGGTGAAAATCCGCTTGCCGGTCGCCGGCGCGGTGGCGCACGCCGCCAGCCCGCCCATCAGCAGGATGAGGCCCAGGATCTTGGCTGTCTTTCGTCCGAGGATCATTCGCCGACGATCTCGATCTGCTCAGAGTGCGTCACCTCGATCATAGGGCCGTTGAAGGATTTCAGCCAGCCGCGGACGCGGATGGTCCTGCCGGAAAGCGACGTGACATCGACCCCGCTCGATTTGAACAGCCGCATCCACTTCGGGGCGATGGAAATCGTGAAATCGGTCCGCCAATCGGGGGAGAAATTCAGATAGGCGCGGCCTTTGACAATCGCCGCCGCCACGATCCCGCCCTCGACGATCTGGAAGCTGCCCATATGGCGTCCTGCATCTTCGGCGCGGCGAACCTGATAGAAGCCATGGCGCCAGACTCCGCGTCTGGTCGCCCTCGCTTCGCGCTCCAGCGCCAGCATGGCCGGGACGGCGGCCCGGTTATCCGGAAGGGTAAATACCCGGGCCAATCCCCGCCGCAGCAATTCGCCCTGGATCCAGAAATCGTTCGGCGTATAGAGATGGGCCAGCAGCCGGCCGTGCCGGTCCAATCGCTCGCCGCCGAACGCAAGCACCAATTCCCGGCCGAGCGTCAATTCCTCGAGCGCGGCCTTGGCGCGACCGGCCAATAGCCATTTGCGGATATGGTGCCGCCCCGGCGGAGGCTTGGGCGCTCGAATACCGGCCAGGCGAAGCTCCCGGGATCGGCCGGCCGGCTTGGCGAGCACGACCGTATCTCCGTCGACGACGGATTCGATCCGGACCACGGCTCCCGGCGCAAGATCGGGCTCGATGGCGCGCGCGGCCTCGCCCCAGGCGCCCGCCACCAAGGCCCCGGCGAGCATCCCCGGCAGCATCCCCGGCGGAAGCCGCCGAACCGCTTTAGGTCGGGAGATTAATGAGTATGATGCAACGGCCATCGTTTTATGCGTTGGCTCCGAACAACCCTTCCTATCCTTTGCCGGCGGAAACCATGGACGTCGCCTCAACCCAATATCAGATGTTTCCGGAAATCGAGCCCTTCAGCTCCGGCATGCTCGATCTCGACGGACATCATAAGATGTACTGGGAGGTATCGGGCAACCCCGAGGGACGGCCGATCCTGTTTTTGCACGGCGGGCCGGGTGCGGGCGCCTCGGCCTCGCACCGCCGGTTTTTCGACCCGGAGCACTACCGGATCATCGTTTACGATCAGCGCGGCGCCGGGCGCTCCAAACCGTTTGCGGACGTCACCGACAACACGACACAACACCTGATCGCCGACGTGGAGCGGCTGCGCCGGCATCTGGGGATCGGCAGCTGGCTGCTGTTCGGAGGCTCCTGGGGCAGTTCCCTGGCGCTCGCCTATGCCATTGCCCACCCGCACCGGGCCCAAGGCATGATCCTCCGGGGCCTGTTCCTGTGTACCGGCGGCGAAGTGGATTGGTTCCTCGGCGGTATCGCGCGGGTGTTTCCCGAGGCATGGCGGGAGTTCCTGGAATTTCTGCCGGACGACGAGCGCCGGGATCCGCTCGGCAGCTATCATGCGCGCCTGATGAACGAGGATCCGGCCGTCCATGGCCCGGCGGCCCGGACATGGGCGCGGTTCGAGGGCGCGTGTTCGACATTGCTGCCGAATCACCGCGGCGTTTCCGGATTGGAATCCGGCCGCGCGGCGCTGGCGCTGGCGCGCATCGAGGCGCATTATTTCGTCAACGATCTGTTCCTTCCCGATGCGTATTTTTTCGATCATCTCGACACCATCCGGCATCTTCCGGCCGTCATCGTGCAGGGCCGCTACGACATGGTCTGCCCGATGATCACCGCGGACGCCTTCACCGCCGCCTGGCCGGAAGCGGACTACATGATCGTTCCGGATGCCGGCCATTCGGCCATGGAGCCGTCCATCCGCTCGGCGCTCGTCGGCTGTACCGAGCGGTTCAAGACCCGGGGGGTCTAGTCCAGGGCGGGTCTAGGGCGGGTTTGTTGTCCGCCTTTATTGTCCGCCCGGGGCTCTATGCTATAACCGCGGGCGTCGGCCCCGTAGCTCAGCTGGATAGAGCACCAGATTCCTAATCTGGGGGTCACAGGTTCGAATCCTGTCGGGGTCGCCACCATTGCGTGGGCCAAGGGGAAGACCATGCCGGTAAAAATCGAGGGCGGATGCGCCTGCGGCGCCGTACGCTACCGGTCGCCCGAAGCGCCCAGGTTCTCCTTTCATTGCCATTGCCGTCAATGCCAGCGAGCCACCGGCACCGGCCATTCGAGCTTGCTGATGGTGCCGGCCGCCAGTCTGGAGGTGGAGGGAGAGCTCAGGTTCTTCGAGACGACCGCCGACAGCGGCAATATGGTGAGCCACGGCTTCTGTCCCGATTGCGGCAGCCCCCTGATCAGTTTCAGCGCCGGCTATCCGGACAACCGGTACGTCATGGCCGGCAGCCTGGATGATCCCGGCGGCTTCGAACCGCGGAAAGCGATCTTCGTGGACTCGGCGCACGCCTGGGACCATATGGACCCCAAACTGGCCGGCTAGTCCCCCCTACGGCCCCCTAGAGCGTTTCATATTTTGACGGAAGCGTATCCTGCGTTTTTGAAGTAGTTGGCGCATTGCTGTGGCTCGATGGTGTCGATGAGGCTCCCGAGATGGCGCCATAAGTCGTCGATCTCCCGCTTCTGGGCGTTTCTCATCCAGTGCTTGATTTGGGCAAAGGTCTGCTCGATGGGATTGAGGTCGGGGGAATATTTGGGCAGGAGCCACAGCTTGGCTCCGGCGGCACGGATGGCGTTTCGCACGGCTTTTGACTTGTGGCTGCCGAGATTGTCCATGATGACGATGTCGCCGGGCACCAGGGTCGGCACGAGCAGCTGCTCGACGTAGGCGCGGAAGCACACGCCATTGATGGGGCCGTCGAAGACGCAGGGCGCGGTGAACCGGTCGCAGCGCAGCGCGCCGATGAAGGTCAGGGTGTGCCACCGCCCATGGGGGGCAAAGCCGCGGACCCGCTCCCCTTTCGGCCCCCAGCCGCGCAGCGGGGCCATATTGGTCCGGATCCAGGTTTCATCAATGAATACCAGCCGTTCGGGATCAAGCTTTGCCTGCCACGCCTTCCAGCGCCTGCGATGGCGGGCGATGTCCGCGCGCGCCCGTTCAACGGCGAACAGGGTTTTTTTTAAAGCGCAGCCCTTCACGGCGCAGAAACAGCCATACCGTGCTGTGGGATACCCTGACACCCCGAGCGGCCAACTCGTCTCTCAACCGATGCAGCGTCAGATGCGGCTCCTGGTCGATCCGGCCGACAATGAACTCCCGATGGGGCTCAAGAACCCGGCGGCGGTGACCGCCCATCTTGCCGGGCGCAACACTCCCCGTCCGCCGGTAGCGCTGCGACCACTTAACCACGCTCGAAACCGCAACCCCAAACCGAGCCGCTACAGCGCGGCAACTCTCCCCCGCCAAAACCGCCAAAACAACACGCTCTCGCAAATCAATCGAATAAGGTCTCGCCATGAATGCTGGCCTCCTTGCCCAGCATCCATCTTGAATCATGGTTCGCCCATACTTGGGAATCCCTAAAATGATTCAATCAATCTCAAATACGCTCTAGTTGCTCAAGACGGCGGCCAGGACCTCGAAGCAGGTGGCGACGTCCGATTTCGGCGCCACGGTGATGCGGATGTAAGTCTCATAGCCGGGCTCGGGCCAAGCGTGCAACTGGACCCCGTTTTCAAGCATGTCCGCCGCCAATTTCCGGGCGTTCCGGTGAGCATTGGCTGAGACGAAATTGCACACGGACGGAAACGGATCCAAGCCCAGATCGCGAAGTCCCTCCTCCAGCATGGTCCGCGATTCGGAGACGTCTTTCAGCATCTTCGCCAGATAGACCTCATCGAGAAGCGCCGCTTCGGCGGCTGCCTGGGCGAGGATCGGAACGTTGAAGGTACAGGTGGTTTTGCGGAGCGCCTGGGCGATATCGCCATCCGAACAAAGCGCATATCCGATCCGCATGCCGGCCATGGCGTAGGCCTTCGAGAATGTCCGGATCACGACCCAGGGCCCGCGGCGCTCCTTAAGCGCCTCGACCACGTCCGGCCCGCCCGCATGAAGGCCAAACTCGTGATAGGCCTCGTCGACGCCAAGCAATACGTTCTCCGGCACTTCCTCGACGAAACGGCTGAGGGCCGCGCCGTCCAGCATCCGGCCGCTCGGGTTGTTCGGGGTCACCAGGAACAGCAATTTCGTCCGATTGCCGACCGCGCCCAGGACGGCATCCGCGTCCACATGCCCGTCCGCCTTCATGCCCACATAGGCGCAGTCGGCCTCCGAGGCTTCCACCATGGCCCGGTACCCCCAGAACGTCGGTACGGGCAGGATCATGCCGTCCCCCGGTGAAATGCTGAGATGAATGGCGCCCTGGATCAACTCCTCGCTGCCGTTGCCCCATACGATATTCTCCACCGGGACGCCGGTGCGCGCGGTGACGATATCGGAGAGGGCCGGGCATTGGGCATCCGGGTAGCGGTTCATCATGGTCAGGTTGTCGCGGACGGCGTCGAGCACCTTGGGCGACGGAGGAAACAGGCTTTCGTTCAGGCCCATGGCCAGGACTTCGCCGGTGTCATATCCCTTGTGCCGAAGGACGCCCTCCGTCGGCGGGTCGAATTTCGGCCCCATTTCCCGGATGGCGCGGCGAATATAGGGAACGCCGCCCTGGTCGTTGCTCATCGTCTGCCTCTAATTGTCGGGGTTACTCGCCGGCTTCCCGGAATGCCGCGACGCGCTCGCCGATCCCGCCGGAGAACCGCTGTTCCATGTCATCCAGCATATTGTGGATACGGTCGATATGCGCGTCCTTGTCGAACATCCGGAAGCGCAGGGACTGGCTGCGGTTGGGATCGCCGCTGTAGTACTGCTCGTACAGCCGCTGGCGGCCGGCAAAGCTCGAGAGCGACGCGTCGTAGGCCAACCGAAACAATTTGATCCGGGTCGGGGAGTCGGCATTGACCGACTGAAAGTACTTTTCCACGTCGTCCTTCACTTCGCCGGCAAGCTCCGCAATAGACGGCACGCCGACCAGGCCGCCGGCGCCCAGGGTATTTATGATCTCGCACTGGCGGTTATAGAACTTCCAGAACATGCTCTGCCAAAGCTGGATCGGCGCCAGGCCCGGCGACCAGTTGCCGAACGGCGTCTGGAACGATTCCGCCTCGGCCGCCACCCGGCAGGTGCGGGCAAACTCGGCAATGTTGATGGTTTCGGCAAGCAGCAGTTGGACGTTCAGGTGCTCGTCGATCTTGGTCGAGCGCGCGATCGCCAGCGCCAATGCCATCATGAATTCCGCCTTGGCGGCCGCCCGCACCACCGACTGGTGCAGTGCATGGGGTCCGACCTGGGTCTTGCCGTGAATGAGGGTTTCGGCTTCGTCGTCCCGATAGATGAACACCCGTTCCCACGGCACCTTCACATCGTCGAAAATGGCGATCCCGTCGGATTCCTCGTACATGGAGGACAGCGGATAATCCATGGGCGAGGCGGAATCCGGATGAGCCACGGAGGGCCGGCAGATGAACCGCAGTCCTTCGCTATTGGCCGGGATGGCAAATCCAAATGAATAGTCGTCCGATTTGCGCTGTTCATCGGTCGCCCAGCGGATGGCTGCCGGCATGACGACGATTTCGTTGGCGAGCGCGCACAACGTCGCCACCATGCGCGCACCCCGGATCGTGATGCCCGCATCATCCTCGGCGACGATCTGGGCGACGATTTCCGATTCCTGCAAGTGCGCGGGCCGCGACCGGTCAACCTGCGGGTTGACCAGCACGTGCGTCATGACGAGATCGTTTTCGCGAACGTGTTCGTGAAAGCCGCGGACGTTGGCGGCGCCCTGGAAGGAGTCGCGATCGAATATTTCGCTTGCCGCCGCCCATGCCGCGACCATGACGTTCTTGTAATCCGGACTGCGGCCCAGCATGCCGCAGGTCGCATCCATCCAAATCTGAATGGCGTCACCGCGCGCGACCACATCGTCCTTCGACAAGGGCGTGATGTGGGTCATGCCGACCTTCTCGCCGCTGCTGGGCGAGGCATAGGTCAGCTTATCGGCGAGTCCGGGATCATGCTGCATCTCCAGCAGCATGGCCATGGTCTCCGCCGCGCCGGCGAACCGGCGGTCGTTGACGACGTCGGTGACTTGATCCCCGTCGATATAGATGGTTCGGCCATCGTCGAGGGATCGCAGGTATTCCCGGCCGGTGCGGATGGGCATCCCAGCCTCCCGAGCAATTCAGGATCAAGACCTTAAGGTCTCAGGCGCGAGGCTTCAAATGTTCCGCGCGGTTTGTCCGAAGGCCGGGGTTCGGCAAGTGATTGCGTTGCCGGGCCGCCAGCCGATATCCTGGGATCAAAGGATCACCATGACGAACGACGCGCATGAAACAGGGGGGCTCCTGCCCGACGGACTCCTCCGCGGCGGACCCGATGGCCCCGACACGAGCGGTTTCGGGCTGCTCGACCTGTTTACCGCGCGCTATGACATTCTGGCCCGGCTCCTCGACAGGGAATCCAAGCAGCTGCTGGATACGGAATTCGGTATCTCTCTCGTCGAATGGCGAATATTGTCCGCGCTTTCGGTGCGGGGCGGCATGACCATAGGCGACCTCGCCAGGATGAGCGGTTTCGACAAGTCCCAGATCAGCCGTGCCGCAACGCTTCTGGAGAACGCGGGCAGCATCGGCCGGGTCGACAGTCCGTCCGACGGCCGGAGCGCCATCATCGACCTCACCGATGACGGTCGTGACCGGTATGACCGGATGATACCGGTGGTTCGCGAGCGAAACCGGCGCCTGCTGTCGCTGTTCACGCCTGCCGAGCGGGAGCAGGCCTACCGCATGATCGACACCCTCACCACCTACCTTCGCGACAGAATGGACCGTCCCTAGAGCCGATCTAGGACCGCCCGAACCTCAAGACAAGGAACGCCTCATGGACTGGACCGACCGGCGGCAGCGCTTCAGGGAAATACTTGCCGGCGACAAATGCGTGCACCCGGGATCCGTATACGACCCCATCTCGGCGCGGATCGCAGAAGATCTGGGGTTCGAGATCGGCATGTTCGCGGGCTCGATCGCCTCGATGACCGTGCTCGGCGCGCCCGATCTCCTCGTCCTGACGCTGAGCGAATTCTCGGATCAATGCCTGCGGATCAACCGGGCCGGAAACCTGCCGCTGATGGTCGACGCGGATCACGGCTACGGCAATGCGCTCAACGTGCGGCGTACGGTCGAGGAACTGGAAACCGCCGGGATCGCCGGCATGAGCCTCGAAGACACCGATCTCCCCACGCCATTCGGCGCCGCCGGCAAGCCGCGAATGATTTCGCTGGAGGAAGGGATCGGCAAGATGAAGGCGGCGGTCGGCGCACGCCAGGACCCGCTGCTGTCGATCGCCGGCCGGACCAGCGCCTGCGCCGTCACCGATGCCGAGGACGCCGCCATTCGGGCCCGCGCCTACCAGGAGGCCGGCGTGGATGCGGTATTTCTTGCCGGACTGACCAGCCGCGAGGAACTGGACGCGGTCTCGGACAAGGTGGACATACCCCTGATCCTCGGCAGCACGCCGCCGGAAATGGCCGATCTCGATTACCTGGGCTCCAAAGGGGTGCGCATCGCCTTGCAGGGCCACCTGCCGTTCTCGATGGCCATGAAAGCCGTTCATGACACGCTGAAGGCCCTTCGCGACGGCACGAAGCCCGCGGACATCCAGGGAAAGCCCGACCCCGAAATGCTGAAGAAATTTACCCGCGACGATCTGTACCGGCGTTGGATCGAGGATTTTCTGGGGGGTTGATGACGGGTCCCGCAGCCCTCTCCAATGCGCCAAACTTAATCAAGTCAATCTGTAGGGTCACCGGTGCAATGAAAATCCTGAATTGGAATACACAAGCGGATAAGCATAAAAGTGTAGGGACGACGAAGCCGAAGTTCGAGAGAATTCGTCAACTCGTGATCGGCCATGACGCGGATGTAATCTGCTTGACCGAAGCGCTTCCAGAGTCAATGCCGGACGGAGGGGAAACGGTCACGAGCAACCTGTCCGGATGGCGACACGAGCCTCGCGGGGCAAGGAAGGTCGTTCTATGGAGTCGATCTGGATGGACGGACGTGGATAGGGGAGAGGCATATCGTTTGCCCGAAGGAAGATTCGTCAGCGCGACGACTACACTCGGAGGAACGAACCTCAGCTTCGTGGGCATGTGCATCCCGTGGCACGGCTATCGTACACATGAAAATTGGGGAGACGAGAAGAAGAAGAATTGGGAAGGCGCTTGCGAGTATTTGGATATCCTGCGCGAGCGCGTCTTGTCACGTTCAGATTTGCAGCAAAAGACAATCCTGCTCGGGGACTTCAATCTGCAAATTCCACCGAAGGGTTATCCCGGAAAGAACAGCATCGTGAATCAGAAACGAGAAGCCACGTTTTCCGGATGGACCATTCCAACGGCGGGGGTCTCCGGCGATCCTGCGTTAGACAAGCCTTTCATCGATCACGTTGCCTTGTCGCCGGATATTCGATCACGGCCACCGCAGTTCTTTAGACGTTTCGACACGGACGAAGCCCCACTGAGCGACCACAACGGCGTTTGTATTGAGATCGAGCTTCGGTAATTTGAACGCTCATTCGTCTTACTGGCCGCTCGGCATTTCTTGATCCGCGCTTACCAGGAGGCCGGAGAGATTTACCGGCGATGACCTGTACCGGAGTTGGATCAAGGACTTTCTATGAGGGGTGTGAGCCCTCGACTCGCGAAGCGGGTCCCTCGGATCTCCCGCCGGCCGCGCCGGACCTTCGAGCGGCTCGGGCTGTAGTCTTCGGCTACGAAGGCCGGAAAGAAGGGGGAGAGGGTTGCGGAGGGCGGCCGATCGCACACATTGATAGGGGAGCGTGGTTCGCGGGCGCCGCCGCGGGGATTCCCGCGCACAAAAATTGCGCTCAAAGGCACCGAATTGGAATTTAACCAAGTCATCAAATGTCCATAAATGACTATAAATGCCTATACCGGCCCACGCGATCGGGCCGGATTCGCAATTTTCGTTGGAAACAAATTCCAATTCCCCTTTCAGGGGGAGAGAGGGTCAGGGTGAGAGGGTTAGCCGGGATATGATGAGAAAAATATGCGTCCCGCCGGTTCAGGCGGACATCGCGGATGCGGGACTGGCCACGGTCTCACACAAACTTGAGACTCCCCGGCTGGCAATAACATACAATGCCCATCCTCGGATTGACGCCAATCGGCGCCGCCCCGTCCAATAAAGGAAAACCATACTGGCTTCATGATTTATGGGAGATTCACAATGTCTTCAATCAACCGCACGGTCGCTTTGACCGCGCTGGCCGGTGTCGCCGCCGGTGCGTTTTTCGTTTCGAGCCCTGCCCAGTCGGCCGAACTGCTGATCAACAACTACCTGCCGCCGAAGCATCCGTTCCAGACGGGCATTACGGTCCCGTGGATGAAGGATGTCGTGGCCGCGACAAACGGCTCGGTTACGCCCAAGCTGTCCGCTGCGGCGGTAGGTCCGCCGCCGAAGAACTGGCAGACCGTGTCGAAAGGCGTTGCCGATGTCGTCATCCTGGCGAATATTTTCCAGACCAAGCGCATTGTCGGGCCCCAGATTTCGCAGCTGCCGCTCAATTCGCCGGGCGCCGTCAAGACATCGCTCGCGCTCTGGAAAACCCACGAGAAATATTTCGCCAAGGCCGACGAATACAAGGGCAACCATCTGGTCGGAAGCTTCCTCCTGGCGCCGAACGTGATTCACAGCCGAGGCAAGCCGATTGTCACCGTTGCCGACCTGAAGGGCTTCAAGCTGCGGTCGGCTCCGGGAATCACCACCAACATTCTCAAGGAACTTGGCGCGGTACCCGTCGCCTCCGGCCCGGCGAAAATCTTCAGCCTCGTCTCCAAGGGCGTTGTCGACGGCGCGGCGGTACCGGGTCACGGCCTTCGCGCCTTCCGGATCCTTCCCTACATCAAGGCGACGACGGTCATTCCGGGCGGCCTGACCAACACGTCCTTCTCCATGCTGATCAACGGCAAGAAGTGGGACGGCCTCACCAAGCAGCAGCAGGACCAGATCATGAGCGTCTCGGGGCTCAAACTTTCCGAGCGCACCCTGGCCGGTCAAAAAGCTGCCGATTCCGGCATCGCAGCGGTCAAGAAGCAGGGCGGCCAAGTCGTCCAGGCCGGTCCGGAACTGATGGCGGCGATCAGGAAGCTGGGACAAAAGGCCGAAGCGGACTGGCTGAAGGCCGCCGAAGCCAAGGGGATCGACGCCAAGGCTTCGATGGCATTCTTCAAGGGACAGCTGAAGTAGTTCGCCCGCTCCCGAACTACCATGGCCGAAGGTGACAAAACGGGCGTCGTCGACCTTGGCGGCGACGGCGCCCAATCCACAAATCCGCTCGATCGGGCGCTCGCCGACGACTATTCGGTGCCGGCGGACGCCGCGGGGGCCTTGGCGGCGCCCGTCAGGCTTCTGACGGTGCTTGCCGCCTTCTTCATGTTTTTCGTCGCCGGCCTGACGATCGTCGATGTCACCGGGCGGTATGTGTTCAACTCGCCGGTTCACGGCGGCGTGGAGTTGATCGAGTTCGCCCTCGGTCTGCTCATATTTTCCGCCCTGCCCCTCGTCACCGTCAAACGCGCGCACATCGTCGTCGAGCTTTTCGACGGATTCATGAGCAAACAATTCAAGCTGTTTCGGGAAATCATCGTCCTGTTCATCAGCGCCGGGATGATCGCGTTCATCACGGAGCGGATGTGGAGAACCGGTCTCGAGATGCAGGAATTCGACGATATTTCCCTGACCCTCGAACTGCCGACCGCGCCGGTCCTGTTCGCACTTACCTTCCTGAGCGCCGTGAGCGTGATCGTCCAACTCTATATGCTGTGGAAATACGTGACCGTCGATTTCCGCGCGGGAGTCGTACCGGGATTCGGCCACGACAAGGACGGGGGCGAGTCCTAGATGGTCATCTCCCTGATCGGGTTTGCCATCCTGCTGGGGATCGCCTTCTTCGGCCTGCCGCTCGGATTTTCCATGATGCTGGTGGGCTTCGTCGGCTTTGCCTTCATTCGCGGCATGGGGCCGGCGCTGGAAACGGTCAGCCAGCAAATTCTGGGATTGGCGCTGAACGCCAATTTCGTCGTCCTGCCCCTGTTCGTCCTGATGGGCGTATTCGTTTTCCGGGCCGCCCTGGCGGAGGACATCTACGAGGCCGCCAACGCCTGGCTCGGCAACAAGCGCGGCGGCCTCGCGATGGCCACGGTCGCCGCCTGCGGCGGCTTTGCGGCCATTTCCGGATCATCGGTCGCGACCGCCGCGACCATGGCCAGGGTTTCGATCCCGCCCATGCGGCGGTTCAAATACAACAACGGTTTCGCCGCCGGCACCGTTGCGGCGGGCGGCACCATGGGAATTCTGATACCCCCGTCCGCCGCCCTCATCGTCTACGGAATTTTGACCGAGACCAGCATCGGCGATCTGTTCATCGCCGGTATCGTTCCGGGCCTCATCACCGTGGCGCTCTACCTCGCGGTCATTTGGGGCGTCGCGTTCCTTATGCCGAATTTGGCGCCGCGTGCCGACAAGGCGACCTGGGCGCACCGCTGGCACACGCTTTCAAAGGTTTGGGCGGTCCTCGTTCTCTTCCTCGTCATCATCGGCGGCATCACCTTCGGGGTATTCACGCCGACCGAAGGCGGCGGCATCGGCGCCGTCGGCGCACTGCTGTTCGCCATCGCCCGCAAGCGGATGAACCTCCGGGTATTCTTCTATGCGCTCGTGGAAGCGGCCGAAACCTCGGCCATGGTATTCACCATCGCCTTCGGCGCGCTCATTCTGAACAACTTCGTCAATGTCGCCGGCATGCCGGACGCCATCGTCGATTTCATCAAGACCCTGGAGATTACACCGATCACCGTCATCCTCGTGGTGCTGCTGATCTACATTCTGTTGGGTACGATCATCGAAGGGCTGGCGATGATTTTTCTCACCGTGCCCATATTCGTACCGCTGGTCGATGCCTTGGGCTTCGATTTGATCTGGTTCGGCATCGTCATGGTCATGGTCGTCGAAATCAGCCTGATCACGCCGCCCATCGGCCTCAATGTCTTCGTCATCAAGACAATAATGCCGGACGTCCCGCTCTCCAGCATGTTCAAGGGGATTGCACCGTTTTTCGCCGCCGATATCATCCGATTGATGTTGGTGGTGTTCCTTCCGGGCCTGGCACTTTGGCTGCCGAAATATGTCGCGCAGTTCTGACCGGAATAGCCGTTCAACCGGGCCGCGAAATCGAGCGTATATTTCTGTTATGGCATCGAAGCCCGTCATCGCGGTTTTTTTGATCCTTGTCCTCGCCGGTTGCTCCAGCCTGCGGGTGGCGTATTTCGGCCTCGACGTGGCCGCGCGGAACCAGATGGCGTTCTATTTGGACCTGGAAGACGAAGACGAGCGCCTGTTCGCCGATGCGGCGATGGATCGCGTTCTCGATTGGCATCAGCTGGAAATGCTTCCCCGCTACGCCGCGTTTCTCCGCCGGCAGGCCGATGTTTTGGAAGCCGGAGATGTAAGCCGCGAACAGGTAATGGCCGCCATGCGGCAAACCCGCGCGCTCTATGAGGAGACCGTAAGAGGTGTAACCGCCGAGGGCGCCTTGGTGCTAAAGCGCCATGCAAGCGAACCCCGCCGAAGATACCTGAAGGCCCGTTTCGACGAAAAGAACACGGAGCGGGAAGAGAGATTGGCCGAACCGATGGCGGAGCGGATCGAAAGACGCGCCGAACGGCAGATCAGGAATATCGAACGGTTTCTCGGCGAGCTTTCCGGCGAGCAGCGGGACCGCGTCCGCGCCTATGCCTCGGCGACGGCCGGAGGCTCGTCCGTTTGGCTGAGCGCCCGAAAATCAAGGCAAAATGCGTTCTTGGCCTACTTGGCCACCGATCCGGAGGCCGACGGCCTGAAGCAGTATCTGGACAAGGTTCTGTTGGCCCCGGACGAAAACATGGCGCCCGGCTATCGCCAATTCATCGACGGGCGAACCGAACGGTTTGGCCGGTTGATGTTCGATATCATTTCGTCGTTCACCGAAGATCAGCGCAAAACCGCCGTCCGCCGTCTCAGGGGTTATGCCGACGAGTTGCTGGCAATCTCCAGCTAGAGCATTTTCTGATCACACCCGGTCATAGCCTGCGGCAGTGAAGTAGTTTTGGCACTCGGATTGGGTGACTGTGTCGATGGCGGTTGCGATGGCGTCGTAGAGGTCGTCGACGGTTCTGGCTGCGGTCTTTTTGAGGAGGGCCTTGAGCTTTGCGAAGGCCATCTCGATTGGGTTGAAGTCGGGTGAGTAGGGCGGCAGGAAGCGGAGCTCGGCGCCGGCGTCTTCGATGGCCTTACGCACGCTGGCGGGCTTATGGGCTGGCAGATTGTCCATAATGACGATGTCTCCGGGTTTGAGGGTTGGGACCAGGATTTGCTCGACATAGGCAAGGAAGGCTGCCCCGGTCATCGCCCCATCGATGGTCATGGGGGCGAGGATGCCGTCGAGCGTGAGAGCAGCGACCAAAGTGGTGGTCTTCCAGTGGCCGTGAGGGATGGCGGCTTGGCAGCGCTGCCCGCGCGGCGCGCGGCCATAGCGCCGGGCCATCTTGGTCGATGTGCCGGTCTCGTCGATGAAGACCAGCCGCTCCGGCATCAGGCCGGGCTGCGCCTCGGCCCAGGCCTGCCGGCGCGCCAAGACATCAGGACGTTGCTGCTCGCTGGCGTGCGCGGTTTTTTTTGAAGGTCATGCCGTGGCGGTCGAGCAGCCGCCAGACCGTGCTCGGGGCAACCCGAAGCCCGTGCACCTCCTCCAGACAGGCTGCGATCTCGGCCAGGGTGATGTCCGGTGTCTCCGTGACAAGCGCCAGAACCTCCTCGGCATACGCTTCAAGGCGGTGAGAGCGGCGGTCCCCGCCTTGCGGCCGGGGCCGCACATCACCCCGCTGCCGCCACTGATCAACCCATTTGATCGCCGTCGAGGCCGCAACCCCAAAAACCTTCGCCGCAGACCGACGCGACATCCCGCCGTCCACCGCCGCAACCAACCGATGTCGTAGATCATTCGAAAGTGGTCTCGTCATGCAGGCTGGCCTCCTTCACCAGCCCACATCTTGAATCAGAAATCAGAGACTTTGGGAATCCCTAACGATTCCGTCAGATCAGAAAACTCTCTAGCTGGCATTTCCCGCCAAGCCAAGACCCTGGTGAGAAAGGCGGGCTAGCTCTCCTCCAGATTCAGACGTTTCTTGAGCTGTGCCATGATGAAAGGCGCGCCGGCAACGATGAACAGAAATCTGACCAACTGGTGAGTGATGACGAAGGTCACCTCGATCCCAAGGGCGAAGCCGATCAACGACATTTCGACAAAACCGCCCGGCGCGTAGCCAAGGATCAATGCGTCCTGCTCCAGCCCGGAAACGGGACCGGCGGCCAAGGCCATCAACAGCGCCAACACCACCATCGACGTCCCGGCAATGCTGCCGTGGACGAGGTATACGCCAACCTCTCGTACTTTCACCCCGTTGTACATGGCGCCGACGCTGGCCCCGATTATCAACTGCGCCACCGCCATCGGTTCATCCGGCATCGGCGAAGACACCACCCCGGCGAGGGTCAGCGCCCCGACGGCAAGGAGCGGCCCCATGAGCGTAGGCGCTGGGAGACGCAGTCTCCCCGCCAACGGGATCGCGGCGATGGAAGCAATCAGCCAGATGACCGCGTCCAGCGGAGCCACATCGTCAAAATGGGCGTCGGTCCCAGCGGAACCGGTCGGCTCATACCCGGCAAACAGTCTAAATGAAATGGGAATGAGGATGACGGTGCCCGCCATCCGGGAAAGCTGCATCAGCGATATAATACGCACATCGCCGCCGAAGCTCCCGCCGATGATCGTCATCGGCAATACGCCGCCGGGCATGGCGGAAAAATAGGCCGTCACCGGTCCATAGCCGGCCACCCTGTAGTAGTAGAGGAACATCGCCGAGCCGGTGATGATGACAAAGATCACCACCCCGGCGCTGCTGATCATCCAGGTTTGCATTTGCTGGGCAATATCCGGAGGAATGCCGGCCCCGAACATGATCCCCATGACGATGAACATGGAGGAGCGCAGCCACGTGGGAATCCACACCCTGACCCCGGACATGGCCGCGGCCGCCGTCGCGACCATCGGACCCAACATCCAAGGAAGCGGCAGGGTCAGATAGACGGCGACGGCCGCCCCGACCGCCCCCAACAGCATGGCGACGGCCAACGGCCGCCACTTTTCGCGCAGTTCATTCAGAGCGTTGGAAACGGAATTCGGCAATGGCGGAGTTCGGTTCTCTGGATTGGGATCAACTCCCTAGCCCGCATCGCCGGCAAGGTCCACCCCCGCCTGAATCAGGGCAATCGCATTAGCCTATTTCGGCGATGAGTTTTCGGAGGAAGTTGTCGCTCCACCCGGCGCGATTGAACTTGAGACGGTTTGATCCCTTGTCCTTGTTGCGTTTGATGACGTTGAGGGCGAGGCGTCTGAGGAGAGCGAGGTTTTCCGGGGCGTTGTCCTTGCGGGCTCGGGCCTGATCTTCGTCCATGACCACATCGAGCACCCAATGGAGTTGGTTCTCGATCCCCCAGTGTCCGCGGACGAGGCGGTTCAGTTCGTCGGCGGTGAGCGGCCAGGAGGCGATGAAGTAGCGCACCGCTGTCGTGGCCCGGCCGTCGGTCTCGCGGCTGGAGGTGACCTTGCCGACAGCGGCCAGGGCCGGCCACCGGTGGGCTTCGGCGAGCCAGTCCATATCGTGCAGCACCTCGGCGCGGCGGGTTTCGATGCGGCCGTGGCCGGCGTCCACCGTCTGGTCCACGCCGTCGGCGGGCGCCTGGGGATCGTCCAGCAGCAGTTTGACGTCGGCGAGAAGGTCGGGCTGGTTGGCCTTCAGCGCCATCAGGTAATCGGCGCCGGCCTCGTGGATGTCGCGGGCCGTGCCGCTCTGGCAGTGCATGGCGTCCATGGTCATCACCGCGCCTTCGAGGCTGAGCAGCTTGAGCAAGGCCGGCACGGCGGTGATCTCGTTGCTCGCGCCCACGTTCATCTGGCCTAGAACCAGCCGCTGATCGGCGGCCCAGGCGCTGACCAGGTGGAGCGGCGAGGTTCCGGAGGCCCGATCGAAGGAGCGCCTCAGGCTCTTGCCATCAATCGCAACAACCTCCGCCCGGGCGGTCGCGAAATCGGACATGAAGCGCTGGAAGGCGGCATGAAAGGCCCGCGGGTCCAACAACCGGAACAGCCGCGAGAAGGTGTCGTGGCTGGGCGGGCCAGCGGGCAGGGTCAGGAACTCGCGCAGCACCTCTTCCTTGGCCTCGGCGAAGTCCGCCATGTCAACGCACGACGTGCTTCCACACAGCGCCGCGCACAGCGCCATGAACAGCATCTCAAGAAGATCATGACGCAACGCGTTGCCCGTGCGCGGATCATCAAGACCCGAAAAACTCTCCCGAAATCTCTCCACCGAAACCTCCATCAAACGTCAAAGAAGCTCCAGCAGCAGCGATACTCATTTCCATTCCGTTTACGAAGCCATTCCGTTCACGAACCAAATCAAATGCGATTGCCCTGCCGCCTGAATTCTCCGTCTGGCATAGAGGACTTGATTTGGATTAAGATCGAACCAGCCCCGCTCCGCTAAAATGCGGGTCAATGACAGACATTTACCGCCGTCAGGGAGGTCACCGATGACCAATCCGTACGATCAACTCGACCAGGTCGAGGCTAATTTTGTCCCGATTTCTCCGTTGAGTTTTTTGCGGCGCGCGGCGCGCGTGTATCCGAATCACCCCGCCGTCGTCCACGGCGAACGGACGTACAGCTACGCGGAGACGTTCGCCCGCTGCCGGCGGCTGGCCGGCGCGCTTGACCGGGCAGGCATCAGCAAAGGCGATACCGTGGCGGCGATGTGCACCAACACCCCTGAAATTTTCGAGGCCCACTACGGAGTCCCCGCAACCGGCGCCGTACTCAATGCCATCAACACCCGGCTGGAGGCCGACACCATCGCGTACATTCTGGATCATGGCGAAGCCAAGGTGCTGATCACCGACCGCGAGTATTCCGCGGTGATCAAGGAAGCGCTGGGCAAAGCCAAGGTCAAGCCACGGATCATCGATGTGAACGACGTCCTGGCGCCGGAGGGCGAAATGCTCGGTGACGAGGACTATGAGAGCTTCATTGGCGGCGGCGACGAGGGGTATGCGTGGAAACTGCCGGACAACGAGTGGAACGCCATCTCTCTCAACTACACGTCCGGCACGACAGGCAATCCCAAGGGCGTCGTCTGCCATCACCGCGGCGCATACATGAATGCCATCGGCAATGCCATGGCCTGGAACATGACGGAGAATCCCAAGTACCTGTGGACACTGCCCATGTTCCACTGCAACGGCTGGTGCTTTCCGTGGGCGCTGGCCGCATATGGCGGGACCTCGTTCTGCCTCAGAAACGTCGAAGCCAAAGCCATCTACGACTCTATTGCCGATCACGGCGTCGACCATCTCTGCGGCGCGCCGATCGTTCTCGGCATGATCGTCAACGCTTCGGATAATGAGAAACGGGAGTTCGGCCATCTCGTCAAGGTGATGACCGCCGGGGCCGCGCCGCCTGCCGCCGTTCTCGAGAAAATGGAGGCCGGCGGATTTGAGGTTACCCACACCTATGGCCTGACGGAAGTTTACGGACCGGCCACGGTCTGCGCCTGGCACGACGAATGGAACGAGCTGAGCGCCGAGGAGCAGGCAAACCTCCGCGCCCGCCAAGGTGTCCCTTTCGCCGTGTCCGAGGAACTGGCGGTGATCGATCCCGAAAGCATGGAGCCCGTCCCGGCGGACGGCGAAACCATGGGCGAGGTGATGTTCCAGGGCAACAACGTGATGAAGGGCTATTTGAAAAACCCCGAAGCCACCTCGGAGGCGTTCCACGGCGGCTACTTCCACTCCGGAGACCTCGGCGTGATGCACCCGGACGGCTACATCGAACTTCGCGACCGGTCCAAGGACATCATCATCTCGGGCGGTGAGAACATTTCATCCATCGAGGTGGAAAACATGCTCTACAAGCACCCGGCGGTCCTTGCCGTGGCTGTCGTCGCCAAGCCCGACGAGAAGTGGGGCGAAACGCCGTGCGCGTTCGTGGAACTCAAACCGGACGCCGATGAGGTAAGCGCCCGGGAAATCATCGATTTCGCCCGGGACAATCTGGCCCATTTCAAGTGCCCCCGCTACGTGGTGTTCGGCGAATTGCCAAAGACATCGACCGGCAAAATCCAGAAGTTCGTGCTTCGAGGCCGAGTGGACGAAGCCGCCGCGCCTTAACCCGCATTTCCCGCCGGGGTCATGCGGGTTAGGATTTACCGTCGTTGATATCGCGGATGACGGCCAGGGTCTCGTCGAACCAGTCGGGATCCGGGAGTTCGGCATAAGCGCGGCGGAGCGCCAAACTCCAGCGATCGCGGATGTCGGAGAAGTAAGCGTCGTCCTCGTCCAGGGTCCGGCGAAGCCGGGTTCGGAGGGCGCCATCTTCGTAAACCAGAAGATCGACCGGAAATCCGACCGATAAATTGCTTCGAAGGGTCGAGTCCATGGACACCAGCGCGAGTTTGGTCGCGTCTTTCAAGGACATTTCGGAGGTTACGGCGCGGTCGAGAATGGGCTTGCCGTATTTGTGCTCACCGATTTGCAGGAACGGCGTATCTTCGGAAGCCTGAATAAAATTTCCTTCGGCATATATCTGGAACAATCGCGTCCGTCCGCCCGCCACCTGGCCACCGAGGAGGAAGGACGCGTTGAATTCCTGATCATGCCGCTCGAGAGCTTTTCCGTCGGCTTCGTAAACATCGCGGATCGCCGATCCCACCAGCCGGGCCGCCCGGAACATGCTGGTGACGCCGAAAAGGCCTCCATCTCCCCGGTTATCCGGCCCGTTCCATTCTTCGATCAGGTTGACCACCGCCTGGGAGATAGCAAGATTCCCGGCAGACAACAGGCAGAAAACACGATCGCCGGGACGCTCCCAGACGGTCATTTTGCGATAGGTCGCGATGTTGTCCACCCCCGCATTCGTCCGCGAATCCGACAGCATCACCAGCCCGTTATCGACCAGCACCCCAACGCAGTACGTCATCTTCGATTTCCTCGCATAACCAATCCCGGGAACACCACCACCTTATTGAGTGGCACTTACCTGCACCTGCACCTGCATCCGCTCGTCGGCGGATCCCAACCGCAACCCCCGGACGGGCGCCGCATCAAGATAGTCCCGGCCAACAGCAACCCGGACGTGAGCATCGGTTGGACATATGCGGTTTGCAACATCAAATCCAACCCATCCCAAGTCGTCGACAAACAATTCCGCCCAGGCGTGACCGGCGTCGAAGGGCCCGGTACTTCCTTCGCTCCACAGGTAGCCGCTCACGTAGCGGGCGGGCACCTCGAGGGCGCGGGCGCAGGCAATGAACACATGCGCGTGGTCTTGGCAAACACCGGCGCCGGCGGCAATCGCCTCAGCGGCGGTATGGGTCGCATCGGTGGCACCGGTCTCATAGTCGACGGCGTCACGGACCAAGCCCATTAGTTGGTGCCCGAAATCCAGATCTCCATCGGCGCTGCGTTTCGCTTGCCGGGCCAAGCCCTGAATCGCCTCGTTTGCTTCGGTGAAACTGGTTGGTCTGAGATAAAACAGGGGTCGAAAGCGCTCGATGGCGCCGGAGAGCACGCCGTTGGTATCTTGGGTGCGAACCTCGCCCGACGCCCGGATGGTGACGTGGGAATGGTCTCCGACGGTGGTGAGCGTGTGCACCAGATTGCCGAAACCGTCCTCCCCCGACGAGGCCGGGGAACGCCCGCGTCCGACAATGTTCCAGCGAAGCACCGACTGCCCGCTGGAAATGCAGGGTGTCAACTTGAGCGCCTGGATCGAGTAGTTGACCGGCTGATCGTAGCGGTACGTGGTCTCGTGGGAAATGACGATATCCATCGGCTCAGGCCAGATAGTCCCGTTGAATCTGGCGCCCCAATCGATTGTTGCGCTGAATGAAATCGGTCAAGAACTCGTGGAGACCGCGCTGGAAAATGTCCTCGGCGGGATTGTAGGCCAGGTCTGCATGAAGCGCCTTTGCCATTCTCAAACATTCTTTCCGCTCCCCGTACATGTCGGACAGCCGCTCCAGGTATTCAGTGAGCCCCACGAGACAGGAAAGAAGCGAGCGGGGCACTTCGGCGCGGAGGATCAGCATCTCCGCGACCCGCCAAGGCTGCAGCGCACCCCGATAGAGATTGTGATATGCCCTGTTGGCCGTCACCGCCCTCAGCAACGCGCTCCACTGATAGAAGTCGAGAGTCCCGCCCACATCCTCGTATTCAGGCAGCAGGACGTGGTACTTCACATCCAGCAGCCGGGCAGTGTTGTCGGCACGCTCCAGCAGCATTCCCATCATGACGAAGAAATACGCATCGTTGCGAAGCATGGTGCTGGTCGTCGCGCCGACAAACTGGGTGGACCGGTCCTTGATCCAATCCAGATAGTCCAATACTCCGGCGCCGGACTCGGCCGAGTACCGGCGGGAATGCAATTCAAGCCATGTGCTATTCAGTGACTGCCACATGGCGGTCGTCAAGGAGACGCGAACGGCGCGGCCGTTGCTCCGTGCGTTTTCGAGACACGAAGGAATCGAATAAGGGTTGTCGTTCCGAATTCCGATAAATTCGATGACGTTTCGAGCGCCCACGGTCCCGTATTCCCGGTCGAAGGCGTCCTGGCAACCGGCAATGGCCAAGGTCGATGCCCACTCGGTACCGTCGGCGCTGGCCGGCATGATCGACAACCGGTGGCCGACTTCGAGCAGCCTCGCCAGATTTTCGGCCCGCTCCATGTAACGGGACATCCAAAAAAGATTGTCGGCGGTGCGGCTCAGCATAATGACATCACTCGTTCAGCACCCATGTATCCTTGGTGCCGCCGCCTTGGCTCGAGTTGACCACAAGAGAGCCCTCTTCGAGGGCGACCCGGGTCAGCCCGCCGGGGACAATTTTGGTCTCGCTGCCGACAAGGATGAAGGGGC
The DNA here is from genome assembly GCA_965221855.1 of Rhodospirillales bacterium. Classification (GTDB taxonomy): domain Bacteria; phylum Pseudomonadota; class Alphaproteobacteria; order Rhodospirillales; family UBA2165; genus JAJDXO01. Next base: position 346,535 of record CBDCSV010000008.1, on the reverse strand, counting down.
GGAGATCCACATGACGCGGGGCGACGCCGCTCTCGACAAACGTCGGGACGGTGGAAAGGGCCAACGTAGGCTGGGCGATGAACTGGTCGGGATCGGCGCGCAACCGCTCGGCATAGGCGGCAATCTCATCCTTGGTCGCCGCCGGGCCGACCAACATGCCGTAGCCGCCGGACCCATGCACCTCCTTCACGACCAGATCCTTCAGGTTGTCCATGGTATAGGCGAGGCCGTCCGGCTCGGAGCACCGATAAGTCGGCACGTTGTTCAGGATCGGCTCTTCGGAAAGATAGAACCGGATCAAATCCGGAACGTAGGTGTAGACGGACTTGTCGTCGGCGATGCCGGCCCCGACGGCGTTCGCAAGTACGATATTCCCGGTGCGGTAGGCGGTCATGATCCCCGGTACGCCGAGCGCCGATCCCGGATTGAACGCCAATGGGTCGATATAGGGGTCGTCGATCCGGCGATAGATGACGTCGACCCGTTTCGGACCCTGGGTGGTGCGCATGTAGACGATGTTGTCGGCGACGAACAGATCCTGTCCCTCGACCAGATCGACACCCATTTCATCGGCAAGAAACGAATGTTCGTAGTAGGCGCTGTTGTATCGGCCGGGCGTCAGAACGACGGTGGCGACGTCGCCCTGTGCGGCAGGGGGAGCAACGGATACCAGCGTCGAAAGGAGTTCTTCCGGGTAATGATCGACGGGCCGGACGGCGTAACTCCGGAACAGGTCGGGAAACAACCGCATGACCATCTCACGGTTCTCCAACATGTAGGAGACACCGGACGGCGTCCGGACATTGTCCTCCAAAACGTAGAACTCGTCCGGGCCGACCCGCACCAGATCGATGCCGGCAATATGGGTGTAGACGCCGCCCGGCACCTGCAGACCCTGCATTTGCGGCTCATAGGCATCGTTAAGCAGGACGAGCGAGGGATCGATAACGCCTTCATCCAGGGCCCGCTGTTCCCCATAGACGTCGCAGAGGAACATATTCAGGGCCTTGACCCGCTGATCGAGGCCGCGCGCCATCAATTCCCATTCCCGGGCGCTGATGAGCCGGGGAATGACGTCGAACGGGATGATGCGCTCGGTGCTGCCGCCCTCGCCATACACGGCAAAGGTTATGCCGCTCTTGCGATACAGAAGTTCGGTCTCCTCCCTTTTGAGCGCCATCACGTCGGCCGGCGTTTGGTCGAGCCAATCCTGAACCCCCCGGTACAGTTCTCGGACCGCCCCGCCCCCGTCCCGCATCTCGTCGAACGGTTCCTTGGTCATGGCTCAAATCATAACAGCATTGTCGGTTGCGCAAAGATTGGGCCGGCCAGGCCTTCAGGCGGGAATTACGGCCTCCCAGCGGCCCTTGTCCACCATGCGATGCAAGTTTCCGCCATCGAGGTCGAAGACAAAACCATGTATCTCGATATCGCCGCTGTCCAGCCTTGCCCTTATCCACGGATAATTGCGCAGGTTATCCAGGGAAACCGCAACCGCGTTTCGTTCAACCGCTCTCAGGTAGTCCTCGCCGCCTTGCTCCTGCCCCCGGGCCGTTTCGGCGATTTTGACCCAGTCGTCGATGAATTCCCGCTTGGGGCCGCCTCCGGCGCCGGCACAGAGACGCTGTATCCCGCCGCAATGGGTGTGTCCCAAGACCACGATGTGATCGACTTCGAGATCGCGCACGGCATATTCCAGGGCGGCGGCCGTGCCGTGGGGGTGCCCGTCGGGTGTGTAGGGCGGAACCAGATTGGCGACGTTCCTCACCACGAAGAGCTGGCCCGGCGCCGCCTCGGCGATGATCGAGGGATTCACCCGGCTGTCGGCGCAGGCGATGACCATGACCTCGGGATGCTGGCCGTCCTGGACGAGGTCCCGATAGATCTCGGGACGGCCCTCGAAATATTTCCGCCGGAACGATTTGAAGCCGGCGATAAGGCGGTTGATGGGCATGGGTCTCGACTAGTCGCCTTCGGCCACGCCTCTCCGGCGCCACATGGCCAATTGCTGCCGGAACGACGGCAGAAAGATCAGCACGACCGCCAGGATCAGCAGAATCAGGGTCATCGGCCGTTCCCACATGAAACTGACGCCGTCGGTCAAGCTCATCGCCCGGGCAAAATTGTCCTCGAGCAACTGGCCCAGAATAAACCCGATCAGCATCGGCGCCAGCGGAAAACCGGCAAACCGCATGATGGTGGCGACCAACCCCATTCCCGTCAGCAGCAGCAGCTCCGTTGCGTTGTTCTGCCCGATATAGCTGCCCATCATGGTGAAGAACAAAATGAAGGGAATCAGGTAGTTCCTCGGGATCTGCAAGAGCTTCGCGATGTAGGGAATCAGCGGCAGATTGAGAATCAACAGAACCACGTTGCCGATATACATGGAGATGATCACCGCCCAGAAAATGGACGGGTTGTCGACCATCAGCCGCGGACCGGGCGTCACGTTGAGCGCGATCAGGGCGCCCAACAGAATCGCCGTCGTGCCCGAGCCTGGAATACCAAGGGTCAAGAGAGGCACGAACGATCCGGTGCAGGCCGCGTTGTTGGCGGTTTCAGGCGCGGCGAGGCCTTTGACCGAGCCTTTGCCGAACTCCTTCTGGTCCTCGCCCTTGGCGATGTTTCGTTCCACCGCGTAGCCGAGAAAAGAGGCGATCGTCGCGCCGGCGCCGGGCATCACACCGATCAGGAAACCCTGGATGGACTGCCTGCCGATCACCGGGGTGATTTTCTTGGCTTCCTCCCGGGTGATCCGCAAATCCTTGATCTCGCCGCCCTCGCCGTCCTTTCCGGTGTTGGAGCGGGCGGGGTTGAGAACCAGATATAGCGCTTCCGGCAAGGCAAACAAGGCCATGGCCAGCGTGATGAAGCTGATGCCGCTCTGGAGATCTAGGATACCCATGGTGAAGCGGGCCGCATTGAACTGGGCGCTTTCGCCGACCGTCGCCAGCATCACACCGAGAACGGTCATCATCAGCGCCTTGGCAACCTGGCCCGATCCCGCAAACGCCGCGATCGCGGACAGGCCGACGACCATGAGGGCGAAATACTCCGCCGAGTGAAAGAGCAGCGCAACCGATGCCAAGGCGGGCGCAAATCCCATGAGCAGGACGGCGCCCACGGTTCCGCCGGCAAATGAGCCGATCGCGGCAATGGTCAGCGCCTTTCCGGCTTTGCCCTGCCGCGCCATCGGATAGCCGTCGAACGAGGTTGCGACGGTACCCGCGACCCCCGGCGCGTTAATCAGTATCGAAGAGGTGGAGCCGCCGAAAATGGCGCCGTAGTAGACGCCGGCCAACAGGATAAGCGCCGCGGACGGATCGCCGATCTTGATGGCGATGGGGATCATGATGGCGATGATCGACATGGGGCCAAGCCCCGGAAGCATGCCGATCAGGGTGCCGATGAGGCACCCGGCGACAACCATGATCAGGTTCTGAAGCGTCAGGGCGGTGGTAACGCCCGCAAGAATTCCCTCGAGCATGGCCTACGCCCCTCCGTAGACGAACCAGGGCCAGGGTCGAAGGAAAATGCCAAGAACCTGTTCCACCAGATACCAGATGCAGAAAGCCGCCACGGCGGCAATCGGGACCATCAGCTTGTAGTTTCTTTCGCCCAGCACGTATCCGCCCAGGCAGATGAACAGCGTCGTTGCGGCAAGAAATCCGATTGGCCTCAGCAGCAGCGCGTACGCGACCATGAGAACGAGCAGGGCGATTGCCTGACCCAGTTTGTACTGCCCGAGACTGCGGACATCGATCTCGCTGGGATCGATCTCGCCCGCCTCTTTCGGGCCCGACTGAACGATGACGACCAGGCCGATGAATGCCCCGAGTATGCTCAGCCATTTCGGCATGGTGTTGGGTAAAAAGGTCAAATTGCGTTCAAACGGCAGCAGGTTTGCCTCCATGGTCACGAAGGCGGTGTAGCCGTAAATCACGCAAATCAGGACGAAAATTCCGGCAATGGCGCGATCGAGTGTCACGGCGCAGTCCCCCTATTGGGCCGTCGCGACGGCCGGTGTTTCTCCCGGCGGTGTTCCGCCGGGAATTCGCGCCGGGGCCCCGCAAGGCGGGGCCCCGGCGCAACCCGGCTATTTCAGGAAGCCGAGCTTGGTCATGAGGTCCTTGATGACCTTTTCCTGATCCGTCAGGAAGGCGGTGAAATCCTCGCCCGAATTGTGGATATCAACCCAACCGTTGCGGTCGCGCACGGCCTTCCATTCCGGCGTGTCGTACATGGCCGCGATGGCTTTCCGGTACTGGGCTGCCTTATCCTTCGGCAGGCCCGGCGCCGCGAAAAATCCACGCCAGTTGACGAAGGTGGTGTCGAAGCCCTGCTCCTTGAGGGTCGGCGCGTCCTTGAACGCAGGTACGCGCTCCGCCGACGTAACGGCGAGAATGCGTATCTCACCGGCCTTCGCCAAGGCGACAGCCTCGGAGAAACCGGTCGATCCCGCGGAAACTTCGCCGGACAGGATCGCCGCGTTCAGCTTTCCGCCCGCATCGAACGGAATGTACTTGACCTTGGTCGGATCGGCCCCGGCCGACTGGAAGGCCATCGCGGCGACAAGGTGGTCCATGCCGCCGGGCACCGACCCGCCGCCGACGGAGACCTTGCGCGGGTTCGCCTTGTAGGCGGCTACGAGATCCTTGAAGTCCTTGAACGGGCTGTTCTTGCCGGTAATGATTGCCGCGTAGTCGCCGATGGTTCCGGCAATCATCGTCAGATCGCGGAAATTGTGCGGGAATTGGCCAACCAGCGAGCGGATGACGATGGGCGTGGAGTTGACCATCAGCGTGCCGTGGTTGGACGCGGCATTCTCGATCAGGAAGCCGATAGCCTTGCCGCCGCCGCCGCCCGACATGTTTTCGTAGGAAGCGGATCCAACGATGCCCGCCTTGGTCAGGGCTTCGCCGGTGCCGCGCGCCGTACCGTCCCAGCCGCCGCCGGCGCCGCCGGGGATCAGGAAATGTACTTTGTCGAGAACCTTGTCAGCCGCCTGGGCGCCATTGGCCAGCACGGAAATCGAGAGTCCGAGGGCCGCAACCGCACCGACGAACAAATGGGTATATACACGTGAATTAGCTTTGAGCATCGCTCTCTCCTGTTGGACGAATTTTGTTATTTGCCACCAGGCCGGACCGCAAACGGACAGGCCCTGGTTCGGACATTAGCGCCTGAACCTGTCAACAACCTGTCAGAATGAAAGAATTCGGCAATCGGCTAGCGGCCGGTCAGCGCTTTTTCCCAGGTATCGATCATTCTGGCGCGCTTGATCTGATCGAGGTAGACCAGCAATCCGGGGCCCACCTTGACCGGCCGAAGACTGGTCCCCGCTTCCGCCTGCATGTTGGCCGCCGTCCTGGGGCCGGTCACCCGCGTGTGGATGGAGTTGAGCCCGGACTGTTCGGACAAAACCCGCTGGCCGCGTTCGGACAGCAGATAGTCCAGGAATATCTTGCCGGTTTCGGGTGAACGCGCCTTACGGGGAATGAGTGCGATGCGCGACAATACCACCGTAAAGTCGGTGGGCAGTATGACGCCGATCGCGGGGTCCCGCGCTGCACGGCTTGCCGCATAGGTTCCCAGCACATTGTAGCCGAGCACGATTTTCCCTGTGCTGAGTTGATCGAGTATGGCCGCGGATTTGGAAAATAATTTGACGCTGTTCCTTCCCATGGCCCGGACCAGATTCCAGGTCGCGCTGTAATGTTCCTGGTCGCGGGCGAGAGCAAAGAAACCGAACCCGCTCCGCTCGATATCGTAGGTCGCGACCTTGCCGAAAAACTCGGAATTAGGACTGCTCAGCGCTTCAGCCAGACCGGTGCGGGTGGTCGGCACTTCCCGGCCCTGGAAGTACTTTTTGTTATAGACAATCACCACCGGCTCGAAGGTCACGCCGAATGCCTCGTTCCGCCAATTGGCCCATGACGGCAAGCCGTCGACGGATTCGGCCTTGTGCGGCTGGGCGTAGCCGTCGTTGGCCAGTTTCATCTGGAGATCCATCACGGAACTGAAGGCCAGATCGGCGGTTACGCCGGGGCCGTCCGATTCCTCGATAATCCGCTGGTAGAGCACCTGGCTCTGGATATCGTGGTATCGGACCGTGATCTCCGTCCAGAGCTTCCGGAAATCCTCGATCAATGGCCGTGCCGCTTCGATATCCGTCGTGCTGTAGACCACAAGGGTTCGGCCCTCGCTCCGACCGGGGAACTCGTAAGTCTGGGCGTGCACCTGCAACGGATGCGAAAGAAGTGCGGCCAAGAGCAGCACGAACACGGTAAAAACGGCGGATTTAGTCACGTCCGGGCATCCAGCTTCACTCACAATCGGACTTATATTACCGTTCTCGCATGCGGGTGATGATCGTTGAAGACAATTCTGCGTTGGCGGACGGCGTATCCCGGGCCCTTGCCGGCATGGGGATGGCCGTTGACCGGATTGATGACGGCGAGGAAGCGGACGCGATCCTCTCTCATCAAGCCTACGATCTGGTCGTCCTGGACCTCAACCTGCCGGGTGTGGATGGCCTGGAAATCCTCACCCGCATGCGCCGCCGGGGTGACGACGCCCAGGTCCTGATCCTCACCGCTCGCGATGAAGTCAAGGACCGCGTGGCCGGACTGGACAGGGGTGCGGACGACTATCTGACCAAACCGTTCGATCTGCCGGAACTGGAGGCTCGCGTAAGGGCTCTCTTGCGGAGGCGCACCGCCAACAGTTCGCCCACCATCGTTCATGGCCCCCTCAAATTCGACACCGTGGCCCGGCGGGCCTGGATCGACGACGACCCTTTGGAGCTTACGCGGCGGGAACTCAGCCTGCTTCAACTGCTTCTCGGTCACGCCGGCGAAGTCATGGGCAAGGATCAGATCGCGGATGGCCTGGCGGGATTCGATCACGACGTCAGCCCCAATGCGGTCGAGACCCAGATCAGCCGGCTCAGGAAACGCCTGAGGCCTGCCGGAATCGATATCCGAACGATCCGGGGGCTCGGATATCTGCTGGAGAACCCATGAGCTGGCGCAACCGTTCGCTCAGACGCCGTCTGGCGTTCTGGATAATCGTCCCGCTGGCTTTCGTCAGCCTGTTTCTGCTGCTGGACGTTCGGGAAAATTCCCGCCGGGCCGCGAACGAGGTGTTCGACCGCGTGCTTCTCGGTTCGGCGCTGGCGATCGCCGAACGGGTGGTCATCGACGGTGATGAAATCGTTGTCGATGTCCCGTATGTCGCCTTGGAAATGTTGACATCCGCCGCCCAGGATCGGGTGTTCTATCAGGTGTCGAATAGCGACAGGCAGTTCATCACCGGCTATTCGGACCTCCCGAGCATCCCCGACCATTTGGTTGGAGCCGGTGACCAACCGGTATTTTATGATGCCGAATACAAGGGATCGCGGGTCCGTGTCGGCGCGGTTTCCCGGTTTCTGTCGAGTTCTCGTCTGTCGACCCGGGTGACCATAAAGGTGGCGGAAACGGTGGGGGCGCGGAACGCGTTGATCGGAGAGCTTATCCGCGACGCCGCCTTGAGGCTCTCCTTGATCATTATCGTCGCCGCGTTGATCGTGTGGTTTGGGCTGTCCCGCGGACTGAAGCCGCTGGAAACCCTCGAGCAGGCCATCAATCGCCGAAACAGAGAGGACCTCCGGCCCATCGAGCACGAGGTTCCCTACGAGGTGCGGAATCTGGTTGCCTCGATCAATCAACTGATGGAGCGATTGGCGCGAAGTATTGGCGCGATGCAGCGCTTTACGGCAAATGCCGCCCATCAACTCAGGACTCCGATTGCGGCCATCAAGACCCAGACCGAGTTGGCGCTCAAGGAGAATGACCCCGCCGAAACCCAGAAGACCTTGGCCCACCTGCATGAATCGGCCGAACAGACCACGCGGCTCATCAATCAGCTGATGAGCCTGTCCCGTGCTGCCCCGACCGAGGGCGGGCCCCAGGGCGAGGAATTCGATATTCGAGCGCTGTGCGTCGAAATCACCCGGGAAATGGTACCCGCGGCGTTGGCCAAGAACATCGATTTGGGCTTCGAGGGTTCCGACGATCCGATTCCGCTGAAGGGTGATCGAACCCTCTTCGAGGAACTGGTCAAGAATCTGATCGACAATACGCTGTCGTACTGTCCCTCGGGAACGCGATCATCGGTCAGGCTCTCCAACGGCTCGGGCGAAGTAATCCTCGAGGTGGAAGACGACGGTCCGGGCATTCCCGCGGAGGAACGGGAGAGGGTTTTCGAGCGCTTCTATCGATCCGACACCTCCAACGCACCGGGGTGCGGGCTCGGATTGTCGATTGTCCGTGAAATCGCGCGAAGCCACGACGGGGACGCGATCATCGTTCCGCGAAGCGAGCCTGGCGGAACCCTCGTCCGGGTGTCCCTCGCTCAATCCGCGGAAGCGTCGTAGGTCCACCGGTATCGAGGCGGGGTCGGGCCCTTGTTGCGTCCACCCTGCCGGGACTGTTCCCATGCGTGCGCCAGGATGCCGACGCCGCGCGACAGGCAGAAGAACCCGCGCGCGAGTTTTGGCGGACATCCGAGCTCGCCAAAGATGACCGCGGTCGCCCCGTCGATATTCATCGGAACCGGCTTGCCTTTCCGGTCCGCCAAATATTTTTCAACCGCCCGGCCAATCGCCGCGTAGCGGCCGGACACATGCCCTTCGGCGGATGCCTCATCCACCAGTCCCAACAGGCGGGGCGTCCTCGGGTCCGTCGGCTTGTGGAACCGGTGGCCGAAACCGGGAACATAGGAGTCCCGCTCGCGCTGCCATGCGGCAATCCGATCCGCGACAATTTCATCGAGATTGTCGTCTCCGCCCGCGAGTCCGTCGATTTCATTGTAGAGTTCGACGGCTTGCTCTCCGGCGCCGCCGTGAACGTCGCCCAGAACGTTTATCCCGCTTGCCATGGCGTTGTTGATATCAACCCCGCAGGTCATCGCCATCCGGGCGATCGCGATCGACGGCGCCTGCGGACCATGATCAACGGCGGCTACCAATGCGGCCTCGAAAAGCAGGGCCTGTTCGGCGGAAAGTTCGCGGCCCGTGGCCGTGAACCAGATCATCTGGGGAAACGAGAAGCGGCCGATAATTTGCGCAATAGGGCGTCCCCGAATGTCGATCCGGCCAGGCTCCATATCGACGATCGATGTCCGCCACCACTCCGAGACGTCGTTCGATTGAGCGTTCATATCACTCCCTCCGCCCGGAGCGCGCCGACCTCCTCGACGTCCAACCCCAAGCCGCCGTAAATCTCGTCATTGTGCTGGCCGAGAATGGGGGGCGGATCGTCGACCCTTGGCGCTTCGCCGTCCAGCTTGACACCGGTTCCGACCACCTGGATGTCGCGGCCGACACCCGGCACATTTTCGAATGTTCCCAGCATGCCGCGGGACGCGATGACCTCGTGCTCCAAAACCGTTTCCACGTCGAGCACCTCGCCCGATGGAACGCCGAGCCGATTGAGCTCTTCGACCCATTCCCGGGCCGGCCGCGTCTTCAAGGTCTTTTCGATTTGTTCCGTCAGGGCCGCCCGGTTGCGTTTGCGGGCTTCCCGGGTCGCGAATCGCGGATCCCCGGTCAGTTCCTCCCGCCCGAGATGCCGCGCCAGAATGCGCCATTGCTCCTCCTTGTTGGCGGCAATGTTAATCGGCGCATCCGCGGCCTGAAACGTGCCTGATGGCGATGACGTGATGTTGTCGTTGCCGTGGGCGCCGGGATGGACGCCGGCAATCAGCCAGTTGGAGATGACCCATCCGGTCGTCGCCAAAACCGATTCCAGCATCGAGACATCGATGAACGTCCCTTGATCCCGATTGTTGAGCGCCGCGCACACGGCCATCGCCGCGGTGAGCCCGCCGATGGTGTCGGCGATCGGGTAGCCGACGCGAAACGGTCCGGACCGATCGTCACCGGTGATCGACATGATGCCCGACGCGCCCTGGATAATCTGGTCATAGGCGGGCCGATCCGCCCACGGCCCATCCTGGCCGAAACCCGAGATGGCGGCGTAAACCAGTTTGGAATTGACTTCCTTGAGGACCGGCCATCCGAGATCCAGCCGGTCCATCACGCCGGGCCGGAAATTCTCGACCAGAACGTGAGAGCCGGCGACCAGCCGTTTCAGAAGATCCTTGCCGCGGGAATCCTTGAGATTGAGAGTGATCGACTTCTTGCCCGCGTTTTGCGCCAGGAACGATACGCCCATCCGCCGGTCGTTGAGTTCGGGATCGCCGCCCAACCGGCGTGCGAGATCGCCCCGGCCCGCCGCCTCGACCTTGATGACTTCGGCGCCGAGGTGGGCAAGCTGATGGCAGCAGAAGGGGCCGGCCAATACATTTGTCAGGTCGAGAACCCGAATCTCCTCGAGCGGTCTCACAACGGCACGTTCATGAGCGTCATCCCCCTCGATAGCCTATTGCGCCGCGCCCGCCGCGCAACTAAAATAGAATTGAATTCTGTTAGATAAAACATTTGGCCGAGGACGCATGGCACAAGATCGGGTGGAGGCGGTTGAAAGGGCGCTATCGATACTCGAAGCATTCGGAGAGACGCGGGCCGAGCTCACGCTGAAGGAAATCGCCGAGGAAACGGGGCTCTACAAGAGCACGATCCTGCGGCTGGCCGCGTCGCTTGGCCGATATGGCTACCTGGTTCGCGACGACCAAGGCCTGTTCAGATTGGGACCCAGCCTCTGGCGGCTCGGGTCCAGCTATCGGCGCAATTTCGACCTCGACGAGTTCATTCGTCCGGTGCTCCGCGAACTCGTGAACGAGACCGGCGAAACCGCCTCGTTTTCGGTTCGCGACGGAGACGAACGGGTATGCCTTTACCGGGAAAACTCGCGCAATCCCATTCGGCACCATTTGGACGAGGGCGTCCGGTTGCCGCTGGACCGGGGCGCGGCCGGCCGGGTGTTGCTTGCCTATGCCGGATTAAGCGGACCGGAAAATCGGATTGTCCGGGACGGTTTCGCGATTTCCGTCGGCGAGCGCTCGCCGGATGTCGCGGCGGTTGCGGTTCCCGTCCTTCATGCCGATGGCGAAATCCGGGGAGCCCTTGCCATATCCGGCCTGGCCAGCCGGTTCGACGCGGCGGCGCGTGAAAACGCCCTGCCCCTTCTGCAAAATGCCGCGCAGTCGGTCATGGATCGGCTTCGGTAGTCCCTTTCGGACAGGCCGCCCAATCGATGTCCCGCGCGGCAATGGCAAGGATGAAAGAAGCTAGTTTCTTTTCCTTGAACCCGGTTCAAAGTTGCCATGCAGCCAGCGGACAAAGTTCTCCGCATGTAGCAGGTATGTGTCTTTCGTGCTCCTTTTCAAAAGAGCAGCCTCGACCTCCTCGCGATAGACTTCAAGCGCCTCTGCAACCTGCTTGCGGCAAATTGGTTTAAGTTGTTTCATTGTTGTGCTCTCTCCCCTCTGGCACCGGCAGGGCGGCCAAAATTTTTGGCAGATTTAAGGAATTCCGAACTCGGTGCGACACGCGCCGACGCTGGGTGCGATCCAAATGTCAAACCTAACCGTGCCGGCAAACCCCGGTCGGTATAGTCTGTATGGTCACAGGTATCCGGCACACAACGCATGCATTTTCCATACGTCAAGTTTTGCCAGCACCATTATACCGACAATAAATCATCACAGATGAGAGAGGAAAAAATCTCCTGAGAGCCGAAAAATTCCTAGCGGTACCGTCGGCGCCCAGGTGTTTCATTTAAAAATAAATCGCCATTGTGGAATGTAGTTCCACCGAACCTCGATGTTGTTCCGCTCCGAGAACCGAAATTGTGAAACGTCGTTCGACCATGTCTCGTTGACGTTCCACTAGACCGGCCAAAATTGTGAAATGTTGTATTGCCCATCGTTGTGGACGTTCCCCCACGGTTTCCAAATTTGTGAAACGTCGTTCCACCGAATTCTGTAGAAGTTCCTGTTCTTCCACCAAAATTGTGAAATGTCGTATTGCCGAACCTCGTGGATGTTCCTGTTCGTCCATTTCCACAATCATGAAATATTGTGTTGCCAAATTTGGTAGAAATACAGGTTGCATGCGCAGACTGATAACCAGGAATTCCCAACCACGTTATCGTCAACATAACTGTCCCAAGGATTGCTAATGGTTTCTTCATATTGAAAACTCGTCGCCGTTCGTCATTTTACAAAGCAACAATATGGTGAATTTACGAAACTAGGAAACCATAATTTTCAACCACGTTAAATTGAAAAAATTTTGGGGATATATAGTTAGCTGTCGAGAACGTTCTGAGGCATTATTCCGCCGCTGCCAAGCACATGCACGAGTGACTCCTTGTCGGGTCGCCCGTGAATATAAGACGGCACCTTGCGGGAATAAACGGGAACCCACCTCACTTGTGTGTTGTTTGGCAGCCGGCCCGGCATGTGCCGCGCCGATCTGGTTGGTACGGTGGAAGATGAGAGAAATCAAAATTCTCGTAGCCGTGGTGGCGGTGTTGCCATTTATCGTTGCCGTTCCAGCGACCGCCAGCAACAAACTTGACTTGTCGGGTATTACACTGGATGTGACCCCGCTTACCCGATTCGAACTTTGGAATGCTTGCCTGCCTATATTCCCTTCGGTGCAAATTGTTTCACACGTCCGCTCGGTGGGCGACCCTACCCAAGACGCCGCTAGACGCATTGTGGCTAGACTACTTCGGGGAGCGCGCCTTTATCCAAAAGACTCCATAACAGCATCACAAGCGTCAGCATTGTTCATCACTGTGAATGTCGAAAAAACGTTCTACTTTATTAAAATCGAATACCAGAAGCCTGTGCGGGACTTGGCAACTGGGCTTTCGCGTTCCCACGGAACTTGGCGCAGATACTTGTTTGAACTCCATGACAACGACCCAAATTCGATTCTCGTGGTAGTGGGGAATTGCACCAGAGATTTCATCAACCAATATCTGACGGTTAACCGTGAGGCATGTTTAAGCGCGACGGAGTGAATTTGATGCTCTCGCTTTTCGCTCCGGCGGCCAGCACAGCCGACTATCGCTGACCAGTCGTAAAGGTGATCGACGGCGACACGATCCAGGTTGATGCCAGTGCGGATATGTCGCCCGAACTGGCGTCGGCCCGCGTCCGTTTGCACGGTGCCGATACGCCTGAGACATACCGCCCAAAATGTGACCGGAAGCGGAAGGCCGGTAGGGCTGCAACCGCATTCGTGAGACGCCGGATTGCCGAGGCGGAGTGTATCGTGGTGCGCGATCCGAAGTGGGGCGAATACGGCGGACGGGTGATAGCCAACGTCATGCTAGACGGACGGGCTCTCTCTGATCTTCTGATCGGGGCCTAGTACGGTCGGCCCTATGCTGGCGACAAGCGAGAGGGATGGCATGGTTCTCTGTCTGGTGTCGTTTAGAAATCTATGCACACGCTACAATAATCAATCGTTACCATGGAAAATCACCCATTCTTTATCCGGGTCAATATTCTGCCCACACTCCCCCGGTAAAAGGCCGACCCAATTCTGAACGTTCCGCTAGGAACTGCTGCCCCTAAAGAACCCAAAATACCCGAAAGCAAGGCTACTATCGCAAGCTCATGCCAACTTGAGAAATTAACCTAAACGAATTGGAGCCCTAAGTTTGACTTCGGTGATTTCTGTTGTTGCAATCATCCTGTCTCTAATTGGGACGGGGGTTGCCGTACTTTCCTACCGCAGAGTGATGAAAAGTCAGTTGCCTGATATCGATTTCGTAGTCGAGGAACATGCTAATGGCGATCACGAGTTCAAACTTCGAATTGACAACCCCAGCCGTCGGTCCGTGGTACTCGACCATGTTCTGATTGATCGTCCCAACCCAGATGGCGTGAAAATTCGACCAACTAATATTGGCTCGGATGGGGAGATTGAGAGATTATTGGCTGACCACTCAACCAAAACGCTTGGTCAAAAATCAGTCTATCTTTCAGTCCCAGCAGGAGAAATTCGAGAGCTTGAGTTTATATTCGCGGAAGACAATATCGAGATTAAATTAGGGGATTATATATTTAACTTGCCTTTTGGTTCAATGACGCGCAATGTCTCTCTATCGCCAAACCGACCACAGATGGCCCCCTTCGTCGGGCCACCCGCTGAATACAATACCGATTCCCGGAAATAAGCGGGATTCCCATCTGTGGATTGTTTGGCGACTGACCCGGCACCCGCCGGGAGGGGAGGCAAACATGCACATCAGAATATTTGCAATCGCGGCAGCCGTTTTGACGGCGGCCTGTATTCCGGCCGGCACATTGCCGGGATCGCTCGAAGTGACGAAATCCAAATTCGATGACCGTCAATATGTCAGGGCCGAGCCCGGATGGCTGAAAGCGATTGGCCCGCAGGGGGTAGGAACGCTTCTAACCGGGCCGACGTTCAAGATCGGTGCGCTGATCCATTCCGAGCGCGGCGTGTCGCTGGTCGCCCGAGTCGAGAAGATCAGCCGCATTACGGGCCTCGAGGTCAACGTGAACGGCCAGGTCCACAATCTTAGAAAACAGGGGCGGACGGATTTTACGACCAGCGCGGACCGGACGTTTCATTCGACGCATAGCCGCGCCCATTTCGCGGCGAGCCTGGAGCTGCTGCGCCAAATGACGGCGGGGACCGGAAAGGTGTTCGTCCGCGTCACGACGGGAGACGGCTATGTCGAAGGGGATTTTGGCGCCGGGTGCGATTCGCAATTCTCGCAGATGGGCTGTGTCGCGATCCGGAACGCGCTTGAGAAAGCGTGAATTTTGAATCGTTGGGGATTCCCTTTTATTTGAAATGGTGATTCCCTGTGCCCAGGAGGTGCTGTTATGGGCAGAGCGATTTCGACGGATCTTCGTTTACGTATGGTGCGGGGGATATCGGCGGGCAAGTCTCGTCGGGAGGTTGCGGAGCAGTTTGAGGTTGCTCCGTCGACGGCGGTGCGGGTTCAGGCCCGCTATGCGGCCACCGGTTCGGTTGAGCCGGCCAAGCAGGGCCGTTCCAAGGGGTCCGGCAAGCTTGGCCCCTATCGTGCGGCCCTTATCGAGAAGGTGAAGGCTCAGCCTGACATCACCATGCCGACCCTCGCGGTCTGGCTGGAGGCGGAACATGGCATCACGGCCGACCCGTCGAATCTGTCCAAACTGCTGTGCAAGGCGGGCTTCACCTATAAAAAAAACGCTGCTGGCCTCGGAGAAAGAACGCTCTGACGTCAAAGCGGCGCGCCGGACATGGATTAACCGTCGCCAACCCTTCATGCGCCGCCAGCCGGCGCGGCTCGTCTTTCTCGACGAGACGAGCGTGAAGACCAACATGACGCCGTTGCGCGGGCGCAGTCTCCGGGGAGAGCGGCTCATGGCCGATGCGCCCTTCGGCAAGTGGCAGACGCAAACCTTCATCGCGGGGCTGCGCTGCGATGGACTGGTCGCTCCCTGGATTGTCGACGGCGCCATGGACGGCCCAGCCTTCGATGCTTATGTCCGCACTCAGCTGGCGCCGAGCTTGAAACCCGGCGATGTGGTGATCCTCGACAATCTCAATGTCCACAAAAGTCCGCGGGCGGCAAAGGCCCTTGCCGAGCGGGGCGCCTGGTTCCTGTTCCTGCCCAAATACTCTCCAGACCTCAATCCCATCGAAATGGCCTTCGCTAAGCTAAAGGCCCTGCTCAGAAAAGCCAAAGCACGCACCTATGAAGCCCTCTGGCGCGCTGTCGGCGACATCTGCGCCCTCTTCGACCCACAGGAATGCAGGAATTACCTCAAAGATGCTGGGTATGTTGCAGATTAAACACCCGAGGCTCTAGTACCCCCCACAGATAGAAGCTACGAGCGCGCCCCGCTGTCCATTCCGTTGTCGGAAATCAGGTCTTTGTACATCAATCGCTGACCGATCATCCCGGCGAAGACGTCGCCCATTTGGTCCAGCGTTCCCGCTTCCCGGATGTTGTGACGCTGTGCGAATTCGGCGACATAGCGTTGCAGATGCTTTTCGCTCATTTTGTGGTAGGTGCCCTGATAGCCGCGTTTCAGCATCGACCAGAACGACTCGATTCCGTTGGTGTGCGCCTGGCCCCGGACGTATTCCCCGACGGAATGGTTGACGGCGTGGTGATCGTATCCGGGCTTAAGCGCGTTATATGCCTTGGCTTCGTCAGTGTAGACCGTCGCACCCAGCGCAGTCTTTTCGGCGACGAAGCCGGCGACGTGCTTCGCTTCGCTGCTCGGAACGTGACGGGCGGCAACCTTGTTCGTCTCCCGGTCTTTTGATCCGACGATTGCCGCTTTGCCCACGGCCCCGCGGCCTTCCATCGTCTTGCGCTTGGAACGGGGCATGTTCTTACGTTTGCCGCCGATATAGGTTTCGTCCGCCTCGACGGGGCCGCCGAATTGTCCCAGGCCGCTTTCGTCCCATGCGTCCCGCAGCCGGTGCAGCATGAACCAAGCCGTCTTTTGCGTGACTTTCAGATCCCGGTGCAGCTTCATCGAAGACACGCCTTTGAGATTGGTCACATACAGATAAACGGCGAAGGCCCATTTTCGGAGGGGCAGGCGCGAGCTTTCCATCATGGTCCCGGTGCGGACGGAGAAATACGACCGGCAATCCTTGCAGCGGTACGGCATGGGCTTGGCGTTCGGAATTTCGGAAACGCGGACGCTCCCGCAATGGCCGCAATGGCGCTCCCCGTCCGGCCAGCGTATATCCTCGAACCATGCGACGGCCGCCGCTTCGTCGGGAAACATCTCTGCCAGTTCGATCAGGCTAATGCCTTCGCGGTGGGATTTTCCGGGTGCTTTTTGGGCCATTTCCTGTCTCCAATTCGATGATTAGAGACTAGACGATTTGACACCCTTTGGCAAGTTAAATATATAATCCCCTTAAATTACGGCTATCATGGTCAAGCGATTTTCCATTCCCGGATCGAATTTTTGTAAGGCGTAAAAT
This sequence comes from Rhodospirillales bacterium, assembly GCA_965221855.1. GTDB lineage: Bacteria > Pseudomonadota > Alphaproteobacteria > Rhodospirillales > UBA2165 > JAJDXO01. The sequence continues at coordinate 329,599 of CBDCSV010000008.1, read as the reverse complement.
AGTAATTACTGCCGACCAGTTCAAAAGTATGAAACTTGCTGCCGCAACCAGGACCTCAATCTAAGATTTGGGAAACTTAACTATCTGATACCCCCACGATAGCGCCAGGAAATGAAATCGCTTTGCGGAATAGCGGATTGACCAAGATCGATATCATTCGTTTGTCGCGTAGCACGGGAACCGTCTGGTCCACGGACTGGTTCACAAACAATACAGACACCGCAGTACCCCAAATAGGTGAGCTGGTCACTCACAATACCGAAAAGAAATTTTGATGAAAAATGGTGGAGCCGAGGGGAGTTGAACCCCTGACCTTCGCATTGCGAACGCGACGCTCTCCCAACTGAGCTACGGCCCCTAAACCATGGTCCCGGCGCCCGAAACCGCCGCCCCGGGGTGGGGAGGCGGGATAATGTGTCGGGGTCCCTTTTCTGTCAAGAGCGCCGCGATCCCCGGCCCGGCGGGCGTGCGGCTTGCCTGCAACGGGCCATATGTATAGGTTTTCCGGCGTTCATTCGCGGACCCAGGGACCCCGTTATGGCATCTCTCCTGTGGCTCATCGACACGGTACTGAGTCTCTATCTGTACGCGGTGATTATCGCGGTCATTTTGAGCTGGTTGATCGGTTTTCGGGTAATCAACACCTCGAACCAGTTCGTCTACATGATCGCCGATTTCTTCTACCGCATCACCGAGCCCGTCTTTGCCTGGGTCCGGCGGTGGATGCCCACCTTCGGCCAAATCGACCTGTCGCCGATCGTCGTTCTCCTGGCGATCGGGTTCGCGCGCTCCCTGCTCCGGGAATACGGCGTCCGCCTGCTCTGACACCCGAACTCGTCGGCGGGATTTCGGCATCGAAGATTGTTGTCATCCCGCATGATCCGGCTAGAGTGCTGCCGCATATCCCGAACAAGGCTGGACGAGACGACGGGTCCCCTCGATGGCTGATGCGAAACTGATTGACGGCAAGGCGTTCGCTGCGGGCTTGCGCGCCCGGGTGGCCGCCCAGGTGCGGGCCCTCAAGGAAGATCACAACCTCACCCCCGGCCTCGCGGTGGTTCTGGTGGGCGAGGATCCGGCAAGCCGGATCTATGTGGAAAACAAAGCCAGGCTCACCGAGGAGGTGGGCATGAAATCGGTCCAGCATACGCTGCCGGCGGATACGTCGCAGAAGCAGCTCCTGACCCTGGTCGAGGGACTGAACGCCGATCCGGCGATCCACGGCATACTGGTTCAGCTTCCGCTCCCCGATCAGATCGACGAGGCCGCCGTGCTGGCGGCCGTCGATCCAGCGAAGGATGTCGACGGCTTCCATGTGATCAATGCCGGCAAACTGTCGACCGGGGCGCCGGGCCTAGTGCCGTGTACGCCTCTCGGATGCCTGATGCTGATCAAGGACGCGCTGGGCGGCGATCTCTCCGGTAAACGGGCGCTGGTCATCGGGCGGTCCAACATCGTCGGCAAACCCATGGCGCAGCTGCTGCTGGCCGAAAACTGCACCGTCACCATCGCCCATTCCCGAACCGAGGATTTGGCCGGCGAAGCGGCGCGCGCCGATATCCTCGTCGCGGCCGTGGGCCGCGCCCGGATGGTCCGCAAGGACTGGATCAAGGAAGGCGCGGTGGTCATCGACGTGGGCATGAACCGCCTGCCGCCGGAGGAGCCGGGCAAGAAGGGCGAGCTCTGCGGGGATGTGGATTTCAACGGCGCAAAACAGGTGGCTGCGGCCGTCACGCCGGTTCCCGGCGGGGTCGGCCCGATGACCATCGCCTGCCTGCTGCAAAACACGGTGACGGCGGCCTGCGCCCTCAATGACATCGACGTGCCGGCGGCCGGGTAGCGGCCGGTTTCGTCCCGGGAGTAATCCGATGTCCCCCGATCAATGGTCTCCGGCACTGAAACTCGCCATCGCCTGCCGAAAACTGGCGTCGGAAAATCACGCGCTGACGCTCGCGGGGCAAGCGACCTGCCGCGCGGACGGCACGACCTACTGGAGTACGCCGCTGGCCGGCGGATTTTCCAACGTCGCCGAGAGCAGGATCGTCCGGATCGACGGCGACATGAACCTGATCGAGGGGACCGAGGGCGTTAATCCGGGGGTTCGGTTTCATATGTGGATCTACCGGGCCCGGCCCGACGTCAACGCCATCGTGCACACGCACCCGCCTTACGCCTCGGCTCTCTCGATGACCGGCGAGCCGCTGGCGGTAGCCCATATGGATGCCTGTCCGTTCCACGACGATTGTGCATTCCTGCGCGACTGGCCGGGGGTCCCGGTCGCCGACGAGGAAGGACGCATCATCTCCGAGGCTCTCGGCGGCAAGCGCGCCATTCTGCTTGCCAATCACGGCTATCTCACCGTTGGCGCGACGTTCGAGGAGGCCGCCTATCTGGCGGTCCTGTTCGAGAACGCCGCCCGGATGCACATGCTGGCCCGCGCCGCGGGTCCCATCAAACCGGTCGAGCCGCATCACGCGCAGGAAGCCCACGACTTCCTGCTCCGCCCCGATGTCGTCAACGGCACCTTCGAGGCGTGGGGTCTGGAAATGCTCCGCGACCACCCGGACATTGCGGACGGCTAACGATACCTAATCAGGCTTCTCGCCCGTGCGGAGCCAATGGGCGCACTCGGGACCGAGTTCCTTTTCCGCCGTCTCCAGGTAGCGCCGCACGTCCTCCTCGGTCAGCGTGTCCTCCCACCGGCGGTTGGTGCCCCGATAGACGAACTGCTCGGCGCCGCCGTCCCAGAAGATGCCCCCAAGCGGAACGCTCGGCGTCGCGTTGGCCTTCATGTATTTGAAGGTGCAATGCTCGACGATGTCATCCCACTTGCTCTCGTCGATCGGGATATCGAGGAACGCCGCGATGTTGCGGATCTCGCCCTCCATATCGTCGAGCAGGTTCTGAAAGTGGAGCAGGTACATGTTGGGGAGATGGCGGATATCCCACCACTGCTTGACGCTCTCCCAAAAGGGCCACCAGGGATAGCCGTCCTTCTCCAGCCAATCGAGGAAATACTGGCGAATGTCATCGGTGGGCGCTCGATGGGCGGACCGACGAGACCCGGCGTCTCGTTCAACGCCTCGTACCAGAGGTCGTTGGCGCTGGCATGGTGATTGTACGAACTCCACACGACATCCCGGCCGTCGCGGGCGATATAGATATATTTGGCCTTTGGCGAATAGACCAGCGCGTCAATCGGCAAGTGGGTCTTGAGAAACCGCCTGTGGGTCTGCTTCTCCACCTCGGGGAGCTTCACCTCCTTGGGCGGAACGCGGAGATCCAGCCATGGGGACATGTCGGCGACCGGCAATCCCTCTTCGCCGTTGAACAGCAATTGGCTGACGATCTGCTGAACCCAGGTCGTCCCGGACTTGAGGTTGGTGGCGATGATGATGTCGTCATCGCGGAACGGAAAGTCGTTCCATACGGTGGAATCGAAATGGTTGTTGTGCATTTCCCGCGTTTTGACGGGCCACTGGATATCGTCGGCCATGCTCTCTGCTCCCTGTCTCCGGCGGCATTTGCGCCGCGCATCATGTCCAGCATTCAGGCTACACAATATTGGCCGAATTACGAAGCCTGTCATGACCGAAGCTTGGCCTGGAACTCGGCCTGGAACTCGGCCTGGAACTCACCGGCCGCGGATGCTATTCACCCGCCCATCCCGAATGTCTTGACCGATGCCATGAGCGACCTCGCCCACATCCGCAATTTCGCGATCATTGCCCATATCGACCACGGCAAGTCGACGCTCGCCGACCGCATGATCGAGATTTGCGGCGGGCTGTCCGATCGCGAAATGACCGAACAGGTCCTGGACTCCATGGATATCGAGCGGGAACGCGGAATCACCATCAAGGCGCAGACCGTCCGTCTGTCCTACAAGGCGCGGGATGGCGGGACCTACGCGCTGAATCTCATGGATACGCCGGGACACGTCGATTTTTCCTACGAGGTTTCCCGGTCGCTCGCGGCATGCGAGGGGTCGTTGCTGGTGGTGGATACCACCCAAGGGGTCGAGGCGCAGACGCTGGCAAACGTCTATCTCGCCATCGACGCCGACCACGAAATCGTTCCGGTGCTCAACAAGATCGACCTGCAGGCCGCCGAACCGGACCGGATCAAGGCGCAGATCGAGGAAGTGATCGGCATCGATGCGTCCGACGCCCTTCCAATCTCGGCCAAGACCGGTGACGGCGTTCGAGATGTCCTGGAGGCCCTGGTCGAGCGGCTGCCCCCGCCGGAGGGCGAAACCGAGGCCCCCCTGAAGGCTTTGCTGGTCGATAGCTGGTATGACCCCTATCTCGGGGTGATGATTCTGGTGCGCATCAAGGACGGCACCCTGAACAAAGGCATGAAGATCCGGTTCATGTCGTCCGGAGCCACCCATCAGGTCGACCAGGTGGGCGTGTTCACGCCCAAGGCCGAGCAAGTGGCAAGCCTGGGCCCCGGCGAAATGGGATATATCACGGCTTCGATCAAGACCGTGGCCGAGACCCCGGTCGGCGACACCATCACCGACGATAGGCGCCCGGCCGTCGAGCCGCTGCCGGGCTTCAAGCCGTCGGTCCCGGTGGTCTTCTCGAGCCTGTTCCCGGTTGACGCGGCCGACTACGAGGACCTTCGCGACAGCCTTGCCAAACTCCGGCTTAACGATGCGAGCTTCGCCTACGAAGCGGAAACGTCCGCGGCGCTGGGCTTCGGGTTTCGCTGCGGATTTCTCGGGCTGCTGCACCTGGAAATCGTACAGGAGCGCCTTGAGCGGGAATTCGACCTGGACCTCATCACCACGGCGCCGAGTGTCGTCTATAGAATTCATCAAAACGACGGCCAGTCGATCGAACTCCACAATCCCGCCGACATGCCCGAACCCACGCAGATAGACCGGATCGAGGAGCCCTGGATCCGCGCCACCATTCTCGTGCCGGACGAACATCTGGGCGGCGTACTGTCGCTCTGCACCGAGCGGCGAGGCGAACAGATCGAACTCACCTATGCAGGCAACCGGGCGATGGCGGTATACCGTTTGCCCCTCAATGAGGTCGTCTTCGATTTTTACGACCGCCTGAAATCCACATCGCGCGGCTACGCCAGCCTCGATTATCAGATGGACGAGTATCGGGAATCCGACCTCGTGAAAGTTTCCATCCTGGTCAATGCCGAGCCGGTCGATGCGCTGTCCTTCATCTCACACCGGAGCCAGGCCGAAAGCCGCGGCCGCGCGATTTGTCAGCGGCTAAAGGATCTGGTTCCCCGTCAATTGTTCAAAATCGCCATCCAGGCCGCCATCGGCGGCAAGGTGATCGCCCGCGAGACCGTCGGCGCCCTTCGGAAGGATGTTACCGCCAAGTGCTACGGCGGAGACGTGACGCGAAAACGAAAATTGCTCGAAAAACAAAAGAAGGGCAAAAAGCGGATGCGTCAATTCGGACAGGTGGAAATACCCCAGTCCGCATTTCTCGCGGCCCTCCGGATGGGAGACGAATAGGCCCGCTTGTCGCGCATCCGACCAATCCATCGATGAACCTGCAAAAGCGGCAAAACCGTTGAACGGTTGCCGGGCGGGTCACTCGGCGTCGGAGCCGGCCTCTCGAAGTTTCTCCGCGAATTGGGCCCGCCACTTGTCGAACGGCTGGGCTGTCGGATCACCGGCCAGCATTTTCCCGGTGGCCTCGACGATCTCGTCGTCCGGCCGGTCCAATTCCAATGTGTCCTCATAGGGCTGACTGACATGCCACGGCGTGTCGACGAACGCCTCGGTCCGGTTGCCTTCCGGATCGAAGCAATAGACCGACCAGGCATTGCCATGATTGACGGTGTGCACGTCGGTAACGCCCGGATGTCCGTCGAGGGCGGCGCGGATTTCGCGAAGCCGCTGGAGGGTGTCCACCCTGAAGGAGACGTGGTTGTGGTGCACCGCATCTTTATTGGTGCGGCCCGCGTACAGAACCAATTGATGGTGGTCCCTGGGATCGGCGCCCAAGAACGTAATCTCGCCACGATCGCCCAGGACGCCCCTGTCCGTGACCCGCAGGCCGAAGACCTCGGTAAAGAACTTCACCTCCGTGTCCATGTCAAAGACATGGAAGCCGGCGTGGCTAAGGGATACGCTGGGCTGGAAATCCATCTCGTCGAACTCACCGGTATCGATCGATGATCATAGCCGCAAAGCCAACCGACCACCAAATCAAGCGTTTGGAATTGCAGGCCCCGTTCGAAGATTTGCATCTTGCCTATGTGGACTGGGGTGCGGGGGATAGCGAGAAGGTCGCCCTCTGTGTTCATGGCCTGACCCGTAACTCACGGGACTTCGACTCTCTGGCGCGTCATCTGGTGAGCCTGGAATACCGGGTGATTGCCGTGGATGTCGCTGGCCGGGGGAATAGCGCGTGGCTTTCCGACCCGGTGCAGTACGTGGTCCCGACCTACGCGGCGCAACTGGTCCAATTCGTTCAATTGCTCGAAATCGAAAGCCTGGTTTGGATCGGAACGTCAATGGGCGGGATTATCGGCATGGCACTGGCGGCCGGCGGCGAAACGTTCATAAATCGCCTCGTCCTCAACGACGTCGGCCCGTTCGTTCCAGCTGCGGCGTTGCAGGACATCCAGGCCTACGTGGGCATGGCGGATTGCTTCGAAACCCTTGAAGAGCTGGAGCACCACCTCCGCCGGATCCATGCGCCGTTCGGCGCGCTCACGGACGGCCAGTGGCGGCACTTGGCCATGCATTCGAGCCGTGAGACCAAGGATGGATGGGTGCTGAGCTATGACCCGGCGATCCGGATACCGTTCGCGGAAGCCGGCGATGAAGATGTCGATATCTGGGAGGTTTGGGAGCACATCGGGTGCCCCGTGCTGGTACTGCACGGTGAGGAAAGCCGACTGCTGCGCCGCGACGTATGTGACCGGATGCAGTTAACCGGCCCTCGGGCCTCCGTCGTGCACCTGCCGGGAATTGGTCACGCGCCGGCGCTGATGTCTCGGGATCAACACATGGCGATCTCGGATTGGCTCAAGGCCCCTGCCGTTCGCGCCGCTAGGTGACGGTACAAGGAACAAATCATATCGGCGGTGAAAACCGCGGTGATCGGTCCTGGTTGGCGGGGCCGGAAACACGTAAATGCGACGGCTGGCGGGACGCTGTACGCCGAACCCCTTCCACCACGTAAATAGACGAGCTCCATTTTTCGGTTGACTTGTCCGAAAAAATAACTATATAACTAGAAATATAGTTTTATTGTCATTCGAGGTGCGATCATGCAGTTGAGCGTCGAACAGGCAGCACGGGGATTTGCGGCTGTCGGCTCCGAGCCGAGGTTGGCGGTTCTGATGGCCCTGGTTCGAGTCGGCCATGAAGGCCTCGGCGTCGGTCAAATTCAGGACCGCCTGAAATTGCCTGCCTCCACACTCGCCCACCATCTTCGTTTTCTGGCGGACGCCGGTCTAATCGAGCAGGAAAAGATCGGCCGGACGGTCATCAACCGGGCATCCTTCGACTACATCGAGGAATTGGCCGGCTACCTGGTTAAGGAGTGCTGCGTCGAGGCGGCCCCCCGGCAAAGGAAATCGGCGTGAAGCGGGTCGAATTCATACTCGGGGACGGCGGCACACGGCGGCCCGGCCTTCGAGCAGGGGTCACAGACCAGGCAACGGAACAATGACTGAACTCGCCATCAAGGGTTGGCAGAATTTCCGCCGCAATTTGGACTGGTTGACGTCCGTCTGGATGCTGGCGGCGGCGATACCCCTGGCGGTGTTGGTTGTCGATCGGGAGAACACGCTCAACATACTTGCTATCGCCGCAACGGCGCTGGGCGGCACCCTGCCATATATAGCGGCGGCGGTTCTGATGATCGGCTATTTGAAGGCGACGGGGGCCGAAACCGTGGTGGCCAAGGCGTTCGAAGGCAACGAGTACCGGATGATCCTCCTTGCGGCGCTACTCGGCGGGCTGGCGCCGTTCTGCTCATGCGAGGTCATCCCGTTCATCGCCGGCCTTCTCGCGGTTGGCGCCCCCCTCTCGGCGGTGATGGCATTTTGGCTGTCTTCGCCGCTGATCGACCCGCCCACTTTATTGATAACCGCCGGCGCATTGGGCTGGGCGTTTGCGCTCGGCAAGGCTGTCTCCGCCGTCGCTCTCGGCATCTTCGGCGGGATTGTCGTCAGTGTGCTGGTTCGTCGCGGCGCCTTCACCGAACCGCTGCGTCCCGGCACGTCCATCGGAGGGTGTGGCTGTGGCCCCTCCCCCTTCGAGGGCAAGCCGGTCTGGAAGTTTTGGCAGGAACGTGAGCGCCGGCAAGTGTTCTTCAACGCCTCCGGCGACAACGCGCTGTTTTTGCTCAAATGGCTGACCTTTGCTTACCTCATCGAAGCATTGCTGATCGACTATGTGCCGGCTCGACTGGTTGCCTCGCTGGTCGGCGGTGAAGGTCTGCTGCCCATTGTTACCGCTGCAATTGTCGGTGCGCCGGCCTACCTTAACGGCTATGCCGCACCGCCTCTGATCGCCGGCTTGATGGAGCAAGGAATGACCGCCGGGGCTGCGATGGCATTCATGACCGCGGGATCGGTGAGCTCCATCCCCGCCATGGCCGCGGTCTGGTCGCTGGTCAAGCGGCACGTCTTCGCCGCCTATCTCGGCCTGGGCATTCTTGGCGCCATCATGGCCGGCGTCGTATTCCAGAGTGTGGTTTAGCCGGCCCCCGGAAATCTCGGATCAACCATAACGGCCCGATGGCCGCCGGCGGAGACGCCACCGCCATCGCATTTCCATGTATCGAGAGTCACGAGGCGCACCATCACTTGAGCCGCGAACCCGACGCTAAATCAGGGAAAGCGGGCCTCGATCTCCTTCCACAATTGCCGGTATCGGAGCGCAACGGCGCTCTTGGGGGCGGTCACGGGCAGAGGGTCCCGGTTGATTCCCATACGCTCCACCTCGCTGGCATTGGGAATCGAGGTGCGCAGGAATTCCCGGCGCTTGGCCAAGATCTTCTCCACGGTTTCGCGGTGGAGCTTCTTGCGCCGGTCGATCATCGAGAAGAAAGGCATCACCGGCAGCTTCCGCAAATCGTGCTCCTTGCGAAACGCCTCCAGAAGATCAAGGGTCCGCATCGAGAGCGTCGTCGGGATCAGCGGCACCAGCAGTCCATCGGAGGCACGAAACACGTTCTCCGACGAAAGTGTCAGCCCCGGCGGACAGTCGAGAAAGATGTAGTCGTACTCGGCGTCGAGAGGCTTGAGAAACTTTGAAAACCCCTTCAACGGCTTTTTGCGGTCGCCGAGGGCGAGGTCCATATGCCTGTAGGAAATGTCCGCGGGGATAAGATCCAAGCGCTCGAAATCGGTCGCCCGAATGTACGCTTCCGAAGGACGTTTGCGGGCGATCAATGCCTTCCCGCCGCCCTTGATTTTTGGTTTTACCCGATAGTAATAGCTCGCCGATCCCTGGGGATCCAAATCCCAGACCAGGACCCGCCGACCGTCGGCCGCCGCGACGTAGGCAAGATTGACGGTCGTGGTGGTCTTTCCCACACCGCCCTTGATGTTGTAGATGCCGATAACGGCCATCCAGCCTCTTCCCGGATCGGCCGGTCACGCGTCCGCCGCCGATACGGGCCTCCCGCACCCCAATAATGATGGCGTTCACATCTATCACCTTGCGGACGGCCAGTTCAATATGCGGGAAACAACGAATAGGAAAGCGAGGTATTTGAGGGGCTTGGTGTGGTCGACGCCGTCCAACCTCTATCTGTCGGTCAGCCTGAACAGAATTGGGATGCGGACTTCGCTGGGAACCGGTTTGCTTCCCCGGTGCGCGGGCCGGACGGTCCAGCGATTGACGGCCCGGAACGCCGCCCGATCCAATATTTCATGCCCGCTCGATCGGACCACCTCGAGACCGGCGATACGCCCGGCCGCGGACACGCGGGCTGACAGCACGACCCGTCCCTCCAAGCCGTCGCGGCGCGCGCGGCGGGGGTATCGCGGCGGCTGATTGCCAAGCGATGCGTGGGCGTAATCGGCCGCCACGAATCTACCGCCATCTTGGGGCAGACTTGCCGTTTCCGAGGACCCTTCTTCTCCGCCGGGATCAGGTGCCGCTTCCGGCGCCGGCGTCTGGATTTGTTTCGTGCCCGGTGCGTCCGCACTATCCGATGTCGCGGTTCGAGGCGGAATGTGCTCCGGCGGCTGCCCGGCGGCGGTTGCAACCGGTGCAACGGCGGCGGTTTCCTGGGCCGGCACAGGGGGTTTCCGGCGCGGCAACGGGGCGAACCCGGCCGCCGGCGGCAAGGCGGCAATGCCGATTTCAAAAACGGATGGTTCATTCTCGGCCGGCACGGCGGTTGAGGTCTCGGCCCGCGCCGTCGGCGGCCTGGGCGCCGGCATGACCTCATGGGGAAGGGACGCGGTATCGACTGCATCCGTCGCCGCCATCCGAACGCCGGGCGGTTCGGGAAGCAACACGTCATCCACCTGAATGTCGGGCGTCTGCCCGGCGGGAACGGCGGCCCTCGGCTCGGAAACAACAGCCGGCGACGGTTCGCCTGCCGCCGGTGCCGCCGCAACGATCTCGATCACCACCGGTCGGGAGACGGGTGCGGCTGGTTCCGGGTCGTATAAGGTGACGAAGGCCGCCAGACCGGCTGCGTGAGCCAGACCCGACGCCCCTAAAGCGGCAGCCGTCAGCGATGCGCTCCCACGCCTGAAAGACAGTACCTGCATGCCTCCTCCCCGTGGCCGGGGAGTCTACGGGGTCGAAGGCCGCGGTCGCAAGACCCGGCCGGGAGCACCCGCGGCCAGCCCGTATTTCTCCCTAGGGTCATGGTCTGCGCGGTGCTATCGGGCCGACAGAGCAGGAGAGGCGCGCCGCGCGTCGCGCGTCCACGCGCGCAGAGCGCACGATGCGGCCCTCAACCGTAGGTGCCGCTACGCTTTTCGGGCCGCTCCTGGCGGCTCGAACGCCTGAACGCAACGCAGGCCGTGACCCTGGGGAGAAATACGGGCTAGAAGAGAATGCCCGCCACCGTGCCGGTCATGCAGGTCGCGATGGTTCCGGAAACAATCGACTTCAGGCCGAGTCCGACGATTTCCTTCCTCCGCCCCGGCACCATTGTGGTCAGCCCGCCCAACATGATGCCGAGACTGCCGAAATTGGCGAAGCCGGAAAGGGCATAGACCATGATCAGCTTGGAACGCTCGGACATCGCCTCGGCGGGCACCTGCTGCCACTGCAGAAACGCGACGAGTTCATTGAGCACGGTCTTGGTTCCCAGCAAGGACCCGGCGATGGGCGCTTCGGACCAGGGGATGCCCAACAGCCATACCACCGGCGCAAATACCCATCCGAACAGGCGCTGCAGCGCGATCGGCTCGCCGAACAAATCGGGGAACAGCCCGAGTATCTTGTTAATCAGCGAAACCAGCGCGACGAAGACGATCAACATGGCGATGACATTGATGAGCAGCCGCACCCCGTCCGACGTACCGCGGGTCACCGCATCCATGGCGCTATGGTCCGGCGAGGGCTCCATGGCGGCGCTCTCACCGGTCCGCGTTCCGTCATTGGGAACCATCAGCTTGGCGATCATGATCGCCGCGGGCGCCGAGATGATCGAGGCCGTCAACAGGTGGCCGGCGGCATTGGGAATAATGTCCTTCAGGAAGCTCGCATAGAGGACGAACACCGTGCCGGCGATGGTCGCCATGCCCACCGTCATCACCATGAACAGTTCGCTTCGGCTGATCTTGCTGAGATAGGGCCGCACGAACAGGGGCGCCTCTATCATTCCGACGAATATATTCGCGGCGGAACTGACACCGACCGCGCCGCCGACGCCCATGGACCGCTGCAGCACCCAGGCGAACGCACGAACGATGAGCGGGAGAACACGCCAATAGAAAAGAACAGCCGACAAGGCGCTGGTGACCAGAATCACCGGCAGCGCCTGAAATGCGAGAACGAAGGCGGCTCCGGGGAAGCTCTCGGTAAACGGCAACGAGCCGCCCCCGATATAGCCGAAGACCAACGATGTGCCGGCGGTCGTCGCGTCGAGTACCGCCAGAAATCCTTCGTTGAACCAGACAAAGACCTGCCGGGATCCAGGCGCCTTCAACAGGATCGCGGCAACGATGAACTGGACGGCGAGGCCGGTGACCGCCACCCGCCACTTCACCGCCCGGCGATTTTCGCTCACCAGCCAGCAAAACCCGATCAATACGGCCAAACCGAATAACCCATGAACGATCGGCATGAGCCCCTCTCCTCGTGTGCCCGCAACGGAAGAAGGGGCAGGGTTCACTTGAATTCATGGATTCTTCGTTAATGGGCGTCGGGCCGATTGCTTTGCGGAGAACCGGAGGGCGAAATTCCGGGCTGGCAAGTCCGGAAGCCGAAGACTAGTGTTCCGGGATACTCATTTGCATGTTCCGGACGACATTCATTGAAAGCGATTGTAGCAAGAGAGAAGTCGGAGAGCGCCGACGCCCTCCAGGTCAGCCCTGAGGAAATCGACCAACCCAAACCCGGTGCCGACGAATGCGTCATCGAAATCCACGCGAGCGGGGTAAACCCGAGTGACGCAAAGGCTCTACTCGGAAGAATGCCGAACCTTGTCTGGCCCCGGACGCCGGGCCGTGATTATGCCGGGATTGTGGTCGAGGGGCCCGGCGATCTGGTGGGAAAAGAGGTCTGGGGCACCGGAGGCAACCTGGGCATGCGGCGGAACGGCAACCACGCGGAATATGCAATCGTCGATGCCGCCGGCATTGCCGAAAAGCCCGGCAACCTCTCCATGCACGAAGCGGGCAGTCTGGGGGTCTCCTGGACGTGCGCGTATATGGGGATGGTCGACGGCGCCCGTGTCGCGGACGGGCAAACGGTTGCCGTGCTTGGCGCCAATGGCGCGGTCGGTCAGGCGGCGGTTCAGCTCGCCGGCGCCGCCGGTGCCCGGGTCATCGCCGTTGAACGCTCCCGCGACGATTACGCCGGTCACGCCGCCGGCGAAGTCGAGGTCGTAAACCTTTCCAAGGAGCCGGACCTCAAGGAAGCCATAATGGCTCGTACCGACGGCAAGGGCGCGGAGATCATCATGAACTCCGTCGGCAGCCCGTATTTCGAGACGGCGCAGACCTGCCTCGCGCGGTTTGGATGCCAGATCATTATCTCCACCTTCATCGAGGAGGTGCCGATCAACTTGAGAGTTTTCTACCGCGCCAACCTGAGAATGGTCGGCGTAAGCAATTTGGACTACGACAACGTTCGCTCGGCTGAAATCATGCGTGCCGTCCGGCCCGGTTTCGAGGACGGAACCTACAGGCCCTACGCCATTCTGGACGATTGCGTGTTTGGTCTTGACCGGGCGACGGACGGCTACAAAATCGTCTTGGAAGACGTCCGCCGAGACCGAATTGTCATCGACCCGAAAGCCTAGTCCGGTTCCATGACCTCACTTGATTGCTTCGTTGACGGCGCGGAAGACTTCACGACGATCCGTCTCGTTTCGCGCGACGACTTGTCCGGGTTTGTCGGCGGCCGGCCCGCCCATGTCGGCGATTGGATCAAGAAACTGGGGTTCGAAGCCAAACAGGGGACCCGCTGCCCGGTCCCGGACGCGACCGGTGCGCTCGCCGAGATTCTCGTTGGAATCGGCGATGACGGTCTTCGCCTCGGGACACTGTCGGAATTGCCGACCGGATTGGCCGGCGGGGCTTACGCGATTGAGCGGACCGAACTGGAAAACCTCGATATCGCGCTCCTTGGCTGGGCGCTCGGCGCTTATTCGTTTGACCGCTACAAGGATATCGATCGGGCGGACGTGCGGCTGATTTGGCCGGAGAACGCCGATCGCCGGAGCGTCGAAATTGCGGCGGAGGGTACGTACCTGGTCCGCGACCTCATCAACACGCCGGCGGAGGACATGGGGCCTTCCGAGCTCGCGGCGGCCGCCAGACAGGTGGCGGACGAGCATGGCGCCGCCTTCACCGAGATCGTGGGGAACGATCTGCTGGAGGAGAATTATCCGGCGGTTCACGCCGTCGGCCGGGCGAGCGATGACCCGCCCCGGCTCATCGACATCCTGTGGGGCAATCCCGACGCGCCCAAGGTGACGCTGGTGGGGAAAGGAGTTTGCTTTGACACAGGGGGACTTGACCTGAAGCCCGCCAGCGGCATGAAGCTGATGAAGAAAGACATGGGCGGCGGCGCACACGTCCTGGGTCTGGCGAAAATGCTGATGATGAAAGGGCTGGACATCCGGCTCAGGGTCCTCGTCCCGGCCGTGGAAAACAGCGTCGCCGGCAACGCGCTTCGGCCGCTTGATGTCGTCGCCACCCGCAAAGGCCCGACCGTGGAGATCGGCAACACGGACGCGGAGGGCCGCGTCATCCTGGCGGACGCACTGGCCGAGGCCGCCGGTGAGGATCCGGAGTTGTTGATTGATTTCGCGACACTCACCGGCGCGGCTCGCGTTGCCCTCGGCACGGAACTGCCGGCGCTGTTCACCAATGACGACGACCTCGCCGCGGCTCTCTCCGCCCACGGAACGGATACCGAGGATGCGAGCTGGCGGATGCCACTGTGGGCCGGTTACCGCAAGATGGTGGACGGCAAGGTCGCGGACCTGACCAATGCGCCGGAAGGGGGCTTTGGCGGGGCAATTACGGCTGCCTTGTTCCTGAGGGAGTTCGCCGAACCGGCACGCCGTTGGGCACACTATGATGTCATGGCATGGAACACGTCGTCGCGGCCGGCCCGGCCCGAGGGCGGTGAAGCCATGGGAATCCGGGCACTGTACGCCCACATTGTTTCCGAATTCGGATGAGCGGTCCAATCCGTTCCGGTACGGAACCTCGTCAGGCCTTTGAAGCGCGACTTGCCGCACCCAACGTCGAGCGGCAGCTCATTGCCGGCGCGGCGGACGAGTTCCTCTAGGCGCTCCGGGTCCGAGCCCGGCCTCCCGGTCGATAGCGAAACAGATATGTCGGCAAAATCGCCTCCGCGGCCGTCGGCTGTATGCCCAGATCAGCCAAGGTTTCTGCGCCCGCGGAAACCACATTGTCGGTCGCCAGCAGTCTGACCTGATCCCGGGTCAACAGGGGTTTTGGCAACATCTCGAGAAAAAAGGCTTTCATTGACAATAAACCCAAGGGCACCGGAAAAAGGATCCGCTTCCGACCCGTTTCCTTCAAGATCAGCTGCATAATCTCCCGGCTCGAATAGACCGTGGGCCCGCCGAGCTCGAACGTCCGGCCATCCAGAGTGGAATCCGACAATCCGGCGATAACCGCCTCGGCGACGTCACCGACGAACACCGGCTGAAACCTGGTTCCACCGGGCCGCGACGTACCGAAGACGGGCAAAAACGCGCTGATACGCGTGAAACCCGCGAACATATTGAATAGCCCGTCCTCCGGCCCGAAGATGACACTGGGCCGGAGTATGACGGCCCCGGGGAATGCCGCGAGTACGGCCTGCTCGCCGGCCGCCTTGGTACGGCCGTACTCGGCGCGGGAATGGGGATCGGCTCCTATGGCAGACATATGGACGAGGCGCTTCACACCGGCGTCCGCCGCGGCCCTCGCCACATTGGCGGCCCCGTCCGCGTGGACGGACTGAAACGTCCGCCGTCCGCTCTCATAAAGAATACCCACGAGATTTACGGCGCCGTCCGCGCCGTCCATCGCCGCGGCGATGCTCGACGGATCACAAATGTCGGCCGCGACGGGAACGATCTGACCGACATCTCCCGCCGGTTTCAGGAAACCCGCCGATTCGATGTCCCGAACCGCCACACGAATCCGATTTCCCCGTTCGGCCAGCCGCTTGACCAGATGCCGGCCAACGAAACCGGATCCGCCAACCACGGTTATGGTCTTGTTTTCCATTCTTCGTCCTCTGAGCCGGGACACCCCGGCGGTCCGCCGACAGGTGCGACCGATATTCATAGCGCCCGGCCGCCACTCGCTCAACCGTTGCCCAGCCCGAGAGGCCGGTGACGGTTGAGCCGGCGAAACCCGGTTGACAGCCTTTGGGTTGAGAAGTACGACCTACAGCCCGCCGAGCCGGGACGGTTCGCCGGATGGTCGCCCAGGTGGCGGAATTGGTAGACGCGCTGGCTTCAGGTGCCAGTGGCCGCAAGGCCGTGGAAGTTCGAGTCTTCTCCTGGGCACCAATTCCCTTGGCATAGTTGGTGCCGGTTTCGATGATTGCGCGATGGATGACGTGACGTGACCGTGGAATTGTATCAGGGCGATCTTCCGGCCGGGCTCGATCTCGGCGAGACCGTCGCCGTCGATACGGAGACGCTCGGACTCAATCCGCAAAGGGACCGCCTTTGCCTCGTACAGCTATCGTCCGGCGACGGAAACGCGCATCTGGTTCAGCTACCCAATGGGAACTATGACGCACCGAATTTGAAGAGCCTGCTCGAGGATGAAACGGTCACCAAGTTGTTTCATTTCGGGCGGTTTGATATCGCCATGATCAAACGGTATCTCGATATCGTGTGTCGCCCGGTCTATTGCACCAAGATCGCTTCAAAGCTGTCGCGAACCTATACGGATCGGCATGGTCTCAAAGACCTCTGCACGGAGCTGATTGGCGTGGATCTCTCCAAGCAGCAGCAGCAATCCGACTGGGGCGCCGCGGAGTTGACGCCGGAACAACTGGAATATGCGGCTTCCGACGTACTCTATCTGCATCGCCTCAAGCAGTCATTGGACGAAAGACTGGCCAGAGAAGGAAGGACAGCCCTCGCCGAAGCCTGCTTCGAGTTTCTCCCGCATCGGGCGGAGCTCGACCTGGCCGGCTGGGAAGACCAGGATATCTTCTCGCACGCCTGATTCGGCGGCGCGTGACCGACAGTCTCCGGCAGATTTCGCGGCACGCGATTTCTATGCCGAATCGGCGGGTGACGTAAAAATTTATGTGTCAGTTGGGAATGGGGTACTCCCTGTGGTTTACGACAACCGCAAGAAGGATCACCCCGATGCCACAGCAAGCTGTAACGATTGAGAACCTACCACAAGCCTTTGAGGTGGTGAAGGAGATGCAAGCAGGCGGATTGGACTGGGGCGAGGGTTATCGCCCGCTTGGCCGCCAGGCGCTGGCCGAGATCATCGAGGGCCGGATGGCCGAGGCGGTGGATCGCTGGCTCGACGGCCTCGATGGCAGCGCTATGCGCGACCGGCGCAACGGCACCTACCGGCGCCGCCTGCTCAGCGAGCTCGGCGACATCGAGCTCAACGTGCCGCGCACCCGGCACTTCTGCCCGACCGAGGTTCTGAAGAGCTACGCAAGGCGCGCTCCAGAGATCGACCGCGCCATCCTGGCCGGCTTCGTGCTGGGGCTCTCGACCCGCAAGGTCGGCGAGGTCCTGCTTGCCCTGCTCGGGCGTCCGGTCTCGGCCGCGACGGTGAGCCGGGTCGCCAAGACCCTCGATCTGTCGGTCGCCGCATTCCACCGCCGGCCGCTGAAGAACGCCTACAAGGCGCTGATGCTCGACGGCGTGGTGCTGGCCTGCAAGACCGGCGCCGGCGCGCTCAGGAGGCCGGTCCTGGTGGCGCTGGGCATACGGCACGACGGCAAGAAGGAGATTATCGACTTCCAACTCGCCGCCAGCGAGAGCGCCGCGGAGTGGGAGCGCTTCCTCACCGCGTTGCACCGCCGCGGCCTCACCGGCGAGGGCCTTGAGATGATCTGCGTTGATGGCGGCCAAGGCCTGCTCGCCGCCTTGCCGATCGTCTATCACGGCATCCCCGTTCAGAGGTGCTGGGCGCACAAAATCAGGAACATCCTCAACAAGGTCCGCGTAGCCGACCAGCAGGCCGTCAAGGCCGACGTCCACGCCGTCATGAATGCCCCCAACCGCCGCAAGGCCGAGACCGCCGCCCGCCGCTTCGCCGACGCCTGGGAAGATACCTACCCCAAGGCCGTCGCCTGCCTGCGCAACGACCTCGACGACCTGCTCACCTGCTTCCGCTACAAGGACCTCGCCGAGCGAAAGCAGGTCAGGACCACCAATGCCATCGAACGGAGGTTCCGCGAGGTTCGCAGACGAACCCGGCCCATGGGAACCTTCAAGGATAAAACCTCAATGGACCGCATCCTCTTCGCGGTCTTCATTCACGAAAACAAGTCTCAGGGAATCAGTACCCCAGTCTCCCTGACACATAACTCTTGACGTTACCAATCGGCGGGATTTGTTGACCTTTAGCCGGCCGGGTCGCATACTGCGCCCGAGAGATGCCCGGAATCCAAGTGTTTTTCGCGCATCGGCGGAATGCCTTTGGCGGGCGCCGCCCAGCCGCGCGAACATAACCCCGGCCTCCATTTCGACGAGAGTGTTTGTCCAGAGATGAGCAATCCGACGCCCCTTCGACGTGAAGATGGTCAAGATGGGTCCAATAAATCCGACGAGGACCTGCGGGCGGCAGCGCGTGTTTTATCGCTCGCCAAAGACGGTCTGGAGGCGCTGCTGAACGGCCTGGACGGAAACTTCACCAGTGCCTTGGATTTGCTTCAACGGACCCATGGCCGGGTCATCGTTACCGGAATGGGGAAGAGCGGAGACGTGGCCAAGAAGATTGCCGCCACCTTGGCGTCGACCGGTACGCCTGCCTACTTCGTTCATCCAGCGGAGGCCAGCCACGGTGATCTCGGCATGATCGTGAAACAGGACACCGTGGTAGCGCTATCGAATTCGGGGGAAACACCGGAGCTTTCGGATATCACCAACTATGTAAAACGGTTCGGCATTCCCTTGATCGCCGTGACCGGCCGGGCCGACAGCGCTTTCGCGGTCCACGCGGACGTTGCCCTCGTGCTCCCCGCGGTCGATGAAGCCTGTCCCAATGGCCTGGCGCCAACCACCTCGACCACCATGATGATCGCCCTGGGAGACGCGCTGGCCATCGCCATGATGGAGCGCAAAGGCATATCGGTGACTGACTACAAGACCCTTCATCCTGGGGGACACCTGGCCGAACGGGCGCTCCGGGTTTTGAGCGTCGCCGACCTCATGCACACCGGCGACGAGCTTCCGATAGCATCGATCGAAACGCCAATGCCTGAAGTCTTGGCCGAAATGACCGATAAACGGCTGGGCTGTATCGCCGTCACCGACGGAGAGGACCTGGTTGGCGTTATCACCGACGGTGATGTGCGCCGACACATCTCCGGCGACATTTTGGAAATAAACGCCAAAGACGTTATGACGGCGGACCCCCGGACTATTTCTCCCGGGGCACTGGCCAGCGAGGCCGTTCAGCTAATGAATGATCACGAGATTACGAACCTGCTTGTAGCCGAAGGACGCGAGCTCTCCGGCGTGATCCACATTCACGACTGCATGCGTGCGGGGGTGGTGTGAGACGATGGACGGGCAAACCGCAGCCACGACCACTGTGACCCCGGCGGATGGGTCGGCGGATATTTTTACCGCCTCCGCACGCAGCCAAAACCGGCGTGGCAGTGTCGGTTACAGTCGGTTCGTCTCGTTCATGAAATTTATCCTGTCGGCGGCGGCATTACTTTTGATCGTCTTGGTTGTCGTTTGGCCGCAGCTCGACTTCAAAAATCAAAGGTTTGGCCTCCGATTTGCGAAGCTGCAGGCGACGGAGGGTGATGCACCCGCGATGGTCAATGCCCGCTTCGTCGGCTCGGACCGAAAAGAGCAGCCGTATACGATTACCGCTGACCTCGCGAGAAACCTTTTATTCGGAGGCAAATCCGTCGAACTTGAGATGCCCAAGGCCGATATCACGGCGCGGGACGGCAGTTGGATCGTACTCACTGCCAATTCAGGCGTCTATGATCAGGATAGCAAGAAGCTCGGACTTGAAGGCGCGGTGAAGCTATTTCACGATGCAGGGTACGAGTTCAACACCAAGACGGCGCAGATCGATTTAGGCCTCGGCAATGCCGAGAGCAATTCACCCGTTCGCGGTCAGGGGCCGTTCGGCCATCTGGAGGCCCAGGGCTTCATGCTGGAAAACAAGGGCCAGACCATCTATTTCACCGGCAAATCCAAACTCGTGATCTTTCCAAAGCTGGCTCAGGAGGCTCGATGATTCGCGCCGGAATTCCGATCGGACCCGTACTCGCCATGTCGCTGGGAATCATGGCCGCCTGTCCGGCTGTTGGACAATCACTGAACTTCGCCAGCGATGCCGATGGCGGCCCCATAGAGATTTTTGCCGATGACGGCATCGAGTGGCAGCGGGGAAACGAGGTATTGATCGCCCGCGGCAACGCCAGAGCCGTGCGCAAAGATATCTCGGTGACAGCGGATGTCCTCAGGGCCCACTACGCGAGCCGTAGCGACGGCTCCACGGAGTTGTCGCGACTAGATGCGGCCGGTGGCGTCAAAATCGCTTCGCCGTCGGAAAACGTCATCGGCGATTCCGCCGTGTACGATCTTGAAAAGGCCATCCTGGTGGTGGCTGGCGATCGGGTTCGATTCGATACCGGCAATGATCAAATTACCGCCAATCAGCAGATGGAGTATTGGGAGAAGAAGCAAATGGCGGTCGCCCGGGGTCGCGCCGTCGGTCTTCACGACGGCAAACGAATTCGCGCCGAAGTGCTGGTGGCCTTTCTCCGCAGCGACCAGCAGGGCAAATCTCGGGTCTTCCGCGTACAGGCGTTCGACAATGTCGTCATCCAGACCGAAATCGATACGGTTCGGGCGAACGAGGGCACGTACGATGTGGATTCGGGGATCGCCACATTGATCGGAAACGTCAGGATTACGCGCGGCGAAAATCAGCTCGCCGGAGGTCGTGCCGAGGTTAATTTGAACACCGGGATTAGTAAGCTGTTAAGCGGTTCTGATGAGTCTGTCCGGGGCCTGCTGGTTCCCAAGAAATAGGCTTTGAAAGCCGACGCACAACAGATGGCCGTGAGCATGATACGGAACAGCAACATATTGGAGCCTCGCCAGTGAACAGACAGCCCCGCAAACAAGACCGGCGGCGGTCCGGCCGGGTGGACGGTCAGGCGGCAAATTCGCCCCGGATCGTTGCCGAAAATATTCGCGGTCTGGCGGCCCACAATCTCGGTAAGCGTTATGATAAACGGCCGGTTGTCCGAGGCGTGTCGATAGCTACCGACCGGGGCGAGGTCGTCGGGCTGCTCGGTCCAAATGGAGCGGGCAAGACGACTTGCTTCTATTTGATTACGGGTCTCGTTGCGCCGGATTCGGGTTCGATCGTCCTCGACGGCGAAGACATCACCGAATTGCCCATGTATCGGCGGGCCCGACTGGGGATTGGATACCTGCCCCAGGAAGCCTCCATCTTCAGAGGATTGACGGTCGAGAACAATATCCGCGCGGTTCTTGAAGTCATCGAGAAATCTCGTGAGCGGCGCGAGGCGATGCTGGACGCGCTACTGGCTGAATTCTCGATTACCCATCTCAGGAGAACACCTGCGCTGGCGTTGTCCGGGGGAGAACGCCGCCGGGTAGAGATTGCGCGAGCCCTGGCCTCGCGGCCAAGCTTCGTACTCCTGGACGAACCGTTGGCCGGGATCGATCCGATCGCCGTCAGCGACATTCGCGACCTCGTGGCCCTCCTCAAGAAACGGGGCATAGGAGTGCTGATAACGGATCATAACGTCCGCGATACACTCGATGTGATCGACCGGGCCTACGTCATCCATGACGGCATGGTTCTGATGGAAGGCACTGCTTCCGATATCGTCGGCAATGAAGACGTGCGCCGAGTCTATCTCGGTGACCAATTCAACCTTTAGATTGCCGATGGCCATAGTCCCCCGCCTCGAACTCCGCCAGGGACAGTCCCTGGTGATGACGCCCCAACTCCAACAGGCGATCAAACTGCTTCAACTGTCCAACGTCGAGCTTGTTGAGTATGTGGAGGGCGAACTCGCCGAAAACCCCATGCTCGAACGGGACGAAAACAGCCAGGATCAGTTTGACGAACCTGATCGTTCCGGAGAACAACCGGCGGAAAGCGAGAGCGGCCCGGAGGAGGCCGACAGTTCAGCCAACCTTGAGTTCGCTGACGCGGATTCGCCGGAAACACCCCAAGTCGAGGCGCTCGATGCCGACTATCAGAACGATTGGACGGATGACGGCGCCGCGCCGCGGCCGGCGGACTATTCACCAATCGGGGGCGGCGGTTCCGGCGAAAGCACCGCTACAATTCTTGAGCAAACCCTCTCTCAAGAAATTTCTCTCCGCGATCACCTCATGGCGCAGATCACCGTGGACATCAAGGACCCGGCCGATCGCCTGATAGCAATTCAACTTATCGAGTCGCTGGACGAGGCAGGTCGAATCGCCGACGAAGTAGATGCTATCGCCGAACGCCTGGGCTGCCCCGCGGGAAAGGTGGAGTCGGTGCTCTCCCGGCTTCAACTGATGGATCCACCGGGTATATTCGCCCGGTCATTGGTCGAATGCTGGACAATTCAGCTCCGCGAACGGGATCGACTGGACCCGGCAATGGAATGTCTGCTGGAAAATGTCGAACTGCTGAAACGACATGACTACCCTGCCATTTCCAAGCTGTGTCACCTGGATATCGATGATATCCGCGACATGATCGATGAAATTTGGGCCCTTAATCATCGACCGGCCGAGGCATTCGATCACGTGACGGCGCAGCCCATTACGCCCGACGTAATTATGCGCTCTGGATCGGGCGGCAAATGGGTCGTTGAACTGAACAGCGAAACTCTACCCAGAGTGCTGGTGAACAATAGATATTATGCCGAGGTTTCCGCCGCGGTAAGAACCAAAGATGAGAAGGCCTACGTCGCGGAGAAATATCAATCGGCGAACTGGCTTGTTAAGGCCCTGCACCAACGGGCGACGACCATCCTCAAGGTGTCCCGGGAAATCGTCCTCCAGCAAGAGGCTTTTTTTGCCGAGGGCGTCGAACATCTCAAGCCTCTGGTGCTGCGGGACATCGCCGACGAAATAGAGATGCACGAAAGCACGGTGAGCCGGGTGACGTCGAACAAGTACATCAACACGCCTCGGGGCATTTTTGAGTTGAAGTACTTCTTCACCCAGGCCATCGCCTCGACGGTTGGCGGAGAAGCCCACTCAGCGGAAGCGGTGAGACACAAAATCAAGTCGTTGGTCGACGGAGAGACCAAGGATACCATTTTGTCCGATGACAAGATGGTCGAATTGCTGAATGCGGAGGGCATTGATATTGCCCGGCGAACCGTCACTAAGTATCGGGAATCAATGAATATTCCGTCTTCGGTACAGCGTCGCCGCGAGAAAGCGCTGCTCGCCGGTTGACCCGCGATATCGCATTTCGGATTAGGAGACGGGGTAACGTCAAGAGTTATGTGTCAGGGAGACTGGGGTACTGATTCCCTGAGACTTGTTTTCGTGAATGAAGACCGCGAAGAGGATGCGGTCCATTGAGGTTTTATCCTTGAAGGTTCCCATGGGCCGGGTTCGTCTGCGAACCTCGCGGAACCTCCGTTCGATGGCATTGGTGGTCCTGACCTGCTTTCGCTCGGCGAGGTCCTTGTAGCGGAAGCAGGTGAGCAGGTCGTCGAGGTCGTTGCGCAGGCAGGCGACGGCCTTGGGGTAGGTATCTTCCCAGGCGTCGGCGAAGCGGCGGGCGGCGGTCTCGGCCTTGCGGCGGTTGGGGGCATTCATGACGGCGTGGACGTCGGCCTTGACGGCCTGCTGGTCGGCTACGCGGACCTTGTTGAGGATGTTCCTGATTTTGTGCGCCCAGCACCTCTGAACGGGGATGCCGTGATAGACGATCGGCAAGGCGGCGAGCAGGCCTTGGCCGCCATCAACGCAGATCATCTCAAGGCCCTCGCCGGTGAGGCCGCGGCGGTGCAACGCGGTGAGGAAGCGCTCCCACTCCGCGGCGCTCTCGCTGGCGGCGAGTTGGAAGTCGATAATCTCCTTCTTGCCGTCGTGCCGTATGCCCAGCGCCACCAGGACCGGCCTCCTGAGCGCGCCGGCGCCGGTCTTGCAGGCCAGCACCACGCCGTCGAGCATCAGCGCCTTGTAGGCGTTCTTCAGCGGCCGGCGGTGGAATGCGGCGACCGACAGATCGAGGGTCTTGGCGACCCGGCTCACCGTCGCGGCCGAGACCGGACGCCCGAGCAGGGCAAGCAGGACCTCGCCGACCTTGCGGGTCGAGAGCCCCAGCACGAAGCCGGCCAGGATGGCGCGGTCGATCTCTGGAGCGCGCCTTGCGTAGCTCTTCAGAACCTCGGTCGGGCAGAAGTGCCGGGTGCGCGGCACGTTGAGCTCGATGTCGCCGAGCTCGCTGAGCAGGCGGCGCCGGTAGGTGCCGTTGCGCCGGTCGCGCATAGCGCTGCCATCGAGGCCGTCGAGCCAGCGATCCACCGCCTCGGCCATCCGGCCCTCGATGATCTCGGCCAGCGCCTGGCGGCCAAGCGGGCGATAACCCTCGCCCCAGTCCAATCCGCCTGCTTGCATCTCCTTCACCACCTCAAAGGCTTGTGGTAGGTTCTCAATCGTTACAGCTTGCTGTGGCATCGGGGTGCTCCTTCTTGCGGTTGTCGTAAACCACAGGGAGTACCCCATTCCCAACTGACACATAAATTTTTACGTCACCGGAGACGGCCGCCCCTTGACAGCCGTGACACCGGGTTCTAGGGTCCGGCCCTCTCGCGCTCAGCGGGAGCTAATTCGTCGTTATCGTTCATAAAAAACATTGCGCTTTAACGTGATCCCCAACGACATCTCAATTGGAAATCCGTCCGCAGCCACATTGGTGGAGGCGCACACCGGCTCCAGGGCCGATCGGAAATCCGGCTTGGTTGTCCATCCCGGGTGATAAGCGCTGGATGGCTCTCTCGAAAGAGCCGAAAACCTGGTCGAAGGAACGGCAATGGAAATCGCCGAACTCATAACACCTGAAAGTGTAATTCCCAACCTTAAGGTCACCAGCAAGAAACAGGCGCTTCAAGAGCTTGCGAAACGCGCGGCGACATTGTTCGACATCGATGAGCGTCAGGTTTTTGAGGTTCTGCTGGAAAGGGAGAAGCTGGGCACGACCGGCGTGGGTAACGGCATTGCCATCCCGCATGGAAAACTCGCCGATCTCGGCACACTTTACGGACTGTTCGCGCGGCTCGAAAGACCGGTCGATTTTGATTCCATTGACGAGCGGCCGGTCGACCTGATCTTTCTCCTGCTCGCGCCGGAAAACGCCGGCGCGGAGCATCTGAAGGCGCTTTCGCGGGTGTCGCGCGTTCTGCGGGATAAGGGCGTCTGCGACAAGCTTCGCGCTACCGACACCGCTGAAGCGTTGTATTCGCTGCTGACGGACCAGACAGCAAATCGCGCGGCTTAGGGTGCCGATATCCGGATTGTCTGGCTAGAGCGTTTCATATTTTGACGGAAGCGTATCCTGCGTTTTTGAAGTAGTTGGCGCATTGCTGTGGCTCGATGGTGTCGATGAGGCTCCCGAGATGGCGCCATAAGTCGTCGATCTCCCGCTTCTGGGCGTTTCTCATCCAGTGCTTGATTTGGGCAAAGGTCTGCTCGATGGGATTGAGGTCGGGGGAATATTTGGGCAGGAGCCACAGCTTGGCTCCGGCGGCACGGATGGCGTTTCGCACGGCTTTTGACTTGTGGCTGCCGAGATTGTCCATGATGACGATGTCGCCGGGCACCAGGGTCGGCACGAGCAGCTGCTCGACGTAGGCGCGGAAGCACACGCCATTGATGGGGCCGTCGAAGACGCAGGGCGCGGTGAACCGGTCGCAGCGCAGCGCGCCGATGAAGGTCAGGGTGTGCCACCGCCCATGGGGGGCAAAGCCGCGGACCCGCTCCCCTTTCGGCCCCCAGCCGCGCAGCGGGGCCATATTGGTCCGGATCCAGGTTTCATCAATGAATACCAGCCGTTCGGGATCAAGCTTTGCCTGCCACGCCTTCCAGCGCCTGCGATGGCGGGCGATGTCCGCGCGCGCCCGTTCAACGGCGAACAGGGTTTTTTTTAAAGCGCAGCCCTTCACGGCGCAGAAACAGCCATACCGTGCTGTGGGATACCCTGACACCCCGAGCGGCCAACTCGTCTCTCAACCGATGCAGCGTCAGATGCGGCTCCTGGTCGATCCGGCCGACAATGAACTCCCGATGGGGCTCAAGAACCCGGCGGCGGTGACCGCCCATCTTGCCGGGCGCAACACTCCCCGTCCGCCGGTAGCGCTGCGACCACTTAACCACGCTCGAAACCGCAACCCCAAACCGAGCCGCTACAGCGCGGCAACTCTCCCCCGCCAAAACCGCCAAAACAACACGCTCTCGCAAATCAATCGAATAAGGTCTCGCCATGAATGCTGGCCTCCTTGCCCAGCATCCATCTTGAATCATGGTTCGCCCATACTTGGGAATCCCTAAAATGATTCAATCAATCTCAAATACGCTCTAGTGCACCCGGACGGGCAGGAGCCCCTCCTGGATTGCGGCGGCAGCGGCGATTTCCTCATCGGGGGCAACGCCGATCTGCTCGCCATCGGCGGCAAAAATTCCGGCGGCTTGCCGGCCATCCCCGGTCATGATCGGCCGCACGTAAGCCACTTCATCCATACCCCATAGGGCAAGGTCGGAGGCCGACGCCAATGCCAAATCGAGATCGATGGGCTCGCCGGTGTTGGGGTCTTGATTGTCTTCGGTCATTTTCGTTCCCCTTTGCCTACTCGGCATCCACATCGATGGTTCGAGGCGACGCTTTTGCCTTGCCGGCTCCCTTCTCGATTTTGATCGAACGCACCTCGGGTTCTGGGACGGGACGTCGCAGATCAATATGAAGCAAACCGTCTTCGAGCCGAGCCGCCGTTACCTCGATGCCCTCGGCGAGAACAAAAGCTCGCTGAAACTGGCGGGCGGCAATGCCACGGTGGAGATAGACCCGATCCGTCCCGTCCTCGTCATTCCTGCCGCGAATGACCAACTGGTTGTCTTCGATGGTAACGTCCAGGTCATCCAGCGTGAATCCGGCGACCGCTAACGTAATGCGGATCTCTTCTTCGCCTACCTGTTCGATATTGTAGGGCGGGTAGCCCTCGGCGGACGCTTTCGACGCCCGGTCCAATACCCGTTCAAGCTGATCGAATCCGAGAAGTAGTGGGCTGTTGAAGACTGGAACACGCGCCATGGCCATTCGTCCTCCTTAAGCGAGCGTGGCAGCGAGGCCCTTGCAAGGCGCCTCTGTCGGCGTCGGGCGCTCTCGGCGGCCACCTTGTGTGCACTGCCGGACCCGTCGTATTTCTCAATTTGTGACGATTTCCGCCGCCGTCAAGCTTTACGGCGTCCGTCGGCTGGAACAACCCGAAAATGGCCCGCCCAACGGCCATCACCCATTGACCCAGGTCAAAGCGTCAGGACCGGCCGGCCGTTAGTTTGGTGATGATCGTTTTCCAAGCATGACGGGCACGAACCAAATGGTCCGCATGAGATAAGGAGATGGGCAAGAAGTGATGCAGGACATCCTGGTGCATATGGACGGCACCGAGCAAAACAAAGTCCGTGTAGAACTGGCCGCGCGGCTGGCGCAACAGTACGAAGCTCACCTGACCGGCCTGTTTGTCCTCGCCGACCCGTTCATCCCCATATACGATGCCGCCCAATTGCCGCCGGAATTTTACGAGGAGCAGGAAACACTCGACAAGCAGCGGGCTGAAACGGCGGAGAATATGTTCCGCGAGATAGCCGAGCCGACCGGTGTTTCCACGGAATGGCGGATCGACCAAGGACCCAAAGCGGACATCGTCGCCAGGCACGCACATTACTGTGACCTGGTCATCGCCGGCCAACGCAACCCCGAACAGCCGGTCGGCGGCGACATACCCGACGGCCTGCTGCTGTCAATCGGCCGGCCGATCCTGATTTTGCCTTACGTGAGCCAATCCGCGGCCATGGGCAAACGCATTATGGTTGCCTGGAACGCCAGTCCGCAGGCAACGCGGGCGGTTCATGACGCCATCCCGTTTATGTCGCAAGCCGACCATGTTGACGTGATTGCCATAAATCCGAACGGCGACCACGGCGAAATACCCTGTGCGGACGTCAGCCTCCATCTCGCCCGGCACGGTATCAAATGTGAAGCCCAGTCGATCACCGTCAACGATATCGGTGTCGCGGACATGCTGCTCTCGCGAGCCGCTGATCAGAGTGCCGATATGATCGTGATGGGCGCGTACGGACACGCCCGTTGGCGGGAACGGGTTTTCGGGGGAGTGACCGCTCACATGCTCGACCACATGACGGTACCGGTCCTGATGGCCCACTAAGGTCCGGAGGTGCGGCGAGAACTCTCGCTTGATCATGGTCAATCCGGTCATATCCTGGGCGATCTAAACTTCGGGAATTTCCGAGAGGCTTACCCAATGCCCGTATTTTACAGCGATCGCCCAAGGCTCCCGGATTGTCCGCTTGTCGCAAACTGCTCCTCACGGTGTGTTCAATCCCAGCGAGACGTGACCGACATGAGCGCTATCCGATCCGCCGCCGGTATGTTTGTCGAACGGTTCGGACGGGATGCATTGGCGCAAGCCGAACTCCGCGCCGACGAGTTGCTTTCCGTCGGCAACTACGAGGGCCGGGCGCGATGGCAACTGATCGGCCGCGAAATCGGTGCAATTTTCGGGACCGATTGATCTTGCTTGATAGGCGTCAATGCGGGATCAATGGCTTTTCGTCACCATGTTTTGGGAACAGTGACAGGAGGATTCAATGTTCGCCAAGGATATCATGACGACCAACGTCATCACCGTCGGTCCTGACGAGCCCGTCGCCGATATTGCGAGGCTTCTGATCGAACGCGGCATCAGCGCCGTCCCAGTCGTCGATGTCGATGGCACCTTGCACGGCATCGTCAGTGAGGGTGACTTGGTGCATCGTATACGCGGCGATCACGAACTTCCGCGCTCGTGGTGGCTGAGCCTGTTGGGCGACCCCAAGGACACGCCTCGGGAGTACTTGAAATCCCACGGCAAGACAGCCGCCGATGTAATGACCGCCGACGTCATCTCGGTTACCGAGTTTACCGCGGTTTCCGAAATCGCGGAGACCTTGGAAACCAAGCGTATTAAGCGGGTCCCAGTGGTCGAGGATGGGAAGCTCAAAGGCATCGTGAGCCGGGCGAACATCATCCAGGCATTGGTTGCGGTGAAAGAGACCGGGCTGCCGGAGACCGACGCCAGCGATCAGGAGATTCGCGAGGCCGTCATCGCCGAGTTCGACAAACACGCTTGGTCCGGATCGTCGACCATCAATGTCGTGGTCAAGGACGGTGTCGTGCGTCTCTGGGGTTTGGTCGGTTCCGAGGACGCCCGGAAGGCCGTACATTTGGCGACCGAGAGCATCAGCGGCGTGAAGTCGGTCGAGGACAACCTCAGCGTCGCCGACCGCGTGCCGGAATACCTTTAGCAGATTCTCCCGTGCCGGGTTTTCGGCCCGGACACACGTTCCCCAACTAGGGCCTGATCAGTTCAGGCCCTGCTTTTCTGCCATCATTGTGCCGCTTGCGCCGCTCGATGCCGGCGTATGGCTTCGATCAGCTTGTCCACATCTTCTTGGCGCGTGTTGAACGCCATGACCAGCCGAACGCGGCTTCGGCCTTCGGACTCTTGGGCATAGAAAACAAAGCCCTGCTTGATGAGCTCGCCGGTTGTCGAAGCGGGCCACTCGGCAAAGACCATATTGGCTTCCACCGGGTGGATTATCTCGACGGTCGGTATTTCGGACAACGCCGATCCAAGCCGCGCGGCCATGGCATTGGCATGATCCGCCAGAGCGAGCCAGAGACCGCCGCTCAAATAGGCCTCCCACTGCGCGGTCAAGAAACGCATCTTCGAAAACAAGTGGCCGCCCCTTTTTCGCCGGTATGCGAATTCCTCACCGTCGGCAGGATCGAAAAACACCACGGCCTCCGCCGCCAGCGTGCCGTTCTTCGTTGCGCCGAAACTCAACGCGTCGACACCGGCCTTCCAGGTGATCTCGGCGGGTGATACGCCCATCGAGGCGACCGCGTTGGCAAACCGGGCCCCGTCCATGTGAAGCCGCATGCCGTACTCCCGACAGCAGGATGCCAAGGCCTTGATCTCTTCGGGCGTATACACCGTCCCGGATTCACTCGCCTGCGTGATGCTTACGGCCGACGGCTTGACATGATGGACCGGCGGCACCGCCTTCGCGACGACCGGTTGCAAGACGGCCGGGGTCAGTTTTGCGTACTCGCCGCCGACCGGGATCAACTTGCCGCCGTAATGCTCGGGGGCGCCCGCCTCATGTACTTGAATATGAGCGTCCTCGTGGCAGTAGGCGCCGCCATAAGGCGGGACCATCTGCGAAAGCGAAAGCGAGTTGGCCGCCGTGCCCGTGGCGACAAAGAAGACCGAAACCTCCTTTTCGAAGACCTCGCTCATCAATGCCTCGGCGCGTGCGGTAAACGAATCCGCCCCATAAGGCATTTCCGGCCCGGCTGCCGCGGCCGCGCTCAAGGCCTCGATGATCTCCGGAGCCGCACCGGTTACGTTGTCACTTGCGAAATTCAACGGACAATTCCTGTTCCTGTGTCCGGAATGTCATATCACGGCTTCCCCCGCTTGATCGACACCCTCCGAGCCATCATGCTGCGATTCGAAACTGGGAGATGGCGGTGGCTATTCTGATATTCAACTCGGTGCGCGGCACCGATGAGCAGTGGGCGGAACTTCTCGGGCAGGCGTTGCCGGATGATGAGGTGCGGTCCATGTACACTTTGGGTGATCCCGCCGAAATCGAGTTCCTGGTCTTCGGGCGGCCCATCTTCAAGGACTTGCCCGAATTGCCGAACCTCAAGCTGATGATGACCATGCTGGCGGGGGTCGATGGACTCCTGGGCAAGACGGAGATGCCCGACGTACCCCTTACCAAGACCGAACCGCCGGGCGGCGACCCACAAATGACCGAGTACTGCCTGCTGCAGGTCCTCCGCCATCACCGGCAGATGCCGGCCTACCAGGCTCAACAACGCGAGCACAACTGGTCGCCCCTGCCGCAGCCCAAACCGCACGAACGGACCGTCGGATTTTTTGGTTATGGCACTCTTGCCAAGCCGATGACGGAATTGATCGGTTCTCTCGGCTTCGATGTCATCGCCTGGGCGCGGACAGCCAAAACCGATGCGCCGATCGAAGTGTTCCATGGCGCCGGGGGATTTCAGCCGTTTCTGGCCAAAACGGAAATTGGCGTGCTGATGCTGCCGCTGAATCCCCACACCCGGGAAATGATCGATCGGAAAGCATTCGATGCCATGCCCGACGGTGCATCCATCATCAACCTGGCGCGCGGCGGGCTGATCAATCATCAGGATCTGATGGCAGCCTTGGATTCCGGGAAACTGGCCGGCGCGACCTTGGATGTTACCGAGCCCGAACCCTTGCCCGAAGACAGTCCCCTCTGGGACCACCCGAAGATCACCATCATGCCCCACGTGGCACGCCGTCCGCCGGTCGAGCAGATGGTGCCCCAGGTCGTCGACAACATCCGCCGGTATCGAGCCGGAGAGCCGCTGCAGCAAGTGGTGGACTGGTCCCGCGGTTACTAGCCCGTATTTCCTGGCCGGGCAAAGAAGGTCGACTTCATGGACGGCCGTTCGCAGAAATCGTGATGCCAGGCGGCGAGCCGGGGCCGCTCCGTCTTCCAAGCCAGCCGCGGAACCCGGAACTCCACATATCCGATCCCGCAAGCGACGGCGATCTGACCGATATTGAGCGGTCCGTCCAGTTGGGCGATTTCAGATTCCAGCGTATCCAGCGACCGTATGATTTTTCGGGTTTGACTCCTTACCCATCCTTCGGATCGATGCTCTTCGGGACGGAATTCCTCCGCCCCGATGAGGACGGCGGCATCACTTATGCCGTCCCCCAACGCTTGCAATCGCAACGCTTCCCAGCGCTCGGGACCCTGCGGCGGAAACAGAGGCGGGCCGGCATGCCGGGCGTCCAGATACTCGCAACAAACGCAGGAATCGTAGAGGACCCGGCCGTCATCCAAAACCAGGGCCGGAATCTTGCCCAATGGATTGTGCTCGGGGACGCGTTCCCGCTGTTCCTCCGGCGAGCCCATCATGATCACCTCGATCGCGGATTCCTGGCCGGTTTCGAGAGCGGTGACACGTACCTTTCGAACAAAGGGAGACGCCGGCCGGGCATACAGTTTCATTCGCATTCTCCTGCGCTGGACCAGTCCAGCATGGCCGTTGTTCGGCGGAACGGCAAAGCGATACTTGTGCGGCCGCTTACGCCCCGCGGGTGGCGGCTGTCTCGGCTGAAGACGGGCCCTGATTTTCCACCTCGGCGGCAATCTCCAGCACCTGTTTCGAGAGTATCGCCCACGCAACCAGTCCAATGAGGCTGGCCCCGAGAAGCGGAATTTGGACGCCGGTCATATTAGCGACCCAGCCGATTCCGATGGCGCCAAGTGCCGGGAACCCGACCGAAACGACGGCGTTGATGCTGAACACGCGCCCGCGAAACTCCTGCGCGACGGCATTCTGTATGAGACTCATGGACGCGGTCTGGGCGCTGACGACCGCGATCCCAATGAGGAACATGGGCAGCAGAGCGAGCCAAAGCAGCTCGGTCAGCGCAAAGGCGGCGACGCCCAGCGCCCCCAACGCCGAAGCCCCCAGCAAGATGCGGGTAAGGCCTTCGGTCCGGCCGCGCCGTGCCAACCAAAGCCCGCCGGTCATCGCACCGAGACCGGTAGCGCTCGCCAGGACGGCGAGACCATCCGCGCGCCGGGCGAATACTTCGTCGGCGACGCCGGCCAGCATTTCCAGATACGGGAGCACGAACAGGGCAATGATCGCGGACATGGACATAATCAGCCGAATGCCGCGGTGACCAAAGGTGTAGGTAAATCCCGCGCGGAGATCGGCGATTAGCTCAAACTTCCTGGGCTCCGCGTTCTCCCATTGGCTTTCATCGATACGCAAAAGGCTCAACAGGAACACTGCTATGGCGGCGCCAACCGCATAAACGATGAGGGCGACACCGGCGCCGAGGGTCGCGATGATGGTCCCGCCAAGGACCATGCCAAAGAAATTCCCTCCATGAAATGTCGCGCTGGATACGCCTATCGCCGCCGAAAGCAGCTCTCTCGGGACAACCGCATGAACAAGCGCGCCGCGCGCGGCAACGTTGAAGGCCCGGCTGGTGCCTGAAAGAAGCGCCAACACGAGCAGGAGTTCGATGGTCATCAGACCCGTCATCACCAGAATCGCCATTGCCAGCGCGCTCAGGCCGCCGACCGTCGTCGATGTCTGCAGTTGGATGCGGTGGCCGTATCGATCGGCGGTCGCGCCGGCGATTGGTCCGAAAAACAGCGTCGGGACCATATTGGCCGCGCCGATAATGCCCAGCCAGGCAAAGGATGCCGTGAGCTCCCAGGTTACCCATTGGATGGCGATACGGTTGACCCATACACCAAGAATCGTCGCGAGGTGCGCCGACCAGTAGATGCGGTAGTTTCGGTTTGCGAAGGCGCGGCCGATGCCGCCTGTCAAATTATCCAATTGGCGGGCCCGGCCTAGTCAGCCTGCCGGAGGGGGCCGTGCGCCTGTTTCCAGGCGTCGATGCCGCCCCCGATGTGCCGGGCATTCGCAAATCCGGACTCGCGCAAGGCATCAAGAGCCAGCGCGGAGCGTTCGCCATAGGCGCAGTAGAGAACCAACCGGCGGCCAGTGCGGCCCGCAAGCGCATTCAACATGCCGCCCGGTTTGATTTGTTCCTCGAACCGCGCATACGGCACATGCACCGACCCCGGGATAACGCCGTTCTTTTCCCGCTCACCCTCTTCCCGCAGGTCGATGTAAATCAAATCTCCCCGGCCAAGCTCGGTGACGGCATCTTCAACGCTCAGGGTGGCGTCCGCCCGCTCTCCGGCGTCTTGTTGCAGGCCAATCGCCAGATTGGCCGGCACCGCCACATCCATCATCTTCGGGTCGGGAAGGCCGAGATTATCCATCAGTTCCGCATATTCGTCCGCCGAACCCACTTGCAGACGCGGATTCCAGGCTCTTTCTTCTCCAATGGTTGAAACGGTATCGCCCTTATAGTCGTGCCCGGGATAGACCAGGGTCTCATCAGGCAGCTTGAGCAGTTTGTTGAATAGCGAGTCGTAGGCCTGCCGGGGGTCACCGTTCTGAAAATCCGTCCGGCCGGTGCCGCGGATCAGCAGCGTATCGCCCGTAAAGACCCTGTCGGGCAGCACATAACAGTAGGAATCGTCGGTGTGGCCCGGCGTATACATCGCGGTCAGGGCCACCCCCTCGACCTCGACCGGATCGCCGTCACCGACCCGCATGGATACCCGGTCCACCTTCGCCTGCTCCCCAACGACCGTCACGCACCGCGTCGCGTCCCGCAGCAATCCCAACCCGGTAATGTGGTCGGCATGGACATGAGTATCGACCGCCTTGGTCAGGCGGAGGTCAAGCTCGTCGAGGAGTTTGAGGTAGCGTTCAACCTGGTCGGCGACGGGTTCGATAATCAGCGCCTCGCCGCCGGGACCTGCCGCGATCAGGTAGGTATAGGTCGATGATACGCTGTCGAACAGCTGCCTGAACAACATGAAACCAGTTCCCGCGTCGGATCAACTCCCCGCATCATCGGGGAGGCGGATGTAACTCCTAGGATAGTTGTGGCGCTCGAGGCCAAGCTTCATTTTTTCCATGAACTCGGGATCGCGAACCAATTCCCGGAATCGACCCGCCAGACGAACCCAATGCTCCTCCGCCGCCTTGCCGTCACGGATAGAAATGTGAGGCACGTTCTGCCGAAACACCTCGTCGTGAACCGCGCGCTCGAACACCGCCGAAATCAAATCCAGACCGATCATCGGCACCAGCGAATAAGACAGGTGAACGGTGCCGGGGGAACTGGCCAACGCCTCGTGGTAGAACCCGCGCGGAATGTAAACCATATCTCCGGGCGTCATGGTGAACTTCATCGACACCTCGCCCTTGTGGGTATCATGAAATTCTTGATCGAACGTCGCGAATTCCGGGTGATTGATCGGATCCTTGAAGTGACGTTGATAGATCAGCCAATCTTTTTCGCCGGCAATCTGCAGCGCAAAGACATCGTGGGTGTCAAAATGAACCGCGAATGCCTGGTGGGCCTCCCAGGAACAATAGAGATTGCCCTGCACCAGACCGCCCGGATCCTTCCCCAGCATGTCGGCGATCCGCTTCATGCCGGGCGTCAGGGTCTCGATGTCGTTCAGCACCATGGAGGCGCCCTTTTTGAGCCATTCCTTTACCTGATCCATGTCGGCGAGAAGACCTTGCGAGCCGTCCCGCTGCTGGCCCATCCGACAGTACCGGTCCGGCGGAATTTTCACGTTGTCGAGAACCAGTTCCAAGGTGTGCGGCGTCCAAATGGCGGTTTGGTTCAGAAGGTCGGTGAGGATGTCCCACGACATCGCCGAGGCGAACTTCTCAGGATCCCCCGGAATGAATTTGGGCTCCCTGCCTCGAACTTTCTCGTGAAACTCGTCCAGCGGCAGCGGAGAGATCAAGTCCGCGAAAACCAAACCTTCTGAAGACATAGCGTCCATCGTGCCTGTCGCTCTTTGGTCAATTCAGGCGTGAAACCTACCAGCGGCGAATCGATACCAAATGATCCGGGTCAACCGCCGAATTCGGTAAATGTAGAGGATAAGCCGGGGATCGGGAAGCACCGACGGGCCGTCGGGATCAGCAGACGGTGTGACGGTAGGGAAGCTTCAAGCTATCCAATTCACTGAGCCACTTTTCGTCCTCCGCATCCTCGGGTTCGAACGCCATGCGGGATGCGATGTAGTGTCCGGCCGGCGGACCGGACCTGTTCCAACGCACGATCGAGGCCGCCGCGAAGACCAGTCCAGCAAGGGCGGCGGCCAGTGGAATTCCCATGAAGATGAATACCGACAACGGGCTCATGGCTTCAAGGATGCGAAGGACCGGCCGCCGACGCAAGCAGACAATCGGTGCGCCCCCCGGTCAGCCGTCGCCGAGGAAGGGCAAGAGCAGCGCCAGCAGGGCGTCGGGCGCCTCTTCGGGAATGTAGTGACCGCAATCGGGTATGACATGGGACACCAGATTGTCGCAGACCGGGCCCAGGGAATTTTCCATGACCGCGCCCATGCCGTGCTCGCCGCCGACGGCCATGACGGGCATGGCCAGTTTCGTCGCCGCAAACCGCCGGTTGTGTTCCATATTGGCGATCATGGCGCGATACCAGCCGAAGGACGATTCCAGTGCGCCATCCGCCGAGTAGGCCTCCAGATAGACCTCGAATGCCTCATCCAGCGGCGGCGTCTTGTGGGCCTTGTTGCTGTAGAGCCAGGTCAGATACTCCCGCTCCTTGCCGCGAACCAGGATCTCCGGCAGGCCGGGCAGCATATTGAAGGCGAAGTGCCAGACCTTTTGGTGCAGCGGATCGGATTGGATCAAGGGCGGCACTTCGTAGAGGCCGGGAACCGCGGCATCCATCAAGACCGCTTTTCGTATCCGATCCGGGTACCTGGCGGCAGCGGGATAGCCGATCCAGGTGCCGATATCGTGCCCGACATATAGAAACGAGTCGTGTCCGAGTGCCGACATGAGCCGGACCACGTCGCCGGACATGGTCTCGATATCATAGCCCGAACCGGGTTTTTCGGACCGCCCCATACCGCGGATATCCACGGCCGTAACGGCATAGCTCTCGGCGAGCCTGGGCATGATGTAACGCCATGCGTACCAGGTCTGCGGCCAACCGGGCACCAACAGAACCGGCGGACCACTGCCTCCCGTGACATGGTGGAGGCGAATGCCGTTCGCCTCGGTAACCCGGCTCTCGAAACCCTCGGGAATATTCACGCCGCCTTCGCCCGTCAGCCGTAGCGTTTCAATTCGCCGGCGCCCGGGTTGGCGAGCCGGATGGCCTCGACGCCTGCGCCGCGGTCGATGATCGGAACGCCGGTATTTTGCGCCGCGCGCATCTTCCCGCGCAAAGCCGCCGTCGCCGCGTCATCGATGAACGGTTCGCCGTCTTCGACGCCGGCGATCACCACACCGTAGGCTTTCGCCGCGGCATCGGCGGACACCTTCCCCTGCCACACGTCGATCCGTACCGCCTCGATGTCCCGGTCCAGGGGATCGCCCCAGCCGCCGCCGCCCGTGGTTTCGACCCGCATCAGTTCGCCCGATTTGATGGGAACCTCGTCCTCGAGGCCGCCCAGTTTTCGGTTGTCGCCTTCGGCATCGACGAAGACGCCGAACGGTTCGCCGGAGCTGCCGCCCTTGACCCCGTAGCAGCCGAGCCGCACACGGTCGGCGGAGACCAAGGTGAAGCAGTCGACCAGCGGACGGTACTCCTTGAGATACCCGAGCCCGCCCCGAAATTCTCCGGCGCCGCCGGAATCCTCCGCCAGCGCAAGCCGTTCGACCCGCAACGGGTATTGGGTTTCAGTGTATTCGGCGGGCTGGTTACGCGAATCCGGGACAACGTGGATGGCATCCGATCCGTCCGCGTAGTACCGCCCGCCGCCGCCGCCGCCCAGCACTTCCCGTGACAGGAAATAGTCACCGTCGGCGTCGTAGCCGTAGAACCCGGTGTAACGGATGGTCTCCTGATCCGCCGGCATCCTGCCCTCGACGGCTTGTGCGAGCACGTTGGCGAACAGGCTCAGGGACCGGAGCAGGAGAAATGCGCGCGCATTGGTCGGCGCCGGCCGGATGGGCGTGATCAGGGATCCCTTGGGCGGGAACACGACCTCGAAGAGATCGACCATGCCTTCGTTGCAGGGAATCTCCGCCGCCCGCTCGGGCGTATCGGCCAGATTGCGCATGATCGGCGATACCCATTTGATCAGATACCGGCCCTCCGAATAGTCGGCGGCCCAATTGATCGGCCCGACCGCCTGGGGATCGGTCCCGTTGAAGTCGAGGACGATCTTGTCGTCCGTCTTGGTCATGGTGACGCAGATCTTATGCAGCAACGGATCAGTGAAGGCGTCATGCTCCACGTAGTCCTCGGCGTAATAGGTCCCGTTGGCGATCTTCGGCATGAGTTCGTTGAGGAAGATGTCCCGGGTG
Source organism: Rhodospirillales bacterium (assembly GCA_965221855.1). GTDB lineage: Bacteria > Pseudomonadota > Alphaproteobacteria > Rhodospirillales > UBA2165 > JAJDXO01. The sequence continues at coordinate 291,505 of CBDCSV010000008.1, read as the reverse complement.
CGGTCGAAGATGGCTTGGAAGCAAGCCTCCACCGTCTCCCGGCCGAACCGCTCGAACAGTTCGGTCATCCGTGCCGACCCCATGAGGATGGCCTGCATTTCCGAGTCGACGTCCGCCTCCAGCATTTCCGGTACCCGGCTGTTGCGGCGAATGATCTTGAACGCCTCGTCGTTGCGGACGCCCCGGTCGTAGAGTTTGATCGGCGGGATCATCAGTCCTTCTTCGAAGACCGACAACGCGGTTCCGGGCATGGAGCCCGGCACTTTGCCGCCGATATCGTCGTGGTGGCCGAAGACCTGGATGTAGGCGACGATGGAACCGTCATGAAACGTCGGCACCGTCGAACACATGTCGGGCAGGTGGCCGATGGCTCCCTCGGTGTCATAGGTGTCGTTCATGAAGAACGCGTCACCCGGATTCATGGTCTCCGGCGGGTAGTCGCGCAGCACCGCCTCGGGCATGGCCGAGTAGGACCGGCCGGTCAGCTTGCGGGCGAAACGGTCGAAGAGTCCAACCCGATAGTCGTGGGCCTCGCGGATCATCGGGCTCCGTGCCGTCCGTTCGACGGCAAACTCGATCTCCCTCTCGATCGAATTCAGCGTTCCTTCGACGATCTGAAGGACGATTGGATCGACCGCCTTGGCTCGCTCGCGAAGCGCGGCGATGTCGGCTTCCTGATCCGGTGTCCATCTCATGGCGCTACACCTGATCCTCGTTGCGCGCCGGCAGGACCAGCAGGTTTCGATTGCCGTCGACGGATACCGACTGGCCGGGGAAAACCACCGTCGTCGATCCGAATTCCTGAACCACCAGGGGACCGGCCGCGCTCATCCCGGGTTCGAGATTTCCGCGGAGATAGACCGGCGTCTTGACCCACGCGTCGTCGAAAAACACCGGACGTGTCTCGGACGGTGAGGGAAATTCCGCCGGAGCGGACTTGCCGGCCTTCAGCGCCGGTTTCGACACCGGACCGAGGCCCGAAACACAGAAATTGACCAGCTCGATTTTTTGGCTGTCGCGGTAGCAATAGCCGAAGGTCCGCTCGTGAGCCGCGTGAAAATTCTCGGCCATCCGATCCAGCAGGGCGTCCGTCAACTCGCCGCCCGGCACCTCGACGCGGACTTCCATGGACTGGCCCCGGTAACGAATATCCGCCTGGCGCAGTAGGGTGATATCTCCCGCGGCAACGCCGTCGGCCGCCAGGGTACCCACCGCAGCCGCCTCCAGGGTCCGGTATATGTCCGCCGCGGCCGCCGGGTTCAGGTCGTCCTGGTCGGTTACCTGGGTGAAAACGTGGTCGGAACGATAGTCCACCATCAGTAGCCCAAGAGCCGAGAGGTTGCCCGGGTTCGGCGGCACCAGACAGGTGCCGATCCCCAGAAGCTCGATGACCGCCGGCGATTGCGCCGGCCCCGATCCGCCGAACGACAACAATGCGAAGTCCCTGGGGTCGATCCCGCGCTCGATGGTCATCTGGCGGATCAAGTTGGCCTGGTTCCAGTTGGCGATTTCGATAATCCCGGCGGCAAGCCGTTCGGCGCTCAGGCCTCCGCCCAATTCTTCGCCCAACGCCGAAATCCCATCCCGCGCGCGCTGCACGTTCAGCGGGATGCCGCCGCCGATGAGCTCGGGCGGAATGCGGCCCAGCACCGCCGATGCGTCGGTGATGGTCGGCGCGTCGCCGCCGTCCGGGTAGCACATGGGTCCCGGGGACGCGCCGGCGCTCCGCGGCCCCACCTTGAGCCGGCCCTCGCGGTTCACCCAGGCGATGGAGCCGCCGCCCGTCCCGACGGTTCGTATGTCGATCATCGGCAAGCGAACCGGAAAGGGCCCGATGGCGGCATCGGTGGTAAGCTGAGGCGCACCGCCCTCCACGAGACAAATGTCGGTCGACGTGCCGCCGGCGTCCAGGGTGATCAGGTTCCTGAAGCCGGCCGCCTCGCCGACCGCACGGGCGCCGATGGCCCCGGCCGCGGGACCGGACAATGCAGTCGAGATGGGCTTCTCGGCCACCTGCCCCGCGCCCAGGACCCCGCCCGAGGATTGCATCACCAGGAACGGCCGTTCCTTGAGAACACCCGGCAGCTGCTCGGAAACATCCGAGAGATAGCGGCGCATCACCGGCTTCACGAAGGCGTCCACGAGCGTGGTCATGGCGCGCTCGTACTCCCGGTATTCGGGCCAGACATCGCTCGACAAGGACACCGTCACGTCCGGACAGGCATCCTCGAGGATTTCCCGCACCCTCCGTTCATGGGCCGGGTTCGCGTAACTATGCAATAGACAGACGCCGACGGCCGACAGCCGGTATTTCACCAATAGGCGGGCGGCTTCCCGAACGCTGTCCTCGTCCAGGCCCCGGACCTCGTTGCCCTGGAAATCGAGCCGCTCCTTGATTTCAAAAACCCGGTGGACGGGAACAATTCGGTCCGGCTTTACCCAGAAGTACGAGTTGCCATATCCCTCGGGCACCGACTGCCGCGCAATCTCGAGTACGTGCCGAAAACCCTCGGTGACGATCAGCGCGAGGCTATCGATTTCGCCTTGCAGCAACGCATTCGTGGCGACCGTGGTGCCGTGGCAGAGCGTGGCCACATCCTCAATCGAATGGCCTGTCCGTTCGACGATTTCCGCCACGCCCCGGCGAAGGGCGATGGCCGGATTTTCCGGGGTACTCGGCACCTTCGTGACTTGGATGCCCTCGGACGCGTCGCCGACCAGCACGATGTCGGTAAACGTGCCGCCGGTGTCGATCCCAATGCGGCAGCCCGCCGCCTCGCCGTGAGAACCGTCCATAGCCTCGCGACTCCGTCACGTTACGGTCGGCATTGCAACAATTAGCGGGAAATGCGGGCTAGCTGGCGAGGAAAGTCGCCGTCTGCGGCCACACCCAGATGATGGCCATGACGACCAGCATCAACAGCCAGTAGGGGATCGATCCCGCGAAGATCTCTCCCAATTTGACCGATGGATCGGGAACCGCCCCTTTCACCGTATAGACCAACAAGCCGAACGGCGGCGTCAGCAGCCCCGCTTCGATGGCCAGAATGCCGAATATGGCGAAGGCGTTGACATCCCAGCCGGCGGCCTGGCCGATCGGCCAGAAGATCGGCACGGTCAGCAGAATGATCGACAGCGAGTCGATCAGGGTTCCCATGAGCAGCCATATGACCACCATCAAAATAGTCACGCCAATCGGGCCAAGTCCGAAGCCGTTGATGAAGTCCTGGATGATCTCGATGATGTTGCCGAGGGCCAGGAACTTGGCGTACATGGCGGCGGTCACCAGCAGGAACATGATCGGCGCGATGGTCTTGCCGGAATCTATGGTGGCTTCCCGGTACTCCCGCAGGGTCAGCCCCTTGATTCGGGAGATGATGATGGCGCCGCCGCAGCCGACGGCAGCCGATTCCGACGGCGTAAAGAAGCCGGCGAACAGCCCGCCCAGCACCAGCAAGATCAGCACCACCACACCCATGCCGCTGACGAATTGTTTGCCGGTGGGCTTTTGATCCAAATCTTCGGTGACAGCGGGGGCCAGTTCCTTCTTCATCCCGGCGCGGACGGTGCAATAGGCGCCCATCAACAAGGCCAGGATGATTCCGGGAATGAAACCGGCGAGGAACAGCTTGCCGATCGAGTGCTCGATCACGATGCCCCAGACGATCAGCAGCACGCTCGGGGGGATGAGCATGCCGAGACTGGCCGAGCCGGCGATGGACCCCAGGGCGTAGGCGCGGTTGTAGCCGAAGCGGCGCATTTCCGGGTAGGCGATCCGCGAAAATGTCATGGCGGACGCAATGCTGACGCCGGTGACCGCGGCAAACACCGCATTGCCGAACACCGTGGCGACCGCCAAACGGCCCGGCAGTTTGCGCAGGAAGTAGTTGGCGAGCTTGTAGAGATCGGTCGCCATCCCCGACTTGCTCATGAACTCGCCCATGAGCACGAACAGCGGGATGGCCGCGAAAACCGAGTTTCGGAGCACCGCATAGGCCGACTGGTTCGCCAGCTCCAGCGTGATGGTCATATCGAAAAAGAGCAGATAGGTGCCCAATAGGGACACCATTCCGAGCACGAGACCAATGTGCAGGCCGGCGATGACGAGGCCGATCAGCAAGACCAGAATGATCAGTAGGACGATTGTCGGATCCACGAAGCGGCTCCCCTGAGGCGATTTACGTTATGGTTTTGATTTGGTTTCCGGTTAGTGCTGCGGCTCCGGCTCCGCCTGGCCGTAGTCGATCTTGCCGGTGACGGTGTGATAAAGAAGTTGGAGGTAGACCAGCACGCAGATCGCGCTGAACACGATGATCACGGTGCGCACCGGGGCGATGGGCACCTCGAACGCACCCGCGCCTTCGATCTCGCCGGTTGCCCAACTGGTCAGCATGGTGCCCCAGCCGCCCCAGATAATGGCGATGAACAGCAAAATCCCCAATATGTATGATGCGCTGTCGATAACCCGCCGCCAGAGGACCGCCACGGAGTCATAGACGAACACGGTCCGCAGCATGGCGCCGCGCTTGATGGTCGACGGCAACTCCAGGAAGAGGATCCCGACGATCGAATTGCCGACGATCTCGTGGGTGCCCAAAAACGGCTTGCCGAACGCCTCGCGGCCAATGATGTCCCAGAGGAATATTCCTGCAAGCAATAGGGCCCAGAAGGCGGAAATGGTGCTCAGGACGTTGGTCGAGCGGGTGACGATATCCCGTTGACCCGCGGGAATTTCATTCATGTGTCGACGGCCTCCCGAGCGGCGATGAGGTTATTCCCGGCATCCCGGTACATAGCTTAAGCATAATATCCGGCGCGTCTCCAGGCTGTTGACGATTGTGCGAGCCCGGGCACGCACCGGTACGTAAGCAGGGCAATCGCTTTTGGGGCCGTCGTGCCCGGCCGCAGGTCTGTTACACCCCGAAAGGACCTTGAAACAGCCATGACATGTCCCGCATCGTGCGCTCTCGAAGTGAACATAGCGTGAATTGCCGTCATCTACCCCACCGAAGCGGGGGCAGGCGACGGCAGATTGGCATCGAAATCTTCAAAAGCGATTCCCCTGGGTACGTAAGCTATTGCCATTACATCATGTATTATGTTTCTTTAGGCTCCATCTGTAGACCGACCCCGCATCCGTTGCAAGGTACGGATCAGGAGGACCCACCCCCCGGGGTTTCACTTTGGGAGATCAATGAATGACTTCGATTAGCTTTAGGAAAGCAATTCGCTATGGGGCGTTCGCACTCGCCGCCGTCGTGGCGTCCGCGTCCGTCGCGAATGCCGATACCTTCACCCTGAAAATTGGTTCCGGGCAGCCGATGAAGCCGCTGGAACCGATCTTCAAGGCCGACGGTTACTTCGCTCCGACCATATCCAAACGCGTCGCGGCGGAAACCGGCCACAAGATTCGTTTCACCAAGCTATGGAACACCGTCTCGGGCCCGTTTGACGTCCTCGAAGGCGTGGAAAAGGGCCTGTTCGACATCGGACTATGGTGCGCCTGCTTCGAACCGACCAAGGCTTCGCACCTGGCGTTCAACTTCTTCATCCCCTTCGTCACCGACGATCCGATGACGCAGCTGAAGATTTCGCGCCAGCTCTACAAGGAATTCCCGCACTGGACGGGCGCCCTGTCCAAGTATAACCAGCGTTGGCTCGGCGGGGGCGCGTTCTCGTCCTATGGTCTCGGCACCAAGTTCCCGTGGGAAAAGATGTCCGACCTCAAGGGGCACAAAATCGCGGGCGCGGGCCTCAACCTGCCGTGGTTGAAGTTCACCGGCGCCACGGTCGTTCAGACCAGCCTCAACGAATCCTACAACTCGTTGCAGTCCGGCGTGTATGAAGGCCTGGTCATCTTCCCCACCGCCTGGAAGGGCTTCAAGCTCGATGAGCCGGCCAAGCACTACAAGGTCGTCGGCTGGGGCTCTACGTTCCTCTATCAGATGAGCATGAACAGCGACACCTGGAAGAAGATGCCGCCGGAGGTGCGGAAGATCATTTCCGAGGAGTCCGAAAAATGGATGGTCGAAACCGCCAAGGAATCCACCAAGCGGTTTGAAAGTTCCATAGCGGCGCTTCGCAGGGATGGCAGCACGGTCACGACCCTGCCGTTCTCCGAGCGCGCCGTCATGGCCAAGGCTCTCGCCGGTTGGTCCAAGGAGAAGGCTCAACTTTACGACAAGCAGGGCCTGCAGGGCACCAAGGTGTTCTCGCGGTATATCGAGATCGCCGAACAGATGGGTGTGAAGCTGCCGTACAAGTACACCTACTAGGAATTCGCGGCCGGCCCCGGGCCGGATGCGATAAAGGCCCGTCTCTTCCGAGGCGGGCCTTTTCCTTTAGCGCGCGCCGGAAACGTTCAGGTTGCTGCCCGACACGTAGGAGGCGTCATCCGACAGCAGCCATAGGATCGCCCTGGCGACCTCCCCGGGCTGCCCGGCCCGGCCCATGGGCAAGGTCGGACCCACGCTCTCGACGCGGCCTTCGGGCTGCATTTCCGTGTCGATGACCCCGGGGCTGACGGCGTTGACCCGGATACCCTCCCCGGCGACCTCCTGCGCGACCCCCCAGGTGAAACTGTCGATGGCGCCCTTGGACGCGGCATAGGGCACGCTGTAGCCGGCACCGCCGAGCCGGGAGGACGCCGAGGACAAATTGACGATGCTCCCGCCGGTTCCTCCATGCCTGGTCGACATGCGCCTGATGGCCTCGCGGGTGCACAGCAGCGTACCGTTGATGTTGAGGTCCATCAGCGGCGGGATGTCCTCAAACGCCACCTCGTCGATCCGGCCATAGGGCGCCACGATACCGGCGCTGTTGACCAGGCCGTAGGGCACGCCCAATTCCGCGTCACAGGTCTCGAACAGGCGCAGCACGCCTTCTTCGGAGGAAATGTCCGCCTTTACCTTGATCGCCCGCTGCCCGGCCTCCCGGATCGCGGCGACGGTCTGGCCGGCCCGTTCGTCGTTGCCCACGTAGTTGACGCAGACGTCCCAGCCCCGCCGGGCCGCGCCCACCGATGTTTCGTGGCCGATCCCCCGGCTGCCGCCGGTCACGATGAGTATTCGAGTCATTGCTGAAATTCCTTGGCCTGAAATTCCCTGCCCGCCTATGCGCGGGCGGCGGCGAGGTCCGCCTCGGTCACGTCGCCCAGATAGGTGTAGCCGGTCGCCTCCACGGAGGCGGCATTGATGTAGATGCCGACCACCTCGATGGGGTCGGTCCCGGACAGATTGTGAAGCCAATGCTCCACGCCGGCGGGGATGTAGTGGAAATCGCCGGAACGCACCTCGACCCGGTCGCCGCCGGCACCCGCCAGGCCGCGGCCGGAGATGACATGGTAGATTTCCTCGCAGTTCCGGTGGGCGTGCTTCTTGTGGACCGCCCCCGGCATGAACCTGGCCCGAAACAGGGTGGACCCGTAGCCGATACGGCCGCTGATGGGCAACCGGAAATCGCTGATCATCCAGCCGTCCCCTTCATCCATGTTCTCCGGCTTGACGTCGTCCAGATGGACCATCAGCCCGTCGGAGAACGCGTCGGCGGTAGCGGCCGCCCGCCCGTCCGGCGGCGCCTCGCCGCGCATCTCGAAACCGGTCTCCTCCAGGGTCGGGCAGCCGACGAAGAACCCGACGACCAGCGCGTCCTCGGTCTCGGAGGTGTTGACGAAGGAGCGCTCGACGCCGGCCGGCACCACCCGGCAGGCGCCGGGCCGCACCTCCACCCGTTCGCCGTTCTGGCCGGCCACGCCGGTGCCGCTCAGGTGGACGACGATTTCGTCGCAGTTCCGGTGGAGATGCCTGCCGAGGCCGGCGCCCGGCCGGAACCGGGTGTGATAGGCGGCCGTCGAGCTGCCGTGCCGCCCGGTGATCGGCAGCTTGAAATCGAATTCCGTGCCGACGTCCAGGGGCTCCACATCGGCGACGTTGATCAGGGGATATCGGGTCATCGGTTTCCTCCCGCTGGCCGGAATGGTAGGCGCTTGCGCCCCGCCCGTAAATCGAAACGCTGGTTTTCCCGGCCGATTTGATGAAAAGATAGGGCCGGCACGGGGTGACGGGAGAGGCAGATGACCGATCGAATGGACCATACCTTCAAGGCCATCCACGATGATGAAATACCCTGGCAGGACGATGTCGACGCCAACTTCCTGACGCTCCCCGAGGGGGTTCAGGTGAAGGTCTTCGCCATCGACGAGGCGATGAAGCGGATCGATATGAAGGTCAAGTTCCCGCCCGGCTACGTCGAGCCCGCCCACTCCCACAAGAGTTGGCACTCCATCTGCGTCCTCAAGGGACGCATGTGCGTCGCCGGCAAGGATTTGCGGCCCGGCGACTACATCTTCGGCTGGGACGAAGTGCACGGCCCGTACGAATACCCGGACGGCGCCGAGGCCTTCGTGGTGTTCATGGGCGAAGGCACCGAACACCAATGGGACGAAGACGCCCACGCCGCCCACGAGAAAGTCTGGGAACCGGAGACCACCGCGGGCAGGAAAGCGAAATAGGAGCAGCACCGATGATCGGAGAATTCGTCAGATACCCGGCGCCCGAGGGAGCGGACCGGACGGACATCGTCCTCGACGCCAGGAGCGTCATTCCCAAATGGCGGGCCGAGCCGGACTTGATCCGCAAACACTTCATGTGGAGCGACGACGGCAAATGGCTCTCCGGGTTCTATCTGTGGAAGAGCCGCGAGGCGGCCGAAGCCGCCCACGATGCCGAATGGCGGGAAGCCGTCCGCGAGCGCACCGGCGCGCTTCCCGAAATTTCCTACTTCGACGCCTTCATGATCCTCGACAACGAAGCGGGGAACGTGTCGGAGTATTAGCGGGTCACGCGCCCAGCAGCCTCGGCAGGAACAGGGAGATTTCCGGGATATAGGTGATCCCGATCAGGAACAGGAACAGAATGCCCGTCCAGGGCAGCGCCGCCTTCATCACGTCCAGAACGCCCATCCCGGTGATGGACGAGGTCACGAACAGGTTGAGCCCGACCGGCGGGGTGATCATCCCGATCTCCATGTTCACCACCATGATGATTCCCAGATGGATGGGATCGATCCCGAGGGAAACGGCGATCGGGTGGAGGATCGGCGCGACGATCAGCAGGAGGCCGCTCGGCTCCATGAATTGACCGCCCACCAGCAGCATCAGGTTGACGATGATCAGGAAAATCCAGGGCGCGAGCTGGGCCGCCGCGATGTCGTCGGCGATCCGCTTGGGGATCTGGAGTTCCGTCAGCACGTGGGAGAACATGAGCGCGTTGAAGATGATGAACATCAGCATGATGGACATCTTCGCCGCCTCGAGAAGCACGCCCCGCGTATCGGGATGGAACAGGTTGAGCGGCAGGGTCACGACGCAGGCCACCGTGTTGCGAACCAACGCCGCCGGGACCGTCTCGCCCTCCTTCAGCCACGGCTGGGTCTTCATCAGGCCGATGCCGCGATAGATGACGGTGGCGGTGAGAAACCCGTAGACCGCCGCGAAGGCGGCGGCCTCCGTCGGCGTGAACCAGCCCTGATAGATGCCGGCGAGGATAAGCACGATCAGGAAGATGCCGAAGAAGGCGTGATAGCCGGTCCGGAGGAGGATTCGCCAGCCGGCCCAGTCCCGTTTGGCGATCTTGAAGGCGCCGACCCCGAGCCAGATTCCGATGACCAGCAACAGGCCGGCGAGCAGCCCCGGAACGACGCCGGCGATGAACATCTTGCCGACGGACTCGTTGGTCGAGGCCGCGTAGACCACCATCACGATGGAAGGCGGGATCAGGATGCCGAGCGTCCCCGCCGTGCATATCACCCCGGCGGCGAATTTTTTCGGATAGTTGGCGTCTTCCATCCCCTTGATGGCGATGGGACCGATGGCCGCCACGGTCGCCGGCGAAGAACCGGACAAGGCGGCAAACAGCATGCAGGAGAAGACGCCCGAGGTCGCCAGGCCGCCGCGGACATGGCCGACGGCCGAGATGGCGAACCGGACGATGCGCTGGGCGGCGCCGCCCGAGGTCAGGAATGCGCTCGACAAGATGAAGAAGGGAATGGCCGTCAGCAGGAACTTCTCGTTCATGGCGCCGACCACCGCCGTCGCCAGGCTCGAGGCCCTGCCGGATTCGATAAAGGTCACCACGAGGCTCGGGAGGCCCAGGGACACGCCGATGGGCGTCCGGACGGCCAGCAAGGCGAACACCAGACCGAAGAGAATGATGCCGACGTGGGGTTCGAGGATCAGGCGGATTTCCTCGATCATCTTGAATCCGCCGCTTCATCCACCATCTCTTCCGCCTCATGACCGGCGGTGATGGTCGTCCGCTTGCCCCGGATGACATCGAGGGTGGCCATAAAGACGGTGAACCCGAGATAGGCAAAGCCGAAACTCAAGGTGCCGTAAGTAAACCAGTGGGGAATATCGAGCTCGTCCGAGCCGACGCCGCGGAGAAATTTGCTAGACAGAAACTTCTGCGCCACCAGCCACCCCGTAACGGCGAAGGTGACGGCGTAAAGGAAGCTGATCGCGCCGGCGGTAACTTCGGCCCATTTCCGGGCATGTCCGGGCAGCAGCCTGACGACGGCGTCGACGCCGATATGCGCCCCCTTGCGGAGGACGTAGGACATGCCGAACAGCACCAGATAGAGAAACAGATTGAGGGTGAGCTCCAGGGCCCAGATGATCGAGCCATCGAACAGCCGGCGGACCACCACGTTGGCGAAGGCGATGGCCGTCATCGCCCCCAGCAGGTAAGCGATGACCGTCTCTTCGACCCATTCGGCGCGGGAATAGAGGCGGGCGAGCGGCCCGGCCGTGCCGCCCGCATCCCCGCCCCCATCACCTGAGTGCCGGGTGGTCATCCGCCTGCGCCCGGCGGGAGGTCAGTTGCCGGGCGAATTGTTGGCGGCCGCCGCCGCCGCGATGATATCGGCGCCGATGTCCTTCTCGAACTTCGACCACACCGGCTTCATCGCCGCGATCCACTGCCGGCGCTGAGCCGGAGTGAGCCGGCGCACCTTGGTACCGGCGGCGATGACCTTGGCCTTGTTTTCCTGGTTGATCTGCGAGGAAATCGCATTCCGTTCCTCGGTCACCTCTTTCAGGATACGATCGAGGTCGTTGCGGATTCCGGACGGCAGGCCTTCCCAGAACTTGACCGACGTCACCACGAGATAGTCGATGATGCCGTGGTTGGATTCGGTGATGCCGTCCTGCACCTCGAAGAACTTCTTGGTGAAGATATTGGACCAAGTGTTCTCCTGGCCGTCGACCACACCCGTCTGCAGGGCGCCGTAAACCTCCTTGAACGCCATCTTTTGCGGCGACGCGCCGAGAGCTTCGAACTGGGCCCGGAGCACGTCGGAGGTCTGGATGCGGAACTTCAGCCCCTTGGCATCGGCAGGCACCATCAGGGGCTTGCGGGCCGACAACTGCTTCATGCCGTTGTGCCAGAAGGCGAGACCCTTCAGGCCCTGCTTGTTCATGGCGTTCTTGAGCTTTTCACCGGTCGGCGAGTTCTGGAAGCGGTCCACCGCCTCGATGTCCTTGAACATGAACGGCAGGTCGAACACCCGGTATTTGAGGGTGAACTGCTCGAATTTGGAGAGCGATGGCGCGGCCAACTGCACGTCGCCGAGCAGCATGGCCTCCAGCACCTTGTTGTCGTTGTAGAGCTGGGAGTTGGGGAATACGTCGATCCGGACCTTGCCCTTCATCCGCTCGTTGACACGCTTGGCGAACAACGTCGCGGCCTCGCCCTTCGGGTGGCCGGCCGGCGCCGTGACGTGGCTGAACTTGATGACGATTTCCTTGGCGTCCGCAGCGGGAACGCCGGCGAACGATCCGAGCGCGAGGCCCGATGCGGCGGCGAGCGCCGGGAATACGAATTTCTTCATGATGCTTTCCTGTCGAACGTGGACATCAAAAATACCCTGTTCCCCCGGGCGCGAGCCATGCAATTTATGCATAGCGGCAAGGTGTTGAAAAACCATGATTTATAAATATGTTCCAACTGGGCCGTTTTCGTTGTAATAGTCATTCATGGACATTAATAGACATTTAGTGTCACCCGTTCGGGAGGTAACGCACCGATAAGGTCGTACAAAAACGCATAGCTCCCCTCCAGACGCAAAACGGCCGCCCCGGTAATGGAGCGGCAGCCGCCTATTCATTTAGCCCGGGCGCGGTAGTCTGCAAGTCATCATTACCGTGCTCGACCCGGTGATTCACGCTTGGCGGCCGGCGCTACACGTGGATGCCCGTGTCAAGCACACTGCTGTCCGGTTTATTTTTGTGGACGGGTTGCATGGCATTGATTCTACTGGGGTCCAAGCGTTTGCGAACGTTTTGGACACGAAGGAGGCTCAATGCCATGCATCACCACAATAGCGTTTTCCACGATCTGTTGAAGCATATTCCTTGGGACGCTTTTGAGCGTTTGGTTGCCGAGCACGGCGCGGACAAGCACATTCGCCGGTTGCCGACGAAGAGCCAGTTCATCGCCCTGCTGTATGGACAGTTCTCCGGCGCGTCCAGCCTGCGGGAGATCGCCGGCGGCCTGGAGAGCCATTCGGCGCGTTTGTACCATGTCGGCGGCCGCACGGTGTCACGCTCGACCTTCGCCGACGCCAACGCGCGCCGTCCGGCGGCGGTGTTCTCGGGCCTGTTCGCCGAGATGGCCGGCCGCGCCCAGCGGGGGCTGCGGCGCAAGCTCGGCGATGACGGCGGCCCGGGTCAACGACATCACGGCGGCGAAGGAGATGCCCATCGAGGCCGGCGCCACCTACGTCTACGACCTCGGCTACTACGATTATGCCTGGTGGGCCAAGCTGGACGCCGCCGGATGCCGCATCGTCACCCGCTTCAAGTCCAGCACGCCGCTCGACCTCATCGCCGAACTCGATGTGGCCGAGAACGGCGGCATCCTGTCCGACCGCATCGGCTTGCTGCCCAAACGCCAGGCCAAAAACCGCAAGAACCCGTTCTCCGAGCCGGTGCGCGAGGTGCGGATCAAGACCGACACCGGCAAGGTGCTGCGCATCCTCTCCAACGACCTCGACGCCCCGGCCGAGGAGATCGCCGAGCTCTACAAGCGGCGATGGGCCATCGAGCTGTTCTTCCGCTGGGTCAAACAGACCCTCAAGATCAAACACTTCATCGGCAACAGCGAGAACGCCGTGCGCATCCAGATCGCCGTCGCGATGATCGCCTATCTGCTGCTCAGGCTCGCTCAAGCCACCCAGAAGGCCATCAACAGCCCGCTCATCTTCGCCCGTCTCGTGCGCGTCAACCTCATGCATCGAAAGCGCATCGACAGGCTCCTCATACCCAAAATACCGCCGCCCGAAAATCCAAACCAAATGGCCATCCAATGGACGTGAAAATTAAACCGGACAGTAGTGTGTCAAGCACGGGCATGACGAGTGGATATACGACACAAACCAGATCGTCATCACCGGGCTTGACCGGCCGGCGCTAGCGCTCCACGTTTCCGCTTCGCGCGGGGATGCCGGTATGCTTGTGGCAAATATCGGCCAGCCGGGCGATGCCCTCGGTAATCTCCTGCCTGGTCGCACTGCCGAAACACAGGCGCGCGCGCCGCCGGCCATGGCTCGGGTCGGCCGACCATTCGACGCCGGGATTGATTTCCACTCCCTCTTCCAAGGCGGCCGCGGCGAGACTGGTCGTGTCGACCTCCTCCGGAAAGGTCACCCAAATGAAGATCCCGCCCTTGGGCGCCGTGAACTCCACCTGAGCGCCGAATTGCTCGGCCAGGGACGCGGCCATGAGTTCCGCCTTCTCCTTGAGGACAGCCGAAAGGTCGGCGACATGGTCGTCGAACCGTGCGGCGCCGTATTCCGCCAAGACCATCTGCTCGAGCGCACCGCTGCCCGCATCCGTTTTGAGCGGCAGCAGGCGGCTGAGCACCGGCCAGTCGGCAACCAGATAGCCGACCCGCAGGGCGGGGGCGACGGTCTTGGAAAAGGAGCCGCAGTAGATTACGCGCCCGCTGTCGGCTCCCTCTTGCTCCAGCGCCCGGATCGAGGGCGGGCGCTCCCCTTCCCATAGCAAATCCGCGTAGCAGTCATCTTCGAAGACCGGCAGATCGTATTTTTCGGCCAGCGCCAGAAGCTCGACCCGGCGCGCTTCGCTCATGACCGTACCGGTGGGGTTTTGAACGGTGGGAATCGTATAAATGAGCTTCGGGATTCGTCCCTTGGCCTCCAGTTCACCGAGCACTTCGGCAAGCCGGTCGGTCCTCATTCCGTCCTGATCCACCTCGATCCCTATATACGTCACCCCAAGCCGCTGAAGGCGGCTGATCGTCCCGCCGTAGCAGGCTTCCTCGATGATCGCCGTGTCTCCCGGTTCGAGAAACGCCTCGAATACCAGATCGAGAGCCTGGAGAGAGCCCGAGGTCAACAGGATGTCGTCCTCCCCAACCTGCATTTTCGCGCCGCCGGCCAGCTGGGCCGAGACAAGCCGCCGAAGGGGCAGATAGCCCTGGGCGCCGCTCTCCAATCCGTAGTACGCCAGGGTCCGTCCCTCGCGGGCGAGAACCGAACCGGCGGCCGCGATCAGTTCGTCGACCGGCACCTCCGAGGCGTCATTGTGGCCGCCGACGAAGTTATACCGCAGGAACCCGTTCCAGCGTTTTGCCGGCGGGGGGAGATCGTTACGGAACCTGGGCTGAAATTTGCTGGCCATGTCTACCCTTTTGGAATTCTGCCGTCTTGGCTTGGATTGAACCGTCGGGTCCGATCTTGCCCAAATCCCATGGGCCGGTCCACCAGTTCGCCCCATAGGGCATCGGCGGATACCGCCTTTTCCGCCTGCGAGGCTTGCCTTCCTCCTGCCGCGATCGGACAAAAGCCGATGTCCGCCCTTAGCCGAAAGAAGACACGCCCCCGGAACCTGCGATATATTCCATCCGGGCGTTCGGCGTTCGGCATAGTCCAACGGGTCGCCGATAATTTCGCCCGGCAGCCGGCCGGCCAAATCCGAAGAAGCCGGAGCAGGAGAGAGCGAACATGTCTGAATTGGCGATGGAGCCTTTGGTCCGGAACGCCTGGTATCTCGCGGCCTGGGCCCACGAGCTGGATGACGGGCCGATCGCCCGCAAAATCATGGGTGAAGACCTGGTGATGTTCCGCAGCGGCGACGGGAGGCCGGCGGCGCTCGAGGACCGGTGCTGCCACCGGGGCGTGAAGCTGTCGCTCGGGAGCATTGTCGAGACGGGTCTCCAATGCGGCTATCACGGCATGGTCTTCGACGGCAGCGGCGCCTGCGTCGACAATCCGGGCGAGCGGCTCAATCCCGCCCATCGCGTGAACGCCTTTCCGGCGGTCGAACGTCAAAAAATGATCTGGGTTTGGGCCGGCGATCCCCAAGCGGCGGACGAGAGCCGGATCGTCGATTTCCCATACCCCGACCTGGAAGACGAGTGGAATTTTCTCTTCGGGCGCTATGAGATCGCCGCCAACTACATGTTCATGATCGACAACCTCATGGACCTGACCCACCTGGGCTACGTGCACCTCTCGACCATCGGCGGCCATCCCGACGAGCAGAATATCGCCGAACTGGACACCGTCCGCACCGAGCGGGGCGCCAAGTACGTCCGCTGGATGATGAATTCGACCCCGCCGCCCGCGTTCGTCAAGGCCGGCGGCTTCGACGGGCCGGTGGACCGATGGGGAGAGTTCGAGTACGTGGCGCCGGGGACGGTGCTGCAATGGGCGGGCGCGCACGACGCGGGCACCGGCGGCCGGGAAGACCGCAACAAGCCCGGCGGACTGGTTTTCCGGCTGCTTCATCAGGCGACGCCGGCCGATGAAGACAGCTATCACTACTTCTTTGCGTCCGCGGTGCGCGGCGAGCCGCTCGACGGAGCCCCGAACGTCGCGTTTCACGAAGCAAACCGTGAAGCGTTTCTCGAGGACAAGCTGTTCATCGAGGCTCAGCAGGAGGCGGTGAGCCGAGCGCCCGAGCGCCGGCTGATCCTGCGTGAACACGACAAGGCCGTGGCCTACAGCCGCCAGGCGATTCACCAGTTGCAGAGTACGGATGTGACACAGGCCGCCGAGTGATCCGGTGAAATGTCGGCTTCGCCCCCGTGGCCGGCGTAAAAGACTTTCTCATGGTTCTGCAAAGGCGCACGCGCGCGCCTCTTGGACTGGCGGCGAGAATGGCCGAGAAAGATTGGTGGAGCCGAGGGGAGTCGGTACTGGACAACAACCCATTGATTTTGCGTAATTTATTCCGTTGTCTTTTGGCCTTCCCCACATGCTTCCCACCAAGATCAACCGGAACACGACGGCGTTCTCGGGTGGAGCCGAGACCCTGGCATGCGTGCGGCCGCTGCATTCAGGTGCGGAGGGAAGTTCTTCCAGTTCGCCGACACCGCGGCGGACAAGCGACGGGGTAAAGGAGCGAGGTCACCAGCATGCTCGGCAACGGCGCCGCGCCCGCGCCCTCGAACGCGCAACACCGGCCGGTCACGAATCCGCGTCCGCGCATCGGTGTTGATCGCACGAGATTTGCCAGAATCCAAGATCAAGAATCCCCCAAAAACATCAATGTTTTCAGAATCTTATTTGGTTGCGGGGACTCGCAACCACCGAGACCGACATTTGATCGAGGTCGCGGTCTGAGCCGCCGCAACCTCTTGATCTACAAGAGGAATATGTAGGTACGTAGCTCGCCACTGGCTAAGGTGCGTATCCCTTACGCAATTGGCCTAAACGATTCTGCCTCGTAACCCCTCTCGGCGTCTGTTCTCCAAATGACCGCCGGTATTCATCGCCGGCATATGCGTATCCACGTTCCGCGGCATATCCTGTAAATGCGGCGCCCTTTCTAATCCGGCGGAAACCCGGGCTCGAAGCTCGCCGGGCACACACAAATTTCCTGCTAGATCGGCTCTAAGTTATTGAAAATTGGGGGCGATCGGGGACCCGAATCCCGGATCCGCTGACCAGGAGGCTATGGACCGGCTGTCGGCGAACAGCTTCGAGTGACGTGAACATAGCCGAAAATTGCCGCCCGGCCTCGCCAGAATCGGCTGAAATCTAGGCCGCCGAAAGCAGCCTGAACGTATTGCCGCTTGCGACCATGTGCTGCTGTTCGACGTCGAGGCCGGCCTTTTCCAGCGCTTTCTGCAGCCGCCCCGGAACGTCCTTTTCGACGTTGATCGGCCAGTCGGTTCCCGCAAGCACGTGATCGGCGCCAAGCAATGACACCACTGAACCGACGAGCGCGGGATCGAGGCCCATCGTGTCGATATAGATATGCCGGCGCAGCAGTTCGGGCGTATCGCTGCGGATGCGCTGCCCGTCGCCCAAACCGCCGGCCATGAGCACTCCGCCGATGGCGAGCGTGGTGACGACGACCTTGAGTTTCGGCAATTCGTCGAAAACGCCGGTGTCGAGCATGGCGAACAGCGAAGCCGCATTGATGGTTCCGCGGGCAAGGATCATGCCCAGCCTACCGGTCCGGCTGAAGCGTGCGTGCAGTTGCGGGTCCGTGAGCGGATGCATGAAGACGGGAATTCCCAGTTCCTCCGCCGCCGCCAATGTCGGGCGCGATTGAGGCGAATCGAGCAGAAGGTCGCCCGATGCGCTCTCGATGAATATTCCCCGCAAGCCCAGATCCTCGAAGGCGCGGTGTACTTCCCGCGCGCCGGCTTCGCCGGAGAAAGCGTCGATGGAGGCGAGCCCATAAACCTTACCGGGGTATTTGGCTACAAGGGCGGCGACTTCGTCATTGATGCGACGGTGGGTGTCCGGCGGCACGTTGCCGTCCGCGTCCTCCAGGAAAGCCTTGGGCATATTGATCACCCGTGCGGAGACGCCGGTCTGTTCGAGAGAATCGAGAAGCGCGGCTGGACTTTCAAGCAGCGCCTCGACCTTGGCGGCGGCGGCGCGCGCAGCCGGGTTCTTGGTCCTGTCCTGCAAGGTCAGCTTGAAGGACGGGCCGATAAAATGATTGTGGAAGTCGATCACGCGCGGCGGTGCGGCGAGTTTCTCCCGCGCCGATGCCTCCGACGACGAGCTTTGCGAAGCAGTCGAAGGAAGACCCGCGGCGGGAACGAATTCCCGGCGGCGGCGTGTGATCTCCTGCGTGTGTCCGCCGCTCATCGATCTCTCCTCTCAGCGTCGTCAAATGAATTTAATGGCCGGCACCGGTATCATGCATGGAAAGGCGATTATATCGTCAGCCGCGCAATATCGCCATGCAGCTCGAGCAACGGGCGGATGGTTTCGGGCGGGCGCCGCCCAAAACCGCACTCCGTCGCGACGCCGAAGCCGGTCACATATTTGGTTGCCGCACCGATACGCCGCTTCGCGCCATCGACTCCGTCGGTCAGATGAACGAGCCCGAGGAAAAGATCCGTTTCCGGACGGAGCCTGATCCCGTTGAGCGGCGCGAAATAGCCCTCGTCGCTGCGCTCGCGCGGCACAGGCATATGAATCCAATTTATCTGACGGTCGATCTGATCGTGGAAGGCGTTGGCAAAGGTAACGCTGACGCCGAGGTCGTCCGGCTCCTTGATGTGTTTGTGGCCCGGATCGCCGTAGCAAAGATGGAAGCCGAGCTCGGCGGGTTCGGGTACCGCTTTGCAAAGCCGCACAATTCGCTCCACCCCGCCCGCGACGGGATCGTCATAGAAGACCTCCCATCCGCCGGCCGCGGACAGGACCTCCTGGCAAACATCCCATTGTATGGCGAGATCATCGAGTGGGATTCCTTTCACGATGCGGTCGACCTCCTGCAGCATCGCGCGCTCGTAGGCCGGCTCCACAAGCGGCCGGGCGGGGGCCGCGAAATACTGCGTCACGACGGCCACCGGGGTCGGCAGCGAAACCTGAAACCGCTTGTCCGCCGGG
Organism: Rhodospirillales bacterium; assembly: GCA_965221855.1. Classification (GTDB taxonomy): domain Bacteria; phylum Pseudomonadota; class Alphaproteobacteria; order Rhodospirillales; family UBA2165; genus JAJDXO01. The sequence goes on along the minus strand of CBDCSV010000008.1, from coordinate 272,626 downwards.
ATCTCACCGGCTCCCCTCATGCGCTCCAAGATCTCATAGGACGATAGTGCTTCGTCCGCATACCCCAGATTGCCGAAGTCGACATCCGACGGCGCGATGCCGTCCTTGAGCTTGAACCACTCGCGCGTCATCTGCCGGCCGCCGAACATCATGTCCTTGGTCGCCGCCACTTCGAATTGGGGATTATTTTGAATCAGCGGCTTTTGCCACATGATCCAGGCGCGGCGGGGGCCGCATTCGCCGTCCGGAAGACGGGGCGCGAAATCGCCAACCGTTTCCGACAACGTCTTGAACACCGTTGTGGGATCTTCCAGTCCAATGCTTCCAATCAGCAATACTTTGCGTCCTTCGCTCATGGTGTTTCTCCGCTACTCTTCCTCGCCGGGTTTGGTCATTCCCAGGAAGTCGCGCTTCTTGATTTGATACCCCTTGTGGCGCAAGAGGCCGTACGCCGTCGACACATGGAAAAAGAAATTGGGAATACAGTGATTGAGAAGGAGCGTGCGGCCCGTAAAGCGACGAGGGCCGCCGAATAACGGATACTCGACTTCCTTGTCCTCGGTGCCATTGACGTCGTCTTCCCTGACGCCTTCCAGATACTCGAACGTGGCAGCAATTCGTTCGCGGAGGCCGGCGAAGCTCTCGACATCTTCCGGAAGTTTCGGCTGCTCTTCGCCCTTGAGCGTCGCGAACGACAGGGTCGCGTGAAACGTCGCGACCATCACCTGCTGGCCAAGTGTGAACATGTCCGGCGCCAGACGGGCCCCAACAATCTCCGCTTCCGTGAGGCCCAGGGAATCCATTTCCCGCTCGGCGTAATCAAGGATCTCTTGGAGATGAGTCAGGAACCGCCGGAACACCGGGACGGTAATCTCATAAAACGTAATCGCGGACATTGTGGTTTATCTCCTTCCACCGGATAGCGCTCAGGCCACCACATTTCTCAGGGTCGGCAGACCGGTGATCTCGACCTCCACCACGTCGCCTTTTTTCATGTAGGTCTTGGTCGCGAAGCCGACTCCCGGCGGCGTGCCGGTGGCGATGACGTCCCCGGCCGACAACGTGATGCGGCTCGAGGCAAATGAAACGAGGGTTGGTATGTCGAAGACCATGTCGGAGATCGGCGCCTCCTGTTTGACCTCCCCCGACACCGTCGTCTTGATGCGGAGGTTGCCGGCCTTGAGCTCGTCGAGCACCTCGCCCGTCGGCACGGCGACCGGGCCCATGGGCGTCGACTTGTTGAGGCATTTGCCCGAGAACCAGTCGACCTGCCGGCGTTCGCCCGCCTTGACGATCAGAATGTTGCGCGCCGAGCCGTCGTTGAATGGCGCGATCCCCGCGATGTGATCCCAAGCGTCCTCTTTGGAAATCTCGAAGGCGTCCTTGCCGATGATAATCGCGAGTTCGCCCTCCCAATCGATCTCGGTCACCGCTTTGGGCATTTCGATCGGATCGCCGGCGGCGATCATCGCTTCGCGGCTCTTGAAGAAAAAGATCGGCGATTCCGGCACATCCACATTGGCCTCTTTGGCGTGGTCCACGTAGTTGAGCGCCACGCAGAGAATTTTGGCGGTCGGATCGAGGCAGGGCAGCAGTGATACCTCGTCGAGCGCTTCGCCGGGGCCTTCCGCGCTCGCGCCCTCGACCAGCGCCTCGGCAAGGGTTGCGGCGGAGGTCGGATAAACCAGACCATCCTCGACGATCCCGACGGCCGGAGCGCCGTTGCGTGTGTACCGGACGAATGCCATTTGTTCTCTCCTCCTGCCTGGCGAACTTACCCGTTCCGCGCCGGGTCGAGCCGAACCAACTGCTTGCCCCGGTTGTCGCCCCTCATCATTCGGATGAATGCCTCGGGGGCACGCTCGATACCGTCGACGACGTCTTCGCGATGTCGAACCTTCCCCTCCTCGAGCCACGCGGTTAGCTGGTCGAGTGCCTCGACTCTGTCGGCAGCGTAGTCGGAGACCAGGAAACCCTGTTTGCGCAGCCGTTTCACCAGAATCGTACTGTTGTCCCGCGGGCCGACATCCTGGGAGGAATCGCTCAGCGTCGCCGCCGCAACCCGGCCGCACACGACGATGCGTCCGCGAATATTGAAGTTCGGCAGCGTTGCGTCATAGATGTCTCCGCCGACATTGTCGAAATACACATCGACACCTTCAGGGCAAGCGGCTCCGATGCGTTCCGTCAGCGCGGCCTTGGGCAAGGGGTTTCCCCGGCCGTCCTTGTAGAGGACGACCTCGTCGAAGCCGAACTCATCAATGGCGTAGCGCCGTTTTTCCTCGACGCTGGTAATGCCAACCGCCCGGCAGCCTTTTATTTTGGCAATTTGGCCGACCAGGCTGCCCACCGGACCCCCGCAGGCGCTTACAAGAACGGTCTCGCCTTCCCGCGGCTCGCCGGCCTTGAGCAATCCGAAATAGGCGGTCATTCCCGGCATGCCGAGGATGCCGAGCGCCATGGAGGCGGGCGCGCGCCCGGGATCAACCTCGAGCGATACGTTCGACCCGTCGGAGACGGCATACTCCTGAAGTCCGAACATGCCAACGTAGAGATTGCCGACAGGAAATTCGTCGTTGTTCGATTCAACGACCCGGCCAACGGCCGAAGCCTGCATCACGTCCCCGAGCTGGACGCCCTTTGCGTAATTGGCCTCCGCGCGCATCCGTCCCACCATGAACGGGTCGAGGGACAGCCATTCCGCCCGGACGAGAAATTGATTTGTTCCGGGGCTGGGCAGCGCAGCCTCGGACAGCTCGAACAAATCGGTCGTCAGCGGTCCGTCAGGACGTTTCTTGAGAAGGATTTGTTTGTTGGTATTCGCGGAAGACATCGGATGCTCCATGGTTGATGCGGATTGGCGCAACGGCTGACCGCCGGCCGGCCAAACACCGTCGTTCGCCGACAGGGTCCTACCGGTTCATGGGGTGTTGTTGACCCCACTGGACATCCAGAACATGGGCGGCCGTGGTTCGTCCGCGTGGTGAATCTGCGTTCAGTTGATCCCCGTCGGTCCAATGTTCGTGGGTGCGCCCCCAGGGATCCTGCCAATAGTCGAAAATTTGGCTTCCCTGGACATGCCGTCCGATGCCCCAGAAATGCTGATGGTTTTTGTCGACCAAGTAATCATGGCCCAATTGCAAATCGTCGAAATCTTCGACCTCGAACGCGCAATGGTTCAAGCCGGACATGCCGGGCCGCTCTACCGTCAACAGGGTGTGATGGTCGACGAATTCGTCGCCTTTGTTGCAACGGAAGAACGCCGATACCGGCTTATCCGGCTGGTCGTCGGCAACGATGTCGTCGGAAATCAGAAAGCCGAAGCGCGGCCGATACCAATCCCGGCTCTTTGGAAAATCCGAGACGAATATGACGACATGGCCCAGTCTTTTGACGTTGGACGGCGCCTTTTCATAACGGACGAATTCGCCCTGACGCTGGTAGGTCGAACGGATGTTGAGCGGCAGGCGGTTTGCGACGGTCGTCGGTGGACGAGGCTCGATACCGTAGACGATTTCCACCTGGATACCGTCGGGGTCCGTCATCACCACTCGATGGCCGCCGCCCGGCGCGTCGATCTCCTCGATATCCGATGAGTCTTCCATCCGTGCGAGTTCTTCGAGGTCTTCGCGGGAGCCCGCGTTGAAAGCGAACCCGACGAAACCGGGTTCACCGAGTTCCGTGACATGCAGATACCGGTCGGACCCCGTGCCATGCATGTAGAGACGCGTGTCGGTCCGGTGGGCCCGCTTCATGCCGAAGTCCGAGAGGAACGCCTCCATCTTATCGAGATCGGGCGCCCGTAAACGGACGTAGGAGATATCGGTAACGTTCACCATATTCCGTATGCCTTTCCTAGTGGCCGGCTTTCTCTTCAACGCCGAAAAATTCCATGACTTCGCGAACAAACCGTTCGGGATCCTTATCGAACAGGAAGTGGCCGGCGCCCTTCAGTTCGATGCGCTCCACATCGGGAATCACATCCAATATGAGTTTTGTCGATTTCGTGACAAATGGCCCTGTCGTCTCGCCTGACAAAAGCCGCGTCGGCACGGCAATCTCCGCCATGCGGGAAGGCTCCAAGTTGTAGTGGCGGTGGGCTTGAAATTCGCGGGGCAAGGTTCTCGCGATCGCAATCCGCCGCGCCCAGCGGTCGGAATTCTTCTTTTGAGCCTCGAACGCCTCGGCGCCCCGTTTCGTCCAATCGACATATTGAATTCGGACGACCTCTTCCCAATCGCCCGCGTCTCCGGCGGCGACGATGGCGCCGACAATTTCCGGGTTGGGGCCAAACGGCCATACCGGGATCAAAGCGTCGTACATCAAAAATCCGACGAGGTTGTCCAGTCCGGGTACGGCCTCGAGCGCACACCCTGCCCCGAAGGAATGCGCGAACAGTCGGACCGGTTCGTCGATCGAGCGCACGAGGGCCGCAATATCTTCGGCTTCGAGCTTGAGCCGCCACTCGGCCCGAGTCCTTCCGCTGACTCCTCTGTCACGCCGGTCCATGAGGTAAACCGTGTAATGGCGGGCAAGCAAATCTTCCACGTTTCGAAACGAGCGCCCGTCGACCCCCGTCCCGTGCACCATGATGAGCGGCGGCCCGTTACCAAGAACCCGACTGCCGATTTCCGTTCCGTCAACGGACGACACCGTGTGCATGTGATCCATATTTCAGGCTTCACCCAATCAATGAATCTCATTCTTTTCGTGAAATCCGGATCGCAGGCCAATATCTGAGTTCCGGTTGTCCACAATGTAGACAATCCGAAGCTACGTCCTTTGGCGGGATGCGAGCGGACCTATGATCAATCCATATGTAAGCAAACCTCGCGGACCGGTGAACTCGACCGATCCGGTCTCACGATGGCAACCCGTTGATTGAGGGAGAGTCCGGATGGCCGTCCATGAAACCAAGACCATACTCACCTGCGCCCTGACCGGCGGCGGAACGCCGCCGGAGAAGAACCCGGCGCTGCCCGTGACGCCGAAGGAGATCGCCGCCTCGGCGATCGAGGCCGCTACGGCGGGCGCCGCCATCGTGCATATCCATGTGCGTGATCCCGAGACCGGCCGGCCCAGCATGAAACCGGAATTATACAAAGAGGTCGTCGATCGCATCCGAAGCAGCAGCACCGACGTCGTCTTGAATCTCACCTGCGGGCCCGGCGCACGATTTGTACCCGGCGACCCGGACAGCGGCGATGCGCTGGGAACGGCGAACGTTCAATCAGCCGAGGTCCGCATGCGGCACGTCGTCGAAAACCTACCGGAAATCTGCACCCTGGATTGTGGAAGCATCAATTTCGGGGATCGGCTGGTTCTTCTCAACACGCCGGGGCAGTTGGCGCAGATGGCCGACATTGCGACCGGTCTCGGCGTGAAGGCCGAGTTGGAAGTGTTCGACACGGGACATCTCAGATTTGCCAAGACCTTGATCACGAACGGCCATATTACGGGCCGGCCCTTGTTTCAGCTGTGCCTCGGCATACCATGGGGTATCGAACAGACACCGGAATCCATGATGGTCATGCGCGACCGCCTTCCGGATAACGCCGATTGGTCATCATTCGGCATCAGCGCCGGCGAATTCCCGATGCTGGCTCAGGCGGCTTTGTTGGGCGGTCATGTGCGCGTCGGCATGGAAGATAATATATACTTGGAGAAAGGTGTGTTGACCCCCGGCAACGGAGCGTTGGTCGAGAAAGGTGTCGAGATCCTTCGTACATTGGGCCGTGAACCCGCAACCGCCGCCGAAGCGCGGGAGATACTTGAATTGCGAAAAGCCGGCTAAATCCTTGAAGGGGATCCGCACCCGAGTTGGAGGCGCAATCCCATGGCCCAGCCAAAGCTGATCAAGAGTCTCCGAAAGGGACTGGAGGTGCTGCAACACCTCAACCTGCAGTCCGAAATTTCCGTCAGCGAACTCAGTCAGCTGACCGACATTCCAAGACCGACGCTGTACCGAATCCTCGATACGCTCATCGAAGACGGATTCGTGACGAAAGCGGGGCGGGGCGATATCCACGAGTTGACGATCAAGGTCAATACCTTGAGTGCCGGGTTTAACGACGAAGAGTGGGTATCCGACATCGCGGCTCCATTGATTTCGGAGCTTGGAAACGAAGTGGTCTGGCCGGTGGATCTCGCGACCTTTGACGGCGATGCGATGCTGGTTCGGTTGACAACCCATCCGACGAGCCCGATCTCGCTCGAGCGCGGCTATTCCCGTCGAACCCGCCGCGGATTCCCGGGTTTTCGCATTCCGTTTCTGCGGTCCGCCACCGGACAAGCCTATCTGGCCGCCTGTACGCCTCACCGTCAAAAAGCAATCCTGGAGGTCTTGGCGCACTCCGATCACGAAGAATGTGAGATTGCCCGCAACACCCGCCGCATCAACTCAATTCTGAAAAATACGCGCGAACAGGGCTATGCGGTCGGCACCGGGCAGTACGGTCCGACGGCAATCCTGTCGGTCCCCGTTGTCCCCAACCAAGAACCCATCTCATGCATTAATCTCGCCTTCATCGTTTCCGCGATGTCGCCGGCGGAAGTCGTCGATCAATACCTCCAGCCCCTGAAATCCGCCGCCGCGAATCTCGAGAATGCGCTTCGTGCGGCGGCGGAGTCGGGACTCCATCTGCCGCACATCGACTGAGTCCACATTGTAGACAATTTCGAACGGGCAATTGAACCGGGACCCGATGTCTCGCTAGCGTTCAGGCACAAATCACGAAACGCAAAATTGTGGAAGGCACGCCATGCAGGGAAGGCAGCCAAACTTTTTGTTCATCGTGACAGACCAGCAACGCTGGGATCACCTAGGCTGTGCCGGCAACCCGCTTCTGAAAACACCCCATATCGATTCATTGGCGGCGAAAGGGCGGCGGTTTAGCCGCTTTTATGTCAATTCGGCCGTTTGCCAGACCAACCGCGCGACGATCATGACCGGCCAAACGGTCACTCAGCACGGCGTTCGGGTAAACGGCATTCCGATTTCCCTCGATTCCGTTTGCTATCCGCATCTGTTGCGTGCCGGCGGGTACGAGACCGCGCTGTTCGGAAAGGCGCTTTTCCAGAACTTCACCACCGAAGAAGCGAGACGGCAGGCCAGCGAAAACGGTCTGCAACCGCCGCCGGACGAACTCCGGGATTCGATCCGCACCGTGCGGTCCGGTCCGCCCTACCAGCGGGAACTCGGGTTTGAGACGTCGGAGGACCCCGAGGCGGACGAACTCGAAGGAGACTATTACGGTTTCGAACGCTTCCGGGTGTGTACCTGGCACGGTGACCAGGTACAGGGCCACTACTCCCACTGGCTGAGACAACGCTTCGCCGACGCCGATACCCGGCGGTCGGAACCCGATCCCCGTTACGACGCGCCCCAGGCCCGCCGCCCCTGCATGCCGGAAGAACTCTATCCCACCGGCTATATCGCCCAGATGACGCTCGATTATCTGGACGACTATGCGGCGCGGGGATCGGACAAGCCGTTTTTCGTCCAATGCAGCTTCCCGGACCCGCATCACCCGTTCACGCCGCCGGGGAAGTATTGGGACATGTACGATCCGGCGGACGTGGACCTGCCGGACTCCTTTTATCACCAACCGCATGATCAGACGCCGGTGTTGGCCCGCTACCATGAGGAGTTGGGCAGCGGCAAGGCGAACCGCGACTGGGTCATGCCCTATGCCGTTCACGAGCACGAGGCGAAGCAAATTACGGCGCTGACCTACGGCATGATCGGCTTCATCGACGCCTCGGTCGGGCGCATCCTCGCCAAGCTGAAGGATCATGGCCTGGACCGGGATACGGTCATCATCTTCACCAGCGATCACGGCGACTGGATGGGCGACCACGGTCTGATGCAGAAGGCCCTGTTGCACTATCAGGGGCTGATCCGCGTGCCCTTCATTTGGAGCGATCCCGCCGATCCCTCGGCGGGCCGCGCCACCGATGAATTCGCCTGTTCCCAGGACATCCCGAATTCGATTCTCGCGCGCGCCGGCCTCGCCCCCTGCGCCGGCATGCAAGGCAAGGATCTCACCCGGATCATACTCAATGGAGAACCATCCAAGCGCGATGGGGTCTTGGTCGAGCAAATGACGACATTCACGCTCCCGGGGGACGATTTTCCCACCCGGGTCAAAACATTCGTCGATCAGGACTGGCGGCTTTCCTACTTCTCCACCAAGAAATGGGGCGAGCTATACGACCTGAAAAACGACCCCGGAGAGATCGTCAACCTATGGGAGTCGCCGAATCACCGGACCGTCAGACTGGAACTGATGGAACGTGCGATGAAGGAAATGGTGGCAAACGAATCTCTTTCGCCAATCCAGGTAAATGTCGGCTGACTGTCAGCCGGACTTCCAACAACTTGCAAGGAAGGAAGAAATGAGAAACGAACGGAAAATTGCCCAAACACACAAAACGGCCATCCGAAAAACACTCATGTGTCTGGCGGGTGCCGTCGTCGTGGCACCGACACTTACCGCGGCGCCTGCCATGGCCCAGCCGAAAGAACTCCTATTCAATGTCTTTTTCCCCCAACGGGCGCCGATTTGGGGGGGAGCGCTTAAACCCTGGTACGAACAAGCTGTGGCGAATTCGAACGGGACGATCAAAATCAAGGTCCCGACGGCCAGTTTGGCTCCCGCGCCACGGCAGTTCGATATGGTTCAGGATGGCGTCGCCGACATCACGATTGCCGCGACCCTGTTCAGGCGGCAAATCGTTCTCCCCAACATCACGTTTGTTCCTTTTCTGGCGCGCCACACGGCCGCGGCGTCAAGCTCGCTTTGGGCCACTCACGAAAAATTCTTTGCCGCCGCAAATGAGTACAAGGGTTTCAAACTGCTATCGATCTGGAATTTGGGCGCCTCCCAGATTCAGACCATCTCCCGCCCCGTAAAAGGTATTTCCGATCTCAAAAACCTCAAAATCAGGACGTCACCGGGTGTCGAAACAGCCATGCTCAAGGCTCTGGGCGGTACGCCAATACCTGCGCCGGGGGTCAAGATGTTCGAACTGGTGAATGGTGGCGTTGTTGACGGAAACATGTCGGCCCTCGGGCCGGCCATGACCCTCGGCTTGCCGGCCAAGATCAGACATATCACTGAATTTTCCGGCGGATTGAATCGTGTGACGTTCAGCCTGATCATGGAGGCAAAGTCATTCGCCGGATTGCCGGCGGACGCGCGACGGGCGTTGACCGCCCATGCCGGCGGCGAACTCGGGACAAAGCTTGGTTTTGTCGAAGAAGCCATCACCCGGCGGGCGCGCATGGTGTTCAAACAAGCAGGCGCAACAGTCACCGACGCCGCCCCGGAATTCCAAGCCGCCCTGGCCAAATCATTGCAGTTTGTCGAGCAGGATTGGATCAAGCAGGCCAAGGCAAAAGGCGTCGACGGCAAAGCCGCCTTGGCGTTTTATCGGCAACGCGTCGCGGCATTCAAACCACCCCCCGGGAAAGGCATGGGGAAGGGGAAGGGCGGCATGAAGAAGTAGCTGCTGCTCCGCTACGCATTTCATCGACCTGACAAAGGATCGGCAACGTGGCCTCCGACCCGGAAAAATCGGCTCCGGCATCCAACGGGATGCCGGAGCGACCGGACTATTCACCGGCGGGTCAATGGCGGGCATTTCGTGCCGGCCTGCTGGGATCCGTACGAGACGCCGCTGCGTCCGGCACGTCCGGGCGATTTACCGGCCGCGTGGCCGGCACGTTCGCGGCTTTCTCCGCCCTTTGTATCGCCTGTCTACTGACGGTGATGTTCGTCTCGGTCGCCTTCCGTTACGGCCTCAACACTCCAATCGCCATCTCCGAGGAGCTGACGGCGTTTTTCCTTGGCCTGACCATATTCTCCGCCTTTCCGTTCGTCACCATGGAGAAATCACACATCCAGATCGAACTGTTGATCGGGTTGGTTCGCGGGCGTCCAAAACTGGAGCGGTTACGGCAATTCCTGGTCGATCTCGGGACCTTGGCGATGGTGGTCTTTCTCGGGACTCGGCTCTGGGAGCAGGCGACCCGCTATATGGAGCGGCTCGTGGTGAGCGAAGGTCAGGAATGGCCCCTGGCGCCCATCGTCTTTGTGTTCGTCGGGTTGTTGGCCATCGCCGCTTGGGTTTTGGCGCTTGTGATTCTCGCCGATCTACGGCGGTCGAGACGCGAGGACCGCGACGCGGGTACGAGTTAGGCCGGTCCCATGATTCCCGTTCTCATCGGCATTGCCGCCCTCCTGATAATAGGCGGTTTCGGCTTTCCACTCGGCCTCGCCCTCATGCTCATCGGATATGTCGGCTTTGGGGTCATGCACCCGAAGGGGCTGGACGCGGCCGGTACCGTGGCGGGCCAACAGATCCTCGAGTTGGCGCTGAACTTCCAGTTCGCGGTGCTGCCGCTGTTCCTGTTGATGGGCGTGTTCGTCAACCGGTCGGGCATCTCCGACGACCTCTACGAAACCGCCAACCGGTGGTTCGGCCATATGAAAGGCGGTTTGGCCATTTCCACGGTGGCCGCCTGCGGCGGTTTTGCGGCGATTTCGGGGTCCTCGGTCGCGACCGCCGCCACGATGGCTCGGGTCGCCGTCCCGTCCATGCGCAAATACAAGTATAACGATGCCTTCTCGGCCGGGACGGTCGCCGCCGGCGGCACCATGGGCATACTCATTCCGCCCTCCGGGGCGCTCATTATCTACGGGCTCATCGCCGAAGTGGACATCGCCAAACTGTTCGTGGCCGGCATCGTGCCGGGGCTGATCACCATCGCCGCCTATATGGTGGTGATCCGCCTGGTCTGCTTGGTAAAAACGGACTGGGGTCCGCCCGCCGAACGCTTTTCCTGGCGGGAGAGACTGACCACCGTCTACAAGGTCTGGGGAATCGTCTTCCTGTTTTTCCTGATCATGGGCGGCATATTCTTCGGCATCTTCACGCCATCGGAAGCAGGCGGCATTGGTGCGGCCGGCGCGCTGGTCTTCGCTATCGCCCGCGGCCGCATGAATTGGCGGGTCTTTTTCGATTCACTGCTGGAGGCGGGGAAAACCACGGCCACTGTGTTCACGGTCGCCTTCGGCGCCCTCATGCTGAACCAATTCGTCAATATCGCCGGCGCGCCCGAGGATGTGCTCGGCTTCATCCGCGGGCTCAATATTTCGCCGTGAATGGTCGTTGTCGTGGTTCTGCTCTGTTACGTGGTGCTCGGCATGTTCATTGACGGCATCGCCATGATTTTCCTGACCGTGCCCATCTTCGTGCCGCTGATCGAAGGATTGGGGCTTCCCATCGATCCGGGCTTGGTGCTGATCTGGTGGGGCATCGTCCTGGTGATGGTGGTGGAGATCAGCCTGATCACCCCGCCCATCGGCATGAATGTATTCGTTATCTCCTCCATGCTGCCCGATGTGAGCCTCAAGCAGGTGTTCCAGGGGATCGTTCCCTTCTTCGTCGCCGACGTCGGGAGATTGGCGATCGTGGTCATTTTTCCGGCGACGGCCCTTTGGCTGACGCAATTGATGGGCTAGCCGATGACCAACGCCACCATCCTGATCGCCGGCGCCGGTCCTGTGGGGCTAACGGCGGCTTGCGTCATGGCTCATCTCGGTGTGCCGGTCACGGTCATCGATAAGAGCCCGACGCCGACCCGCCATCCCAAGATGGACATTACCAATGCGCGGAGCATGGAACTGTTCCGCAAATACGGACTCGAGGATGCGTTACGCGCGGTCGCGGTCCCGGATACTCATCCGTTCGACGTGTCCTGGATCACCACCCTGGCCGGGTATGAACTGCACCGTTTCAACTACAAGAGCCCCGCCGAGCTTCGGACCCAATACCGCGAAATCAATGATGGGACGCAGCCTCAGGTTCCGCCGATGCGGGTATCGCAAGTCGAAATCGAACCCGTCCTCCGGAAGGCCGCGGTTGAAAATCCGCTGATCACCGAACGGTTCGGCGTGGCCATCGAGGGTTTGGAGCAGGGGCCTGACGGCGTCGTCGCGACGCTCAGGGATCAGGAGACCGGTGAAACAGAACAGATCGGGTGCGACTATCTGGTCGGTTGCGATGGCGGCAACAGCGTCGTGCGGCAGGCTCTGGATATCGGCCTCGAGGGCGAGGCCGACCTCGGCGAGCGTTTCATGATCCATTTCCACTCGCGGGATCGGGATCTTCTTCAGCGGTTCGGCATTGCCTGGCACTATCAATCTTCGCGCGGATCGATGATTGCGCAGAACGACGACGATATCTGGACCCTCCATACCATGCCCGGGCCGGATCCCGACGGGTACATGCCGACGCCCGAGGAGAGGCTGGTCCGCTACACGGGGCGGGAATTCAATTTCGACATCAAGGTGGCAAACCCCTGGCGGCCTCATCTGCTGGTGGCCGAGAAATACGGCCAGGGGAACGTGTTCCTGGCGGGCGACGCCGCCCACCAATATATCCCGACGGGGGGATACGGAATGAACACCGGCGTCGGCGATGCCGTCGATATCGGATGGAAACTGGCGGCGGTGGCGAAAGGTTACGGCGGCTCGGGGCTCCTCGCCTCCTATGATCTCGAACGGCGCCCGGTCGGGGTCCGCAACCGGGGAGGTTCGGGCCGGCACGCCGGTGTCCGTATGGATATTCAGGCGGTATATGCCGAAGAATTCCCCTCGGATATCGAGGGCGACGAAGACCGGAGGGCCCGCGCCGCGCAGCGGATTGCCGCGCTTGGAAATGCGGAAAACGAAAGCTGGGGCATCGAATACGGCTATGCCTACCCTGACTCCCCCGTCATCTGCGGCGAGGCGGACGCCGAGATATCGACCGATCCCGTCCGGTACGTTCCGACGACGGCGCCGGGCGCACGGCTTCCATCCTGTTATCTGCGGGACGGCGCGGCCCTTTTCGACCGCCTGGGCCCGTGGTTCACCCTGATCAGTTTCGCCGGCGCGCCCGAGACGGCGTGGGGCGAGGCGGCCGAGAAGATCAGCGTGCCGCTCGCTGTGCTCACATTGGACGAGCCGGACCTCGGCAGGATTTACGGAGCCGATCTGATCCTGGTCCGGCCCGACCATCATGTGGTGTGGCGGGGCCGGAACAACGGCGCCCCTGTGCCCCCGAAGATTTTGAAAACCGCCCTGGGGCGGTAGCGACAGCAAACGAAGGTGACGAAATGAACGAAACGAATGTCAGCGAGCTTGCCGCCAAGGCGAACAAAGCCCTGACCGACCCGGAACGCAACCGGACGGTGGGAGACGACCCGAACCCGCGGTTCGAACTCTATCACATGGCCTTTTCCCTTTGTTCCCACAAGGTGCGGACCACCTTGGCCGAGAAGGGCGCGAGCTATACCGGGCACGATATGATTTTTTCGGTTGAGAACTACGCGCCCGACTACGTCCGTCTGCGGCTGAAGGGGGGCGAGCAGTTCGAACAGGTGAGTGATTATACCGGCCGCTCGTCGACGACCACCGAGGGCTTCGATCCCTGCGTGGTACCGACACTGGTGGACCACGAGGCCAACCGGGTCATCATCGATTCAAAGGCGATCTGCGAATACATCAATGAAACGGCTCCTGGAGCGGATCTGGTGCCCGACGACATCGCCGGCGAGGTGCTGCGTCAGGTTGAGATCGTCGACGGCACGCCTCATGTCGCCGTTCTTTATGGCAAACATCCGGGCAACGATACGCGCCCGGCGCCTGTTGCCGAACGAATGGAGGGCGTACATGCAAGGAAGTGCGAACGCCTGGGGCAGCTTCTGGAAGAGGTGAAAGGGGACGAGGCCCTCGAGCGGGCCTACCGCAACAAAATCACCAAGGAAACGGCCGCAGCCAAATTCATTGCGACGCCCGAAGCTATGCAGAATGCGGTCGACGAGATCGCCGAGATCATCGGGCGGCTCGACACTGACCTGGAGAAGGCTGCAGGCGACTGGATTTGCGGCGAACGATACACCCTGGCCGACATTTGCTGGGGAGTGAGCCTGTTCCGCCTCAAATGGCTGGGCCTCGGCTGGCTGTGGGAGGACGACGGTCCCGCGGCTTCGCCACGGGTCGAGGCTTATACCCGGCGGCTGATGGAGCGGCCCGGTTTTCGAGAGGCGGTCATTGAGCATCCGGGCGTGCCGCCCTCTCCCCATCTCGTGTGAGCGGCTGAACCCGCAGGAAATTAACCACCGAAATTCAAGGATCTGAACAGTTATGACGAATGCACCATTTCTCCTGGACCAACAAGACGCCGTGGTCGTTATTTCGATCAATGATGCGCCCTGGAACAAGATGTCGGTTGCCTTCATGGACGAACTCGAGGTCCTGGTCGGAAGGCTGGCGGAGGATGACTCGGTCAGAGCCGTCGTGATTACCGGCGAAGGCGACAAGAATTTTTCCGTTGGAATGGATTTGAAGGAATTTCCCAAAGCGTTGAAGGAACGCGGCGGCCGGGACGGATTTCTTGACCAGCGCAAGCGGGTTCTCGGCGCGATTGAAAATATGGGCAAACCCTGCATCGCCACCTTGCTCGGCTACTGCCTCGGCGGTGGTCTTGAACTTCCACTGGCCTGTCATATTCGGCTTGCTGCGGAGGAAGGAGCCCAAATTGGCCTGCCGGAAATGGATCTTGGCGCTGTGCCGGCCTGGGGCGGCAGCGCCCGCCTGCCCCGCGTTGTCGGCCGTACCCACGCCATCGATATGATTCTCCGGGGAAAAAAGATTTCCGGCCCCGAGGCTTATCGGATCGGTCTCGCCAACGAGGTATGGCCCCTGAACGAGTTGAAGGCACAGGCCATCAAATTGGCCCACGAATTGGCCGCCCAGCCGCGGCTGGCGGTCAAGGGAATGCTTGGTTGCCTCGTTGGCTGCGAGTCCAAGACATTGGAGGAATCGTTGGCGGAAGAACGCGCTGCCTCGCTGATGTGCGCCGACTCGCCGGACCAACGGGAAGGCCGCCAAGCCTTCCTGGAAAAACGGCGACCGGTGTTCAATCAGGCTTAGGCGGGTTCACCGACAATGAAAACAACCGCGCCTTCATGTGACGTTGCGATAATCGGCCTCGGCCCCGTCGGAGCGGCTCTGGCCAATGTGCTTGGCCAGTTTGGAATCGACACGATGGTCTTCGAGAAGGAGGCCGCGGCCTATCACCTGCCTCGCGCGGTCGCCTTCGATAGCGAGATCATGCGGATTTTTCAGTCCCTCGGCCTGGCCGACCGGATCGAACCGATTACCGGGCAAGGCAAGGGGATGCGCTTCGTCGCGCCCGACGGAGAACTGCTCCTCGATTGGTCGCGGCCGCCCGGCATCTCGCCCATGGGCTGGCGGCCGGGATATCTGTTTCATCAACCGGACCTCGAAGCCATCCTGCGGGACGGCATGGCGCGTTTCCCGAGCGTGAACGCCCGGCCGGAATGCGAGGTTACCCGGCTCGAGCCGGATGACAGCGGCATAACGATCGAATACCGGCACCGGCCCAGCGGCGATGAGCATACGGCTGGGGCAGGTTATGTCGTCGGCTGTGACGGGGCACGATCCTTCACCCGGAATGTTATCGGCTCGGAATTCGACGACCTCGGATTTCACGAGCCCTGGCTGGTGGTTGACCTGGTTCTCAAGAAGCCTCGACCCGATCTTGGCAACCATGCCATCCAATTTTGCGAGCCCGAACGCTCCGCAACCTATGTACCGACCGTCGGCAATCGCCGGCGATGGGAGTTCCGGTTGAACGACGGCGACGATCCGGAAAAAATAGTCGAGCCGGATGTGGTGTGGGGCCTGCTCGAACGATGGCTGACCCCGGAGGAGGCGCGTCTGGACCGTTCGGCCGTCTACACTTTCCATTCCGCCGTGGCCAAGACCTGGCGGCGGGGCCGGATCATGATCGCGGGGGATGCCGCCCACCAGACCCCGCCCTTCATGGGGCAGGGAATGTGCGCCGGAATTCGTGACGCGGCGAACGTCGGTTGGAAACTGGATCGTATCCTCAAGGGTCATGCCGGCGACGAGTTGCTGGATACGTACCAGAGCGAGCGCGATCCTCACGTCCGCGAGTTCATCGAACTGACGGTCAAGCTCGGCCATATCATCAACACCACGGCGACAGCCCTGGTCTCGGGATCGGCCACACCGCCCGGGGACGGACCGCAGAAGCTGAATCAATTGATCCCACGGCTTGGGCCGGGGCTCGAGGCCGGCCTGACGGACCTTACCGGGAGCCTGGTTCCGCAGCCTCGCCTCTCGACCGGCGAGCGTCTCGACGACACGATCGGCTGGTCGCCCGCACTGCTCATGCGGACGAAATTTGCCTCGGAAATCGGCGAAACCCTAAGTCCGGACCTGGCGGCCAAGGGCGTCAAGCCGGTTGACGATCCGGCGGTCGAAGGCTGGCTCGACGAGATCGGATTTCAAGCCGTTCTCATGCGGCCCGACCGCTACATATTGGGTGCGGCGAACTCGCTTGATGAGGCACGCGAACTGGTCGCGGCGGCATAACCTGACCGATGGGAGACGCGAATGGTCAAACTTGCCGATGAGGACATCAAGACCCGTGAAGTGCTCGACTGGAATGGGCTCCACGTTTGCCACGCCCACCTTTCGTCCTGCTCGCAGAAGCTGCGTATTTTTCTTGCCCTCAAAGGGCTCGATTGGGAATCGCACGAGATCAATGTAGGTCAAAACGAGAACCTGTCGGAATGGTACCTGGGGATCAACCCGCGTGGACTGGTTCCGGTTCTGATCCATGACGGCGAGGTTCACATCGAGAGCAACGATATTATCCAATATCTCGACCAAACCTTCCCGGACCCGAAGCTCATCCCGGCGGGCTTCGAGGACGAGGTGGCGGCACTGCTCGAGCATGAAGATGAACTTCATCTCGATTTGCGGGCGCTTAGTTTTCGGTTCGTGTTCAACCCGCGGGGCGACGTTAAGTCAGCCGAGGAATTGGCGCGCTACGCCACCGCCGGGTCGGGCACCGTGGGCAACAAAAAGGACGGCCGCAGGGATGTCGAGATCGATTTTTGGAGAACGTTGAACGCGGAAGGGATAACCGACGATGTGGCCCGCTCCGCGGTGGCCAAATTTCGTGCGGCGTTCGATGAGATCCAGGAACGTCTTGGACAGGATACCTATCTCTTGGGCGGCAACATCAGCGTACTGGACATCGCGTGGTTTATCTACGCGAACAGGCTTGTCATGGCCGGCTATCCGCTCGCGCGGCTGCATCCGAAACTGGGGAGCTGGTTCGACGGTCTCGCTCAGCGGCCCGAGTTCGCCAAAGAGATCGCGCTGCCCCCGCCGGTCGCGGCCCATTTCGAGGCCGGCCACAAGCGCGACGTCGAGCAGGGGAAAACGCTGGAGCTTGTTGCGGGTCTCTGATCCCGCCGTAAATCAAAAGGCCTCGGAGCGATTACCGTCATGTCCGATCACGATCCAATCCAAACGCCCCCCGCCGAACGGCCCGATATGGGCCCGCCGGCCACTCATTGCGGTGAACCGTCACCCAACCCCGTCATCGCCGGCGAAATCCGGTACGACGGCACGACACCGCCTCCGTGTTCGACCAATGTCCACGGTGAAATCGAGAAATTGCCAAGCGGCGCCGAGGCGACCCATTGGTTTGTCGAAGCCGATGGCGTGACCTGGCATTTTGTGACGGCGGGGGAGCCTACGCATCCGCCGGTCATATTTCTCCACGGTCTTCCGGAATCCTGGTACAGCTGGCATCACCAGATCTCGGCACTATCCGATGACTACTATGCCATCGCTCTCGACCAGATGGGGTACGGCCAGTCCGACAAGCGGCTGAGCCTCGACTACACCAACCCCGCGATGGCCGCTAAATTGACCGCGTTACTCGACAAAATCGGCGTCGAGAGCTTCCATCTGGTCGGCCACGACCGGGGCAGCGTGACCGCCGACCACCTGACCGCCGTCAACGGCATGCAGGAGCGCATCCTGCACTATGTGCGCATGCAGCAGTCCGCCAACGAGCCGCACGGCGAGCCACGGCCGCCCCACGCCGTATTCGCCACGGAAGCCGGCATCGCCATGTTCAAATCGGAGATGGCCGCCGTTTGGCCGTTCAAGGCCGCGTCCGGTTTCGTCGCCGCCGACATCGCCGACGAAGAAGTGAAGCGGATCACATACGAGTTTCACTACGAGGGCGTCGCCGAGGCGGTCAGCAAATATTTCCGGACGACCAATTTCGACATCGAGTTGGCGGAACGTCACGACAAGCTGTTCAAGACAATGTCGATGCCGGTGTTGTTCCTCCAAGGCAAGCACGACAAGGGCCAGCATCCGGAAGAATATACCAACACCGCCGACTTCGTCGCCAACGGGAGGGTCCAATTTATCGATGCCGGCCATTTCCTTCATATGGAGAAACCCGACGAGGTCGCTAGCGCCATCCGCGAGTTCCTCGCGGAATTAGAGGCAGTCTACATCCGCTTGTAGGGCGTGCTGATGATGCCGATGAGGCGGCAATCGACGGACTCACCGAGCTGCGGCGCGTCGGCGTCCGGCTCGTAAATCGTGTGGGGGGATGTCTCGGACATACCGGCTGGCGCGCCCGTTCCGTCGCCTCATGCTAAGCCGGTGCGTAAGGCCGCTCGGTCCCCTTGACCGTGACGCGATGTAGGTGCCGGCGCTCGGTGTAGTCCCGGGTCGCGTAGTGTTGGGTTGAACGATTGTCCCAGATAACGACGGTATGCGGCGCCCAAACATGGCGATACTGGTACTCGGGTATCTCCGCCTGGTGATAAAGAACCCGCAACAGGCTTTGGCTCTCCAGTTCGTCCATTCCCTTGATATGAAGCGTGAAGTGGGGATTGACGAAAAGCACCTTCTTCTTCGAGACAGGGTGCTCGCGCACCACCGGATGGGTGACCCTGGGAAAATTCTCGTTGATGAACCGTTCCTGCTCGCGCCCCTTTTCGTCATCGGTAAAACCGAGCCGGAAGAGCTTCACGTCGTGGACCGCCTCGAGGCCCGAGATGTAGTTTTTCAACCGGTCGCTCAACCCGTCATAGGCCGCGGTCATACTCGCGAACAGGGTATTGCCGCCGATCGGCGGCATGACCCGCGCCCGCAGGATCGTTCCGAGCGGCGGAATTTCCCTGAATGTTTCGTCGGAATGCCAGTTGTCGGTAAAGGTCGGCGGGTTGTTCTCGTCGTTGTCGAAAATTTGCAACTCGGGAATGTTCTCATCGTGCCGGGCGATGGGATGAACGCTCAAATCGCCAAAATACCGGCCGAAGCGCATCTGGTCTTTGACCGAGATATCCTGATCGCGAAATACCAAGACCTCGTGCTCAACCAGCCCGTCGCGCAGTGCCTGTTGAGCCCGTTCATCCAATGGCTGGCGGAGATCGATGCCGCTGACTTCCGCACCCAAATGAACGGCAACCTTCTTGAACTTCGGAAGCGCCCCAACTTCGGGATTGTCTGCAACGTGCTGGTCCACTGAATCTCTCCGCCAAAACCTACGATGCGACGGTCTGCGCAAGACACCCTAGCACCGCCTCAAATGGATGCCCAAAAGAAATGATAAGGGAGCCCTTTGTTGGCAGGCCGCATGACGGCGCGTCGCAGGTATAGATTCGACTACGAACGGTTGTTCCGCGACGTTCTACGTGGGTGAATCGTCTCCGTGCCGTCGAGGTTACGAGACCTCGCCCCCTCCAACCCCTATCTCGCGAGCAAATTCGGCCGGCGATCGCGACCGTCGCGCTTATGCCCATCATCCGCCGCCTCGGTCCTCCCGCCCATCGCGGCGTACCTCGGTGACCTGCCTCCGGTTTCAGTACCAGCCGTTAGTTTAATCCTGTTGTCAAGCGGCGGGTAGCCCGTAAGGGGGCCAGCTCACCAGAACGCTCGGCAACGACGCAGCGCCCGCGCCCTTGAACGCTCAACACCGGACGGTCACGAATCCGCGTCCGCGCACCCGCGTCGGCCATGTGTTGATCGCACGAAACCAGCTTGAATTCGGGATCAAAAAGCTCCTGAAAACATCAATGCTTTCTGAGCCAATTTAGTTGAGGGGGCAGGATTTTCTCAAGCACCTACAATCAGTCGAGCAGTGTGACGGCCAATCAGAGTAGCCTCAGGAGCCGAATACCAACTTGTCTTATTTTTTTCCGGCGCGGGGGCTTCGTACTGACGGCGTATAATTTGGACAGTCGCATCCCGGCCTGCTCCTGGGCCGGCACCCGGTTGATTTGTTCGCTAAGCCACCAGCGCCCCC
The DNA here is from genome assembly GCA_965221855.1 of Rhodospirillales bacterium. GTDB lineage: Bacteria > Pseudomonadota > Alphaproteobacteria > Rhodospirillales > UBA2165 > JAJDXO01. Next base: position 252,397 of record CBDCSV010000008.1, on the reverse strand, counting down.
GACTCGGTTCTTCAACTCCCTCAACCGGAAGCGGACATCGGGTCCGGGGCCGCGCGACGATTAAATCTTCAGCAGGCGCTCGGCATTCCCGCTGTAGATCTTGTCGAGGTCCTCATCGGAGAGGGAAACCCGTTTCATCCATTCCGTTCCCTCACGGTTCCGGACATATGGGTAGTCGACGGAAAATAGAATCCGGTCGGCCCCCATCTCCATGAGCGTGCACAGCAAAGCCGGGTCGGAGAAGTTGCCGCTTGTCGTGACGTAGAACTGCCGCCGGAAGATCTCCCTGAACGGCGTCGTCTTGTTGGCGCCGCGGGAGAAGGCGTGGTTGATCCGCCACAACAGGAAGGGCAGGCCCTCGCCCATATGGCCGAGGATCACCTTGAGGCCGGGGTGTTTGTCGAATACGCCGGAGAGTACGAGGCGAACGCCCTGTGTGGCCGTCTCGATGGTGAAACCCCAGCCGGCATGGATGAACTCGGGGTAGTCCTGAATGTAGTCCCTGAGGTACGCCCCGACCACGGCCGGGTGGGGCAGCGCAGGGTGAAAATAGATGGGGACGTCGAGCGCCTCGGCGCGCGCATAGATGGGCCAGAACTCGGGCAGGTCCAGCCACTTCTGCTCGTGGGATAGTCCGTGCAACATGGCCCCGCGGAAGCCCAGATCCTTCACGCACCGCTCCAACTCGTCGGCGGCCGCCTCCGGCGCGGCTGTCGGCAGCGTTGCAAAGCCGGCAAACCGGTCCGGTCGGGCATCGACGACATCCTTCAGGCGGTCATTGGCAGAGCTCGCCAAGGGCACCGCGGTTTCGGCATCGAAGGCCTGCATGGCCGGCGCCCCCATGGAGAGGACCTGTAGATCGATACCCGCCGCATCCATGTCGGCGATGCGTTTGTCGCCGACCTCCAGGAGAAGTTCCTCCGGTTGACCTCTTGCCGGACCCCATTTTCCGGCGACCTCCGGGTCCCAATAGTGTTCCTCGAGGGCAATGACTTTGGTTTTCGCTGTTTCCGACATTGGCTGTGATCCCTATGACACGGCCGTTTGAAGCGGCGCGTTTTCCTGCATTTCCAGCATGCGGCGAAGCAGTTTCTCCGTGAGTTGGATGCGCACCTCGCGATGGCGATCGTCGTCCCACAGATTTCGTGTTTCGTGTGGATCGGCGTCGAGGTCATAGAGCTCGCCCCATTCAAAGCCCTGGTGGATCGAAAATCGCCAATCCTTGGTGACCAAGGTCCGGGTGCGCGGATTGGGCGGACCGCCCGGAAACGGGTTGTCGGTCTCGATCAAAAGACTGTCCGGCGCGTTGTCCCCGTCGAAGAGGTCTCGGCCCTGGACGCCGTTGTTTGGTTGAATGCCCGCGCGCCGGAGAACCGTGGGCGCAAAATCGATGGTGCTCGAAAGATCTTCGACTTCAGCCGAGGGACCTTCAGGGTCGTACCAGATGAACGGCACCCGGATGAGGCCCTGAAAATGATTGAAGCTTTTGAGCATGATGCCGTGATCCCCCATATGATCGCCGTGGTCCGAGGTGAAGACGACAACCGTGTTGTCGTCCAAACCAAGCTCTCGAAGGCAATCCAACACGCGGCCAATGCAGTCATCGATCATCGAAATCATGCCGTAGGTAAGCGCAATAATTTCCCGCGCCTCGCGCTCCGTCACGGCGAAGGGGTTGTGGCCCTCCCGGAAGGCCTTGCCTTCCGCGAACATTTTCTTGAATACCCCCTGAACGAGATTGGCCGTCGCATCGAAATTGGCGGGCACGTCAACGTCATCGGGATCATACATTCCCCAGTATTCGCCGGGCGGCGTGAAAGGGTAGTGAGGGTCCGGAAACCCCATCTGGACATAGAACGGCCGATCGGGGTCGCTCTCCTTGTGATTTTCGAGAAACGCTATTGTCCGATCCGCTACATAGCTGCTCGGGTAGAGCTCCTCGGGGATTGCGGTTCGCCGGGCCTGGGGCGCCGAGTAGTTGGTATCGGCGAGGGCGTTTTCCGGGTCACGGAGTTTGTCGAAATCCGGGTGTTTGTCCCTCCCCCAAAACAGATAGTCACCGCCAACGAGGTCGCCGTGGTTGCTGGCAATCTCAAAATGCTCGAACCCATAATAGGGCTCGGACCTTCGTTCCATCGCCGGCGCCGGCCAGTTCAATTCGTTTTCCAGCTCGTAGCCGTTCTCGCGCCGACCGCCGATCTCAGCCTCCCGCAAATGGGGAGCGGGTTGCTCCAGACCGTCCTCGACCTCTCTCTTCTGAGCGGGCGGCAGCCCCGTCATGTTCTGAAGATGGCTCTTGCCAAGCAGGGCGGTCCGGTATCCCGCGGATCGCAAAATCTCGACGAACGTCGTCGCTTCAAATGGAAGCGGCAGGCCGTTGTTGCGTACCCCGTTCAAAGACGGCATGCGGCCCGTCATGATGCTGGCGCGGTTGGACTGACACGTGGGGGAGGCGACGTAGAAGCGGTCAAACCGCCTCCCGTCGGCCGCCAGACCATCGATGTGGGGGGTCTGCAAAATTGGGTTCCCGTAGCAGCCCAGATGATCGGCCCGCTGTTGATCGGTTACGATGAATAGAAAATTTGGCCGCCTTTTCACGACGCGTCCTCCCGTGGTTTTCAAACAACCTAGCGGGATTAACGGCTATTCGCCAAATTTCGCTATGTGATTACGTCTATCACGGATGATGATACGTGGGACTCAGACGGTGGCCGCAACTTCCATCAGGAACTGGCGCATCCAGACATTGGCCGGATCATTCCCACGATTGTGATGCCATTGGATACGCTCCCGGAGGATCGGAAAATCGATCTCCGGCGTAATGATCTTCAGGGGCATGCTGTTCGCATACAGGCGAGCAAGCCTCTCATGGATCGTTGCAATCTGCCGAGTGCCGACAATGCAGAACGGCAATAGCGTAAAGCTGGGAAGCTGCGCCACAACGTCCCGCTTCCAGCCGTTCTTCTGCATGTGGGCTTCGTCAAAAGCCAACATCCGGTCGCTGTCGAAGGCTGTTACAACGTGCCGCGCCGATAGGTAGTTTTCCCGGCTCAAGGGGTCCGTGATCGTCTGATTTCTGGCCCAGGCGATGCAGACATATCGGTCCTCGAATAGAAGTTCGTGGGGATGGTCGGGTGTCGTGGTCTCTTCGGGAAGGATTTGGAAGTCGACCTCGCCGCGGGCCAGCAGCCCGATGGAGCGTTCGGAAACAGGCAGCGTATGAATGCCGACACCGGGGGCAATTTCGGCCAAGCGGGCCGTCGCCGCCGGCAACAGGGTTGCGACAACGTAGTCGGACGCCACGATGTCGAAAATTTTCTCGACGGTCGCCGGGTCGAAACTGGGCCGGGATTCCGCGATCGCCTGGAGTCCGACAAGCGCTTCGCGGACGGGTTCACGGAGAGATTCCGCCAACGGCGTCGGCACCATCTGACGTCCCATCTTCACGAGCAGATCGTCCTGAAAGTGCTGGCGCAACTTGGCCAGGGAGTTGCTGATTGCGGGCTGTGTCAGATTTAGACGTTCCGCCGCGCGGCTTACGTTGCGCTCGGCGATGAGGGCGTCCAGGACCACCAGAAGGTTCAAATCGAGACGATGAAAACGCATAATTTCATTATCACCAGAAATTATAGTTCTCATAGTTAAAAAAAATTTCTCGAATACCAGAGGTTGCCCATAAGCTTCCCTGTAAGAAAGCCTGCGGCCACGTTATGCCGCCAAGGGCTTCACGAGGCTAAACGCGGACCAATCCATATGGCGATTGTCGTTCCCTGGTGCGGGGCCGCTTCGCCTGTGGAGGAGGTTCCGGAATTGGGATCAGTTCTGAGATGGGAGACTTCCGATGAAAGCAATTCTTATTGGCGCCGTTTCCGCCGCGGTATTTTTGACAGCGTTTCCGCAGTCGGCGGCCGCTCAAAAGCAGATGAACTTTGGTGTGGGCAGTCCGCCAAGGGCGCACCTTGTCCAGCAAATCTTTATCCCCTGGTCCAAGAAGGTCAGTGCGGAGTCAGGTGGCGAGATCAATGTCGAGGTCAAGGCCGGCCGTTCATTGGTATCACCCTTTAATGTTTACGAAAGAGTGCAAGCGGACGTTGCCCAAATCGGTTGGGGCGTTCAGTCGTTCATGAAAGGCCGGTTCAAGCGGTCGACAGTCGCCGCGATTCCGTTTGAAGCAAACACATCCCAGGAAGCTTCGCTCGCGCTCTGGCGCCTCTACGAAAAGGGCGTGACCACCTCCGAGTACCACGAAGTCAAGCCTCTTGCGTTAATCGCATTTCCGCCATCCACGCTCCACTCCAAAGACAAGCCGATAAAGTCCTTGGAAGACGTCAAAGGCATGAAAATCGCGGTTGGCGACAGGGTCTCCTCTGGTGTCCTTCAGAGAATTGGGGGAACACCGATCTCGTTGAGGCTTCCGGAGATGTATCAGGGCCTGAATCGTGGCACGGTCGATGGTGTCTGGATGGTGTGGACGGCATTCATGCCCTTCAAGTTGTTCGAAGTAACCAAACACCATTATGACCTGCCGTTGGGCGCCGGCACCGCGATGGTGTTCATGTCCAAGAAGGGGTACGACGCCCTGCCGGCAGGCGGCCGCCGGGCTATCGACGCCAACTCGGGAGAAGGCTTTACCCGACACTTCTCCAAGTTCTGGGACCGTGTCGGCAAGGGTGGCCGCGCCGCGGTATCCAAGATGCCTGGACATACTTTCGCCTCCATGCCTCCCAATGAGGTCGCGAAGTGGCGTGAGACCATCGTTCCGGTCGTTGAGGAATGGAAAAAATCGACGCCGGACGGCGCGAAAGTGCTTGCCGCGTTCCGAACTGAAATTGCCGCCATCCGCAGCGGAAAATAAACCCTCCGGCGGTGGGGCCGATGGAAAGGGCCTTCTCAACCGTCGATAGGTGGGGGTCGACGGTTTCCCGGCGGGTCGCGTTCGGCGGCGTCCTCGCCATGCTGCTGATCGCGTCCGTGACGATCGCCGACGTCATTTTGCGGGCGTTGTTTGGCAAGCCGATCGCCGGGATGAACGAGATCACCGAAGTGTTTTTTCCTGTCGCTATCGCCGCGTGTTTTCCGGCCGGTCTCACGCAACGAGTCCACATCACGGTCGATCTGCTTGCGGACAAATACGGAGAAAAGATGACCGCGTGGCTGAAGTTCATCGGCGCGCTCATCCTCTTCTGGATGTTCGCTCTTCTTGCCTGGCGTCTGGGCGCCATCTCCGAGGAGCTGACCGTAACGCGGAATTCGAGCACCATTCTGGAAATCCCCATCTGGCCGTTCATCTGGATGGTCGCGGTGCTCGTCGCTCTGGGTGCGGTATTCCAGATTGCCGTGATCGGCGTCGAGGGCGCAAGGGCCATCCGCACGGGAGGCGCCGGACCGAAAGAGAATATCGACGACTCCTTGATGTGGCTGATGGTTGGTGTCGGCCTTGCCTCGATCGTCGTGCTGTGGGGCTTCGATGGCGGTGTGGCGATGCTTGCGGGGGCAGCCAAGGCATCGTCGGCGGCCGTGGCGTTCATCATCTTCGGCCTTGTCTGGGTCATGCTGCTTCTCATCCTGCCAATCGCCGCGTCGACCGCATTGCTTGGGATCATCGGCATAGCTTTGCTTCTTGGGCCGGGCCAATCGATGAATGTGTTTGGAGGCGAAGCGGAGGAGTTTCTGACGAACTCCCAGATTTCGGTGTTGCCGCTGTTCCTGATGATGGGCGTGCTCGCTTCGGCGGCCGGCCTGGCGGACGACATATACAACATGGCGCACGCCATATTCGGCGGACTGCGAGGCGGATTGGCATTGGCCACCATTGGCGGATGCGCCGGCTTTGGCGCCGTCACCGGGTCTTCCATTGCCACGGCCGCCGCCATCGGCCGGGTCGCACTCCCCGAAATGAACCGGCGCGGCTATTCGGCCTCTCTGTCCACCGGGTGCATAGCAGCCGGCGGTACGCTCGGGGCATTGGTTCCGCCGTCCGGTGTGCTGGTCGTCTATGCGTTCCTCACCGAGGTTTCCATCGGGCAGCTATTCGTGGCTGCCATCATCCCCGGAATTCTTGCGGCGTTTCTCTACATGACCACGGTGTCGGCCTATGTGCGACTTTCGCCGAGCGCGGCTCCGGAGGCGACCCGCATTGCCTGGGCCGAGATCTCCCCGGCGCTGCGCCGCGGCGTCACCGTCATTGCCCTTTTCACCATCGTGCTTGGAGGCATCTATACGGGCATATTCACGGTCACCGAAGCGGCGTCCGTCGGTGCGGTGGGCGCATTCCTGATCGCTCTCTTCCGCGGCAAACTGAAAGGCGCCGAATTCTGGCGGGTGATGGGCGAAACCGCCGCCATTACCGCCATGGTCTATGCGCTGATCGTCGGCGGGCTCACCTTATCATTTTTTATCGGTATTACGGGCCTGCCCGAGTTGCTGGCCGATACCGTGGGTGGATTGGAGATCGCGCCCACGGCCATCATTGCGATCTTTCTGGTGATCTTCGTTCTGCTGGGAGCGGTGATGGAAGCCTGGGCGATCCTGATCATCACCGTCCCCATTCTGGCGGGACTTATCACGGACCTCGGTTTTGATCTGATCTGGTGGGGCATCATCATGGTCGCGGTGGTCGAGATCGGGGTGATTACGCCGCCATTCGGAATCAACGTTTTTGTCCTGAAGTCGATGGCGGGGGCCGACGTGCCCTTGGCCACGGTGTTCAAGGGCGTCATACCGTTCGTGCTCTCCGCCTTCGTCAAACTCGCCCTTCTGACGCTGATACCGGCACTCACGCTATGGCTGCCGTCGACCATGTTCTGACACGGATGACCGAGATGAGTTTTCGACTAGTCAACTATATGGCCAACGGCGGCGCCGAGCCCCGAGCCGGTCTCAAGATCGATGACAAGGTCCTCGATGTCGGGCCGGCGCTGACCGACAGCAATTACGATGCAAGTTCGACGCTCGCGCTGATTCAGAACTGGGATGACGCGCTCCCGCGGCTGAACAATTTGGCGGCGACGGGGGAGAGTGATCACGCTTTCGGCGAAGTTTCGCTGGCCGCGCCAATGCTCTACCCGAGCAACATATTTTGTGCGGGCGCCAACTACAGCGATCACTTCAAGGAAATGTCCGGCAAGGACCCCGACAAATCGAAGATAAACCCCTACTTCTTCAACAAGGTGGTACACCAAACCGTCATTGGGCCCGGCGACGAAATCAAGCGTCCAAGGATCACTCAAAAATTAGACTGGGAGGCGGAGATCTGCGTGGTCATCGGGAAACCCGGCCGGAACATCAGCCGCAACGACGCGCTCGAACACGTTGCGGGCTACACCATCATCAACGATCTGTCGGCCCGGGATTTTCTGTGGCGGGATGATTGGCCGGCGCTGAAGACCGACTGGTTGTGGCAGAAATCGTTTGATACGTCGGCGCCCATGGGTCCATGGATCACGCCCCGTTCCGAAATTCCCGACGTCCAGGCGCTTCGCATCAACACGTTCATCAATGACGAACTCCGCCAGGACACCAACAGCGAACTCATGATCTTTACCGTCCCCGAGTTGATCGAGGCATTGTCGGAGCATTTTACGCTCTTGGCCGGCGACGTGATCGCAACGGGCACCGGCAGCGGTGTCGGCCACGCCGCAAAGACCTTCCTGCAGCCCGGGGACATCTGCCGAATCGAGATCGAGGGCCTTGGAACGCTTGAAAACTCAGTTGTCGAGGGAGAGTAGAAATGGCTTCAGTCAACAATGTGCTTATCGTCGGCGCCGGAATCGTTGGCCAGGTGTTGGCCTGCTCTCTTGCCAAACGGGGGATACAAGCCGACGTCATCGAACTCGCCGAAGAATTCAAGATTCTCGGCGCTGGAATGATCCTGCGGGGGACGGCCCTGCGGGCCCTCGTCGATATCGATGTGGTGGACCGGATTGCCGAGGCGGGTTGGTCGGATGATGTCAACGGCCTCATTCTCCAGGATACGACCGGAGAGCCGATCGGCGGCAGCCCCGAGCCCCAAATTGCCGGGCCGGAATACCCCGGCAGCGTCTGTCTCCGGCGGCATTCCGTTCACGATATTCTCCACACCCGTGTCACGGAAATGGGCCTTTCCGTCCGCATGGGACTGACAGTCGATCAACTCACCAATTCCGGTGACGGGGTCGATGTGGTTTTCTCCGATGGCAGTGAAGGCCGTTATGACCTGGTATTCGGGTGTGACGGCATTCGCTCCAAAACCCGGCAATTGGTGTTCCCGGGCGTTGATCCGGAGTTCGCGGGTTTCTGCAACTACCGTCTAATTCTTCCCCGGCCGGAGACGGTTCAAACCATGGTTTGGATGTTCGGCTTCGGCAAGACCGTCGGTGTTCTGCCCGTCGACGACACCCACATTTACGTCGCTTGCGTCGCCAAGGCGACGACGCCGGACCGCAGTCCGCCCGAGAAGGCCCTCGAGAAATTTCGGGCGCGCTACAGTCATTTTGGCGGCTACATGAAGGACGTGATGGCGTTGGACATTCAGCCCGCCCATATTCTCCACACGGTGATGGAGCAGGTAAAGTTGCCGGCGCCTTGGCACGACGGCCGCATCGTGATCATGGGGGATGCGGCACATGCGTCCTGCCCGTTCTGGGCGTCCGGTGCGGCGATGGGAATCGAAGACGCGGTCGCCTACGCACAGGAGCTGGAGAAAGGTGAGACCATTGGCGCCGTCAACGCCACCTGGATGGAGCGGCGTTACGAGCGGGCGCTATTCGTTCAACAGGGCTCGTTTGAGACGGGTCAGCATCTCACTCTGGATGAAGAGAGCAATGAGCCGAAGTTCTTCCCGCCGCCGGCGCGCGAAGGGATGGCCCAGCAAGGCATGGCCATCGGCAAGCGGCTCTCCGAACCGTTCTGAGAAATAGTGTAACTGGAGTATTGGATATGGCCATTAACGGTATTGCTTCGCTGATATACGGCGTTCCGGATGTCGCGGAGGCGACAAGATTCTACAAGGATTTTGGGCTCACCATTGATCGTGAAGATGACGCGGGTTCCGACTTCAGTGTCGCCGATGGCGCGACCATTCTGATCCGCCACATGTCGGACCCGTCGCTTCGTGAGAACGTTCTGGAGCGCCCCGGGGTTCGGGAAACCATTTGGGGTGTCGATACCGCCAAGAGCTTGGATGAGTTGGAGACGAAGCTGTCCGCCCTCGGCGAGGTGACCCGCGACGATGACGGAACACTCCATACCGTCGATGCTGTCGGTATTCCGCTCGGCTTTTGTGTTTTCGAACGCACTGTTGTTGCGGGCGAGCATGTCCCGACAAATACGGTCGATACGGTCCAGCGGTGGAACGCAAACCGAAAATGGTATGAGCGTGCCCAGCCGCGCCTGATTCACCATATCGGATACACGGTTCCAAAGGACGACATCGACAAGGTCGAAGCGTTTTACGTCGACGTGCTGAATTTCCGGGTGACCGATATCTCGCGCGGGCTGGCGACATTTCTGCTCGCCGACGGCCGACAGGATCACCACAGCCTGTTCGTCATGGATTCCGACCGGGTGCAGGCAAAAGGCATCACCTGGAACCACGTATCCTTTGGCGTCGAGAATATCGACGAAGTGATGGCCGGCGCCAACTACCTACAACGCCAGGGCTGGCAAAGCTTCCTGGGCATTAGCCGGCACCGAATCTCGTCGGCGATCAACTACTACGCCAATAATCCGGGCGGGGGCGACTCCGAATACCTCACCGATATCGACTACCTGACGGAGGAATGGAAACCAAGGATTTGGGATCCCCGCTTCGGCATGATGATGTGGTCCCATGAAATCCCCGATTTCATGAACCCGGAGCCCGAATGGGACGTCACCGTCGTCGAGGGTGAGATGCCGAAATTCAGCGAGGCCCGGTAATGGGAAGCTCCCATCCGTTCGAAAAGGGACTGCACGACCTGGGCAACGGCTGTTACGGCTATCTGCAGCCCAACGGCGGCTGGGGCTACAGCAACGCAGGCTTGATCGAGGATCAAGGAGAAACACTTTTGGTGGATACCTTGATGGACCTGCCCCTGACCCGTGACATGTTGGACACCATGAAGCGGGCCGTGCCGGCCGCTGAGCGGATCGGCACCCTTCTCAATACCCATTCCAATCCGGACCATACCTTCGGCAACCAGTTGGTCGAAGGGGCGGTGATCATCTCCTCGGACGCCTGCCTCGAAGAGATGAAGGAGTATTCGGCGCCCTCCGATGACCCCCGCGGCAACATTCGGATGAACTGGGAGAATTTCGGGGACGCGGGAAAGTTCTTCAACGAGGTCATGTGGACGAGATTCTCGCCGGAGGGGTTCGTGCAGACGCTGCCCACCAGCACGTTCTCCGGCGAACGGACAATTCATGTCGGCAGCAAAGAGGTCCGTTTCATCGAGGTGGGGCCCGCCCACACCAAGGGCGACGTGGTGGTCTACATCCCAGAGGACCGGGTGATCTTCGCGGGCGACATTCTATTCATGGAGGGCCATCCCATCATCTGGTGCGGACCGAGCCAAAACTGGATCGACGCCTGTGATCTGATGATGAGCTGGGATGTGGATGTCGTGGTTCCCGGCCACGGGCCGATCACCGACAAGCGGGGCATCCAGGGGCTCAGGGACTATATCGGGTTCGTCCAGGCCGAATCCCGGAAGCGTTATGATGCAGGGATGGGCTATGAGGAGGCGGCTCGCGACATCGATCTTGGTCCCTATGCCGACTGGATCGACCGGGAGCGCATCGTCCTCAACGTTTATCTTTGCTACACCGAGTTCGGCGCCGACGCCGCAGACGACCGGTGGGAAGTGATCGGTGCGGCCGGCAGATACTATTTCGACGAACAGGCCGGCGCCATATGACCGCACACGGGATCAACGATACCCACGATCCGGATCGCAGAAGCTGGGTCGAGTCGGCCAACCGGCCTGGCGCCGATTTTCCCATTCAGAATCTCCCTCTGGGCGTTTTCAGCAACGGTGACGGGGCAGCCCGGTGCGGCGTGGCCATCGGAGACCGAATTCTCGATATCGCCGCCGCAAACGAAGCCGGACTGTTTCCCGGATCCTCCAAGGATGCCGCCGTCGCGGCATCGGGCACATCATTGAACCCCCTGCTTACGCTCGGTAACGACGCCGCCTCGGCGCTGCGCAAAGCCGTATCGAATCTCCTGACCGAGGGCAGCAAGGACCAAGGGGCCGCCAATGCGTGCCTGGTAGCGGCCATTGATTACGAAATGCTGCTGCCCGTGAAGATCGGGAGCTTTACCGATTTCCTGTGCTCGGACGAGCACTCCAAACGCATGTCCCCGAGCGGCACACTCCCGCCGCACTATTCCGGCGTTCCCATCGCCTATCACAGCCGCGCCACCACGGTGCGGGTGAGCGGCACTCCGCTTAGGCGCCCCAACGGTCAGTATCCGGATTTCGACGGCAGGGTCGTCTATGGGCCCGAACCGGCGCAGGACTTCGAGCTGGAACTCGGGATTTACGTTGGCCCCGGAAACGAACTGGGTCATCCAATTCCCATCGGCGAGGCCTCGGATCACCTGTTCGGCTACGGACTGCTCAACGACTGGTCGGCCCGCGCCATCCAGTTTTGGGAAGGGCAGCCCTTGGGTCCGTTCCTCGGCAAGAGCCTCATGACCTCCATTTCTCCCTGGATCGTGACCGCGGAGGCGCTGGCTCCGTTCCGCATGCCGGCGCGGAAACGGGAAGCGGATGCTCTACCGCCACGCCATCTCCTGGATGATGTAGATCAAGGGTGCGGCGGCCTGGATGTCGAGCTATTTGCCGATTGGTCGACGGAGAGGCTGCGCGACAATGGCGCCGACCCGGTTACCGTCACCCGGACGAATTTTCGGGATTCCTATTGGACGCCGGCCCAGATGTTGACCCATCACACAAGCAACGGCTGCAATCTCGAGCCGGGCGATTTGTTCGGCAGCGGCACGGTTTCGGGAGCCGATCGCAGTTCCTGGGCCTGCCTCGCGGAACTGAGCGAAAAAGGCACCACCGACATCGCGGTTGGCGACGAAATCCGCCGGTATCTGGAGGATGGAGACGAAATCACTTTCCGGGGCCGGGCATCGAAAGAGGGATTCGTCGCGATCGGCTTCGGCGAATGCCGCGGCCGGGTATTGCCGGCGGTATAGCAGCTCCTTCTTGACGACCAGCAGGGACCAAAATTCGTTGTGTCCGCCAATGGGATGGACCGGCCGCTTTCCCTGCTGGTTGGTCCGTAGAGACGTAGAACCAGATTTATTGTTCGGCACCTCTGGAATCCGCGCCCGCGCATCGGTGTTGACCATGTGTTGATCGTGCGAAATCCGACCGAATCCGGAATCGAAAATTCCGCAACTCTCCACGGCTTGGGAGGTGCCGTAAGCGGTCGCGATCAACCGCTTGCTACCTGCTGCTACCTCATGGTCCCGTCTGAGCCCAAAAACACGTGTATCGATATCCGCGGCACCTTCACCGATGCGATTTTCGCTTACGGGCCGCTCATGATGCGTCAACAAAAACGAGGCGACGCAAGGCTTTCCGCAGGTGGCCAAAGCTGTAAGCGCCGCGTCATCGATATCGCCGCTGCCGATATCGATGAATCCCTGACAGGCCAGGGCGGTTCATGGCGTGAATTGACCGCGCATGACATTGCCTAAGGAACCGGGCGATGGTCAAGCTGAGACGAAGACGAATCTCCAAACGCACCGTCGACAGCCTCTCCGTCGAGGGCAAGGACGCGGTGTTCTGGGATAGCGAGATTCAGGGCTTCGGCGTCAGGGTTTACCCGTCCGGCTCAAAGGTCTACATCGTGCAGACCCGCTCGGGCGGCAGGTCCAGGCGGTTCACGCTCGGCCGCCATGGCGTGCTCACCGCCGACCAGGCGCGACGCCTGGCGGCGCACACCATTGCCCGCGTAAAGCAGGGTGAGGATCCCGACCTCGCACCCTCGGGCTGGGCCGTCGATTCCGCGCGTGCGGCCCACCGGATCGCCGCCAAGGACCGAACTGCCGATCCCCTCCATCACAAGGTCCTCTCAAACATCGTTCGTCGACACGACCGCGCGATCATGACCGACGATCACCGCCAGGAATATGTCGTGTGCTTGGTGACGGAGCTTCTGGCGCCCGACTGGACCTCCCCCTGGACCAAGGGCCACGACTGGGCGCCGTGGGACCTGGAGCACCCCTCCGGAGCGAGGATTCAGATCAAGCAATCGGCAGCCCGAGAACCCTGGGACGCCGGACGGAAGGATTGGATAAGAACCAGTTGGTTCAACATCGCCCTTCCCGATCTTTTCAGGTCGCTCGACGGCGATCTGATACGGCCCCCTGACCGACTTGCCGAGATCTACGTCTTCGCCTGGCACGGGGAGACAGGAGAGTCGGCCGCCGATCACCGCGCGCCCGAGCAGTGGGAGTTCCTTGTGGTTCCGGCGAAGAGTCTCCGGGCGAATTTGCGCAGTATCGGGCTCCACGACCTCGAGGAGACCACCGGTGCCGTCGGGTTCGAATTGCTTGCCGGGGCCGTGCGCGAAACCCTCGACGGATTGTAAGCGCTACCCAATCCGTGGTGGAGGATCTACGAGATCTCGTCCGCTGAAGAGGCGGCTCTGAAACCGGTCACCGAAACGCGGAACGCGGGATAAGTATCCTTGACGTTGACTGCAATGCCATCAATGCTTAATTTTGCGCACTGCACGAACCTGGAGGCTGCCGCCCATGGCAAGCATCACTATTCGTAACCTGGACGATGGGCTCAAGCGCCGGCTCCGCGTCCGCGCCGCCGAGAACGGCCGCTCGATGGAAGAGGAAGCCCGCGAGATCCTGCGCCGCACGTTCGGCGAAGCTTCTCCCCCGAAGGACCTCGGCCGCGCCATTCACGCCCGCTTCGCCGCGCTTGGAGGGGTCGAGCTCGACCTTCCGGAGCGAGGCCCGATGCGTCCGCCGCCCAAGTTCGAATGAGCAGCCTGCAATGGTCGTTATAGACACCAACGTGGTCTCCGAGTTGATGCGGCTCGAACCCGACCCCGCGGTGTTGGCATGGTTCTCCGGACACGACTCGGCCGAACTCTACCTCACCGCCGTCACCGAGGCGGAGCTGCGCGCCGGCGCCGCCATCCTCCCGGCCGGCCGGCGCCGTGACCAACTTGCCGCGGAGGTCGATGCCATGGTCCGCGAGGACTTCGCCGGGCGCGTGCTGCCCTTCGACAGCGCCGCGGCAAGGGCCTATGGGGACATTGCCGCCGACCGCCGATTCTTGGGCCGGCCGATTCTGGAGGCCGACTGCCAGATCGCCGCCATCGCCCGCGCCGCCGACGCGGCCGTCGCGACTCGCAATAGCGCCGACTTCGAGCACTGCGGAATTGCGCTCATCGATCCCTGGACGAATAGCGGGGACTTGCCGTGACGCGGTCCGGCCGCCGGTCGATGATCACGTCAATTGCGAAGACCGGGACCATGAGCCCTTCGTTCCGGTCGTTCACGCCGCGGCGCGGCGCGACGGCGTTGACCGGCAGGAAATTTCCTGTGCCAAGCAAGACCACGAAATCGGAAAAATCCCCGGATTACCGAGGATCATCGGTACCTTACTGGAACTCTCCGGCTTGAAGGATGGTGGAGCCGAGGGGAGTCGAACCCCTGACCTCTACAATGCCATTGTAGCGCTCTCCCAACTGAGCTACGGCCCCATCGTTCGGGACGGGCGGGCGGACCGCTTGGGGACGGGCCCCGCCCGAGAGGCGCGCAAATTAGGTAAATCGCCCCTTTGTGGCAAGGAGTTTTTGGGGAGTTTGTGGGGGAGTTTATGGGGACACCGGGCGGCCGCGGGCGGCGCCCGCGGGAACGGCGCCGCGTCAAGGCCTAGGACTTGTCCTCGTCGTCCCCATCGACCGTCTCGACCACCCCGGCAACGTCCTCGTCCCCGTCGAGGTCGGCCTCGTCATCGCCGAGAATCGCATCGTCTTCGTCGTCATCGATATCGATGCCGTCGTCGACCTCGATATCGTCTTCTTCGACGTCTTCGCTTTCCTTCGCCTCGGGCGCCGGGGTCTCCGCCTTGGTTTCCTGGGGCGCCGACGCGCGCTTGAGCTTGGGTTTTTCCGGCGTCCGCTCGGTTCCGCACTTCGGGCAAACCGCCGGCGTCTTTTTGAGATCGTAGAACTTCGCGCCGCAGTTCTGGCACGTATGCTTGGTTCCCCATTCGG
This sequence comes from Rhodospirillales bacterium, assembly GCA_965221855.1. Lineage (GTDB taxonomy): Bacteria > Pseudomonadota > Alphaproteobacteria > Rhodospirillales > UBA2165 > JAJDXO01. Next base: position 237,178 of record CBDCSV010000008.1, on the reverse strand, counting down.
CTTTGACCACGCGTTACTCCTTCCGGCTTCGGCCAACTCAAGGGCTGCCAATTGCCATGTTCGTCCGCCTCTGTCAAAAGCAAAAATCACCCCTTCCGCCCCATCCCATCCCCGCGCCGGCGATACACCCCCTTCCGCGACCGGGACCAAACATGCTATGGACCGCCTCACGCGTTCACGCACCCCTGTTTACCGGCCGAAAGAGACGGCCCGAACCGACGAGCTAGGATTGACATGACTGCGGTGACATCCGGCGCCGCCGGTGCGCTACGCGGAACCCTGCGTGTCCCGGGCGACAAGTCCATTTCCCATCGCGCCCTGATGCTTGCCGCCTCGACGGTGGGCGAGACGGCGGTTCACGGCCTGCTGGAAGCGGACGACGTGCTCGCCACCGCGGCGGCGATGGAAGCGCTCGGCGCGGCAATCGAAAGGGGCGGAGACGGCGGGCCGTGGCGCATCCACGGCCGCGGCGTCGGCGGCCTGGCCGAGCCCGGCAATGTCCTCGACCTGGGCAACTCCGGCACCGCGGCGAGACTGCTGACCGGCCTGCTGGCCGGCCAGCCATTCAACTCGACCCTCACGGGAGATGCGTCGCTGACCAGCCGGCCCATGGCGCGGGTGACCGGCCCGCTGGAGCGGATGGGCGGCCGCTTCACCTGCCGGTCAGGCGGGCGGCTGCCGATGACCGTTCACGGCACCGACCGGCTGCGCCCGATCGTCGAAACCCCCGACGTCGCCTCGGCCCAGGTCAAATCCGCAATTCTTCTCGCCGGACTCACCGCGCCGGGGAAAACCACCGTCATCGAACGGCGCCGGTCCCGGGATCATACGGAACGAATGCTTCGATCCTTCGGCGCCGAAGTCGCCATCGAGGAAACGGCGGACGGAACCGCCGCCACGGTCACCGGCCAGCCCGAACTGGCGCCGGCGGAGATCCGGGTTCCGGGAGATATTTCCTCGGCCGCCTTTCCGCTGGTCGCCGCAAGCATCGTCGAGGGTTCCGACGTTTCCGTGCCGGCCGTCGGCACCAACCCGCTGCGCGCCGGTCTCCTCGCATGCCTGGAGGAAATGGGCGCCAAACTCACCCGGAGGCCCCTGGACGACGCCGTCGAGGGCGGCGAGCCGATTGCCGATCTCCGTATGGAATCGGCGCCGCTGACCGGTATCGACGTTCCGCCGGAACGGGCGCCGTCGATGATCGACGAGTATCCGGTCCTGGCGATGGCCGCGGCGTGCGCGGCCGGTTCCACCACCTTCCACGGCATCGGCGAACTGCGGGTGAAGGAAAGCGACCGTTTGTCGGCCCTTGCCGCGGGTCTCGCCGCGTGCGGCGTCGAGGCCGAGGAAACCGAGGATTCCCTGGCAATCCACGGCCGGGGCGAACCGCCGGCCGGCGGCGGCGCCATCGCCGCCGGTCTCGATCACCGGATCGCCATGGCATTTCTCGTCTTGGGGCAGGTAACCAGGCGGCCCGTCACCATCAATGACGGCTCGACGATCGCCACGAGCTTCCCCGGATTTACCAAGGCGATGGGAGGTTTGGGGGCGGTGTTTTCCGCCGAGGGACCGGGGCCGTGATCATCGCGGTGGACGGCCCGGCCGCGTCGGGGAAAGGCACGCTGAGCAGGCGTCTGGCGGAACATTTTGGCTTAGCCCGCCTGGATACGGGACTTCTCTATCGCGCGGTCGGGTTCAAAATAATCGAGAAGGGCGATGACCCCGGGGAGACGGCGATCGCGGTCGCCGCGGCCCAAAGACTTCAAGCCTCGGATTTGAACAATCCGGCGCTTCGCGGGGAAGCGGCCGCGTCGGCGGCCTCGGTCGTCGCCGCCATTCCCGAGGTGCGCGAAATCCTTCGCGCGTTCCAGCAGAACTTCGCCGCAAACCCGCCGGGGCACGCGCCGGGGGCGGTCCTCGACGGGCGCGACATCGGCACCGTCATCTGCCCCGGCGCGGACATCAAGCTGTTCCTCACCGCAAGCCCGGAAGTCCGCGCCGAAAGGCGCGTTAAGGAGTTGCAAGCCAAAGGCCTTGAAGCTATATACACGCGCATTCTGCGGGACTTACAGGACCGCGACGCCAGGGACGCATCGCGGGCCGTATCGCCGCTGGAGCCGGCCAAAGACGCACTGGTCATCGACACCAGTGAAAAAGACGCCGACACAGTGTTCGAAACGGCACTCGCTCATATCACGTCGCAGAATAACTGAAGACCGGGTCCAGGCCGCCCGACCGCGGCAAGCGCCCTAATCGCTCGTCTTCGGACGGGCGCCCACAACGCGTTGAAAGACCGCCGGATTCAACCGGCCGGCCAGTGAAACATATATTCGAAGGAAGACCTGAACATGGCAAACGTGGACACCCACGCCGACAATCTCCCCCCGGAAGTCGCCGAGCAGATGGCCGGCGAGAATTTTTCCGACCTCCTCGACCAGGCATTTGAACAGGAAGAGCGCCTGCAGGGCAAAGTGGTCAACGGCCTCGTGCTGGCGGTCGAGAACGATTTCGTCCTCATCGATGTGGGATTGAAGTCCGAAGGGTCGATCCCGATCAAGGAATTTTCCGAAGCCGGCGCCGCGCCGACCATCATGGCGGGCGATCGCGTCGATGTCTTCGTGGAGCGGTTCGAGGGCCGGGACGGCGTCGTCGTCCTGAGCCGCGAGAAGGCCCGCCGCGAGGAAGCGTGGAATGTCCTCGAGAAAGCCTTTGAAGATGACCAAAGAGTCGAAGGCGTCATCTTCGGCCGGGTCAAGGGCGGGTTTACCGTCGACCTCTCCGGCGCCGTCGCGTTCCTGCCCGGCAGCCAGGTGGATATCCGCCCGATCCGGGACGTGGGACCGCTGATGGGCAGCCCGCAACCGTTCCAGATTCTCAAGATGGACCGCTCCCGCGGGAACATCGTCGTCTCGCGCCGCGCGGTGCTGGAGGAAACCCGCGCCGAAGAACGCTCGGAGCTGATTTCCAACCTTACCGAGGGACAGGTTCTCGAGGGCGTGGTCAAGAACATTACCGACTACGGCGCCTTTGTGGATCTCGGCGGCGTCGACGGCCTGCTCCATGTGACCGACATCGCCTGGCGGCGGATCAATCATCCGTCCGAAGCCCTGCAGGTCGGCCAGACGGTCAATGTTCAGGTGATTCGGTTCAACCCGTCGACCCAGCGTATTTCACTGGGCATGAAGCAGCTCGAGGCCGACCCGTGGGAGGGTGTCGACGCCAAGTATCCGCTCGAGGTCAAGCTGACCGGCCGGGTAACCAACATCACCGACTACGGCGCTTTCGTGGAATTGGAACCCGGCGTCGAAGGCCTGGTCCACGTCTCCGAGATGAGCTGGACCAAGAAGAATGTCCATCCGGGCAAGATCGTCTCCACCAGCCAGGAAGTGGAGGTCATGGTCCTCGATGTCGACCGCAACAAGCGGCGTATCAGTCTGGGCTTGAAACAATGCGTGGCCAATCCGTGGACCGACTTCCTGGAGAAGTTCCCGGTCGGATCCGAGATCGAGGGCGAAATCAAGAACATCACCGAGTTCGGGCTGTTTGTCGGCCTCAACGAGGAGATCGACGGCATGGTCCACCTGTCGGACCTGGATTGGGTGAAGTCCGGCGAAGAAGCGATTGCCGGCTACAACAAGGGCGACATGCTGAAGGTCAAGGTCCTGGACGTCGACGTCGAGAAGGAGCGGATTTCCCTCGGTGTGAAGCAGCTCACCGAAGATCCGGTCGCCGACGGTCTCGAGAAGCTCAAGAAGGGCGACATCGTCACCTGCACGGTCACCGGCACCGGCGACAAGGGAATCGAGGTTTCCGTGGGCGGGGACGTTCCGGGCTTCATCCGCCGGTCCGACCTCGGCCGCGACCGCTCCGAACAACGCCCCGACCGCTTTGCCCCCGGTGAGTTGGTCGACGCGATGATCGTCACGGTCGACAAGGCCAGCCGCAAGATCAACCTCTCCATCAAGGCCCGCGAGGTCAAAGAGGAAAAGATCGCCATGGCGACCTATGGCTCCTCGGACTCGGGCGCATCCTTGGGTGACATCCTGGGCGCGGCCCTGAAGGAGAAAAGCGAGGCCGCCGAAGCCGAAGACACAGCCGAAGCCGAAGCCGAACCGGAGGAAGCAGAAGCAGAAGCAGAGGTGGAAGAAGCCGCCGCAGAAGACGCGGCCGAAGCCGGCGAGGCCGAGGCGCCGTCCGAGGAAGCGGCCGCCGAAGACGCGGGCGATGCGGAGAAAGAGCCCGAGGACGAGCCCGAAGACGAGGCCAAGAGCTAGCGGCATCCGGGGGATGAGGTGGGCCCATGGCGCTGGACACTGACAGGATTGTCGATCGCCGCCGCCTCAAGCGCCGCCTCGGCTTCTGGCGGATCGTCGCCGTTGCGGCGCTCATCGCCTTAGTGGCGGTGGGCGCCGGCCGCTTTGGCGGGATTGGCGGCGGGCCCTATGTGGCCTCCATCGAAATCTCCAATGTCATATTCGGAGCACCGGCCCGGGATGCCGCGCTTCGCCGGGTAGCCGCGGACCGCGGGGCTCGGGCGCTCATCGTCCGGATTAATTCTCCCGGCGGCACCGTTGCCGGCGGAGAGGCGCTTTTCAGTTCGTTACGGCTGGTCGCCGATAGAAAACCCGTGGTCGCCGTCATCGGCGAGCTCGGGACCTCGGCCGGATACATGTCGGCGCTCGGCGCCGATTACATTATCGCCCGCGAAGGCTCGATTACCGGGTCCATCGGAGTCGTTTTGCAGAGCACCGATATCACCGGCCTGCTGGACAAACTGGGCGTGAAGCCGGAGTCGGTCAAAAGTTCGCCGTTGAAGGCGCAGCCCAATCCGCTGGAGCCGTTCTCCGAAGAAGCCCGCGCCGCCACCGAGGCGGTGGTCGCCGACATTTATGACCTATTTGTCGGCATGGTTGCCGAGCGGCGCCGGATGAGCAGGGAGCGGGTGGCCCCGTTGGCGGACGGGCGGATATTCACCGGACGCCAGGCTCTTCGCCAAGGGCTCATCGACGGCGTCGGCGGCGAAGCCGAGGCTCGCGACTGGCTGGCCTCGTCCCACGGCATTGCCAAATCACTGCCGGTCCGGCCCGTAAAAGCGCGCCGCGACGACGGAATTCTGAGTGGCATGCTCGACGATGTATTCGGAAAAACATTGTTTTCTGAACGACTTAGACTTGACGGGTTGATTTCCCTTTGGCACCCTGAGTTCAAATAAACCTTGTTCGGCGTCTGGCAGCGCCGGCCAACATCTTCACCATCGGAGAATTGGCAGCGACGGGGGAGGGGCGCACCGAGATGACCAAATCCGAACTCATCGCATACCTGGCCGAGCAGAATCCCCATCTCTATCAGCGCGACGTAGAACGAATCGTAACGACAATCTTCGACGAAATTGCCGCGGCCCTCGCAAGAGGAGACCGGGTCGAATTGCGCGGCTTCGGGGCATTTTCGGTCAAACACCGCGACTCGCGCGTGGGGCGAAATCCCCGGACCGGCGAAGCGGTGCAGGTTGCGGCAAAGCGCGTTCCCTATTTCAAGACTGGAAAGCAAATCCGGGAAATGATCAACTCCTGAGCCGCCGCCGGCTCAGGAGGGTCCTGGTGCGGCGGCTTGCCGCAAGGAGACCAGTTCTTTGATCCGCGTCATTTCCTGGATCGCCATGGTGGTCGTTGGCCTGGCAATCATCGTATTCGCCATCGCCAATCGATCTCCGTTGGAGATCGACCTCTGGCCGCTCCCGTTCGCACCGGTCGTGCCGAGTTTTGCCGTCGTCCTCGGCGCGGCATTTGTCGGGTTTGTCGGAGGCGGCATCATAACCTGGCTGTCCGCCGGCGGAACGCGCCGCAGGGCCCGTCAGGAACATCGGCGCGCCGATACCCTCGAAAAAGACCTGGAAACCCTCAAATCCAAGATCGACGAGCTCGACAAGAGCGGCAACAATCCTTCGGCCTGATCAAGCATTCGATCCGGCTGGCGCCGCAACCCCGGGGGCTGTATAAGACGGCGACCCCGCCAAGCCCGGAGCATTGCCAATGACCCTGCCGCCCCATGAACGCGTCTTTGTCCCTCTCGATACGCCCGACCTCCGCCGCGCCAAGGCGATTGCGTCCGATGTCGCGGGTCATGTCGGCGGCGTGAAGGTCGGCAAGGAACTGTTCACGGCGCTGGGGCCCGAAGCCGTCCTGGAGATCACCGGTGGAGACATACCGCTGTTTCTCGATCTCAAATTTCACGACATCCCGAACACGGTTGCCGGCGCCGTGCGAAGCGCGGTCAAAATGAAACCGTACATGCTCAACGTTCACGCCGCGGGCGGCCGCGCCATGATGAGGGCGGCGGCCGACGCTGCCGGGGAGTCGGCATCGAAGATCGGGCTTCAAAAGCCTCTGGTACTCGGCGTCACCGTGCTCACGTCGCTTGACGACAGCGACCTCCAGGACGCCGGTGTCTCCGATCCGACGCCGGATCAGGTCAAGCGGCTGGCGGCCCTCGTTCAGGAGAGCGGATTGGACGGCGTCGTCTGTTCGGGGCGCGAAATCGAAACCCTGCGGGCGCAATGCGGTCCGGATTTCAAACTCGTGGTACCTGGAATCCGGCCTGTCTGGGCATCCGCGGACGACCAGAAACGCGTTCTCACACCCGCGGATGCCGTCAGCCGCGGAGCGGATTACCTGGTGATCGGGCGGCCGATCACCGCCGCCGCCGATCCTGCGGAGGCCGCCGGCCGGATTCGAGATGAACTCGCCGAGGCCGCTTGAGGTAAAGATTTGCGGCCTCGACCGCCCGGAATCCGTCGCCGCCGCGGTGGAGGCCGGCGTGGACTATACCGGGTTCGTCTTTTACCCGCGGTCACCGAGAAATCTGAGCCCCGCCCGTGCAGCCGAGCTCGTCGGGCTGGTTCCGGAGGGCGTGGTCCGGGTCGGATTGTTCGTCGACCCCGGCGACGAACAGATCGATGGTGTACTCGAAGCAGCCTCCTTGGACCTCCTTCAACTCCATGGCGGCGAGACACCGGACCGGGTCGGAGAGATCAAGGAGCGTACGCGCCTCCCGGTCATGAAGGTCATTTCCGTGGCCGGCGCGGCCGACCTCGAACGCGCCGATGATTTCCGGGGCATCGCGGACCGCTTTCTCTTCGACACCAAACCGCCCACGGATATGACGGATGCGCTTCCCGGCGGCAACGCGCTGATGTTCGATTGGCGGTTGCTGTCGGAACGCCGGGTCGAGGCGCCCTGGATGCTTGCGGGCGGTCTGACCGACCGGAACGTGGCCGAGGCCATCCGAATCTCGGGCGCCGGGGCCGTTGACGTGTCGTCCGGGGTCGAGGACCGGCCGGGCGTGAAAAACGTCGATAAAATTCAACGGTTTATCGGCGCGGTCCGATCCGTGCCGATCAGCGCACCGACCATGAAATAACCCTCGTTGCACCGGCAACGGTGTGATTTATTAGCGGCCAATCTAGAAACCAGAGCCACGACCACGGCATGACCAAGCCCAACACCTACCAGCGAGGTCCCGACAGCGACGGGCATTTTGGAATCTACGGCGGCCGATACGTCGCCGAGACCTTGATGCCCCTCATTCTCGATGTCGAGCGGGCCTATGACGAGGCCCGCAACGACCCGGCGTTCCGGGCGGAACTGAGGTCCTATTTGACGAGTTACGTGGGCCGGCCGACGCCGCTCTACTTCGCCGCCCGCTTGACCGAGCATCTGGGGGGCGCGCGGATCTATTTCAAGCGCGAGGATCTCAACCATACCGGCGCCCACAAGATCAACAATTGCATGGGACAAATCCTGCTCGCCAAACGGATGGGCAAACGCCGGATCATCGCCGAAACCGGCGCCGGTCAGCACGGCGTCGCCACCGCCACCGTGTGCGCCTTGTTCGGTCTCGAATGCGTCGTCTACATGGGCGAGGTCGACATCGAACGACAGGCGCCCAACGTATTTCGGATGAAGATGCTCGGCGCCGAAGTCCGGCCGGTAACGTCGGGCTCCGGGACCCTGAAAGACGCCATGAACGATGCGCTCCGCGACTGGGTGGCGACGGTCGAAGATACCTACTACCTGATCGGAACCGTGGCCGGACCGCACCCCTATCCGGCCATGGTTCGGGACTACCAGTCGGTGATCGGCGACGAAACGAAGGCGCAGATTAACGAAATCGAGGGACGAAACCCCGATACGCTGCTCGCCTGCATCGGCGGCGGATCGAACGCGATCGGCATGTTTCATCCGTTCCTCGATGACGAGGAGGTCCGGATTATCGCCGTGGAAGCCTCGGGCGAAGGGATCGAGACGGGCAAGCACGCCGCCAGCCTGACCGCGGGAGAGCCCGGCGTCCTGCACGGCAACCGAACCTATCTGCTGCAGGACGGCGACGGCCAGATTACCGAGGCCCATAGTATCTCGGCCGGCCTGGATTATCCGGGCATCGGGCCCGAACACGCCTGGCTCCACGACATTGGCCGCGTCGAGTACGTGTCCATCCGGGACGACGAGGCCGTCGATGCCTTTCAGCTTTGCACCAGGGCCGAGGGAATCATTCCGGCCCTCGAATCCGCCCACGCGGTGGCCCATGCGGCAAAAATCGCCCCCGAACTCGCCCCGGACCACCTGATGGTCATAAACATGAGCGGACGGGGCGACAAAGACCTCGAATCCGTCGGCGCTTACCTGAAGGCGCGCGAGTCATGAGCGGTACGCGAATATCCGCCCGGTTCGACCGGCTGAAATCGGAGAACCGTCCGGGGCTGGTGACGTTCATTACCGCGGGCGATCCGGACCGCGGAACGTCGCAATCCATATTGGATGCGCTCCCCGAGGCCGGCGCGGATCTCATCGAATTGGGAATGCCGTTTTCCGATCCCATGGCCGATGGGCCGGCCATTCAGGCGGCAAGCCTGCGGGCGCTCGAGAACGGCGCCAACATGAAGCAAACCCTGGAAATGGTGGCGTCGTTCCGAAAAAACGACGGGCAGACGCCTGTCATCCTGATGGGTTACTACAATCCCATCTACGCCTACGGACCCGAAAAGTTCATGGCCGATGCCAAGAGCGCCGGCGTCGACGGCTTGATCGTCGTCGACCTGCCGCCCGAGGAGACCGAGCTTCGGCAACCTGTCGAGGCCGCCGGGCTGGACTTCATTTACCTGACCGCGCCGACCACCGATGACGATCGTCTGCCCCATGTGGTCGAACACGCCGGGGGGTTCATCTACTATGTCTCCATAACGGGAATTACCGGCACCAAATCGGCCAGCGCCGGCGCGGTCGAAACCGCCGTCGAGCGAATTCGCCGCCACACCAGCCTGCCCATCGCCGTCGGTTTCGGTATCAAGACCCCGGCGCAGGCGGCTGAAATCGGCAGGTTTGCCGATGCCGTCGTCGTCGGTTCCGCCCTGGTCTCTCGAATCGAGGAAAACCTGAACGGCGACGGGCCGTCGGCGGGCGCGTGCCGGGATGCCGTCCTCGGACTGGTCAGGGACCTGGCGGGCGGATTGAAGAGCTAGCCGAAGTTCCGAGCGCGCCGCCGTGACCGCAACCTCTCTTGTCGACCGGCTTAACCGGCGTCACCCCAAGGTGATCGATCTCTCCCTGGACCGGATTCGGCTCCTGCTCGATCGGCTGGGTCACCCGGAACGCAGGCTGCCGCCGGTGGTCCATGTGGCCGGCACCAATGGAAAAGGCTCGGTTATCGCCTTCCTGCGCGCGTTCGCCGAGGCCGCCGACCTCAAGGTTCACGTCTACACCTCACCTCACCTGATACGCTTCAATGAACGAATTCGCATTGCCGGAAACCTGATTACCGACAATCAGTTGCTTGAACTGCTGGAGGAGTGCGAGTCCGCGGCGGGTGACGACCCCATCACTTTTTTCGAGATAACCACCGCCATCGCCTACCTCGCATTTTCGAGGACATCCGCCGATCTGGCGCTCATCGAAACCGGTCTCGGCGGCCGTCTGGATGCGACGAACGTTCTCGACGCGCCCGCCGTGACGGCGTTGACCCCGATCTCCCTGGATCACCAGGGGTATCTGGGAAACGAGTTGAGCGGGATTGCCGGCGAGAAAGCCGCCATCATGAGACCCGGCGTGCCGTGCATCGTCGCCCGGCAGCCGGATGAAGCGATGCCGGTCATTGAAAGAAAGGCGGACGAAATCGGCGCCGAGTTGCTGGTTTCGGGGCGGGATTGGTCCGTCGAACGGGAAGGGACCCGGATGGCCGTCAGAACACCCGGCAAACTCCGGGACTTGCCGGTCCCCATACTCGCCGGCAGCCACCAGATCGAGAATGCCGCCCAGGCAATCGCGTGCCTCGATTCACTTGGCGGGTTCCCGGTTTCCGACGCAGCCGTCACCAAGGGCCTCGGCGGCGCCGACTGGCCCGGCCGCCTCCAACGGCTGACGAAAGGGCCGCTGCTGGACGAACTCCCGCCAGGCTGGGAAATCTGGGTGGATGGCGGGCACAACGGCGCCGCCGGGTCAGCCTTGGCCCGGCAGGCGGCGGGCTGGGACGACCGTCCGCTGGCGCTGATGGTCGGCATGCTGAAGTCCAAGGACCCGCGGGCGTTTCTCGAACCGCTCGCGCCCCACGCTCAACTCGCCTTGGCGTTGAAAATTCCCGGCGAGGACGGCGCCTGGTCCGCCGAGGACCTGGCCAGGCAGGCAACGGCAGCCGGCATGACCGCGCTCGAATCCGGCGGACCTCATCAGGCCGTGCAAGGAATTCCATCCTGCCTGGATGGCCCGGGCAGAGTCCTGATTTGCGGATCACTCTATCTGGCGGGTGAAATCCTCAAGACTCACGCCTGAACGGGCGGGTTCCAAGCAAAACCCCGCCGCTGGGGCGGGGTCTCGATGAAAGGCGGACCGCAATCGGCTTCAGATGACCGATTCAACCCATTCCATGAGCTTGCTCTTGGGCAACGCGCCGACTTTCATGGAAGCGACCTCGCCGTCCTTGAAGAGCATCAACGTCGGAATTCCGCGTACGCCGTATTTGGAGGGCGTCTCCGGATTGTCGTCGATATTCACCTTGGCGATCGTGAGCCTGTCGCCCAGTTCGGTGCCGATTTCCTCGAGGGACGGGGCGATCTGCTTGCAGGGACCGCACCACTCGGCCCAGAAATCCACCAGCACCGGGCCCGATGCTTGAAGCACATCCGAGTCGAACGACGAATCGCTTACTTCTTTGGCCATAACATGTTTCCTTTCCAACGCCGCACAGCGATGCCGCTCGCGAGGGATATTTTGGATGATGGGGCCAATCTATGTTCGGCCCGTATGCCCGTCAAGGGACGTACCGGTCCGTAAGTTCCGCGGGAATTTCCATAACGATCGGGCCGTCGGTCCAAAGCAGGACGCAGGCGATTTCGCGATCCCCATAGATATCGGCAACCACGGAACGGTAGATTGCCAACTGCCGCAAATAGGCCGGGGGCACATCCTCCGGCGACCGGGGCGGCGGCCGATTGGTCTTGTAATCGACAATCGTGACCTTTTCCTCGTCGACCAGGATTCGGTCGATCTGACCGGAGACGGCCCTGCCGCCCACGAGGCCGACAATCGGCACCTCGGCCCGCGATCCTTCCCCAAACAATGGGGCCGCGGCCGGATCCTCCATGACCGCCAGGGTCTCGCGGACAATCTGTTCTTGGTCCGCCCGTTCGAGGTCCTGCGCGGCGCCGGACAAATACGCCGCCGCGGCGCCGGGCCATGATTCCCTCGGAAGGTCCGGCAGCGTCTGAAGAAGGTTGTGGATCAGCAGCCCGCGGCGAAACCGCTCCGAACCGTCCTGCCCGAGCGGAGAGCGAACCGGCGGATCGTCATCCGCCGGCCGCGACGGGCTGAGCGGCCGCGGCAGAGGGGGCTCCGGGGCCGGCGGTTCGTCCGCCCAACTCGGCAGCGGTATTTGGTCAAGCTCTTGCGGCTCCGGGGTCTTCTCGACGTCCTTCGTTTGAGGCGTTGCAAGGCGAAAAATCTTCTTGGCCGGCTCACTGTCCCATTCGGCGAGAATCGGATCGTCGACCTCCTCGGCAAGGGGCTCGAGTGCTTGACTGATCAACTCGTACCAATTGCCCTCGGGCGCCTTTTTCTTCGTCTCCCAGCCGCAGATGTAGAGCCGGTCTTCCGCCCGGGTCATGGCGACGTAGAGTAGCCGCCGATATTCCCGCCGCTGGGCAATGCGGGCTTCTTCCGCCAGCCGCTCGCCGACGGACTCGCGAAATGCCCGGCGCGGCGGCCATAACAGGAATTCCGCGCCGTCCTCATCCCGTCCGCCCCATAGCAGGCCGCCCTCCTGACGCGGCATCTGCATCGTATCCGGCAGAAATACGATGGGCGCTTGCAGGCCCTTGGCGCCGTGGATCGTCATGACCCGAACCGCGCCGCCGCGGCCCTGGTCCAAATCCCGCTTCACCTCGACCGCGCCGGCCTCCATCCATTGCAGGAATCCCTGAAGCGACGGGGTGTGGCTTCGTTCGAAAGCCAGTGCAAGGTTCAGAAACTCGGTAAGAGGATCAATCGCCTCGGGCCCCAGCCGGGCGAGCAAACGGCGGCGTCCGCCCCGCGCGCCAAGGATGTCGGCAAACAGCTCATAGGGGGGCAGGTAATCGGCGGCGGCAAGCAGTTCCCGCAGAAATTCGTGAGCGGCGGCAAATCTCGGACTGGACTCCCGGCGGGACTGGAGTTCCGACCACAGGCTTCCTTCCCGGCCATAGGCGAGTTCGAACAGTTCCTCTTCGGTCAGGCCCACGATCGGGCTCTTGAATACCGCCGCCAGGGTGAGGTCGTCCTCGGGAAAAAGCAGAAACCGGCCCAACGCCAACAGATCCATGACCGCGATGTGCTCGGTGAGCACCAATCGATCGACGCCGGCGACGTCGATGTTCAACGACTTGAGCGCGCGCACCAGATCATCCACGAAAGCGCCGCGACGCCGGACCAAGACCATGATGTCGCCGGCGGCGATCGGACGGCCCGCGGATTCGAGCGCCTCGCCATCGTCGATCATCCGGGAAATGCGGGTGGCGACGATGGCCGCAAGCCGGGCCTGCGGCGTTCCGCCCCTGATCCCCTCGACCGGCGGTTTCCAGATTCCGGTCTCATCGGACTCCAGCGGCAAAACAGGCGGCCACAGTTCCACGAGACCGCCATCTCCCTCGCGGGCCGCCTCGTGCACGATGGGGCGATCATCCAGCGCCACCCCATCCCGGGCCGGGACCTGCTCGAATACGGCGTCCACGGCGCGGAGAACCGGTTCGACGGACCGGAAGGAAATATTCAGGTCCACGTCAGACCATCGGCCGCCGGCGCCGGGGATCGTCCGGGCGAGCCGGTCCCGCGCCGAGGCGAAGTTTTCCGGCGCGGCGCCCTGGAAACTGAATATCGACTGCTTGACGTCGCCGACCGCGAACATGGTGCGATTCAGGTCACGGGCCCCCTCACCGACAAAGAACTCGTCGACAATCGAATCGACGACGGACCACTGATCCGGGCTGGTGTCCTGAGCCTCATCGATCAGGACGTGGTCGAGACCGCCGTCGAGCTTGTAGAGGACCCATGACGAGATGCCGGGACGCGCGAAAAGCCGCCCGGCATCGAGAATCAAGTCTTCATAGTCGAGGAGCGCCCGGGACCGCTTTTCCCGCTGGTACGTATCGATGAGGGTTTGTGAAATCACCGTCAGCGCCCGGGTTGCACTTGCCGTCGCCGCCGCGCGGCGCTTGAGGACGAACCGGGCCAGCCGTTCGGCCTCGGCCTCGAGGATATCCTCGGCGCCGGGCGCGGCCGCCGCCGTTGGTTTATTGATGAGCCGCTTGCGGGAGGCCACCTCCTTTTCCCTATGATCCCTGGTCAGAAAATAATCGAGGTACGGCGTCAGTCTGGCGATCCGTCCGGTCCGGTCCGCATCCAGCCAGCCGGAAAGCATCTCACCGTTCCTGGCTTCGGATTCGGTGCCCTGTCGAAGCGCTTCCGCCGCCATTCTCAGGCCAAGCTGATCGAAGGCCGCGTCACCGACCGCCTGTTCGGTCAGGCTGGCCGACGTGTCGCCGGGCGCCAGGCCGAGCGCATCGCGGACCATATTGCTCAAGGGCACGGGCCCTCCCGCCCGATCCAGCATTCGCCGCAGCCGTCCCCGCCGGTCCGCCAGCGCTGAAATCAGTTCCGGAAATTCGAACTCGTAGACATGTCTGGTTATTTCGGCAAGGGCATCGGTCAGTTCGGGGTCCCGGGCCTGTTGCGCTTCGCGCAGAATATGCGCCTCGGCGAGGGCGAGGGTTTCCTCCGCATCGCGTTCATCCATCAACGAAAAATGGGGCGCGATTTCCGCCTCGATCGGGAATCGGCGCAGCAGCGATTGGCAGAAGGCGTGTATGGTTTCGATGCGCATCCCCCCCGGCGTATCCAGGACCGCCGCGAACAGACGCCGGGCCCGGCGGCAGGCATCCTCGTCGGGCCGCCGGCCGGTCAGCGACGTCAGCGCCTCCTTGAGGTCATCGTCCGGCGCCATCGTCCATTGGCCAAGCTGTTCGGCGATGCGGCCGGCCATTTCGGCCGCCGCCGCCCGGGTGAACGTCAAGCACAACAGGCGCTCCGGCGGCGTCCCTTCGAGCAGCAGGCTCAGCACCCGGTCGGTCAGCACCTTGGTCTTGCCCGTGCCGGCCGACGCCGACACCCAGACGGAGAAGTCCGGCCAGGAGGCTTGTCTCTGCCTGACGGTGGCAAGATCGGCCGCCGGCCCTTCGCTGGCGCGGTTCACGACTCTCCCCCCTCCGCCGCCGAGGCCCACTCCTTGACCCGGGCGAGGTGCTCATAGTCCGAGTATTTCGGAGCATTTTCGGGCCGGGGCCGGGCTTCGTAGACCGTCTCGTCCCTGTCGAAAACGGCGATCAGGCCGGAAAGACCTTCGCGCGCCTCGTCGGCCAGCCGGCCGGGATCCTTGGCGGCGGCTCGTATCTCGCCCGCGGGCACCGTCCCTCTAAGACGCCAATAGTCGAGCGCCGAGACCCTCCCGGCCTCGATGCCCTCGAAACCGCCGTTTTCCGCGATCACCGCTTCCAACGGCAATTGGGGCGAAAACCCGGCGGCGACTTCGTTCACGCCCGGCAAGGAGCCCGTCTTGTAGTCCACGATACGGAGGGAACCGTCATCCAGAATATCAATTCGATCGGCCTTGGCGGTCAGCAAAAAGGGACCGGCCGGACCAGCCAATTCCGTCCGGCCCTCGACCTCGCTGTGCGAGCCGGTAATCGCCTTGCGGCGCCGCTCCTCCTCGACGACGAACCAGTCCGCGATGCGCTCGAACCTCGGCCACCAGAACGCCCACACTCCCGGCATCCGCAAACGGTCGGCGAATTCCTCCCGGCCTATCGCCAGCAATTCCGCCTTGGGATCGCGGGGCAGGTCTCCGGGGTATTTTTGAACGAAGGCGCTCAGGGCCTCGTGGATGACGGTTCCATATTCCGCGGCGCTGGGCGGCATCTCGATCGGATCCAAGGCCGTCAAGCCCAACACATGGCGCGCGTAAATGGCATAGGGATCGCGCATCCAGGTCTCCACCTGGGTTACCGAAAGCCGGCGCGGCCGAGCCGACACCGGGGGACTGGGCGCCGGGCGAACGATCGGGTCCGGTGCAGCCGGGTGGTCGAGCATCGACTGCCAATGGTTCCAATCGTGCGCCACAAGCCGGTTCGCGGGCGCGTCATGCCGCGCCAGCATCGCGTCCAGCCGGAGCAGCCAGCGGGACGGAACGGCCGGCGTGCCGTCGATCCGCGCCGCGCGCGTCAGCACGACCTCGGGCGCACCGCAGGCCTGGACGAAATCGTGGGCGGTCAGGCCGACCCGTCTCTCGGGCGAGGGCAACCCGAACGCCGCCCGCATCGGCCGGCTCATCCAGGGGTAGGCTTCCGCTTCCGGGGGCCAGGTGCCCTCGTTGAGCCCGCCCAATATCGTTAGATCCGCATGCTGGAGCCGCGCCTCCAGCAATCCCCAGATGAACAGGCGCGGGTGGGTGCCCCATTGCGGCCGAACGACGACCCCCTCCATCAAGGTGGCAAAGAGAGCCGGGTAATCGCCGGGCGCGATGGCCTCCAGCGTGTCGATCGCCGCCGACAATTCCGAAACGAAATTGGCGGCGGCTTCACCCGCCTCGCCGGCCCAGAGACGCTCCGCGCCGGACAGCTCGTCGGTCGCGGCCAACGCCTCCGCCGCCGAGAGGTGAGCCTCGATGAGCCGCGAGGGCGGAACGGCGGGAAGTTCATGGAGCGCGGCCAACCCGGTGACCGAAGCATGAAATTTGCCGATCCATTCCGCGGTCTCCGGGTGCTCGCCGCTCAGCCCCTTGCCCAGCGGCTCCAGCCCCGGCGCCGGACGGGCGCCCCGGAGACAGTGCCGTTCCAGGATTCGGGCCTGACGGCGAAAGGCCGCGGGATCGGCGCCGTTTGCCGCAAGCGGATGCTTCAACAACGCCAACAGAGGCACCGGCGCGAACGCCTCGGCGGCCGCCTGAACGATCAGGCTCAGGAACGCGCCGACGGCGGTCCGGTTGAGGGGGAGCCCCGCCGAGTCGTCGATTTCGATGTCCCACCGGCGCAGTTCTCCGGCGACCCGGCGGGCGAGCTGCCGGTCGGGGGTCACCAGGGCGGCGGTCCTCCCCTCCACCTCGATCGCGCCCCGCATCATCAGGGCGATGGCCCGGGCCTCCTCCTCGGGGTCGCCGAACTCGGCCCGGGATAGGCCGCCGAGCGCCGCGGCCGGCACCTCCCCGTCGACATGCCACCGGTCGGTCAGCGGCGCCGGCAACAAGGCCCGGGACACGAGCCGGGCCCGCAAGCGGCGCTGCTCCCGGGCTTTCCGCCCCGCGCCATCCGCATCCGCGGGCCAAACCCTTACGGCGGAGATTTCAACACCAAGGCGGTCCAGAAGCCGAACCATCCCCGATTGCGGATGCACATCGTCGAGAACCTGGATCGCGTCGTCGTCCAGAGACAGGTCCAGTCCAGGCAGGACAACCCGGCCGTTCGGCAGATCCGCGATCACCCCCAAAAGGTCGGCCGTCGCCGGCACCGAACCCGTCGAACCCGCGGCAATGACAGGCTGATCGGTCGGACTTTGCCTCCACCGGTCGGCCTGGGCCTCGAGCAGCCTGTTGCGGCGCTCGGCCGGATCGATGGCGTTTTCCCCGGCCAGAATTTCGGGCCATTGATTGGTGACGATTTGCAGGAATTTCAGCGTCTCCTGCCAATGCGCCGCGAACTCCTCGGGCACCAGACCGACGAGGCCATCATATGAAAGCCGTTCGGTCTGAATTTGATCGATCAGCCGCGCCAGCTCCCGGGCCAGACGCGCGGCCTGATCCGGCGTGACCTTTCCCCCCTCGAACCGCTGGACGAGGCGGGTAAGGATCAGGTGACGGCGGATCCCCGGGATCGCGGGGGGAATCGCCGCCGCGCCGGCGCCCGGAATCTCTTCCCAGCCGGTGATCGCCAGGGCATCTTCGTCGAGATCGCCGAGCGGCAGCAGCCGGGGAAGAAGCAGCGCCGTCCCGCCGGATTGGCGCAGGAATGCATCCCGCAAGCTGCGGACGGCGCGCCGTGTCGGCAGGAATATCCGGTATTCGGCCAGCAGCCCGGCATCGCCGCCGGTCTCCTTCAGAATCCCGGCGGCGAGCGCGTCGACGAACGGCACCCCCGGCGGGATGGAATAAATCGACGAGGTCCGCGGGCTCTCCGTCATCGGCGCCGGATGCCGGGGAAACGTTCGGACATATAGCCTTCGACCTGATCCAGGCCGTCGGCCGTCCCGACGTGGAACCATTCCCCATCGTGGACGATACCGTATAGCCGTTCGGCCTCGATCGCCCGGTCATAGAGCAGGTTGAACGAAAACGCGCCGCCGGGGGCGCCGGCAAGCAGCCGCGGATGCACGACCATCACACCCGTGTAGGCATAAGGGACCTGCTCGCGCTCCGGCCGGCGGCTGAGGAGCCCGCCCGCATCGATAACGAAATCGCCGGCCCCTTCATAGCCGTAGGCTTCGACGGTCGAGTGCATGAGCAACAGGGCATCCATCATCGATTCGTCGAAATTCAGCGCCAGCCGTTCGATTGCCGGGGACGGACCATCAAGCCAGAGCGAATCGGTGTTCACAACCAGAAAAGGCTCGTCTCCGAGGTGCGGCAAGGCATTGGCGACCCCGCCGCCGGTGTCCAGAAGCTCCGGCTCATGGGATATGACTATTTCCATATCCGACCGGCGCTTCAAATGGGCTTCGACCTGACGGGCCAGATAGTGGGTATTCACCACCGCCTTCCCGATGCCCGATGCGGCCACGCGGTCCAGGCACAAATCGATCAGCGTCCGTCCCGCCACCTGAACCAGCGGCTTCGGCGTCTTCTCGGTGATCGGACGCAGGCGCAGACCAAGGCCCGCGGCGAGCAGCATCGCGGCGCGAAGTGAATGCCGGACGGCTTCAGCCATATTCAGGCCTGCCTTCGCTGCGCGGGAGCCGTCCGCGAAGAGAGCGGAACCGCTGCGTCCAGCCAGTCTCGGAGCGGGCCCAGGACGGGATGGCGGCAGGCGTCCGTCAGGAGCCGCCAAACCCGCGGGATGTGCTTGAGGTAGGCAAATTTGCCGTCCCGATAGGCGAGCCGGGTGAAAATGCCGATGACCTTGCAGTGCCGTTGAGCGGCAAGAATCGCGTAGGCCGCCTCGAATGTCCGCCGATCCTGATCGGGGAATGCGCCGAGGTAGCGGTCGAGCATGAGTCCGGCGAGGCCGGGCCGCAGGTCGCGGCGGGCATCCTCGAGCAAGGACATGAGATCGTAGGGCGTGCGGCCGACCACCGCATCCTGATAGTCCAGCAGCCCGACGGCGGCGACCCCCTCGCGCCCGGGAAGCCAGATGAGGTTGTCGGCGTGGTAATCCCTGAGCGTGAGGGTCTCCGGCACCTCTTCGAGCATCGGCAGGTATCGCCGCCAAATATCCAGAAACGCCGTCCGGGTCCGGAACGGGGTCGGCGCGTGAAGCGTATTGGGCATATACCAGTCGGTGAAGAGCGCCGCTTCGTCGAGAAGCATTTCCTCGTCGTATCCGGCGAGGCCGTCAGGTACGGCAACCACGGGAGGCCGGCCATGCAGATCAATCAGCAGATCGACGGCGCGCTCATAGAGTTCCCGCTCGCCGGTGTCCTTGGCAATGGCCGCCGTGTAGAGATCGTCGCCGAGGTCCTCGAGGAGAAGCAATCCCATCTCACGGTCCTCGGCGTATATCCTCGGCGCGCTGTAACCCATGCCGAGCAGATGGCCGGTCATATGGACAAACGGCCGCACGTCTTCATGAGGCGGCGGCGCATCCATGATCACCGCGGTTTCGCCGCCCATGGCAATCCGTTCATAGCGCCGGAAAGAGGCGTCACCGGCAAGCGGCCGGCGCAGCGCACCCCGCCAACCGGCCGCGTCGATGAACGAATCGATATGGTCCGACCGGTCAGCCAAGGCCTTCGAGCTCCCTCAACCGGTCCGCCCATTCGTCGGTGCCTTCAATTTCAACCCGCCGCACATCCTCCCGCTCGCCGATCACGAAACGCAGGTCGAGCCGCTCCCAGGGAAGGTAGGCTCCCAACCTCTCCGGCCATTCGATGAGCGAAATGCCTTCGGTGAACGCATCTTCGATATCCAACTCCAGTGCGTCGTCGGGTTTTTCCAGGCGGTAGAGGTCGAAATGCCAGACGGTTCCCGCCTCGAGTTCGTAGGTCTGAACCAACGTAAAGGTGGGGCTGGGAATTTCCTCCTGGACGCCCCACTCCCTGAGGAACGCCCGGGCAAACGTGGTCTTGCCGGTTCCGAGCTCACCGGAGAGCGCAATGACGTCTCCATCTTCGGCGATCGAGGCGATTTCAGCGGCCAATTCGGCTGTCGCATCCTCTCCATCCAAGGTCAGCCGGCGCGGCTTGGGCATGCTCATGGCACTCTTTTAAAGGGGCTGCGATTGAAGCGAAAGCGGATTGCTCTGCTAAGCGGGACTTTGCGGGATATGGCAGGTGACGGTGGTGCCCCGATTGACGCGCGAGACCAGATTGACGGTGCCGCCGTGAAGCTCGATGAAGCTTTTGACCAGAGTGAGGCCGAGGCCGACGCCTTCATGGCCGGCATCCGCGCCCCGGGCGAAGCCCTTGAAAACTAAATCGATTTCGGACCGTGGAATGCCGACCCCCGTGTCCTTGACGAATATCTCGATCTCGTCCCGGCCCCGCGCCGCGCCAAGCGTTACCGTCCCGCCGGGCTCGGTAAATTCCAGCGCATTACTCAACAAATGGAGGAGTGCCTGGCGCAAAATGCGGTCGTCGGCGGTGATCCATCCGATCTCGGGCGAACAATCGAACGCCAGCCGAATCCTCCCTGACCGGGCACGCTCCCGGACCAGGCTCAAAAGATCGGTCAACAGGACGTGGAGATCGAGACTTTCGAGATCGAGACTGAGCAGTCCTGCCTCGAGATTCGCAAGATCCATCACCTGGTCGATGGTCGACGCCATGGCCGCGGCCGTCGAGGCGATGCCCTCCGCATACTCCTGCTGGCGGCGGTTCAACTCTCCGATGTAACCGCCGCCAAGCAGCTCGGCGAATCCCTTGACCGTGTTGAGGGGCGTCCTGAGCTCGAAAGACAGATTGGCGAGAAACTCGGTCTTGAGCCGATCGAGGGCCATCACCGACTCGGCCTTGGTCTGAAGGGCCTCGCCTTCCCGGACGGTCCGGGTGACGTCGGTATATCGAAACAGCATCGACCCGTCGGGCAGCGGGCGGCGGACGAATTCGAATACCCGCCCGTCTTCATGGCGAAGCTCCGATGTCTCCGAGTCGCGTGCAAAGTAATGAGCCGCCAGCCGTGAGGCCTCGGCCTCCCAATCCTCCGACGGCCCGTGCAGGCAGCGGGTCTGGCGAACGAAGTCGCTCAAATGCAGCTTCGGGAGTTCGTCGGGAACCTCCCACATCTCGGCAAATGCCGGGTTGGCCAATCGAAGCCTTCCATCGCCGCCGAAAACACCGATGGCTTCGGATAGATTGTCGAGCGTGGACTGCTGTACCGCCTGCGCCTCGCGCGCCTGCCGCTCGGCCGACATGCGCGGGCTGAGATCCTCGAAGGCCAGCATCACCGCTCCCTCTCCGAGAGGCGCCGCGATTCGCCGGAGCGTCGCACCATCCGGCAGATGGAACACTTCCTCGTGGACGTCCCGCAGTCCGGTCAAGAGCCGTGATTGGGCCTCCCGATAGGCCTGGAAATCGACCTGTTCGGGTAGCTTGCGGCCCGCCCGCATCCGATCCAGCAAATCGCCGAATGTCGGCCGGCGGCCGAGCCACCCGGTGTCGAGACCGAACAGGGCGGCGAATACGGGATTGAAGGCCTCCACCCGGCCATCGCGCGCGATCAGGCATACGGCGAGCGGCAACGCCTCGAGGAGGGCGGTATCGATCCCGGGATGCCGGTCGGACGCATGACGTGTGGGCACCGGCGAATCTTAGGCCGGGGTCCATCGGCCAGCAATAGGCTGGATGCTAGTATCGGTAATATTCAGGCTTGTAGGGCCCGGCCTGCCGGACGCCGATATACTCGGCCTGCGCCGGCGTGAGTTCGGTGAGTTTGGCCCCCAGCTTGCCGAGATGCAGGCGCGCCACCTTCTCGTCCAGGTCCTTGGGCAGGACATAGACCTTGTTCTCGTACTTGCCGGCGTTGTTCCAGAGCTCGATCTGGGCCAACACCTGATTGGTGAAGCTGGCGCTCATGACGAAGCTCGGATGACCGGTGGCGCAGCCCAGATTCACCAGCCGGCCCTCGGCCAGCACGATGATCCGCTTGCCGTCCGGAAACTCCACCTCATCCACCTGGGGCTTCACGTTGTGCCATTTGTAGTTCCGCAAGGATTCGATCTGAATTTCGGAATCGAAGTGCCCGATGTTGGAAACGATGGCCCGGTCCTTCATCTCCCGCATGTGGTCGAGGGTGATGACGTCGATGTTGCCGGTGGTGGTCACGAAGACGTCGCCGACGGGCGCCGCCTCGTCCATCGTGACCACCTCATAGCCTTCCATCGAAGCCTGAAGAGCGCAGATGGGGTCGATTTCGGTCACCAGAACCCGCGCCCCCTGGCCCCGAAGACTGGCGGCCGAGCCCTTGCCCACGTCGCCGTATCCGGCGACCACGGCGACCTTGCCGGCCAGCATCACATCGGTTGCCCGCTTGATGCCGTCGACCAGGCTCTCCCGGCAGCCATAGAGATTGTCGAATTTCGACTTGGTCACCGAATCGTTGACGTTGAAGGCCGGCACCATCAACGAGCCTTCTTTCGCCATTTCATAGAGGCGGTGAACGCCGGTGGTGGTTTCCTCGGACAGTCCCTTGACGCCGGCCATCTTGTCCTTGTGCTGCTCGTGCATGACCGCCGTGAGGTCGCCGCCGTCATCCAATATCATGTTGGGCACCCAGCCATCGGGCCCCTCGATGGTTTGATCGATACACCACCAGAACTCTTCCTCGGTCTCCCCCTTCCAGGCGAAGACCGGAATATTCTCGGCGGCGATGGCCGCGGCGGCCTGATCCTGGGTGGAGAAGATGTTGCACGAACTCCAGCGGATCTCCGCGCCGAGGTCGATCAGCGTCTCGATCAACACGGCTGTCTGAATGGTCATATGGAGACAGCCGGCGATGCGGGCGCCCGCCAACGGCCTTTTGCCGGCATATTCCTCGCGGACCGCCATCAGGCCGGGCATCTCCGTCTCGGCGATGGCGATTTCCTTGCGGCCCCATTCGGCCAGGTCCATGTCGGCAACTTTGTAGTCGTTCGGGGCGCCCATCCGTCTTCTCCGGGGAGTCCGTAAATCAAGGGCGGCAGGGATAGCAGCAGCCATTTCGCCAAGCAAGGAATAACCCCGCTTCCGTCCCACTCGTCCCACACTGCCCGATGCAGGGGTCGGTACGGCGGTTTCAATGACCCCGAAGCAGCCGGGGATCATCCGTCCTCTTCTTCGAACCCGGCCTCGACCAATTGGGTGATGGCGGCCATGGCCTGGCCTCCCTCCGGGCCCGAGGCCGTCACCTCGATCCGCATGCCGGGCGCCGCCGCCAGCATCATCAAGCCCATGATCGACGTGCCGAGAACCGTCGTCCCGTCCTTGGACACGGTGACCTCGGCATCAAATTCCGCGACCAGTTTGACGAACTTCGCCGCTGCCCGGGCGTGCAGACCACGCGAATTGCAAATGGTGAGGATCGATCGGGGCATGGCGGCTGGAGCCCTACCGGATTGGGCTAGTCGGCCTCCTTGGCCAGCAACTGGGAAGCAACGTTAATGTACTTCCGGCCCGCCTCCTGGGCCTTGGCCACCGCCTCGCCGAGTTCAAGATCGTCCCGGACGCTGGCGAGCTTGACCAGCATCGGCAGATTGACCCCGGCGATCACCTCGATGTTCGCCCGTTCCATGATGGAAATAGCCAAGTTCGACGGCGTGCCGCCGAACATGTCGGTGAGAACAACGACGCCTTCCCCGCTGTCCGTCTCCCGAACACTGTTCACGATATCGGCGCGGCGGCGCTCCATGTCGTCGTCCGGCCCTATGCAGACCGAAGCGACTTGCGGCTGAGGGCCGACGACGTGCTCCAGCGCACCGATGAGCTCGTCGGCCAAATGGCCGTGGGTAACCAAAACCAATCCGATCATCGGGATTCCTCTTTTGCCGGAACCGGTGGATCAGCCGGCCCCAGATCACGATGGCGAACCTGAACCTTCTCGCCCAGGCTGTCAAACCACCCGCCCAGCCGTTCGGCCACGTAGACCGAGCGGTGCCGCCCGCCCGTGCAGCCTATCGCGATGGTCAAATAGCTTTTTCCCTCCGCCTTGTAGGATGGCAGGAGCGGCTGGAGCAGATTGGTCAGCCCGTCCCAAAAACTTCCGAATGCCGAATCCCCGGCAATATATGCCCCGACGGCTTCGTCCCGTCCGCTTTGCGGCCGCAGCCCGGGATCGTAATGGGGGTTGGCGAGAAACCGCACGTCGAAGACAAGATCCGCATCCCGGGGCAAACCCCGCCGATAGGAAAACGACCTCACGAATATGTTGAGGCCGCTGTCGCCGCCCGGCGAAAAATGAGCCTCAAGCAACTGCTTGAGTTCACCGGGCGCCATACCGGTGGTATCGACAACGTGATGAGCCCGGTCGCGAAGCCGCGAGACGACCCGTCTTTCATGCGTGATGCCATCGGCAATGGGCCGGTCCATGGCCAGCGGATGACGGTGCCGGGTGACCTCGTAGCGGCGGCGGAGTTCCTCGTCGTCGCAATCGACAAACAGGATTTCCACTTCGACGGACCCGGTGCCGGCCAGTTCATCGAATTGGGTCAGGAAGGCATCCACGCCGAACCCGCGCGTCCGGATATCGACGCCGACCGCGATGGGCCGGTCGAAACCGGCGCCCGTCAAACCCGGCTGCGCCGACAGAACCAGGCTCCCCAGCAGCGGCAGCGGAACATTGTCGACGGCTTCGTAGTCGAGATCCTCGAAGGCTTTCAGGACGGACGTCTTCCCCGCACCCGACATTCCGGTCACCAGGACCAGCCGGGCGGACGAGGCGGGTTTCGCCGGCGCCCCGGTCACGGCCGCGCCTTCAAGGGCGCAAGCAACGCCCGCTCGTCGAGACGGTCGGCGGCGCCCGAAGCCATCCTGACCGCCAACTCGACCTTCTCCGTCACGGCGGCATCGAAGGCATGCAGGCGGACGCGCGCGATTTCGTGCCCCAGGATCTCCGTTGCCGGGTCGTTAGGCATCCGCTCGACGGCGTCGCGGCCGACCAGTTCGACCACCAGGTTCAATGGCGCCCGGGCCCGATGGTCCAGTTCGACAATACCGATACCGTGAACTTCCAGCAGGCCGGCGAGATTGGCCGGTGCGCTCAGGCTCACCGCGCCGGAAATCACCTGGGTCACGACCCGGTCGTCGGCGACCAACTCGGCGCCGCGATCGATCAGGCGCAGTGCGAGATCCGACTTTCCGGCGCCTGATGGTCCGGTAATCAGAACCCCGTGACCATCGATGGAAACCGCGGTGGCGTGGACATGATCCATGGCAGGACTCAATGCTCAGGGGTTCGGCGTGTCAATGGGGCCGAGAGGCAACTCGACGACGAACCGCGCTCCGGTGCATCCGGTGGAAAAGTCCTCATAGTTCTCGGCGCGGATCGAGCCGCCGTGCGCCTCGACGATTTGCTTGGAAATGCTGAGCCCGAGACCGGAGTGAGTCCCGAACTTCTCGGACGCCGGCCGTTCCTGATAGAAACGCTCGAAGATCTGCTCTTCCGCCCCCGCCGGGATTCCGGGTCCATGGTCCTCGACCAGCACCCGGACATCGTCGTCGCGCCGCCTGATGCGAAGGGTTATCCGGCCGCCTTCCGGACTGAAGCTCAGGGCGTTGCCGATCAGGTTGCGAAACACCTGAACGAGCCGATCCTCCAAACCGGTTACCAAACAGGGCAGATTATCCTCGGCGTCCAGGACGAGACTGGTCTTCCGCTCCTCCGCGGTTGCGCCATAGGCGTCCTTCAGGGTCGCCACCAGGCCGGCGATATCGACGGTCGCCATTTCGGCCCGGGACAACTCCGCATCCAGGCGGGATGCGTCGGAGATGTCGGTGATCAACCGGTCCAGCCTGGACACGTCGTCCTGGATGATCGCCATCAGCTTCCGTTGCTGTTCCGGGTCGGAGACGCGGGCCGCCGTTTCGACCGCGCTCCTGAGCGAGGTAAGCGGGTTCTTTATTTCGTGGGCCACGTCGGCGGCAAACCCTTCGATGGCGTCCATCCGGTCCCACAGCGCTTCGGTCATTTCCCGAAGGGCCCAGCCGAGATCTCCGATCTCGTCTTGGCGGCCGGAGAGATCGGGCAGGCGGTACTGCCGGGACAGACCATGCCGGACCCGGTCGGCGGCCAGCGACAGCCGCCGCAACGGCCGGGCGATGGTGCCGGCCAAGTAGACCGACAACAGGACCGTAATCAACAGGGCAACACCGAACATCTTCAGTATATCCATCCTGACCTGAAACACCGCCTCGTCGATTTCCCGGGAATCCCGAAACAGCAGGAGCGCGCCCAACACCCGCTTGTATCGCTGAACCGGCGCCGCGACGCTGATGATCATTTCGCCGTCGGGGCCGATTTGGACGCCACTGCCGTGTTCGCCGGCGAGCGCCAGGCGCGTTTCGGGAAGTTGAGAACCGGTGCCCGCATCGTCGAGACCGGGTCCCCGCCCGGATGCGCCGCGGAACCATCTCGCCGCACGCTCATAGGCGCCCAGCACAAAGCCTCCCAGCCCTTCCCCGTCACCCGGCGGCGGCAATTCATCGATCCGCACGGTGCCGCCGGGTCCGACAAGAAACTGGCTGTCGCTGACCACCCGTCCCCGGGTATCGATCAGTTGCGCCCGTGTCCGGGATGTGGCGGCGAGACGGCGGACGATTTGTCTCGCCACATCCTCGGCCAGAACCGGGTTTTCCGAGTCCCCGTCGCTCACCGCCGCCTCGCCGAGCGCGGCGGCAATCAGATCGGCCTGGGTCGTCAATGCGGCGATTTCCGTCCGGATCAGTCCTTCGCGATACTGGCCCACGTACAGCAATCCGCTCACCAGCACGGCAAGCGCAAAAACATTGACCGCTAGAATTCGCCGGGTGATGGGCGAAAAACGGCCCTTGCGCCGCGCGCGGCCCCGCCGATGATTGTTTTGGTGCGCCCCCCGATCCACTCGTCCGATCCAGTTGGTGGTGCCGGCCTACTCCTTTGCGCCTCGGCCGTCGTTGTAACGATACCCCACACCATACAGCGTTTCGATGGCCTGGAAGTCTTCATCGATCGTCCGGAATTTCTTCCGAAGCCGTTTGACATGGCTGTCGATCGTCCGGTCGTCGACGTAAATATGATCGCCATATGCCGCGTCGATCAGTTGTTCCCGGTTTTTGACGTGTCCCGGCCGGGCGGCCAACGACTGAAGCAGCAGAAA
Organism: Rhodospirillales bacterium; assembly: GCA_965221855.1. Classification (GTDB taxonomy): domain Bacteria; phylum Pseudomonadota; class Alphaproteobacteria; order Rhodospirillales; family UBA2165; genus JAJDXO01. The sequence continues at coordinate 210,144 of CBDCSV010000008.1, read as the reverse complement.
CTCGGTGACCGTCAGGTCGACCGGCGTTCCGCGCCAGGAGCACTGATGACGCGCGCCATTGAGGACAAGGTCCCCGCGCCTGATTGTCTCGTCCCGGGGTTTGGGCGCGTTCTCGTCGTCCGGCCCTTCCTGCCGGCGCAACAGCGCGCGGATGCGTTCGATCAGGAGGCGCTGGGAGAACGGCTTCTTGATATAGTCGTCGGCCCCCATGCGGAGACCCAGCACCTCATCGATCTCGTCTTCCTTGGAGGTGAGAAAAATGACCGGCACGTTGGAGCGTTCGCGAAGCTTGGACAGCAGCTCCATGCCGTCCAGGCGCGGCATTTTGATGTCGAGCACCACCAGATCGGGCGGCGCCGTTCTCAGCCCATGAAGCGCCTGCACCGAATCGGAATAGGATTTGACCTCGAACCCCTCGGTCTCGAGCGCCATCGCCACGGAGGTCAAAATGTTGCGGTCGTCATCGACCAGAACAATCGATTGAGTCATGCCGGCTCTCTTACCCGCCAGTTACCCTTGATGGGACGCACGCGGGACCGGGAAGCGGCCCGGCCCGCCGTACAACGGCGTCCAATTGACGGCGGAATTGTGGCAAAAATATAGTCCAATTATGGCACGGCGGGAGGTCTATCATAATTTCTCTCGTGATTTCAGAGGGATAAGACGCAGGAATTATGGTAATTCGCACCGAAGCGGACCCCGGAACCCTCCGGGAGATCCGGAGGCTGATGCGGCGCTGCAGCAAGGCCGTCCTCGGCACCAACGCGCGGGAGCCCGAAGGCTGGCCGATGACGTCGCTGGTCGCCATTGCGCCGGCAGTCGACGGCGCGCCGATTCTCCTGCTGTCCGAACTGTCGGCTCACACCCGGAATCTCCGGGCCGATGACCGGGTGTCGATTTTTCTCGACGGAACCGCCGGCGCCCGCAATCCCCAGGCCGGCGCCCGGGTTACCTTGTTCGGCCGGCTCCGAAGGGAAGACGATCCGCGGAAGGCCGCCCGTTATCTGCGCTACAATCCGGACGCTTCGCCGTATGCGGATTTCGCCGACTTCGGCTTCTTTCAGCTGGAGATCGAGCGCGCCCATTTCGTCGGCGGGTTCGCCCGCGCCTATTGGGCCGATGGAAGGAAGCTGGCGGCGAACGGAAAAGCGGTGCGCGACATCGCCAGAGCCGAGGCCGGCATTCTCGAACACATGAACGCCGATCACCGGGAAGCGCTCCGGCTCTACGGCACGGTCCTCCTGGGCCGGCGGGGAAAGCACTGGTCGATGGTCGGGATCGACCCGGACGGGCTGGACATCAGGTGCGGACACACCATCCACCGCCTCGATTTCGGCGCGCCCGTGGACAGCGCCGGGACATGCCGGGAGGTCCTTGTCGCGCTTGCAAAAGAGGCGCGGAAAAAATCCGGTTGAGCGCGCCTGCACCGGCCATGAACCGGTTGCTTGTGTCCAGGCGCGGCGCTACAGTTTTTTTGCGAACGACCGGCATTGGATCGGCAGGCAACCCACCTTCGGGACGCGATCGACCGCCCAAAGGCGGCTGCCCGAAAGGGCGTAACGGGAGAAAAATATGACCGCTACCGGCACCAACCGGACCACCAACGCAAAACTCATGGCTTGGGTCGAGGAGATGGCCGGGCTTTGCCGGCCCGACCGGGTTCAGTGGTGTGACGGCTCCGAGGAGGAGTATCGGCAGCTTGTCGATCAGATGCTGGCGTCCGGTACGCTGATGAAACTCAGCGAAGAGAAGCGGCCCAATTCCTATCTGGCGCGGTCCGACCCCGACGATGTCGCGCGGGTCGAGCACCGGACGTTTATTTGCTCCAGGAAGCAGGAAGATGCGGGCCCGACCAACAATTGGGTCGATCCGGCGGAGATGAAGGAGACCATGAACGGTCTCTTCGACGGCGCCATGCGCGGCCAGACCATGTACGTCATCCCGTTCTCCATGGGTCCCATCGGCTCCCACATCTCGCATATCGGGGTGCAACTCACCGATTCGCCCTATGTCGCGGCGAGCATGAAGATCATGACCCGGATGGGTCAGGAGGCGCTGGACGTTCTCGGCGACGGCGAGTTCGTGCCGTGCATGCATTCCGTCGGCGCGCCTCTCGAGGGCGGCCAGGAAGACGTGCCTTGGCCGTGCAACGAGACCAAGTACATCGTCCAGTATCCCGAAGAGCGGGCCATCTGGTCCTATGGGTCCGGCTATGGCGGCAACGCCCTCCTTGGAAAGAAGTGCTTCTCGCTCCGCATCGCCTCGGTCATGGCGCGGGACGAAGGCTGGCTCGCCGAACACATGCTGATTTTGGGCCTCGAGAGCCCCGAAGGCGAAAAGACCTATGTCGCCGCCGCCTTCCCGAGCGCCTGCGGCAAGACGAATCTGGCGATGATCATTCCGCCGGAAGGTTTCGACGGCTGGAAGGTCTCGACCGTCGGCGACGACATCGCGTGGATCAAGCCCGGCGAGGACGGCCGCCTCTATGCCATCAATCCGGAAGCCGGATATTTCGGCGTCGTTCCCGGCACCTCTTCGAAGACCAATCCGAATGCCGTCAAGATGATGGAGCGGGACACCATTTTCACCAATGTCGCGCTGACCGATGACGGCGATGTGTGGTGGGAGGGTCACGACGATCCGCCACCGGATCATCTGATCGACTGGCGCGGCAACGACTGGACGCCGTCGTCCGGGGAAAAGGCGGCGCACCCCAACGCCCGCTTCACCTGCCCGACCACCCAATGTCCGACCTATTCGGACGATTGGGAGGACCCCGACGGCGTGCCGATCAGCGCTTTCATCTTCGGCGGACGCCTCAGCCACACCTTCCCGTTGGTCTATCAGTCGACCGACTGGCGGCACGGCGTATACATGGCGGCGACCATGGGCTCGGAAGCGACCGCCGCCGCGGTCGGTCAGGCGGCGATCCGCCGGGACCCGATGGCGATGCTGCCGTTCTGCGGCTACAACATGGCCGACTACTGGCGGCACTGGCTGGAATTCGGCGGCAAGCTCGCCGACCCGCCGCCCATCTTCCGGGTCAACTGGTTCCGCAAGGACGAGGACGGCGGCTTCGTGTGGCCGGGCTTCGGGGAAAACATGCGGGTCATGCAGTGGATCGTCGGCCGGGTGAACGGCAAGGCGGACGCCGTCGAGAGCCCGTTCGGCTTCATGCCGCGGCACCAGGACCTGAACTGGAAGGGCCTGGACTTCGGCGCCGATACGTTCGCCAGCATCATGGACATCGATACGGCGGCGGGCCGCGCCGAGGCGGAAGCGCAGAAAGAGCTCTTCGACAGCTTCGACGGCGCCCTCCCGGACGAGATGGAGACCCAGCGCCAGGCCCTGATACAGCGGCTCGACGCGGCGCCCGAGGTCTGGCGGGTCGCAGACTGATTTGGGGAGGCCGGGTCATGGCAAATGTCAGTATGAAAACGACGCTGCCGGTGGATGCCAAACAGGTTTGGGAGGCAATCGGCAATTTCAATGCCTTGCCCTCCTGGCATCCCGCCATCGAATCCAGCGAACTGGAAGACGGCGGCGCCGTCCGGCGGCTGACGGTGATGGGCGGCGGCGAAATCGTCGAGAAACTGGTCGCCCGCGACGACGAGGAGCTGACCTACACCTATTCCGTCGTTTCCTCGCCCCTGCCGGTGATCAATTTCTCGGCGACCCTGAAGGTCACGCCGAACGAGAGCGGCGGCGCCGACGTGGAATGGTCCGGTGAGTTCGAACCGGCCCAGGGCGTTCCCGATGCGGCGAAGGCGGTTCAGGACAGCTATCAGGCGGGGATCGAAAATCTGAAAAAGATGTTCGGGGGCTAGGCGGCTAGCTCCAAGCCTCCCTGATCCGGACCCAGATACGCCCGTCGATAATGCCGAGGCCCGTCATGATCAGGGCCGTACCGGCAATCTGCCGGGCGTCCAGCGTTTCACCCAGGACCGCCACGCCCGGCACGATGGCGCTGACCGGGATCAGAAAGGTGACCAGCAGCAGGTTCGTTGCGCCGGCTTCGGCCAGGATTTTGAAATAGATCGTGTAGGCGAGGCTGGTGGACAACACGGCGAGACCGATGATCGACGCCCACACCGCGCCGCTCGGCACCGGCAAGGTCCAAGGCTCCTCGACCATAGCCGCGACCACGGCAAGCACGGCGGCCGACGCCGTCAGCTGGCCCGCCGCGGCATCGAACGGGCCCGCGCCCAGCCGGGCAAACCGTTTTCCGAAGACCCCGGCAAAGGCATAGCTGATTGCCGCGCCGAGAACCGCCAGCTGCCCCCAGGTTCCGCCGCCCGACGCGCCGATTTCGGGCGACAGGATAACGACGACGCCGGCGAATCCGGTGACCAGGCCCAGCACCCCCCGCACCGTCAGTTTTTCGTCGCGGGTCAGCAAGTGGGCGACGACTATGGTGAACAGGGGAGTCGTCGCATTGAGCACCGAGGCGAGAGCGCTCGAAATGTGAATCTGCCCCCAGGCGATCAGCGAAAACGGGACGATGTTGTTCAGGACCGCCATCCCCAGGCAGGCCAAGGCAAGGGGCGCGGAGATTTTCATCGGCTTGCCGAATGCCGCCATCGCCGCGTGCAGGACGAGCGCCGCGATGCCGACCCGCAGAAAGACGATCGTAAGGGTCGGAAGCTCGGGAACCGCAACCTCGACGAAGAAGAACGATCCGCCCCAAAGTACGGAGAGCGTGACAAGCAGCAGCCAGATCTTGGCGTTGAGAGGGGCCGGCATGAGGGGTGGTCCAGCAGCGGTGGGTTGGAAACGCCAACCCTAACGGGGCGGGAACCCGCGGTCTTTCCGAAAATTGCGGCGGGGTCAGGCCGCCGCGGTTTCCGCGTCCCGGCGCTTGCGTTTTCCGTCCCGCCGCAGCTTGACCACGTAGCGGTAGGCCAGGAGAACGAAAATAATGCTGCCGTAGATGACGGGCCTGGAAAAGTCCGCGCGGATCATCATGTAGAAATGCACGACGCCCAGAACGGCGATGGGATAGATCAGCCAGTGAAGACGGGTCCACGCCCGTCCTCCCATGCGCCTGATCATGCCCTTGGTGGAGGTCGCGGCGAGCGCCGCCATGGCGGTAAACGCGACAATGCCGACGGTGATGAACGGGCGTTTCACCACGTCCTTCACGAACTCGGCGAAGTCGAGCTGCAGGTTGAGCCCCACATAGCTGGAGACGTGCAGCACGCCGTAGAAGAAGGCGAACAGTCCGAGCATGCGCCGGTAGGCGATCAGTTCCCGCTTTTTCAGGATATCGGCCAAGGGCCGCACGGAAAGGGTGATGATGATGAAGATCAGCGTCCAGTCGCCCAGCTCCCGGTCGAATTTCTGGACGGGATCGTCGGTCAGCAGCTTGGTGCCGAGCACCGTGTCGGAGTAGAGCGCGTACAGCAGGTAGGCGAACGGCAGCAGGCTGGCGATGAACACCAGCGGCTTGAATATCCGCCGCGACGTCTTGGTATTCATGGGGCGGCGCCTAGTAGTTCTTGATCAGGTCCATCCCGGTGTAGAGACTCGCGACGTCGTCATAGCCGTTGAACATCTTGGTCTCGATCTTGGGAGCGATGAGCGCCTTGAAGCCGCCTTCGCCGGTAATCCGCCGCTCGCGCGCCTGGCTCCAGCGGGGATGATCCCGGTTCGGGTTGACGTTGGAATAGAAGCCATATTCTCCCGGCGCCTGGATGTTCCAGGTGGTCGGCGGCAGTTTCTCGACGAAGTTGATCCTGACGATGGACTTGATGCTCTTGAAGCCGTACTTCCACGGCACCACGAGGCGGATGGGCGCGCCGTTCTGATTGGGCATGTCATCGCCGTAGATGCCCACCGCCAGTATGGTCAGCGGGTGCATCGCCTCGTCCATGCGCAGCCCTTCCACGTAGGGCCAATCCAGGATCGGGAGTTTCTGCTTCGGCATCTGCTCCGTATCGACCAGGGTCTCGAAGGCGACATATTTCGCCTGCGAGGTGGGTTCGAACCGCTTGATCAGGTCTCCGAGGGGGAAGCCGACCCACGGGATCACCATGGACCAGGCCTCGACGCAGCGCAGCCGGTAGATGCGCTCCTCCAGCGCATGAGGCTTCAGGATGTCGTCCAGATCGAAGGTGCCGGTCTTGGCCGCATGCCCGGAGATTTCCACCGACCAGGGCCGGGGCTTCAGCGTATGGGCGTTTTTCTTGGGATCGGTCTTGCCGGTGCCGAATTCATAGAAATTGTTGTGCGAGGTGATCCCGTCCAGGGTCGTCGGCTTTTCCATCGTCTGGAATTTCGGGTCTCTCTTCAGGTCCGTGAACGCCGCCCGGGCGTCATTGGGAAATGCGGGCAGAAGCGCGGTTCCCCCGGCCGCCGCCGCGGCCGCCATGAAGGAGCGCCGGTTGAGGAATAGTTCCTTCGGCGTCACTTCCGATTCACGGGCGTCGGATGCCTTCTTGAATTTGATCAGCATTTCCCGGTCTCCTGCTGGGCGGATGTGGATTACGCCCCATAAATAGTCCTGGGTTTGAATTATTCCAGGTCAAATCCGGCGATTCGACAAAATTTGCCGTGAGTTACGAAATTGTAATCCGCCGGAAAGGTCTTCCGCGCCTTCCCGTACAGGCGCGCATTTTCAGTGCGCTTCGTCCCAGTTCCCGCCGAAGCCGGTGTCCACCGTCAGGGGAACGTCGAGGGCCGCCACCCCTTCCATGACCGATTTGGCGAGTTCGGCGGCGGCGTCGAGCTCGCTCTCGGGCACGTCGAAGATGAGCTCGTCATGCACCTGCAGCAGCATCCGGGCGCCCAGCCCGGCCTTTTTCAGCGCCGCCGGCATCCGGATCATCGCCCGCTTGATGATGTCGGCGGCGCCGCCCTGGAGGGGCGCGTTGATGGCGGCCCGCTCGGCGAAGCTCCGGTGGGACGGGTTGCCGTCCTTGATGCCGGGCGTGTAGCACTTCCGGCCGAACAGGGTCGTCACGTAGCCCTGCTCCCGGGCCATTTCCTTCGTCCGGTCCATATAGTCCCTGATGCCGGGATAGCGCTCGAAGTAGGCGTCGATATAGGCCCTGGCGTCGCCCCGGGGGATGGCGAGCTGGCGGGCGAGGCCGAACGCCGAGATTCCGTAGATGATCCCGAAATTGATCGCCTTGGCCTGACGCCGGATCATCGGATCCATCCCCTCGACGGGCACGCCGAAGACCTGGCTGGCGGTCAGGGCGTGGATGTCCATGCCTTCCCTGAAGGCATCCTTCAGCGCGTCGATCCCGGCCACGTGCGCCAGGAGCCTGAGTTCGATCTGCGAGTAGTCGGCGCTCAACAGCACGCAGCCGTCCGACGGGACGAATGCCCGGCGGATCTTGCGTCCCTCCTCGGTCCGCACGGGAATGTTCTGGAGGTTGGGGTCGTTCGAGCTGAGCCGTCCGGTCGACGCGACGGCCTGCCCATAGGTGGTGTGCACCCGGCCGGTCTCCGGGTTGATCTGCCCGATCAGGGTGTCGGTGTAGGTGCTCTTGAGCTTGGCGAGCTGCCGCCAGTCGAGCACCCGGGCGGGCAGTTCGTGGCCCTCGGCCGCGAGGCCCTCCAGCACGTCGGCGCCGGTGCCGTAGGCCCCGGTCTTGGTTTTCTTGCCGCCCTCGAGACCCATCTCGTCGAACAGGATTTCCCCCAGTTGCTTGGGGGAAGCGATATTGAATTCGTGGCCCGCCAGCTTGTGGATTTCGGTCTCCAGATCGCCGAGACGCTTCTCGAAATCCTTGGACAGCCTCTTCAACACCCCGGCGTCGGCGCGGATGCCGGCGCGCTCCATATCGGTCAGCACGCCGATCAGCGGCCTTTCCAGGGTCTCGTAGACGCTCACCATGCGGTCGGCCACCAGCCTTGGACGGAGCAGGCCATGGAGCCGGCCGGTGATGTCCGCGTCTTCCGCCGCATAGTCCAGCGCCTTGTCGAGGGGCACCTTGTCGAAGGTCACCTGCGATTTGCCCGACCCGGCCACGTCCTTGAACTTGATGGTCCGGTGGGAGAAATGCAGCTCCGCCAGTTCGTCCATGCCGTGGCCGTGCAGGCCGCCTTCCAGCACGTAGGACAGGATCATGGTGTCGTCGAACGGTCCCACATGGACGCCGTAGCGGGCGAAGACCTCGTTGTCGTACTTGATGTTGTGCCCGACCTTGAGGACCGCCGGGTCCTCGAGCAGGGGCTTCAGCATCGTGACCGCCCTGTCCCGCGAAATCTGCGGCACGGTCTCGGCGGTCTGGTTTTCACCGCCGTCCAGATCGAGGGTGGCCTGCTCCCCGCCCGCCACGTGGGCGACCGGGATGTAGCACGCCCGGTTCGGCCCCAGGGAGAGAGAGATGCCGACCAGCTCCGCCCGCATGGAATTGAGCGAGGTGGTCTCCGTGTCGACGGCGAAGCTCCCCTGCCCGGCCGCCTCCCTGATCCAGACCTCGAGCCGGTCCTCGGTTTGAACCAGTTCGTATCCGTCGGCGATTTCGGAGGGCCTGGAGGGCTTTTTCCTTGGCTTCGGCGTCTGTTTCGCCGGCGCCTCCGCCCCGGACTTTGCCTCGGACTTCGCCTCGGACTTCTCCGGGGACTTCTTGTCCGGGATCGCGTCCGGATCGCCCCCGTACTGCTTGACCAGCGACTTGAATTCCTGCGCCGCCAGGAAATCCAGAAACTTGCCGGGGTCCGGCTCCCGCAAGGCGAGGTCCGACAACGGCACCTCGACGGGAACGTCGGTCTTCAGGGTGACCAGTTCGCGGGACATGCGGGCGTCGTCGGCGCCGTCGATGAGGGACTGGCGCCGCTTGGGCTGCTTGATCTCTTCGGCGCGGGACAGGATGTCGTCCAGCCCGCCATATTCCCCGACCAGCTGCGCCGCCGTCTTGACGCCGATCCCCGGCACGCCGGGCACGTTGTCCGTCGAATCGCCGGCCAGCGCCTGCACGTCGATGACCCGTTCGGGACCGACGCCGAACTTCTCGATCACCTGTTCGCGGCCGATGCGGACATTCTTCATGGCGTCGAACATGGTGATCCGGTCGTCGACCAGCTGCATGAGGTCCTTGTCGGACGAAACGATGGTGACCTCGGCGCCGGCGTCGGCCGCCTGGCGGGCATAGGTCGCGATCAGGTCGTCCGCCTCGTAGCCCGGCAGTTCGATGGCCGGCACGTTGAGCGCCTCGGTCGCCTCCCGGACCAATGGGAATTGCGGGATCAGGTCTTCGGGCGGCGGCGGCCGGTGGGCCTTGTAGTCGGCGTAGATCTCGTTGCGGAAGCTCTTGCGCGAGGTATCGAATATGACGGCGATATGATCGGCCTCCGTATCGTCGACCAGCTTGCGCAGCATCCGCGTGTAGATGTAGACCGCGTTGGTCGGCGTGCCGTCCGAGCGGGTCATGGCGCTGCTGGAGACGCCCCTGGCGAAGAAGGCGCGGAAGATGAACCCCGATCCGTCGACCAGGAAGAGATGCTTGACGGAAGCTGCCCCCGCGCCGGCCACTAATGGCCCGCCCGACTCTCGGCGCCGTCGGCGAGAACGAAGGTCCGGCTGCAGTAGGGGCAGACGACCTTGCCGTCGTCGTCCATGGTCAGGAAGACGCGGGGATGGCCCAGCGGCCCGCCGCCGCCGTCGCAGGCGATGGTGGCCGATGTGACCATGATGGGTTTTTCCAAATCGTCGGTATCCACAGCCGCCTCCCGGAAGCCGGCGGTCCGCGCCGGTCCGCCAAACGCCGAATGAAGTGCGTGCACTCCCATTATCGGCGTGCGAATGATACCCCATGACGGCCGAGTTTCAACCGCGTCCCCGCCCGACGTTTCGCCTGCCTGGCCGCCTTCTTGGCCGCCTGTCTTCCCGCTTGCGTGGCCGCAGGGGCGCGCGGCCGGCCGGATACATGGCGGCTGCGGTTCTCCTGGTTCTCCTGCTCGGCGCCTGCGCCCCCCGGTTCCAATTGCCGGGCCCGCCCCGGGACGAGCCGCGGCTGACGGAAAACCATGCGGTCATGGCGGACGGCGCGGAACTGCCCCTCCGGTCGTGGCCGGTGAAGGGCGCCCGGCGGGCGGTCATGCTGGCGCTCCACGGGTTCAACGACTACGGCAATTTCATCGACGGGGCCGCCGGACATTTCGGCGAGGCGGGCATCAAGGTCTACGCCTATGACCAGCGCGGGTTCGGGAACGCGCCCGCGCGCGGCCGGTGGGCGGGGACCCGGGCCATGACCGGCGACCTCCGGACGGTCGCCCGGCTGCTGCGCCGGCGCCATCCCGACTCACCCCTGTACCTCCTCGGCATGAGCATGGGGTGCGCCGTGATCATGGCGGCCCAGGCCGAAAAACCGATCCCCGGGGCGACGGGAGCCATTCTGGCCGCCCCCGCCGTCTGGGGGCGCGCCACCATGCCGTTCTACCAGCGCTGGGCCCTGTGGCTCGGCGCCCATTCGGTCCCGTGGCTCACCCTCACCGGGCGCGGGATAAAGCGCAATCCGTCCGACAACCGGGAGATGCTCCGCGCCCTGGGGCGCGACCCGCTGGTCATCAAGGAAACCCGGATCGACGCCATCTACGGGCTGGCCGGCCTGATGGACCGCGCGTTCGACGCTGCGGACGGCTACCGGGCGCCGGCGCTGCTTCTCTACGGCGACAACGACGACATCATCCCGAAGGACGCGATGGAGCGGGTCTTCGAGCGGCTGCCGGACTCCGCCGCGGCCGTGCAGAGGATCATCCGCTACCCGGACGGCTATCACATGCTGCTGCGCGATCTGCAGGCGGAAACCGTGTGGAAGGATATCGCGGCCTGGATCGCCGATCCGGCGGGCGTCCCGCCCTCCCGCCTGGACACCCGCATGGGCGCGCCGCCCGCCTCGGCGTCGCGGTAGCCGCCGGCCGGTTGGCCTGTCCACCGGCCGGTTGGCGCGCCGCATGAACGTGCCGCCCGGGCGCTTTACGGCCCCAGGCGCTTCGGGTAATGTGCGCGCCTTCCGCGACATTGGGCGCCCGTAGCTCAGCTGGATAGAGTGTCGGCCTCCGAAGCCGAAGGTCACAGGTTCGAATCCTGTCGGGCGCGCCATTTCCCTCAAGGGTAAATTGTCAATATCCCATAAAGTTGACTTTTGGGTCCAAAAGCGTAATTTAGGCCTATGCCCGAGTTTGAAAATTCCGGCGAAGATGTCAGCATCGATATCGCCGAGGTGTTTCGCGCATCCAGGATGGAGACTCAGAGGTTCGCCCTGTATGTGCCCGACGTGGACAAGGAAGGAAATAAAGTCGACCAGGATGAATGGGTAAACAGGGCCATAAGTTTGTTGACGGAGATCGGAGGCGGTTCCACGGCAATGCCGCCCATCAGGGGCAGCTGGAAAAACGAGGAAACCGGCCAACTGATAGAAGAACATCCGATTGTCGTTTATTCGTTCATACGTCCGGATGATTTTGAGGAACATCTGGAGGAATTGGCGGCGCTGGTAAGAGAAATGGGGCGTGAGACCAATCAGGGGGAAATTGCATTCGAGTTCGATGGCGCTTTCTACCTGACGGATGATTTTTCGGCGTAGAGGAGAACATTATGGCTAGGGTCAACGTGACTTCATCGCAGAAGAAGAAAATCAGGGTCACCTCGAAACCCTCCAGGGCAGTGGACCCGGATAAGGTCGCCAAGGCGTTTCGAGCGGAGAAGGTTGGGGAAGATAGTCAGGCCGGCGACTTTCCCTGGACCCTCGCGTACATGGCCAAGGAGCTTTCGCAATCCCTGCGCTCGACCGGAGGACGGCCCGCGCTTGCCGGGTACCACGAGAAGCACAAACTGCCGTTCAAGAACGAAGACTGGGAATTCGTCAGGCGGATCTCGTCGAATTTTCCCAAAGTCGGAGATACCCAAATCGCGGCGGTCCTGTTTCATCTGGCGGTCAAGAAGATGACCGATGAGGAGATTAGCCGCGAGCTGGAGAAAGAACTGGTGGCTTAGTTTCAATAATCGGGGCGCTGCTCAACCCAGTTTCCGCTCCATGGCCTCGCAGAGCCGGGTCAGCACCTCGAGGCGCCCATACCTCTTGTCGTTGAAGGGCACCAATTGCCAGGGCGCCGCCGCCGTGCTGGTCCGCGCGACCATCTCGTTCACCGCCGCCTCGTACTCGCGCCAGCGGTCGCGGTTGCGCCAGTCCTCGTCGGTCAGCTTCCAGCTCTTGTACGGCGTCTCGGCCCGGCTCCGGAACCGCCGGGCCTGTTCGTCGGGATCGATGTGAAGCCAGAACTTCATCAGCAGGGTCCCGTGCTCGACGATCTGATCCTCGAATTCCCGGATTTCCCGAAACGCCCGGCTCCACTCCGGTTCGGACGCGAAGCCCTCGACCCGCTCCACCATGACCCGCCCGTACCAGCTCCGATCGAATATGGCGAATTTGCCGTCGCGGGGAATCCGCTGCCAGAACCGCCACAGGTAATGATGCGCGTTCTCCCAGTCGTTGGGGGCGGCGATGGGATGGATGCGGTAATCGCGGGCGTCGAGCGCCGCCGTGACGCGCCGGATGGTCCCGCCCTTGCCGGCGGCGTCCCAGCCCTCGAACACCAGCATCGTCGCCATCTCCTGGTTTTTCGCGCGACGGTAGAGTTCGTTCAGGCGGCGGCGGAGGTCAGGCAGCTTCCTGGCGTAGACCGGCTTCGCCACCGAGGCGCCGAGGTCCACCTGCGCGAGCGGCGGCCGCGACGTCGGGCCGCCGTGGGACTCCGCCGTTGCGCCGCCATTTTGGGCGCCGTTTTCGGCAACGGTCGGTTGAACGGCCGGAGGCGGCCGGGTCCGGCTGGAGGTCCGGCCGGCGAGGTGATCGCCGATCGCCTGGCGGATCGTGCGGAGAACCGCCAGGGACCGGTATCTGGCATCGCCGCCGTCGACCAGCCGCCACGGCGCGTAGGGCGCATCGGTCTGTTCGATGATCCGTTCGGCGACCTCGACGAAGCGGCCGTAGTTCTCCCAATTCCGCCAGTCCTGTTTGCTCACCTGCCAGTGCCGGGCGGGATGCTTCTCCAGTTTCCTGAGCCGGCGTTTCTGCTGGGCCTTGTCAAGGTGCATCCAGAATTTGAGAACCAGCGCCCCGTCGTCGGCGAGGCAGCGCTCGAATTCGCCGATGCGGGAAAGCTCGCGCTCGAATTTCCGTTTCTTGAGGCGGCCGTAGACCCGGTCCACGAGGGGCTCGGAATACCACGCGCTGAGGTAGACGCCGATCTGGCCCCGGGGCGGGATATCGACCCAGTAGCGCCAGAATTCGGGACGGGATTTCTCGCCCGGGGTCCGGGGCCCGTAGGCGCGGGTGACGATCCAGCGCGGGTCCATCCATTCGTTGAGCAGGCCCGCGAGCTCGCTCTTGCCGGCGCCGTCGACGCCGCCGAATATGATCAGGACGGGGCAGTCGGCTTTCCTGAGTTCCTGCTGGGTCAGAATCAGCGACGTGCGGAGTTCCGACGCGGCCGCGTCGAACTCCGCCTTGCCGACCGTCTCCCCACGCTCGATCAGATTGAACACGCTGCCGCCTCCCCGTGCGTCGGGGCATGTTACACGCCGGTGCCGGAGAATCTCAATCGCCGAGCGCCATGACGGCATTCGCCGCGAATTGTTTCACGTGAAACGTCGCCGGCGACCGGGCCCGGCGCCGCCCCGTCCCTAATAGGACCTGGGCAGGCCGAGGACGTGCTCGGCGAGGTAGGACAGGACGAGGTTCGTCGAAAGGGGCGCGACCTGGTAGAGGCGGGTTTCCCGGAACTTCCGCTCGACATCGTACTCCTGGGCGAAGCCGTAGCCGCCGAAGGTCTGCAGGCACATGTCCGCCGCCTGCCACGACGCCTCCGAGGCGAGCAGCTTGGCCATGTTGGCTTCGGGACCGCACGGCTCGCCTTGGTCGAACAGCGCTGCCGCCTTTTGCACCATCAAGTCCGCCGCCTCCGCCGCGGCATAGGCGCGGGCGATGGGAAACTGGACCCCCTGGTTCCGGCCGATGGGACGGCCGAACACCTCCCGTTCGTTGGCATACCCGGACGCCTTGCCGATGAACCAGCGCGCATCGCCGATGCACTCGGCGCCGATGAGGATCCGTTCCGCGTTCATGCCGTCGAGAATGTAGCGAAACCCGCCGCCTTCCTCGCCGACCAGGCTGTCCCCAGGAATTCTCAGGCCGTCGAAGAACACTTCCGTGGTCGCATGGTTGAGCATGGTGCGGATGGGACTGATGGTCAGGCCGCCGCCCAGCGCGTCCCGGATATCGATCAGGAAGACGGACAGCCCGTCGTGGCGGCTCTGGTCGCTTTCCCGGGGGCCCGTCCGGGCCAGCAGCAGCATGAGGTCGGAATGCTCGGCCCGCGAGGTCCAGACCTTCTGGCCGTCGACGACGTAGTGACCGCCGTCCCGGCGCGCGGTGGTCCGGATACGGGTGGAATCGCTGCCGCTGGCCGGTTCCGTGACGCCGAATGCCTGCAGCCTGATGTCGCCGCGGGCGATGGCCGGCAGGTACTTCCGCTTCTGTTCGGCCGAACCGTGGCGCAGGACGGTGCCCATGATGTACATCTGCGCATGGCACGCTGCGGCGTTGCCGCCCGAAAGATGCACTTCCTCGAGAATGGCCGCGGCGGCCCCGAGCCCCAGGCCGCTGCCCTCGAATTCCTCGGGGATCAGCGCGGCGAGGAAGCCGGCCCGGGTCATGGCGCCGACGAACTCCTCCGGGTAGGCCCGGTCCCGGTCGACCCGCTGCCAGTAACCGCTGTCGAATTCCCGGCACAGGGCCTGTACCGAACGCCGGATATCGCTGTAGTCCCGTGACAATTCCGAGCCTCCCGCCCAGAAGGATTTCCCTGGGGGATCAGCTTAATGCACCCGGTTCGCGTAGGCCATTCGTTCGGGCCGGCCGGCAGTGGGCGCGGCGTTCGGCGCATAAAACGTCAATTCGTGCAATGAATTCGTACTAAATCAGAAAACAAGCGCGAATTTGCACGGAAATATCGCCCCGAATACACTAAATTTGGGACACGATTGGTTCTCATTCAGGGAGGTGTCCCATGTCCGCCACCGCCGGAAAATCGCCGTCCGCCAAGACCGGAAGCAAAACCGCGACAAATCCCATGGGGACCGACGGTTTCGAATTCATCGAATATACCGCCCCGGATACGGCGGAACTCGGCGCGCTGTTCGAATCCATCGGGTTCGAGGCCGTGGCGCGGCACCGGTCGAAGGAGGTGACCCTCTATCGCCAGGGCGGCATCAACTTCATCGTCAACGGGGAGCCGGACAGCTTCGCCCAGTCCTTCGGCCGGGTGCACGGCCCCTCCGCCTGCGCCATGGCCTTCCGGGTCGAGGACGCGGCCTTCGCCCACCATCGGGCGGTCGAGTTGGGCGCCAAACCGGACCACGTGGCGGTCGGCCCCATGGAGCTCAACATTCCGGCGATCAAGGGTATCGGCGACAGCCAGCTGTACCTGGTCGACCGTTTCGGAGACAGGTCCATCTACGACGTGGATTTCGTGCCGGTCGAGGGCGCCGATCAGAACCCGCGCGGCATCGGCCTCGACGCCATCGACCATGTGACCCACAATGTCTATACGGGCCGTCTCGATACCTGGGCCGGGTTCTATGAGAGGCTGTTCAACTTCAAGGAGATCCGGTTCTTCGATATCGAGGGGAAGCTGACCGGATTGCGCTCGCGGGCGATGACCAGCCCGTGCGGAAAAATCAGGATTCCGATCAACGAATCGTCCGACGACAAATCCCAGATCGCCGAATATCTGGAGGCCTACCACGGCGAGGGCATCCAGCACATCGCGCTGTCGACCGGCGATATCCACGAGACGGTCGAGGGCCTGAAGACGCGCGGCGTCCGCTTCATGGATCCGCCGCCGGACGTCTACTACGACATGCTGGAAGACCGGCTGCCCGGCCACGGCGAGGACGTGGCCCGCCTGAAGGAGAACGGCATCCTCATCGACGGCGCGCCGGCCGACGACGGCGGAATTCTGCTTCAGATATTCACCGAAACCGTCATCGGGCCGATCTTCTTCGAGATCATCCAGCGCAAGGGCGACGAGGGATTCGGCGAAGGCAATTTTCAGGCGCTGTTCGAATCCATGGAGCAGGATCAGATCAACCGCGGAACGCTGTCGGCGGACGACTAGCGGCGATGGGCTTGCGGGCCGGTGGATTGTTGGGGCGTGACGGCCTCACCTCTTATGACCCCCTCACCCTGACCCTCTCCCCCTGAAGAAGGGGGAGAGGGGACACTACCGAAACTCCCTCGTCCCCTTTCAGGGGGAGAGGGATGCGGAGGGTTGGCGAGGCGAACGCCGAGCCTAGCCGTAGCTGGGTGAGGGGGTTAGGTGAAGATGTCCTCCAGACGGCCACTTCCCATGGTTTCGCGGCCGGCGGCGGGGCGGGGGTTTCCCGTGGGCAAAATTGCTTGCAGTATAGGCGGCCGAATTTCGAGCCAGACAGGGGGCGGCGCATGCAGTTTGTCAGTTTCAAACATGGCGGGAGGGCGCGCTACGGCGTCGTGAAGGACGGCGGCGTCATCGACGCCACCGACCGGCTGGCCGACCGTTTCACCAACCTGCGGGACGTGATCGCGGGAGAGGCGCTTTCCGAACTCGCCCCCATGGCGGACCATGGCGAGCCCGATGTCGGTCTCGACGACATCGAGTACCTGTTCCCGGTTACCGCGCCCAGCAAGATCTTTTGTATCGGGCGCAACTACCGGGCCTACCACGAGGTCCTGGAGGATGGCGGCGAACCGGAATATCCGAGCGTCTTTCCGCGCTACCTCAACGGCTTCGTGCCCAACGGCGGCGTCATCCTGAAGCCCAAGGCGTCGGACCAGCTCGACTACGAGAACGAAATCGGCGTGGTCATCGGCAAAAGAGCCCGTCACGTCGATGAAGCGGACGCCCTGTCGTGCGTCGCGGGGTTCACAATCGTCAATGAAGGAAGCGTCCGCGATTGGCAAACCAAGGGCACGCAGAATTGCCCGGGCAAGAATTTCTACCGTTCGGGCAGCATCGGCCCCTGGATGGCGACCCCCGACCATCTGCCCGACCTGGACAATGTCCGCATCGTCACCCGGCGGAACGGCGAGGTGGTCCAGGACGGAACCTCCGACATGATGATTTGCAAGATTCCGTTTCTGATCTCGCACATTTCCAGGTTCACCGAGCTGGAGCCGGGCGACCTGATCGCCACCGGCAGTCCCGGCGGTTCGATCATCGAAGGCGAGGAGCCGAAAGACTGGCTCAAGGCGGGCGATGAACTGGAGTTCGAGGTCGAGGGTATCGGCGTTCTCAGAAACACCGTCGCCGACGAGTAGCCGGCCCGGCCGGTTCCCTCTCCCCCGAAATCTTTCCCTCTCCCTTGAGGGAAAGGGATCGGTCTTTTTTTGCACCCTCTCCCCCTTGAAGGGGGAGAGGGATGCGGAGGCTTGGCGAGCCTGCGAGCCTTAGCCGTAGCTGGGTGAGGGGGAATTTCCATATAACCCCCCCACCCTCGACGCCCGGCTATCGCCGGCCGTCTCGACCTCCCCCCGACTCCTATGACCCCCTCACTCTTTTGTGACCCCCTCACCCTGACCCCCTCCCCCTGAAGAAGGGGGAGAGGGGACTTTGGACCCACTCCACGCGTCATGCCCCGCCGATAGCGCGGGGCATCCAGGATATTCACCACGGAGACCACCGAGGACACGGAGTATCCACACTCGAATCCGCTCCGTGATCTCCGTGTGCTCTGTGGTGATTTTACACCCTCTCCCCTGACGGAGACGAGGGAACTCCCCTTTCGATTCAAAATCGGGTCATCTCGCTCTAGACCCAGTTCGCGTCGCTGAGGGCCCGGGCGTAGCGGCGGCTGACCGGCACTTCCGCGCCGTTCTCCAGGAAGGCGGCGGTCCGGCCGGCCCGGCGCACGATCTTCTTGACCGCGGCCCGCGCGATCCAGTGCGAGCGGTGGACCTGCATCCCTTCCGTGCCGCCCAGTTCCTTCAGCGCATCGCCGAAGCGCATCAGCACCAGTTCCGATCCCCGGTCGGTATGGATCTCGACATAGTGATCGCGCATCTGGAGATGCAGCAGGCGGCCGCGCCGGTTGGCCGGCAGCCGTTGCAGCAGGGGCGGCGGCGCGGCCGTGCCGCCGCCCGGATCACCGTCCGGCCATTCCGCCGCCGGCGGTTCCGAGAAGGGCGCGCCGCCCGCGTGGCGCATGGGCAGTTCGATGGTTCCCCAGACGATCAGGCCGATCACCAAATGAACGAGGGCGACGGCAAGGAACAATTCGCCCGTGCCCGGCGTTTCCGGCAGCACGCCGGAAAACAGGAATTCGAGGACCGAAACCAGGACCGTTCCAGGAACGGCGGCGGCCAGCCCGCCGCCGAGAACGCAGGCGATTGCCGGCAGGCGGCCGGACAGCCACGCCACCGCGGGCAGGATACAGGCCAGGGCGAGCGACCAGTTGCCGGCCACCGCCAAGGCCCAATAGGCCATCCGCTCGCCGACGGGCATGCGGAGGTAGGTGCCGAACGGGCCGAGATAGCCGAGAAACAGGATCGCGGCGGCGAGCGCGGCCAGATGCCAGCGCAGCCGCCGCCAGACGAACCATTCGCGAAGCGCGAACGGCGCTTCCCCCACCGTTCGCGAACTATCCGGGCCGTTCGCGTAGCCGCCGTTGGTCATCCCGTCCGCCCTGCTTATTCCTGGGGCGCAGGATACGCACTCGAACAGGAGGAACCAATGATGTACCGAAAATCCCGCTTCGCCGCAGCAGCAGCGGCCATCGCCGCTTCCCTTGCGCCCTCCGCGCCGGCGACGGGCGGCTCGGCCCTGGCGGCGGAACTGACGGTTGCGGTAAGCGGCGTCAAATCGGCCGAGGGCCGCGTCTATGTCGCCCTTCACCGCGCCGCCGAAGGCGTGAAGTTCCCCG
Source organism: Rhodospirillales bacterium (assembly GCA_965221855.1). GTDB lineage: Bacteria > Pseudomonadota > Alphaproteobacteria > Rhodospirillales > UBA2165 > JAJDXO01. The sequence continues at coordinate 191,231 of CBDCSV010000008.1, read as the reverse complement.
ATGCGAAAGGCCAGGTCGCAGGCGCATGGCGCATGGCGCGGAAGGGCGGTTTCAGCGTCACCTTCGCCGGGCTGGAGCCCGGCCGCTATGCCGTCAACGGCTTCCACGATTCCGACGGCGACGGCGACCTCGGCACCAACCTCTTGGGCATTCCCACCGAAGGCTACGGTTTCGGCAACGGCGCGGCCGGCAGTTTCGGGCCGCCGGATTTCGCCGCCGCCAGCGTTGCCGTGAAAGGCAAGACCAGCGTCGAACTGCCCATCGGCTACTGAGCCCGCCCGGCCATGACACAGGAACCGACACCAATGACGGACACCAACATCTCCCGGCGCACCTTCCTCGCCGCCTCGGCGGCCTCCGGACTGGCCGGTCTTGCACCCTTCGCACCGGCGCTCGCCGCATCAAGTGATGATTGGGGCGATGACTGGGGCGAAGCCTTCGCCGCCGCCCTCGGGCGGAACCCGATGCTGCTCGGCTGGAAAACGCCGCCGGACCGGCTGGATACCGGCTCGCTCGCCGTTACCGGCGCATGGCCCGCCGGGCTGAAGGGCCGGTTTTTCCGCAACGGGCCGTCGATCCACGACCGGTTCGGCCGGCGCTACCGGCACTGGTTCGACGGCGACGGCATGATCCAGGAATTCGCCATCGACGGCGGCCGGATCGCCCATCGCGGGCGCGTCGTCCGCACGCCGAAGCTCGCCCGCGAGGATGCGGCCGGCAGGCGGCTGTACAGCGGCTACGCCACCCACCTGGAAAACCAGCCCCCGGTCCGCGGGCCGGACGGCCTGAACGCGGCGAACATCTCCGTCCTGCATCACGGCGGGGAACTGCTGGCCCTGTGGGAGGGCGGCTCGGCGACGCGGCTCGACGAAGCGACGCTTGCGGCCAAGGGCTTCAAGGCCTGGAGCCCGCAACTCGGCGGCGTGCCCTTCTCCGCCCATCCAAAGACCGATCCGGACGGGACGCTGTGGAACATCGGCTGCGCCCTGCTGCCGCGGCCCGCCCTCGTGCTCTACCATATCGACCGCGCGGGCCGGCTGGTGAAGGCGGCCCTCGTCGATGCCGGGCCCATGGGGCTGATCCACGATTTCGTCGCCACGCACAAGTCGCTGGTCATTCCGGTCCACCCGTTCCTGTTCGAGCCCGCGCGGGCGGAACGGGCCGGCACCCTCGATGCCCATGTCTGGAAACCGCGGGCGGAAACCCGCGTGCTGGTCGTCGACAAGGAAGATTTCGGCAAACGCCGCTGGCACGCCCTGCCGGCCTGTTTCGGCTTCCACTACGGCAACGGCTGGGAAGAGGCCGACGGAACGATCCGGCTCGACCATTGCCTCGCCGGCGATCCCGGCATCGTCACCGAAACGCTGCGCTATGTGATGAAGGGCGAGTTCCGGCCCTCGGCGCCGCTGCGCTATTCCCGGATCGTCCTGCCGCCGGCGGGCGACGGCCGGATCGAAGACCGGGCGGACGAAGCGGAATTCGCCAAGGTGGCGCCCGCCGCCGTCGGCCGGCGGCACCGCTTCGTCTACACCCTCGGCACCCCGGACAATCCGGGGGGATGGCGCTTCCGCACAATCGTCAAGCGCGACCTCGAGCGCGGCACGGCGGAGAGCTTCGACTACGGCCCCGGCAGGATACCGGAAGAGCATCTGTTCGTTCCCCGGCCCGGCGGCCGCGGCGAGGACGACGGCTGGCTGATCGGCACGGTGCTGGACTGGAAGAAGGGCGTGACCGTGCTGTCGGTCGTCGACGCCCGCGCCGTCGCGGCCGGCCCCATCGCCCAGGCCCGATTGCCCTATCCGCTGCCGCTGGGCTTCCACGGCGCTTTCGCCGGGGTATGACACGCTCGATTTGAGGCAATCAGGATATTCACCACAGAGACACAGAGGCACAGAGGTCGAGAGGAGGGGTTTAAATCCCGGTGTTCCTCACTGTCTCACCGTCTCTGTGGTTCAAAATCGAAAATGTGGCCCCCCGGACTTGCGCCGGGGCATGACGGAATAGGGGACTCCAACAGCACCCGTCATGCCCGTGCTCGACACGGGCATCCACGCTTTGGCGGCCGGCGCTATCCTTGCCAAGGCGATGAGCTTCATCGACACTCGCAATGGTGAGCGCCAGGAAGATCGGAATGAGCACGCTTCATCGAGGGATGAGCGTCGAGGAATTCGACAACGGATACTTTTACGCCGCCGACCTGAAGGCCTTTGCCCGTGAGATCGGCATCACTGTCGGCAATTTCCGCAAGATGGAACTGGAGGATTTGATCCGGCAATTCCTGCGGACGGGGAAGGTGCCGGACCGCAAACCGGTCATGCCGCGCAAGGCAGGCCAAGCGCGCGACGAACTGAAATCCGGCGCGGTCGTCGCCAACTATGTCGATGACAGGAAAACCAAGGCCTTCCTGCTGGAACTTGTCCATGCCGAATCACCGGGGCTCGGTCGAAAGTCGGGACAGTGGTACTGGCTCAATGACTGGCGGCGTAAGAAGCAGGAAGCGCGCGCACGCTTCACCTATCGCGACCTTGCCGGACATCTGCGCGACCTGATGCAGACCGAGGGCCGCCTCCCGCGGATTCCTTCGGCGCGCATGAACAACTTCATCACGGATTTCCGGGCCGATCCGGCCAATGCCGGCATCCCGAGGAAAGACGCGCTCGAGGCCTGGAATTGGCTGAAGGCGCAGCCGGGACCGAAGACCTATGCCGAGTATCGCCGTTTGACCTTCCCCGAAACGCGGGACGGTCCTGGTTGAAATAGGGAACTAAATTCTTCAGCGCCCATGGCCTGAAAAAGTGAACCCGAGGAAGCGTAAACTCCCTCGGGTTCGACACCGCGAACCACTTTGGAGGAGTCGCCCGCGGCGAGCGCCGGCCGTGTGTGCCGGTCGGGAGTGCGTATAGACTGACAAGGAATGTCGCGCCCGTGAAATACAAAATCACCGGTGAAATCATATCAAAATTGATATGTTAAACGTTTCCGCCGGACCGCTGCTCCGGACGCGCTCAGGGTATCCATCAGCCCCCTCACCCGGCCCCGGCCTTCGGTGGGCCGAAGCCGGCTCTCGGACGGCATAGGCCGGGTAGGCTTGCCGGTCCCCGCAATCCGGCGTATGAATGGCCGATGGAGAACATATGATGAACGAATCCTTCGAGGATTTCGAACTCATGACGCCGGGCCCGTTCGACGCCGGCGACATCACCCGGGGGGTTTGCCGGCATTTCCGGGCCCGCCGATACAGTCCGCTGACCGAGTTCAAGCTCTCCAGCCGCCGGCGTGTGGACGTCGCGGGATTGAATAAGGCCGGCCGGTTCGTCATCGCCGAGGTGAAGTCCTCGGTTCGCGACTTCCAGGCGGACCGGAAATGGCCGGAATACATCCCCTTTTGCGACCGCTTCTACTTCGCCGTCGCCGACGGCTTTCCGGTCGAACTCATTCCCGGGGAATGCGGCATCCTGATCGCCGATCCGTACGACGCGGCCATTCTGAGGGAAGCGCCGCTATTGAAGATGAATGCGGCCCGGCGCCGAAACCAGATTCTCCGGTTCGCCAAAACCGCCGCCGACCGGCTGCACCGAATTAACGACCCGTCCCTATAGACCCGGTTTCGTCATCCAGCAATTTCCGTTTCCGGTCCAGCCCCCAACGATACCCGTGGAGCTTCCCGTCGCTGCCGACCGCCCGATGACAGGGAATTGCCACCGCCACCGGGTTGGTCGCGCAGGCCCGGCCAACGGCGCGGGCCGATTTCGGCGAGCCGATCGCGGCGGCGATTTCCGCATATGTCATGGTGGCTCCCCGCGGAATTCGCCGAAGGCAGTCCCAAACCTTCCACTGAAACGCCGTCGCCCGCAGATCGAAGGGCAATGCCTGGGCGGTCTCGGACGCGCCGCTGAGGATGGACAGCACCGCCTCCAGGTTATCCACCAGTCCCGAGACGTCCGCCCCGATTTCCGCCGCCGGGTATTCCCCGCGCAGGTCTTCGACCAATTCCTCGTCATCGTCACCGATGCTGATCCGGCAAATTCCCCGGTCGGTGGACGCCACCAGGAGCCGGCCGAGAAAGCTGTCGGCGATCGCAAAACCGATCCTGGCGCCGGCGCCCCCCTTGCCGTAACTCGCAGGCGTCATCCCCAGCGTCTCGCCGGCCCGCTCATAGAGCCGGCTGGAAGAGCCAAATCCGGCGCCGTACATGGCCGACGACACGCTCTCCCCGCTCCGGACTTCCGCCTTGAACCGGTCGAGCCGGCGTTGGGCGGCGTACTCACGGGGCGACAATCCCAGCACATGCTTGAATTTTCGCTGCAGGTGATAGGGGCTGACGCCGACCGCTTGGGACAGGTCGGCCAGCGTCGGCACGCCTTCTTCGGCTTCGTCGATCAGCCGGCACGCCTCGATGATCCAGTCCGGCGGCCGGACGTCCGAACGGTTCATTGCAGTGGCCTCCGGCGTTGTGTCTCGTTCAAGCATGACCCCAGCATAGTCGCCGCCGCGACGCGCCTCTATCCGAAGCTTGCGGTCCAGCCCGTATTTCTCGCCAGGGTCATGGTCTGCACGGAGGGCTAGATTCCGACCCGCATCAATCGTTCGCCGTTGGCGTTCAGCCATTTCCGGCCGGCCTCCGGATCGACGCCGAGACTGTTCACCGTCTCCCAGAATGCGGGCGAGTGATCCATGTGACGGAGGTGCGAGACCTCATGGGCGACGACATAGTCCAGAACCTCCATCGGGGCCATGACCAGGCGCCATGAGAAGGAGAGATTGCCGTTGGGCGCGCACGATCCCCAGCGGCTTCGCGTGTCGCGGATGGTGACCCGATTGAACGTCGCCTCCAACCGGCCGCACATGGTCTCCGCCCGGGGCACGATTTCGCGTTTCGCTTCGCGCCTCAGCCAGTCCAGCACCCGGCGCGCGACATGTTCCTCCCGGCCCGCGACCCAGATCGCGTTCCCCTCCCGCCGGACGCCATACCGGCCGGCCGGGTCATGGCAAATCACATGTTCCCGGTCGAGCACCGGCACCCGCGCGCCGGCGACGAGCGGTGTCGGCCGGGCCAGTTTTTCGAGGGCGCCGGCGATCCATGCGGCCTTTTCCTCGGCCAGGGCCAATCCCGCCTTCGCCGGAACCCCCTTGGGCAGCGTGACGACGATGCCGCCGGTTTTCGGATCGATCCGCAGAATGAGGCGCCGCGCCCTGGCGTGATGCCGGACGGACAAGGGAACCTGCCTGCCGCCGACCTCCACGCGGTGAAGGGAGCCAGGAAGTTGATCAGGCCGCTTACCCGGCATCATCCACACCCTCGTTCGGCCACTCCACCACATGATCCTGCAAATCGCCGGCATCCCGCTCGGCGACGCAGCGGCCCCGCACCGATACCCCGGCCCGATGCACGCTTTCGGGATCGCCGGAAATCAACGGGTGCCAATCGAACAGATCCTTTCCCTCCGATATCAGCCGGTAGGCGCACGTCGGCGGCAGCCATTCGATGGCCGTCAGCGTCCCGGGGGTCAGTTCGACGCAATCGGGCACCCGAGCGGTTCTGTGGGCGTAATCCGTACAACGGCAGGCGCCCAAGTCGAGGAGACCGCACGCGACTTCGGTATATTCCACTTCCCGGGTATCCTCGTACTCGATTTTGTGGAGGCAGCACTTGGCGCACCCGTCGCAGAGCGACTCCCATTCTTCGAGGCTCATCTGCTCGAGTGACTTGGTCTTCCAGAAAGGTTCGTCCTTTCGGTCCTGCCGGACAGCCGCCACCTGGGACTCCTCCGCCGATGATCCAATTCGCGGATCACCAGTCTAGCCCGACCGGCCATTGACGGCCAACCGGGCGGCGGCCATGGTGACGTAAAAATTTATGTGTCAGTTGGGAATGGGGTACTCCCTGTGGTTTACGACAACCGCAAGAAGGATCACCCCGATGCCACAGCAAGCTGTAACGATTGAGAACCTACCACAAGCCTTTGAGGTGGTGAAGGAGATGCAAGCAGGCGGATTGGACTGGGGCGAGGGTTATCGCCCGCTTGGCCGCCAGGCGCTGGCCGAGATCATCGAGGGCCGGATGGCCGAGGCGGTGGATCGCTGGCTCGACGGCCTCGATGGCAGCGCTATGCGCGACCGGCGCAACGGCACCTACCGGCGCCGCCTGCTCAGCGAGCTCGGCGACATCGAGCTCAACGTGCCGCGCACCCGGCACTTCTGCCCGACCGAGGTTCTGAAGAGCTACGCAAGGCGCGCTCCAGAGATCGACCGCGCCATCCTGGCCGGCTTCGTGCTGGGGCTCTCGACCCGCAAGGTCGGCGAGGTCCTGCTTGCCCTGCTCGGGCGTCCGGTCTCGGCCGCGACGGTGAGCCGGGTCGCCAAGACCCTCGATCTGTCGGTCGCCGCATTCCACCGCCGGCCGCTGAAGAACGCCTACAAGGCGCTGATGCTCGACGGCGTGGTGCTGGCCTGCAAGACCGGCGCCGGCGCGCTCAGGAGGCCGGTCCTGGTGGCGCTGGGCATACGGCACGACGGCAAGAAGGAGATTATCGACTTCCAACTCGCCGCCAGCGAGAGCGCCGCGGAGTGGGAGCGCTTCCTCACCGCGTTGCACCGCCGCGGCCTCACCGGCGAGGGCCTTGAGATGATCTGCGTTGATGGCGGCCAAGGCCTGCTCGCCGCCTTGCCGATCGTCTATCACGGCATCCCCGTTCAGAGGTGCTGGGCGCACAAAATCAGGAACATCCTCAACAAGGTCCGCGTAGCCGACCAGCAGGCCGTCAAGGCCGACGTCCACGCCGTCATGAATGCCCCCAACCGCCGCAAGGCCGAGACCGCCGCCCGCCGCTTCGCCGACGCCTGGGAAGATACCTACCCCAAGGCCGTCGCCTGCCTGCGCAACGACCTCGACGACCTGCTCACCTGCTTCCGCTACAAGGACCTCGCCGAGCGAAAGCAGGTCAGGACCACCAATGCCATCGAACGGAGGTTCCGCGAGGTTCGCAGACGAACCCGGCCCATGGGAACCTTCAAGGATAAAACCTCAATGGACCGCATCCTCTTCGCGGTCTTCATTCACGAAAACAAGTCTCAGGGAATCAGTACCCCAGTCTCCCTGACACATAACTCTTGACGTTACCGCGGCCATTGTGGGGCATGTTTCTTTTCGGCCGGTTGGCGGCGCTCACGATTCTTCGATTCGCCTGAAATGACGGATGATCCGAGCCGTGTTCAAAAAAGGTCCATCCGGATCGCCGGCCACGCGACGAGCGTATCCCTGGAGCAGGCGTTCTGGGAACGGCTGCGGCTCATATCCGCGGCGCGCGGCGTTTCGATCAATGGCTTGATTACCGAGATCGACCAGCACCGGACCGGCAATCTCTCGAGCGCCATCCGGCTGTTCGTCCTCGAGGAATCGGACCGTCCCAACTCCGACCGCAACTAGCGGCCCAGCCCCCGCAGAATGCCCTTCAGGACATCGTCGATCTCCGGCGGCCGGTTCTGCTGCTGTTGGGTCGGCCGTTGCGGGTCCGGCTCCAGGGGTGTCGGTTCATTTGACGGAGGCGGCTCCCGGGTCCGCCGCGGGCCGCCCAATATGCCGGGAAGCAGCTGATCGACCACGGCGCCAACGCCCGGGTTCTTCTTTCTCAGATTGTCGAGGCCGGGAACGGCAATACCGCCGGTGCCCGTCCCGCCGGTTTTCAGCTTCACGTTCGGGGAATCGAGCCGGCCGGTGATCTCGAACGGCACCACCGGCGGCAGCCGGGTTTGCTGGGCAAGCAGGGCAATAAGCAGGTTCCGGTCCAGCCGCATCTCGCCGGATGTCCGCACCCGCCAGTTGGGCAGATCGATGCTGCCCCGGGCGCTGCCCGAACCGACCCCCGACGACAGCTTCAGGTCATTGAAGGAGGCAACCCCGCGGGCGACCTGAAACGTCGAAGCGACATCGGCCAAGCCGCCGCCCCGGCGCCCGCCGAGGGCATTAAGGGGCTGCAGGATGCCGATGACCGGCGCAAGCATACTCCCTTGGCCTGCCCCCGCCGGATCAACCCCCTTGAGTTCGAAGCGGCCCTCGCCAGTCAATTCGGCAACGAGGTCCGCGACCGATCCGCCGACGGAGGCCAAATCCGCCGCGAAGGTCAACCGCCCGGCTTTGAGCGCCGACGAGCCGAGGGCGCGCATGGCCGCGGGAAGTTCGAGGTCCCGCAGGTCGAGCCGTGCGGCGTACCGGCCGTCTCGCCCGGCGCCGGCAATCCGTCCGCCCGCGGTCAGGGCGCCCCCGAAAATGCGGCCCGTCAGACGATTTGCGTTCAACACGCCGTTGTTGAGGGACGCCGCGAGATCGACGCCGCTCAGCGTATATTTGCCCAGCGTCAACGACTCCGACTTGAGGCTAATGTCGGCATCGGCGAGCCCAAGCGCCGAAAGATCGATGGCATCGGTGGAAAACCGTCCGCCGCCCGTGGCGATCCGGACCAGCAACTGCCGAGGCTCGAAGTTCTCGGGAAGCCGGAACGCCGCGGGCCGGATCGGCTGCACGTCTGTTGGAGGCAGGGATGACCGGCGCTCGGCCGGCAAGAACCGGTCGATGTTTATGACCCCGGTCCGCAAGTTCATGGTGAGGGTCGGCCTCGGCCCGCCGAACTTCCCGCTCACGGCGCCCGATACGGGAATATCCGCCGCCACCCCTTTCAGGCCGCTGATCGAAATATCCGCCGGGTCGCCCGCCACCTTGGCCGAAAGATCAATTTTTCCCAGTCGGCCCGACGGCGCGTAGGAAAGCCCTGCGAGGCCCAAAAGCCTTCGAAGATCGGCATGAACGACCCTGACCGCGGCGTCGATGGCGGGGACATCGCCGAGCGCCGCGACGCGGCCCGAAAGTTGGGCTGCCCCTCGGGCCGCCTTGACGGTGATATCGACATCGAGGTCGGCCGGCGCGCCATTGAGCGTCCCGGACAGGGATACCGCCCCCAACCGGGACGGCGGTATGGGCAGCCGTGTTTCGGTCAGCTTCAATATTCTGGACAAATTCGCCGATCGCACATCGAGCGTCAGGTCTTGAAGCTTCGGATTCGGGTTGAGCTGACCGGCCTCCAGGCCGGTGACGGCGCCCTTTGCATTCGCCGCGACGCCCGCGGCATCGGCCATTCGAAAGTCGCGCACCGTCAGCACCCCATCGAAAATCGTTGCATCCAGACGGAGATCGCGAATGGGAATTCGTTGAACCGTGAGTGCGCCGATTCGTGCCTTGATATTGGCGTCAATGCTGCTGAGGGCCGTCAGCGGCGCCAGGGGATTCGCGACCGGCGAGGCCGCCGGCCGAGCTTCCGCCGCGCCGGCGGCCGCGTTGCCTGCACCCGCTTTCGGCGGCTTGGCGGCGGACCCGGGACTGCCGAGATAGGGATCGACATTTATCTTGTCGACCACAAGATTTGCGCCGACGGCGAGTTTTTGCCGCAGCGCCAAGGTCGCCGCACCCTTTACGCGGGTATTGTCGATCCGCAGATTGATTTCGCTAAGACGGATTTCGCTGGGCGTGGCACCGACCTTGCCGGCAAAAGCGAGCTTGCGAAGGCGATCCGCGGCAACCACCGGGGGCGCAACGCCAAGCCAGGTCATCACGGCGCGGAGGTCGTTGGTGGACATGTCGACGCTTCCGTCGAACGCCGGCACGCCGTCCTCAAGCGCGGCAAATCCAAACATGGTGAAATCGGAACCGCCGGGCAGTTGCGCGGACACCTGATTGACGGCGATCCTACCCGCTGAGAGAGCGACGTCGAATTTTGCCTCCCGCACCACGCCGTCGCGATAAACGATTGTTCCCACGGTGAGATTGACGGACGCATTGATGCCTTCGGGAATCGCAAGGGGCGTGCCGGCATCCGTGCCGGGCGCCGGCGTTCTCGGCGGCGCTATTGCCCGTGACACCTTCGCCGCGCCACGTGACTGGGCTACGGAATTCCTTTCGGCTGCGACGGGAGTTGCCGGCTCGAGAAGCGACTCGACATCCAGCCGGTTCACCGTCAGCTCGGCGTCTGCATCGATCGATTCACCAAGCTTGATATTGATCGCGCCGCTGCCTCGTATCTGGTCGAGACTTAGATTAAGTCCGGAGACCGACACGACGCCGCCGGCCGCCGCGACGTCCCCCTTAAGCGCAAATTGGCGGGACAGAACTTCCGGCAGGCTCGCTCCCCCGCCCAACGCGGCCACAAACCCGGTAAGGTTTGCCCCGTCGACGGTGATGTTGCCATTGAACCGGGGCTCGGTCGGGAGACCGGCAAGGGTACCGCTCAATCGGGTCCTCACGTCTCCCGGTACAATTCGGACGTCGGCCGAAAACGGCACCGTCCGGCCCTGGATGATCGCCCCCAACGAGATCTTGTAGTTCAATGGAATGCCGCGGGCGACCAGATTGCCGGTGGTTTCCAGGGGACCGGTCAGCGAAGCGGCATTCAAGCGCCCGTTGATGTTCTCGAAACGCTCGGTTCGGCCGGAGCTGTCATCCCGAAAAATGACAGTGCCCTTTTCAATGACGAAGTCATCGACCACCACGGCAGGGGGCGCAGCCGGTCCCGGAGGCGTGTCGGCGGGCCGGCTGCCGGTACCTCCCGGCGCCGGCGCCGTAGCTTCAGGCGGTGAAAACACCAGATTGGTGCGGCCATCGGCAAAGACCTGTATGTCGATGGTGGGCTCCTCGAGACGGACCGATTCCACCTGAATGTTGCCGCCGAGCAGCGGCAACAGCGCCACCCGAACATCCAGGGATTTGAGGGCAACCATGTCGGCGGACGCGGCCCCCTCGACATTGGCAACCCGGACATCGTCGACCCGGAGCGCCGGCGTGGGCAGCACCGACACGCTGATGTCGCCGCGGAGCTCCAGATGCCGGCCCGTATTGTCCTTGACCAGCTTGACGATTTTGTCTTTGACCAGCTTGACGATTTCGGGCGTGCGTTCGTTCCAATCGATAGCGCCCGGCACAATGAGAACGGCGGCGATTACGGCCAAAACCAAACCGGTAAGGACGGCGGCGGCAATCTTCATTGTGGGGTCCCTTCCCTAGACAGCCCGGCCCAGGTCGCGCAACCGGCTGTTCGTTCTCACGCGGAGGACGGCGTAAGTGTAGAGAAACCGCCGGGTCCAGGCAATTTCAATCACCGGTAATCGGCGCCCGGTCACGCCGGTGCGACGACGGGCGATTGTGTCGGTTTGTTGCGGCGACTATCGTGCCCCCAACATGTGGCGCGCCCTCCACCATCGTGATTTCGCCCTTTACGCGGCCGGCGGATTTGTCTCGAACATCGGCCTGTGGTTTCAGCGTGTTGGCGTCCAATGGCTGGTCTGGTCGCTAACCGGCTCGCTGAGTCTCGTGGCAACGGTGGCACTGATCGAAGCGATTTGTTTTCTGACCAGCGTTCCGTTTTTCGGCGCTGTCTCCGACCGCTACGACCGGTTGTTTCTGGGCCGAATCGCACAAATCCTGATGATGAGCCTGGCCGCGATCCTGGCGGTCCTCACCATTTTCGATATCATGACCATACTCCTGCTGATGGCCCTGATGGGCTTGGCGGGCTTCTTCGAGGCGCTGTGGACGCCGGTCCGTTTGGCCATGGCGCCGAGCCTGGTGCCGCGGAAAGATCTGCCTTCGGCAATCGGTACCGGGTCCATCCTGTTCAACGTGGCCCAATTCGTCGGCCCTGCATTGGGCGCCGTCATCATTGCCGCGTTCACCCTCGATCGCGAAGGCATCGGCTGGCTGTTTGCACTCAACGCATTCAGTTTTCTCGGCTACCTCGTCGTCCTGCTGATAATTCGTTTGAGGCACGACGAGGTCGGGTCCCGCCCAAGATCGAATCTCGTTGCCGATCTGCGGGAGGGCGTCCTCTACATCCTGACCAAAAAAGAGCTCGGGCTGTTCTTTGTCCTCATCGTCTCGACGATGATATTCATGCGTTCGTACCGGGAGAGCCTGACGGCGGTCGCGGACGGAATTTACGCCATGGAAGAGATCGGGTTCGGGATTATGCAATCCGCTTCCGGCGCCGGCGGGATCGTCGGTTCGATCATGGTCGCCAAGGTCAGCCGAATCAGCGGCATGGTGCGATTGCTGTTCATCGCGGCGTTGCTGGCCGGCCTTCTCCATCTCGCCCTGTCGGCCACCAGTTCGTTTTGGGTCGCGACGATTATTGTCGGGACCATCAGCGCATTCATATCCTACATCGGAATCGGCGGCCAACTGGTCGTGCAGAACTCGATCGACGGGTCGGTACGCGGGCGGGTCATGTCGCTGTGGAGCATGAACCTGCGAGGAGGGCCCGCGGCGGGCGCGTGGCTATGGGGGCTCGGGGACAAATTTTGGGCGCTTCAGTCGGTCATCGCCGTCGGCGCCGTCGTTTATCTGCTGATCCTGGGCGCGTTGCTGCCTCGCCTGCGGGGGATCGCGGCGTTCTTGGAGCGCGCACCCGACGAAGCGCCTAGCCGATGAACCCGTACCCGCCCCCGCCGGGTGTCTTGATGACGAACACGTCACCTGGCCGCATTTCGGCCGAATCGTAGGGTCCAAGCTCGTCGATATCGCCTGAAGCCCGCTCGACGTAGTTTCGGCCCGCTTCGCCCGGGCTGCCGCCGGCTAGTCCGAACGGTTGCACGGTCCGGGAGCCGGACAGGATGGCGGCGGTCATCGGTTCCAAAAACCGGATTTTCCGAATGACGCCGTCACCGCCCCAATGCCTGCCCGCGCCGCCCGAACCCGGCCGCAGGGAAAACCTCTCCAGGATCACCGGAAACCGCCACTCCAGCACTTCGGGATCGGTCAGGCGGGTGTTGGTCATGTGGGTATGGACCGCGCTCGCCCCGTCGAAATCGGGACCGGCGCCGGCACCGCCGCAAATCGTTTCGTAATACTGATACCGCTCATCGCCAAAGGTGAAATTGTTCATGGTGCTTTGAGCCGACGCCATGGCGCGGGCCGCGCCGAACAGGGCATCGGTAATGCGCTGCGAGGTTTCCACGTTTCCCGCCACCACCGCCGCCGGGTAGCGGGGGTTGAGCAGCGATCCTTCGGGAATGATGAGGTCGATGGGTTCCAGACAGCCGTCGTTCAACGGAATGTCATCGTCGACCAGGCATCTGAACACATAGAGGACGGCGGCCCGGCAGACCGCCGAGGGCGCATTGAAGTTGGTATCCGACTGGGAAGACGTGCCGGTGAAATCGACCACCGCGCGGCGCCGGGACCTGTCCACTGAAATCGCCACCTTGATGGTCCCGCCGTTGTCGAGATTCCGGGCGAAATCTCCATCGGGCAGCCGGTCGAGCACCCGGCGCACGGCTTCCGCCGCATTGTCCTTGACGTGCCGCATGTAGGCCTGAACGACCTCTAGACCGAAATGACCGATCATCGAGCGTATTTCCGCGGCGCCGCGTTCATTGGCGGCGATTTGGGCGCGGAAATCGGCGATATTCTGGTCGGGGTTGCGGGACGGATAGACGCCGCTCTCCAGGAGTTCGCGCGCTTCCCGTTCCAGGAACCGGCCGCCCGCCACCAATTGAAAGTTGTCTATCAGCACGCCTTCCTCGTCGACCGACCGGCTGTCGGGCGGCATGGAGCCCGGCGTCGTCCCGCCGATATCGGCGTGATGGCCCCTGGACGCGACGTAGAACAGGATTTCCGGGCCGGCTTCGTCGAACACCGGGGTAATGACCGTGATGTCGGGAAGATGGGTGCCGCCGTTGTAAGGCGCATTCAGGACATAGACGTCACCCGGTTTCATGGTGCCGTTCCGCGCACGGATGATCGTGGCGACGCTCTCCCCCATGGAACCGAGGTGAACCGGCAGATGCGGCGCGTTGGCGACCAGACCGCCCGCGGCATCGAAAAGCGCGCACGAAAAATCGAACCGCTCCTTGATGTTCACCGAGGTGGCCGTGTTGGCGAGGACGGCGCCCATCTGTTCGGCGATGGACATGAACAGGTTGTTGAACAATTCGAGCATCACCGGATCGGCGTCCGTCCCCACGGCGACGCCGGCTTCCCGAGGGGACGTTCGATTCAGGACGAGGTGACCGAACCGATTGACTTCCAGGCTCCAGCCGGGCTCGACGACCGTCGTCGCGTTTTCCTCGACGACGATCGCCGGGCCCTCGATTTCCTGGCCGGCCGCAAGCGCCTCCCGCGCAAATACCGGCACATCCGCGGCTCTCCCGCCGGTGAACACGGCGACGTTCTCGAGGGCGTCCGGCGCGCAAACGGCGACGCCCGGCGCGGCGGCGTGTTCCGTGATCCGTTCCTCGGCGCCGGCAGCCTCGACGCGCACCGCCTCGATGATCAGCGGCCGTCCGTCATCGACGAAACCGAATTGCCGGCGATGGAGAACGTCAAACGCCTCCCGCAATTCGGAAAAGCCCGCCAACGGCACCTCGAGCGCGGTGTCGGTGCCGGCATAGCGGAGTGCGACGGTGACTGACGTTTGAATATTCGATTCCGCGATGCCCTGACCCGCGAGTTCGGCGGCCGCCTCCTGGACCAAAGGAAGGGTGGCGGAAGCAAGCCGGCCGGCGGCTTGCTCGGACAGTTCTTCCTCGACGGCCAATGCCCGGAGCGCCCGGACCTCGGCGAGGCCCATGCCGTAGGCTGACAGCACCCCCGCCAGCGGATGAATCAGAATGCGCTCGATGCCCAGCGCGTCGGCAACGCCGCACGCATGCTGACCGCCGGCGCCACCGAAGCAATTGAGGGTATATTCGGTGACGTCGTAGCCCCGCTGCACCGAGATCTTCTTGATCGCGTTTGCCATATTCTCGACGGCGATGGTCAGGAATCCCTCGGCTATCTCCTCGGGGCTCAGTCGCCGCCCGGTCGCGGTCTCGATCTCGCCCGCCAACTTCTCGAACTTCTTTCGGACGATATCGAGGTCCAGCGGCCCATCGCCGCCGGGGCCGAAAATTTCGGGGAAATGGCGGGCTTGTATCCGGCCGAGGAGCAGGTTGGCGTCGGTCACCGTGAGCGGACCGCCCTTGCCATAGCCGGCGGGGCCGGGATTCGCGCCCGCCGATTCCGGTCCGACCCGGAATCGGGCGCCATCGAACCGGAGGATCGACCCGCCGCCCGCCGCCACCGTGTGAATACTCATCATCGGCACGCGCATCCTTACGCCGGCAACGACGGTTTCGAATGACCGTTCGAACGCGCCGGCGAAATGACTGACGTCCGTGGACGTGCCGCCCATGTCGAAGCCGATGATCTTTTCGAAGCCCGCCATGCCGGCGGTCGCGACGGCGCCGACCACGCCGCCCGCCGGGCCGGAGAGGATGCTGTCTTTTCCCTGGAACAGGGATGCGTCCGTCAGTCCGCCGTTAGACTGCATGAACATGGTTCGGACGCCCGGCAGGGCGGCCGAAACCCGGCCGACGTATCGCCGCAGGATCGGCGACAAATAGGCGTCGACGGCGGTGGTGTCGCCCCGGGACACGTATTTCATCAACGGACTGACCTGGTGGGAAACGGAGATCTGAGTGAATCCCGCCTCCCGTGCGAGGCTCATCACCCGCGCCTCGTGGTCCGGATAGCGGTATCCGTGCATGAAGACGATGGCGACGGAACGAATGCCGTCGCCGAAAGCGGCAGCCAGGGCTTGGCGCGCGAGGCCCTCATCCAACGGCTCCAGTTCGTTGCCGCGGGCGTCCATGCGGCCGGGAATCTCCGCCACCCGGCAATAGACCTGCTCCGGAAGCTCGATATGAAGGGCGAAGAGGTGAGGGCGGTTCTGATAGCCGATCCGCAACCCATCGGCGAAACCCCGGTTGGTGACGAGCAATGTCGGCTCGCCCTTGCGCTCGAGGAGCGCATTGGTGGCCACGGTCGTCCCCATCTTGACCGCTGCAATACCGGAAACCGGAATCTCGTCGCCGGTCCCCACCCGAAGCGCGCGCCGGATACCCTCGATCGCCGCGTCCGGGTACCGGTCGGGATCCTCGGAGAGCAGTTTCAGCGCCGAAAGTTCACCCTCCGGCGAGCGCGCCACCACGTCGGTAAAGGTGCCGCCCCGGTCGATCCAAAACTGCCATCCTGCTATTCCGGCGCTGTCGCTCACGTCGATCCGACCCCTGATTTGGGATTCCGTGCGATTATCGTAAGCATTTCTGATGGTTTTTTAGGGGTTAACCAAGAAGTTTCAAACCCGACAGCGCCGCGCAGACCATGACCCTGAGGAGAAATGCGGGTCAAGCATCGATTGCGGGCGGACGGCAGGGAGACTAGGTTCATTGAAATGACGCGATGGAAGTCCATAACCCTTGTCGTTGCAGGATTAATCGTCGCCGGAACGGCAGCAGGCGCGGTGATGTCAGGAAATACCGCACGGGATTGGCGGACGGCCAGCCACGAGCCGGTCGGGTTGGCGCCCGATCCGGCGACCACGCCCGAGGCCGTCGTCCAGGTCTATGCCGCGCGCGCCTGGGGCTGGCGCGGCTACTTCGGTGTTCATTCCTGGATCGCGGTCAAACCCACCGGAGCTGCCGGGTTCACCGTCTACGAGCTGATCGGCTGGCGTTTGCGCTGGCACGATACGGCGGTCGTCGTGCGCAACCGGGATGCGGATGCCCGCTGGTTCGGCGCCGAGCCGGACCTGTTGGCCGACCTGCGCGGTGACGGCGTCGACGAGATCATCCGGGACATCGACGCCGCATCCCAATCCTACCCGTACGCCGCTCGCTACCGGGCGTGGCCGGGTCCCAACTCCAACACATACACCGCCCACATCGCGCGGGAAGTCCCCGCGCTCAAGCTGGATTTGCCGCCGACGGCGATTGGCAAGGATTTCCTCGGCAGCCGGATAATCTCCAGGGCGCCGAGCGGCAGCGGCTTCCAGTTCAACCTGTTCGGAGTCTTCGGCGTTTTGGCGGGCATCGAAGAAGGCCTGGAATTCAATCTGCTCGGGCTGACATTCGGAGTGGATGCAACCGATCCGGCGCTGAAACTGCCCTTTGCCGGCCGAATAGGCTCGAATGGACCCGCGTCACCCCGAATTATCGAAGCCCCCACCCGGCAACCGGAAAGCTCCCTCTAGGGCTCCCACCGCGGGGCGGCCCGCCAAGCTCCCGAATTACGAGACGATCCGTCCATTAATTTGGGGATTATGTATTCGGCTTGCCGCCGGACGGCGCGCTGACTAACGTTTTCTGCGGCAATCAACGGAGCGGCACAAAATGAGCAAGACCTTGTATCTGGCCAATCCCTACGGGTTTTCGGAACAGCAGCGCGCGGGGCCGCTGGCCGAGCTTGCAGCGGCCTTGGAAGAGGCCGGCGCGGAGGTATGGGAGCCTTTCGCCCGCAACAATCAGATCGACCGGGCGAGTCCCGGCTGGGCCTACCGGATCGGACAGGCCGATCTCCGCGACGTGCGCGACGCCGACGGGCTGTTCGCGGTGGTCAACGGCTGTCCGCCGGACGAAGGGGTGATGGTGGAGCTCGGCATGGCGATCGCCTGGGAAAAGCCCGTGTTTCTGTTCCGGGACGATTTTCGCCGTTGCACCGATTCCGAGGCTTATCCGCTGAACCTGATGGTGTTCGCCGGCTTGCCGGAGGCGGGTTGGGATGCCTACTGGTACGGTTCGGTGGAGGACATCGCCGATCCGGGAAAGGCGCTCGCACGGTGGTTGAAAGACGGCGGGCCTGCCGGCGAAACCGCCGGCTAGAGCATTTTCTGATCACACCCGGTCATAGCCTGCGGCAGTGAAGTAGTTTTGGCACTCGGATTGGGTGACTGTGTCGATGGCGGTTGCGATGGCGTCGTAGAGGTCGTCGACGGTTCTGGCTGCGGTCTTTTTGAGGAGGGCCTTGAGCTTTGCGAAGGCCATCTCGATTGGGTTGAAGTCGGGTGAGTAGGGCGGCAGGAAGCGGAGCTCGGCGCCGGCGTCTTCGATGGCCTTACGCACGCTGGCGGGCTTATGGGCTGGCAGATTGTCCATAATGACGATGTCTCCGGGTTTGAGGGTTGGGACCAGGATTTGCTCGACATAGGCAAGGAAGGCTGCCCCGGTCATCGCCCCATCGATGGTCATGGGGGCGAGGATGCCGTCGAGCGTGAGAGCAGCGACCAAAGTGGTGGTCTTCCAGTGGCCGTGAGGGATGGCGGCTTGGCAGCGCTGCCCGCGCGGCGCGCGGCCATAGCGCCGGGCCATCTTGGTCGATGTGCCGGTCTCGTCGATGAAGACCAGCCGCTCCGGCATCAGGCCGGGCTGCGCCTCGGCCCAGGCCTGCCGGCGCGCCAAGACATCAGGACGTTGCTGCTCGCTGGCGTGCGCGGTTTTTTTTGAAGGTCATGCCGTGGCGGTCGAGCAGCCGCCAGACCGTGCTCGGGGCAACCCGAAGCCCGTGCACCTCCTCCAGACAGGCTGCGATCTCGGCCAGGGTGATGTCCGGTGTCTCCGTGACAAGCGCCAGAACCTCCTCGGCATACGCTTCAAGGCGGTGAGAGCGGCGGTCCCCGCCTTGCGGCCGGGGCCGCACATCACCCCGCTGCCGCCACTGATCAACCCATTTGATCGCCGTCGAGGCCGCAACCCCAAAAACCTTCGCCGCAGACCGACGCGACATCCCGCCGTCCACCGCCGCAACCAACCGATGTCGTAGATCATTCGAAAGTGGTCTCGTCATGCAGGCTGGCCTCCTTCACCAGCCCACATCTTGAATCAGAAATCAGAGACTTTGGGAATCCCTAACGATTCCGTCAGATCAGAAAACTCTCTAGAGCGGGCGCCGGCGATGTCCGCGCCGGGTCCGGTGCGGCAATAGGGAGGATAGGATGATGATTGCCAGGGTTTGTCTTTGGATGTTCCTCGGGTTCCTGCTGGCCGGTGCCGCCACCGTGGCGAATGCGGGCGAGGAATGCCCGCCGGGCCTCGAACCCGTGACGGAATTCCGGCTCTTTTTCGGGCTGGCCGATTCGGCCGGCAACACCGTTACCGAGGACCAATGGCGCGTCTTCCTTGCCGACACCATCACCCCGCGCTTCCCGGCCGGACTCACCGTGCTCGACGCCGGCGGGCAGTGGCTGGAGCCATCCGGCAGGCTGCAACGTGAGCCGGTCAAGGTGGTGATCGGGGCGCTCTCGACGAAAGCAGCGGAAGACATGAAACTGGTGGACGAGATTTCCGCGGCGTTTCAGGCCCGATTTGCCCAGGATCCGGTGTTCCGAATGTCCGGTCCGGCATGCGCGGGGGTATTCAGGCAATAGCCGCCTCGCGCTACGGCGAAATTCTTCGCGTCCGCCGGAACCGTTTCGTGTACGATGACCATGGCGGGCAAGAACCGTTGACATACGGTCCTGCGTTGCCGGCGGTGGAACGCCGCGTGGAACCGCACATCGCCCTCGGCCTCGTGCGGGCAGTGCTATCGGACCACGAAGCAGCCGGATCAAGCGGCCGGCATCCGGCAACGGAATTGAAAAATGTCTGGGGCTATTCATGAGCATATGGGGAAAAGTTATCGGCGGCGTGGCGGGATTTGCCATTGGCGGACCGATCGGCGCGCTTCTGGGCGCGGCCGCCGGCCACGCCATGGACCGGGCCCGGACCGGTCAACGCCTCGCCGGCCCGGCCTCGCAACAGGCCAGGCAGTCGGCGGTGGCGGTCGCCGTGATCGTTCTCGGGGCCAAGATGGCCAAGGCCGATGGCCGGGTGACCCGCGACGAAATCGAGGCCTTCAAGCGGGTGTTCCAAATTCCGGCCGGCGACATGGGCGACGTCGGCCGCCTGTTCAACGAGGCCAAGCGGGACGCGGAGGGCTTCGAGCCCTATGCCGAGCAGTTGGGCGCCATGTTCGCCCACGAACCGCAGGTCCTGGAGGGCGTCCTCGGCGGGTTGATTCACGTGGCGCTGGCCGACGGCGTCGTCCATCCCAACGAAATCGAATTTCTCGAAAAGGTGAGTGCGTCGTTCGGCTTCTCGGCCGACGATTTCGAACGCATTCGCGCGACCCACATGGGTCCCGACGAAGCCGACCCCTACGAGATTCTGGGTATCCCGCGGGATGCGGACGAAGCGGAGATCAAGGCGGCCTACCGCAAGCTGATCAGGGAATATCATCCCGATACCCTGATCGCCCAGGGTCTGCCGCAGGAATTCATCGATGTGGCGAACGAAAAGATGGCGGCGATCAACGCGGCCTATGAGAAGGTCGAAAAACAGCGGTCCCTGCACTAGCCGAGGAGCCCCGAGGTGATCAGCTTTCGCGACCGGCCTTCGCCCAATTTCGACAGCCGCCCGGACGGCGCCCCCATCGACATGCTGGTCCTCCACTATACGGGCATGAGAACGGCGGCGGCGGCGCTCGACCGGCTTACCGACCCCGAGGCAAGGGTGAGCGCCCACTATGTCGTCGAGGAAGACGGTACGGCCTGGCGGCTGGTGGACGAAGAAGCGCGCGCCTGGCATGCCGGAATTTCCGCCTGGCGCGGCAAGACCGACATCAACGGCCGCTCGGTGGGGATCGAAATGGTGAATCCCGGGCATGAGTTCGGCTACCGCCCGTTTCCCGATGCCCAGATGGAAGCCCTGATCGAGTTGGCGAAAGGAATATTGGCGCGCCACCCCATCCCGCCCCGCAACGTCGTGGGACACGCGGACATCGCGCCTGCCCGCAAGATGGATCCGGGCGAGCTGTTCGACTGGCCGCGGCTGGCCGCGGCCGGCATCGGCCTCTGGCCGGCGGACGGACCAACCGCGGGCGCCGGGGGAAGTGCCCGGGAACTCGGCGGCATCGGTTATGACACCGCCGACCTCGCCGCCGCGGTGACGGCGTTCCAGCGCCGCTTCAGGCCGTCATCGATCGACGGCGAAATCGACGCCGAGACCGGCAAATTGATCGGCGCGGTCCACCGTCTGGCGACAGGCGCCCGGCAGCCGGATTAGGCTGCGTGCCGAAACTGCATTGAGGATTGCGAGCTTTGATATCCGGCGCCAGCCAAGAACGGAATTCCGCCAGAGAGAACTTCTTCAGCCAGGCCCGCGCCTGCGAACGGTTGGGCTCCAAATATTATGGCCGGTTTCTTCACGTCCTTGGCGAAAACATCTCCGATGAATCGTCGATCGGCGCTCGAATATTGAACTGGCCCGGCCATCCGCACGACGATGCGCTGGCCCTTCGCCTGGCCGGCGGGCTCCATGCGCTGGTCCGTTCCGGTGCCGCGCCGGAACTGGCGGACGTGTTTCCGGGCGGCGAGCACGAAGGAGACGAAAACCGTTACTGGCCGGCCGCCGAAGCGGCGTTCGTCAGCCACACGCCGTGCCTGGACAGCTACCTGGATAGCCCGCCCCAAACCAATGAGGTTGCGCGATCGGTCGTCCTGCTCCCCGGGTTCTGCGAGGTTTCCCGCCTAAGCGGCCTCCCGCTGGCGATCTTCGAGATCGGCGCCAGCGCCGGCTGTAATTTGCTCTGGGAGCGTTACTCCTATGATCTTTCGGGCACTTCCATCGGCCCAACCGATAGCGGCGTCGTAATTTCCACGGAGTGGTCGGGCGACATGCCCAAGGAGCCGTTCCCGATTGTGGCGGCTCGGCGCGCCTGTGATCAAAATCCAATCGTCGCGGACGATCCCGAACAGCGCGACCGTTTGCTCTCCTACCTGTGGCCGGATCAGGCGGCCCGGATCGAACGGTTGGAAGGCGCGCTCGACCTGGTCGCCCAATCCGGGCTGACCGTAGACCGCGCCGATGCCGCGGACTGGGTCGAGGCGCATTTCTCGGCCCGCCCCGGCGTCGCCACCGTGCTCTATCATTCCATCCTTTGGCAATATTTGCCGGCCGGCACCCAGGCCAGGATCGAAGGAACCATTCTGTCGGCCGGTGCCGATGCAACCGCCGATGCGCCGGTGGCTTGGCTTCGCATGGAGCCGGACCCGGATGGCGCCAACGCGGCGCTGTATCTCGACTACTGGCCCGGAGGAGACTCACGGAAACTGGCCGCCGCCGATTACCATGGACGCTGGGTCGACCTCGCCCCCGCCGGCCAAGCCCTTTATTTTTGAGGACGATTGCCGTAGATATGGCCCGCCAGACGGCCGGATGGCCGCTCTTCATGCGAATGGAGGGAGGAAAGTCCGGGCTCCACGGAGGCACGGTGCCGGGTAACGCCCGGCGGGGGCGACCCCAGGGAAAGTGCCGCAGAAAGCAAACCGCCTCGGTCATTCGGCTCCGGCCGATTGATCCGGGGTAAGGGTGAAAGGGTGCGGTAAGAGCGCACCGCGCCTCTGGCAACAGGGGCGGCAGGGCAAACCCCACCGGGAGCAAGACCAAGTAGGGACGGCGCGCGGTTTCGGCCGCAGGCGGGTCTTCGCGCCGCTGTCCGGGTAGGTCGCGCGAGGCGTCCGGCGACGGGCGTCCCAGATGAATGGTCATCGCCCACTTGTGGGAACAGAACCCGGCTTACAGGCCGTCTGGCTTACGCCCCACGTTTGCCGGCAAAGAGCGTTGGATTGACTCCCCGCCACCCTGCCGCCATCCTCACCGCCAAACGGACCCGGCTACCAGGGGAGGATTTCATGGGCCAGGACATTCAGCTGACGGCCGGCGACGGCCACACTTTTGGCGCCTACCGGGCGGACCCGGACGGGACGCCGAAGGCGGGACTGGTGCTCATCCAGGAAATCTTCGGCGTCAACAACCATATCCGCGCCGTCACCGACGAATGGGCCGGCGCGGGCTATGCGGTGATCGCGCCGGCGCTCTACGACCGGGCGGAGAAGAACGTGCAGCTCGGCTACGACGAGGATGGCCGCCAGACCGGCATGGGCCTCCGCGAGAAGGTCGACTGGGACGACAGCGTCAAGGACATCGCCGCCGCCGCGGCGGCGCTGAGGGACGCGGGCAAGGTCGGCATCATCGGCTACTGCTATGGCGGAACGGTCTCCTGGCTCGGCGCCTGCTCGGGCGATTTCGACGCCGCGTCGTGCTACTACGGCGGCGGTATCGGCAACTTCCTCGACCGCGATGCCGCCTGCCCGGTGATGATGCATTTCGGCGCCGAGGACCAGGGCATCCCCATGGAAACCGTGGATGACATTCGGGCCGCCAAGCCCGATGCCATCGTCCATGTGTATGACGGCGCGGGTCACGGCTTCATCTGCGACGAACGGCCCTCGTACAACGAGGCCGCCACCGACCTCGCCCGCGCTCGCTCCAGGGAATTTTTCGCCGAACATCTGGCGTAACCGCCGGGCGCGTTCCGTCCGTATGGACCCTCGCCGGGGGATCGATTCGGGTATAGTGGGCATTCGATTGGGGACTAGTTCGAATTGACCGAAACCACCGCCACGCTGCCCCTGGACGGGTTCGACGACGCCGGCGGCGGCGGCAACGTCCACTCGACCGGTATTCTGCCGTCGCAGACTCTCCGCGGACTGCTGGCGAGCGGTGAGATATTCGCCGCAGAGGACCGCGCCGTCGGCGAGGATCAAATTCAGCCGGCCAGTCTGGATTTGCGGCTTGGCCCGACCGCCTACCGGGTTCGGGGAAGTTTCCTGCCGGGCGCCGGCAAAACGGTGGCGGGCCGTCTCGACGCCTTTACCATGCACGAGATCGACATCACCGGCGGCGCCGTCCTCGAGCGGGGATGCGTCTATGTGGTTCCGCTGCTCGAAGGACTGAAGCTGCCGAGAATGATGTCGGCCATGGCCAACCCGAAATCGTCGACCGGGCGGCTGGATATCTTCACCCGCGTGATCACCGATTATTCGTCCGAATTCGACCGTATCGAGGAGGGCTACCGGGGCAAGCTCTACGCCGAAATCTCGCCCCTGACCTTCAGTGTCCTGGTCCGGACCGGGACCCGGCTGAGTCAGCTTCGGCTGCGGCGCGGCAAGCCGCCGGCTTCGATGGCGGCCATGCGCCGGCTCCACGAAGCCTCGCCCCTGGTCTCGGCCGACGATGCGGATATCGCCACATCGGGGGTCGTGTTCACCGTCGACATCGCCGGCGCGGCCGAAGGCGGCGTGATCGGCTACAAGGCCAAGCGCCACACCGGGGTCATCGACCTGGAAAAGGACGGTTACTACGAGGTCCACGACTTCTGGGATCCCATCGTCAGCCGGGGCGCCACCAACATCACCCTCGATCCGGATGAATTCTACATCCTGGCCTCCAAGGAGGCGGTCAGCGTGCCGCCCGACCACGCCGCGGAAATGCGCGCCTTCGACAGCCACGTGGGAGAGTTCCGGGTGCACTATGCCGGCTTTTTCGATCCCGGATTCGGCCATGACGCGGCGGGCGGCCAAGGCAGCCGGGCGGTGCTCGAGGTCCGTCCGCGGGACGTCCCCTTCGTTCTGGAAGACGGCCAGACCATGGGCCGTCTGGTGTATGAACGCCTCACGCAAGCAACCGATCAACTTTACGGGACCGGCATCGGCTCCAATTATCAGAGTCAGGGCTTGAAATTATCCAAGCACTTCAAGCCGCCCGCTTAACCGGGACCTGTAAGAGAACATTTGCGGACCATCCTGTGCACAGCCGGGACGGCGTTTCCGTGGATAAATTGAAACCGGCGATTTTTGGCCGGTATTTCAGCCCGTTGGATAAATTTCTTTTGTGGATATTCATGTGGATAACCTGGGAATCGTGCGCACCCAATGTGCGCGCCCGGAAGCGCGGCTTGGTGTATAACAGGACATCCGGTTTCCCATCGAAGAGCGCTCGACATGGCCGATAAGGACGACATCAAGGAAGGCAAGGACTTCCATCCCGAAATTCCCCACGAGAGTGAGAATTTCTTTCTCAAGGGTTCGAATTCCCTGGATTGGGGAATGCAAAATCGTCTGGCGCGGATTTTTCGTCCCGATACCGGACGCACGGTCATGCTCGCCTTCGACCACGGCTATTTCCAGGGACCGACCACGGGTCTGGAACGCATCGATCTCAACATCCGCCCGCTGGCGCCCTTCGCCGATGTGCTGATGTGTACCCGGGGCGCCCTCAGGACATCCATACCGGCGTCCGTCACCAAGCCGGTCGTGCTGCGCTGCTCCGCCGGCCAGTCGATCCTCACCGAGCTTTCCAACGAACTGATCGCCGTCGACATCGAGGACGCGATCCGCCTCGGCGCCTGCGCCATGGCCGCCCAGGTCTATATCGGCGCCGAGTACGAGCACAAATCCATCGCCAACGTCACCAGGCTCATCGACACCGGCACCAGATACGGCATCCCGACCCTGGCGGTCACCGGGGTCGGCGCCGACATGACCCGGGACGAACGCTACTTCGCGCTGGCCACCCGGATTTGCGCCGAGATCGGCGCCCATTACGTCAAGAGCTATTACTTCGAGCCCGGATTCGAGAACGTGGTCGCCGCCTGCCCGGTGCCCATTGTCATCGCCGGCGGCAAGAAGCTGCCGGAACTCGAAGCCCTCGAAATGGCCTACAAGGCCTGCGATGCCGGCGCGGCCGGCGTCGATATGGGCCGCAACATCTTCCAGTCGGCGAGCCCGGCCGCGATGATCCAGGCGGTTGGCGCCGTGGTGCACGACAACACCAAACCCGCGGCGGCGCTCGAGATGTACGAGGACCTGAAGGCCGATCTCGGTACGCAGCAGGCGGCGGAGTAGCGTCCCTCGAAGCCTTCCCCTGGAGGGAGAGGGTTGGGGTGAGGGGGTGCGGCCGGCGGCGCGGCTACCTCAGCGCCGCGGCGATGTTGCCGCCGTCGACGGTGAGAATGGCGCCGGTGGTTTTCTCCGCCGCCGCCAGCGAAACGAACGCCTGGGCGACGTCGTCCGCCGTGACCTCCCGGCCCAGCAAATTGCCGCCCATGTACTCGGCCTCGCTGAGGCCGCGGGCGGCGGCGCGGGACCTGATCATCTGATCGGTCAACAGGCCGGACCGAATTCGGTCGGCATTGACGCCGTTGGACCGGATCCCGTCCTTGCCGTGGTCCACCGCGTACTGGCGGACCAGAAACAGGGTCGCCGCCTTGGGCAGGCCATAGGGTCCGAAGCCGGCCCCCGGGTTCACCGCCTGCTTGGAGGCGTTGAACAGCAGGCAGCCGCCGTTGCCCTGGGCGCGCATGACCCGGACGGCGTTCTGGGCGACGGTCTGGTGGGCAAAGAAGTTCAATTCGAAGCTTTCGCGGAGGGTCTTCTCGTCCACCGTCCCGATCTCTCCCTGCCAGGCGGCGCCGGCGTTGGAGACCACCATATCCACACCGCCGTACGCCTCGCAGGCGGCATCGAACGCGCGGCGCACCGAGGCGGGCCTGGTGACATCGCACGCTATCCCGTGCCCGCCAAGGGATTGGGCGGTCGCTTCGACCTTGGAATGGTCCACGTCGGTCAGCACCACCTCGGCGCCAACCGAGCGAAACGCTTTTCCGATGGCCGTCCCGATGGCGCCCGCGGCGCCGGTCACGAAAACGATTTTGCCCTGAAATCGTGGAGCGCTCCTGCCGCCGAGCTTGGCGCGCTCCAGCGGCCAGTATTCGATGTCGAAGACGTGCCACTCGGCCAGCGGCTTGAAGCGGCCGACCCGTTCCGCATCGGTAATCGTCGCCACGTTGGCCTCCGCGATGTCGGCCGCGGCGGCGGCCGCCGCCGCGTCTTCGCCCACGCCGAACAACCCCAGCCCCGGCACGAGGATCACCCGGGGCAGGGGGTCGGCGGGCTCCAGACCATCAAGCTGCTTGCGATTCCTGCCGATGTAGCGGTCATACATCCGTTGGTAGCCGGCGCATGCCCGTTGGGCGCCGGCGCGAAACTCGTCCATTGCGCCCGCCTCCGGCGGCGGCACGATCAGCGGCTTGGATTTGGTGCGGATGACATGGTCGGGGGTGGCGGTGCCGGCATTTCCGTAGCGCTTCAGGTCCTTTCCGTCGACGAACCGGCGGATGACGTCGCTTGTCCGGAAGTTCATGACCGGAGAGAGCCGGTCATCATAGAGGCCTCTCAGAACCGGCGCCACATCCGCAACGGCCGCGAGGCGGCGGGGCAGGGGGGACCGGGCAAATCCCGGTTTGCGGCCCTTCCCGAGGCGTTTCTCCGCCGCATCAACCAGCGAAATCATCCGGCCATAGGCTTCCTCGGCGGTTTCGCCGAAGGTGAAGATGCCGTGATGGGGAACGATGATGCCGGCCGCGGCCGGGTTCTCGCCGGCCGCCGCGGCAACCCGCTTGGCAAGGGCAAACCCGGACCTGACGTAGCCGGCCACCACCGCCGCGTCGCCGAATGCCTGCCGGCACAGGTCCCTGGCGGCCTGCTGATTGGTCAGGGCGAGGATCGCGTTGGCATGGCTGTGGACGACATACGGAGCCGGCAGAAAGGCGTGCAGGAGGGTTTCGACGGACGGCGCCGGCGCTTTGGCCGACACCTTGGCCGCGGACAACCGGTCGACCATCCCGTCGTCGTCCAGGGACCGACGGGAACGCAGCTCCAGCAGCGGGTCCAGCCTGAGCGCCGTGAAGCCCGCCGCCCCGATGGCCGACATGTCCCGGCCGCTGCCCTTGACGTAGAGCCGGTTCTCGCCCCGCACCCGCAGTTTCGCCGAGCTATTGCCGCCGCCGTGCAGAACGAGGGCGGCTTCGCCGCCCAACAGCCGGGACGCGTAAACAAGCTCACCGAGGCCCTTGGGGGAGGTCCTGCGGCGCCATTCGGCCGCCCGTTTCTTCGACCAGCGGTTTTTCATGGGCCCGGAGTCTGCCCCAAACCCCTGACCCGAAAAAGGAAAAAGCCATCCGGGCCGCATGGCCGTTCGATCGCGTGCCGTGGAACCGCCCCCGCGCCGGGTCTGGCGTCGGCGGCGTCATGGGCTATATCATTTCGAATTGGGGCAACAGGGCCAGGGACACGCCGGGGGCCATGCAGCAGGCAGCGACCAACGATTTTCCGGCGGCGGAGGCTTCGGCGCACCGCTCCGGCATCGAACCCATCGACAAACGCATCCGGGCCGAGGAGTAGAGCGCATGGGTTTCCGCGTCATGTTTCCGATCGCCGCCGCCGCGCTGTTCCTGGCCGGCTGCGCGTCGGGAATCGCCCAGGAAAGCCGGTACGATCCGAGCAAATATCACCACACCGAAACCGGGTTTCAGAACCCGCCGGGCAGCCTCAAGCGGACCATCGAGCCGGCCCGGTTCTTCCGTTTCGTCTCCCGGCGCCTGACCGAGGAGTTCGACACCTCGACCATTCCGCCGAACCATGTGGTCCCGTACGAGGAAGCAAAGGCCCGGCTGGCCGCAACGCCGAATCCCCGGATGACATGGATCAATCACGCAACGTTCCTCATCACCCTCGGCGGCGTCAATGTCCTGACCGATCCGTTTTTCTCGGAGCGCGCCTCGCCGGTCGCCTTCGCGGGCCCCAAGCGTTACGTCCCGCCGGGACTGAAGATCGAGGATTTGCCTCCGATCGACGTCATCCTGATCTCGCATAACCACTACGACGCCTACGACATCCCGAGCCTGCAGGCATTGGCGGCGCGCAAGCGGGACACCCTGGTCCTGGTGCCGCTGGGCCTTGGTGAACTGACCCGGCGGGCGGGCCTCACCAATGTCAAGGAAGTGGACTGGTATGACGAAACCACGGTCGGCGGCGTGAAGCTCACCTCGACCCCGACCATTCACTGGTCCAGGCGCACCCTCGGCGATACCAACGAATCCCTCTGGAACGGCTTCATGATCGAAGGCGCGGGGAAGAAAATCTGGTTTGTCGGCGACACCGGCTTCGGTCCGGTGTTCGAAAGCGAGGTCGCCCCCAGGGTAGGCCCGGCGGACATCGCCCTTATCCCCATCGGCGCCTTCCTGCCCCGGGATTTCATGCGGCCGATGCACACCAATCCGGCCGAGGCTCTCAGGCTGGCCAGGATCATCGGCGCCAGGACGGCGGTGCCGATGCATTGGGGAACGCTCCCGCTCGGCGAAGATACGCCGAAAGACGGGCTGGCGGCGTTCGCGGCGGCCAACGAGAAAGGCGTCGCCAAACGCATCATGCGCATCGGCGAGACCGTCGACCTGGATAGTCTGTAGCCCGGGCCCTAGAGCGTATTTGAGATTGATTGAATCATTTTAGGGATTCCCAAGTATGGGCGAACCATGATTCAAGATGGATGCTGGGCAAGGAGGCCAGCATTCATGGCGAGACCTTATTCGATTGATTTGCGAGAGCGTGTTGTTTTGGCGGTTTTGGCGGGGGAGAGTTGCCGCGCTGTAGCGGCTCGGTTTGGGGTTGCGGTTTCGAGCGTGGTTAAGTGGTCGCAGCGCTACCGGCGGACGGGGAGTGTTGCGCCCGGCAAGATGGGCGGTCACCGCCGCCGGGTTCTTGAGCCCCATCGGGAGTTCATTGTCGGCCGGATCGACCAGGAGCCGCATCTGACGCTGCATCGGTTGAGAGACGAGTTGGCCGCTCGGGGTGTCAGGGTATCCCACAGCACGGTATGGCTGTTTCTGCGCCGTGAAGGGCTGCGCTTTAAAAAAAACCCTGTTCGCCGTTGAACGGGCGCGCGCGGACATCGCCCGCCATCGCAGGCGCTGGAAGGCGTGGCAGGCAAAGCTTGATCCCGAACGGCTGGTATTCATTGATGAAACCTGGATCCGGACCAATATGGCCCCGCTGCGCGGCTGGGGGCCGAAAGGGGAGCGGGTCCGCGGCTTTGCCCCCCATGGGCGGTGGCACACCCTGACCTTCATCGGCGCGCTGCGCTGCGACCGGTTCACCGCGCCCTGCGTCTTCGACGGCCCCATCAATGGCGTGTGCTTCCGCGCCTACGTCGAGCAGCTGCTCGTGCCGACCCTGGTGCCCGGCGACATCGTCATCATGGACAATCTCGGCAGCCACAAGTCAAAAGCCGTGCGAAACGCCATCCGTGCCGCCGGAGCCAAGCTGTGGCTCCTGCCCAAATATTCCCCCGACCTCAATCCCATCGAGCAGACCTTTGCCCAAATCAAGCACTGGATGAGAAACGCCCAGAAGCGGGAGATCGACGACTTATGGCGCCATCTCGGGAGCCTCATCGACACCATCGAGCCACAGCAATGCGCCAACTACTTCAAAAACGCAGGATACGCTTCCGTCAAAATATGAAACGCTCTAGGTTCCGGACTCGATTGGCGGAGGACGAAGCCGGCTTTCGGATGGCGCGGGCGGGGCTTGGAATATATTTCCAACGAAAATTTCGAATCAGGCCCGATCGCGCGGGCTGTAATGGACATTCATGGACATTAATAGACATTTGATGACTTGGTTAAATTCCAATTCGGCGCCTTTGCGCGCATTTTTGCGCGCGGGAATCCCAGGCAAAATCATGGGTTGGCGTCCGCGGACCACGCTCCCTTATCAATATGTGCGATCGGCCGCTCTTTGCCAGTCCCCCCCTCCCAAACCAGATCCCCTCCCCCTTGGATTCCTCTGCGAAAGTCGCGCGGTTGGGTTTGTGGCGGGGGTTGTGGGTGTTTTGGGGCTATTGCGGTACCGCCCGGCGGGTCCGCCCTGGGGTTTGCGGGCCGGATTGCGGTGGGTTTTCGGTTTTCGGGCGCACCGGTCCCTCAGGGTCCGGCGAGCAGGCTGCTGGCTCTTCGAAGGTTGTAGACGGTGACCGCGGCCATCAGGCGGGCGGTGTTTCTTTCGAGGGTGAGGCCCTTTGCGCGGCGCAGCCCGTAAAGCCGCTTGAGGGCGGAGAACACCGCCTCGACCGGTGCCCGATGCCGCGCGATCAGGTCGTTGCGGCGCTGCTGCCAATGGGGCAGCCGGGGGGTGTGCTTGTGCCGCCGGTGCATGATGCGGTCCTTGATCCCGGCCGCCTTGAGCCGGGCGCGGCGGCCCTTGTGCTCGTAGGCCTTGTCGCCGTAGGCCGCGCCCTCGTCGCCAGAGATCAGCCCGTCGGCGACCGTGCTCTCATAGATCTTGGCCGAGGTCATGCCCGCCCGCCGGACCAGGCTCGAGCCCCGGTCGACGCCGACATGCGCCTTGTAGCCGAAAAAGGCCTTGCCGTTCCGCATGGTCCAGTCGGCATCGGGCTCGCGCGGGTGCCTGGCCCCCGCGCCGGCCTTGTAGGGCGGCGGGCGCGAGGCCGAGGCCACCAGGGTGGCGTCCATCAGCGTGCCCTTGCGCACCAGCAGCCCCTTCGCGTCGAGTTGGCGGTTGATCTCCTCGAAGGCCGCTTCCAGCACCGCGACCGCATCTTCCCGGAAGCGCCAGATCGTGGTCTCGTCCGGCGTCGGGGCGTCCAGCGCAAAGCCGCAGAAACGCCGGAACGACAGCCGGTCCAGCAGCGCTTCCTCCAGGCCCGGGTCCGACAGATCGTAGAGCGCCTGCAGATAGAGCGCCTTCAACATCGACAAGGGCGCATAGGGCGGACGGCCCCGGCGCCCCGGGCGGACCTCCGACGCCAGGCGCCCGAGCGGAGACCAGTCGATCAGCTCATCCAGACGCTCCAGCTTCGGGTTGGACCCAAGACCCGGAGAGACAAACGCTTCCGCGAAACCCAACTGACCCTTGCCGCTCATCGACCCCTCCAACGGTTGATGACACCAATGAATCACATCTCAAACCCATCGGGAATCCCCTTTTCGCAGAGGAATCCTCGAAGGGGGAGGGTTAGGGTGGGGGTGAAGAAAACAGGATTTCACCACAGAGGCACAGAGGAAGATTGGTTAACGCCTCCTATTCTCACTGTCTCACTGCCTCTGTGGTTCAGGAATTGAAAATGACCCCCTCACCCTGACCCTCTCCCCCTGAAGAAGGGGGAGAGGGAACCCAATACGGGGAGGGTGATTCAGTCCTTCTCTGTGATCTCGGTGCTCTCTGTGGTGAATATCCTTGATACCCCGGAGGAGCACGGGCATGACGGCTGGTAGGTGCCCCAAATAGAGTACGTCATGGACAAGCCCAGACCCGGTCATGGTTATGACGTTTCTGTGGTTATTCGACGGCGGGAATGGTACGATTTCCGGCGCTGGTAGGGAGGACGCACCTGTCATCTGGAGGAGGCATGCCATTCGCCTTCGATGCCGAACCCTACGCGCTGGAGTTTGAGCGCAGGACGACGGCGCTGCTGATCATCGACATGCAGCGCGACTTTCTGGAGCCCGGCGGGTTCGGCGAAATGCTGGGCAACGACGTCTCCCTTCTCCGCGCCGCCATCGATCCCTGCAAACGCATTCTCGCCGCCGCGCGCGAGGCCGGTCTTCTGGTGATGCACACCCGCGAAGGCCATCGTCCCGACCTCTCCGACGCGCCGCCGGCCAAGCTCGCCCGGGGCGGGCTCGAGACCGGCATCGGCGCCGACGGGCCCATGGGGCGCATTCTGATCCGCGGCGAGCCGGGTCACGGGATCATTCCCGAACTCGCGCCGAAACCCGGCGAACCGGTCATCGACAAGTCCGGCAAGGGCGCGTTCTACGAAACCGATCTGGAGCTCATGCTCCGCAACAACGACATCCGCACGATCATCGTTTGCGGCGTGACCACCGAGGTCTGCGTCCACACGACCGTACGCGAAGCCAACGACCGGGGCTACGAATGCCTGGTCCTGGAGGACTGCGTCGGGTCGTATTTTCCGGAATTTCAACGTGTCGGCATCGACATGATCAAGGCCCAGGGCGGCATCTTCGGGTGGGTGTCGAACTCGGAAAAAGCCATCGCCGGACTCAACCGGTGCGCCCCCCAGCCGGGGCACCGTCGCTAACCGTCTAAAAAAGGGGTGAAGTTATGGAACGACAAGCATCTTGGTGGGAACCGGGAGATTGGAACGGGTTCTTTGGTCTAGGCACCAATGTTCTGGTCAACCTCCTCGTCCTCACGGGACTTTTGAAATTCGTCATCGGCATACCGGACGAGGTCCTGTTCGGCTCGATCCTGCCGGCGGTGGGCCTGATGCTGTTCTTGGGCAACGTCTACTATGCCTGGATGGCCATGCGGCTCGGGGCCAAGGAGGGGCGCAGCGACGTCACCGCCCTGCCCTCCGGTCCCAGCGTGCCGCACATGTTCTTCGTGGTCTTCGCCATCATGCTGCCGATCAAGGCATCGAGCGGATGGGAGGCCGCGTGGCAGGCCGGCATGATCTGGGTGTTCGTCGAAGGCATCGTGCTGTTCATCTGCGCCCACATCGCGCCGACGATCCGCAGGATTACGCCGCGGGCGGCCCTGTTGGGGACGCTGGCCGGCATCTCCATCACCTTCATCTCCATGCGGCCGGCCTTCGAGATCGCCGAGACGCCGATCATCGGCCTGGTCTGCCTGGCGATCATCCTGGCGGCCTGGTTCGGCAAGGTCCGCTATCCAGGCAACGTGCCGGGCGGTCTGGTCGCCATCGCCGTCGGCACCATCCTGGCGTGGCTGAGCTACGCCTTCGGCTGGGGCTTCGGCGGCATGAACCCGGATGCGGTTTCCGGTTCCGTCGCCAATCTCGGCTTCTCGTTCGCCTGGTTCCAGATCGGCAATCTGATCGAGGGCTGGCAGTTCCTCGCCCTGGTCGCCGTCACCGCCATCCCGTTCGGCGTCTATGACTTCATCGAAGCCATGGATAACGTGGAAAGCGCGTCGGCCGCGGGCGACGAGTATTCCGAGCGGGAGGCCATCAGCGCCGAGGGCGTCATCAGCCTGTTCGGCACCCTGCTCGGCAGCCCGTTCGCCAACGCGGTGTATATCGGCCATCCGGGCTGGAAATCCATCGGCGGCCGGGTCGGCTATTCGCTGGCCACCGGCGTCATGGTCCTGGTGCTCACCTGGCTGTCCATCGTGCCGCTGATCCTGGCCATCGTGCCCGTCGTGGCGATCATCCCCATCCTGCTGTACATCGGGGCGCTGATCGGCGCGCAGGCCTTCCAGGAAACGCCCAAGCACCATGCGCCGGCCATCGTGCTGGCCCTGGTGCCCAATCTGGCGGCGTGGGCCAAGGTGCAGATCGACGGGGCGCTGGGCGCCGCAGGGACCAATGCGGCGGCCGGTGACGTAAAAATTTATGTGTCAGTTGGGAATGGGGTACTCCCTGTGGTTTACGACAACCGCAAGAAGGAGCACCCCGATGCCACAGCAAGCTGTAACGATTGAGAACCTACCACAAGCCTTTGAGGTGGTGAAGGAGATGCAAGCAGGCGGATTGGACTGGGGCGAGGGTTATCGCCCGCTTGGCCGCCAGGCGCTGGCCGAGATCATCGAGGGCCGGATGGCCGAGGCGGTGGATCGCTGGCTCGACGGCCTCGATGGCAGCGCTATGCGCGACCGGCGCAACGGCACCTACCGGCGCCGCCTGCTCAGCGAGCTCGGCGACATCGAGCTCAACGTGCCGCGCACCCGGCACTTCTGCCCGACCGAGGTTCTGAAGAGCTACGCAAGGCGCGCTCCAGAGATCGACCGCGCCATCCTGGCCGGCTTCGTGCTGGGGCTCTCGACCCGCAAGGTCGGCGAGGTCCTGCTTGCCCTGCTCGGGCGTCCGGTCTCGGCCGCGACGGTGAGCCGGGTCGCCAAGACCCTCGATCTGTCGGTCGCCGCATTCCACCGCCGGCCGCTGAAGAACGCCTACAAGGCGCTGATGCTCGACGGCGTGGTGCTGGCCTGCAAGACCGGCGCCGGCGCGCTCAGGAGGCCGGTCCTGGTGGCGCTGGGCATACGGCACGACGGCAAGAAGGAGATTATCGACTTCCAACTCGCCGCCAGCGAGAGCGCCGCGGAGTGGGAGCGCTTCCTCACCGCGTTGCACCGCCGCGGCCTCACCGGCGAGGGCCTTGAGATGATCTGCGTTGATGGCGGCCAAGGCCTGCTCGCCGCCTTGCCGATCGTCTATCACGGCATCCCCGTTCAGAGGTGCTGGGCGCACAAAATCAGGAACATCCTCAACAAGGTCCGCGTAGCCGACCAGCAGGCCGTCAAGGCCGACGTCCACGCCGTCATGAATGCCCCCAACCGCCGCAAGGCCGAGACCGCCGCCCGCCGCTTCGCCGACGCCTGGGAAGATACCTACCCCAAGGCCGTCGCCTGCCTGCGCAACGACCTCGACGACCTGCTCACCTGCTTCCGCTACAAGGACCTCGCCGAGCGAAAGCAGGTCAGGACCACCAATGCCATCGAACGGAGGTTCCGCGAGGTTCGCAGACGAACCCGGCCCATGGGAACCTTCAAGGATAAAACCTCAATGGACCGCATCCTCTTCGCGGTCTTCATTCACGAAAACAAGTCTCAGGGAATCAGTACCCCAGTCTCCCTGACACATAACTCTTGACGTTACCGCGGCGGCCGTGGGACTCGACAAGATGGCGCAGAACGGCGTCCTCTATAACGGTCTCGACGTGTTGGCCGGCGGGGCCGTGGTCACGGGTCTCCTGTGGGGCGCGATGGCGGTGCTGCTGATCGAGAGGAAGGCCATGGCGGCGGGGCATGTGGCGATCGCCTCCGCGGTCCTGACCTTCTTCGGCTTCATCCACGGATCGGCCGTCGCCGTCAACGTCTCGCCGTTGGTGACGATTTCGTACGTGATCGTCGGCGTGCTGTTCTACGGCATGTCGAAGATGGCCACCGAGGAAGAGGCCTCGGCAGGCGCCGCCGAGTAGCGGCACTCCCCCGGGACGGCGCATGCCGTCCCGGGGACCGCTGCGCCAGGGGGACCCATGCCGCGATATCTGCGTGCGCTTTGTCTTGACCGGGAGCATATGGCTGCACCCGACACGGGCTTGGTCGCGCGGGTGTTCGACCGCGCGGCGCATCTGCGCTCGACGGGCGGTTCCTTGATTTTCCTCACCGCCGGGGACATGGCGGACGGCCCGCGGGGGATCCGGCTCGCAACCCCCGGCGGGTTCAGCTTCAGGAACGGCCTCCGGGCCGGCGAGCCGTACGCGATCCGCGGCGACTGGCTGCGTCTCGGCCGCGACGGACTGAAGATCGACCTTTCGACGGCGGCCGAGTGGCGGCCCGGCGAGATCACCGCGCCGGCCCGGGCCCCGGCGGCGGCGCGGGTTCCCGAAATCGTCTCGGGCGCCGGGCGGCAAGACCTCTGCCGCGCGACCCGTGACGGAAACCCAATCGACGCCGCGCTCGTCCTCGGCCCGCACATCGGACGGGGACCCGGACTCACACCGGCGGGGGACGATTTCACCGTCGGCTACTTGGCCGGCCTCCATGCTCATCGGGAAGCCGCCGGCCGGCGGCGGAACTTCATCGATGCAATCTCGGCCTGGCTGACCACCCAACTCGCGCGCACCAACGACGTGGCCGCCGCCTATCTGGGGGCCGCGGCCCGGGGCGCGTTCGCCGACACGGTTCGCGACTATGCCGTAGAGCCGGACGGGAGGAATCTCCGCCGGCTGCTCGGTTTCGGGGACAGTTCGGGCGCCGCCGTGGTTGACGGCTATGGGCTCGCCGCCCAGAGTTGGGGCCGGCGACAGGTGTAAACCAGGGGACTTCATGACCACGGAGATTAAATTCTTCCCGAACCACTACCGGGACTCCGTCGCCCTGATGCGAATGTCGGCCGAGATCGCCGGCCTGCCCGGCATCGACGAAGCATCCTTCGTCATGGCGACCGAGGCCAATATCGCCCTGGTGGTCGAAGCGGGGCTGCTGGACAAGGGACCCGATCCCCGGCCCAACGATCTGATGGGCGTGGTGATCGGCGGCGGCGCGGACGAGATCAAGGCGGCCTTCGGCGCCGCCGGCGAGGCGCTGGCCTCCACCGAAGGCGCCGGCGGCGGCGCGGCGGATGCGGTCCTGCCCCGGACCCTGGACGCGGCCCTCGACGGCGCCCCGGCCTCGAACCTGGCCCTGATTTCGTGCCCCGGGGAATATGCGGGCGCCGAGGCCATGAAGGCCCTCCGCCTGGGGCTCAACGCCATGATTTTCAGCGACAACGTGCCGGTTGAGGATGAAATCGCCCTCAAATCGTTCGCCGCCGGCAACGATCTCCTGGTGATGGGGCCCGACTGCGGCACCGCCATCATCGACGGCGTGCCGCTTGGCTTCGCCAACCGGGTTCGCCGGGGCGATATTGGCGTCATCGGCGCATCCGGCACCGGCATGCAGGAAGTGACCTGCCAGATCGACCGGCGGGGCGGCGGCGTCTCCCAGGCGATCGGCACCGGCGGCCGGGATCTCGATGAGCGTATCGGCGGCGTGACCATGCTGAAGGCCCTCGACCTGCTCGCCGCCGATCCGGATACGGGCGTTATTGCGCTGGTCTCCAAGCCGCCGGCGCCCGCCGTCGCGGCGCGAATCCTCGAGAAGGCCGCCGCGGCCGGCAAACCGGTGATCGTCGATTTCCTCGGCTGGCGGGGCGATCCGTCGGCCTATCCGTCCCTCACCTTCGCGGGCAGCCT
Organism: Rhodospirillales bacterium; assembly: GCA_965221855.1. GTDB lineage: Bacteria > Pseudomonadota > Alphaproteobacteria > Rhodospirillales > UBA2165 > JAJDXO01. The sequence continues at coordinate 153,979 of CBDCSV010000008.1, read as the reverse complement.
GGAAGAGACCGCCCACCTCGCCGTGGCCGCCGGCGGCGGCGATCTCCCGCCTTTCGAGATCGACGCCATGCCGTCCCCGGCGCCGGCCGACGGACGATGTCTGCGCGGCCTGTTCAGCGGCGGGACGTTCTGCCACGAGGCGCTGCTGGAGCTGACCCCGGTGCTCGGCGGCGTCTGGTCGACCACGCCGGTGGACAAGAGCTTCACCCTGAACGACCCCTGGACCAGCCAGGGTCACACGGTGATCGACCTGGGCGATGATCTGTTCACCCGCGGCCGCCCCCATCCGATGATCGATCACGGCCTCCGCAACGAGCGGATCGTAAAGGAGGCAGGCGATCCGTCGACCGCCGTGGTTCTCCTCGACGTGGTATTGGGCCACGGCGCCGACATGGATCCGGCCAGCGCCATGCTGCCGGCCATGGCGGAGGCCCGGGAATTGGCCGGCAGCGACAACCGCCGGATCGACTTCGTGGCGTCGGTCTGCGGGACCGGCCGCGATCCGCAAAATCTCGACCGTCAGGAAACCGCCCTCCGCGATGCCGGCGTCCGTTTGGCGCCCAGCAACGTCCAGGCGGCGCGTCTGGCGGCGAAGGTTCTCGCCGAAACCGCCGGGGGTGCGGCATGAGCAGCCTGTTCGGACAAGATCTCGGCGTGATCAATCTCGGCCTCGACAGCTTCGCCGACGTCATCGAGGCCGAAGGCGGCAGGGCGGCGCGCGTCGACTGGCAACCCCCGGCCGGCGGACCGGAAGCGGCGGCGGCGCTCGCCAAACTGGCCGGCAATCCGGCCGTCGAAGCCGCCAATCAGCAGGCGTTCGACCGCTACCTCGCCTCCCAGCCGGTGCTGGAGGGAATCGGCATCGCCGGCGAGACCCTGCCCGGCATGGGGCCCAGGCACGTACTCCACGCCGGGCCGCCCATAGAGTGGGAGCGCATGGCCGCGCCGGTGAAGGGCGCCGTCGTCGGCGCCATCCTCGTCGAGGGCTGGGCGGATACCGAAGGCGCCGCCCTGGAACTGGCCGCCGGCGGGGAGATCGCTTTCGAGCCGTGCCATCACTTCGACGCCGTCGGGCCCATGGCCGGGATCATCAGCCCGTCCATGCCGGTGGTTATCGTCCGCGACGCGGTGTCCGGTGCCAGGACCTACTCCAATCTCAACGAGGGTCTCGGAAAGGTGCTTCGCTACGGCGCCTATTCCGGCGAGGTGCTCGACCGGCTCCGGTGGATCGGCGGCACGCTGGCCCCGGTGATCTCCAGGGCGCTCGAAAGGACCGGCGGGATCGAACTCAAACCCCTGATGGCCCAGGCCATGCACATGGGAGACGAGGGCCACAACCGCAACGTGGCGGGTTCGGTCTTGTTCCTGAAGACGATCATCGGGGCGGCGCTGAACTCGGACAGTTCCCGCGAGGATGTCGCGGCATCGGCGGATTTCATTGCTGGCAACATCCTGTTTTTCCTCAACGTCTCCATGGCCGCCTGCAAGTGCATGCTCAATGCCGCCCACGGCGTCGAAGGCTCCTCCATGGCGACGGTGATGGCGCGGAACGGAGTGGAATTCGGCCTTCGGTTGAGCGGCCTCGGCGATCGATGGTTCACGGCCGCGGTCGAGCCGGCCGACGGGCTGTTCTTCGCCGGCTATTCCCGGGACGACGCCGCGCCGGACCTCGGAGACAGCGCCATCACCGAGACCGCCGGCATCGGCGGCTTCGCCATGGCCGCCGCGCCCGCCATCGTCCAGTTCGTCGGCGGCACCTCGGCGACGGCGATCAACGCCACCAACGAGATGACCCATGTGACCATCGGGCGCAATCCGGCCTTCACCATCCCGTCCCTGGATTTCACCGGTTCCCCGGCGGGGATCGATGTACGCAAGGTGGTCGACACCAACACCCCGCCGGTCATCAATACGGGCATCGCCCACAAGGAAGCGGGGATCGGCCAGATCGGCGCCGGCATCACCCGCGCCCCCATGGCGTGTTTCGAGAAGGCGGTCATCGCGCTGGCCGATACGATAAAATGACCGAGGCGGGGAAGATCGCCGTCGTCGCGGTGGGCGGGAACGCCCTGATCCTGAGCGAAGACAAGGCGTCCATCCCCGACCAGGCGCGCGCCGCCGAAATGACCGTCCACCACATCGTCAACATGATCGAGAACGGCTGGAACGTGGTGCTCACCCACGGCAGCGGTCCCCAGGTGGGCAATATCCTCCGGCGCTCGGAGATCGCCGCCGGCGAAGTGGCCACCGTGCCCATGGACTACGCCGACGCCGACATCCAGGGCGCCGTCGGCTACATGTTTCAGCGCGCGTTTCATAACGAATTCCGCCACCGGAAGATCGAGAAGCAGGCGGTCACCCTGGTGACCCAGGTGCGGGTCGATCATGACGACCCGGCCATGGCCAACCCGACCAAGCCCATCGGCCCCCATCTCGACGAGGCGACCGCCAGGGCCCGCGCCGACGAACTCGGCTGGGTGGTCAAGGCCGATGCGGGGCGCGGCTGGCGGCGGGTGGTGCCCTCGCCCCTCCCCCGGGAGATCATGGAGATCAACCAGATCCGCCAATTGGCGGAGAGCGGCACCATGGTGATCGCCTGCGGCGGCGGCGGCATCCCGGTGGTTCAGGATGCGTTCGGGGATCTCACGGGCGTCGAGGCGGTGGTCGACAAGGACCTCGCCTCGAGCCTGCTGGCCCGGGAGATCGATGCCGACCTGCTGCTGGTCTCCACCGGCGTCGAGAAGGTCGCGGTGGATTTCGATACGCCCCGACAGCGCTGGCTCGACAAAATGACCGTCTCCGAGGCCAAGCGGCACATGGATGACGGCCAGTTCGATCCCGGCAGCATGGGCCCCAAGGTCCGCTCGGTCATCGATTACATCGAAGCCGGCGGCGACCGGGGGGTCATCACCGACCCGCCCAACATGGACGCCGCCGTCCGCGGCGAAGCCGGGACCCAGATCGTCGCGGGTTAGGCTTCCTCGCCTCCCTCCACCACCAGCCGCCGCAAAAGCGCGAACAGAGTCGCCCGCTCCTCTTCGGTCAACGGGGCCAGTATCCTGTCCTTGGCGAGTTCGGCGATGGGCTGGGCCTGCCTGAAGGTTTCCGCGCCCTCCGGCGTCAGGGCCAGAATCCGTTTCCGCCGGTCGTCCGGCTTCACCCGCCGGGCGATGAACCCCTTCTTCTCCAGGTTGCCCGCCAGCACGCCGGTGGTCGAGCGGTCGAGACCCAGCACCTGGGCCAGACGGTCCTGGTCCACCTCGCTTTCATAGAACAGCACGAACAGAACATCGTACTGGCCGGTGGTGAGACCCAGTTCCCGGCAGCCCCGCTCGAACAGCCCGTGCGCCATCTGGGCGGACCGGCGGAACATGAAGCCCGGCCGGACGGCCAGCCTGGAGCGGATGTCCTCCTTGGAGACGTTATCGGGCATGGTCGGGTTGACCCTTCAATCCAGTCGCGGTTCGGGACACTATAGAGCATTCCGTTTTGACTCGTAAGAGTTCTTACGATATAAATTCGTATGAACTGATACGAAAATGCAAGGGGACGGGCATGGGAACGCAAATGAAGCTCGGCATGTTCTACTGGCAGGTGGGCCACCACATCGCCGCGTGGCGCCATCCCGAAAGCACGCCGGATTCCGGCGTCAACGCGCCGCACCTGATCGAATTGGCCCAGCTCGCCGAGAGAGGCCTGTTCGACATGTTCTTCATGGCCGACAGCGTTACCTTCTGGCGGGGGTCCCTCGAATCCATGAGCCGGGATTCCTACAGCACCTGGATCGAGCCCTTCACCATGATGTGCATGCTGTCCCAGCACACCAAGCACCTGGGCCTGGTGTGCACGGCGACCGCCACCTACGACCAGCCCTATCTGCTGGCCCGGCGGTTCGCCTCGCTGGACATCATCTCCGGCGGCCGGGCGGGCTGGAACCTGGTGACCTCGGGCAACAAGCTGGAAGCCGACAGCTTCGGCTTCGGCGAGCATATGGAAAAGGCGGCGCGCTACCGCCGGGGCCGGGAGTTCGCCCATGTGGTGCGGGGCCTTTGGAACTCTTTCGGCGAGGATGCCTTCGTCCGCGACCGGGAGTCGGGCCAATATTTCGATCCCGAAAAAATCCAGGTTCTCGATCACTCGGGCGAGTTTCTGGGCGCCAAGGGGCCCCTGAACGTCTCTCCCTCGCCCCAGGGCGAGCCGGTGCTTGTCCAGGCGGGCGCCTCCGAGGACGGCCGCGAGCTTGCCGCCGCCACCGCCGAGGTGGTGTTCGGCGCCTCCCAAAGCATCGAGTACGCCAAGGAGTTCTATGCCGATGTGAAGGACCGGATGGCCAATTACGGGCGCGACCCGGACAGCCTCAAGATCATGCCCGGCCTGTCGGTGAATGTAGGCGAAACCCACGAAGAGGGCGTCGCCAAGTTCGAGGAACTCCAGGATCTGATCAATCCCCGGACCGGGCTCGAACTGCTGTCCCAGCGGCTGGACTACGACCTGACGGGCTACGACGTCGACGAGCCGTTTCCGGATATCCCGATCAACGAAATCGGCGGCAGCCGGGCCGAGATAACCATCAAGACGGCGCGGGACAACAACATGACCATCAAGGAGCTCTACCGGTATTTCGCCGGCGCCCGCGGCCACTATCAGATCAACGGCTCGGTCACCGAGGTCGCCGACCTGATGGAGGAATGGGTCACCGGCAAGGCCTGCGACGGGTTCAACATCATGCCGCCCCTCTATCCCCACAGCCTCAGGGATTTCGTCGACCTGGTGGTCCCGGAACTGCAGCGCCGCGGCCTGTTCCGCACCGAATATGAGGCAACCACGCTTCGCGGCAATCTGGGCCTCACCCGGCCCCCCTGGTCGGCCGGCGATCTCGAGGGCTCGACCATAGGAAAAGCCGCGGCTGAATAGCGTTTTCGCGGCGTTTCCGCCGCTTGCCAGCCCCCCGGTAATGTGTATAGTGCGCCGCCTCAACTCCTTGCCAGCGGCTTGAACCGCCGTTGGCTATGCCCTCCGGCGGGGATTTCGCCGCGCCCGGGGGGAAGAGAAAAGCCGGAAGGAGACATCACCGTGGCTTTATACGAAAGCGTGTTCATCGCACGCCAGGACGTTTCCGCGCCTCAGGTCGAGGCGATGACCGACGGGTTCGCGGCCCTGATCGAGGAAAACGGCGGCAAGGTCGCCAAACGCGAATACTGGGGCCTCAAGAACCTTTCCTACAGGATCAAGAAGAACCGCAAGGGGCACTACGTGCTGTTCAATCTCGATGCGCCGTCCGAAGCGGTGCGGGAGATGGAGCGCCAGATGCGCCTGCACGAGGACATCCTGCGCTACCTGACCCTCAGGCTGGACGAGATCGACGACGAGCCGTCCATCCAGATGCAGAACCGGAACCGCGACGAGTCGCGCCGGCGCGACGGCGACCGGCGGGACGACCGCGACGACCGCCGCGGCGACCGCCGTGACGAGAAACCGGTTGCCGAGGCCGCGCCGCCGGAAGCCAAGGAAGAGGCGGCCCCCGCCGAGGCCCCGGCCGAGGAGGCCTCACCTGAGGCCCCTGGCGAAGCCGCTGACGAAGCCCCCGGCGAAGGAGAAGACAAATGAGCGCCGACACCACGACCGAACGTCCTCAACGGCCGCGCGGCGGCGGGGGCGGCGGCCGCCGTCCGTTCTTCCGGCGGCGCAAGACCTGTCCGTTCTCCGGCGCCAACTCGCCGAAGATCGATTACAAGGACACCAAGCTCTTGTCGCGGTACATCTCGGAACGTGGCAAGATCGTGCCGAGCAGAATTACGGCGGTTTCGGCCAAGAAACAGCGCGAACTCGCGCGTGCGATCAAGCGGGCTCGTTTCCTGGCGCTGCTGCCTTACGTTTCCCAGTAATGACCAACGCCAACGCCCCCGCGGGCGACCGGCGGTGCGGGGTCAACATGAACAGGGATCTTCTTGGCGGTATCGGCGCCGGCGCAGTCAGCGCACTTCTATGGGCGTCGATTACACTCGGCGGCGGCGGGATTATTCTGTCCTATCTGTCGCCCCTGCCCCTGCTGATGGTCGGGCTGTCGCTCGGCTCCCGCGCCGGCAACATCGGGATCGTGGCCGGCGTCCTGATATCCGGCGTCGCGGGCAATCCCTTCTTCGCCCTCGTCTATATCGTGATGGTCGGACTGCCCGTTGGCCTGATCGTCCGCCAGGCGCTGATGACCCGGCGGCTGCGGAGCGGCGCGGTCGAATGGTACAGGCCGGGCGATCTGCTGGCCCGCCTGGCGGGCGTCGCCTCGGTGCTGATCATCGTCGCGGGGTTCGTCCACTTCGATGTGGACGGCGGGCTGCCGGCGGCCATCGGCCAGTACCTCGATCAGATTCTGGAGGCGCGATTCAGCTTCGCGAGCCCCGGCGACCGGGCGACGCTGGTGAGCCAACTGACGCCCTTCTTCCCGGCGATCGTCGCCGGTTCCTGGCTGCTGTTCCTGACCGTCAACGGCACCCTGGCCCAGAGCCTGCTGGTCCGCATGGGCCGCAATATCCGCCCGACCCCGGTCTATTCGGAGATCGAGCTGCCGGATTGGATCTACTGGGCCATCGTCATCGCCGCGGGGGTTGCCTTGCTGTCATCCGGCACGGCGGATTTCGTCGCCATGAACGTGGTCGCGGTCCTTGCAACCCCGTTCTTTTTCGTCGGCCTCGGCACCATTCACGTCATGGTCCGCCGGCTGCCGGCGCCGACCATGGCGCTGGTCGGCCTCTACGGCATAATTCTGGTTTTCGGCCTGGTCCCGTTCGTCGCGGTGGCCGGGCTCGGGTTTTTTGAACAATGGACGGATCTCCGGAACCGTTATGGCGGCGCGCCCGCGCCCGACGAGGAGGAAGAGTGATGGAAGTCATCCTTTTGGAACGAATTGAGAAGCTGGGCCAGATGGGCGACGTGGTGAACGTCAAGCCGGGCTACGCGCGCAACTATCTGCTGCCCAAGAAGAAGGCGGTGAGCGCGACCAGCGAGAACAGGGCCCATTTCGAGCAACAGCGCGCCCAGCTGGAGGCCGAGAACCTGGAGCGCAAGAGCGAGGCCGAGGCGGTGGCCGGCAAGATGGACGGCCAGCTCGTGGTCATGATCCGGCAGGCCGGCGACGCGGGTCAGCTCTACGGCTCGGTCAACGCGCGCGATATCGCCACCGGGCTGACCGAGGCCGGGTTCACGGTCGGCCGTCAGCAGGTTCGGCTCGAAAGCCCGATCAAGGCCATCGGCCTGCACCCGGTTCACGTTTCCCTGCACCCGGAAGTTTCGGTAACCGTGACCGCCAACGTGGCCCGGTCCGACGATGAGGCCCGTATCCAGGAAGAGACCGGCGAGGCGGTGATCGCCCAGGAGGACGAGAACGTTCAGAGCCCGGCCGAGCAGCTGATCGCCGAGGACGAAGCCGCCGAGGCCGCCGAAGCGGAAACCGCCGCCGAGGCCGAGGCGGAGACCGAGGATTCGTCTTCGGATGAGGAGACCCCGGCGGACGGGGAGGAAGCGGAAGAAACCCCGGCCGCCTAGTCGTGTTCCTCATAAGTCGTTGAACAGCGGGCGGTTATTTGAAAATCGCCCGCTTTTTCTTCGGCAATCTTCACATCGGAAAATGAGTGTGCTAGCGTTTTCAGGTGACGCCGGGCGCATGAAGCCGCCGTCACAGCGCAAAGAAAAAGGATATTGAAGAAGCTCCAAGGGCTGGTGCCATGTTCATGCTCACCCCCATTCTCCGCCGCCTGATCGCCGAAGGCGAGTTGACGATCACGGACAGCAGCGGAAAGGCGCACCGTTTCGGCGGCAACGAGTGGCCGTCGGTGGCGGTTCGGTTTCATGAGCGCTCATTGCCCCTCAAAATCGCCCTGAACCCGAGCATGGCGCTCGGCGAGGCCTATATGGACGGCCGGCTGACCGTCGAGGGCGGCGGCACCATCTACGAGTTCCTGGACCTGCTGACGCGAAATATCGCGGAAACGGGGGAGCCGGCGCTACAGCGATTTTTCGCCCCGATCGGGATGCTGTTCCGGCGCATCCATCAGTTCAATCCCGCGTTCCGCTCGAAGCGCAATGTCGCCCATCATTACGATCTGTCGGGCGAGCTCTACGACCTGTTTCTCGACCAGGACAAGCAGTACTCCTGCGCCTATTTTCCGGACGGGGTTGACGACATCGACACCGCCCAGGAACGTAAGAAGCGCCATATCGCGGCCAAGCTGCTGCTCGAGGACGGCCAGACGGTGCTCGATATCGGCTCGGGCTGGGGCGGTATGGGCCTGTATCTCGCCAAATCGGCGGGGACCGAGGTCACCGGCATCACCCTCTCCGAAGAGCAGGTCAAGGTCTCCAAGGACCGCGCCGCCCAGGCCGGATTGCAGGACCGGGCGCAATTCCATTTGCGGGATTACCGGGACCAGACCGGTCATTTCGACCGGATCGTGTCGGTGGGCATGTTCGAACATGTGGGCGTCGGACATTTCGGTCAATATTTCGGCAAAATCCACGAGGTGCTCGCCGATGACGGCGTGGCGCTCCTCCACACCATCGGCCGCAGCGGCGGTCCCGGGAATACGGACCCCTGGATCCGGAAGTACATTTTCCCCGGCGGCTATATCCCCTCCCTCTCCGAGACCGTGCCGGCCATCGAGCGGGCCGGGCTGATCGTCACCGACATCGAGTTCCTCGGCCCCCACTATGCCGAAACCCTCAAGGCCTGGCGGGAGCGGTTCCTCGAGAACCGGGACAAGGTCGCGGACCTGTACGACGAGAACTTCTGCCGCATGTGGGAGTTCTATCTTGCCGGCAGCGAGGTTTCGTTCCGTTTCCTCGGCATGACGGTCTTCCAAATTCAGATGACCAAGCGCGCCGGCGTCGTACCCATGACCCGCGACTACATCGGGGAGTGGGAAAAGGCCGGCGGCGAGGCCCGGCCGGCGAGCGATCGCGCGGCTTAAGTTCACCGCCCCCGCCGCTCCCGAATATCGGCCTGTTAATCCCCGTGTTCCACAGGGGTGTGAATCGATTCCGGCTTACCCCGGGCCGCGAATCGGTCTAGGTTCCGTTTCATGGCGACCGCGGCGACCAACCCGACAAATTTGCGCCCCATCGGCGATGACGACCAGACCCTCTCCGTATTCCGGACCCCGCCGCACAACTTCGAAGCCGAGAAGGCGCTGCTCGGCGCCATCTTCGCCAACAACAACGCTTATGACCGGGTGTCCGACTTCCTGCGGGCCGACCATTTCGCCGATCCCATCCACGGACGGATCTTCGACGCGGCGTCCCGGCTGATCGAACGCGGACAGATCGCCGATCCCATCACCCTGAAGAACTTCTTCGAACAGGACGGATCGCTCTCCGAGGTCGGCGGCACCGAGTATCTGGCGGAAATCGCCGGCAGCATGGTGAGCATCATCAACGCGGCGGAATACGGCCGGAACATCTACGACCTGCATCTCAAGCGGCAGCTGATCGATCTCGGCGAAACCATCGTCAACGATGCCTACTCGCCGGACGTCGACAACACCGCCATGCACCAGATCGAAGGGGCGGAGCAGCGGCTCTATGACCTGGCGACCACCGGCGAAATGGAGAGCGGATTCCAGCCGTTCAAGTCGTCCATCCTCAGCGCGATCGAGATGGCCGAGGCGGCCCACAAACGGGATAGCCACCTGAGCGGCGTTGCCACCGGCTTTCGGGATGTCGACGCTCTGCTGGGCGGTCTCCATCCGTCCGATCTGATCATTCTCGCCGCGCGCCCGTCGATGGGTAAAACCGCGCTTGCGACGAATATCGCGTTCAACGCGGCCTACGACTACAAGACCGAGACCGACGAAGACGGCCGGACCAGGGTGCTCGACGGCGCGGTTGTCGGGTTCTTCTCCCTCGAAATGTCGGCCGAGCAACTGGCGAGCCGCATCCTGTCCGAACAGACCGAGATTGCCTCCGACAAGATGCGGCGCGGCAATCTTTCCAACGAGGAATTCGACAAACTGGTGGTCGCCAGCCAGGAGCTTCACCGTCTCCCCATCTTCATCGACGACACGCCGGCCCTTTCGGTCAGCGCATTGCGCACCCGGGCGCGCCGGCTCAAGCGGGAACACGGCCTCGGACTGATCATCGTCGACTACCTGCAACTCATGGAAGGTTTGCACCGGAGCGATAACCGGGTTCTCGAGATCGGCGAGATCACCCGCGGCCTGAAGACCCTGGCCAAGGAACTCAACGTCCCGGTGCTCGCGCTCTCGCAGTTGTCGCGCGCCGTCGAACAGCGTGAGGACAAACGTCCTCAACTTTCCGATCTGCGCGAATCCGGCACCATCGAACAGGATGCGGATGTGGTCGCGTTCATCTTCCGTCAATCCTACTATCTGGAGCGGGGGGAGCCCGTGCAGCGGCAAGACGAAGAGCCGGACAAATTCGCCGAACGGCACGACCGTTGGGAAACCCGGCTGCGGGAAGCGAAGCACGACACCGAACTGCTGATCGCCAAGCAGCGGCATGGACCGACGGGCAACGTCCGCCTCTATTTCGACGGCACATTCACCCGATTCGCCGATCTGGATACCCAACATTCCGAGAGCTTCTGATTGTCCGGGATGAGCGGCGGGGCGCATACGGGGTCGATCCTCACCATCGATCTGGATGCCGTCGCCGCCAATTATCAAACCCTGCGGGATATTTCAGGCAGCGCCGAAGTGGCGTCCGTGGTCAAGGCGAACGCCTATGGGCTCGGTGTCGATCGGGTGGCGCCGGTGCTCGCCAACGCCGGATGCCGGACCTTTTTCGTCGCCAATATCGCCGAGGCGTATGAACTCCGCTCGCTGATCCCGTCCGCCGATATTCACGTGCTGGACGGCCTGATGGGTCAACCGCCGGAGCGCTTCATAGCCCGGAACCTGCGCCCGGTGCTCAACACGCTGGACGAAATCGAGACATGGCGGAGCGTTTCGGCCGAGTCCGACCGGCCGCTGCCCGCCGATATCCATATCGACACCGGCATGGCCCGCCTCGGCCTGACCGCCGACGAGGCGGAGACGCTGCTGGCCCGGCCGGACTGGAACCGGGAGATGGTGATCGACTGCCTGATCAGCCATCTCGCCTGCGCCGAAGAACCCGGCAACCCCAAGAACGCCGGGCAGCGCGATGCCTTCGCCAGGTTGATGCCTCGATTCGAGGCCCGCCGGGCGTCGCTCTCGGCCTCGTCCGGCATGTTTCTGGACGAGGATTTCCACTTCGATCTGACCCGTGCCGGGGTCGCCTTGTACGGTGTCAACCCGACCCCGGACACCGCCAATCCGATGTCTCAAGTCATTCAAATACAAGGAGAAATCCTGCAAGTGCGGTTCGTTGACACCCCTCAGACCGTTGGCTATGGTGCGACGCACCGCGTCACCCGGCCGAGCAAAATCGCCACCGTTGCGATTGGCTACGCGGACGGGTATCCGCGGTCTCTTGGCAACACCGGTATCGCCGTCATCGGCGGTCACAAAGTGCCGGTCGTGGGGCGAGTTTCGATGGACCTGACCACAGTGGACGTGACCGACGTTCCCGACGGACTGGCACGGCCCGGCGCTTTGGTCGACCTGCTTGGTCCCGACAACGACCTCGACGATACCGCCGCCCGCGCCGGCACCATCGGCTACGAAATCCTCACCCGCCTCGGCAACCGGTTCGAACGGCGCTATATCGAGAACGGCAACGCAGGCTCGGCGTAAGTGGAAGTCCGCCGATGAATTTCCTTCAACCCGTCGGCCGTGTCTTTATCGCGTTCCTGGCTTCCGTCGGCCGGCTGACCATATTCACCGGCGTCGCCCTCAGCCATATGGTCCGGCCGCCCTGGTATCCGCGCATCATCCTCCGCCAGATGATCGAGATCGGTTATTTCTCGCTGCCGGTCGTCGGCCTGACCGCCGTCTTCGCGGGCATGGTGCTGGCGCTGCAGAGCTTCACCGGCTTCGCCCGGTTCAACGCCGAAGGCGCGGTGGCCAACGTCGTTGTCCTCTCGATCACCCGGGAACTCGGACCGGTGCTTGCCGGTTTGATGGTGTCGGGGCGGATGGGCGCCTCCATGGCCGCCGAAATCGGCACCATGCGGGTCACCGAGCAGGTGGATGCGCTCACGACCTTGTCCACCAACCCGTTCAAATATTTGGTGGTGCCACGGTTCATCGCCGGCGTCACCATGCTGCCGGTGCTCGTCCTGATCGCCGATATCATCGGTGTGATGGGCGGCTATCTGATCGGCGTCTACGAACTCGGCTTCAACGCCGCCAACTATCTCCAGAATACCTGGGACTTCCTGACCGCTTTCGACGTGATTTCCGGCCTGGTGAAAGCCGCGGTGTTCGGCTTCATCATCACGCTGATGGGCTGCTACCACGGATACTATTCCCAAGGCGGCGCCCAGGGCGTGGGCCAGGCGACGACCAATGCGGTGGTGTCGGCGTCGATCCTGATCCTGTGTTTCGACTATATTCTGACCGCCATCTTCTTTGCCGCCGACGGATAGATGCGGTACCCGAGCCCATGACCGAGACCATGACCGAAACCCGGCCCAAGATCAGCCTGAAAGAGGTTCACAAGGCATTCGGCCCGAAAGTGGTCCTGGACGGCCTCGACCTGGATATCGCCGAAGGCCGGTCGATGGTGGTGATCGGCGGATCGGGTGTGGGAAAATCGGTGATGTTGAAATGCATCCTCGGTCTGCTCACCCCGGATTCCGGTTCCGTGGAAATCGATGGCGTGAGCGTTCTCGGGCTGTCCTCGGGCGAGCGCGACCGGGTGAACCGCAAGATCGGCATGCTGTTTCAGGGCGCCGCCTTGTTCGACAGCCTCCCGGTCTGGGAGAACGTCGCTTTCCGGCTGCTGAGCGACGGGACGGGCCGGGACGAGGCCCGCGAAATCGCCGTCCGGAAACTGGCCCAGGTGGGCCTGCGCCCGAACGTCGGCCACCTGTCCCCCGCCGATCTCTCGGGCGGCATGCGGAAGCGGGTCGGACTTGCCCGCGCCATCGCCGGCGATCCGGAGATCATTTTCTTCGACGAGCCGACCACCGGCCTGGATCCGATCATGTCCGACGTCATAAACGAGTTGATCGTCTCCTGCGTGAAGGAATTGGGCGCGACCGCATTGTCCATCACCCATGACATGGCGAGCGCGCAAAAGATCGGCGATCGCATCGCAATGATCTACAATGGCCGCATCATCTGGAACGGCCCGGCGGACGAAGTCGCGGGTTCGGACAACGAGCTGGTCGAGCAGTTCGTCAACGGCCGGACCGACGGGCCCATCCAGATGGCTTTGCGAGCGTAAGGAGCCGGCGGCTTGGCGAAATCGGCATCAACCTTCGTCTGTCAGGAATGCGGCGCGTCCCATGCCCGGTGGTCGGGCAAGTGCGACGCCTGCGGCGCCTGGAACTCGATCATCGAGGAAGCGGGCGGCGGCGATGTGCCCAAGGGCCTCGGCCGAAAGAAGGGCAGCAAGATCGAGTTCGTCCCGTTGAAGGGCGAAGCCCGGCCGGCGCCGCGGCTGGCCACGGAAATTGCGGAGTTCGACCGGGTTTGCGGAGGCGGACTGGTGCCGGGCTCGGCGCTGCTGGTCGGCGGCGATCCGGGGATCGGCAAATCAACCATCCTCCTGCAGGTGTGCGCCGAACTCGCCAAGGCGGGCACCGCAGGCTGTGTCTACGTGTCCGGCGAAGAGGCCATCGATCAGGTGCGGTTGCGGGCCGAGCGTCTCGGCCTTGCCGATGCCCCCGTGGAACTGGCGGCCGCGACCAACGTCCGCGATATCGCCGCCTCGCTCGACGGTCCGTCCGCGGCGCGGGTCGTGGTCATCGATTCCATCCAGACCCTCTACCTCGACAACCTCGATTCGGCTCCGGGCACCGTTTCCCAGGTCCGCACCTCGGCCCAAGAGTTGATCCGCCTCGCCAAGAAGCGGGGATTCACGCTGATTTTGGTGGGCCACGTCACCAAGGAAGGATTGATCGCCGGGCCAAAGGTGCTCGAGCACATGGTCGATACGGTGCTCTATTTCGAGGGCGAACGCGGCCATCAGTTCCGCATCCTCCGGGCGGTGAAGAACCGGTTCGGACCCGCGGCCGAAATCGGCGTCTTCGAAATGACCGACGGCGGCCTCGCCGAAGTGCCCAACCCGTCGGCCCTCTTCCTCGGCGACCGCGAAGACGGTGTCAGCGGTGCGGCCGTATTCGCCGGAATCGAGGGAACCCGGCCCGTGCTGGTTGAAATTCAGGCCCTGACCGCACCCGCATCCTACGGCACGCCGCGCCGCGCGGTGGTCGGATGGGACAGCAGCCGCCTTTCCATGCTCCTGGCCGTCCTCGAATCACGGTCCGGCGTCGCCATCGGCGGCCAGGACGTTTTCCTGAATGTCGCCGGCGGTCTCCGGGTTTCGGAACCGGCCGCGGATCTGGCGGTTGCCGCCGCCCTGGTCTCGTCACTCACCGGCAAGCCCGTCCCGGCGGACACGGTTGTCTTCGGCGAGGTCGGCCTCTCGGGCGAAATCCGGCAGGTGGGTCAAGCCGACGTGCGGTTGCGGGAAGCCGCCAAACTGGGATTTTCCCGCGCCGTGGTTCCCGCCCGGCGCCGGGGCAGGAAGTCCAAAACGGCAAGCGGCCTCGGTCTTCTTTCCGTCGACCATCTGGATCGGCTGATCGGCTGGCTGCGGGATGCGGAGCCCGCGGGTCCGCGTCCGGTGGAGCGCGCCGCCAATGGATAGTTTGCCGGTCAATATCCTCGATCTCGGGGTCATCGCGCTGATGCTCATCGGCGCGCTCATCGGCCTTGCGCTTGGCTTCGTCCGGGGCGGCCTGGTCGTTCTCTCCTGGATCGGCGCCGGTGTGGCGACCTTGTTTGGATTTCCGGAGGCCCGGCCGCTGGCCCGCAACTACATCGAGACCGTGTGGATCGCCGACCTGACGACGGGCGTGGTGATCTTTCTGGTCACCCTCGTCGTCCTGTCCCTGATCAGTTCCGCCATCGGCGGTTGGGTGCGGGGCAGCCGGCTGAACTCGCTGGACCGGTCCCTGGGCCTGCTTGCCGGGCTCGCCACCTCGGCGCTCATTCTGATGTGCGGCAGCATCCTGGCCGATACCCTGCTCCCCAAGGATCAGCGGCCCGCCTGGGCCAACGAGGCCAGATCCCTGCCGCTGATCCAAAGCGGCGCGGAAGTCTTGAAGAAGGCGGTGCCGGAGAAGCTCGGGCTGTTCAAGAAATCAGCCGGGGAAGCGAGCCGGAAGACCAAGGATGCCATCCAACTCAAGGAAACCTACGATCGGCTGGTGCAGCCCACCCCCGCAGAATCCGGGCGCGAAGACCGGCCGGGATATGATAGTAAGGAGCGCCGCGCGCTCGAACGAACCATTCAAGGACTTCAATAGGGGAACATGCGAGAGTTATCGCCAATTCAGCCGGACGACGATCACTTCCACGACGAGTGCGGAGTCTTCGGCATTTTCGGTCATGAGGACGCGGCGGCCCACACCGTGCTCGGCCTCCATGCGCTGCAACATCGGGGGCAGGAAGCCGCCGGCATCGTCAGCGCCGACGGGGTCCACTTCCACTCTCACCGCTCGGCCGGTCTGGTCGGCGACAATTTCAGCTCCGAAGAGGTCATCGGGCGCCTTCAGGGCAGCATGGCGATCGGCCATAACCGGTACTCGACCGCCGGCGAGACGGTGGCGCGCAACATTCAGCCCCTGTTCGCCGACTTCGAGTTCGGCGGCCTCGCCATCGGCCACAACGGCAATTTGACCAATGCGTATTCCCTCCGCCGGGCCCTGGTCGAGCGCGGCTGCATCTTCCAATCCACCACCGACACCGAGATCATCGTTCACCTGATCGCCATCAGCGGCTATTCGACGGTTGTCGACCGGATGATCGACGCGCTGCGCCAGGTCGAGGGCGCCTACTCGCTGGTGGCGCTTACCAACAACGCCCTGATCGGCGTCCGCGACCCCATGGGGGTACGGCCATTGGTTCTGGGCCGGTTGGAGGGTTCCTACGTATTGTGCTCGGAGACCTGCGCCCTCGACATCATCGGCGCCGAATTCGTGCGCGACGTGGACCCGGGCGAAATCGTCGTCATCGACGGCGACGGCATTCGCAGCGTCAAGCCGTTCTCCAAGACGCCCCAGCGGCTTTGCATTTTCGAATATATTTACTTCGCGCGGCCCGACAGCACGGTCGAGAGCCGCAATGTCTATGAAATCCGCAAGGAAATCGGCGCCGAGTTGGCCCGCGAGACCAGCGTCGAGGCGGATGTCGTCGTGCCGGTGCCGGATTCCGGCGTACCCGCGGCAATCGGCTACGCCCAGCAGGCCGGCATCCCGTTCGATCTGGGGATTATCCGCAATCACTACGTCGGCCGGACCTTCATCGAACCGACCCAACAGATCCGCCACCTCGGCGTGCGGCTCAAGCACAATGCCAATGCCGGTCATCTCAAGGACAAGCGGGTGGTATTGGTCGACGATTCCATCGTCCGCGGCACAACCTCGGAGAAGATCGTCGCCATGGTGCGGGGCGCCGGCGCCAGGGAAGTTCACATGCGGATTTCGAGCCCGCCGACCAGCCACTCCTGCTTCTACGGTATCGACACGCCCGAACAAGAGGAGTTGCTGGCCGCGCAGTACGACATTGAGGCCATGGCCAGGCACATCGGCGCCGACAGCCTGTTGTTTATCTCCATCGACGGGCTATACCGGGCGTTCGGCGAGACCGGCCGGAAAGATACGCCGCAGTTTTGCGATGCCTGTTTCTCCGGTGATTACCCCATCCCGCTCACGGACCGGGACGGCGGCCCGATGCCGGCGCAATTGTCCTTGCTGACCGAACAGGAATGATGGCCGACACGACGCCGGCATCCGTCTCCCGACCCTTGACCATCAACCCCGACGGTCGTCTGGCCGGCCGGATCGCGTTGATAACCGGCGCGTCCCGCGGGATCGGCCGGGCGGTCGCCCGTCATTTCGCCGCCGAAGGCGCGCACCTCATCCTCACCGCCCGGACCCAGGGCGCCCTTGAAGACCTCGACGATGAAATCCGCGCCGCCGGCGGCCAATCCACGCTTTCGCCCGCCGACCTCACCGACTACGGCGCCATCGACCGGATGGGGGCCGCCGTCTTCGAGCGTTTCAAGCGGCTCGACATCCTTGTCGGCAATGCCGGCGTCCTCGGCACGCTGGGGCCGTTGGCCCACGCGGACCCGCGGGAATGGGACGAAGTGTTCGCCGTCAATGTGACGGTCAATTGGCGGCTCATTCGAAGTTTCGAGCCGCTTCTGAGGATGTCGGACGCGGGCCGCGCCATATTCGTAACCTCGACGGCCGGTCATCTCCCCGGGGCCTTTTTTTCCGCCTATGGGGCCAGCAAGGCGGCCCTCGAGACGATGGTCCTGACCTGGGCGGACGAGCTGAAGAATACCAATGTCCGGATCAACCTGCTCAACCCCGGCAGGACCCGGACCGCCATGCGCAGCAAGGCCTTTCCCGGCGAAGACCCGGAGACCGTCAAGACCCCGGAGAGGATTACCAAGTACTTCGTCGAACTCGTCGACGCCGCCTGCACGCGGAACGGTGAGATCGTCGACGTTCACGCCCTGCTCGCGGCGGAGGAGAAAGGCACGAAATGAAGGAATGGGGCCAAACCAAACCCCTGTCGGGAACCATCCAGTTTATTTGCCTTCGGCCGGTCCGCGGGCTACATTACGGCCCCTTCTGGGCGGACAGCCCTTTGCAAGTAATTTCAATCGTTTAATGGCGTTCAGCGGCGGTTAACGGGCCCATGGCGGACAGAGATCCGGAACAGGACATCCTATTCAAAGAAGTTGATGAGGAACTGCGCCAAGAGCAGTTCTCCAAGCTCTGGAAGCAGTACGGCAAGTATGCGATCGGAGCCGCGGTTTTGCTGGTTGCAGCCGTGGGCGGCTATCAGGCCTGGCAGGCCTGGGACTTGAACCGCAGGACGGCGGATAGCCTTCAATTTGCCGGCGCGCTGCAGGCCATACAAAGTGAAGATGCGGCGCGGGCCCAGGAAATTCTCGGCCGGCTTGCGACCGAGGGTACCGCCGGATACGCGGTTCTCGCCCGGCTCAATCAGGCCTCATTGATCGCCCAGCGGGGGGACAAGGCGACGGCGGCGGCGGCCTATTTCGCCATCGCCGACGATACCGGGGTCGATGAGATATTCCGCAATATGGCAGTGATTCTCGGCACCATTCAGGATCTCGACAGAGGCAACCCCCAGCAATTGACCGGCCGCCTGCAGCCGCTCATGGCGGGCGGCAGCCCCTGGCGCCACAGCGCCAAGGAACTGACCGCCTGGCTGCTCGAACGGCAGGGCGGTTCGGCCAAGGCGCGGCAGCTTTTTCAGGAACTGGCCGACGACGTGACGGCGCCACCCGGGATTCGCGGGCGCGCCGCCGAAAAGCTTGCTATGCTCGGAACCGCGGGCAGCTAGTCGATACCGGGTCGATGATTTCATCCTTATCAAAATCGGCATTCCTCGCCGCCGCCGCTTTCGGCTTGGCCGCGTGTTCGGCGTTCGACATTTTTGGCGACAAGCCCGAGGATACGTTGCCCGGTGAACGCATCGCCATCCTGGTCGAGCAGACCTCGCTAAAGCCGGACGAGCAGGAATCGCCGACGGAAATTCTCCTGCCTGCCCCCACGTCGAACCCCGAATGGCCCCAGGCCGGCGGGTACCCCAACCATGCGATGCACCACATCAAGGTTGGGGACGGCATTTCCCGCGCCTGGACGACCTCGGTCGGCGCCGGATCGAACGATGAGAAACGTCTCAATACTCAGCCGATCCTGGCAAACGGGAGGCTTTACGCCATGGATGCGGAGACCAAGGTCTCGGCTTTCGATGCGCAATCGGGCCAACGCCAGTGGTCGGTGGAACTGACGCCCGAGGAGGAAAAAGGCGAAGACCACATCGGCGGCGGCCTCGCCTTTGACGGCGGCCGGGTGTTCGTCACCACGGGATTCGCCGAAGTACTCGCCCTTGATGCGGCCAGCGGACAGGTTCAGTGGCGCCGGAACATTGGTGAGCCCATGCGGGCCGCACCGACGGCGCGGGGCAATCGAGTATTTGTCGTCACCTTGACCAATCAGCTACTGGCGCTCAATGCGGTGACCGGGGAAACCCTGTGGTCCTACAGCGCGATCGAAGAGACCACCAACCTGCTGGGAGCGGCCAGCCCGGCGGTCGAATCGGGTGTCGTGGTCGCTGCGTTTTCCTCCGGTGAATTGGTCGCGTTTCGGGTCGAGAACGGACGCGAACTGTGGTCCGACTCCCTCACCGTGGCGCGCCGGGCAAGCTCCATCGCGACCCTTGGCGCTATCCGCGGCCGTCCGGTGATCGATCGCGGAATCGTCCTCGCCATTTCCAATAGCGGCCTGATGGTTGCCGTGGACCTGCGTTCCGGCCGGCGGATTTGGGAACGTGAAATTGCCTCGGTGGAAAGCCCCTGGGTGGCCGGCGACTTCGTGTTTGTTCTTTCGTCGAATGCGGAGCTGGCCGCCGTCGGCCGCCGGGACGGCCGAATTCACTGGGTCACCGCCCTTCCCCTTTGGGAGGACCCGGAGGATCGCGAGGGCCGTATCAACTGGACCGCGCCGATCCTGGTCAGTGACCGGTTGATCGTCGCCGGCTCGACCGGCGAGGCGATCTCCGTTTCACCCTATACCGGCAAAATTCTGGGCGTTGAAGAGATGCCCGACAAGGTGAGCGTCCCGCCGATCGTGGCCAACGATACCATCTACTTCCTCTCGGACGACGGCGATCTCGTCGCCTACCGATAGGGGCGGAAGATGGCGCTTTCCGTTGCCATCGTCGGGCGGCCCAATGTCGGCAAATCCACCCTGTTCAACCGCCTGGCCGGCAGGAAGCTGGCGTTGGTCGACGATCAGCCGGGCGTCACGCGCGACCGCCGCGAAGGCGATGGTGAACTGGCCGGGCTGTCACTGCATCTGATCGATACGGCCGGATTGGAAGAGGCGGCGGAAGGGTCGCTGGAAGCGCGGATGCGCGCCCAGACCGAACGGGCCGTCGATGATGCCGACGTGGCGCTGCTGCTGACCGATTCCCGGGCCGGGATCACCCCCCTCGACGAGCATTTCGCCGGCTGGCTCAGGGCGAAAGGCACGCCGGTGGTCCTGGTGGCCAACAAGTGCGAAGGACGCGCCGGCGAGGCCGGCTATTACGAAGCCTTTTCCCTGGGCCTGGGCGAGCCGGTGCCGGTTTCAGCCGAGCATGGAGACGGCATGGCGGAACTCTATGCCGCGCTCGCGCCGTTCGACGAGGCGCCGGAACCGCCGGCGGAAGAAGACGCGGATGACGGCGCCGAACGCGCCGGTCCCCTGCAACTGGCCATCGTCGGGCGTCCCAACGTCGGCAAGTCGACACTGGCGAACCGCTTGATCGGTGATGACCGGCTGCTGACCGGGCCCGAAGCGGGGATCACCCGGGATGCGATCTCCATCGATTGGGAATATGACGGGCAGGCCATCCGGCTGATCGATACCGCCGGGCTCCGGCGGCGCGCAAAGGTCACCGAAAAGCTCGAGAACCTGTCGAGCCGGGACTCGTTTCGGGCGATCCAGTTCGCCGAGGTGGTGGTGCTGGTTCTCGACGGCGAAAACCTGCTGGAAAAGCAGGACCTCACCATTGCCCGGCAGGTGATCGACGAGGGCCGTGCATTGGTCATCGCCGTCAACAAATGGGACCTGGTGAAGGAAAAACGCGAGGCTCTCGAGGATCTGCAGTGGCGGATCGACAACTCGATCCCCCAGGCCAAGGGGATTCGGGTCGTAACGCTCTCCGCCAAGACCGGCCGGGGCCTCGAGCACCTGCTCCCCGCTCTGCTGGAAACCTACCGGTCCTGGAACCGCCGGGTGCCGACGGGCCCGTTGAACCGCTGGCTGGAGGATGTGCTGGAACGCCACCCGCCGCCGGTGACCGGCGGCCGGCGGCTGCGCATCCGATACATGACCCAGGCCAAGACCCGCCCGCCGACCTTCGTCATCTTCGCGTCCCGCGCCAAGGGAATCACCGACGCCTACCGCCGCTACCTGGTCAACGGGCTGCGGGACCAGTTCGACATTCCCGGCGTACCCATCCGCCTGATGGTGCGTCAGGGCAAGAACCCCTACGCCGGCGACGATCGGTAGATGTTGGATCAAACGCCGGGCGACGTGACCATCGACGAGACCGCCCTCTCGGAGGACGACGGCCTCTATTGCGCCGGCTGCGGCCATCTGATCACCCGGGGCCGCTGGCGGGTCCGGCGCAACGGCGGCCACGAGCATACGGTGTTCAACCCGACCGGATTCCTCTATCGGGTGGCCTGCTTCAAGGAAGCGCCGGGCGTGGTGACCTGGGGTAATCCATCCGCCGAATTCACCTGGTTCAAGGGCTATGCGTGGCGGATCGCCAACTGCGCCGAATGCGGCGTGCACCTCGGCTGGCGGTTCAAACGCGAGGACGTCTTCTTCGCCCTGATCCGCGCCAACCTGATCCAGTGGGAGGACTGACCTCTAAGCCACCGGCCCTCTAAGCCGCGGGCAGGTCCCACTGGGACCGGGCCTCGAGGCGGCGGGGCGCCTCGCGGCTCAGCACCGCGGTCAGTTCGGCGAGGCTGTTCAGACTGTGCACCGGCCGGAACTCGTCCACGTGGGGCAGGATCGCGCGGATGCCGAGGGATTTCGGCTGGAACTCGTCATAGCGCAGCAGCGGATTCAGCCAGATCAGCCGGCGGCAGGATTTGTGCAGCCGCTCGATTTCCTTCTCCAGACCGGTCGCCTCGTCCCGGTCCAACCCATCGGAGATCAGAAGAACCACCGCGCCCTGGGTCAGCACCCGGCGTGACCAATACATGTTGAAGTCGCGGAGGCAGTGGCCGATCCGCGTGCCGCCGGCCCAGTCCTCGACCGCCGCGCCCACGTTGGCCAGCGCCGCATCCACGTCCTTGTTGCGCAGATAGCGGGTGACGTTGGTCAGCCGGGTGCCGAACAGGAACGCGTGGACCCGGTCCCGGTCGTTGGTGACGGCGTGCATGAAATGAAGCAGCATCCGCGAGTAGCGGTCCATGGAACCGGACACGTCGCAGATGATGACCAGCGGCGGATGGCGGGTGCGGCGCCTGCGCCACTGGATCGGGATGTAGTCGCTGCCCGACCGCAGCGCGGCGCGCAGGGTCTTGCGCATATCGACCCGGGCGCCCGCCGTATCCATGCGGAACCGCCGGGTGGGAATTTCCATGATCGGGAGACGCATGCGCTGCACCGCGGCGATGGCCTCGGCCACCTCGTCCGCCGACATCTTCTCGAAATCCTTTTCGCCCAGGACCTCGTTCGCGCTCCAGGTCAGCGAGGCGTCGAGCTCGATCTCCTCCTCTTCCGGCTCCCGGCCCTCGCCGGAATTGCCGGACATGGCTTCCGCCACCCGGCGGGAAATCTCCTCGGTCGGCGGCGCTTCCTCGCCGCCCCCGATCTCCGGCACCATCATCTGCATCATGCGTTCAAGAATTTGCGGATTGCGCCAGAAGATGTGGAACGCCTGATCGAATACCTCGCGCTGGTCCCGGCGATTGACGAACACCGCGTGGAGGGTCCAGTAGAAGTCCTCCCGGCTGCCGAGCCCGACGACGGTGACCGCCCGCAGGGCCTCGATCACCTGGCCGGGGCCGATGGGCAGGCCGGCCGCCCGAAGCACCCGGGCAAAATGCATAATGTTCTCGAACAGGCGCCCGCCCGCATCCGCTTCGGGCGCATCGGGGATGTCCGGACTGACGGCGGGCACGTTCAGGCCGGCGCCTGGGCGAGCTCGGCCTTCACCTCGGTCAGGATGCGGTTGGCCTCGCTGCCCTGGATGCGCTGGATATCGTCCTGATATTTGAGGATCGCGCCCAGCGTGTCGTTGACGGTCTCCGGATCGAGGGACATGCAATCGAGCTGGGTCAGCGCATGGGCCCAGTCGATGGTCTCGGCGATTCCCGGCAGCTTGAACAAATCCATGTCGCGGAGCCGGTGGACGAAACCGACCACCTCCGCCGACAGGCCCGCCGGCGCTTCCGGCGCCTTCACCTGCAGGATTTCCAGCTCGCGCTCCGCGTTGGGAAATCCGACCCAATGATAGAAGCACCGGCGCTTCAATGCGTCGTGAATTTCCCGGGTCCGGTTGGAGGTGATGACGACGATGGGCGGTTGGTCCGCCTTGACGGTGCCGATCTCGGGAATGGTGATCTGGAAGTCGGACAGCACCTCCAGCAAATAGGCCTCGAACGGCTCGTCGGTCCGGTCGAGCTCGTCGATCAGCAGGATGGGCGGGCCGTCCGCCTGCGGCTCCAGGCTCTGCAAAAGCGGCCGCTTGATCAGGAACTGATCGCCGAAGATATCCGATTCCAGCGTATCCCGGTCCCGGTCGCCTGCCGCCTCGGACATGCGGATTTCCACCATCTGGCGGGGATAGTTCCATTCATAGACCGCGGTGGTGACGTCGAGACCCTCGTAGCATTGAAGACGCAGCAGCCGCCGGCCGAGGGTCTCGGACAGGACCTTGGCGACCTCGGTCTTGCCGACCCCGGCCTCGCCCTCGAGGAACAGGGGCCGGCCCAGGCTCAACGAGAGATACAGCGCCGTCGCCAGGCTGCGGTTGGCCAGGTAGTTCCCGCCCCGAAGGGTCTCGATGGTGCCGTCGACGGAACCCGGAATGGCTGCCATGGGGTCAACGTCCCTTGTTTTTGATTTAACGGGCGGCGCGAGCATAGGCACCGCCGCCGCCCCTGTCCATCATTGGAGCGGCGGCCGGAATGCCTGTCCGAGTTGCGGGCCTAGCCCGCCGCGGCGACCGCGCGCTTGGCGATGACGCCCACCAAGTGCGCCCGGTAGTCCGCCGCCGCATGAAGGTCGGACGCCATGTCCCCTTCGGCGACGCTGATGCCGTCCAGCGCGTCGGCGCTGAACGAACCGCCGAGGGCCGCCTCCATGTCGCCCTGACGGAAGACGCCATTGACGCCCGCGCCGGTCACCGCGACCCGGGTTCCGGCCGGACCGTCGGCAACGAGGACGCCGACCAGCGCGTAGCGCGACGCCGGGTTGGGGAATTTCTCGTAGGCCGCCTTGGCGGGCACCGGGAACTTGACCGCGGTAATGATCTCGCCCGCCTCAAGCGCGGTTTCGAACAGGCCGGTGAAGAAGTCGTCGGCCGCGATCTCGCGGTTGTTGGTGACGATGGTGGCGCCGAGGCCCAGGCAGGCCGCCGGATAGTCGGCAGCCGGATCGTTGTTGGCGATGGACCCGCCGATGGTGCCCCGGTTGCGGACCTGGGGATCGCCGATACCGCCGGCCATGGCGGCGAGCGCCGGGATGGCCTTCCGGACGTCGGCCGAGCCCGCCACGTCGGCATGCCGGGTCATGGCGCCGACGGTCACCGTATCGCCGTCCACCGAGATGCCTTTCAGATCGTCGATGCCGGCGAGATCCACCAGATCCGACGGATCCGACAGGCCGAGCTTGATCGACGGCAGGAGGGTCATGCCGCCCGCCAGGGGGAGCGCGTCTTCGGATGAAGATTTGCCGGCGGCGTCGGCGACGTCACTGGCCTTGTGATAATTGAATCCGCTCATGATTTACGCTCCTGCTTCCTGAAGGGCCCGCCAGACATTTTGCGGCGTGGCCGGCAGCGGCATGTCGGTGACGCCCTTTTCCGCGAGCGCATCGACCACCGCATTGATCACCGCCGGGGTGGAGCCGATGGTGCCCACCTCGCCGACACCCTTCACGCCCAGCGAATTGTGAGCGCAGAGAGTCACTTCGGTCGAGACCTGATAGGACGGCACGTCGTCGGCCCGGGGCATGGTGTAGTCCATATAGGACCCGCTGAGCAGCTGGCCGTTTTCGTCATAGACGGCATTCTCCAGCAGCGCCTGGCCGATGCCCTGGGTGACGCCGCCGTGGACCTGTCCCTCGACGACCATCGGGTTGATCACTCGCCCGACATCATCGACGGCGGTGAAATTGACCACGTCCACGACACCGGTGTCCGGGTCCACTTCCACCTCGCAGACATGGCACCCGCCCGGGAAGGCGAAGTTCAGCGGATCGAAGAACGCCGACTCCTCCAGCCCCGGCTCCAGGGTCTCGTGGGGGAAGTTGTGGGGCACGTAGGCCGCCAGCGCCACTTCGCCGAAGGCCATGGCCTTGTCGGTGCCCTTCACCGTATAGGTTCCGTCCGCGAACTCGATATCGGTCTCGGACGCCTCCAGGATGTGGGCCGCGATCTTCTTGCCCTTGTCGACGATCTTGTTGGCCGCCCGGACGATGGCTTCGCCGCCCACCGCCAGGGACCGGGAGCCGTAGGTTCCCATACCGAACTGGATCTTCGACGTATCGCCGTGGACTATGTCGACGGCCTCGAAGTCGACGCCGAGCTGCTCGGAAACGAGCTGCGCGAACGTCGTCTCGTGGCTTTGCCCGTGGGAGTGGGAGCCGGTGAACACGGTCACGCTGCCCGTCGGGTGAACGCGGACCACCGCCGATTCGTAGAGACCGGCCCGGGCGCCCAAGGCCCCCGCCACCGCCGACGGCGCGACGCCGCAGGCCTCGATATAGGTGGAGTAGCCGAGCCCCCGAAGCTTGCCGTCCTTGGCGGCGGCTTCCCTGCGCCCGGCGAAGCCGTCGACGTCCGCCGCCTCGAGGGCCGCCGACAGGGTGGCTTCGTAATCGCCGGAATCGTATTGCAGCGCCACCGGCGTCTGATAGGGGAAGGCATCGGACGGAATGAAGTTCTTCCGCCGGATTTCCACCTGGTCGATCCCCATCTCGCGGGCCGCCTTGGAGACGATCCGTTCAAGCAGATAGGCCGCTTCCGGCCGCCCCGCCCCGCGGTATGCGTCCACCGGCACCGTGTTGGTGAACACGGCGCGGATGTTGGCGTAGATCAGCGGCGTGGTGTAGACGCCCGCCAGCAGGGTCGCATGCAGATAGGTCGGTATGGCGGGCGCGAACGAGGAGAGATAGGCCCCCATATTGGCGAGGGTCTGGACCCGCAGCCCGAGGAACTTGCCTTCCTTGTCGAGGGCAAGCTCGGCATGGGTGACGTGATCCCGCCCGTGCGCATCGGTCATGAAGCTCTCCGAACGCTCGGCGGTCCACTTGATGGGCCGGCCCACCTTGGCCGACGCCCAGGTCAGCACCGCCTCTTCGGCGTAGTGGAAGATCTTCGAGCCGAAGCCGCCGCCCACGTCGGGCGCGACGATCCTGAGCTTGTGCTCGGGGATTTGCAGCACGAACGCGCCCATCAGCAGCCGGATGACGTGCGGGTTCTGGGTCGTCGTGTAGAGGGTGTAGTCCCCGGTCGCCGCTTCGTACTCGGCCAGCGCGACCCGCGGTTCGATGGCGTTGGGGATCAGCCGGTTGTTGTAGATGTCGATGGAGGTGACGTGGTCGGCCCCGTCGAACGCCGCATCCACGTCGGCCTTCTCGCCGATGGCCCAGTCGTAGCAGGTATTTTCCGCCGCTTCGTCGTGGACCAGCGTGCCGCCTTCGATGGCCTTTCTCATATCGACCACCGCCGGCAGTTCGTTGAGGTCGGCCTCGATCAATTGGGCCGCCGCCTTGGCCTGCTTCCTGGTCTCGGCCACCACCACGGCGATGGCATCGCCCACGTGGCGGACCTTGCCCTGGGCGAGCGCGGGATGAGCCGGCTCGATCATGGGGTCGCCGTTCTGGAACGTGAGCCCCCAGCCGCAGGGAATCCCGCCCACTTCGTCGGCCGCCAGATCGGCGCCGGTGAACACGGCGAGGACGCCGTCTGCCGCCTCGGCGGCGGACGTATCGACGCCCTTGATCTCCGCGTGGGCCACCTGGCTGCGCAGGAAATACGCATAGGTCTGGCCCGGCCGGTTGATGTCGTCGGTGTAGTTGCCGTTCCCGGTGAGGAACCGCCTGTCTTCCTTGCGCTTTACCGCAACGCCAATTCCATGCTCGGTCATGGCCCTATCCTTTCATCGCTTGCGCGCCGGCCAACACCGCCTTGACGATGTTGTGATAACCGGTGCAGCGGCAGAGATTGCCTTCGAGGCCGCGGCGGACGCCCGCCTCGTCGATATCCGGGTTCTTGGCCGCCAGATCAATGGCGCTGATCACCATCCCCGGCGTGCAGAAGCCGCATTGCAGCGCGTGATTGTCGTGGAACGCCTGCTGCATGGGGTGGAAATCGCCACCCGCGGCGAGGCCTTCGATGGTCGTGACCTCGGCGCCCTCGGCCTGAACCGCCAGCATGGTGCAGCTCTTGATGCTGTCGCCGTCGAGCATGACGCAGCACGAGCCGCACTGGCTGGTATCGCACCCCACGTGGGTGCCGGTAAGGCCGATATGTTCTCGGATGTAGTCGACGAGCAGCGTATCCGCCTCGACGTCGGCGGCGACGGCGTTGCCGTTCACCGTCATGGACACGGTGGCCATGTGAACCTCCCTGGAAAGGTCTGCGTATATTCTTGCGCGGCCGCTCTTCTGAACGCGGGGGGCCTTCTGACCCAGCCTTGATGAAAGTGTGCGGCTGGCCCGGTTCAAAATCAAGGGACATTAAGGAGAGGTGACGTAAAAATTTATGTGTCAGTTGGGAATGGGGTACTCCCTGTGGTTTACGACAACCGCAAGAAGGATCACCCCGATGCCACAGCAAGCTGTAACGATTGAGAACCTACCACAAGCCTTTGAGGTGGTGAAGGAGATGCAAGCAGGCGGATTGGACTGGGGCGAGGGTTATCGCCCGCTTGGCCGCCAGGCGCTGGCCGAGATCATCGAGGGCCGGATGGCCGAGGCGGTGGATCGCTGGCTCGACGGCCTCGATGGCAGCGCTATGCGCGACCGGCGCAACGGCACCTACCGGCGCCGCCTGCTCAGCGAGCTCGGCGACATCGAGCTCAACGTGCCGCGCACCCGGCACTTCTGCCCGACCGAGGTTCTGAAGAGCTACGCAAGGCGCGCTCCAGAGATCGACCGCGCCATCCTGGCCGGCTTCGTGCTGGGGCTCTCGACCCGCAAGGTCGGCGAGGTCCTGCTTGCCCTGCTCGGGCGTCCGGTCTCGGCCGCGACGGTGAGCCGGGTCGCCAAGACCCTCGATCTGTCGGTCGCCGCATTCCACCGCCGGCCGCTGAAGAACGCCTACAAGGCGCTGATGCTCGACGGCGTGGTGCTGGCCTGCAAGACCGGCGCCGGCGCGCTCAGGAGGCCGGTCCTGGTGGCGCTGGGCATACGGCACGACGGCAAGAAGGAGATTATCGACTTCCAACTCGCCGCCAGCGAGAGCGCCGCGGAGTGGGAGCGCTTCCTCACCGCGTTGCACCGCCGCGGCCTCACCGGCGAGGGCCTTGAGATGATCTGCGTTGATGGCGGCCAAGGCCTGCTCGCCGCCTTGCCGATCGTCTATCACGGCATCCCCGTTCAGAGGTGCTGGGCGCACAAAATCAGGAACATCCTCAACAAGGTCCGCGTAGCCGACCAGCAGGCCGTCAAGGCCGACGTCCACGCCGTCATGAATGCCCCCAACCGCCGCAAGGCCGAGACCGCCGCCCGCCGCTTCGCCGACGCCTGGGAAGATACCTACCCCAAGGCCGTCGCCTGCCTGCGCAACGACCTCGACGACCTGCTCACCTGCTTCCGCTACAAGGACCTCGCCGAGCGAAAGCAGGTCAGGACCACCAATGCCATCGAACGGAGGTTCCGCGAGGTTCGCAGACGAACCCGGCCCATGGGAACCTTCAAGGATAAAACCTCAATGGACCGCATCCTCTACGCGGTCTTCATTCACGAAAACAAGTCTCAGGGAATCAGTACCCCAGTCTCCCTGACACATAAC
Organism: Rhodospirillales bacterium; assembly: GCA_965221855.1. Lineage (GTDB taxonomy): Bacteria > Pseudomonadota > Alphaproteobacteria > Rhodospirillales > UBA2165 > JAJDXO01. The sequence continues at coordinate 125,084 of CBDCSV010000008.1, read as the reverse complement.
TCTTGACGTTACCTAAGGAGAAAGAGCGGCATTTGCCGCCCTTTGTTGCGATCATGCTCCGGTTCTTGATCGGGTTACCGACGGCGGGCCAGTCGGTTATCTCCTGACTGGAGAGCGAGACGGCCCGACTCGCGCGGGATGTGGCCGCGACGGGCATGCCGGTACCGGATGATAAGTAAGGCACAAAATGTGCGTTAAACAGTATATTGGCGGTTGACCGGCTCTTTCTTGCGACGGGAACCCACCGGCGGCCGATATCGGCCGCGCCTGAAACGAACCGAAAACTTACCAACAGGAGAGAACAATGCCGGATGAACTGCTGCTCGTAGGGAGCATTCCCCTCGATACGCCGGAGGAGGTGTTCCACGCATTCGGGCCCGGCATCGGCGAGTGGCTCGCATATATGCCCGACGGCGAAATGGGCGATCGGCGGTATTGGGTCGACGGTATCGCGCATCGGGTACTCAACGGCCACCGCGATCTCGAAACCCTGCGCTATCCGGCCCTCAACGAAGACGGCGTGGAAACTTGGCACCCCCAGAGTCTCGATGACAACTATCAGTTTCGGGTCCGGGATGGCGTCGAAGAAGTTCGCTTCGGCGATCCCGGCTGGAAACTCGGTTACACCCGTGACGCCGTAAATTCCTATTTCGTATTTCGCCAGTTCAAGAAAGACGGGATCATCCCCGAATATGTCCGCTTTCAGGTCTGTATCCCGTTGACCTATAGCTGCATCGGGGCTGCATTTCCCGACCCCGGCCATATGGAGGTTGTGGCGCCTGGATTTACGGCCGCGCTCAAGGCTGAGGTCGAGGAACTGATCCGGCATATCCCGCCGGCAGAACTCGCCATCCAATGGGACCTCGCCATCGAGCACCGCGATGTCTGGTTTTACTTGAGGGACGGCGACATTGCCGGCGCGCGCCGCGAGGCCGTCCGCATCTGCGCACCGGCGACCGAAATCTGCGCCGTCATTCCGCCTGAAACCGCGCTCGGCGCTCACTCCTGTTATGGCAGCTTGACTGGTTGGCCGGGCCAACAACCCCCCGATGTCATGGCGACGGTTCTGTTGCTCAACGCGTTTTGCGCCGCCGCCGGGCGCCCGGTCGACTTCGTCCATTTCCCGACGACCGGCCAGGTCGACGAGGCCCACTTCAAGCCGCTGGAAGATCTCGAAATCGGCGGCGCCCGCGCTTATGTCGGCGCCATCCACCACATGCACGGCCCGGACGGCATGGCCGAGCAACTCAAGACGGTGAAGAAGTTCCTGGCCGATTTCGCATTGGCCGCACCGTGCGGCTTCGGCCGTGCGCCGGAACGCCCCGGGCGGCTATTGACCGACGAAGGCGACGCTCCGCCGCCCGACATCATCAAGGTCATCCTCGAGGACCACATCGCGGCGGTCGACGTGCTGGCGGAGGTGTTGGCGGAGTAAATGGCTCAAATTCGCGGGATGTAAACTCCCCTAAAACGCCAGCGCGGCGGCCCGTTTGACCTGCGGCAGCGCCTTTACCGCGTTGACCACGTCCTCGCCGACACCGCCGTCCACCTCGATCAGCGAGATGGCGTCCTCGCCCGGCGCCGAGCGGCCGAGATGGAAGGTCGCGATGTTGATGCCCGCATCCCCCAACATGGTCCCCAGCGCCCCGATGAAGCCCGGTTTGTCCTCGTTGACGACGTAAAGCATGTGCGGTCCCAGTTCGGCGTCGATGGGGATATCCCGGATTTCGACGATCCGCGGCCGGTCGACCCCGAACAGGGTGCCGGCGACGGCCCGGGTCTGGGCCTCGGTGGTAATGGTCACCTTGATCAGCGTTTGAAATCCGCCGCAGTGATCGCGGTTGGCCTCGGTAACCTCGATGTCCCGCTCGCGGGCGACCACCGGGGCCGAGACCATGTTGACCGAATCCAGCAGCGGCGTGAGCAGTCCCTTCAGCACCACCGCCGTCAGCGGCCGGGTATTGAGCACCGAGACGGCGCCGCAATACTCGATGGTCACCGCCTTGATGGCGGTCTCCGTCACCTGGCCGGCGAAGCTGCCGAGCTGTTCGGCGAGCTTCATGTAGGGACCGAGCTTGGGCGCATCCTCCGCGCTCACCGACGGCATGTTCAGCGCGTTGGCCACCGCGCCGGTGAGCAGATAGTCGGCCATCTGCTCGGCGATCTGGATCGCCACGTTGACCTGGGCCTCTTCCGTCGAGGCGCCCAGATGCGGCGTGGCCACCACCTTCTCGTGACCGAACAGGACGTTTTCCGTGGCCGGTTCCTCGGCGAACACGTCCATGGCCGCGCCGCCGACCTTGCCGTCGTCGAGGGCCTTCCTGAGGTCCTCTTCGACCACCAGGCCGCCCCGGGCGCAGTTGATGATCCGCACGCCGTACTTCATCTTGGCGATGGCGTCCGCATCGATGATTCCCCGGGTCTGATCGGTCATGGGGGTGTGCAGGCTGATGAAGTCGGCGCGCTGGAACAGCTCGTCCAGGTCCACCTTGCCGACCCCCAGATCCTGGGCCCGCTCCTCCGCGAGGAACGGGTCATAGGCCGCCACCTTCATCTTCAGGCCCAGCGCCCGGTCGGCGACGATGGCGCCGATATTGCCGCAGCCGATGATCCCCAGCGTCTTGCCGGTGAGTTCGGTGCCCATGAACTTGGACTTTTCCCACTTGCCGGCGTGGGTCGAGGCACTGGCCTGCGGGATCTCGCGGGCGAGCGCGAACATCATGGCGATGGCGTGTTCGGCGGTGGTGATGGAGTTCCCGAAGGGCGTATTCATCACCACGATGCCGCGGCCCGTCGCCGCCGGAATGTCGATATTGTCGACCCCGATCCCCGCCCGGCCGATGACCTTGAGGTTGTCGGCGGCTTCGATGATTTCAGGCTTGACCTTGGTCGCCGAACGGACGGCAAGGCCGTCATACTCGCCGATACAGGCGGCGAGTTCCTCCGGGCTCATGCCCGGCTTGACGTCGACTTCCAGGCCCCGCCCGGCGAACGTCTCGGCCGCGCGCGGGCTCATGCTGTCGGAAATCAGCACCTTTGGCATGGATTTCCTCCTTATGCGGGTACGGTGAATTCGGTTTCGGCGACGCCGATGGCCCAGTCGATCCACTGGGTGAGCGCCTCCAGATCCGAGGCCTCGACCGTGGCGCCGGCCCAGATGCGAAGGCCCGCCGGCGCATCCCGGTAGGCGTCGATGTCATGGGCGGCGCCCTCATCCTCCAGCAGCGCGCCGATGCGCTTCGCCGCCTTGGCCCGGCCGTCTTCCGACAGGCCGAGGAACCAGGGCGCGGTGATATTGAGGCACACCGACGTGCAGGAGCGGACCGCCGGATCGGCGGCCAGGAACTCCACCAGCGGCGAATTCTCGACCCAGCGGGCGAGGACGCCCAGATTGGTCTCGGACCGGTTGATCAGGGTCCTGAGGCCGCCGATGCTCTCGGCCCACTTGAGGCCGTCGAGGGCGTCCTCGACCACCAGCATGGAGGGCGTGTTGATGGTCGCGCCCTCGAACACCCCTTCGGCGAGCTTGCCGCCCGACGCCAGCCGGAAAATCTTCGGCAGCGGCCAGGGCGGCGTATAGGTCTCCAGGCGCTCGGCGGCGCGGGGGGAAATGATCAGCACCCCGTGCTGGGCCTCGCCGCCCATCACCTTCTGCCACGAATAGGTCGCCACATCGAGCTTGGTCCACGGCAGATCCATGGCGAACACCGCCGAGGTGGCGTCGCAAATGGTCAGGCCCTCCCGGCCGTCCGCGATCCAGTCGCCGTCGGGCACCCGCACGCCGGAGGTGGTGCCGTTCCAGGTGAACACCACGTCGTGGCTGAAATCGGCCTGGGACATGTCGGGCAGTTCGCCGTATCCGGCCTCGAAGACCCGGACGTCGTCGAGCTTCAACTGCTTGGTGACGTCGGTCACCCAGCCCTTGCCGAAGCTCTCCCACTGGAAGACATCGACGCCGCGCTCGCCCAGGAGCGACCACAGCGCCATCTCGACGGCGCCCGTATCCGAGGCGGCGACGATGCCGATCCGGTAATCGTCCGGCACGCCCAGGACGTCCCGGGTGCGGTCGATGACCTCTTTCAGCTTGGCTTTACCGAGGGAAGACCTGTGGTACCGCCCCACGGCGGCGTCGCTCAGCGCCTCCGGCGACCATCCCGGCCGTTTGGCGCAAGGTCCGGATGAAAAATTTGGATTTGCCGGCCGCACGGCCGGTTTAGCTGGCAGGTTCATTTTGTACTCCCATCCTTCCAGATGGGTCGCGGTCCGTTGGGGGACCGTGGCCCGCCGATGCTTCTATAGATAAGCGTTCACGGGGTCAACGTGCGTTTTGCGCATGTCTCCCCCGCGTCACATTCATAGCGGGCTGATCGAAGCCGAGCGCGGCGCCGCCGAAGCCGGAATCGAACCTGGCGGCGATCCCGCCCATCTTTCCCTCCTCAAACCTTCAGCGGGATGGGGGCGTCATCGGGCGCTTCCGCGCCGACGAATACCGCCATGAGCCCCACTTTGCAGAAGTGTCCGATGGCGCCGATGACATCGACCATGGCCGGGTAGCCGATGAGATCGGCGGCGCGCTCGAAGGTGGCGTCGCTGGCCTGTTTTTGCTCAAGGGTTTCCTTGGCGAGATCGTAGACCGCCGCGTCCGCGTCATTGTCGAAGTCGGGCCGGCGGCCGTCGTTGACGGCGTGAATGACGGCGTCGGCGAGCCCGGCCTTGCGCGCCAGGCCCACCTGGGCGAACCAGGGAAATTGCGCGTCCCAGAACCGCGCGGTCATCAGCGCGACCATGCGCACCTGGGGCTGGGTCAGGGCGCAGTCGGCGAGATGGTCGCTCACCTTGTTGGTCGCCTCCCAAAGACCCGGCGAATAGACGTAGCCCAGCGACGGCCCCGAGACCCGGCCGGTCGTGGCCATGACGTCGTCGTAAACCCGCGCCTGCTCGGCATCCATCTCGTCCCGCGTTACCGGTGGAATTCTGACCATTTTCTCCTCCTATCCTTAAGGGCCGACCCGCTACGACGGCGGGGCGGCCTGCGTGTCGTGGGCGGGGATCGCGTCCAGGTCCTTGACCCACGGCTGGGCCGAGCGGGTCCAGACCTGCCATTTGGGCCGAATTTCCGCCTTTTGTCTGACGATTCCCATGCGGACGCTGAACAAGCGGGGCTTGCCGTCGGTTGGATCGTCATGGGACGTGGCGTAGATGCGGGCGCCGCAATCGGGGCAGAACAGCTGGTTCCGTCTGTTGCCGTTCTCGGCGGTCTTCACGTAGACCTTGGGCGTTCCGGATTTCATGGTGAAGTCGGTCTCACGGACCTGCACCACCGCGTTGTAGGGCGCGCCTGACATGGTCTGGCAGTCGGTGCAGTGACAGATTCCGACGCGCTCGGGATCGATTTCCGCCTCGAAGGTGATGTTGCCGCAATGGCAGCCGCCGTCGATATGCATCGCGCCCTCCTTTTCATTCCTGCCCGAACAGGGAACACTACGCCTCAGCATAGCCCATCAGGGGGGTCGCGTGGATACATCGGTTTTGATCGCCGGCGGCGGGCCGGTGGGCCTCACTCTGTCCCTGACCCTCGCCCGGTTCGGGATCGGCTGCGTGGTGGTCGAGCGCGCCGCCGGCACCACCCAACATCCCAAGATGGACATCACCAACGGCCGCTCCATGGAAATCTTCCGGATGCTGGGGGTCGCGGACGCCATCCGCGCCGCCGCCGTGCCGGATCACATCTGCCACGACGTGAGCTGGGCCACGTCCCTCACCGGTCATGAGATATACCGCTTCGCCTATCCGGGCCCGGCGGAGGCGCGGGAGAACTACCGGCGGCGGAACGACGGCACCCGGGCGCTGGAGCCGGACGTCCGGATTTCGCAAATCGTCGTCGAACCCCTGCTCCGGGACGCGGCGCTGGCCTCTCCTCATGCGACCGTCCGTTACGGCGCCGAGTTCCTGGATTTCGAGCAGGACGCGGACGGCGTCACGTCCCGGGTTGAAATCGCCGAAACCGGTGAAATCCTGGAAATCCGCAGCCGTTATCTCGCCGGGTGCGACGGCGGCAACAGCCGGGTGCGCCGGCAGCTCGGCATCGGCCTCTCCGGCGAGGCCGACATCCGCACCCGCTACAGCGTCCACTTCATCTCCGGGGACCGGGCGGCGTTCGAGCCCTGGGGGCCGGCCTGGCACTATCAGTCGCCGGTCCACGGCACCCTGGTGAGCCAGGACGGGAAGGAGCGCTACACCCTCCATTCCTACCTCGCGGACGGCGAAACCCCGGAGACGGTGAACCCCTACGACAAGGTCAGGTCCTTCGTCGGCGCCGATTTCCACTTCGAGCCGCTCCGCGCGCTCAACTGGCGGAACAACCTCCTGGTCGCCGAGGGATACCGGGACCGCCGGGTGCTGCTCGCCGGCGACGCGGTCCATCAATACATCCCGACCGGCGGCTACGGCATGAACACCGGGGTCGGCGACGCCTTCGATCTCGGCTGGAAGCTCTCGGCCGTGATCCAGGGCTGGGGCGGCGACGGGCTGCTGGACGCGGTCCGGGAAGAACGGCGGCCGGTGGCCCTGCGCAACCGGGAGGGATCGAAGCGCCACGCCGAGGCCCGGCTCGCCATCGGCGAAATCTGGCCGGACGGCATCGACGCCGCGGGCCCCGAAGGCGATCGGCTGCGCGCCGGACTCGCCGAGGAAATCGGGAAGATAGGCAACGCCGAGAACGAAAGCCTGGGAATCGAGCTTGGCTACGGCTACGCCGGCTCGTCCATCGTCTGCAACGAAGACGGTGACGAAACCCAGGACGATCCGCTGGTCTATGTTCCCACCACCACCCCCGGCTATCGGCCGCCGGGGATTTATCTCGGGGACGGGACGCCGGTCTTCGATCGCTTCGGGACCTGGTTCACCCTGGTGGATTTCGGATCGGACGGCGCCGCCGGCGCCTTCGAGGCGGAAGCCGAGACCCTGGGCGTCCCCTTGCGGTCCGTCTTCATGGACGACGGCCATGCCCGCTCGCTCTACGGCTACGACCTGGTTCTGGTGCGCCCCGATCAACACGTGGCCTGGCGGGGAAACGGGGTTCCCAGCGACGTAACCGAAATCCTGCGCCGGGTCTCGGGAAATTAGGAATTCGCCGGGGATCAGGTGTCTTTCCCGGCGGCGGATACGCCGACGGGCGGCATTCCCGGCCGACGTTCAAATGGATTCCGCAGCCGTTCCGCAATCCAACCGCCTCCCTCTTGTCCCGATTCCGGGTTGGTGCAAGGATGAACAAAACACGGAGGAACATGCCCCATGCGGGTGCCCGACGCCATCGGCACGGCGCGGCTGCGTCTCAGACGCCATCAGCGGAAGGACGAGGCCGCCTTCGTCGCGTTCATGACCGACGAGGAAGCGACCCGCTTTCTGCTGCTGACCGCGGGCGAGCGCACCGAGGCGGGGGCGCGCGCCCAATTCAGCCGGGCGCTGAACCTCTACGAAGCCGCCGAACCGATCTTTTCGCTGACCATCGCCGACAGGGAAACCGACGCCTTCGTCGGGGCGTGCGGACTGAACCTTATCGTCGAGGAACCGGCGGCCCGCGAGATCTTCTATGACGTCATCGTCGAACAGCAGGGCAAGGGCTATGCGCGGGAAGCCAGCGAGGCGCTGGTCGAATACGCCATGAAGGAAGCCGGGATTCCCAAACTGGTGGCGTTCCTGCGGCCGGAGAACACCCGCGCCGTCGCCGTCGCCGAATATCTCGGGTTCGAGGATCACGGACCGGCGATGAAGCACGGCCGCTCGGGCCGGCGCTATGTTCTGTCGGGGACTAGGAGGCGGGCGTGACCTCGAGGTTGCGGCTCTAGAACGACCACTCGCGCCTCAGCGTCAGCCTCCCCGTCCTCTTTCTGACCTCGGCCAGCAGCTGGTTCGAGCTCGTGGCCCGATATGCGGCCCCCAGCTGCACTTCCCAGCCGTCAAGATGATCCCGGAGGCCCGGAAGCTTCCCGAGGTCAAGGGCGTACAACGCGGATATCAAGCGCGTCTTGTCCTTGCGCTCGCCCGATCCGGCAATCATCCGGCTGGGAAACGCCGTCACGCTGTAGGAGGCCCCAAGTTCCAGCCTCTGCGCGTCGCTGAGTTTGGCGCCGTAGGTGGCCGACAATGCCGTTCTGTCCCGGTCCGAGGCAGCGCGGGCAGCGGCGACCGTGGACAGCCGCGCCCGGGACGTTGCCCGGATGGCGCGTACGGCGTAGAACGAGCCGCTTCCGATGCGGGAGTACCATGCCAGACCGTGGGTCAGCACCTCGGCGTCCGAATTATCGGCTTCGCGGAGACCGGAATGGTCCTGAAGGCCGCGGCTGATCCTGTAGCCCAGCAGGCTGCGGCCTCCCAGCCTGTAGTCCAGTCCGGCGGACGCCGACCGGGAGATCACGTCCGTGGTCACCGGGAAGTTCAACTCGCCGTATCTGTTGACGCGGTCCGCATTTAAAAAGGAGAGTTTGAAAGAAGCGATCACCCTGCCCAGGCGATGCCTGACCCCAGTCGAAACCGATGTCGTGCGGCCCTGGGATTCAACCGTCCGGCTTGCCCTGGTCCCGGAGAGGACCAGCGAGTAGAACCCGCTGGTCGCGCCGCTCTCGTCCAGGCGGAGGGTCCCTCTGGTGCCAAGCCTGGCGTGCGACGTGGTGTCGCTGTAGGCCTTGGAGCCGCCATAGACCGACGGCGGGATCGTGGTGAGCTCCCGGCCGTCACGGGGATTGGTCGCCTTGCCCGCGGCCGGCCAATTGTTGGCATTGTCCGTAAAGCCCAGCCCCAACTCCAGAAAGACGGTTTGGGAAAGCCTCCCGCCGTCACCTTCGGCAATCCGGATCAACCGGCGGACCTCGGCCCGGTCGGCGTCGGAAAGCCCGAGCGTTTCCAGGATGCGCAGGTCGCCGAGAACCTCGGCGCCCCGGCCGTTGAGCGCCAGGATCTTCGCGCGCACAAACCGGGCCTCGAGGTCAAGCGGGTCGGCAACCAGAATTGCGTTGAGCCGTTCGACCGCGCCCTCGACATCCCCCGAGTTGGCCAGCCTGACCGCGATGTCCGCCTCCGACTCCGCCGCGCCCGCATTCGCCGGCGCCAGCAACAGCAGAAGCGCCGCGAAAGCGGCGACGCTAAAGGTTCGGAGACCGTATGGCACTACCCCCTGCCTCGCCCGGGGGGACGTCACGAAAGAAACGAACATCAAGACTCACCTTTAAGTACGTTGGGGACCAACGGACCCGCACGCGTCCTTTCAGGAAGGCGCGGGTCCAACTCGCAACGGCCGGGAACAGGCTCGGCGGCTCAGCTGCAGCTAAGGTGGGGAATTTTGCAGATGATGGCTTGGTCCGCCGGGGTGAAGGGGTCGAGCCAATTCGGATCGCTATCATTGAACTCGGGGTTTGCGCCAATGATGGCCTTCGCCTCCGGCGAGAGAAGCGTGAACAGGCGCATGGTCTCCGCCGCATCCGCCGGGGTGAGATCGCCGCGTTCGATGGCCTCATTCATGGCCGCCGCGATGTCGAAGCTGAAGTACTCGCTGTTGACGTTGATGATCTCCAGCGCCTCCACCAGATCGGCCCTCTCCGAGGGAGTGAAATTGCCGTCATCCAAGCCGGACAGGACGATAGGCTGAGGGTCGATGTCGCTGCCGGCATTCGACAGCGGCGAGCTCTGCGGCCCGCTCTGCAGTTCCGAGACCCGATTCGGGTCGGCGTCCTTGAGCGCCTCTTCCAGGGTGGGTACGCCTTGCGCGAAGGCAGCCGATGAGATCATCGCGCAGCATGCAAAAACCAAGACATTCGTCGTCATCTTTGTCATAGCTCTTTAGTCCTTTTTTTGCTGACCGTTCGCTGCGTGACGGCGCGGCGACACGGCATTCATTCGAATGCATTTGATTCTCCCGTTTTCCGGGACCCATCGTTAGTGCGGCAAGCGAATGATTTCCGGCGCCTATCCGAAGGCGGAACGGCTGTTACACGGGCCTCTCCCCGGCGGGATTGCCCCGAAAACGAAACGGCGCGCGACTACATAGGCCGGCGAGGCGCTGGTCGAATACGCCATGAAGGAAGCCGGGATTCCCAAACTGGCGGCGTTCCTGCGGCCGGAGAACACCCGCGCCGACGCCGAATATCTCGGGTTCGAAGATCACGGACCGGCGATGAAGCACGGCCGCTCGGGCCGCCGCTATGTTCTTAGGCGGGCGTGACCTCGAGGTTGCGGAAAAACCCGTCGGTTCCGTTGTCGACGTAGAGCCCCACCGCGCCCGACGCATCGCCGCCGAGCTTCAGATCGTTGATCCACAAGGTCGGCTGATCGGCGCCGTGGACGTACAGCTTGGCGGTCCCGCCCGACACGGCCACCCTTAGCGACGTCCATTCGGCCGGCGCCAAATCCACATAGGCCTCGTACTCGCCCGCGGCCTCGGCGCGCAGCCGGTCGAATTTGTAGTCGGGATAGGAAAAGTACTGGGCGGCCCGGTTGCGCCGGAGCTGCACCTCGGCGCGGCCGTTGGTCGGGCGAATATACATGCTCTCGAACCGCGAGCAGTCCGGCGCGATCCGGAACGCGACGCCGATGAACCCGCGGGCGCCGCCTTCGGCATCGGGCAGCACGTCGCCCGCCACCTCCACGTCGATGGTGCCGTCCCGGAACGCAAGCCCATCCAGCATGACGAAGGTCGGCTCGTCGGGCGCCGTCACCTCCCTGAGCTTCCGCACCCTGAGCGCCGCCGCGCCCCGATGCTCGCCGATTTCCATGGTCACCTGATGGGCGGTCAGGCCGTCCAGATTGTCGAGCGGGTGTTCCACGATCCGTTCCTTCCCGGGTGAAGATCAGATGCCGTAATACCACGGCGCGAACAGGGTGAATGCAAGCCACAATACGACGACCAGCGGCACCCCGGCGCGGGCGAAATCGGCGAAGGTATAGTGCCCGGGCCCCATCACCAGCAGGCTGGTCTGGTAGCCGATGGGCGTCGCGACGGCGCAGTTGGCGGCGAACACCACGGCGACGGCGAAGGCCTCGACGGGGACGCCCAGCTCCCGCGCGACGCCGACGGCGATGGGCGTAAACAGCACCGCCGCCGCCTTGGCGGAAATGACGTTGGACAGCGCCGCCACGAGGAGGAAAAAGGCCGACAGCACCACCCATGGCGGCGCGCCGAACAGGGCGTCGATCATGTTTTGCGCGAGGTAGGCCGCGCCGCCCGTCTCCTGCATGGCCAGCCCCATGGCCAGCGCCGCCGGGATCATGGTGAAGATCTTGGTATCCAGCGACCGCAACGCGTGCTGAATCGAGAGGACGCCCAGCGCCACCATGGCGACGGCGCCCCCCAACGCCGCGATGACCACCGGCAGCAGGCCCGTCGCCGCGCAAAACACGACCCCGGCGAAGATCAGGGTGGCCCGGCGGGCGTGATCCAGCGCCGGCAGTTCGGCCTGCGACCATTCGAGGAGGACCACGTCCCGGTTGGCCCGGAGCCGCGCGATATCCTCGGGCTGCCCCTGCACCAGCAGCACATCGCCCTCTTCGAGGCGGATTTCGGTCACCGGCGTGCGCAGCATCCGGGCCTGGCGCTGGATGGCCAGAACCACCGTGCGGTATTTGTGCCGGAAACCGATCTGGCGGAGGGTATAGCCGTTCATCCGCGAGGCCGGCGCCACCATCACCTCGGCGAGCACCCGGTCGCCCATGGTCCAGGGCGCGCCCTCGGTCTCCCGGCCGTCCTTGAGGTCGGGAATCAGCAGATGCGGGTCGTGGGCGACGGCTTCCTCGAGGGCCTTGCGGGTCGCCGCCACCACCAGTACATCGCCCACCTGCAGGGTGACGTCTTCGAAGGGCGGCATGATCGCCTCTTCGCCCCGCTGGATCATCCGGAGCGTCATGTCCCCGTACGCCCCGAAGATGCCGCCCCGCGATTTGAGGCCCACGAGTTCGGAACCTTCGGCGATGGTCAGCTCGGCCAGGAACTGGCGCCCCTCGCCCTCGACCAATTGGCTGGCGTAGGACGCCCGGTCCGGGAGCAGCCGCGGCACCACCAGCACGACGAAAATCAGGCCGGCGGCGGCCAGCACCAAGCCCGGCACGGTGAATTGGAAGAACGAGAACGGGGTTTCGCCGAGCTCGTCCATGGCGCCCGAGACCAGAAGGTTGGTCCCCGACCCGATCAGCGTGGTCATGCCGCCGAGCACCGCGGCGAATGACAGCGGCATCATGACCTTGGAAGGCGATACCGCGAACCGGCCGGCCACCGCCTCCATGATCGGGATGCAGATCACCACCACGGGGATGTTGTTCAGGAAACCGGAGACCAGCAGCACCACCAGCAGCGTCATGACGATGGTCGGCCATTTGAGGCCGCCGCCCAGGGACATCACCAGTTGCGCGCCCCGGTCGAGGACCCCGGCCCGCACCATCCCCTGCCCCACCACCAGCAGCGCCAGCACGGTGATCAGGGCCGAGTTGGAGAAGCCCTGGATCACCCGCTCGGCGTCGAGCACGTTGGCGCCGTCGGCCCCGACGATGGGGAAGAACTGGAAATAGACGGCGATCACCGCCAACAGCCCGATGGACGTCACCTCGATGGCGATCTTCTCGATGGCGTAGAGGGTGAGCGCCGCCGCAATGAGGGCGAAGGTCACCCACATGGAGAGGGTGCCGGAGGCCGCGGCGCCCGCTTCCACGGCTAGAGTGCCTCCTCCACCGCGCGGCCAAGCTCTTGCGTGCTCGCCGAGCCGCCCATATCCGGGGTCAGGCAGGAGCCGTCCGCCAGCACCTTTTCGATCGCCCCGACCACGGCCCGGCCGGCGTCCTCATGGCCCAGGTGATCGAGCATCATGGCGCCGGACCAGATCATGCCGATGGGATTGGCGATGTTTTGCCCGGCGATGTCGGGGGCCGATCCGTGGACGGGCTCGAACATGGAGGGGAACTCCTTCTCCGGGTTCAGGTTGGCCGACGGCGCGATGCCGATGGTGCCCGTCGTCGCCGGACCGAGATCGGAAAGGATATCACCGAACAGGTTGGAGCCCACAACCACGTCGAACCAATGGGGATTGCGGACGAAATGGGCGGTCAGGATATCGATATGGAACTTGTCCACCTCGATATCGGGATATTTGCCGGCCATGGCCTCCACCCGCTCGTCCCAATAGGGCATGGTGTGGATGATGCCGTTGGACTTGGTGGCCGACGTCAGGTGTCTGGCGGGCCGGCGGGAGGCCAGCTCGAAGGCGAATTCGAGAATGCGGTCGACGCCGCGGCGGGTGAATACGGTCAGCTGGGTCACCGTCTCGTCGTCGGTATCGGCATAGAGCCTGCCGCCGATCTCCGAATATTCCCCCTCGTTGTTCTCGCGCACCACCATCATGTCGATGTCGCCCGCCGAGCGGCCGGCAAGGGGCGACGGCACCCCTTCGAACAGCCGCACCGGGCGCAAATTGACATACTGCCGGAAGTCGCGGCGGATGGGGATCAGCAGGCCCCAAAGGGAAACGTGATCGGGTACGCCCGGAAACCCGACGGCGCCGAGGTAGACCGCGTCATGTTCGCGGATCGAGGCGAGCCCGTCGCCGGGCATCATGGCGCCGGTCTTGTGGTAGCGCTCGCAGCTCCAGTCGAGTTCGTCCCACGAAAACTCGACGCCGTGGGCGCGTCCCGCGGCTTCCAGCACCCGGATCCCCTCCGGCATCACCTCGGCGCCGATCCCGTCGCCCGGAATCACGGCGATCTTGTACGCTGCCATCTGCCCCCGCGCAAATCAGGTCCCGTCGTCGAGATGGACGTTGATCCGCCGGTTGTGCTTGCCCTTGTTTTCGATCTTGCCGACCCGCACCCGGCCGATTTCGCCCGTCTCCCGTACATGGGTACCGCCGCAGGGCTGCAGGTCAACCCCGTCGATGTCGATCACCCGGACGCTCCCCTGGCCGCTCGGCGGCTTGACCGACATGGTGCGGACCAGTTCGGGCCGGGCATCGAGTTCGTCATCGGTGACGGACGAGAAGCCGACGGGATGGTTTTCGCCGATCAGACGGTTGAGTTCGGCCTCGATGTGCTCCTTGTCGAGGGACGTGTCGGGCAGATCGAAATCGAGCCGGCTCTTCTCCTCGCCGACCTGGCCGCCGGTGACGCCGCCGTCGACCACGGCGCAGAGCAGGTGGAGCGCGGTGTGCATGCGCATCAGCCGGTGCCGCCGGTCCCAGTCGATCTCGGCGGTAAGCGCGGCGCCGGCTTCCGGAGCCGAAACGCCTTCGGCCAGGACATGAACGTGGTCCCCCGTCTCCCGGTCCTTGTAGGTATCCACCACCTCCAGCGCCGACCCGTCGGCCAGCGTGAGGGTCCCCCGGTCGCCGGGCTGCCCGCCCCCGACGGGGTAGAAAACCGTGCGGTCGAGCACCACGCCTTGTTCGGAGACGCCGGTCACGGCGGCCTCGCACGATTTGAGGTAGGAATCCCTTCGGAAGAGTTCATCGGTCATGTCGGTTTCCTCATGCCAGCACGGACTTCAGCAGGTCCGCGTCAACGTTGCCGCCGGAGTGCACCAGCCCCACTTTCCGGCCGGCCATCCGCTCTTTTTCCTTCAGCAGCGCGGCCAGCGGCGCGGCGGCGGCCCCTTCCGCCAGATTGTGGGTATCGGTGAAATAGACTTTCATCGCCGCCCGGATTTCATCCTCGGATACGGTCACCACCCGCTCCGCGCCCGCCAGGATGATCCCGAGCGCCGTCCCGTCCGGGACCCGGCAGGCAAGCCCGTCGGCGATGGTGTCGGCGGTGTTGGTGGAGACCGGCCTTTCCCGATCGAAGGACAGGGCGTAGGACGGCGCGTTCTCCGCCACCACCCCGACGATCTTGCTCTTGAGACCCAGTGCGTCACGGGCCGAAATCATGCCGCAGATCCCCGACCCCATGCCGATGGGCACATAGATCGTATCCAGATCGCCGCGGGCGCGGAGGAATTCCAGCGCGTACGTGCCGACGCCCCGCATCAGCAGGGGGTGAAACGGGCCGATCATGTGGAGGTCCCGTTCTCCCGCGAGATCGCCCGCGCGCTCCCGGGCCTCCTGGAAGTCGCTGCCGTGCTCGACGAGGTCGGCGCCCATCGCCCGCATTGCGGCGTTCTTTTCCGGGTTGTTGCCGTGGGGCACCAGGATGGTCAGCGGCACCCCCGCGTGTCCGCAGGCGTAGGCCAGGCTTTGCCCGTGATTGCCGCGCGTCGCCGAGACGATTCCCCGGGCGCCGTTGTGGCGCCTGGCGAAGTCGTCGAGATAGACCAGCCCGCCCCGCACCTTGAAGGCGCCGATGGGCGTGTGGTTCTCATGCTTGACCCAGACCTCGCACCCGGCGCGCGCCGACAGCAGCGGCCAATGAAGTTCCGGCGTCGGTTTCATATACCGGTAGACGGTCTCTTGCGCCGCCTCCAGTTCGCTCAGGCTCGCGGTATCCATGGGCCCGTAGCTTCGAAGACGCCCGGGAGGTTTTCAACGCTTTTATTGTCCCGGGACAACATGCCGCCGCCGGCCGGTCAGCCGGCGCCTACCGTATGCCCGTGATTGAGGGGGCCGTGGCCCGAGCCGAAACCGGGTGCGGTTCTGATCGCCTTGATGACGTAGTCGCGGGCGCGGGCGACAGCCGCCTCCAGGTCCAGTCCTTGCGCGATGCCCGCGGCGATCGCCGAGGCAAGGGTGCAGCCGGTTCCGTGGGTGTTGGGCGTGTCGATCCGCGGGCCGGCGAAACGGGCCACGCCATCGCCCGAGACCAGCAGATCCACGACTTCGCCGCCGTCCCGGTGGCCGCCTTTCAGCAGCACCGCCTTCGGGCCCAGGGCGAGCAAATCCCGCGCCAGCGCCTCGGCGCCCTCCAAACCGCCTTCGGCGTGTCCGGCGAGGCTCTCCGCTTCCGGCAGGTTCGGCGTGATCACCGCGGCGCGCGGCACCAGGACGGACTTCAATATCTCGACCGCCTCCGGCGCCAGGAGTTTCGCGCCGCCCTTGGCGATCATCACCGGATCGAGGACCACGGGGATGCCGGCGGCCTTTGCATCCAGGACGCCCGCGGCCGCCTCGATGACCTCCGGCTGGCTGAGCATGCCGAACTTGATGCAGTCGGCGCCGATATCGTCGAGCACCAGTTCCATCTGTCGGGTGATGAACTCGACGGGCACGTCGTAGATGCCAAAGACGCCTTGGGTGTTCTGGGCGGTGAGCGCGGTAATTGCCGTCGCCGCATAGCCGCCGAGGGCGGTGACCGCCTTGATGTCGGCCTGGATGCCCGCGCCGCCGCCGGAGTCCGACCCGGCTACGATCAGAACCCTGCCCTGCATGGGACGCCGCTCAGCCGGCCTCGGCGATTTGGTGCGCAAGATCATCGACGATCCTGCCGACCAGGCCCGCATCCTCGCCCTCGGCCATCACCCGGATCAGCGGTTCGGTGCCGGACTTCCGGATCAGCAGGCGCCCGGTATTTTCAAGCGCGGCTTCGGCCTCGGCGATGGCCGCCTTCACGCTGTCGGCGCCCATGGGATCCTCGCCGTTGATGGGCACGCTCCTGAGGACCTGCGGCAGCGGATCGAAGACCCGGCACACCCGGCTGGCGGGCGCATCGTCTTGAACCAGCACGCTCAAGACCTGAAGCGCCGCGACGATACCGTCGCCGGTGGTGGTGTAGTCGGTCATGATGATGTGGCCCGACTGCTCGCCGCCGAGGTTGCGGCCCATGGCCCGCATTTCCTCCACCACGTAGCGGTCGCCCACCTGGGTGCGGGCGAAGCCGATGCCGAGAGTCGCCAGGTAGCGTTCCAGCCCCAGATTCGACATCACCGTCGCAACGATGCCGCCGCCGGCCAGCCGGCCGGCCTGCTGCCACGACCGGGCGATCAGGCCCATCAATTGGTCGCCGTCCACGAGCTCGCCGTTTTCGTCGACGATCAGGACCCGGTCGGCGTCGCCGTCCAGGGCCAGGCCGATGTCGGCGCCGTGGGCGATCACCTGTTCCGACACCAGGCCCGGGTGGGTCGAGCCGCAATTCTTGTTGATGTTGTAGCCGTCGGGCTGCACGGCGACCGGCACCACCTCGGCCCCCAGCTCCCACAGCACCGTCGGGGCGACCTTGTAGCCGGCGCCGTTGGCGCAATCGACCACGACCTTGAGGCCGGTCAGCGTCTGACCCCGGGGCAGGGTCTGTTTGACGAATTCCGTATAGCGCCCGAGGGCGTCTTCGAGCCGCAGCGCGCGGCCCAGATCTTCCGGGTTCGCGAGGTCGCCGGACGTCCCGTTGTCCATCCGCGCTTCGATCTCGGCCTCGGTCCCGTCATTGAGCTTGAACCCGTCCGGGCCGAACAGCTTGATGCCGTTGTCGTGGTAGGGATTGTGCGACGCCGAAATCATGACGCCCAGATCGGCGCGCAAGGACCGGGTCAGCATGGCCACGGCGGGCGTCGGCATCGGCCCGACCAGGATCGGATCCATCCCCGCGGCGACGAAGCCGGCGGTCAGGGCCGGCTCGATCATGTAGCCCGACAGCCGCGTATCCTTGCCGATCACCACCCGGTGCCGGTGCGCGCCGCGGCTGAAATGCAGCCCAGCCGCCATGCCGACCCGCAACGCGGTTTCGGCGGTCATCGGCTCGCTGTTGGCGGCCCCCCGGATGCCATCGGTGCCGAACAGGCGTCTGTTCATGAATAGTCCATCCCCGCCCGTCGCCGGGCTGAATTCGCTGTAACGGTTCTATTACATCGCAGGCGCCGGGTCAGATAACAAAATCTTTCAGAGCATTACCGGCCGCTCAGGCCCGCCCGCCAAGGGCTTCGGCCGTTTCCGCCACATCATGCACCCGGAGGACGGCGGCGCCGTTGTCCACCGCTATCCGGCCCCAGTGCAGCGACTCGGCAAGCCGGTCCCTGGGGTCCGGCGCCTTGCCGATCTTCCTCGAGACGCCGACCAGCACCGGAAGACCGAGCTCGCAAAATGCCTGGAGCCTCTCGATCAGCCGGAAATTGTCGGGCATGCGCTTGCCGAAACCAATGCCCGGATCGATGGCCAATCGCTTTTCCGAAATGCCGGCCGCCAGACACGCCTCGATGCGTCCGCTCAGATAATCCCGGACTTCGGAGACCACGTCCCCGTAGACCGGCCGGACGTTCATGGCGCCGGGCTCGCCTTTCATGTGCATCAATACGATTCCGGCGTCCGAGGCCGCCGCCACCGGCATGGCGCGGTCGTCGCCGGTGAGCGCGGTCACGTCGTTTATGACCCGGGCGCCGGCGGTCAATGCCGCTTCCATCACCCGGGCATGCCGGGTATCGACGGACACGCAAACGCCCTCCGCCGCCAGCGCTCCGATCACGGACGCGACCCGCCGGAGCTCTTCTTCGACGGCTACCGGCCGAGCGCCCGGGCGGGTCGACTCGCCGCCGACATCGATGATCGCCGCCCCCTGCTCCGCGAGTTCCAGCCCGCGGGCAATGGCCGCCTCGGCGCCCGCGGTTTCGCCGCCGTCGGAGAAACTGTCGGGGGTGACGTTGACGATTCCCATGAGAACGGGCGCGGCCATGGCCGCGCCCGCGAATTCCCTCGGAAGTGTTTGCGGGCCGGTCAAGTGCCGGGCTGCGGCTCCGGGTTGAGGTCGCCGGGGTTGCCCTTGCCCTTCTTCGGCGCCGCGCCGCTGGACGGGACGGAGCTCCGGGCCCCTTCCGAGCCGGTCGGCTCATCGTCCGACGCATCGGGCCGGAAGACGGGCTCGCCGCGGAGCAACGCGTCGACCTCCTCGCCGGACAGCGTCTCATATTCGAGCAGGGCCTGGGCGAGCACCTCCAGGTCATCGCCCTTTTCGGTGAGGACCTTGCGGGCCACGCTTTCGGCCTCGTCGATGAGACGCCGCACTTCGGAATCGATCATCGCGGCGGTTTCATCGGAGATGTTCTGCTGGCGCGCCACCGAATGGCCGAGGAACACCTCTTCCTCGTTGTCGGTGTAGCGCAGCGGACCGAGCTTGTCGGAGAAACCCCATTCGGTGACCATCCGGCGCGCCCGTTCGGTCGCCTGCTGGATATCGTTGCCGGCGCCGGTGGTGACGTTTTCCTCGCCGAAGATCAGTTCCTCCGCGATCCGGCCGCCGAACATGATGGCCAGCAGGGATTCCAGCTCGACCTTCGAATAGGCGTAGCGGTCCCGTTCCGGCAACGACATGGTGACGCCCAGGGCGCGGCCGCGGGGAATAATGGTCACCTTGTGCAGCGGATCCGCCTTGGGAACGTTCAGCGTCACGATGGCATGACCCGCCTCGTGGTAGGCGGTAAGCTTCTTCTCGTCCTCGGTCATCACCATGGACCGGCGTTCGGTGCCCATCAACACCTTGTCCTTAGCGGCCTCGAACTCGGACATGGTCACCATGCGGTTGCCGGCCCGCGCCGCCAGCAATGCGGCTTCATTGACCAGGTTGGCGAGATCGGCGCCGGAAAAGCCGGGCGTGCCTCGCGCAATGACCTTTGCATCCACATCGGGCGCCACGGGCACTTTGCGCATATGCACCTTGAGAATCTTTTCGCGGCCCAGGATATCCGGGTTGGGCACCACCACCTGACGGTCGAACCGGCCGGGGCGCAGCAGCGCCGGGTCGAGGACGTCGGGACGGTTGGTCGCGGCGATCAGGATCACGCCTTCATTGCTCTCGAAACCGTCCATCTCGACCAGCAGCTGGTTGAGAGTCTGCTCCCGCTCGTCGTTGCCGCCGCCGAGACCGGCGCCGCGATGGCGGCCGACCGCGTCCAATTCGTCGATGAAGATGATGCACGGCGCGTTCTTCTTGCCCTGCTCGAACATGTCGCGGACCCGGCTCGCGCCGACGCCGACGAACATCTCGACGAAGTCGGAACCGGAAATGGTGAAGAACGGCACGTTGGCCTCGCCGGCGATGGCCCGAGCCAGCAGGGTCTTGCCGGTGCCGGGGGGGCCGACCAGCAGGCAGCCCTTCGGGATCTTGCCGCCGAGACGCTGGAACTTGGCCGGATCCTTCAGGAACTCGACGATTTCCTCGAGCTCGGTCTTGGCCTCGTCGATACCGGCCACGTCGGCGAAAGTCACCCGGCCGGTCTTTTCAGTGAGCATCCGGGCCCGGGATTTACCGAAGCCCATGGCCTTGCCGCCGCCGGACTGCATCTGGCGCATGAAGAAGATCCAGACGCCGATCAACAGCAGCATCGGGAACCAGGAAATCAGGATGTTGATCAGCGAATGGCCTTCGTTTTCCGGCGCCCGCGCCTCGATGCGAACGCCCTTGGCCGACAGGTTGCTGATCAGGTTGGGGTCGTCCGGCGCATAGGTCCGGAAGGCCTGATTGTTCTCGAACCGGCCGGAAATGTTGTTGCCCTGGATGGTAACCTCGGAAACCTGGCCCTGCTCGACCGCGGCCACGAAATCCGAATACGGCATCTGCTGCTGCGGTCCGGATGTCGGCGCGCTTTGGAACAGATTGAACAGGACGATGATGAGCAGCCCGATGATGACCCACACCGCCATGTTTTTCCTGAAGTTCAACGTTTCATTCCTTCTCTGTCCGCAGCCGCTCCACGATCCGTTTGGTTCTCGGGCGCTACGCCGTTTTCTCCGCCCAGGCCTTCAAAAAAGCCCGTATATTCCATCGCCCTACAAATAGTCTAGGAATCGCGGTCGGCAAGGTAAAGCCTGGTCTCACACAAGGGTGGTACCAGTGGTCTCGGGCCGGTTGTATTCACGGCCACCGTGTTGCGTCCGACTTCCCCAGGGCGTCCGGGGTTATACCCCGGATCGCGGGCGCCGGAAATAGGGGATTTTTGGTCCCGGCCCGCCGATTTCCGCGGACCTTCGGGGGTGACGCGGATTCCTGGCCCGTCAGGCGACAATCGGCAGCCGCCGAGAGTCGCGCCCCGCCAATCCGGCCGTTGAAGATCGGCCGACAACCGCCGCAGCTTCCCGCCGCGGGGCTCATACGGCGCGCCGCCGACAGCGGCCAGCAGCCGCCCGATCACTTGTCTTTGGATTTCCTCCGGCAGGCGCGCATAGCGCTCCCGATCGATGAGGGCATGTTCCCGGCCCCTCATCGCCACGGTATGCGCCAGGGCGTGCGCGCAATGACGATCCAGGCGCGCGCGGATCCCGCCCGCGGCCGTTGCGGCATCGCTCAGCCGATGGGCGGGAAATCCGCTGTTTTCGAGGCGAGCCAGAAAGCCGCGGGTTCTCACCCGTTCAAACCGGATGTCGTCGTTGGAGGGATCGTCGATCCACTGTTGGCCCCTATCCCGCAGCGTAGCCGTGAGCCGGGACTTGCGAATACCCAGCAGCGGGCGGAGTAGACGCGCATCGGCGCCATAGGAGACCGCCGGCATGGCCGCCAGCCCCCTTAGACCGCTTCCCCGTCCCAAACGCATAACGAAGGTTTCCGCCTGATCGTCGCGGGTGTGCGCCAACAACAGATGGAGGCAGCCATGTTCCCCCACCCATCGGTTCAACAATTGGTAACGCGCGTGACGCGCCGCCTCCTGGATGCCGGTACCCGGCTTGTCGCCGCGCCAATTCAGAATTTGATGCCGGATTCCCCGCGCGCCGAGCCATTCGCCCACCCGGCTCGCCTCGGCCGCCGACTCGGGCCGAAGCCCGTGATCCACCGTCAGCCCGATGACCTCGCCTTCCCGCGCCGCGGCCCATTCGTGCGCCAGCAGCGTCAGGCACAGGCTGTCCGGCCCGCCGGAGACGGCGACCGCCAACCGCGGCCGGTCTTCCCAAGGGCCGAGCCTCGCCATGGCCGCGTCGAATTCGGTCTCCGTCAGCGGGCTTGCGACGTCGGACGAAGACGGGTGGCGGGGAGGCGCGAGACTATCCGCACTCGGCGCGGGCGCGCTCACGCGTCAGAACCTTTTGGATGTTTCCGGGCAGTTCCGGAAAATCGGCGCTCAGCTTGTCGAAGGTGGCGCAGGCGTCCTTGTTCTGGTTGAGGCCGATCAGCGACATGCCGAGCTTGAGGAGCGAATCGGGCGCCTTCGACCCTTTTGGATTCTTCCGGAATCCGGTCAGGAACTCGCTGGCCGCCGTGCGGTAGTCACCTCGAACATAGTGGGTCTCGCCCAGCCAATAGCGGGCATTGGCCGCCAATCCGTCGTTGGGATGGGCGCCCAGGAATTCCTCGAAGGCCGTCGCCGCTTTGCCGTAATTCGCTTGCCTGAGAAGCGAAAACGCGAACCGGTACCGGGCGCGCGGCGTCCCGGGGGGAAGGATTCCCGCGGGCGCCGCCGCCGGCGCCGCGGCCGCGGGTTGTGCCGGCGGCGTCTGGGGTACGGGTGTGCCCGCCGGCGCCGATGCCGGCGCCGGAGAACCCGGGGTCCGCGGAATGCGCGCGAGGTCCTCCCCGGTGATGGTGCCGAGGGTTTGCGGCGCACCGCTCCCGGTGATCGGTCCGCCTTGGGCGGCGCCCGCGCTGACAGGGGCACTCCGGGGAACCGGGCTGAGCTGCGGCGGCGCGGCCGGCGCCGCCGTTTGCGGGGCCGCCTGACCCGGCGCCGCGCCGGCCGGCGCGGCGGCACGGGCGGCCTCGAGGCTCGACAAGCGGAAATCCACGTCGCTGATCAGTTTGTCGAGACGCTCGTTGATCCGGCGGAGCGTGTTGCCAAACCCTTCCACCTGGCCGGTGAGGTCGCGGAGTTCGGCTTCGAATTGGCTGATCTTGGCCTGCACCCGGGCGGCATGGGCGGTCGAGGCGTCGGCGCCCGCCGGCGGCAGCGGCGCGCGGCCGGCCGGCCCGGGGGCGGCCGAAGACGGGGGGCTCTCCCCGCGATAGACCTGGCGGTTGAGGGTGTTGATGTCGCGCTGCATCCGTTCGAGCTGTTTGACCAGGGCATCCATCGCCGGATCCTGCGCAACCGCCGGGCCGCTCAGGACAATCGGCAGCCCCACCACCAGCGCCGCCGAAACCGACATCAATCCAAACGAGAATTTGCTCATGGCACGCCCCATCCCTCCTACGCCCCATCCCTCACGCCGGATTAGGGCGATCAGTCTGCAAACCAAAGATGGCAAAAACAAGGCGCCCGCGGCCCCAATCAAGGAACCGCGGACGCGTCTTGAAACTCGTTGCCGGTTAGCTGCCGGCGCCGGAAAGCACCACCGTCACCGAACGGCGGTTCTGGGCCCAGGAAGCTTCGTTGCTGCCGAGCGCAACCGGGCGCTCCTTACCGAAGGAAATGGTCTGGAGCCGGTTCGGGTTGATGCCCAACGCGACCAGGAAATCCTTGGCCGAATTGGCCCGGCGCTCACCCAGGGCGAGGTTGTACTCGCGGGTGCCGCGCTCATCCGCATGGCCTTCGAGCGTCACGCGGATCGCCGGGAATTTCTTGAGCCACGCGGCTTGCTTCTCGAGCGTCGCGCGGGCGTCGGGTTTCAGATCGGACCGGTCGAAGTCAAAGAAGACCCGATCGCCGACATTGACCACCAGATCCTGAACGGAGCCGGGGGTGATGGAGGCGCCGGTCGGAGGCCGCGGACGGCTTTGCTGCACGGGAGCAGCGGGTTTTTCCTTTTCGGTCATACCCTTGGAGTCGGCATCACCGGCTTCCATCGTCGGCGACTCGCATGCCGCCAAGATGAAGAGCGCCCCGAAAACATAAGCTAAAGACTTGAAACGCATTGATTTTGTCCCCTTGATCGGGAAAGTGGGAGGAACGCCGGGTTGGCGTTCCAGGTAGTCGTACGAAACCTCATTTCCTCGGCAACAGGGGCGCGTGGGAAACGATGAGGCGGAATAATCTTTATATCACCGACACTTTCGGGAATATACGGAACCATTCTCATGGAATCAAGGGCGACCACGCGGGGTCCGACGCATCCATCGGCGTGACCACCTCGCGCTCATTAAAGCCTGTTAAATCAATGGAGTAGAGCTTCGATTGTTTTCGCCCGTCCTCGGTGCCGGGGGTCTCCCGGAAGAACATGATCACCCGGCCGTTGGGCGCCCAGGTCGGCGATTCGACCAGGAACCCCTCGGTGAGCAGACGCTCTCCGGTGCCGTCGTTCTTCATGACGCCGATAAAGAACTTGCCGCCCCGGATTTTCGTGAAAGCGATGAGGTCGCCGCGGGGCGACCAGACCGGCGTCGCGTAGCGCCCGCGGCCGAAACTGATTCGCTTCACGCCGCGCCCGTCGGCGTTCATCACATAGAGCTGTTGGGTGCCGCTGCGGTCGGATTCGAAAACGATGCGCTTGCCGTCCGGCGAATAGTAGGGGCCGGTATCGATCGCCGAGTGGTTGGTCAGGCGCCCCACCTCCCGGGTCCGGAGATCCATTGTATAGATTTCGGTATTGCCGTCCCGGGCCATGCTCATGATCACCTTCTTGCCGTCCGGCGAGAACCGGGGCGCGAACGTCATGCCGGGAAAGTCACCCAGCACTTCCTGCCGGCCGGTATCGATATTGAACAAATAGACCCTGGGCACGCCCCCGAAATAGGACATGTAGGTAATTTCCTGCTGGCTCGGTGAGAACCGGGGCGTCAGCACCAGATCGTTGCCATCGGTCAGGAAGTGATGATTCGCCCCGTCCTGGTCCATGATCGCGAGACGCTTCCGGCGCCGGTCCTGGCGTCCCGTCTCGGCGATGTAGACGATGCGGGTATCGAAGTAACCGGTCTCGCCGGTGATGCGCTTGTAGATGGCGTCGGCGATGATGTGGGCGATGCGGCGCCAGTTGGACGCGATGGTGGAAAACTGTTGACCGAGCATGTGCTCCTCGGCGACCACGTCCCAGAGGCGAAACTCGACCCTCAGTCGGTTGCCGCCGTCGAGCCTGATCTGTCCCTGGGTGAGGGCCTGGGATCCGATCACCCGCCAGTTGCTGAACTTGGGAAGCGCACCGATGGACTTCTCGACCTCGATGAAGGCTTTGGGGTCGACCGGCCTGAACAGGCCGGATCGCTCCAGATTGGCCTTGATCACAGCCGCGATTTGCCGGCCGAGTTCGAGTTCCTTTTGAATGGTTTCCTTGTTCTTGGCGCCTTGTTTCTTGGCCTGCTCACCGCTGAGAAAATCGGTCACCGCGATGGGGATCGGCTCCACGGTACCGCGGGTGATATCGATTCGAAGTTCGGCCCGCGCCGGCAGCGCGGCAACGGTCAAGAGAATGAATATGAGGATAGGTTTGATTGGATTCATGGATTTTCCCTGTAGCCTTTCTATCCCCCGAACATTTCCTTGGGATTAAACACCAGTGTGAGGTCTTTCCACACATCGTATCTTTCAACCGGAACCTTGAACGGAGAACAGCGCGGGTTTTTCACCGCCCGCAGCGCGCTCTCCGCCATGGCCCGGAAAAACGGATCGGTGAACATTCTCCCGGAATTGGTGATACTCGCCGTTCTTACATGACCATCCGGATTTACCGCGACCTTGATCTCGATGATCATGTCCTCCGCGCCCTTGGCGCCGGCCGGCAGGGACCAGCATTTGGTGACCTGATCGCGGATGGCGCTGATCAGGGCGTCCCGCTCGGTGATGGAAATGCGCCGGTTCGGGTCATGAGCCGTCGGCCGGCGGGACAGGGCCTTGGCGATCCGGGTTTGGAAATCGTCCTTCTTTTTCCCAGGCTTTTTCTCAGGCGCCTTGGCCTTCTTTTTCCCGTCCTCCTTGGGCGGCGGCTGGTCCTCAAGCCGCTCGAGGGTCTTGAGCACACCGGCCAGGGGATCGGGCGGCGGCGGCTTGCGCCGCGGCTTGGCCTTGGCGAGGCGCACCGGCGTTTTGGGTTCGGGCTTCTTTACCTCTTTCTTGGGCCCGGGCTTGGGCTCCGGTTTGGGCTCCTTCTTCGGCGCCGGTTTCGGTTTCGGCGGCGGCGGCACGGCGGCCACCTCCTCCCGCGCCGGGATCGGCGGGGGCGGCGGGGGCGGCGCCTTCGCTTTCGGCGGCGGCGGGGGCGGGGGAGGTTTGGGCGCTTCCTCGGCCTTCGGGGGCTCGGGCTTCGGCTCTTCTTTCTTAAGCTCCCGCGCCGTCGGCAAATTGGTGATCGGACCCAAATCCACAAGTTCGACGACGATGGGAATTTCCGGTGTCGGCGGCGGGTTGCGCAACGCCGGCAGACCGGCGAAGCCGACCGCCACGACCGCCGCGTGAAAAAAGATGGATGCCAGCACCGGATAGCGCATGAACTAACGCGTTCCTCCCGACAGCGGCAATTCGGCGATCAGCGCCACCTTGTCGAAGCCGGCGGCGTTGATCAGCCCCATCACCTGCATGACCCTGCCATAGTCGATCGCCTTGTCACCCCGGACGAAAATCCGGATTTCCGGATTGGCCCCGGTGATGGCGATCAGCCGGGGTGCGAGCGCCGTATCCTCGATCTCGGTGTCCTGAATGAAAATCCTGCCTTCGGCGTCCACCGAGACCGCCAGCGGCTCATCCGGGTCCTGAAGCAAAGCCGCTTGGGTCTTGGGCAGATCGACTTGGACCCCGACGGTCAGGAGCGGCGCGGTGATCATGAAGATGATCAGCAGCACCAGCATGACGTCGACGAACGGCGTCACGTTGATCTCGCTCATCGCCGCGTGGCGTCTGCGCCGCTTGCGGCCTCCCCGCTGCTGTTGGGCTGCAATCGCCATCCCGCCTAGCTCTCCGACTGACGCGAGATGATGGCGGAGAACTCGCCTGAGAAGGTATCCAGGCGGTCGCCGTAGCGGTCCATATCCTTGGAGATTTTGTTGTAGGCGATGACCGCGGGGATGGCGGCAAGCAGTCCGAGCGCCGTGGCGAACAGGGCTTCCGCAATGCCCGGCGCCACCACCGCAAGGCTGGTGTTCTTGGAAATGGCGATGGCCTGGAAGCTGTTCATGATCCCCCAGACGGTGCCGAACAGACCGATGAACGGCGCGGTCGATCCGGTGGTGGCGAGGATGGTCAGCTGCCGTTCGATCCGTTCGACCTCACGGGTCACCGTAACGTCCATCACCCGGTCCACCCGGTCGATCATGCTCTTGCCGGTATCGCGCGAATTTTCGGCCGAACGCCGCCATTCGCGCATCGCCGCGCCGAAAACCGCCGCCATCGGCTCGCGGGGGTTGGCGCCTGCTTTCTTGTAAAGCTCATCGAGGGAACCGCCCGACCAGAACGTGTCTTCGAATTCGTCCGCGGCCCGGTTCAGGCGCCGAAGACGCATGACCTTGTCGATGATGATTGCCCAGCACCAGATCGAGGCGATGACGAGAATGACCATCACCGACTTGACCACGATGTCGGCTTTCAGGAACAGCGCCACCAGCGAAAAATCGGTGGCGGCGATGGCGCCCGCTACCTGAGCGGCTTCGACCGCGTTTCCTTCCATTGACCTACCTCACGAAATCTCAACCAGATAGCCGGCCATTTCGGCGCGGATCGGCTCCGGTATCCGCGCCGCCTTGCCGGCCTCGGTCATACAGACCAAACGTAAATCCATGCTTACCAGCAGTTCTCCGTCCCGGAAGACGTTCTGCTCCATCCCGAACGATGCGCCGGCGATCTCGACGATCCGGGTGTGCATCTCCAGCGCCTGGTCGAGAAACGCCGGTTTGGCGTAGTCGGCGGTGCAGCGGCGGACGGCGAACACCACCCCGAATTCTTCAAGGGCCTGGGCCTGTCCGAAGCCGATTTCGCGCAGGAATTCGGTCCGAGCCCGCTCGGCGAACCGCAGGTAGTTGGCGTAGTAGACGACGCCCGCCGCATCCGTATCCTCGTAATAGACGCGGATCGGGAAGACGTGTGTGAGCGCGCCCGTGAGCGCGGCCGGCTGTCCCGGCGGGGCCTCATTCATCGGCGTCATCCTCTCCGGTGGCCAGCAGTTCGAGCTGCTTGATGTTCGAGGGCGCGGTTATCCCGAGGTGACGATAGGCGCCTTCGGCCAGCACCCGCCCCCGGGGGGTCCGCATCAGCAGTCCCTGCTGAATGAGAAACGGCTCGACCACTTCCTCGATGGTGTCGCGCTCCTCCGACAAGGCCGCCGACAGGGTCTCGGCGCCCACCGGACCGCCGCCGTAATTCTCGGCGATGCACATCAGGTATTTGCGGTCGAGAGAGTCGAGACCCCTGCCGTCCACTTCGAGGCGGTTGAGGGCCGCATCGGCGGACGCCGCATCGATCCCGGCCGCGCCCGACACCTCGGCGAAGTCCCGTACCCGCCGGAGCAGGCGGCCGGCGACCCGGGGCGTGCCCCGGGAGCGCTTGGCGATTTCCGCCGCGCCCTCGTCCGAAATGCCGGTGCCGAGGATTTTGGCGGCCCGCGAAATGATCTTCTGCAGATCCGCCGCGCCGTAATACTGGACCCGGAGCGGGATGCCGAAACGCTCGCGGAGCGGTGTCGAAATGAGGCCCGAGCGGGTGGTCGCGCCGACCAGGGTGAACGGGTTGAGGTCAATGCGGACGCTGCGCGCCGCCGGGCCCTCGCCGATGATCAGGTCGAGCTGAAAATCCTCCACCGCCGGATAGAGCACCTCCTCCACCGCCGGGTGGAGCCGGTGAATCTCGTCGATGAACAACACGTCCCGGGGCTGGAGATTGGTGAGGATGGCGGCCAGGTCCCCCGCCCGGGCGATTATCGGTCCCGACGTGGCGCGAAATCCGACGCCGAGCTCCCGGGAGACGATCTGCGCCAGCGTGGTCTTGCCGAGGCCCGGGGGCCCATATAGCAGCACATGATCCATGGCTTCGCCGCGGCCCCTGGCCGCATCCACGAACACCTTCAGATTATCGCAGACCTGGGGCTGGCCGACGAATTCCTCGAGGCTTTGCGGCCGGGTCGAGACGTCACCCGCATCTTCGGCGGCGGCGTCGGCGGCGATTACCCGGTCATTCATCCCCGTGTTCCCCTCAGCCCGCTTCGGCGCCCGCGAGTTCGGCGAGGCCGTCGCGGATCAGATCCTCGAGCGCCGCCCCGTCACCCAGTTTGCGGGCCGCCTGCGACACGGCGGTGAACGCCTCGGTGCGGCCGTAACCCAGATTGACCAGCGCCGAGACCGCTTCGGCGCCTGTATTGTCCCGAGGCGCGCCGCTCCCGCCCGGCGTTCCGGACGATGCCGCCGGGCGGAAGGCGATGGCCATATCGCCGATCTTGTCCTTGAGTTCGGTGACGATCCGGGTGGCGAGCTTCCTGCCGACGCCGCTTGCCTGGGTTAACGGCGCTTCGTCGCCGGCGGCGATGGCCGCCGCCATATCGTCCGGCGGCAACGCCGACTGCAGGGCGAGGCCCACCTTGGCGCCGACACCCTGAACCGTGGTCAGCAGCCGGAACCAATCGCGCTCGGCTTCGTCGGCGAACCCATAGAGATGAATGTGGTCCTCCCGCACATGGGTCTCGATCATCAGGCTGATGGTGCCGCCGGACGCAATGGCCCGGGCGATGGTGCGCGACGAGGCGAACACCATGTAGCCGACCCCGTTGACGTCGACGATCAGCCAGTCGGGCCCCGACGAATCCAGCACCCCCGTGAGCCGGGCGATCATCGGGCGGCCTCCGCCAGGGATCGGGTTTGGCGGTGGTGGGCGTGGCAGATGGCGACCGCCAGCGCGTCCGCCGCATCCGCCGTCTCGACGGCGCAGCCGGGCAATAGCGTGCGGACCATCATCTGGACCTGCTCCTTGGCCGCGTGGCCGGCGCCGACGACGCTCTTCTTCACTAGGTTGGGCGGATACTCGACCACCGGCAGGCCGGCCTTGGCGGGCGCCAGCAGGGCGACGCCCCTCGCCTGGCCGAGTTTCAACGTGGATTTCGGGTTGGCGTTGACGAACGTCTCCTCCACCGCCGCCTCGTCCGGCGCATGGGCCTCGATCAGTTCGGAAACGCCGTCGAACAGGGCGGCGAGACGATCGGCGAGCGCCGCGCGGCTGTCGGACCTGAGCGTGCCGCCGGCCACGAAGCTCAAGTGGTTGTCCCGGACTTCGATCAGGCCCCAGCCGGTCGCGGCGAGGCCGGGGTCGATCCCCAATATCCGCGTGTGTCCGGTTGCCGCCAATTTCATCCCCTCCGGCTAGGCGCTCAAGCGTTCCATGACGTCGTCGGAAATCTCGAAGTTGGCGGCGACGCGCTGGACGTCGTCGGAATCCTCCAGCACATCCAGCAGCTTCAACAGGGTCTGCGCCTGCCCTTCGTCGACATCCACGGTATTTTGCGGCCGCCAGTCGAGGCGCGCGGTTTCCGCTTCGCCGAGCCCCCCTTCCAGCGCCTCGCGGACGGTGTTGAAATCGTCCGGCCGGCAATAGATGTCGTGGCCTTCGTCCCCGGACTCCACGTCCTCGGCGCCGGCTTCGAGGGCCGCCTCGAACACCGCGTCGGAATCCCCCGCGCCCGCCGGATAGTGGATCATGCCGACCCGGTCGAACATGAAGCTGACCGCGCCGGTTTCGGCCAGCGTCCCGCCGTGCTTGGAGAACGCGGCCCGGACGTCGGAAGCCGTCCGGTTGCGGTTGTCGGTCAGCGCCTCGACGATCACCGCGACGCCGCCGGGCCCATAGCCTTCGTAGCGGACTTCCTCGTAGTTCTCGCCGTCGTCGCCGCCCGACGCCTTCTTCACCGCCCGGTCGATATTGTCCTTCGGCATGTTGGCCTGCCGGCAGGCGGCGACGGCCGACCGCAGGCGCGGATTGGCGTCCGGATCGGGCCCGCCGAGCTTGGCCGCGACGGCCACCTCGCGGATGAGCTTGGCGAAGATTTTCGCCCGCTTGGCGTCCTGCGCGCCCTTGCGGTGCATGATGTTCTTGAACTGTGAATGGCCGGCCATGGTCCCCTGATCTCGGTTCGTCGGGCTCGCGGTCTATCTGCGGGTGGATGTCAAAAGGCGGGTCCTGCCTGTAAACAAGCTACTCATAGTAAGGTAGGCACCGGTTGCATACCACATTTTGTGGACAAGCGCACGCGAGCCTTGTTCCGGTTAACAGCACAATGTGGCAAGAATGGGGCCGATTGCGGCGCTCCGGCGGACCGCGCCCGGGCCCCGGAAGCAACACGCGGTGAATAGCCCCTTCGGGCTTTACGAATCAACCCTCATGGCCCTATATGGGGGCCCTATATGGGGCCCTGTATCATGAGCACCTCCATTACCATGGGCGGCTATCAGCCGCCGGCCAGCGTCCATAATCGCGCCGCCGCCGTGCTGGGCGGGGAGCTTGCCCGGCAACTCGGCGGCGGGATCGAATTCGTCCTTCAGGGCAACATGCCCGAAAGCCACGGCATCAAGGCGATCGACCTCCTGGACTTGGTGGAGGGGGGCGACCTCACCATGTGCTATTTCGCCGGCAGCTACCTGGCCGGCCGGGTGCCCGAGGTGGGCATCTTCGATTTGCCGTTCGTCATCGAGAGCCGGGAGAAGGCATACGGGCTGCTGGACGGGGGCCTGGGCGGGACCATCAGGAAGAAGTTCCTCGACGACACCGGCTTTCGGGTGCTGGCCTTCTGGGACAACGGCTTTCGCCACTTCTCCAACGGCGTGCGGCAACTGAACTCGCCCGCCGATTGCGCCGGCCTCAAGGTGCGGACCATGAACTCCGAGCTTCACCAGGAGACCTTCCGGCTCCTCGGCATGGAGCCGGCCTTCGTCGACGTCGCCGATCTGGTGGAGGCCGCCAGATCGGGCCGCATCGACGTGCAGGAAAACCCGCTGACCAACACCTACCGCTTCGGCACCTACCGCCACCACAGATACATTACGCTGACCGGCCATTTCTTCGGCATCTGCCTGGTGCTGATCAACGCCGCGCACTACGAGGCGCTGGACGCGGATGTCCGCGCCGCCCTGGACGCCGCGGTCCCGAAAGCCACCGAGGCCCAGCGGAAATTCGCCCAGGCCGAGGATGAAGAGGTGCTGGCG
Organism: Rhodospirillales bacterium; assembly: GCA_965221855.1. GTDB lineage: Bacteria > Pseudomonadota > Alphaproteobacteria > Rhodospirillales > UBA2165 > JAJDXO01. The sequence continues at coordinate 93,245 of CBDCSV010000008.1, read as the reverse complement.
AATCTGAGCCCGGACGAGAACGACGTCCACGAACTCACCGGCGATGAGCGCAAGCGGTTCGCGGACGCCGTCGCCCCGCTGGTGGAGAAGCACCGCCGGGTGCTCGGCGACGCGGTCTTCCGATACATCGACTGATGAGCTTGCGGTCGCCAACCGGCCGCGATCCTCGCCATCCCTGATCTGGTGAACGGCTACAGCCACGAGGCGGTGAACCATAGCGCCGGGGAGTATGTGCGCGGCCAGGCCCACACCAACGGTGTCGAGTCGTTCTGGGCGATGCTGAAACGCGGCTATCAAGGCGCCTACCGCTATATGTCGCCTAAACACCTCCAGCGGTATGTGACCGAGTTCGCGGGCCGCCACAATGTCCGCGATCTTGATACTCTAATGCAAATGGCGGCGCTGGCGCGTGGCATGGACGGGAGGCTCCTGCCATGGCGCGAACTGACAGCGTAACCGACGCCCCGAAGCGGGGCCGGGGCCGCCCCCGAAACATCAAATCGAGCCGTTGGACGCGACCGCCGAGGAAATCCGGGGCGCGATATTTCGGGCGGCGGATCGGCCAAAAGTAAAGCATGATTCGGATTTGGAGCGCGGGCCGGAAACGGCCTAGCGTCTAGCAATGTATATAATCCCCAAGAGAATCTCGGCGGCGAGGTGATGAAGGTGTTTCTGATTTAGGCTAATTAAAAATTATGTTTTGAATTAGCCTAAACCACTGCTAAGCTGTTCGCCATGATCGCGCGCGACCTTACTCCACGCCTGACGGAAGCCGCGCGGACGTGGCCGTCCATCACGCTCACAGGACCTCGGCAAAGCGGCAAGACGACGTTGTGCCGCGCCTTGTTCCCGCAACACCGGTACGAGACGCTGGAAGCCCCGGACGTGCGGGCCTTCGCCACCGAAGATCCACGCGCGTTTCTGGCCCAGTTTCCGCAAGGCGCCATCCTCGACGAGGTACAGAGGGCGCCCGAATTGCTTTCCTACCTGCAAGGCATCATTGACGCAGATCCGGCGCCCGGCCGTTGGATCCTCACGGGCTCGCAAAACCTCGCCCTGCTGGAGTCGGTCAGCCAGTCATTGGCCGGAAGGACGGCGGTCCACAACCTGCTCCCCCTTACGCGGGGAGAGACGATACGATTCTCGCGGCATCCGGAAGCTCTGGATCAGAGCCTATTTGCCGGCTCCTACCCGCGCATATTCGATGCCGAACTTGACCCTGCGGATTGGCTCGCGTCCTACGTCGCCACCTACATCGAGCGCGATGTGCGGACAATCAGCAACGTGGGCGATCTCGCAACATTCCAGCGCTTTGTAGCACTTTGCGCCGGCCGGACGGCGCAGTTGCTGAACTATTCGTCTCTGGCCGGTGATTGCGGCATTTCGCAACCCACCGCGAGGGCGTGGCTCGGCATCCTCGAAACCAGCTTTCTCGTTTTCCGCCTGCCGCCTCTTCACACAAATCTGCGCAAGCGGCTCGTGAAGATGCCGAAGCTGCACTTTTACGACACGGGCCTCGTTTGCTGGCTGCTTGGTATCCGGACGCCCGAACAACTTCACGCCCATCCGCTTCGCGGTTCGATCTTCGAGACCCGGGTAGTCTCGGAGATCGCTAAGCACCGAGCCAATCATGGCGAAACAATGGATCTGTCGTTCTACCGCGACCGGAATGGGGCCGAGGTCGATCTCATCGTCGATCGCCCGAATGCCATGACACTTGTGGAAGCCAAGTCCGCCGAAACAGCATCATCCAGCCTATTTGACGGTTCCAAACGCGTCCGAAGACACCTTACCCGATCGACCAGCCCCTGCTCCGTCATCGTGGTCTACGGCGGCGACCAACCCCAGCGCCGCGGAACGGATAGATTGGTCCCCTGGAAAGAAATGCACGAACTCGACTGGGACGCATCCGATTGCGTAGTCATCGTCCGGACCGCCGGCCAACCGATATCCGGCGTCAGCGTGCTCGCATTGTTCCCCAACAAGACTTGGAAAAGCGCGGTCACCGACGAAAACGGAACCGCCGTGCTTGACCTGCACACCGCCGATCTTCCGATGACCGTATTCGTAGCGGTACAAGGGTTTGCCGCACACGTCGAGCACAGCTGGACACCCGCCGAGGGCGCGCTTGACCTCGAACTCACCAGACTGGCCGATGGCGGAGCAGTCATCTTCCCGAACGGGACAGGACATGTGCCTGTCCTGCAGGGACGGCTCAACCCAATTCTGGACACTCATGACCGCACATATCTCTATGCCGACAACATCGCAATAAACGGCGGACTCCAGCAGCCCGTCACCTTTGCGTTCGGCGAAGAGCTGCACCTCTGCGACGCCGAGGGGCAGAACGCGTCGGTGTGTATTGTTTCCTTGGTGGGCCGGGCCGCTTTAGTGCAGTATCACCGCACTTAGGGGCCAGGCTCGGGACTCATAACCGGAAGATGACGATTGCCGCGATGCATATGGCGCCGAGGAAGGTGTGGGCGCATCGGCCGCGGCAAGGGCGGCCTGAACTCGAAACTCCACGCCGTCGCGCGCGGGCTCGTTTGCCCTGATGTTATAAGTATTTTCGAAGTATGCGGCATTTTTGCCACAAGGGAGATAAGTTCATGTTTTTAGCCGATTTTAGCCATATTTCGAGGCCGTCTCCCACGCATCTTTCCACGGTTTAGCGAAAATTCTTCGATGCCAAGAAAAAAATTCAAAAAAAGCTTGCGACATATGCGACGGATATGGTATGGTTTTTTCCTAGGATCGGGAGCCGTGCGCGCCGGTCCAAACATCCGAACCGCAGCCGCCGTTTCCGGCGGTTTTTTTTACGCCCGGCCTTTGACCCGCCGCGCAGACCATGACCCTAGAGCCGACCTAGAGCGTTTCATATTTTGACGGAAGCGTATCCTGCGTTTTTGAAGTAGTTGGCGCATTGCTGTGGCTCGATGGTGTCGATGAGGCTCCCGAGATGGCGCCATAAGTCGTCGATCTCCCGCTTCTGGGCGTTTCTCATCCAGTGCTTGATTTGGGCAAAGGTCTGCTCGATGGGATTGAGGTCGGGGGAATATTTGGGCAGGAGCCACAGCTTGGCTCCGGCGGCACGGATGGCGTTTCGCACGGCTTTTGACTTGTGGCTGCCGAGATTGTCCATGATGACGATGTCGCCGGGCACCAGGGTCGGCACGAGCAGCTGCTCGACGTAGGCGCGGAAGCACACGCCATTGATGGGGCCGTCGAAGACGCAGGGCGCGGTGAACCGGTCGCAGCGCAGCGCGCCGATGAAGGTCAGGGTGTGCCACCGCCCATGGGGGGCAAAGCCGCGGACCCGCTCCCCTTTCGGCCCCCAGCCGCGCAGCGGGGCCATATTGGTCCGGATCCAGGTTTCATCAATGAATACCAGCCGTTCGGGATCAAGCTTTGCCTGCCACGCCTTCCAGCGCCTGCGATGGCGGGCGATGTCCGCGCGCGCCCGTTCAACGGCGAACAGGGTTTTTTTTAAAGCGCAGCCCTTCACGGCGCAGAAACAGCCATACCGTGCTGTGGGATACCCTGACACCCCGAGCGGCCAACTCGTCTCTCAACCGATGCAGCGTCAGATGCGGCTCCTGGTCGATCCGGCCGACAATGAACTCCCGATGGGGCTCAAGAACCCGGCGGCGGTGACCGCCCATCTTGCCGGGCGCAACACTCCCCGTCCGCCGGTAGCGCTGCGACCACTTAACCACGCTCGAAACCGCAACCCCAAACCGAGCCGCTACAGCGCGGCAACTCTCCCCCGCCAAAACCGCCAAAACAACACGCTCTCGCAAATCAATCGAATAAGGTCTCGCCATGAATGCTGGCCTCCTTGCCCAGCATCCATCTTGAATCATGGTTCGCCCATACTTGGGAATCCCTAAAATGATTCAATCAATCTCAAATACGCTCTAGGGCATTTTCTGATCACACCCGGTCATAGCCTGCGGCAGTGAAGTAGTTTTGGCACTCGGATTGGGTGACTGTGTCGATGGCGGTTGCGATGGCGTCGTAGAGGTCGTCGACGGTTCTGGCTGCGGTCTTTTTGAGGAGGGCCTTGAGCTTTGCGAAGGCCATCTCGATTGGGTTGAAGTCGGGTGAGTAGGGCGGCAGGAAGCGGAGCTCGGCGCCGGCGTCTTCGATGGCCTTACGCACGCTGGCGGGCTTATGGGCTGGCAGATTGTCCATAATGACGATGTCTCCGGGTTTGAGGGTTGGGACCAGGATTTGCTCGACATAGGCAAGGAAGGCTGCCCCGGTCATCGCCCCATCGATGGTCATGGGGGCGAGGATGCCGTCGAGCGTGAGAGCAGCGACCAAAGTGGTGGTCTTCCAGTGGCCGTGAGGGATGGCGGCTTGGCAGCGCTGCCCGCGCGGCGCGCGGCCATAGCGCCGGGCCATCTTGGTCGATGTGCCGGTCTCGTCGATGAAGACCAGCCGCTCCGGCATCAGGCCGGGCTGCGCCTCGGCCCAGGCCTGCCGGCGCGCCAAGACATCAGGACGTTGCTGCTCGCTGGCGTGCGCGGTTTTTTTTGAAGGTCATGCCGTGGCGGTCGAGCAGCCGCCAGACCGTGCTCGGGGCAACCCGAAGCCCGTGCACCTCCTCCAGACAGGCTGCGATCTCGGCCAGGGTGATGTCCGGTGTCTCCGTGACAAGCGCCAGAACCTCCTCGGCATACGCTTCAAGGCGGTGAGAGCGGCGGTCCCCGCCTTGCGGCCGGGGCCGCACATCACCCCGCTGCCGCCACTGATCAACCCATTTGATCGCCGTCGAGGCCGCAACCCCAAAAACCTTCGCCGCAGACCGACGCGACATCCCGCCGTCCACCGCCGCAACCAACCGATGTCGTAGATCATTCGAAAGTGGTCTCGTCATGCAGGCTGGCCTCCTTCACCAGCCCACATCTTGAATCAGAAATCAGAGACTTTGGGAATCCCTAACGATTCCGTCAGATCAGAAAACTCTCTAGCGCTTGCCTGAAAGATTTCACTCACTTTCATCCTCCAATATCCAACTCTTCGAATATTTGTACATGTTTTGTTCTACGATGTATACGAACCGTTAGTAGGTTGCATCCATAACTTTGTTCCAGCGAAACAGTGGAAGAACTTTGGGAGGTTTTTTTGGCTGTCTCTGGCGAGGATTATGAATTTGACCGGCACCTGCTGTTCAGCATCAGGCCGGAATACGCGGACAAAATTGTTCGTGGCGAGAAAACTGTCGAGTTACGGAGAAGGTTTTCCGTCGCCACACCGCCTGGAACGACGGCGTTTATCTACTCGACAAGCCCAACAAAGGCTGTAATTGGCGCCGCGAGAATCGAGGACGTTTACGGACTACCTCTCACGGAGTTGTGGAAACAGTTTGGTGAACTGGCATGCGTCGAAAAGAGGTACTTCCACGAGTATTTTGAGGGCGTCGACAAAGGATTCGCGATAGTTCTACACAGGGTGCATAAATTCTCGCGGAAAATTAATATTTCCGAATTGCGTGACAAATATGGAATGAGTCCACCGCAATCGTACAGATTTATTGACGGGCAAGCGCGGCTAACTCTCTGGAATGACGGTGGTCAAATTCCTGATTGATACCAATGTCGTTATCGGGCTGGAAGACAACCAGCCGATTAAGGCAGCTTTCGCAGAACTCGAACGAAAATGTAGTGAGCATGGCGTACGAATATTCGTGCATCCGGCGAGCTACGATGACGTGCGGCGGGACAAAGATTCAAGTCGCCAACAGGTCACTCTCAACAAACTAGAGAAATTTGAACAACTTGACCCAGGTAGCTCAATCAGTCCGGAAGAGCTGTCTGCTAAGTATGGCCCGTTTCGCTCTCCAAATGACGAATCCGACGCTCAGTTGCTGTCCGCAGTTGCCATCAACGCTGTCGATTTTTTGGTGTCCGAAGATACCGGGGTCAAAAAACGCGCCGCCGCGGCTGGATTAACCGACAGCGTTCTATCAGTCGATGAAGCGAGAAATTGGCTACGTCAATCCTTCGAACCGACTGATGTCCGGCTTCCGTTCATCGTAACAAAGAAGGCGTACTCGATTGATCGCGCAGACCCTATTTTTGAGAGCCTAAGGGCGGACTATCCAGGATTTGATGAGTGGTTCGAAAAATGCGCCCGAGAACACCGAGATTGCTGGGTCATTGAGTTATCCGGCGAAATGGCTGGCCTCGCAATTCGTAAGGATGAAAGCCATTCAGAAGCGGGCACCACAAACAAGGCCGACAAGGTCCTCAAAATTTGTACATTCAAGCTAAAGACGGAGTTCCGCGGGGACAAACTTGGAGAACATCTTCTCAAGCAGATTTTGTGGTTTGCTCAAGACAACGGATATGGGGCGGTTTATCTTACGGCGTTTCCTCAGCAAGAAATGTTGATCAATCTTCTTTATGACTTTGGGTTCGAAAAAACTAAGAAAACAGACGAAGGGGAGCTATTCATTGAAAAGGTGTGCGTTCGCGAAACGACACCCCTCCCCGGTGACCAAGACCGACTTGGGTTAGCCAAAAAAATTTATCCGTGTTTTTACGATGGCGATCAGGTGCGAAAATTTTGTGTGCCGATCCGACCCGACTATCATCGCAAGCTATTCCCCGAAATTGCGAGGTTGAGCAGCGAGTTGCCGCTGTTTCCAGAATCCGAGTTCGACAATCTCTTAGGGGGCACCGTTGACGGTTCACGGACACCGGGCAACACCATTCGGAAAGTTTACCTTTGCCGAACACGGATAAAGCGGGTCAGGCCCGGGGACATCTTGTTGTTTTATATGTCCAAAGACGTCGCCTATACCGCCTCTCAGACAATAACCACCATAGGTGTCGTGGACCGATTTCGTATTGTGGATACAGTGGAAGAGTTAATGAGGGTCACTGCCAAACGCTCCGTCTTTTCTCGGGCCGAACTGGATACGATGATTGGCGCCAAACCGTCCCCAGTGGTGGTAATCGACTTTCTGCTGAATGGACACTACGACTCTGGCGTGCCGCTCAAGGATTTAATCAACGCCGGGGTATTTAGTGGCCATCCGCCGCAGTCAATCATGGAAATTCCCCACGATAGATATCTCCGTATGCCCAACAGACACCGCTTCGCGTTGAACAACTGAAAGACCGTCGCGTCCTTGGCGGTGAACGGAACAGCCGTCACCAGGAACACGACGCCGACCGTGCCGGGAACGGCCGAAGGGTTCATGCCGGCGCTCCCGCCTTTTCCCGCGCGCCCATTCCGGCCTAGTATTCGGGGCAGGGGAGGACACGATGAACCGCGACTTGCTGCATCCCATAACCGAAGACGAAAAGCGGGCCTACGACGAGGATGGCGCGGTCTGCATTCGCGGCCAATTCGATCGGGAATGGATCGATCACATGCTGGCGGTGTGTACCGGCAACGACGTCAATCCGGGCGGCGCGCGCCATGAACAGAGCGACGCGGACGATCCAGGCCGCTTCGTCGCCGCGACCCACATGTCGCGCGAGAACAAGGACATATGGAATTTCGCGCTGAACTCGCCGGCCGCCGAGATCGCCGCGACCCTGATGGGCGTGGACGAGGCGCGGTTCTTCTACGACCAACTCTTCGTCAAGGAGCCCGGCACCCTGGCGCCGACGGCGTGGCACAACGATTTGCCGTTCTGGCCCTTCGACGGCGAGGATGTCGCCTCGGTCTGGGTCGCGCTGACCCCGACTCCCAAGGAAAACAGCGGCCTCGTCTATGTCGGCGGCTCCCACAAGTGGAACAAGATGTACTACCCGGAACCGGCGACGCCCCGGGACAACTTCACCATGCCCGAGGCCGAGACCTTCGAACGCTGCCCCGCCTTCCACAAGGAATTCGACAATCCCGACTACCGGTTCCTGAGTTGGGATATGGAGGCGGGCGATTGTCTGGTGCATCACCCGATGACCGTGCACGGCTCGGGCAAGAACGCCTCCCTCGATATGACGAGGGTCGCCCTTTCGGTCCGCTATTTCGGCGGCGACGCCACCTGGCATGGCAAGCGCACCGTTTTCGAGGTGCCCGGCACGTCGGACGACATGTTCCCGGTCGGCAAGATGCCCGTCAACGACGACATCTTCCCGGTGGTCTGGCAGGCCTGATCGGCGTCCGCGGCCGTCACCCGTCTAGGGATTTTGATTCGGATCCCATTCGATCAACAGCCGCTGAATTCCCCGGAATGTCAGCGTCGGGATGTATTCCCACGCCTGACCGGGGACGAGCTTCATATGAGGCAGCCGCCGGGTTAGTTCCTCAAGGATGATTTTCATCTCCAGCCGAGCCAGCGGTGCGCCCATGCAGAAGTGCGCCCCGTTGCCGAACGCGAGGTGCTTTTTCTCCTGTTTGCGCAGGATGTCGAATTTGTCGCCGTCGGCGAACGCGGCATCGTCCCGGCTGCCGGATCCGATGGCCAGCAGAATCTTGGCGCCTTTTGGAACGTCGAAGTTCCCGATCTTTGCATCCTTCGTGGCAATGCGCCTCCAGGTGAAGATGGAGGAGTCGTAGCGAAGAATTTCCTCGACCGCGCCCGGGATCAAAGAGGGATCATTGTACAGCGCCTCCCATTGCGCCCGATCCTCCAGCAGCGCCCGCATCCCGTTGGCGGAGGCCTGGGTCGTGGTCTCATGCCCCGCGAACTGCATCAGGAACATGACGTTGCAGAGGTAGTTGATGGTGAATTTGTCCGGATCGGCCTGGTGGAGGCGCACCATGTCGCCGAGATAATTGTCGCCCGGGTTGTCGTAGGCATCGTCGACCAGCTTCTTGGTGAACGCCCAGTGCTCGCCCATGTCATGCATCATCGCGACCTGCTCGGCCTCGCTGGGACGTCCCCAGTTGACGACGGCCCGTGCCGAGCCCAGTTGCTTGACCCTCACCGCATGATCATCGTCCGCGCCCAGGAAGATGAAGATCGCCAGGGCGGGCACCTCGTAAAGCATCTCCGCAACCAGATCGGCCTCGCCCTTGGCCGCAAACCGGTCGATGAAGCCGCTGACGATCGACCGAATCCGCCCCTCGACCTGTTCGACACGTTTCGGCGTAAACGCGTCTCCAAAGACCTTGCGGTGCGCCCTATGGGTCTCCGGGTCCTCGTCCACAAGGGACGGCTCCACCGAGATATCGAGACTGTCCCGCACTTCGGCGGCGGCAGGGCACAAGGGCGTTACCGGGTGGCGCGCCAACGCGGCGGAAAAAGTTTCGGGATCGCGGAACACGCGGACGATCTCGTCGTACTTGGTCACCACCCAGTAGCCGGATTTGGGATCATGGAATATGGGCTCGTCCGACCGCGCCTTGCTGAAGAACGCGAACGGATTGGCCACGTAGGCGTCGTCGAAAGGCTCAAACTCCGCCGCCATCCCCGTTACCGGGCAGCGGGCGCGCGCATCGGAATCGGCATCGAGTTCCTTCGGCGTCGACTGAAACATGCCGAGATTGAGGTCGTTGGACATATTATGGCCTCCCACATTCAGACGCGAAATTCCGAGAACCTATCCGATAATTAAGTGATATGTCAAATATTGACTTATCAGATACATAATGGTTTTGTCTTTCCGTTGTCTCAACCGAATACGGCCGGCATGTCCAGACCTGAACATCCCCTCGAGCTCGACCGACACCTCCCCTCTCTGATTCAGACATTGGGGAACAAGATTTCGCTCCATGCGCTCCGTGAAGGCGCCCGTCCGCATGACCTGGATCTGCGGGAGTTGAGAGTGATCCTGATCCTGGGCGCCGAGGGACGCTCCACGATCAATGACGTGGCCGACCGAATCGCCATGGACCGCGGCGGCACCAGCCGCGCCATCAGCCGGTTGGAAAAGCGGGGATACATTTCGCGTTCAGGCGACTCGCGCGACCGGCGGCGCTCCCTGGTCGATCTGACCGGTCAAGGGGTCCGGGTTCACGACGAGCTGGCTTCATTCGCCCTGACCCGGGAAGAACTGCTCCTCAGAGACTTCTCCGAGTCCGATCGGGTTCACCTCAACGAGCTTCTGCGCCGGGTCGTCGGGAACGTGGACACCATGCTGACAAACGGCGAGGCACGAAAATGAGAATTTGCGTTGCCGGCGCGCCCGGCGCCTTCGGCCGCAAGCATCTGGCTGCCCTCGGCGCGATCGACGGCGTGGAAATCACCTCCGTCGTCGGCGGCGAGCCGGACGATATCGAGGCGTTCGCGAGGGACCGGGGCATCGGACACTGGACCAAGGATCTCGAGGACAGCCTTGCCCGGGACGACGTCGATGCGGTGATCCTGGCGACCCCGACCCAACTGCATGCCGAACAGGCTATCGCCGCCATGCGCGCCGGCAAGCATGTGATGATCGAAATTCCCATGGCCGACAGCCTGAAGGACGCCGAGGACATCGCCCGCGTCCAGCAGGAAACCGGACTGGTTGCCATGGTCGACCATGTGCGGCGGTTCAACCCGAGCCATCAGTGGGTCCATAACCGGATCGAGGCCGGGGAACTGACCCTTCAGCAACTGGATGTGCAGACCTTCTTCTTCCGGCGCACCAACATCAACGCCGAGGGAAAGCCCCGCACCTGGACCGATCACCTGCTATGGCATCATGCCTGCCACACGGTGGATCTGTTCCAGTATCAGACCGGCGGCGAGGCGGCCGAGTGCTTCGGGCTGCAGGGGCCGCCTCACCCGGAGCTCGGCATCGCCATGGATATGTCCATCGGGCTGAAAGCGGCGAACGGGGCCATCTGCACGCTCTCCCTGTCGTTCAACAACGACGGGCCGCTCGGCACCTTCTTCCGCTACATCTGCGACAACGGCACCTATATCGCCCGCTATGACGATCTGGTGGACGGCAACGAGAACCCCATCGACCTCGGCGGCGTGGCGGTTTCGGACAATGGCATCGAACTCGCCGACCGGGAATTCCTCGCCGCCATCGCCGGCGGCCGCGAGCCCAACAGCAGCGTGGCGCAGGGATTGCCGGCCATGCGCACCCTGGACCGGATAGAACGGTCGTTCGGCGGATAGGAGCGGCGTGGTGGGCGCGGTCAGGAACATACTATTCATCATGTGCGACCAGCTTCGCTGGGATTACCTGTCCTGCTACGGCCACCCGAAACTGGACACCCCGAACATCGACGGCCTCGCCGCCCGCGGCGTGCGGTTCGACGGCGCCTATTGTCAGTCCCCGGTGTGCGGCGCGTCGCGCATGAGCTTCTATACCGGCCGGTATGTGAATTCTCACGGCGCCAGCTGGAATTTCGTCCCGCTCAGGATCGGCGAACAGACCATCGGCGACCATCTGCGGCCCCGCGGTATCCGCACCGCGCTGGTCGGCAAGACCCATATGCGCGCCGACTATGCCGGGATGGCGCGCCTGGGGATCGATCTTCATTCCGACGAGGGCGTGCTGGCGGCCGAATGCGGCTTCGAGCCCTTCGAGCGGGACGACGGCGTCCATCCCAGCTCGAGTCACGATCCCAACCCCAGATACAACCGGTATCTCCGCGATCACGGCTTCGAGGCCGACAACCCGTGGGAGGATTGGGCGAATTCGGCGGAAGGTCCGGACGGCGAGCTGCTGTCCGGCTGGTACTTGGAAAACTCGAACAAACCGGCGCGGGTTCCGGCCGAGCATTCCGAAACCGCGTACATGACCGGACGCGCCATCGACTTCCTGGACGATGCGGGGGACGAGCCCTTCTGCCTCCACCTTTCCTACATCAAGCCCCACTGGCCCTACATGGCGCCGGCCCCCTACGCGACCATGTACGGCCCCGAAGACACCTACCCGGTGGTCCGCAGCGACGACGAGAAACGGGACCCGCATCCGGTCTTCGGCGCGTTCATCGGCCAGCGCGTGTCTCGGACCATGTCGCGGGAGGAGGTCCGCGATGCGGTGCTTCCCGGCTACATGGGCATGATCAAACAGATCGACGACGAGATCGGCCGCCTGCTCGCCGCGCTTGAGGAGCGCGGGCGGATGGACGATACGATGATCGTCTTTACCTCGGATCACGGCGACTACCTCGGCGATCACTGGATGGGCGAAAAGGACCTGTTTCACCAGCCCAGCGTCCGAATTCCGCTCATCGTCCACGACCCGTCGCCGGAGGCCGACGCGACCCGCGGGTCGGCAAGCGATGCGCTGGTCGAGGCGATCGACCTCGCGCCGACTTTCGTCGAAGCCATCGGCGGTTACCCCCAGCCTCATATTTTCGACGGCCGCTCCCTGACCCCGCTGCTGCACGGCGAAACGCCGGATGGCTGGCGGAGCTACGTCATCAGCGAATACGACTACGCGTTCATGGATCCCCGGCGCGCGCTGGGTACAAAGCCCCGGGATTGCTGGCTCCGCATGGTGTTTGACGGCCGGTTCAAATATGTCGACTGCGGCGACTACTGGCCGATGCTGTTCGACCTGAAGGAAGATCCCCAAGAACTGCGGGATTTGGGCGCCGACCCGGCCTACGAGACCGAGCGCGCGCGGCTGAAGGATCTGCTCTTCGACTGGGCGATGAAACCCCGGCACCGGGTGACGGTAACCGACGGCATGCTGGAAACCGTCGATGTCCAGCGAAACATCACCGAGGCCGGCGTTCTGATCGGCTACTATGACCGGGATGATTTGGAGAAAGCCGCCGCGGCGTGGCAGGATCGCCCCATATTCGCGGCGTTCAACCCGGTTTGGGCCAAAGCGCAGAAGAAACTTCGCGGAGAGGACTCATCATGAGCGTTAGTGCACGGGACATCGATCGGATCGTCAACGAGGCGAAGCCCGTCGGCGGTATGGTGTGGAACGTGATGGGGCAGATCTACATTCCCAAACAGGTCGACGAAAAGACCATCTGGTGGGAAGCCATCATGCCCGAGGAGAGCTATATTCCGCCCCATTCCCATTCCACCCAGGATGAATTTCTCTACATCACCGAGGGTGAGCTCCAGATGATCCTCGACGGCAAGGAGTTTGTCGCCGGCGCGGGCGAGGTGCTTCCATTTCCCAGATACTCGACCCACGCCCTGTTCAACAACAGCGGCGAAACCGTGAAAGGGGTTTTCTGGGCGGAGCCGACCAACAAGCTGTTCGATCTCTTCAAGGCGCTCCACAATGTCGCCGACGCACACGAGGTCATCCGCATCTCGGATGCCCACGACATCCATTTTCAGCTGCCGGGCGAAGAGCCCCGCACCGGGCCCCTGGCGGCCACGCAATAGCCCGCACCCCTTGCAATCCCGGGGCGCCGCCGCTATAAACCGCGCCTTCGCCGGGTGAAACGGCCGGATGTTGATCCGAGGGCATGCCGGACGCTCACAGAAAGCTCAAACGAGGATGAGGAAATGCCCAAGCTGAAGACCAAATCCAGCGCCAAGAAGCGCTTTTCCCGCACGGGCACCGGAAAGATCAAGGGCAGCCCGGCATTCAAGCGTCACAATCTGCGCAAGCGCACCCAGAAGATGAAACGCAAGGCCCGCGGCACCGTGATCATGGCCGATGCCGATGCGAAGATCATCAGCGGCTACATGCCGTACGCCCGGGGGAAATAAACATGTCGCGATCCAGACCCGCCGTCGCCAGCCGAGCCCGGCGCAAGAAGGTCGTCGCCCGGGCCAAGGGCTATCAGGGCCGGAGCAACAACAACTTCCGCCTCGCCAAGCAGCGGACCGACAAGGCGCTGCAATACGCCTACCGGGACCGCCGGACCAAGAAGCGCTCGTTCCGCCGCCTGTGGATCCAGCGGATCAATGCCGGCGCCCGTCTGCACGGCCTGACCTATTCCCAGTTCATGAACGGCCTCTCGAAGGCCGGGGTGGAGATCGACCGCAAGGTGCTGTCCGATCTCGCCATCACGGAGCCGGATTCGTTTAAAAGCTTGGTTGAACAGGCCCAGGCCGCCCTCGCCAGCACTGCTTGAAGCAGGATCGAACGGAGATTTTTGGAAGGGGGCGGCCCGGACGGCGGCCCCCTTTTGATTTGGAGCACGGAAACGACATGCAAGACCTGGAGGCACTGAAAAGCGAATTGACGGCGGCCATCGACGGCGCCGGCGATTTGGATGCCTTGGAGGCGGTGCGCGTCGCCGCCCTCGGGCGGAAGGGCAGCGTCACCGGCCTGATGAAGACCCTGGGCCGACTGGACGCGGACGAGCGAAAAGCCGCCGGCCAGGCGTTCAACGCGCTGAAGGATGAAATCGCCGAGGCCATCGAGGCGCGCAAGACCACGCTGTCGGCGTCCGGACTGGATACCCGGCTGGCCGAGGAGAAGATCGACGTCACGCTCCCCGTCAGGCCCGAGCGCAAGGGCTACATCCACCCGATCAGTCAGACCATCGACGAGGTGATCGCCATCTTCGGCGAGATGGGTTTCACCGTCGCCGAAGGGCCCGACATCGAAGAGGACTGGTACAACTTCACCGCCCTGAACATCCCCCAGGATCACCCGGCCCGTCAGGAACACGACACCTTCTACATCAATGCCGAGAAGGAAGGGCGCCGGATGGTGTTGCGTACCCACACTTCGCCGGTACAGATCCGCACCATGCAGTCCCAGAAGCCGCCCATCCGGATCATCGTGCCGGGCCGCACCTACCGCAGCGATCACGATGCCACCCACTCGCCCATGTTCCATCAGGTCGAAGGGTTGGTTGTGGACGAGACCACCCACATGGGGCACCTCAAGGGCTGCCTGATGGAATTCTGCCGCGCCTTCTTCGGCATCGACGATTTGCCGGTCCGCTTCCGGCCCAGTTACTTCCCCTTCACCGAGCCCTCGGCGGAGGTGGATATCGGCTGCACCCGCGAAGGCGGCGGGCTGAAAATCGGTGCCGGCGACGACTGGCTGGAAATTCTCGGCTCCGGCATGGTCAATCCGGCGGTTCTGGAGAATTGCGGGATCGACTCGGCCAAATATCAGGGCTTCGCCTTCGGTATGGGCGTCGAGCGGCTGGCGATGCTCAAGTACGGTATTCCCGATCTTCGGACGTTCTACGATTCGGACATCCGCTGGCTGGAGCATTTCGGCTTCGCGCCCCTGGATGTGCCGTCGCTGCTCGGGAGGGCCGTCGGATGAAATTCTCCCTGAAATGGCTCGAGCAGGAACTGGAGACGGACGCCGGCCCCCGGGAAATCGCCGACCAACTGACCATGATCGGGCTTGAACTCGAGAGCCTCGACGACCCCGCCGACAAACTCACGGACTTCGTCGTCGGCCATGTGGAAGACGCCAGGCCCCATCCGGACGCCGACCGGCTCCAGGTGTGCCGGGTGAACAACGGCACCGAAACCGTCGAGGTGGTGTGCGGCGCGCCCAATGCCCGGACCGGCATGAAAGGCGTATTCGCGCCGGAAGGCAGCTATATCCCGGGCATCGACACGGTGCTGAAGAAATCGAAGATCCGCGGCGTTACCTCCAACGGCATGCTGCTGTCGGAACGGGAGGTCGGCCTTTCGGACGAGCATGAAGGCATCATCGAACTCGGCGACGATGCGGTCGCGGGCGCCCCGGCGGCCGAGGCCCTCGGCATGTCCGATCCGGTGTTCGATATCGGCATCACGCCCAACCGGGGCGACTGCCTCGGCGTCCGCGGCATCGCCCGCGATTTGGCGGCGGCCGGCATCGGTACGCTGAAGCCGCTGCTCATCGAGCCCGTCGAAGGCAAATTCGAGAGCCCGATCAAGGTTCATCTCGATCTCGACGATGAAACCATAAGCGCCTGTCCCTATTTCGTCGGGCGCTATTTCCGCGGCGTCAAGAACGGCCCGAGCCCCGACTGGCTGCAACAGAAGCTGCTCGCCATCGGTCTCCGGCCCATCTCGGCGCTGGTCGACATCACCAACCTGCTCACCATGGCCTACGGCCGGCCGCTGCACGTCTTCGATGCCGACAAGGTCCATGGCGACATTCACGTCCGGCTGTCCAAAAAAGGCGAAAAACTCCTGGCCCTCGACGGCAAGGAGTACGAACTCGACGACGAAATGACGGTCATCGCCGACGAGAAGGAACCGGAAGCCCTCGGCGGCGTCATGGGCGGCGAGATCTCCGGTTGTACCGGGGAGACCGTCAACGTGTTCCTCGAAAGCGCCTATTTCGACCCGATCCGCACGGCGGCCACGGGACGCAAGCTCAACCTGACGTCCGACGCCCGCTACCGGTTCGAGCGCGGCATCGACCCGGACTTCGTGCTCGACGGCGCGGAACTCGCCTCCAGACTGCTCTTGGACCTGTGCGGCGGCGAAGCCAGCGACATCGTCATCGCCGGCGGGAAGCCGGATGTCTCCAGGTCTTATCCGCTGCGCAAACACCGGGTGAAGGAGCTTGGCGGCGTCGAAATATCCGAGGAAGAGACCGTCCGGATCCTCAACGTGCTGGGCTTCAACGTCACCGACAACGGCGATGCCTGGGAGTGCGGCGTGCCGTCCTGGCGCCACGATGTGGTCGGCGAGGCCGATTTGGTCGAAGAGGTGGCGCGCATCCACGGCTTTGACAATATCCCCGCCGTCCCGCTGGTGCGCGAGACCAACCTGCCGAGCCCGGCGGTGTCGCTGCCGCAGGCCCGACGCGCACGGGCACGGCGCGCGCTGGCGGGCCGCGGCCTCACGGAGTCGGTGACCTTCTCGTTCCTGCCCCGCAAACACGCGGACCTCTTCGGCGGGGTGCCGGAAGCCGTCAATCTGGTGAACCCCATCTCCGCCGATCTCGACGTGATGCGGCCGTCGCTGTTGCCCAACCTGATCGACGCCGCGAGGCGCAACGCCGACAAGGGCTTCGGCGACGTCTCCCTCTACGAGGTGGGACCGCAATTCGCCGGCGAGAACCCCGAGGATCAGGCCATGGCCGCCTCCGGCGTCCGGGCCGGGCGCACCGGCCCCCGCGACTGGGCCGGAAGCTCCCGCGCGGTGGACGCGTTCGACGCCAAGGCGGACGTCATGGCGGTGTTCGAACAGCTGGGTGTTTCGGCGGGTTCGGCCCGCATCTCCACCGATGCGCCGGCGTGGTATCACCCGGGCCGGTCGGGCACCATTGCTTTCGGGCCGCGGCAGGCGCTCGCCCATTTCGGTGAGATTCACCCCGGCATTCTTCAGGCCATGGATGCCGGCGGCCCGATGGCCGGATTCGAGATTTATCTCGAAAACCTGCCCCGGCCCAAGGACGGCAAATCCGCCATGCGGCCGCCCTTGACCCTTTCCGCCTTCCAGCCGGTGGAGCGGGATTTTGCCTTCATCGTCGATGACGGCGTCGCGGCGGACGATCTCGCCAAGGCGGCCCAGGCGGCGGATAAGAAGCTGATTTCAGGGGTCCGGGTGTTCGATGAGTTCCAGGGCGGCGATCTGGAAGCCGGCAAGAAGTCCCTTGCCATCGCCGTTACCCTCCAGCCCACCCGAGCCACCCTCACCGACGAGGAGATTGAAGGGGTCTCGGACAAGGTGGTGGCCAACGTGGCCAAGCACACCAAGGGCGTGCTCAGGGGATAGCCCCTGAATTTCACCTAAGATCAGAACATTGATCTTAGGTGAAATTCCTACTAAACTAAGATCAATTGATTGATCTTGGTTTAGTCATATGCTCCAAGCATCTGAAAAAGAAATAAAAAATCGTCTCGCATTCGATAACCCTTGGTGGAATTCCTCGGAGGGAATCGATTCCGACGTCCGAAACCTGCCAAAACGCGCCTATTTCCATCCATTCATGGAACTGGTTTCGCAAACCGGCGTCGACCGGGCTGTCATACTGCTGGGTTCCCGGCGCGTGGGAAAAACCGTGATCTTGAAGCAAACGGTTCAGGCGCTCTTGGACCGCGGTGAACAGGCGGAGAGAATATTCTACGTTTCCATAGACAATCCAATCTACACCGGCCTCGGACCTGAACGGCTGTTGGAGCTGTTTGTCGACCAACACGGTCATGAAAAATCATCCCGGCTCTTCCTGCTGTTTGACGAGATACAGTACCTGAAGGACTGGGAAGTACGCCTCAAGTCGCTGGTCGATTCCTATCCTCAATTCAGATTCGTCTGCTCCGGCTCCGCGGCGGCGGCCCTGCGCCTAAAAAGCCGGGAATCAGGTGCTGGACGGTTTACGGAGTTCATGCTTCCGCCGTTGACGTTCTCCGAGTACCTGAGCTTCATCGGTCAAGAGGACAAGTACATCGAGGATGACGAGTCGACAATTCGGCTATCGCCCGACGATGTCGAGGAGCTAAACCGAGAGTTCGTGAGGTATCTGAATATAGGCGGGCTGCCCGAAGCCGTTTATTCGAAAACGATCCAACGGAACATGGAGCGATATGTACGAGAAGATATCGTCGACAAAGTGCTGCTTCGTGATCTTCCGAGCCTGTACGGGATTGCCGACACTCAGGGGCTGAACCGGTTATTCGCAATGATTGCCTACAACACGGGTTCGGAGGTTTCGCTCGAGGGGCTCTCTCGGGCGTCGGGAATAGCCAAGAATACAATCCGCCGATACCTGGACTACCTGGAAGCCGCGTTTCTGATTCATCGGGTCCGCCGAATTGACGATAACGCCAAAGATTTCGAACGGATCACCCACTTTAAGCTCTACCTGACCAACCCATGTTTGCGCACCTCCCTGTTTGGACCCGTCAACCCGGATGATGAGGCGATGCGCCGCCTCGCGGAAACCGCGTTATACGGCCAAATTTTTCATTCCTGGTTGAGCAAGGGATTGCGATACGCGCGGTGGCGCGACGGTGAGGTCGATCTCGTGTTGTTGGATGCCGCGAGGCAGAAACCTGAAGTCGCTGTCAAAATAAAGTGGTCGGATCGGCAAGCCGATCAGCCGGAAGAACTCGAACAATTAGTGCATTTTTGCAAGAGCAACCGGCTTGAGGAAGCATATGTGACGACAAGATCCAAAATCGAAATGTTCTCAACGGATGGAATCGCAGTCAGGTTCTCGCCGGTCGCAAATTGGTGTTACTCAATAAACAAGCAGACAATATAGCCGGAGCTGGTGCGAGGGCTTCACCCGGCCACCGGTTTACCTCTGGTAAAACAGTCCGCGCCACCTACCCAATCGCCACCGGCTTCCTGTTGGCGGCGCTTTCGGTGATGGCTTCCAGAATCTGGGCGTTCTGCACCCGCTGCCCGGGGGTGAACCGGTACTCGGCCGTGCCGGCGACGGCGTCGGCCCAGTGGTGGAGATTGCGCTCCACCGTCGAGGGATCCCAGGGATAGGTCCGTGTATGAATCACCATATCCATGCCCCGCCAGGTGAGCAGCGCCTGGTCCGGGATATCCACGTTCGAGATTTCCCGCGCTTCCGCCCAGGCCTCGTCGCCGAAGATGCTCATCCGCTGATAGAACGGCGTGGTCGCCAGATTGACCAGCGACGCCGTCACGCCGCTCTCGAACAGGAACTGGACCGTCAGCACGTCCTCGTTGGGGAACTTGTCGGAACGGGAATTGAGATGGGCGTAGACCTCCGTCACCGGGCCGGCAATGGACAGCATCAGGTCGGTCACGTGTACCCCCAGGGCCGTCATGGCGCCGGCGGGCGCCTCCGCCGGGTTCTGCCGCCAGCCCGACGGCGGCCTGATGGCCATGTTGTTGTAGGACGAGTTGAGTTCCAGGTGGAGGATTTTGCCGAGTTCCCCGGCATCGGCCATCCGTTTCAATTCTTCCCAGGCGCCCTCGAACCGGCGTTCGTGGCCGATGCCCATGACCAGGCCTTTTTCCTCGCAGGCCGCCATCATCTTCTTGGCCCCGTCGCCGGAGAGCGCCATGGGTTTCTCGCAGAAGACGTTCTTGCCCTTGGCGGCCGCCGCCAGAACCATGGGCTCATGCAGGGAGTGGGGCGTCGCGATGATCACCGCGTCGACGTCCGGGTCGTCGAGCGCGTCTTCGAAACTGGAGGAAAACGGCAGGCCGCGCCCGGCACAGAACGCCGCCGGCGCGTCCTGGTCGATGTCGACCCCCCGGACCACGTTGATTCTATCCGAGCCTTCCAGCGACTTGACGATGGTGGTGCCCCACCATCCCAAACCGATAACCGCAGCGTTGAGCATGTATGTCTCCCTGATTTGAAGAAATATCTTAGCGATCACGGTCGCCGGAGGAAGCACACTTTGACGGGCCTTGGGGCTTTCCGCACCCGTATCCGGCGACTAGGCTGAAGCCCCCAAACAGCGCGGCACCGGCCTCCCGCATGCAACCATCGCTCATCGTCCGGGTATTCCTGCCCTTCGCGCTCGGCTTTTTCCTGGGCTTCTTCTACCGCACGGTGAACGCGGTGATGGCGCCTGATATCGCCGCCGAGGTGGGCGTCGATGCGGAGGGCCTGGGCCTGCTGACCTCGGTCTATTTCCTGACCTTCGCGCTGTTTCAGATTCCCCTGGGCGTGCTGCTCGACCGCTACGGCGCCAGGCGGGTGCAGGCCGGCCTGTTCTGCGTCACCGCCGCGGGTGCGGCCCTGTTCGCCACCGCCGATACGCTCGGCCTCCTGATCGCCGGACGGGCCCTCATGGGTCTCGGCATGTCGGCGGGCCTGATGGCGGCCTTCAAGGCGATCATCGAATGGTTCCCCAAGGAGCGCCTCGCCTTCTGGCAAGGAACCCTGATGGCGGTGGGAAGCCTGGGCGCCATCGCCTCCACGGTTCCCGTCGAGGCATCCCTCGCCTTCACCGACTGGCGGGGCGTGTTCCTGTATTTGGGGGGATTCACCCTTCTCACCGCCGTCATGATCCTGTTGACGGTGCCCGAAAAGCCGGGCGAGCGGGAAATGCGGACCGCCAGCCTCACCGGCCAGCTGAGAGACTTCGCCGAGATCATGGGAGACTTCCGGGTCTGGCGGGTGGTTCCGCTGGCCACCGCGTCCCTGGGCGCCTTCATGGGCGTGCCGAGCCTATGGGCGGGCCCGTGGCTCCGGGACGTGGCCGGGTTCGAACGCTTCGGCGTCGCCAACGGACTGATGGTCATCGGCATCGCCATCATGCTCGGCTACATCGCCACCGGCGTGTTCGCCGAGCGGTTGGCCCGCGCCGGCGTCTCGGCGTTGACCGTTTCCTATTGGGGGATCGCCGTCTATACCGCTCTCCAGTTCCTGCTGGCCGCCAATCTGGGGCCTTTCGATGTGGTGTTGTGGGCCATGTTCGGATTTGTCGGCGCCTCGGCGATCCTGATCTTTACCGGCATGGCGCAGCTCTATCCCGCCAACAAGGCCGGCCGCATCAATGCCGCCCTCAACCTGCCGGTGCTGACAGGCGCCTTCGCCATCCAATGGGGCATGGGAGCGATCATCGATCTATGGCCGGAAGGACCCGGCGGCACCTACGCCGTCGACGGCCACCGGGCGGCGATCGCCGCCGTCGCCGGGCTCCATGTGCTGGCCTTCATCTGGCTCTGGGTCAGCGGACCGATGGCCGGGCGGTCCCGGGATATGCCCGCCGAATAGCGGCCGCAACCCGGAAGGGCGTCATGGAGCCCGTAAGCGGGATCGGTCGAGGCGCACCGCCTATATGCCCTCGAGGGCGCGCTCCAGTTGCCGCCGGTTCAGGTAGTGCCGGCCGGGCGGACCCGGATCGCCGCCGACCCGGAATATCTCGTTGCCCCGCGGATCGAACAGATAGGCCGCCGGGATCGAATGCACGCCGTCGAAGTCCTTGCCGATCTGGCGGGTGCCGTCGACCACATGGACCGGCGACGGAATGGTCCGCTTGATCATCCGCTGCAGGCGCTTGTTGCCCTCGGCGTTCTCCTGCCAGTCCACCGCGATGATGGTGAGCTTGCCGGGTCCGTGTTTGCCGATGAATTCCGCGAGTTCCCCGAACTCGGTATGGCAGGGGGGTCACCAACTGGCGAAGAAGTTCACCAGGACCGGCTTGCCGTTGAACGCCTCGCGGGTGACGCCGTCACCCTTCAGGGGCGGCGCATCGATCAGCCGCTGCTTGATCTCCTGCGTCAGCGTAATCTTGTTTTGGGCCTCGGCCGGAACGCCCGCCAGCACGAAGGCGGCGAGGATCAGGCTCAGAAAGGCGAACCGTCGGGTCATGGCCGTAATAACGCGCATGGCGGGGATGTATTCCACCGCCCAGGCCCGGTCAATCAACAAGAATGTGAGGTGGTCACGGCAATATGGTTCGTCATGCCCCGTCTTATGTCACTGGTGTCCGGTGCATGACCAGCGAAGAGAGCCTATTTCTTCCGCCGCCCGGCGATGCGGAGGCGCAGCGCATTCAGCTTGATGAACCCTTCGGCGTCCCGCTGGTCGTAGACGCTGTCCTCTTCGAAGGTCACCGTCGCTTCGTCATAGAGGCTGCCCGGCGCCGTCCGGCCCAGAACCGTGATCCCGCCCTTGAACAGCTTGAGGCGCACCGTGCCGGTAACGTTCTCCTGGCTCTTGTCGATGGCCGCCTGAAGCATTTCCCGCTCGGGCGCGAACCAGAATCCGTTATAGATCAGTTCCGCGTAACGGGGCATCAGTTCGTCCTTGAGGTGCGCGGCGTTGCGGTCGAGGGTCAGGCTCTCCATGGCCCGGTGGGCGGCCAGCATGACGGTGCCCCCGGGGGTCTCGTAGACACCGCGCGATTTCATGCCGACGAACCGGTTCTCGACGATATCGGCCCGGCCGATCCCGTGATCGCCGGCCGCCTCGTTCAGATGGGTGAGCAGCGCCGCGGGGCTCATCGCATGGCCGTCGACGGCAACGGGATCACCCTTCTCATAGTCGATTTCGATGATCAGCGGCTCGTCCGGCGCGTTTTCCGGCGCCACGCTCCGGGTGAACATGTCCTCTTCGGGCGCCACGTCCGGATCCTCCAGCGCCTTCCCCTCGTAGGAGATGTGCAGCAGGTTGGCGTCCGTAGAATAGGGCGGCTCGTCCTCCTTGTCCTTGGGGACCGGGATCTGGTGCTTCTGGGCGTAATCGATGAGCTGGGTGCGGGACTGGAGGTCCCATTCCCGCCACGGCGCGATGATCTCGATGTCCGGATTGAGGGCGTAGTAGCCGAGCTCGAAGCGCACCTGGTCGTTGCCCTTGCCGGTGGCCCCGTGGGAGACCGCGTCGGCGCCGACTTCCCGGGCGATCTCGATCTGGCGCTTGGCGATCAGCGGCCGGGCGATGGAGGTGCCCAACAGGTACGTCCCCTCATAGAGGGCGTTGGCCCGGAACATGGGAAACACGTAATCGCGGACGAATTCCTCCCGGAGGTCCTCGATGTAGATTTCCTCGATGCCCAGCATCTCGGCCTTGGCCCGGGCCGGCTCCACTTCCTCGCCCTGGCCGAGATCGGCGGTGAAAGTCACCACCTCGCAGCCCTTCTCCTCCTGCAGCCACTTCAGAATGACCGAGGTATCGAGGCCGCCGGAGTAGGCCAGCACCACTTTCTTGATGTCGTCCGCCATCACGAAAAACCCTTAAGTCTCAGCGGATTATGCCCCGCCGTCCAATCGCCGGCGCAGTATAGGGATTAGGAGTCGAGGGGCAAGGGGACAAGCGCACGGGAGTTTCAGTCTCGATTTGCGAGTAGGCAATCTCTCGCCATGAGAAAGCCAATACGCGGTTTCCTGGTTGAGCCGCGATAAGTTAGAATCATCAACATGGATACGTTGTC
The DNA here is from genome assembly GCA_965221855.1 of Rhodospirillales bacterium. Classification (GTDB taxonomy): domain Bacteria; phylum Pseudomonadota; class Alphaproteobacteria; order Rhodospirillales; family UBA2165; genus JAJDXO01. Next base: position 69,695 of record CBDCSV010000008.1, on the reverse strand, counting down.
GCAAGCTGAGCGCAGCCAGCGAATGAGCCTCGTCAGTGGCAAGGACACAAAACCGGAGATGCTCGTTCGGCGGACGCTGCATGGATTAGGGTACCGATATCGGCTCCATTCAAAAGACTTGCCCGGGAAACCCGATATCGTTTTTCGTTCAAGACAAAAGGTTATTTTCGTGCACGGGTGTTTTTGGCATCGCCATCCAAGCAGGAAATGCAAGCTGGCTCGCATGCCTAAATCGAGACTGGAATTCTGGAAACCAAAATTGGACCAGAACCGCCGACGTGATATCAAGAATCAGCGGGCGCTCTCTAAAATGGGGTGGAAGTACTTAATTCTTTGGGAGTGTGAGTTAAACGACGAGACAGGTTTGGCTCGTCGTCTCACCAATTTTCTTTCGGAAGGATCGGTGTCAGCAGATGCTTAAGTCCGTGGAGCTATTTTCGGGTGCTGGAGGACTGGCGATGGGCCTTGGCCTCGCCGGGTTTGAAACCTGTGCGCTGGTGGAGCGGGATCGCTGGGCGTGTGACACAATGCGCGAAAACGCTAGCCGAGGATTTCCGCTTTCCACGAATTGGCCCGTCTTTGAGAACGATGTTCGTGAGTTCGATTTTGGGGCGTTGGAAGATCGTATCGATCTTGTCGCTGGCGGGCCGCCGTGCCAACCCTTCTCGATGGGTGGTAAGCATCAGGGGAATCTCGACGACAGGGATATGTTTCCAACCGCCGTTGACGCGGTGCGCCGGCTGAGGCCCAAGGCGTTCATATTCGAAAATGTCCGGGGATTGACCCGCCAAAAATTCGCTAACTATTTCCAATACATTCTTTTGCAACTCTCGCTGCCCGAAGTAAAAATTCGGCCTACCGAGGATTGGTCCCAGCACCATGCGCGTCTGGAAAAGATCGCGACCTCTGGCCGGCGGACGGGACTTGTTTATGAAGTGGTGTTTCGAGTTCTCAACGCGGCAAATTTTGGCGTGCCTCAAAAACGCGATCGAGTGTTTATCGTTGGATTTAGGAGGGATTTGGGGATCGAGTGGTCATTCCCGGACGAAACGCACTCGCGCGATCTCCTAATTCGAGACCAATGGGTAACCGGTGACTATTGGGAGAGACATAGAATCGCCGAGTCGGATCGCCCATTACCGGACGAGAGAACCGCCCGCCGGGCAGAAGCGCTCCGACATTCCAACTATTTGCCTTTCTCCGGTATCGGTCCTTGGCTGACAGTCAGAGATGCTCTTTCGGGGATACCGGACCCTCGCAAATCCAGTCGCAAACCGACCCTCCATAACCACCGCTACCAGCCAGGTGCTCGATCATACAAGGGCCATACTGGTAGCCCTCTTGATCTGCCCGCCAAGGCACTCAAGGCTGGAGATCACGGCGTACCCGGTGGCGAGAATATGATCCTGGAAGCCGATGGAAACGTACGGTACTTCACCGTTCGAGAGGCCGCCCGAATCCAAACCTTTCCGGACGGATACATCTTTCACGGATCATGGTCGGAAACGATGCGACAGTTGGGGAATGCGGTTCCCTTGAAATTAGCTCATGTGGTCGCGAGGACCGTGGCTGAGAAACTTCTGCTCTCAGAGCAAAAGGAATTGACCAAGCTAATTCGGCGCCTCGGGACGACTTCGGTCCAATGACCATCCCTTACAACCCTCTCGAAAAGGGTAACCTGGGCAGAAGCGTCGCGGAGGCCCTTCTGGTTCAGGACCCTATGCGGATTGATGAACTGAAAACATTCGAGGGCGCTGGAATTTACGCGATCTACTATGTGGGCGGTTTCAAGCCGTATGAAAAAATCTCAGCCCGCAATAAAGACGGTCGGTTTGAAGCTCCAATTTATGTTGGTGAAGCCGTTCCTCCGGGCTCAAGAAAAGGCCGGATGGGACTTGATGATAAACCCAACAAGTCTCTCTATAACCGACTTCGGCAACACGCTGGAAGCATCAGTAAATCCGCGAATTTAAATGTTGAAGATTTTTGCTGTCGCTATCTGATCGTGGACGAGATCTGGATATCGTTGGGCGAAGCGCTGCTTATCGCCCGGTATTCGCCGATTTGGAATCATCTGATAGACGGTTTCGGCAACCACACGCCTGGAAGGGGAAGGTTTCAGCAGGAACGTTCTAGATGGGACACTTTGCATCCCGGTCGAGACTGGGCGGAGATGTGTCAGCCAAGAAACGAAACAGCCGCCCAGATAAAGAGAGAGCTTTCCGCGTTCTTAAAAAGTTGATTGACCCTATTCCGCCGCCTGCTGCTGGCGCTCGAGCCGGTCGGTGAGCCAGGCTTCGACGATGGGCTCCAATTGTTCGTAGGGCTGCCAGCCGACGGTGAGGTAGGCGTAGCCGGTGCGGTCGTTGACCACCACCGTGGGGAAGCCGGTGACGCCCATGCGCTGGGCGAACTGGAAATCGCGCATGGTCTCGGCCTTCATTTCGTCGGAGCCGAAGAGGCCGGCGAACTTTTCCTTGTCGAGACCGAATTCGGCCGCCAGGCCGATCAGCACGCCTTCTTGGGTGACGTCCCGGTTCTCGGCGTAGAAAGCGATCTGCAGGCGGGTGAAGAACTCGAGCGCCGCGCCGTTGCCTTCCATCATCCGCGCGGTGACGGCGGCGCGGCAGGCGGCCTCGGTGTTGTAGACGAAGTCGGTGCGCTCCAGGATGTCGAACTTGAACGGCTGGCCGGTGCGCTGGTTGATCTCCTCCCAGTGCTCGCGCAGGAAGTCAATGCGCTGCCGGTCCTGGGGCTCGGTCCAGTCGATGTGCAGCCCGCCGGCGACAAACGTCACCGCGGCGCGGCCCCGGCACTGGTCCTCCAGCTTGGTCTTGGCGGGCGCGAACCCGTAGCACCACGAGCACATGGGATCACCCACATAGATCAGTTCCCGGTCAACGGCCATTCGAATTCCTCCGCCATGAGCGGTGAGACACCTACACGTTTTAGTCCGGTTGGGAAAGGCCCGCCGCGCCCTATTGGCCGGAGGATTGCGCGGCGGACAGTTTCCCGTAGGCGACCGACAGAACCGAGACGCCCAGCGCGATACCGATAAAGCCGATGAACTGGACGACCAGGGAGATGGCCAGGGACCCCGACAAGGTCCCGGCCGCAGCGGTCGCGGCAACGATGCCGGCCGCGATCATAATCGGGACGGCGCCCAGAACCGCGGTAATGATGCCGGCGACGATCATCGCGCCGACCACCTGCCAGCCGTTGCCCTCGCTGAGTACCAGCACGTCGCGGAGACTCAGATCGTGGTCGACGCAGGTGGCGGGAAGAATCAGGATCAGGCGGCCGATCAGCCACATTAGCACCACGGTGCCGGCCCCGAACGTGGCGCCGGTTCCGATGGGCGAGCCGGACAGGCCGAGGTAGATGAGCGCGAAGAAGGAACCGATGACGCCAAAGATGATGAACAGCTTGAGGTACTGGATGACGAACCTGGTCGTCCGCCTCCGCCAGAGATAGCACTCCAGCACCGTGGCGCTCCGCTCCTCGGCGAGATAAGCCCGGTGCCAGGCCACCGAATAGACGATGGTGAACCAGATGTTGAACACCAGGAGCGCCACCTGGATGAACTGAACCAGCACCGGCTGCTCGGGGGCGGACGCCGGGCCGGTGACGCCGGCGATGGCCGTCAGGATGCCGATGATGACGATCGCCGGCAGGGCGAGGTTGATCGCCCACATCCGGTTCTCCCAGACGAAGCCCAGAGCTTCCCGCACCGTCATCATGACCGGCAGTTTCATGCGTCTCCCTCGATTGTCCGCGCATCACTTTAGAGGGAGGCACCCGACAAAAAAAGCGCCGGTCCCTCGGGCAGGGGAACCGGCGCCGTCTAGTAGGCCCTAGCGATGACGCGTGGCGTTTCGCTGCCGCCTATTCCGCGGCTCGGGCCGGGGTGAACTGGTCGGCTTCGGTGCTCTCGGCCATGGCCGTGGTCGAGGACCGGCCGCCGGAGAGGGCGGCGGTGACCGCATCGAAGTAGCCGGTGCCGACTTCCCGCTGGTGACGGGTGGCGGTGTAGCCCATGGCTTCGGAGGCGAATTCGGCTTCCTGCAGCTCCGAATACGCCGCCATGCCGCGCTCACGATAGGCCCCGGCGAGCTCGAACATGCCGTGGTTGAGTTGATGGAAACCGGCGAGGGTCACGAACTGGAACTTGTAGCCCATGGCGCCCAGCTCGCGCTGGAACCTGGCGATGTCGGCGTCGTCCAGGTTGGCCCGCCAGTTGAAGCTGGGCGAACAGTTGTATGCCAGCATCTTTCCCGGATATTCCTTGTGGATGGCCTCGGCGAAGATTCGCGCCTGCTCCAGGTTCGGCTTCGAGGTCTCCCACCACATGAGATCGGAATAAGGGGCGTAGTTGAGGCACCGGGCGATGCACGCCTCGACGCCGCCGCGCACCCGGAAGAAGCCTTCCGGCGTCCGGTCGCCTTCGATGAACGGACGGTCCCGCTCGTCGATGTCGGAGGTGAGCAGCTTGGCGCTTTCCGCGTCGGTGCGGCAGACGATCAGCGTCGGGGTGCCCATCACGTCGGCGGCGAGCCGCGCGGCGTTCAGGTGACGGATGTGCTGTGCGGTCGGGATCAGCACCTTGCCGCCCAGGTGGCCGCACTTTTTCTCGGACGCCAGTTGGTCCTCGAAGTGGATGCCCGCGGCGCCGGCCTCGATGTAGGCCTTGGTGATCTCGAAAACGTTCAAGGGTCCGCCGAAGCCGGCCTCGGCGTCGGCGAGGATGGGGGCGAACCAGTCGCGGCCGGCGCCGCCCTCGGAATGTTCGATCTGATCCGCGCGCTGAAGCGTGCGGTTGATCTTCCTGACCAGTTCCGGCCCGGAGTTGGCCGGGTAGAGGCTCTGGTCCGGATACATGGCGCCCGCGGTGTTGGCGTCCGCCGCCACCTGCCAGCCGGAAAGATAGATTGCTTCCAGACCGGCGCGGACCTGCTGCATGGCCTGGTTGCCGGACATGGCGCCGAGGGAATTCACGTAATCCCGCTCGTGGAGCAGTTCCCACAAGCGGTTGGCGCCCCGTTCGGCGAGGGTATGCCGGATTTGTATCGAACCCCGGAGGCGGGCGACATCGGCCGCGCCGTAGGTCCGTTCGATACCATGATAGCGGCCTTCCGGCGCGTTCTGGATGAACTCTTCGAATGACTTGCCGGGCGGATTCATATCTAACCTCCGAATTCTCTGATTGATAACCCGGACATACTTTACATTTTCGACAGATTGGTCCATAAGTTATTGAGTTTAATAAAGTAAATATGTTTTCCGTTTTGCAGAATACATTTGTAGTTTTGTAAATCTTGTAAAAATATGTGATGTTCCGCCATGGCAGCCTTGAGCGACAAGAAGATATTCGCCGGCACCCGAATCCGCCGCCTTCGTCGGGATCTGGGGGCCACCCAGGCGCAGATGGCCGACGATCTCGGCATTTCCACCAGCTACCTCAATCTGGTGGAGCGCAACCAGCGGCCGTTGAGCGCCCAATTGCTGCTCCGTCTGGCCGACGCGTTCGACGTGGATTTGAAGGACTTCTCCGGCGACGACGAGGCCCGCGCCGCCGCCTCCCTGAAGGAAGTGCTCACCGACCCCCTGTTCGAGGGATTGAACGTCGGCAATTCGGAACTCGCCGATCTGGTCGGCGCCTCGCCCGCCACCGCGCAGGCGATGGTGACCCTTTACCGGGCCTATCGGAAGGGGGTCGAAGCCACCGCCCAACTGGCCGAGCAGGTGGAAACGGGACCCGCCGCCGGTCCGGAGTCGCACCGCCAGCCGCTGGAGGAGGCCCGGGATTTCTTCACCGAGGCCAACAACCATTTTCCCGTTCTCGAAAGCGCCGTCGAGACCCTGTGGGATGACGCCGGATTCGATTCCGCCGACCTCTTCCACGGGCTCAAGGATCAGCTCAAGACCGCTCACGACACCAGCGTCCGCATCGTACCGGCGGACGTGCTGGCCGGGTCGCGCTGGCGTCTCGACCGGCACTCGCGCCGGCTGTTCATCTCCGAATGGCTCGACACGTCCACCCGCGGCTTCGTCGTCGCCCAGCAGTTGGGGCTGCTGGGGTACCGGGACCTGATCGAGGGGGTGATGGACGAGGCGGACCTCAAGGGCGACGAGGTGCGGGCGCTGGCCCGGCTCGGGCTCGCCAATTATTTCGCCGGCGCGGTGATGATGCCCTATGGGCCGTTCCTCAAGGCGGCCGAGGAGATGCGCTACGACGTGCACGCCATCGGCGCCCGGTTTACCGCGTCCTTCGAGCAGGTCTGCCACCGGCTGACCACGTTGGGGCGCTCGGGCGCCCGCGGGGTGCCGTTCTTCTTTCTCTCCATCGACCATGCGGGCAACGTGCTGAAGCAGTACTCCACCGGCGGGTTTCATTTCGCCCGCTTCGGCGGCACCTGCCCCAGATGGAATATCCACGAGGCGTTCCGCTCGCCGGGCCGGACCATCACCCAGCTGATGGAAATGGAAGACGGCGCCCGGTACTTTACCTTCGCCCGCTCGGTGCCGACCCAGGGGCCGGGCGGCCGGGCGCGGCTGCGGGCGATCGGAGTGGGGTGCAGCGCCGACTACGTGAAGAAGATCGCCTACGCCGACAGGCTCGACCTCACCCATGAAGACGCGGCGACGCCGGTGGGGGTCGGCTGCCGGCTGTGTCAGCGCGCCGATTGCGCCGACCGGGCCCAGCCGCCCTTGAACCGGCGCCTCACCGTCCCCGCTTTTCAGCGCGGCCCGTCGCCGTTCAGTTTCGAGGCGTGGTAGTCCGAATCGAACACAAATTTTCGACTCAAATTCGTTCGAAAAAAGCAAGAAAAGAATCGAACAAGGGTGCTACACTCCGCTTAGATCGTGATCGTTAAATCCAACGATTTGTTCTTCCATGGCAATACCCTTTCTCAGCGATTTCCTGCGCCGGTTCCACGGAGGCGAAAAGAAAGAGGAATCCGTGTTTAAGACAGAGCAGGAAGCGTATGAGTGGCTGCAACGCGCCTACAAAGAAACAGGTGGGGTAACACCGGAACTTCGTCGCGCATACGAGTTCTACAAACAGAATATTGATGACGACTGCTCCCCGCCACGTGGACCTGCAAGGTCTACGAATTGAACCGCTGGTTGATCCCGCGGAACTAGCCGACTTCGATTCAGGTGAAAGTGAAGTTGATAAGCATGTCGACAAGTGTTGCGATTGGCACCAAAGATTTCAGAGAAGGGTTTACTGCGCCCATGTAAGCAACGAGGCTGCGGCCCTGGGCTTCTACTCGATCGGTGTGTCGGCGGCCGACCCGAAGTACGTTGACCGTGATGTGGTTGGCACTCACGGAGTCTTCGGCCCGGTTCCATTCATTTACCTGCACTACATTGCCGTCCGATCTCAATATCAAGGCAACGGCATCGGTACGATGCTGCTGCTACACGCGCTAGAACAAGCCGCCGACGCAATTCAGAGGATCGGCAACTACGGCGTCGCGCTGAACGCCCTAAACGAGCAAGTAGCCGGACTTTACGACCGCTACGGATTTCGAGCGTTTGATGAGAATATGAAATATCCCTTAATGGTTTTGCCCGCCCGCTCCGTTTTGGAGTTGTTCAGTCCAGACCAGTGAACCTATCAGCCTAACACTTTGTTGGCTCGCTCCGCATTCCAAATCTTAGGCCCTGCGTCCGCGAACTTATTCTTGCGCGCGCGCAGGCACTCCGGATTTGAACTGGTCGCAGGCGGCGAGTATGGCCCGGCCGCGCGGCACCTCAGCTTCGAGGCGTGGTAGGGGCTAGCCGTCCATTCCCTCGGCCGCGCCGGCGGGCTGGGCGGCCTGTGCGTCTTGGGCATCCACCAAGCGCTTGTAGGAGATGGAAAGCGCCGAAACGCCGACGGCGATTCCGATGAAGCCGAAGAACTGGCCGAGCAAGGCCGTCAGAAGGTTTGCCGTCAGCGACGAGATAGCGCCGGTTTCGAACAGCAGGACAGACACTGCGGAATTGACCGGCCAGGTGACGATGCCGACAGGCAGGGCGACGAAAACGATGATCCACAATAGCCGCCATCCATTGCCCTCGGTAATCCGCCAGCCTTCGCGCAGCGTCATGTGCGCATCGGCGGCCGTCGATGGAAAAAGCATGGAGAATCTGGCGTAGAACCATCCAAGGATAAGCCAAAGAAGGATTTGAGAAATGATGAAGGCCGCGGCAGCGGCGACGGCGATCCCGAGGATGACGATCTCGGCGACGATAAATGGCGGAATCATCACCAGGAAGACCTTGACGTAGTTGAATAGGAAACGCCACTGGCGGCCGCCCCACCGATATGCCGCACGCGCACTTGCCTGCTCTTCCGGCACCAAATACAGGCGGTGCCACGCGACCGAGTACATGGAGAAGACAATGGCGAAGACGATCATGGGGGCCAACCACAACCAGAAGAACGACTGGAAATCGGCGACCTCCGGATTTGCCGCATTTTCGAGGTACTCGCCGAAGGATTGGGCTTTGCCGAACAGCGTCCACAAACCCCATGAGAACACTGCACCCAATATGGAGACGATGACGATCGCCGGAATGGCGAGTTTCCAGAACTCGGCGCGGTGCGCCCAAACGAATCCGTAGGCCTGCTTGACGATTCCGAAGATAGGCAGCTTCATGTGGCCGTTCTCCCGCCCCAAAAAATTCGCCCGTGCGGTGACGGGCGCTCCCCGATTCGAACCGGCCGGGCCCAGCCGCCGCTCAACCGGCGCCTCACCGTTCGGCTTCGAGGCTCGGTAAACGCTCTACTCGGTCTCGGCCGATCGCGACGACACAGGTTCTCCGATCGCTGCGCCATATGCCACCGACAGGATACTAATCATCAATCCGTATCCGAATACCAGAAGTACAGAGGCCACTACCAAAAACAATGCGATCGCACCGTACAAGGAATTCGGCCCGGTGGCCTCGGAACCCAGCAAGAGGAAAATGCTACCAACCAACAATCCGGCAAGCCCAAAATACAAAATGTATGACAGTACCGGCGAGCCAAAGAGAGGTAAGCTGGTCCCGGACATTTTCCGCCATGATTCCCGAAGGGTCACCGGTTGATCCAGAGCAACAGCCGGCAGCACCAGGGCAATCGCATTAGCCTATTTCGGCGATGAGTTTTCGGAGGAAGTTGTCGCTCCACCCGGCGCGATTGAACTTGAGACGGTTTGATCCCTTGTCCTTGTTGCGTTTGATGACGTTGAGGGCGAGGCGTCTGAGGAGAGCGAGGTTTTCCGGGGCGTTGTCCTTGCGGGCTCGGGCCTGATCTTCGTCCATGACCACATCGAGCACCCAATGGAGTTGGTTCTCGATCCCCCAGTGTCCGCGGACGAGGCGGTTCAGTTCGTCGGCGGTGAGCGGCCAGGAGGCGATGAAGTAGCGCACCGCTGTCGTGGCCCGGCCGTCGGTCTCGCGGCTGGAGGTGACCTTGCCGACAGCGGCCAGGGCCGGCCACCGGTGGGCTTCGGCGAGCCAGTCCATATCGTGCAGCACCTCGGCGCGGCGGGTTTCGATGCGGCCGTGGCCGGCGTCCACCGTCTGGTCCACGCCGTCGGCGGGCGCCTGGGGATCGTCCAGCAGCAGTTTGACGTCGGCGAGAAGGTCGGGCTGGTTGGCCTTCAGCGCCATCAGGTAATCGGCGCCGGCCTCGTGGATGTCGCGGGCCGTGCCGCTCTGGCAGTGCATGGCGTCCATGGTCATCACCGCGCCTTCGAGGCTGAGCAGCTTGAGCAAGGCCGGCACGGCGGTGATCTCGTTGCTCGCGCCCACGTTCATCTGGCCTAGAACCAGCCGCTGATCGGCGGCCCAGGCGCTGACCAGGTGGAGCGGCGAGGTTCCGGAGGCCCGATCGAAGGAGCGCCTCAGGCTCTTGCCATCAATCGCAACAACCTCCGCCCGGGCGGTCGCGAAATCGGACATGAAGCGCTGGAAGGCGGCATGAAAGGCCCGCGGGTCCAACAACCGGAACAGCCGCGAGAAGGTGTCGTGGCTGGGCGGGCCAGCGGGCAGGGTCAGGAACTCGCGCAGCACCTCTTCCTTGGCCTCGGCGAAGTCCGCCATGTCAACGCACGACGTGCTTCCACACAGCGCCGCGCACAGCGCCATGAACAGCATCTCAAGAAGATCATGACGCAACGCGTTGCCCGTGCGCGGATCATCAAGACCCGAAAAACTCTCCCGAAATCTCTCCACCGAAACCTCCATCAAACGTCAAAGAAGCTCCAGCAGCAGCGATACTCATTTCCATTCCGTTTACGAAGCCATTCCGTTCACGAACCAAATCAAATGCGATTGCCCTGCCGGCAGCACCAACGAACAGCGGAACACCACATAGACAACAAGAAGGAAACCGGCGAGGTGAACAACAAGCTCGACTATCCCAAGTGCGATTCCCGCGACAACATTGTCTCCCCCGTATGTTGGGAACATGTCCATGACAGTCACGTAAACCAAGTTACAGACCACATACAGTACGGCGACCTTGGTTAGCGCCCAAGCAACCCGCAAATGACGCCGAGCCGGTATCAAACAACTGAAAAAATTGTTCTCGCTCCGGGACAGCAGCTGTCTCCGATGTAGCGCTGACGTCACGAATGCCCCGACGACAATTGCCAGCCCATGGACGAGTAGTGTGCCCATCAATAACAAAGCCATTTGCAATGGGAACTTGAAAATCAGATCTACGTGGAGAAGGTCGGCAAATCCGACATTGCCGTGCTCCGCCGGTAATTTGAGTTCTTCGACAACCTTGGGCAAAAACTCCGAGAGAAATGGTGCCAACCACTTTGCGCCACCCATAACCACTGCCACGGCAATTCCGTAAAATATGGCCGCGAATACGGCAATTACGGCGGCATCTCGGAGGGTTTCTCTGTAGGTTTTGCCCACAGTCCCGATCAACGGAATTTTCATTGCCGGCCCCCAACGGATATTTGCAACCCGCAATAGAGAGGTACAAACGGCCTGTTAAGCGGGAAGCGAGGCATCCGCGACCTTCTTCCTGTGCGCCCGCACGCTCTCCGATTTGAGCTGGCCACAGGCGGCGAGGATGTCCCGGCCGCGCGGCACCCGGATGGGCGCCGACAGGCCGAGATCGTTCAGGGTCTCGGAGAACTTCCTGATCCTGGGCGCGGGCGTGCTGTCGTAGATGGCGCCCGGCCATTTGTTGAACGGGATCAGGTTGATCTTGGCCGGGATGTCCTTCAAGAGCCGCGCCATCTCGCGGGCCTCGGCGAGCGAATCGTTCACCCCGTCGAGCATCACGTACTCGAAGGTGATGCGCCGCGCGTTGGAGGCCGCCGGATAATCCCGGCAGGCCCGCAGCAATTCCTTGATCGGGTATTTCCTGTTGATCGGCACCAGCACGTCGCGCAACTCGTCGGTGACCGCGTGCAGCGAGATCGCCAGTCCGACGCCGAGCTCCCGCCCCACGCGTCCGATCTCCGGCACCACACCCGAGGTCGAGAGCGTAATCCGCCGCTTGGACACCGAGAGCCCGTCCCCGTCCATGATGATGGTCAGCGCCTTGATGACGTTGTCGGTGTTGAACAACGGCTCGCCCATCCCCATCATGACGACGTTGGACAGCATCCGGCCCTCCTTGGGCGACGGCCATTCGCCGTAGGAGTCGCGCCCGATCATGAACTGCCCGACGATCTCGCCCGCCGTCAGGTTGCGGACCAGCTTCTGGGTGCCCGTATGGCAGAAGGTGCAGGCCAGGGTGCAGCCCACCTGCGAGGAGATGCACATGGCGCCCCGGTCCTCTTCGGGGATGTAGACCGCCTCGACCCGGTTGTTGTCCTCGGTGCGCACCAGCCATTTGCGGGTGCCGTCGTTCGAGCGCTGCTCGGTGATGATCCCGGGCGGCGCGACCACGTAGTTTTCGGCGAGCTTGTGGCGCAAATCCCTGCCCAGCGTCGTCATGCCGGCAAAGTCGCGGACGCCCCGGTGATAGATCCAGTGCCAAAGCTGCTTGGCGCGAAACGGCTTCTCGCCGATGGCCGCGAGATCGGCGCTCAACTCGTCCCGGTCGAGACCGATGAGGTTGGTTTTTCCCGACATCAGGAGGTCAGGCCGCACGCTTTGCCGATGGCCCGGTGGGCGGCGGTGAAGCCTTTCAAGGAATAGGTGTCGGTGGTGCGGGTCCCGCGGGACGACGTGCCGCGGATCACCATGGTATCGCCCCGGCGCATGGCGTTGGCGAGCGCCGTATCGGTCTTCTGGTCCCGGGCCCAGGCGCTGCCGGCATTGGTAAACAGTTTGAACGCCCGGCCATCGATGGAGAGCGTCACGTCGGAATTCTTTTTGTAGGTATAGCCGGCGCGGATTTCCACCGTATCCCGGGTCCGCTCGGACGGCCGGTGGGTGACCAGGATGAACGTGTCGCCGCGCCGGGTGTACTTGCCCTGCTCTTTCTTCGGCTGGCTGGCGATATAGCAGACCTTGGACCGGCCCGACCCGTCGGTGAACGCCGTCCAATCGGAGAAGTTGCCGAGGACCTTCGGGCTTTGAGCGGCCGCCGGGCCCGCCGCCGTCACCGCGGCGGCCAGCAAACCGCCAAGTAGCGCATGTCTTGCCATAACGGCCCATAGATACCGCTGGTTCGTTGGCTTGCCAAGGGGTGGGCCGAATGCCAAAACGGCTTCATGCGCACAGCCAATCCTGTTCTTGCCGAAGTAACGCGCGGCTCGGTGGCCGAAAGCCTGCACCGGGGGACGGCGGCGGTGGTCGACGCCCGTGGCGAGATGATCGCAGCCTGGGGCGACGTGGAGGCGCCCCACTATCCGCGCTCGGCCGTCAAGCCGCTGCAGGCCATTCCCTTCGTCGCTTCGGGCGCGGTGGACGCGTTCAACCTCGGCAACGAGGAAATCGCCATTTCGGCGGCCTCCCACATGGCCGGCCGGCGGCATGTGGCCCTGGTCCGGGATTGGCTTTCCAGGCTCGGCCTCTCGGAAGCCGATCTGGTTTGCGGCGCCGTCGAGCCCGGCGACAAGGAGGAAGCCGCCGCCCTGATCAAGGCGGGCGGGAAACCCACCCGCGCCCACAACAACTGTTCGGGCAAACATGCGGGCATTCTCACCACCTCCCGGCATGTGGGTCTGCCCGCCTCGGCCTACGCGGACGCCACGGGCCAGGAGCAGCGGACGATCCGGAATCTCCTGTCGGATCTGTCGGACTTCGACCTCGGCGGTGTCGAGCCGGCGGCGGACGGCTGCGGCATTCCGACACTCCCCATGCCCATCGCGGGCCTGGCCCGCGCCTGCGCCCGGATGGCCGACCCGGGCGGCCTGAAACCCGATCACGGCGAGGCGGCGAAACGGATCATCGCCGCCATGGCCGCCGAGCCCGAACTGGTTCGCGGCCGGGGCGAGTTCGATACGGTCGCCATCACCGCCGGCAACGGCGCTTTCGTCACCAAGGTGGGCGCCGAGGGGGTTTCCGCAGGCATCGTTCCCGCCAGGGGCATCGGTATCGCCGTCAAGATCGACGACGGCGGACGGCGCGCGGCGGACGTGGTGATGGCCAATATCCTGGATGGGATCGGCGTGCTCGACCGAAACGCCCGCAACGCCCTCGCGCCGTGGCTCGCGGCGCCCGTGCTGAATACGCTCGGCAACCGGGTCGGCGAGGTGCGGCCGTCGGAAGAGCTCAAGGATGGACTAGCGGCCCTGGCGGGAAATGCGGGCTAGTCCTCTTCCTCGTACGCCGGAGGCGTATCCCGGTACGCTTCCATCCGGGTCCGGAGGACCGGATCGCCATGGACGTGCTCGGGGAGATCTTCGACGGGCCCGCCCGGCGTCAACGGCCGGGCCGGGAAACGGCCGAGATTGATCTGGCGGTCGTACATCAGGATGGCCCCGGCGACGCCCACGTTGACGCAGAAGCCGGTCGGGATTTTGACCGTATAGGCGCAGCGCTCGAGGATGCCGCCGGACAGCTCGCCCCGCTCCGGTCCCAGAATGTAGGCCGCCTGGCGGGGATGACGGAAGCTGGGCAGCTCCGCCGCCTCGTCCAGCAGCTCCACGCCCACCAGATCGCACCCCTGAGGCAGCAGCAGCGACGAGGTATCCGGAAAGCTGTAGAACGGTACGTGGCCCGGCGCGTCCGATGTATCGGCCCGTCCGCCGTCACGGCGCTGATAGACCGCGCCGACGGTGAACACGAACGATGCCCCGAAGGCATGGGCGGTGCGGAACAAACCGCCCACATTCATCGCCTTGGAAATACCCTCGACGCCGATTCCGAAATAGCCGCGCATGCACTTTCCTTAACTCATGCCGCCCGATAGGTTGGACCTCCGACTAAATAGCACGGCACGGCCGGAACGCCTCACCCTATGTCCGACGACGACGTTCGCGCCCAATACGACGCCTATCCCTACCCGAGCCGCGATCCGGCGGACGAGACGGGCCCGGCGCTCATCGGCTCGCCCGGCAACCTTCTCGAGGTCAATCACCATGCGTTCGGCGGGCGGCTCGATGTCGGCGGACCCCTCAAGGTGCTGGTCGCCGGCGGCGGCACCGGTGACGGCACGATTGCCCTCGCCCAACAGCTGGCCGATGCGGGCAGCCCCGCCGGGATCACTTATGTCGACGTGTCCCGCGCAGCCCGGGAAATCGCCGAGGCCCGGGCGGCGGCGCGCGGCCTCGCCAATATCGCGTTCCACACCTTGTCCCTGTTGGACGTGGCGGATCAGGGATGGGAGCCGTTCGACTACGTGGACTGCTGCGGCGTACTCCATCATCTGGACGATCCGCAAGCGGGACTGAACGCGCTCGCCTCCGTCCTCTCGCCGGCGGGCGGCATCGGCGTCATGGTCTACGGCGAGCTGGGCCGTACCGGGGTTTACGATCTTCAGGAGGCGCTGAAGACGCTGAAGCCGCACGGAACGCCCGCCGACCGGGTGAGGTACGCCCGGCACCTGCTCGCCCGCCTGCCGCCCGGCAACCGGTTCCGCACCAATCCGGTGGTCGGCGATCACCAGCGGGGCGATGCCGAACTCCATGATCTGCTCCTCAATGCCCGGGACCGGGCCTACCGGGTGCCGGCACTGTTCGAACTGGCCGGGAGCGCGGGCCTCGCCATCACCGGACTCATCAAACCCGTCGAATACGACCCGTCCATCTATTTCGACGACGGCGAGACCCTCGACCGGATCGATGAACTCGGCCGGGCGCAGCGGGCGGCGCTGGCCGAGCTCCTCGGCGGCACCCGGAAGACTCATGTCTTCTACGCGGTGCCCCGGGCACGGGCCGAAACCGCCGTCGCCCGGCCGGCGGCGGATATGGTTCCCGTTCTCTATCAGGTGGGGGCGCGGGCGCTCGCCGAGACCGTCGCGGCCGGCAAATCCATCACGGTCAATGTCGCGGGCGCGGCCATCCAGCGCACCCTTCCGCCGGGAGCCGGGGAAATGATCCGCCTGATGGACGGAACCCGGACCCTCGGCACGATTCACCAACGCCTGAGCGAAAGCGATCCCGATCTGGATTGGGAAACCTTCATCGCCATGTTCACGGTGGCTCATGAGGAATTGAACGGGGCAGGCGTTCTGTTCCTCAGGCACGAATCGGTACGGTTTTAACCGGGATTCCCTCCCTCGCCCCATATGATAGGTTGAGAGGATACCCGGCAACGAAGGACGGTCGAGCACATGTGGGAACGGCGCATCAGGACCTATTCCGGACTGCTCGTCGGCGTTTTCGTGGTTCTGCACCTGATCAACCATGCGCTGGGCCTGATCTCCATGGAGACCATGGAGGCCATGCGCAAATTCATGCAGCCGGTCTTCGGGCAGCCCCCCGGCGTGCTGGTCCTGCTGCTCGCGCTGTTGGCGCACTTCGTCCTCAGCCTCACCTCGCTTTATCGCCGGTCGACGCTCCGCATGCCGTTTTGGGAAGGCGCGCAGTTGGCCCTCGGCATTTTGATCTTCCCGCTCATCCTCGCCCACATCGCCGGCACCGTCATGGCCGGCCGGATGCTCGACTTCGACCCGAGCTATGAATATGTGATTTCGGCGCTCTGGGTCGCCGATCCGGTCCGCGGCGCCCAGCAGACGGCGCTCCTGTTCGTGGTTTGGGGCCACTTCTGCGTCGGCATCCACTTCTGGCTGCGAATCCGGACCTGGTACCGTGCGTGGCTGCCGGTCATCTACGGCGCCGCGGTCGCGATACCCATTCTGTCATTCCTCGGTTTCGCCAACGTCGGTCAGGATCTGCAGGGCATTGCCGATCGCGATCCGGACTTCCTGAACCGGGTCTTCAAGCCGATCATCGAATCCGATCCCAACATGGTCGCCGACCTCACCCGCATCGAGCCCAACGGCTGGTATGTGTTCGCGGCAATTCTCGGCTTCGTGCTGCTGGGCCGGCTGGGCCGCCGGTGGTACCGGAACCGGCACGGCACCTACCGGATCACGCTGCCCGGCGGTGACATGATCACCGCCCCCGTCGGCACCACCATTCTCGACAGCCTCCGCGAAGCGGGGGTCGAACATGCCGCGGTGTGCGGCGGCCGGGGCCGGTGCACCACCTGCCGGGTCCATGTGGGCGACGCGGTCGGACATCTGGACGCCCCTGGAGAGGTCGAGGAGAAGGCCCTGACGCGGGTCGGTCTCGAACCCGAAGTGCGGCTGGCCTGTCAGTGCCGGCCTCGCGAAGACCTTTCCATCACCCCTCTGCTGCCGCCGACGGCGACCGCCGCCCAGGCCAATGCGCGGGGCGGAATCCAGGGACGGGAACAGGAGGTCGCCTCCATGTTCATCGACCTTCGCGGCTCGACGAAGCTTGGGGAGGAGAAACTGCCCTACGACGTCCTGTTCATTCTCAACCAGTTTTTCGCCGAAATGTCGTCGGCCCTCAGCGAGACCGATGGGCACTACGCCCAGTTTGCCGGCGACGGGCTAATGGCGCTTTATGGAATCGAGGGAACTATCGAGGAAGGGTGCCGAAACGCCATCCGCGGCGCGGCCTCCATGGCCGAGCGCCTGGACCAACTCAACCAGCGATTGGCCCGCGAGGTCAAGGAACCGCTCCGGATGGGGATCGGCATTCATGCCGGCGAGGCGATCGTCGGCACCATGGGCCCGCCGACGGCGCAGAATTTCTCGGCCATCGGCGATACCATCAACACGTCCGCGCGGCTTGAATCCCTCTCCAAGGAGTTCGGGTGCTTTCTGGTGCTGTCGGAGGAGGCGGCCAAAATCGCCGGCGCGGACCTCCGCGCCTTGACGCCGCGGGAAACATCGGTCCGGGGCCGGGACGGCGCGGTTTGCGTCTATGCCATCGCCGATCCCCGGACGATCGGTTTCCTTGAAACGCCGGCCTAGCCGGGTCCCGGCAAATCTCAGTTCAAACGCCGGCCCGGATGGGGCTCGAAGGCGGCGCTTGGAGGCGCTATTCGGTTAAATCCAGTACGAAGACCTGCTGCAGGGTCACCGCGCCCCACCTGTCGCTCATCTCTTCATCGGCCAGCTTGAACCCGGCCTCTTCGTACAGGTACCGCGCAGTCTCGAGGCCGTCGAACGTGTGCAATGCGATGGATCGGTAGGCCCGGGCCCGGGCGTGTTCGACGGCAATGGAAAGAAGTTGGCGGCCGATGCCGTTGCCCCGTTCCGCCCCGTCGACGATGAACCATCTGAGGAGGGAGCCGCCGCCGGTTACCTCCTCGGCGCCGCCGTCGACGGCGATGGCCGCGACCACCCGGCCATCACGGCAAACCAGCTTGAAGAGATCCCGTTGGTGATCGAAACGGCCGAGGAACTCGGCCATCTCCTCCGCCCGGTCCAGCTCGAAGGCGCGCCCGAACCCCCAGCCTTCGGCGTAGTAACGGGATTGCAAGGCGCACACCTCGCCCAGCGCGCCCGGGAAATAGTCCCGCATGACCAACTTGCCCTTGGTGTCCCGGGGCAGGATCCGATCGACCACCTGCCGGGCGAAGGCGTCGGTCAGGGCCTGCGGGTCGGTGAGCAGCTTGTACCAGACCGCGGCGACCAGCTGATCGGCGGCGGCCTCCATATCGAAATCTTCCGGAAGCACGCCGCTTTCGACCCCGCGGCGGAACGGTGCGGTGATCACGCCCCGCCGGCCGACCAGCAGATTGTTGTAAAGCGCCTCGGCGGCGGCCGGTTCCGATTGGGCGTCGGCGATCAGGCCGGCGAGAATTCGGGGCGCCGGGGTCCTGCGGAAGATGCGAAACGAGTTTCGGAGGATTTCGGTCAGGGCATCGCGCGGGTCCTCGGCCCCCGAGGCCAATTCGTGGCTCGGCACCATGCGGGTGTAGGCCTCGGCCATCAGGTCAGGCTTGGTCGGCCACCAGCGGTAGATGGTTTGCTTGCCCACGCCGGCGGCCACGGCGACGTGCTCGATCCGAGTCTTGTTGTAGCCCTCGGATTCCACGAGCGGCGCCACCGCGTCGAGGATGGCCTCCCTTTTCTCCGGGGATCGTGTCCGCGCCATGTTCCGTGCTCCTTCTTGCATTAACAATACGGTACGTTTCGTATCGTTGACAGCACAAAATTGGGCGAAATTCGGATTCCAGGGGCGGCATGGAGCTTGCGGTTGGCCCAACGGTCACAGGCCGCCGGGAGGGGTGGAATTAATCGGCGTTCATGAAGTGGCCGGGGCCGGCTCGGGCTCGACCGGCTTGTCCTTGATCGGCAGGTGAAGCACCGCCGACAGCAGCCCTAGCAGGATCGACAGCTGCCAGATCAGGTCGTAGTCGCCCCTTGTGTCGAACAGGAAGCCGCCGAGCCACAGGGAGGTGAACGAGCCCAACTGGTGGCTGGCGAAGACGATGCCGGCGAGCGTCGCGAGGTACCTGAGCCCGAAAATCTGGCCGACCAATGCGTTGGTCAGCGGCACCGTCGCCAGCCACAGAAACCCGAGCATGAACGAGAACGCCAGCACCGACGTCGCCGACAGGGGCACCAGCAGGAAGCCCGCGAATACCACCGCCCGCAGGAAGTAGAGCGTGCTCAACAGGTACTTCTTGGAATATTTGTCGCCCAGCCAGCCGAATAGCAGCGTGCCCACGAGGTTGGTGAGCCCGATGACGGCGATCGCCACGCCCGGCAGCCAATCGGGCAGCCCCGCGGTTCGGATGAAATTGGGGAAGTGCCCCATGATGAACATCACGTGGAAACCGCAGACATAGAACCCGGCCGTCAGATAGAGATAGCCCGAATGCTTGCGCGCCTTGTTGAGCGCGGCGCCCAAGGTCTCCGCCGCCTGCCGGCCCGCCGAATGGTCCGCCGTCCGGCCCTTCAGGGCGAACGCCAGCGGGATGATCACCACCAGCATCAACGCGAGGATCACGATGGCGTCGACCCAGCCGAAGGCGTTGATGGTCAACTGATTGATCGGCGCGATGACGATCTGGCCGCCGGTCCCGGCCGACGAGGCCAAACCGAAAAACAGGCTCCGCCGGTGCTCGGGCACGTTGCGCGCCACCACCGACAGCAGCACTGCCCACGTGGTGCCGGCGCCGGCGACGCCGATGATGATGCCTGTGGAGAGATGGAGCTCCCAGATGCTGTCGGCATTGGCGAGCATGAACAGCCCCAGCACCTGAGCCGCCGCAGTCACGCCGATGACCCGGCCGGAACCGTATTTGTCGGCGATGGCGCCGACCACCGGCTGTGACAGCCCCCACAGCAGATTCTGGATGGCGAGCGAGATGGAAAATGCCGTGAGCCCGATGCCGAAGGTCTCGGCGATGGGCTGCTGGAACAAGCCGAAGCTCTGGCGCATCCCCATGGACAGCGCCAGGACGAGGCTGGCCAGCAAAGTGATGATGATCGCACGGCGCATGGTGACAGCTTGCATGGGTCCGCCTATTCAGCCGGTGCCGGGACGCGCCTTATCGGCGCTTCGTTGATGGGCATGTGGAGCAGGGCGGCGACCACGCCGAGGACAATGGCGATCTGCCAGACCAGGTCGTATGACCCGGTCCGATCGAAAATCAGGCCCGCCCCGTAGATGCCGAGGAATGCCCCCAGCTGGTGGCTCGCGAAGACGATTCCGGACAGGGTCGCGAGATACTTGACCCCGAAAACCTGCCCGACGATGCCGTTGGTCAACGGCACCGTGCCAAGCCACAGGAAACCGATGGCCGCCGAGAAAACAATCACGCTGACCGGCGAGATCGGCACCAATAGAAAGATGGTGAAAAAAACGGAGCGCATCAGGTACAGGCCGCTCAGCAGCCGTTTCTTCGAGTACTTTCCGCCCAAATAGCCGGCCGTCAGCGTACCGAAGAAATTGCTGGCGCCGATGGTGAACAATGCCCAGGCGCCGAGCCCCTCGAATCCCAGCGTATTCAGCCAGTTGGGAAGGTGAACGCCGACGGTGAACACCTGGAAGCCGCAGACGAAGAAGCCGGCGGTGAGGTAGAGATAGCCCGAATGGCCGCGGGCCTCGTTGACCGCCTCGGTGACGCTGTTGGCGCCGCCCCCTTCCTCGGTGACGTCCGCCGCCTTGCCGGTCATCACCAGCCCCAAGGGCACGAACAGCAGGATCATGGAGGCCATGATCATCATCGCCACCGACCAGCCGAACTGGTCGATCAGGGTTTGGCTGACGGGCGCCATGGTGATCTGGCCGCCGGTCCCCATGGCGGTGGCGATGCCATAGATCATGCTCCGCTTCTCGGGCGCCGTGTTGCGGGCGATGACCGCCAGGATCACCGCGAAGGTGGTGCCGGATCCGGCAAATCCGACCGCCAATCCGGCGCCGGTATAGAGATCCCAGGCCGAATCCGCGTTGGCGATCAGCCACAGGCCCCAAGCGTACACCAGCCCGGAGACCGCGATGGTCCTGCCCGAGCCGTATTTGTCGGCGATGGCGCCGACCATCGGCTGGCTCAAGCCCCAGAAGAGGTGCTGGATGGCGAGCGCCAGCGAAATGACGGCGACCTCGTTGTTGAACAGCTCCTCGGCGATCGGCCCGACGAACAGGCCGAAGCTGTTCCGGTTGCCCATGGAAACCAGCAGAATCAGGCAACCGGCAATGAGGACGACAAACGTGCGGCGGGTCACGGCGGACACTCCTGAAGCGTCGGCCCCTCGTTCGACCAATGGAGCGAAAAACCTGTTGGGGTCGCGAACGGTCTCACGATGAACGACGGATGGCCGCTTTGCAAGCCGGACCCCGCGCGGTAATCTCCGCCGAACGCCCCGAACGGGCGCACCGAATTACGACTGCTCACCAGGGAGCCTTTCGATGAAAAAAGTCTACCCCGACGCCAATTCGGCGCTCGATGGCCTGCTGTTCGACGGCATGATGGTCATGGCCGGCGGGTTCGGCCTTTGCGGCATCCCCGAGCACCTGATCGCCGCGCTCAGGGACTCCGGAACCAAAAGCATCACCGCCGTATCCAACAATGCCGGCATCGACGGCGAGGGCCTGGGACTGCTCCTGGATACCCACCAGATCACCAAGATGATCTCGTCTTATGTCGGCGAGAACAAAACCTTCGAGAAGCAGTTCCTCGACGGCGAGCTCGAAGTGGAGTTCAACCCGCAGGGCACGTTGGCCGAACGCATCCGGGCCGGCGGCGCCGGCATTCCCGCCTTCTACACCAAGACCGGTTACGGAAGCCAGATCGGCGAGGGCAAGGAAGCCCGGCGGTTCGGCGACGATCACTACATCATGGAGACCGGGCTGGTCGCCGACCTTTCCATCATCAAGGCGTGGAAGGGCGACACGGAAGGCAACTTGATCTACCGGAAGACGTCCAGGAACTTCAACGCGCCCATGGCCACCGCCGGCAAGGTGACCGTCGTCGAGGTCGAGGAACTGGTCGAGGTGGGCGAGCTGGACCCGGATATGATCCACACGCCGGGCATTTTCGTTCAGCGGATCATCGAGGGCGACAATTTCGAGAAAAAGATCGAGCAACTGACCACCCGGCCGCGGCCGGAAGCGGCGGAATAGAAGGCGGGGAGGAAACAGGACATGGCTTGGGACAGAAACCAGATGGCCGCGCGGGCGGCGCGGAACCTGGAAGACGGATTCTACGTCAATCTCGGTATCGGCATTCCGACCTTGGTCTCCAACTTCGTTCCCGAGGGGATGACCGTCAGTCTGCAGAGCGAAAACGGCATGCTGGGCATCGGCCCGTTCCCGTACGAGGGCGACGAGGACCCGGACCTGATCAATGCCGGCAAGCAAACGGTGACCGAACTGCCGCAGACGTCGTACTTCGACAGCGCCCAGAGCTTCGGGATGATCCGCGGCGGTCATATCGACCTCGCCATCCTCGGCGCCATGCAGGTCGCCCATAACGGCGACCTCGCCAACTGGATGATCCCCGGCAAGATGGTCAAGGGCATGGGCGGCGCCATGGATCTGGTGGCGGGCGTCAAGAAGGTGGTGGTGGTGATGGACCACACGGCCAAGGACGGCTCGTCCAAGTTCCTCGAACGCTGCAACCTGCCGCTCACCGGCACGCAGGTGGTCGATCAGCTGATTACCGATCTCGGCGTCTTCGAGATCGACAAGCGGGCCGGTCACGCCACGCTGGTGGAACTCGCCGATGGCGTCGATCTCGAGGAAGTCAACGCCAAGACCGAGGCCTCTTTCGACGTTGCGCCGGCCCTGAAGGCGGCTTAACCCCTGCCGGAACCGGCGCCTTCGCCATCGCCGGGCCGAGTATCCGCTCTGCCGCCGTCGATCCGCGGCGCATTGTGGATGCTGCTCGCCGGCGTCCTGTTCTCAGTCATGAGCCTGTCGATCCGCTTCGCGGTGCAGGAGGTGCATGTTCTGCAGACGGTGTTCTTCCGCAACATCATCAACCTGCTGATCATGCTGCCGCTGTTCTGGCACATCGGATTCGACCACCTGAGAACGAAGCGGCCGTTTATGCACGGCCTTCGCGGCCTGTCGTCCGTCGGCTCGCAGTTCCTGTGGTTCATCGGCATTTCACTGATCCCCATGGCGACGGCGACGTCCCTGACTTTTACCGCGCCGCTGTTCGCCACCTTGGGCGCAGCCCTGTTTCTGCCCGAAACGGTGCGCCTCCGGCGCTGGATCGCCGTCTTCGTCGGCTTCATCGGCACGCTGATCATCCTCAGGCCGGACATCGAGGCCGTTTCGGTCCCGGCGCTGATGATGATCGGCGGCGCCGTGTTCGTCGCCACGTCGTCCCTGCTCACCAAGACGCTGAGCCGCACCGAGCACCCCGACACCATCGTCTTCTATTTGGCGGTGGTTTCGACGCCCATCTCCCTGGTGCCGGCGATGCTGGTCTGGACCTGGCCGCCCATCGAGACCTGGTTCTGGTTGATCATGGTCGGCGTGACGGCGACCGCCGCGCACCAGGCCATGACCCGGTCCTTCGCGGCCGCCGACGTGAGCGCCGTGCTGCCCTACGACTATTCGCGGCTGATCTTCACCTCGATTTTGGCTTTCTTCGCCTTCGCCGAAATCCCCGATATCTGGACCTGGATCGGGGGCGGGGTGATCTTCCTTTCGAGCCTCTATATCTCCCGGCGGGAAGCCAAGGCGGCCAAAACAGAGGGCCCGCCCACGACCAGGGCGGCCACCCAGGACAGTACCTAGACCCAGCCCCTAACCGGCGATGCCGTCGATGAACCGGGCGAGCGCCACGTCACGCGCCGAGAGTCCATCCGCGTCGTGGGTGGAAAGGGTGATCTCGACCCGGTTGTAGACGTTGAACCATTCGGGATGATGATCCGCCTGATCGGCCTTGATCGCCACCCGGGTCATGAAACCGAATGCCTCGTTGAAATCGGGAAAGGTCAGTGTTCGCTGGATCGCATCCCGGCCGTCGGCCTCGGACCAGCCGCTGAGTTCGGCGAGCGCCGCCGCGCGTTCCTCCGGCGTCAGTTTCTCAACCATCGGCGTCTCCTCGAGTAAATTCCGGTTTGATTACCGTCGTTCAGGACTCGCACGGGTTGGCTGCAAGATCAAGCGAGACCGGGTAAGGTATCGCCATGGACGCGCAAAACCCGCATGCCGATGCCGACCGGATCGCCGAGATCGCGGCCGAGGAGTTGACCAAACTGCCGGAACCCTTCCGGAGCTGCGTCGACAACGTGGCGTTCTTCGTCAACGATTTCGCCGATCCCGAGATCCTGCATGACATGGGCATCGAGAGCCCTTACGACCTTTTGGGCCTCTATTCGGGCGTCTCCATGGACGTCGCCAGCGTCAGCGACGTCGCTCACGATCTGGACCGCGTTTTCCTCTACCGCCGGCCGTTGCTGGCTTACATCGAGGACACGGGCGAAGAACTGGCGCACGCGGTCCGCCATGTGCTGATCCACGAGATCGGCCACCATTTCGGCTTCTCCGACGAAGACATGGAAGCCATCGAATCGGCGGAGCAGGGTCCGGACTCGATTGAGCCGCCATAGAAGCTGAGGCGGCCGCAAATTCGTGACTGTGGATTTCGCAAATGGTGCGGGAACTGTATGGCGCCGAGTACGCATTAGGTATAGGGTTTTGTGGATGCCGCCCGTATCTCCCCTGGCGAAATTGAAAGCGCGGCAGGTTTCGCGGATAACTGGATCGGCGATTTGTGGGCGAGTCGATGGCTGAAATACTTCGAGAGAGAATAGTTTCCGAGGAAGCGTGGATCGGCTCGGAGATGCAGCAAACCGACTCCTGGATTTGGCGTCTCACGGAGGAAGAAAAGGCCGAAATTGATAGCGCGCTCCTGAACGTCAAGAAGGCCGGGGCCACAATTCCGTTCGGCGCGGATGTATTCCCTCTGCCGGAGTTCAAGCCGCGTCTAAGGGCGATGATCGACTCGGTATTACGAGGCACGGGCGTTGCTCTCATCCGCGGAATTTCGAGAGACAACTATTCGGACGAGGATTGCCAGCTCCTCTATTGGGGCTTGGGTATGCATATCGGTCAACCCGTATCCCAGAACGCTCGCGGCCATTTGCTCGGCCACGTGACGGATGAAGGCCGCGATCTCAGCGATCCCGATGCCCGTGGTTACCAGACCCGAAACAGGCTGGACTTTCATTGCGATCAGCTTCCCACGGACATAGTCGGCCTGTTCTGCATGCGCGGAGCCAAGTCAGGCGGCGCGAGTTATCTGGTGAGCGCGCCGGCGGTCCACAACGTGTTGCTGACGGAACGTCCAGATTTAATCGACCCACTTTATGAGATGTTTCACGTGGACTGGCGCGGCGATCACCCCGATGGCGGCCAGCCTTGGTACGACATGCCGATGTTCTCCGTTGCCGATGGTAAGCTCAGCGCCCGATTCACTAATCGAGCGTTCATAGATTCCACTACGCGTTACGGAGACCATCTTGCCCCGACCGATGCACAGCGCGAGGCGTTGGACGTGGTTCAGGAGATCGCCAACCGGCCGGAACTGCGTCTGGAAATGGACTTCCAGGAGGGTGACATCCAATTGATCAACAATTTGACCGTGATGCATGCCCGCCAAGCATACGAGGACTACGACGACCCGACGTTGAAACGCCACCTGCTTCGGATGTGGATCGGTCTTCCGGACGGTCAGCGACGGCCGCTCTCACCTCTGTTGGACGAACGCTACGAATACGTCAGGCACGGCGGGATCCCCAAGCAGGCTGCCGCCTAAATCACGGTTTTCAGGAATATTGCGAACCAGGGGCCGGCCTCGATTGAGCCGCCATAGGAGTGTTGCGGGCGGTGGAGGCGGTCCGCTAACGGAGCAGCGCCGTCACCCGTTTCCTCAATTCGGGCAGCAACTCCCTCTCGAACCAGGGGTTTTTCTTCTGCCAGCCGGTGGTGCGCCAGCTCGGATGCGGCGTCGGAATGCGGTCGGGCAGATAGGCCCGCCAGTTGGCGACGGTCGCGGTCAGCGTCTTCCCGGCCCGATCCCCCAGGTAGTAGCCTTGCGCATACATGCCGACCAGCAACGTCAGTTCGATATTGGGGAGGTGGGCAAAGATGGGCGCGTGCCATTCGGGCGCGCATTCGGGCCGGGGCGGCCTGTCGCCGCCGCGCTCGAACCGGCCGGGATAGCAGAACCCCATGGGCACGATGGCGATCCGCGCGGGGTCGTAGAAGGTCTCCTTGTCCATCCGCAGCCAGTCCCTGAGCCGGTCGCCGGAGGCATCGTCCCAAGGTATTCCGCTCTCGTGCACCTTGGTGCCCGGGGCCTGCCCGATGATTGCGATGCGCGCGCCCCTCCCGGCCCGCACCACCGGCCGGGGACCCAGCGGCAGATGCGCCTCGCAGAGTCGGCAGGCCTCGACCTTCTCCAGCAGCCGATCAAGTTTGCCCTTAGCCATTTGACCCCGGCGCGAGAGGGTAGTCCGCAATGACCTCGTAGTGGGCGCCCTTTTTGCCCAGATGGCTCCGGAACAGCTGGAACGACGGCGGCGTGAAGGGCGTCAGCCGGAGGCCGTCATGGGCCTGGAGATAGGGCTGCACGCCCGCCAGCGGCGCACGCCTGAGGCGCGCCAACGTCACATGCGGCTTGAACTTTCTGGTTTCGGCCGGCCCGCCTGCCCGCGCCGCGGCCGTTTCGATACGGCCGCGAAGCGCCGACAAGGGATCGTCTGGCGCCACGCCCGCCCAAACGGCGCGCACCTTGTTGCGGCTTTCGAAACATCCGACTCCCTCGATGGCGACATTCGGCGGCGCGGCGCGCACCGCCGACAGCACCGCATCCAGGTCCTCGGCCATCCCTTCATCGACCTCGCCGATGAATTTGAGGGTCACGTGATAGTCCGCGGGCTCCACCCAGCGGGCGTCCCGGAGTCCGGCCCGAAGCCCGGCCAGCTGCTCCCGGAGGTTCTCCGGCAGCGCAATCCCGGCAAATATCCGCAACACGAACCCGCCCTAGAGGAAAAGAGTGAGTACGCCGGTATAGGCGTAGAGGCGGTCATTGGAGATCTCGCCGTTGGCATAGAAACCGATGACCGGCACGTCGCCCAGCGCCTCGGCGACGATCTCCATCTCCTTGTTCAGCCCGTCGAATGTATTGGGCCCGCGGGCGATGCAGGAAACGTAGACCGCGCCTTTGGCCGCGTCGCCGGCACGGGACACGAGCCTGGCGGTCATGTTGCGAAGGTCTTCCTCGGCGGCCTTGGGGTCCCGGCGGACGAACATCAGCCGGTCGCCGGGCTCGACGGTTTCGGCGATGGCCAGAAGACCGCGCTCGGCATCCAGCCCGACCAGATTGCGGACCAGATAGTCGCCGGTATCGCTGCCGCTGACCGGAATGGCCGCGTGGATCAGCCCGGCGAGACGTTCCAGATCCTCGGCCAACTCGCGGCCCACATCGTCGACGAAAACGTCATAGGCCGGGCGGCCGTCGAGTTCGACGATGATGTTGTCCTCGCACTCGGTGATCTCATGAATGCCGGCCACCGGCGAACAGCCCTGGCTCAGCGACGTCGCCACCGCCACGTCCGGCGCGAACACCACCCCGGACACGCCGCCGCCGGTAACACCGTTGGCGATCTGGTGGTCGGCCCGGTTGGACGCGGTCAGACCGCCGACCAGATACCCCTGCCCCTGGTCGGTGAGCGCCCGGATCAACGCCGGCGTCCCGGGCGCCCGGCTATCGGCGTGGATCAGGCCGAACGCCGGGCCGCTCAACAGGTTTGGCGGACCCGGCGCCGTTATCCCGGCAAAGTCCTCGGGCGCGATGTGCGGGCGGACCGCGAACGCGCCGTCGGCCACGTCGGCCACCATCACCGCCAGCGTCGGCTCGTCGAAAAAGGCCCGCGCGCCGGCGACAACCCCCATGCCGATGCTGCCGACCCAGTCCCGGATACCGGTGCCGTCGCGGAGCGCCGCCTCGATTTGGTGCAAATGATCCGCGTGATGTTCGGTGGCGTAGACAAATCCGGGTCCCGAAACCCCGTCCAGGGACCCCAGCGCGCGAAGGCACTCGATAACGGCGTCCTGCCATTCGCCGGCGGCGTGGGCGCTTTTGAACATCCTAACGGCTCCCCCGGCTTTTCGCGTGGGCGCCGGGAGCCGAGTTGATGAGCTTGATCACCGACGGCAGCATTCGCTCGACGATGACATCGACCCCGGCGGCGTTGGGGTGGATGCCATCCGGCTGGTTCAATTCCTGTTTTGCCGCCACCCCGTCGAGAAAGAACGGATACAGCAGCGCCGAGTATTTAGCCGCCACTTGGGGGAACACCGCATTGAACTCGGCGCCGAATTCCCGGCCCAGGTTGGGCGGCGCCAGCATGCCGGCGACCATCGCCGGAATTTTATTGTCCGAAAGCTTCTTCAAAATCGCGTCCATATTCGACCGGGTTTCCGCCGGTTCCAGGCCGCGAAGCCCGTCATTCCCGCCGAGCGCCACGATGGCGACATCCGGCTTGTCGGCGAGCGCCCAATCGATCCGCGCCAACCCGCCGGCGGTGGTGTCGCCGGAAACCCCGGCGTCGATGACTTCCACCTGGTACCCTTTGGCAAGCAGCGCCCGGGCGAGCTTCGTGGTGAAGGCATCCTCCCTGGGCAAGCCGAATCCCGCGGTCAGGCTGTCGCCGAGCGCCAATAGACGGACGGAATCGGCTGCGTCTCCCGTTCTGGCCATCAGTAGAAAGACAGCGAGAAGCAGGACAATCAGCGAGATAGCCCTTGCCCGGGGCGAAATCCCCGACCTATTTAAGTCCCTAAATCCCATATGCGGTGTTTGCGATGAATGCGCCCGATAAGATGTCCACGAATATTCATACTAATTTGGCCGAAAAAGCGACCGACACAATGACTGCCGACGGGACCGCCGATAGCGCCGATCTTTCGATCCTCATGGATGACGTTCGGCTCACCCTGACCAGCGCCGCGGGAGAGGTCAATATTCTTCGCGGCCTCGATCTCCGTGTGGCGGCAGGCGAAGCCATCGGAGTCGTCGGCCCGTCCGGCGGCGGCAAGTCGACCATGATTATGATCATCGCCGGGCTGGAACGGGCCACCTCGGGCACCGTGAAGACCGCGGGCGTCGATCTCGCCTCGTTGAGCGAGGACGATCTGGCGCTCTTCCGCCGCGACCGGATCGGCATCGTGTTTCAGGATTTTCACCTCATCCCGACCATGACGGCGCTGGAAAACGTCGCCGTGCCGCTGGAGTTCGCCGGCAAACCGGACGCCTTCGCCATGGCCGAAGGACAACTGGAAGCGGTGGGGCTCGGCCATCGTCTGAGCCACTACCCCGGCCAATTGTCCGGCGGCGAGCAGCAGCGCGTCGCGCTCGCCCGGGCTTTTGCCGTCGAGCCGGCGATCCTGCTCGCCGACGAGCCCACCGGCAATCTGGATCGCGCGACCGGCAAGGCGGTGATGGACCTGCTGTTCGACCTGCATGACCGGTCGGGAACGACCCTCGTGCTGATCAGTCACGATCCCAAGCTGGCGGCCCGTTGCGACCGTATCGTCACGCTCACCGACGGCCGGATCGTCGGCGAGGAGATTCCGGCCCACGTCCAAGACCGCGGTCCGGAACAGGGGGTTGCCTCCGCATGAGCAACCTGGCGCTTGCCGCCCGTTTCGCCCGCCGTGAGCTCCGTGGCGGCCTCCGGGGATTCCGGGTCTTCGTCATCTGTCTGACCCTCGGAGTCGCGGCCATCGCCGGGGTGGGCAGCGTCTCCGAATCGGTAACCGGCGGCATCGAGCGCGATGCGCGGAGCCTCCTCGGCGGCGACATCTCGCTGCGCCTGCTGCACCGTCCCATCACGGCGGAGCAGCGCAGCTATATTTCGGACCGGGGCGATCTGTCCGAAGCCATCGAGATGCGCGCCATGGCCCGCTCCGCGGGCGACCGGGCCGCCAAACGTTCCCTGGTCGAACTCAAGGCGGTCGACGGCGCCTATCCCCTGGTCGGCACCCTGGAAACCAAGTCGGGCGAGGAACTCGGCGCCGTATTGGCCCAGAGGGACGGCCTCTGGGGCGCGGCGGTGGAGCAGAACCTGCTCACCAAGCTTGGTCTCGGGATCGGCGACGAACTCCGTATCGGAGAAGGCGTCTTCCGGATCAATTCCGTCATCAAGCGGGAGCCGGACCGGGTGGCCACGATAATGAGCTTCGGCCCGCGGGTGATGATCCCCAAGGCGGGCCTGGAGGAAACCGGCCTCATTCAGCCGGGCAGTTTGATCCGCTACCGCTATCGGATCGCCATCGACGAGAATGCCGACGTGAAGGCCTGGGTGGATGACGTCAACCAGGCGTTCCCCGAGGCCGGCTGGCGGGTCAACGACCGCTCCCGCGCCGCGCCGGGCCTGCAGCGCTTCATCGACCGGCTGACCCTGTTCCTGGGCTTCGTCGGCCTGACCACCCTCCTGGTGGGCGGAATCGGCGTTTCCAACGCCGTCGGCAGCTATCTCGACGGCAAGACATCCGTCATCGCCACTTTCAAGTGCCTGGGCGCCCCGGCCAACCTGGTGTTCAAGATCTATCTGATCCAGGTCCTCGTGCTGGCACTGCTCGGGATACTCCTGGGCGTCATCATCGGCGGGGTTGCGCCGATGCTTGCCGGCGGCGCCCTCAACGATCTGCTGCCGGTCGAATTGACCGTCGCCCTGTTCCCCAGGTCATTGATTTTGGCGGCGATTTTCGGCGTGTTGGTATCTCTCACCTTCGCACTTTGGCCGTTGGCGCGCACCCAGGACATTCCGCCCACGCACCTTTTCCGGGCCAAGGTGGCCGCGGAAAAAGCGTGGCCGCACAAGGGCTACGTGATCGCCACCGCGCTAACCGCCGTAATGCTGGCGGGTCTGATCATCGCCACCGCCGACCGCGCCGGTTTCGCCATGTGGTTCGTCGGCGGCGCGGCCGCCGCGCTCCTGTTGCTGAAGGGCGCTTCGATGCTGGTGATCAAGGGCGCGTCGAAGCTCAACAACATCCGCCACACCGAAATGCGCCTCGCCATTTCGAACCTCCACCGGCCCGGCGCCACCACGGGCAGCGTGGTCCTGTCCCTCGGGCTCGGGCTGACGGTGCTGGTGTCCATTGCCCTGATCGAAGGCAATATCTCCCGTCAGGTCAACGAGCGCCTGCCCGAGCAGGCGCCGGCCTTCTTTTTCCTCGATATTCAGCCGACACAGGTCGCGGCCTTCGACCGGACGGTGAACGGCGTCGAAGGCACCGGAGACTTCATGCGCTCGGCCACCTTGCGCGGGCGCATCGTCCGCATCGACGGCGAGCCGGTGAGCCGGCGGCGGATCGGTCAAGGATCCCGATGGGCGGTCCGCGGCGACCGGGCGCTCACCTACTCGGCGGTTCCCCTGGAGGGATCCAAGATCGTCGCCGGCGAGTGGTGGCCCGCCGATTACAGCGGTCCGCCCAAGATTTCGCTGGACGAGGAGATCGCCCGGGACTTCGGCGTCGGCCTGGGCGACACGCTGACCCTCAATATCCTGGGCCGGGAGGTCACGGCGGAAATCGCCTCGCTCCGGGAAATCGACTGGCGGAGCCTGCGGTTCGATTTCGCCATAATTTTCACGCCCGGGACGCTGGAGAACGCGCCCCACACCCATATCGCCGCCATCCAGGCGCCGAAAAGCCTGGAAGACCGGATCGAAGCCTCGGTCTCCGACCGGTTCGCCAATATTTCCGTGGTGCGGGTCCGCGAAGCCCTTCAGGCGGCGGCCAACATCGTCGCCGGCGTCGGCACCGCGGTGCGCGCCACCGCCTCCATCACCATCGTCGCCGGCGCCATCGTGCTGGCGGGCGCGGTGGCGGCGGGACGGCGGCGGCGGATATATGACGCTGTGGTATTCAAGGTCCTGGGCGCGACCCGCGCCTCGGTCACCCGCGCCTTCCTGATCGAATACGGTTTGTTGGGCCTCGCCACCGGGCTCATCGCGGCGGTGATCGGGTCCGTTACCGCCTGGGCGGTGGTCGTTTTCATGATGGAGGCCGACTGGGTGTTCATCCCGGAAACCGTCGCCGTCACGCTCGCCCTCTGTCTCGCGATAACGCTGTTCATCGGGTTCGCGGGCACCTGGCGGGCCTTGGGCCAGAAGGCCGGACCGCTGCTGCGCAACGAATGAACTCACACACCCGGACGTAATTTCCTTATATTTTATCGGGGTTTGTCCGCATGAAATCTGCGTGAAAGGGGCCGGTTTCCCTTGATACGGAATCGAATTCTGACATATTAAGAACCATGGAAATCCGCCCATACGGGCGGGCGAACCTTGAGAGATTTTAGAGGGTTTCAAAAAATGGCTTTCGGACGGGACAACAATCCGTTTGGCGCACAGCGCATGACCGCGGCGCAGGCCGAGGCGGCACAAATCGATGTCGGCCTTCGGCGGTATATGCTGCGGGTCTACAACTACATGGCGTCCGGCGTGGCGCTGACCGGCATCGTGGCGGCGGCCACGGTTCAGTCGGAAACCGCGATGCAGTTGATCTTCGGCACCCCGCTCCAGTGGGTGGTGATGTTGTCGCCGCTGGCTTTCGTGCTGGTGCTGACGTTCGGCATCAACAAGATGAAGGCGTCGACCGCGCAGGCCGTGTTCTGGCTGTTTGCCGCGGTCATGGGCCTGTCGCTCAGCGCCATTTTCGTGGTTTTCACCGGCACGAGCATCGCCCGGGTGTTCTTCATCGCCGCCGGCACATTCGCGGCCATGAGCCTCTACGGCTACACCACCAAGCGCGATTTGTCCGGTCTCGGCTCCTTCCTGTTCATGGGACTGATCGGCATCATCATCGCCAGCGTGGTGAACCTTTTCCTGGCCTCGTCGGCGATGCAATTCGTGATCTCGGTGATCGGCGTCCTGGTGTTCGTCGGCCTCACCGCCTACGACACCCAGCAGATCCGCAACGAGTACAACGAGTTCGACGGCGGCGAGATCGCCACCAAGAAAGCGATATACGGCGCGGTCCGGCTGTATCTCGATTTCATCAACCTGTTCCTGCTGCTGCTGCAGGTGTTCGGTAACCGGGAATAGCGCGCAACGATATTCGAATGGAGAGGGCCCGGTTCGAACCGGGCCCTTTTTTCGTTTGATATCAGGCCTTTGCTTTACGCCGACAGGATTTCCCGTGCGGCATTGAGCTGACTCATCCGCTGGTGCGAGCCCATTTCGCCGTCCGGATGATGGATGGTCGCCAACATCCGGAAGCGGGCCGTGACCATCGAGCGGTCGGGCCGCTCCGCCGGCGGGAAGCCGAGAATATGAAGGGCATCGGCCCGCGACCTCACGCCGTCCCTCAACGGGGAGAACGACAGCGCCGAGACGGTGGCCTTGAGGCGTTCCAGTTCGGACTCGGCCGCCACCGGCACGCCGGGCTGCGTATTGGGGTCCTCGAGGCTGAGTTCGAGATCGCCGGAATCCATGGCGAGCGCGATGCCGAGCGCGCGGCGGACGAAGGACGGGTCGTAGCCCGCCGACAGACGCATCTGCAGGCGCGGCTTGCGGCGCCATGGCTTGCCCTTGGACGGGCCCGACTTGAGCACCGTCTCCTCCCGGTCGCCGGGGGGCGGCCCGCCGGGGTCGGGGGCATTGCGGATGGCCTCGAAGGGCAACAGGATCAGAACCGAGCGTGCCAGATCGGCGACATTGACCCGCCGCCGCGCAGCGAGATCCGTTACGCGGTCGCGAAATTCACTGGAGCATGGAATGGTATATGGCTGTTTCCGCGGCGTATCGGTCATCGGCGCCCCAATAATTTATTCCTGGTGTCGGGTTTTGCAGCCAACCCGCCGGGTCGATCGGCGGCCCGACGACCACCGCCGCCCGGGAGTCAACTACCATTGTGGTTAACAAGTGGTTTATGCGTGTGAGCGGGGCTTGCCGGCGGCCACCGACACATCCCTGCCGGAACCCGTGACAAACCGCTGTTTTTAAACGAAAAGGGCCGGCAACCGCCGGCCCTCCGCGCAATCCGTGCCCGGTTCGCCTAACTGCTTGGGCTCGGGCAGGCCGCGGCGCCCTTGATGGGCCCGTGGTTCTCGCCCTGCACCAGAATGGCGCAGCTTTGGCCGTCGGCGAGGTCGGCAGGCACGGCCACCGAGACGGGCGCACCGGTCCAGTCACCGATGCGCTTCAGTTCGGTGACGATGTTGTAGTTGGTGAGCGTCTTGCCGTGATTTTCGCCGCGCAGCACCCGGGTGGTCTTTTCGCGGATAAAGCGGACGAACCAGATACCGCCGCCCGGTTTCGCCTCACCCTTGACGGACACGGCGAGCCCGGCCGCGGCAGGGGTTATTTGAACGTCCAAACGTTCGCCGCGTTCCTTGGCGACCCGTTTGAGGGTCCGGCGGACCGCGCCGCGGCGGGAGCCGACCTCGAACGCCCGGCCGTCGATGACCATCTGCGGCGTATAGACCTGTCCCCGCGGCAAACGGCCGGCATAGCCCCGCTGACGATCCGTGTATGTGCGCTTGGAGAAGCGGTCCTTCCACTTGCCGGCGCTGCCATAGACAAGGTCGTCCCAGTAATCGACGTGGTACTCGAGCGCAATCAGGTCCTTCCGCTTGGCCAACTCGCCGAGATATTCCTCGGCCGGCGGGCACGAGTAGCAGCTCTGGGAAGTGAACAGCTCCACCACCGTCGGCCGCGACGCATCGGCGGCAACCGCCGGCTCGTGTGAACCGGTGAGAGCGGCGGTCCCGGCGGCGATCGCGGCACCGGCAACGGTCAGAGAGAACAGGGCGTGTTTCACGTGTTTCATGGGCTTCATGGGGGGTCTTACTCCCGCTTTCGTCGACTGGATCAATAACGCTTCGGCGGGCCTGGTATTCCACCCGCGGGCCCGGTTCTTTCGACCGGTCGCACGCCGGTCACACAATCGTCAGGGAGCGGACCTAGTCGGTCGGTCCCTCCGCCTCCTGCCAGGCGGCAAACCCGCCCGCAATATGACTGACCTTTTCCACCCCCATGTCCTTCAGGGTCTTGGCCGCCAACGCCGACCGGCCGCCCGAACCGCAATAGAGGACCAGATGCTTGCCGCTGGCCAGCGCCGGGTTGTGCATCGGACCCTCGGGATCGACGATGAACTCCAGGAAACCGCGCGGGGCGTGGACGGAATGCCTGATGGCGCCCCGTTGATGCTCGTCGGTCTCGCGAACATCCACGAGGACGACACTGTCGTCGTCGACCATTGCCAATGCATCCTCGACCGACAACGTATCGATGACCGCGTTGGCCTCGGCGAGCAATTCCTTGAAACCCTTTCCGCTCATCCATTCGTTCCTTTTTGCTGCTTCGGTCCGTTAACCCATGCCGCCTTCGTCGCGCCAGCCTTCCCATTCCTTCACCGGGGACAGATAGCCGGTCTTGGTGTCGCCGACCCGCCCCATGGCGCCCATGGCATCGTCGTTGGAGAGCAAGGGGTAGGTCCTTTGCGATGCGAGCGCGCCGCCATGAGACAGGGTCAAGAGGATGGAGAATACCGCCTGGTTATTGGGCGCTTCGTAAATCATCACCACGTCGTCGTCGCCGAATATCCAATAGAAATCCTTCAACCGGCCGCCGAAACTTTCGATGACCTTGGCGACCTGCTGCGGCCGGTCCGACGGGTGCTCGGCAAGCGCCTGGAGGCTTTCCTCGGAATATTTGGTGACGGTCATGTAGAGCGGCATGGCGTCCTCTCCTGATGGTCAGAAGTTTGTTTTTGAATTGAGCCCCCAGTCTAGCACACCCCATCCTCGGGTCAGGACGGTTTACGGACAAATTCGATAAAATGAATTTACGGCTCACCAATCCGTTGAAAAAGGCGGCTATTTCGCGTTCAATCGGCTCCGGGGTAGAATTCAACGAAATTCACAGTTTATTTTAACCAGGGAGATCTCCATGAAACGCTTTCTAATTGCCGGTGCCGCCGCCTTCATGATTGCGGGTGGCGCGCAGGCGCAGAACGTAACCTTGACCATGACGTCGGCCTCGCCGGGCGGCGCGACCGATATCGCGGCCAAGAACTTGGCCGAACTCGCGGCCGCCAACAAAATCGCGACGATCCAGGTCCAGGGCGGCAAGACGCTGACCAGAACCTTGCGGGAATTGGCCGAGGGCAAGATTGACATCTCGGCCTCGCCGTTCGTCCTGCACTTCCTGATGGGCAAGGGCCTCGGCCCGTATTCCGATCTGAAGAAGGACGGCAAGGGTGCGAAGCTCCAGGCCAATCTGCGGCTGCTTTATCCGTACCATCTGGCGTCGTTCTATCTGATCGCGTTCCAGAGCACCGGCATCGACAGCTGGGACAAGCTCAAGGGCAAGACGATCTTCAATGGCCCGCCCCGCGGCGGCGCATTGATTTCCGCCCGGGCCGCGATCCGTCTCAACACCGGCATGACCGAAGGCAAGGGCTACACCGGCAAGCAGATCGCCTGGGGACAGGCCAACTCGCTGTTCCTCGACCGCTCCGTCGATGCGGCGGTGCGCCCCGGCACGAACCCGGCCGAATACATGCCGATCTACATGGCGGCGGGAAAAATCAACATCGTTTCCATGCCGAAGGCCAAATACGAAGCACCGGCCTTCCGGAAATTCGTGAAATCTCCGGGTAAGGTGGCGAACATGTTCCCGGTGAGCGAACTCGCCCACTATGGAGCGAACGCCCGGATCGTCTCCGAAGACGGCATGTTCCGCACCTTTGCCGACACCGGCGGGGACATGGTACAGGCGAGCATGGACAAGGCATTGGCCAAGAAACTGACCGCCGCCTTCATCAAGGGCGTTCCGGCTCTTCAGAAAAAGGTGCCGTTCGCCAAGACGACCCTCTACGGCACGGTCGACGATGCCAAGATGGGCATGTGCGCCGCGGGCGTCAAATTCCATCCGGGTGCGGTCGAGGCCTGGGAAGAAGCCGGTCACAAGATCGCCGATTGCGCCAAGCCGTAAGCCCACGGTCTGAAGCAATCCAAGAGCAGTTTGGGGAACGAGCCGGAACACTTGAACCGTGTTCCGGCTCGTTCCACTCTAACCTACCGGCCCATGGCCGGGCTGCAAGTTAGGGGCAGGCGCAAACCATGAGCGACAAACCCATCGAAGGCGAAGTCCAAGACCACGGGGATTGGATGATGAGGGTCGGGCTGGTGTTCGCCTTCGTCCTGGTCTGCATGGGCATGCTCAACAACCTGCCCAATATTCCCGGCTTGCTGCCGGCCATCCAATCCATCCCGGGTCTGTCGGGTCTGCCCCGCATCAGCAAGTTCAGTTCCGAGTTTTTCTTCCCCATCGTTTTCTGCGTCATGATGATCGTCGCGCTGATGACCACGTCCTTCGCGCGCGCCTGGCGCAACAAGGGAGCCGCCAAGCGGTCCGCCGGCATCGGCCTCGACGTATTGATGCTTGTGACCACCGTCGGCCTGATGCTCGCCTACTGGATCGAGCACGACCAGGTGTGCCTCCTGGACGTATTCAGTGGAGAGCGCGAGCGCCTGATGGCGGAGAATGCCGCCCGGGCCGAGGAGTATCTTGCCATTTTCGGCACGGAACCGGACGATGACTTTCCCGATTGTCAGGCCAACCTCGGCAACTGGATCATGCCGATCCTGGTCTGGGTGGTGGCCATCTACTTCGTCTACATCGTCAAGGCCTGGGGCCTGCCCATCGTCGCGGTGGCGATCGTCATGTCGCTCTACACCCTGCTCTCCTCGGCCGCCTGGTACTTCGACATCACCGACAACAAATACCTGACCACCTCCATCGGAACCGTCGAGGACGGCGTTCGAAATTTCTCCGCCGGCGTGGTCGGCGCGCGAAATGCCATCATATTGGAATCGAACAGTATATTCGGACAGTTCCTGAACATTACGGTGAACATCGTCTTCCCGTATGTCGTGCTGGGCGCCCTGTTCGGCGCGTCCGCCGGCGGCAGGTCGCTGATCAAGCTCGCCGTGGTCATCACCCGGAGACTCAGGGGCGGGCCCGCACACGCGGCCGTGGTTGGCTCCGCGACATTCGGGACCATCTCCGGCGGCCCGGTGGTGAACGTGCTGGGCACCGGGACGCTCACCATCCCGATGATGATGCAGAACGGATTCCGGCCGACCTTTGCGGGCGGTGTCGAAGCCGCCGCCTCGTCCGGCGGCCAGATCATGCCGCCGGTGATGGGCATCGCCGCCTTCGTCCTGGCGGCACTGTCGACGGTGCCCTATTCGGAGGTCATTGTCGCTGCGTTCCTGCCGGCCGTGGCCTACTTCTTCAGCCTGTTCCTCATGGTGATTTTCGAATCCCGGCGGATGAACATTCAGCCCGTCGGCACGCTGACCGAGGAACAGAAGCTGGACAAGCGGGACTGGACGAACCTGTTGATGATCGCCGGGCCCATCCTGATCATTCTGATCCTGCTGCTCAGCAAGAAAGACAACGTAGGCACCGGCTTCAGTGCTTTCATTTTCGGATATGACGCGGCGTCCGGCGAGGCGTTGCCGTGGATTCTTCAGGTCTATCAGAACGCCGCGGGCGACCCGGATTCCGCGGGCTTCTGGGCGGTTTTCGCCCTGGTCATCCTGCTTTTCCTGGATCCCGCGATCCGTAAGCACCCGGTCAAGGTGCTGCGGGCCCTGGCGGACGCCGGCATTATCATCGCCGAGTTGTTCCTGCTGCTCATCGCGGTCTCGATCATCGATGTCAGCGTCAACTTCACCAATTTCACCGGCATCCTGACCATCGACATTCTCAACTGGCTGCGCTCGGTGTCGACGTTTGAGATATTCGGGCAAACCATCACCATCGGCGGCGCACTCTATCTCATGCTGGCGCTGGTGGTCGCCATGCTCGCGACCATCCTGCTGGGCATGGGGATGCCCACCCTGCCGGCCTACGTAAACGTCATCTTGATCATCGGCCCGTTGCTGGTGGCGCTCGGCACATCTTACTTCACCGCCCACATGTT
Organism: Rhodospirillales bacterium; assembly: GCA_965221855.1. Classification (GTDB taxonomy): domain Bacteria; phylum Pseudomonadota; class Alphaproteobacteria; order Rhodospirillales; family UBA2165; genus JAJDXO01. The sequence goes on along the minus strand of CBDCSV010000008.1, from coordinate 30,894 downwards.
CATCTTCTATTTCGCGGTCGCCTCGGCGATAACGCCGCCGGTTGCGATCGCCGCGTTCGCGGCCTCGACAATCTCGAAATCGGAGCCGCTGGCCACGGGTTTTGCCGCCGTGCGCGCCGGAATCGTGATGTTCACCATCCCCTTCGTGTTCGCGTTCTACCCGGAACTGCTGTTGATCGAGCAGGCCCAGATCGCCCAGTCGGTGGACGGCGCGCCCAGCGCGACGAAGCAGTACCTGCCGGGATACGACGGCACGGTAAGCCTGGCGCAGATCAGCTGGCTGTTGCTGAAATTGGCGGCGGCTCTCTATCTGGTGGCCAGCGCCTTGAGCCGGTTCGACCGGGCGCACCTGCCGACCTACGAGATTGCGCTCCGCTTCGCGCTGGCGGTTTTGATTTTGCTGAAGATGCCGTTGATCTCGACGTCCGCCCTCGTGGGCGCCGCCGTCTACCTTGCCTTCCACCACCTGCTGGGGGCGCGATTGCGGCGGGCCCGGGCGGAACCGGAGCCCGAGCCCCAGCGTCTAGCGGGCGAGTAGTTCCGCGTTGCCGCCGGTGGCGGCGGTGTTGACCGTCAGCGCACGTTCCACGGCAAACCGCTGAAGATAGTGCGGCCCGCCGGCCTTGGGGCCGGTGCCCGACAGTCCCTCGCCGCCGAAGGGCTGAACGCCCACCGCCGCGCCGATCATGTTGCGGTTGACGTAGGCGTTGCCGACCCGCACGCGGGAGCTCACATAGTCGGCGAAAGCGCCGATGCGGCTGTGGATGCCGAGTGTGAGGCCATAGCCCTTGCGGTTGATCCGGTCGATCACCCGGTCGATGTCGGCGGCATCGTACCGGATGACATGCAGCACGGGACCGAAGACCTCGTTTTCAAGGCCGTCCAGACCATCGAGTTCGTAAATCCGGGGCGCCAGGAAAGTGCCGTCCGCCGTCCCTTCCGGCAGTTCCCCGGCGAAATGGATAACGGCGTGCTCGTCCATCCGCCGGCAATGAGTCTCGAGCCGGGAGAGCGCCTCTTCGTCGATGATCGGGCCGACATCGGTCTCCAGCATGGCGGGATCGCCGAGCCTCAACTCGGCCGCTTTGCCCGCCAGCATGTCGATGACGCCGTCCGCCGTATCATCCTGAAGCAGCAGGGCGCGCAGCGCCGAGCAGCGCTGCCCGGCGCTCCGGAAGACGGACTGGGCCACGTCGTCGATCAATTGCTCGGGCAGCGCCGTCGAATCGGCGATCATCGCATTGATGCCGCCGGTCTCGGCGACCAGCGGAACCAACGGGCCCTCCCGCGCCGCCAGGGCCCGGTTGATGGCCCGGGCCGTCTCGAACGACCCGGTGAACGCGACGCTGTCGATGAGCGGGTGGGAGACCAGGACCCCGCCGACGCCCGGCCCGTCTCCCGGCAAATGGTGCAGCACATCCTCGGGCACGCCGGCTTCGTGGAGCAGGCGTACCGCCTTTTCGGCGATCAGCGGCGTCTGCTCCGCCGACTTGGCCGCAACACAATTGCCGGCGGCCAGCGCCGCGGACACCTGGCCCACGAAGATCGCCAAGGGGAAGTTCCACGGGCTGATGCAGGCGATGGTGCCGCGGCCAGCCAGACGAAGCTCGTTGGTCTCGCCGGTGGGACCCGGCAAGGTTTGCGGTTTGCCGAATGCCGCGCGCGCTTCCGCCGCGTAATAGCGGAGGAAATCGGCGGCCTCGCGAACCTCGGCAATGGCGTCGGGGATGGTTTTGCCGGCTTCGCGGATACACAACGCGGCGAAATCGAACATTCGGGCGTCCAGCAGTTCCGCGGCCCGTTCGAGTATCTTCGCCCGGGCGGCCGCGGGAATTCCGTTCCACCCGTCCCGCGCCGCCGCGGCCGCGCGCAGGGTTCCGTCGACCGCCGAGGAGGTAGCGGTGCCGATGGTGCCGACCACTTCCGAACGGCGGGCGGGATTGCGGACGGTAGCAATCGTGCTCTCCGGGTGGGGATGGCCGGCATGGACGGGTTCGAGGCCATGGATCGCCTCCGCAATGGCACCGGCAACCGCCGGCATGGTCAGGTCGCAGCCCGGGGAGTTGGCCCGGTGGGGCCGGTAGAGATCTTCGGGCAATGGAATTTGGCCGTTCCGAAGGGTATCGAAGGAATTGAGCCGCTGGTCGGGGTCGGCGATCACCCGCTCCACCGGCAGATCGTCGTCCGCCAATCTGTTGACGAAGGAGGAATTGGCGCCGTTTTCTAGCAGCCGCCGGACCAGATAGGACAACAGCTCCCGATGCCCGCCCACCGGCGCGTAGGTTCGGCAGGTGAGCCGTCCCCCGCCATCCTTCAGGACCTTGTCGTAGAGCGGTTTTCCCATGCCGTGAAGGCGCTGGAACTCGAGCCGGCGGTCCGGCCCGGCGATCTCCAGGACCGCCGCGATGGTGTGGGCGTTGTGGGTGGCGAACTGGGGATGGATGTGCTCGGGGAGGTCCAGCAGCGCCCGGGCGCAGGCGAGATAGGACACGTCGGTTGCCTGTTTGCGGGTGTAAACGGGATAGTCGGCAAGCCCTTCCTGTTGGGCGCGCTTGATCTCGCTGTCCCAGTAGGCGCCCTTGACCAGCCGGACCATCACCGGGGAGCCGCTGTCCCGGGCGATCCCCTCGACGGTGGCGATGACATCCAGCGCCCGTTTCTGATAGGCCTGGACCGCGAGGCCGAGCCCCGGCCAATCCTTCAGGCCCGGACCGAGCTTGACCGCCTCGAACACCTCCAGGGAAATCAGCAGCCGTTCCGATTCCTCGGCGTCGATGCACAGGCTCACGCCGCGCTCCATGGCCGCGCGGGCCAGATCGCCGACCCGGGGAACCAATTCGGCCATCACCCGATCCCGTTGAGCGTATTCGTAGCGGGGATGGAGCGCCGACAGTTTGATCGACACCCCGGGCGCGGCATGAATACGGTTGCCGGCGACGGAGCCGCCGACCGCGGTGACGGCGTCCCGGTAGGCCGCCAGGTAACGCTCGGCGTCGACGGCCGTCCGCGCGCCCTCGCCCAGCATGTCGAACGAGAACAGATAATCCGCGTGTTCCGGCCCGCCCGCCGATTCGATGGCCGCGTCTATGGTCTGCCCGAGGACGAACTGGTCGCCGATGATGTGCATGGCGTGCACCATGGCCCGGCGGATGACCGGCTCGGCGCCGCGCGCCAGCAGCCCGGCGATCAGGTTGCGCGATTCTTCCGAATCCGAATCCCACTCGAGCACCTTGCCGGTCAGCATCATCGCCCAGGTCGACGCATTGACCAGCAGATGGTCGCTGTTGCCGATATGCCGGGACCAGTCGGCATCGAGAATCTTGTCGCGGATCAGGCGGTCGGCGGTCTCCGCATCCGGCACCCGGAGCAGCGCCTCGGCGAGGCACATGAGCGCTACGCCTTCGCCGGTGGACAGATCGTACTCCTGGAGCAGCAGGTCGATGCCGCCCGACACCCGGCGCCGGTCGCGGATATGGGCCACGAGGTCCCGGGCGCGGGCCTCGATCCTGGCGCGCTGCTCGGGCGAGAAGCCATGGACGGCGCGCAACCGCTCGACGGCCGCTTCATCGCTCGCCGTGCGATAGGCGTCCAGGTTCTCGAACCGCTCGGATATGATCGGGCGGGCGGCCATCAAGCGCTCCTTCGGGTGATCCTGCGGCAAAGGATAATGATGGCCCGGCGCGCCCCGCAACTTCTTTCAGTTCGGGCCGGCGCTCAGGAGAGAGCCGGATCGGTCGCCATCGCCGGTGTCATGTCCGGGGCCATGTCCGGTGCTTGGCCGCCCGACGACTTCTTGTAGTTCCGGTCGACGTAGTTGCAGAGGTGATCGTAGAAGGTCGTCACCTCGTAGCGGGGCGGGTTGTCCGGCCCGGCGCAGCCGGGCAGCGGCTCGGACCGCACATCCCAGTTTGGATTGTAGAAGAATGCCGAGATATGCCGCTCCACCGGCGGCGCCAGCACACGGTGCGGCGTCGCGATGAACCGGCCGTTGGTCCATTTCTGCATGAAATCGCCGCTGTTGACGATCATCGCGCCCTCCACATAGCCGGCGGTGATCCAGTCGCCGTCCCGGGTCTTCACCTCCAATCCCGGAATTTCGGGGATCGGCAGGAGCGTAATGAAGCCGTGGTCCGTATGGGGCGAGATGCCGAACTCGCCCTCCTCCGCCTCGACCGCCGGATACCGGACATTGCGGGTGAGCCAATGAGGATCGGTGAACATGTTGTCGAAATAGTCCGGCGCGAGGTCCAGCGCCCGGGCATAAAGCGGCAGCAGTGATCCGCCGAGGTCTTCCATGGCCTGGTAGTAGGCCAGCATGGTCGGCCTGAAGCCGGGAAGCAGGTCCGGCGACGGCCACTTGTTGGGCCCGGTAAACCGGCGCCCCTCGCGGATGCCCGGATGGTCGTCGGGCCGTTCCCGGACGATGCGATAGTTCTCGTTCAGGTCATACTTGGTGTTGTCGCCCGCATCGGTGGTCACGTAGATGGTCGACTTGATGGGCACGTAACCGGTGGTCCGCTCGTCCACCTTGAGTTTCAGCTTCTCGTCCTGCGGCAGGGCGTGCAGGCCGCGCACCTGATCCACCGCGGCGGCGATCAAATCCGCCGGCACCCCATGGCCGACGATGTAGTAGAACCCGATCTCCTCCTGGATCCAACGGAGGTTCCTCGCGAGTTCAACCGTTGCTTCCATATCACCGGCGAGAAACGGCGCGATATCGAGAACCGGAATCTCCCGGGGTTCGGTCATCGGCTGTCCACCGGCCGCGCCGGTGCTCCTTCTTCGGCCGCCTGGGCGGCGAGCGCGCCGCCGGCCAAGTGTTCGCCCATACGCCCAGGGCCGGAATGACGGCGGCAACCGAGCGCTGGCACTTATTTTTCAGGCAAATTAATATCTGTAATTCTTACATTAACGTCAAATCAATGCCGCATCGACGGCGAACCACGAATTCGTTCCAGGAGACCGACATGAGCACCGCCGCCCAACCACTCGGGACCACCCGGACCACGCCCCCCGTCGCCCTGGAAACCGTGATGGGCGACGACGGCAGGTTTCACGACATTCCGACCCTCGATCTCGGCGGCTATCTTGCCGGTGACCTGGCGGCCCGCGACGAGCTGGCGGCGCAGCTCCGCTACATCCAGGAGAACATCGGCTTCTACTATGTGGTCAATCACGGCATCGACCGGGGGCCCATCGACGCGGCCTATGCGGCGCTGGAGGAGTTCTGCCGGCTGCCCATGGAGGAGAAGCTCAAGGTCAAGATCAATGAGAACTCGGTCGGCTACATTCCGCCGGAATCGACGGTTTATGTCACCTCGGTGATCAACGAGAACACGGAGAAGGACCTGAACGAGACCATCACGCTGGCCCGCGAGCGGGCGCCGGACCATCCCCACATCCAGGCCGGTTACCGGTTCTGCGGCCCCAACCCGTGGCCGGAGAGCCTGCCCCGGTTCAAGACCGCCATGGTCGACTACCAGAACGAGATGAGCAAACTGGGCTACGCCATGCTGCCGCTGTATGCGCTGGCCCTCGACAAGCCGGCCGATTTCTTCGATCCGTATTTTACCGAACCCACCTGGTGGACGCGCAACGCCCACTATCCGCCGGCCAAGGCCAAGGAGAACCAGTTCGGCATCGCGCCCCACTGCGATCACAGCTTCATGACCCTGCTGCCGATCTCGGACGTGCCGGGGCTCGAAATCCTGACCCCCGAAAAGGAGTGGATGGTCGCCAAGCCGATCAAGGATTCGATCATCGTCAATACGGGCGAGTTCCTGAACCGCTGGACCAACGGCCGGTTCATGCCGACGCCGCACCGCGTGGTGCCGCCCCGGAAGGACCGCTATTCCATGGCCATGTTCTTCAATCCCAGCCCGGAGACCGTGGCCGACCCGCTGGACACCTGCATTTCGGACGACAACCCGGCCCGGTTCGAGCCCATGACCATGCTCGAGTACATGAGCTGGTACATCGATACCAACTACAAGCGGGACGCCGGCGGCACGCAGAGCTAGCCGGCCCGGAACATTGCCCCGAAACGGGCTTGGAATTTGTTTCCAACGAAAATTGCGAATCCGGCCCGATCGTGCGCGCCGTAATAGTCATTCATGGACATTAATAGACATTTGATGACTTGGTTAAATTCCAATTCGGCACCTTTGCGCGCTTTTTTGCGCGCGGGAAACCCAGGCAAAATCATGGGTTGGCGCCCGCGGACCACGCTCCCTTATCCATATGTGCGATTTGCCGCTCTTCGCCAGTCCCATCGCCAAATAAACATCGTCATGGCCGGGCGCCACTGGACCGGCTTTGCCGGACCAGCCGGCAAAGTGGCCCGGCCATCCACGTGTTGCGCCAGCCGCCAAGCGTGGATGCCCGTGTCAAGCACGGGCATGACGACTTCTTGAACCACGGAGACAGTGAGGAGTTTTTTATTCCTCCTCAGTGAACTCTGTGTCTCTGTGGTGAAATTTTATTTCCCCCCTCCCTGGCCCTCCCCCTCGGCCTACTCCGCCGAAGTAGCCTTCGGCTACGAAGGCTGGAAAGGGGGGAGGGAATGGGCGGAGGCGGATCGGCGCGCGGTCACCCGGTCTCGATCAATTCCAGAAGCGCCCCCTCGAGGCCGGTCCAGTCCATATTCCCGGTTTCGGCGATCACCTCGACCCGGCTGTCCCGCCGATAGGCGATGGGCGTCACCGTCATTTCATTCCGCACCCGGTCCATCAGCAGCCACCCGTCCGGCGTCCGGAATACCCCTTTGAGGCGCTGAAGGTTCCCGACCGGGCCGGGAGGGCCCAACAAATCGAGCAACCCATCGCGCTCGAAGATGTCCGCCGGATCGAAAATCCAGCCGCAGGCATCGAACCCTTCGCCGGCATTCCGCCGCCGGATGGGCTTTCCGGGCGAAAGTCGCCCGGTGTCCGGCGAATCGGGAGGCGCGTGGTCATGTCCGTGGTCATGTCCGTGATCAGGCCCATGATCAGGCCCGTGGTCAGGCCCATGATCATGGAGGTGGGGGAACAGCGGCGCCCGCGCGGCATCGCCGGCGAGGTCGAGCAGCGCCGGGTCGAGGACGCCCTGGCTGGTGGTTTCGATCACCGCCTTGGGCGGAAACAGATCCCGCGCCCATGCGTCGAAGGCCTTCAAGTCGGCGGCGGCCGCGAGGTCGGCCTTGTTGGCCACCAGCACGTCCGCCAAATGCACCTGATCGCGAAACAACGCCGCCTCCCGCAGCCTGGGGTCCTGGGCGACCCTGGGATCGACCAGGCAGATGACCGCGCCCACGTCGACCGCGTCACGGAGATCGTCGCCGCGAAGCTCATCCAGAATGCCCGCCGGGTGTCCAATGCCCGTGGGCTCGATGATCAATCGCTCGGGCCTTGCCCGGCGGAGCACATCGGTAATCGCCACCTTCATCGGCAGGTTCATGGTGCAGCACATGCACCCGCCGGCGATTTCGCGGATCACCACGCCATCGGTTTCGGCTTCATCGGGTTCGAACGCCGCGCCGTCGATGGGCACCTCGCCGAACTCGTTGACCAGGACCGCCCACCGCTCGTCCGGATTCTTGCGCGACAGCAGATGACGGATCGCCGTCGTCTTGCCGACGCCGAAAAAGCCGGTGAACAGGGTGGTCGGAACCTTTGAAACGGTCATGGCGTCGACCGGCCTAGCGCGTTCCGCGCCATCAAGCAACCGTGAAGAATTTTGATCGCGTAACACTTGTCACCGCGAGCGCGATTCATAAGATTGCCGCCATGCGGATCTCACCCAGGATGATCGTGCCCGCCGCGGCGCTGGCCGTCGCCGCCGGTCTCGGCGGATTCCTGATCGCAAATACGGCCAAGCTGCCGGACGGGCCCGCCGTGAAGACCAAGGTCATCGGCACGACGGGCACGGTCGCCGGCGCGTCCATCGGCGGTCCGTTCACCCTCGTCAATCACCGGGGCGAGGCCGTTACCGAAAAGGATTATCTCGGCAAGCACACGCTGATCTTCTTCGGCTTCACCCATTGTCCGGATATCTGCCCGACGACGATGAATGAAATCGCCTTCGCCCTCGATCGATTGGGCGACAAGGCCAAGGACGTCAACGCCCTGTTCGTGACCGTCGATCCCGAGCGCGACGATCCCGAGGCGCTCGGCGACTACATGGAACTGTTCGACAAAAGGATCACCGGCCTTACGGGGACGCCGGAACAGATCGCCGGCGTCGCCAAGGCGTTCCGGATTTTCTACGCCAAGAACGTTTCGGCGGAGGAGCAGGCCAAGCCCAGGGAGGACCGGTTCTATCTGATGGATCACTCCTCCGTCACGTACCTCATGTCGCCCGCCGGCGAGTTTATCCGCCACTATTCCTATGGCACGCCGGCCAAGGCGATGGCGGACGACATCCGGGCCCGGCTCCAGGGTCCGGACTCAATTGAGCCGCCATAGGAGTGTTGCGGTGATAAGGACGGCACCGGGTGAGGGAGAATTTCCATATCCCCCCACCCTCGACGCCCGGCTAATCGCCGGCCGTCTCGACCTCCCCCTTCCAGCCTTCGTAGCCGAAGGCTACTTCGGCGGAGTAGGCCGAGGGGGAGGGCTAGGGCGGGGGGGCAAAAACGGGAATCCCTTAGTTGAGTAGAGACTCTGAAGGGCGAAGGGAACGATCATGAAAACCGTCTTCGGCGCCGTTCTCGCGGCGGCAGCCATCCTCGCCGTTCCGGCCGGCGCCTCCCTGGCGGCGGATATCACCGTCGGCGGGCTGACCATTTCGAACCCCTGGGCCCGGGCGTCCACCGGCGGATCGCGGCCCGGCGTCGCCTACCTCACCATCGCCAACAGGGGCGGCGCGGACAGCTTGACCAGGGCAAGCTCCCCGGTCGCCGGGCGCGTCGAGCTGCACCGGATTGTCCATGACGGCGGACGGGCCCGCATGGGCGGGATCGGGAAGATTCCGCTGCCCAAGGGCAAAACGGTCCAACTCAAACCGGGCGGGCTCCACATCATGCTGATGGACCTGAAACGGCGGTTGAAGAAGGGCGAAACGTTTTCGCTGTCGCTCTATTTCGCCGAGGCGGGCAAGGTCGACGTAACGGTCCGGATCATGGGCGCGGGCGCCATGGGCGATCATTAGGGCCATAGCCGCGGCCACGATGACAAAAGCGGACACGGGCGCCGCAATCAGGCCCCCAGGGACACCGGCCACGACCGGTCTTGACCATGGGCCGGCAGGGGCTACTCTGTCGGCTGGATGGTCAAGGGAACCCGGCGAAAATCCGGGACTGCCCCCGCAACTGTGATCAGCCCGGGCTGAAAGTCAGATACCTGCCGTCCGTTTGGCCGCGGAACCCTTGGGGGAGTTCACCGCGGCGCGCGCGTCGAACACGGAGGGTGAACATGTCGAGCGAAACGGCAACAATGCAACCGGCGCCGGAGGCCCTCGCTTCCGAGGACGGGAAACGGCGGCTGTCGGCGATCCTGGTGCTGGCGTTCGGAGCCTTTCTGGTGTGGGGAGCGGCGTACGCAAATCCCATCGCGCTCCACGGCGCGGCCCATGACGTCCGCCACGCAACCGGGTTTCCCTGCCACTAGGCCTGCCGCCGGAGATACCAGTTGTTCAGATCGATTTTCTATCCGGGCCTTATGGCCGGGATACTCGCCGGGCTGTTCATATTCGGCGCCCAGCAGGTGAAGATCGTCCCCATGGTGTTCGAGGCCGAGAGCTACGAGGGACAGGCCGCGGGCGGCCATGACCACGGCGCGGCGCACGCGGCGGCGCCCCGGAGCCGTTCACATGAAGACGGCGCCGGTCATTCTCATGGCGATTCTCAGAGCGATGACGAATGGTCGCCGGCCGGCGGCCTCGAACGGACGGCGTTTTCGCTGCTCTCGAATCTGATCACGGCCATCGGATTCGGTCTCGTCCTGTCGGCCGCCTTCGTCCTCAGCCGGCGGCGGGTCTCCTGGCGGGAGGGGATCATATGGGGGCTGGCCGGCTTTACCGCGGTGCACCTGGCCCCGGCCTTCGGTCTTCCGCCCGAACTCCCCGGCATGGCCGCCGAAGAGGACCTTATCGCCCGCCAGACCTGGGCGATGGCGACGACCGTCCTCACGGCCGGAGGGCTGGCGCTTCTTTTCCTCGGCAAACGGATGCCTTGGAGAATTGCCGGCGCCCTGCTCATCGCCGCGCCGCATTTCGTTCAGATCGAGCGGGTCCATGTGGAGCACGCCGTGCCCGCCGAACTGGTATCCCAGTTTATCGTCGCGACGCTGGTCGTGACCGCATTGTTCTGGATGCTGCTCGGCGCCCTGACGAGCTATTTTTCGGGCCGGGTCGGATAAGCGCGGGCCTAGATCGGATCATGTTTTGACGGAACCACGGCGCGGTTTCGTCAAAATCAGCACCCGCCGTCATGCCCCGGCTCACTGGACCGGCCTTCAGTCGGCCGAAGCCGACTTTCGGACGGCGTAGGCCGGCTTTGCCGGCCAACCGGCAAAGTGGCGGGGGCATCCACGAAATAAGGATCTCACCACAGAGACACAGAGGACACGGAGGAGGAATGGTTTACTCCTCCTATCTCACCGTCTCACCGTCTCTGTGGTTCAAGAATTGGAAATCTGGATACCCCGGACTTGCGCCGGGGTATGACGAGTAGAGATACGACACAAACCAAACCGTCATGCCCCGCTCCCGGCGGGGCCTTTTTTCCGGGCCGCCCGGGGGTATGTTTTGCGGTGCAAAATAGTGCAAATTCCCGTGTCCGTTGATAGGCTGGGCGCCCAAGCAGGCGCAACCCGCAAAGGACCAATCACATGCCGGACAACAAGACCGCCATCGTCACCGGCTCGACCAGCGGCATCGGGCAGGGCATTGCCCGGGCGCTGGCCGCGAACGGATACAACATCATGCTCAACGGCTTCGGCGACGAGGCCGGCATCGAGGCGGCTCGCGCCGGTCTCGCCGACGAGTGCGGTGTCGGCGTCGGCTACAACGGCGCCGACATGACCAGACCGGATGAGATTGCCGGCCTGGTGGAGGCCGCCCGGACCGAGTTCGGCTCCGCCGACATCATCGTCAACAATGCGGGCATTCAGCATGTGGCGCCGTTGGACGAGCTCCCCATCGACAAGTGGGACGCCATCATCGCCATCAATCTCTCCAGCGCCTTCCATATGATCCGCGCGGCGCTGCCGGGAATGAAGGACCGGCGATGGGGACGGATCATCAATCTCGCCTCGGCCCACGGGCTGGTCGCCTCGCCCTTCAAGTCGGCCTATGTCTCGGCCAAGCACGGCATGCTCGGCCTCACCAAGACGGTGGCGCTCGAGGCCGCCGAGTTCGGCGTCACCTGCAACGCCATTTGTCCGGGCTACGTGCGGACGCCCCTGGTCGAGAAACAAATCCCCGAAACGGCCAAGCTCCGGGGGATCAGCGAGGAAGACGTGGTGCGCGACGTGATGCTGGGGGCGCAGGCGACCAAGGAATTCGTCACCGTCGAGCAATTGGCCGCGCTCGCCGTGTTTCTCTGCTCGGACGCGGCCGCGCAGATCACCGGCGCGGCGCTTCCCGTGGATGGCGGCTGGACCGCCCACTGAGCGGGGCGGGAGATGACGGACCAGCCCGCCGACGGCCGGGAGACCGCCGACGCGTGGCTCGACACCTGCTTCAAGTATGAGGGGGAGCGGTCATCGGCGGACCCGCGCCGGGTGTTCCAGGGGATCGGCCCCGAGACCATCGGCCAGCGCCCGGTCGACACGCTCACCGTTTTCGGACCTGTGGCCGCCGAGGAATAGGTCCGCGCCCGAAGACCGGGTTCCTTCTCGCCGCGCCCATTTCCGCAATTGACAATCATTCTCAATAAACCAATATAAGGGCGGAGGGGTGCGGTCGTTCTACCGGCCCGAGAGGATCGCCATGTACGTTTGCTTGTGCCACGGCTATACGGACAGTCAGATCCGCCGGCTCGCCGAAGAGGGCGTGACGTCGGCTGCCGAGGCCTATGAGCGCCTGGGCGAAACTCCCGAGTGCGGCAAGTGCCTGGACGAGGCCCAGGCGGTGATCGATCGGACCAGAGGCGCCGCCGCGGCCTAGATCGGATTCACATGGATTGCCGGCATCGCAGAGCGATTCCGGCAAACCATGATCGGCTCTAGTCGTCCCCGTGCACCTGGGCATTCATGTAATGCTCGACCCCCATCTTCTCGATCATGCCGAGCTGGGTCTCGATCCAGTCCACGTGCTCTTCCTCGTTATCGAGGATGGAGCGAAACAGGTCGCGGGTGACGTAGTCGGCCGCCGACTCGCAGTGGGAGATGCCGTCCCGGAGATCGGGAATGGCTTCCATCTCCGTCCGGAGGTCGCATTCGAGCACCTCCTTGACGTTCTCGCCGATATAGAGCTTGCCGAGGTCCTGCAGGTTCGGAAGCCCTTCGAGAAAGATGACCCGCTCGATGATCATGTCGGCGTGCTTCATCTCGTCGATGGATTCCTCGTATTCATGGCGGGCCAGCCGCTGCAGCCCCCAATCCTTCAGCATCCGTGAATGCAGGAAGTATTGATTGATCGCCGTCAGTTCGTTCTTGAGCACCTTGTTGAGGCACTCGATGACCTTTTTGTCGCCCTGCATGGAGCTCCCCCCGCGGTTCCGTCGGGCCGCCCGGCCCATTGATGTCCGGGGACCGCAATAGCACGGACCTTCGGCAATTGGCCAGTGATAACGGCTTGCAACAAGCCATACCGTCCGAACCGGAGGCAGCCTACCGCCGGCGCCGCGGGGCCGGGCATCGGACCGGCGATGGACGGCCTCGAGACCGCTCAGTCAATTTCCGAGTTGTATTCCGAAATCGTTTCATAATAAGTATTTGAAATAGAACAATAAAAAATTTCATTTCCCCCCTTGAAATCGAATCCGAATTTGATAAATATTTTTCCGCCGGGCGCCCATTCGGGGCTTGGCGCGACGCGGCAGGATCGCGTGAAAATCAACGTTTTGCATTGCTTCAACGGAGGATGTACAGCGATGGTAACTCTAGACTTCACTCCCATTTATCGTTCGACCATTGGTTTCGACCGCATGGCCCGGTTGCTCGAAAGCTCGGCCCGGCTGACGGAAGCCGACAACGGCTATCCGCCATACAACATCGAAACCATCGGTGAAGACCACTACCGGATCACCCTGGCGGTTGCCGGGTTCTCGACCGACGACCTCGACATGGAGGTCCGCGAGGGCACTTTGGTGATCAGCGGCAGGAAGAAGGCCGAAAGCGACGCCCAGTTCCTGCACCGGGGCATCGCCAACCGGGCCTTCACCAAGCAGTTCAGCCTCGCCGACCACGTCAAGGTGGAGGGCGCCTCGCTGGACAACGGTCTGCTGACGGTCGACCTGGTTCGGGAGATTCCCGAGGAAATGAAACCCCGCAGCATCAAGATCGACGCCGCGTCGCCGAAGTCCCTCAAGGACAAGACACAAAAAATGCTCGGCGGCGACAAGAAGGCTGCGTAACCGATCGACGGGAAGCCCCGGTCCGCCGGGGCTTCCCAACTGTTTGGTTGGTTCGATGGGCGCGCCGGTCGAGGGCGCCCGGGGATCATCGGAGGGATCGAACAATGACGACGCTTGCGTTGCCGGCTTTGTCGAGCGATGCCGGCCTTTCGACTTATCTACGTCAGATTCAACGGTTTCCCATGCTGTCCGAGCATGAGGAGTACGCCCTCGCCCGGCGCTGGCAGGAAGACCAGGACGCCGAGGCGGCCCACAAGCTGGTGACCAGCCATCTGCGCCTGGTCGCCAAAATCGCCCTGCGGTACCGCGGCTACGGCCTGCCGGCATCCGACCTCGTCTCCGAACGCAATGTCGGCCTCATGCGGGCGGTGAAGAAATTCGACCCGGAGCGCGGCGTCCGTTTCGCCACCTACGCCATGTGGTGGATCAAGGCGGCGGTGACCGAGTTCATCCTGGATTCATGGTCGCTGGTGCGAACCGGCACCCGGGATACCCAGAAACGGCTTTTCTTCGCCCTCAAGAAGGCCAAGGCGCGGCTCAATATCTACGACAGCGGACAACTGAGCGACGAGTCCGCGGAGCGCCTGGCCAAAAAGCTGGGCCAGCCCGTGGAAAAAGTTCGCGACTTCAACGCCCGGCTCACCATCCGCGACGCCTCCCTCAACCAGAGGATCGGGATGGACGAAAACGCCCCCGAACACATCGAGCTTCTCGAAGACGACCGGGCAACGCCGGAAGAAGCCGTCGCCGAGGGACAGGAGTTCCATTTCCGGCGCGCGCTGCTCCGCGAGGCGGTCCGGCAACTGCCGGAACGGGACAGGGAAATCGTCCAGGCCCGGCACCTGTCCGACGAGCCGAAGACCCTGTCCGAGCTCGCCGCCCGTTACGGCGTCAGCCGGGAGAGGATCCGCCAGATCGAGGAACGGGCGCTGAAGAAAATCCGCGCCGCCATCCAACAGCAACTCGGGGAACGAAACAGCTAGACCATCGACGCCGATAGGAGTGCATTGAGATGAGATACGTATTTGCTTTCTTGTTCGCATTGATCGTCGTGCTTCCCGCCGGATCGGCCTCGGGCCAGATTCAGGCGCCGATGGCGGGCGGCGTGCCGACCCTTGCGCCGCTCTTGAAGGACATCACGCCGGCGGTGGTCAATATCGCCGTCCGGACCAAGGTCGCCCAGGAACAGAACCCGCTGCTCCAGGACCCCTTCTACCGGTTCTTCTTCGATCTGCCCGAACAGCAGCAACGCCCACAGGTGAGTGCGGGCTCCGGGGTCATCATCGACGCCCGGAAAGGGTACGTGATGACCAACCACCACGTCGTCGACAATGCGGACCAGATTGTCGTGACCCTCAAGGACCGCCGGTCGTTCCGGGCCGAGTTGATCGGCAGCGACAAGGGCACGGATATCGCGCTTTTGAAAATCGAGCCCGAGAACCTGACGGCCTTGAAGATGGGCAACTCCGACACGTTGCAGGTCGGCGATTTCGTTGTCGCCATCGGCAACCCGTTCGGCATCGGGCAAACGGTGACCTCGGGCATCGTTTCCGCGCTCGGCCGGAGCGGGCTCAACATCGAAGGCTATGAGGATTTCATTCAGACCGACGCGTCCATCAATCCCGGCAATTCCGGCGGCGCGCTGGTCAATCTCAAAGGCGAGCTGATCGGCATCAATACCGCCATCATTGGGCCGGGGGGCGGCAATGTGGGGATCGGCTTCGCCGTTCCCATGCGCATGGCCAAGGCGGTAATGGATCAGTTGCTCCAGTTCGGCGAGGTCCGCCGGGGACGGCTTGGCGTCGCCATTCAGGATGTGACCCCCGACATTGCGGCGGCCATGGCGCTGAAAACCAATCGCGGCGCCATATTGTCCAAGATCGATGCCAATAGCGCAGCCGAAAAAGCCGGCCTCAAGGCGGGTGACGTGGTCATCGCGGTAAACGGCGACATGCTCGCCGGCTCCGCCGATTTCCGCAATCGCGTCGGCCTTATTCCGGTGGGCGAAGAGGTCGAGTTGACCGTTGTCCGCGGCGGCGAGACTCTGAAGAAAAAGGTGACAATCGGCCGCGCCTCGGCCGCCGAAATCGCCAGCCGGGACGGCGTGCCGCAACTCTCGGGTGGGGTGATTATGGATATTCCGCGCGACCATCACATGTCCGGAAAAATCGAGGGCGCCCTGGTCACGCAGGTGGAGCCCGGAAGCCGCGCCTGGCGAAATGGTCTCCGGCAAGGCGATATCATCATTGCCGTGAACCGCAAGCGGGTGAAGGGCGTCGATGACTTTGCCAGATCCGTCGAAACCGGCAGCAAGGTCATCGCCATGAACGTGGTCCGCGACGGACACGAGCTGTTCATGGTGCTGCAATAGGTCCGCTTGAATCGGCAATTCTTTTGCCGCGCCGACCCCGGGCATGGCGACTGGCGTGCTGCTGGTCTTTGCGATTCCAGGGCAACGGAACTAGGCTGAGGAAAATTCCGCCGGGAAGGACCGCCAAATGCCGTTTCAGCCCGCATCCGATGTCCTGAAGGACATCACCGTTCTGGAGATGACCCTCGCCCGGGCCGGGCCCACCGCCGGGCGCCAGATGGCCGATTGGGGCGCCGACGTGATCAAGATCGAGCCGCCGGGGCTGGGCGGGGGCAAAGATTTTTCCGCCCGCCACTCGCCGGACTTCCAGAACCTGCACCGCAACAAGCGGAGCATGACCCTCAACCTCAAGTCGGAAGAGGGCGTCCAGGTGTTCAAGAAGATGGCCGAGAGCGCCGACGTCATCGTCGAGAATTACCGGCCGGACGTGAAGGCGCGTCTCGGCGTCAACTATGACAGCATCCGGGCGGTCAACCCCCGGATCGTCTATGGCAGCATCTCGGCCTTCGGCCAGGAGGGGCCCTACGCCGAACGGCCCGGGCTCGACCCGGTGGTCCAGGCGATGGGCGGGCACATGTCGGTTACCGGCCATCCGGGCCAGGGGCCGGTGCGCTCGGGCGCGGCCATCTCGGACATGATGGCCGGCACCCTGTTGGCCAACGGCATCATGCTGGCGCTGTTCGAGCGGGAGCGGTCCGGCGAAGGCCAGTGGGTGCAGACCACCCTGATGGAGGCCTGCATCTTCCTGCTCGATTTCCAGGCCGCGCGCTACACCATGAACGGCGACGTGCCGGGCCAGGCGGGCAACAACCACCCGACCAACGTACCGACCAACGCCTTCCGGACCTCGGACGGGCACGTGCTCCTCGCGCCCATGGCCACCATGTGGGAGAAGTTCTGCACGGCGCTGGGCGCCGAGGAACTGATCGACGACGAGCGCTTCGCCTCGGCCAAGGCGCGTTTCGAGAACCGGGACGAACTCAACCCGCTGATCGAGGCCAGGACCGAAACCCGGACCGCGGACGAATGGGTCGCCGCCATGAACGCCGTCGGCGTGCCGTCCGGGCCCATCAACACCCTCGACAGGACCTTCGCCGATCCCTGCGTCGAGGCGCTGGGCGTGCGCCAGACCGTGACGTCGCCGGGCCTCGGCGAGATCGGCCTCGTGGGCCAGCCCATCCATCTCGGCCGCACCGGCCAGCGGATGGTCAAGAGCGCGCCCGAATACGGCGCCGATACGGATGCGGTGCTGGCCGAGTTCGGCTACGGGGGAGACGAGATCGCGACGTTCCGCGCCGGCGGCATCGTGTAGCGAGACGATCCGCCACATTGGACCGGGCGGAATGCTCCGCATATTGGACCGGGCGGAACCATCCGCCACGCACCGCCCGGAATGTTCGAATCCGCTGGAAAAAGCCGGCCCGGGACGGTAATTCTAGGATCGGACGCAACCGCTTGTTCGAGGATTGAATTCAACCGGTTTCAGCAAGGAACCAGATCATGCCCAATATTTCGCTAATGGATCTGGACGAGCTCGGGAAAGGCAAACTCGGCCCGTTCATCAAGAAGGCGCTTCGCAACCGCGCGCCGGACCCGGCGTTCCATGCCATGATGGGTCACAACCCGGACCTCGCGAAGGCCATGTACATCGCCTGGGGCACACTCTTCTCCACCGGCAAGGTGGACCACAACCTCAAGGAAATCATCCGCGTTCAGCTGTCGCGGGCGGCCGACTGCAACTATTGAGGAAACGTCCGATCCGCTTCGGCGAAGGGGAATGGACTGACCGAGGAACTGCTCGACGAAGGCATCGACAACTACGAGGCCTCCGACAAGTTCACCCGGCGCGAGAAGGCGGCGCTGCGCTATTCCGAATATATGGACCGGCATCCGGAGAAGATCGACGAGGCGTTCTACGCGGAGCTGCGCGAACACTTCTCGACCGAGGAGATCGTCGAGCTCGGCGCCTATATCGCGTTCAACATCGGCTATCACACGTTCTTCGGCACCCTCGGCTTCTACCCCATGTTCGCCCCCGACGGGCGGCTGGTGAGCCAGGAGGAAAGCCGCGAGATCTACGGCGATACGCCCATGTCCCATACCAAGGGCGCCATGCAGCGGGCCAAGGAACGGGCCCCGGGCGAGGCCGCCGAGTAAACCGGGAAACACAGACATGCCAGTGATCGATCCGGTCCCCGTCGAGGAACTCAAGGAAGACAAGGCGCTCGCCAGGATGCTCGAGCAGGCCGAAAGCCTGCGGGCGCCGGACCCGCTGCTGCTGCGGATCATGGCCCATGCGCCGAGCCACGCCCAGGCGGTGTGGGATGCGTTCTGGGTCTCCCACGCCGAGGGCAACGTGGACCACAAGCTCAAGGAGATCATCCGCATCCGGCTCGCCCGGTTCGCCGGCGATCCCTACTTCGCCAATCTGCGCTCGACCATGGCCAGGGAGGCCGGCCTCACCGAGGAGACCATCGAGGCGGGCTACGGCGATTTCGAAAACGACGGCCGGTTCTCGGACGCGGAGAAGTGGGCGCTCGAATATTCGGCGCTGATGTACACCGATCCCAAGGCGGTGAACCGGGACTTCTACGACGAAGGCAAGCGGCACTGGTCGGAGGCGGAAATCATGGAGATCGGGGTCCTGATCGCCTACCACTACGGCTTCGCCGTATGGATGAAGACCCTGAAGGCGTTCCCGCTTCAGGACCCGGAGGGCAATCCGGTGAGCCAGGAAGAGAGCGCCAAGGCCTACGGAGCCGGATGAGAGGGCGCGCCGGGGGCGGCTAGAGCATTTTCTGATCACACCCGGTCATAGCCTGCGGCAGTGAAGTAGTTTTGGCACTCGGATTGGGTGACTGTGTCGATGGCGGTTGCGATGGCGTCGTAGAGGTCGTCGACGGTTCTGGCTGCGGTCTTTTTGAGGAGGGCCTTGAGCTTTGCGAAGGCCATCTCGATTGGGTTGAAGTCGGGTGAGTAGGGCGGCAGGAAGCGGAGCTCGGCGCCGGCGTCTTCGATGGCCTTACGCACGCTGGCGGGCTTATGGGCTGGCAGATTGTCCATAATGACGATGTCTCCGGGTTTGAGGGTTGGGACCAGGATTTGCTCGACATAGGCAAGGAAGGCTGCCCCGGTCATCGCCCCATCGATGGTCATGGGGGCGAGGATGCCGTCGAGCGTGAGAGCAGCGACCAAAGTGGTGGTCTTCCAGTGGCCGTGAGGGATGGCGGCTTGGCAGCGCTGCCCGCGCGGCGCGCGGCCATAGCGCCGGGCCATCTTGGTCGATGTGCCGGTCTCGTCGATGAAGACCAGCCGCTCCGGCATCAGGCCGGGCTGCGCCTCGGCCCAGGCCTGCCGGCGCGCCAAGACATCAGGACGTTGCTGCTCGCTGGCGTGCGCGGTTTTTTTTGAAGGTCATGCCGTGGCGGTCGAGCAGCCGCCAGACCGTGCTCGGGGCAACCCGAAGCCCGTGCACCTCCTCCAGACAGGCTGCGATCTCGGCCAGGGTGATGTCCGGTGTCTCCGTGACAAGCGCCAGAACCTCCTCGGCATACGCTTCAAGGCGGTGAGAGCGGCGGTCCCCGCCTTGCGGCCGGGGCCGCACATCACCCCGCTGCCGCCACTGATCAACCCATTTGATCGCCGTCGAGGCCGCAACCCCAAAAACCTTCGCCGCAGACCGACGCGACATCCCGCCGTCCACCGCCGCAACCAACCGATGTCGTAGATCATTCGAAAGTGGTCTCGTCATGCAGGCTGGCCTCCTTCACCAGCCCACATCTTGAATCAGAAATCAGAGACTTTGGGAATCCCTAACGATTCCGTCAGATCAGAAAACTCTCTAGTAGACCTCGTCCACGTAGAGTTCCCGGGGCAGGGTCGTCCGCTCGTAATCGGGGTTGAAGACCCGGTCGGGCAGGATCACCTCGTCGTGGGGAACATCCGTGTAGGGCACCTGCTGCAGCAGATGGCGGATGCAGTTGAGCCGCGCCCGCTTCTTGTCGTTGCCCTCGACGATATACCAGGGCGCTTCGGGAATATTGGTGCGCTCGAACATTTCCTCCTTGACCTTGGTGTAGTCCTCCCAGCGAATCCGCGACTGAAGATCCATGGGGCTCAGTTTCCACTGCTTGAGCGGATCATGGATACGCATCAGGAACCGAAGCTGCTGCTCCTGGTCGGTGATCGAGAACCAGTACTTGATCAGCTTGACGCCCGAGCGCGCGAGCATCCGCTCGAACTCCGGCACGTCGCGGAAGAACTCCTCCACCTCCTCCTCGGTGGCGAAGTCCATCACCCGTTCGACCCCGGCGCGGTTGTACCACGACCGGTCGAAGAGAACGATTTCGCCGCCGGCGGGCAGATGGGGCACGTAGCGCTGAAAGTACCACTGGGTCGTTTCCCGCTCGTTGGGCGCCGGCAGCGCCACGGTGCGGCAGACCCGCGGGTTGAGCCGCTGCGTGATCCGCTTGATGACGCCCCCCTTGCCGGCCGCATCCCGGCCCTCGAACAGCACCACCAGCTTGTAGTCGTTCGCGATCACCCAGTCCTGGAGCTTCACCAGCTCGGCCTGGAGCTTCAGGAGCTCGCGGAAATAGGTCCGGCGCGGGAGCGTGGATTTATGCTTGAGCTCGGTGATGTCGCGCAGCTCGCGGGCGATGCGCTCGTCATCGATCTCCATCTCCAGCTCTTCGTCGAAGCTGTCCTGCAGCTCGGCGTCGACCCAGCTTTGCTCATTGTCCAGTGGCCCGTCCATGCTCATGACGCTGCTCCCGTTCGCTGCCCCAAGCCCTCCGGCCGGGCGTTGGTCACACTCCGTGGTTCGGCGACAGACTTTGACAGTTCGGTTTCCGGATGAAAAGAGCCCCGGGAAACGGCGCCGCCCGGGGGGACTTGACCACCCGGCCCCCGCATTACGAATTGGCGATGGCGGCGGGAGCGGCGGTTTTCAGCCCGAACACCGCCCGCCACGATCTTCATGGACCTTGCTTTCCAGGGAAGTCCCGCGGCGGCCTACATCAGTTGGGGCAGGAACGTCGAAATCTGCGGGAAATAGACCAGGAGTGCGACGATCACCACCTCGCAACCCAGGAACCACGCGACTCCCCGGAAGATGGTTCCCAGGGGGATCGCATCGCCGACGACGCTTTTCACGATATAGACGTTGAAGCCGACCGGCGGGGTCATGAGCCCGATTTCAAGGAACTTGATGACCAGGACGCCAAGCCAAATGAGATCGAGGTCGAGCGCGTCGAACATGGGCAGCAGAAGCGGCAATGTCAGCAACATGAGGCCCAGCGGGTCGAGAAACATGCCGAGCACGACGTAAATGAGCGACATGGCGATGATCAGGAGCACCGGGTCGAGCGCCCAATCGCCGATCATCTGTCCCATGAAGAACGGCAGGCCGGACAAGGCCAGAAATCGGGTCAACATGACCGCGCCGACGGCAATGAAGAATATTTTCGCCGTGTTGATCAGCGCTTCGTTGACGCTGTCCTTGAAAAGCTTCCAGGTCAGCCGCTTCTGCGTCCAGGCCAGCACGAAAGACAAGAATGCGCCGAACGCGCCCGCCTCGGTCGGGGTGACGATGCCGGCATATATTCCGCCGATAATCCCGATAATCAGGGCGAAAAGGGGCCATACCTGGCTCGACGCCGATAATTTTTCGCGCAGGCTGTATTTCTCGGCGACGACCGGTGCGAGTTCGGGCCGAAGCTTGCACCGCACAATGATCATCGACGCATAGACCACCGCGGTCAGAATGCCGGGCAGAATGCCCGCGATCAGGAGTTTCGCGATCGACGCCTCGGCGAATATGCCGAAGAGGACCATGAGAATGCTGGGCGGAATCAGGGAACCCAACGTGCCGGCGGCGGCAACGACGCCGGCGGCCATGCCCTTGTCGTAGCCCTGCTTCATCATTTCCGGGATGGCGATGCGCCCCATCGCCGCGGCGGTCGCGAGGCTGGACCCCGATGCGGCGGAAAATCCGGCGCAGGTAAAGTTGCTGGCGACCGCCAGGCCGCCGGGCAGACGCCCGAGCCACAACCGCGCCGATTTGAACAGAGCCGAACTGATCCCCGAATGGTGTGCGACGGCGCCCATCAAAAGGAACATGGGAATGGCCGAGAGATTCCAGCTTGCGGCGAATTCGAAGACCGTCGTCTTGACCACGCCGACCGCCACATCCGGCCCGCGCAACATCATGATTCCGAGAATGGAGACGCCGCCGAGCGCAACGCCGATCGGAATTCGAATGGCGATGAGCGCCAAAACCATGCCCAGGCCGAGAAAACCGATCTGCAGTCCGGTCATGTCGTCACTCCAGGATGGGCAGTGTCCGGATACGGGCGCCGCGGTTACGGTTCATGGCTTTCAAATACCGGGGGACGCCCCGATTTCATCCTCACGACCGCTGCGCAGCCAACGGATAACCTGCGCAACTACGACGATAGCCATCGCCGCCATCCCGATCGGCAGCAGCCAGCGGCTCGGCCAGACCGCCACCAGTTCAACGGATGTCTCCCAGGCTTCACCGTCCCGGGTCCGCAGAATCGCCTCATCCGCCGTGTAGATGATCAAATAAAGCAGATAGAGAGCCGTCACCGCACCGGCAAAAGCCGACAGCAACCTGAGCGGCCGGCCGGACATTTTACTGGTAAACAATTCCACGATGAGGTGGCCCTCGGTAAACGTCACATAGGCCAGGGGCAGAAAGACCGAGGCGACCATATAGTATGCGGCGACGATCTCGGTCGTACCGTCGATCGGGTCGTTGAGGGTATGCTTCAAAATCACATCCGCGACGATGTGGAGCATCATCATGATCGTGGCGACGCCGCCGAGGATCATCAGTATTCGGCCCAACGCTTCCGGGTACTTTCCGGCCTTCAGTGGGATCATTGGTTTGGCCAACCGTTCGAACAGGTCGAAGTCGATGATATCCGATAGCGATTCCGCGGGCTTTCCGCAACAACCTTGCCAATTGACTTGGACCCATTAGACTTCCGGAAAGCCCCCGGAAAGCCTGCCGGCAAATCACGGGCTCCGGAAAGACGTCAACCAAATTGACGCCCGGGCAGAAAATTCGGCAACTGGAACACCGACAAATCTTGGGAGGTCAGAAATGAAATTTTCGAAAACCGGTCTGCTCATGGGCGCCGCGGCTATCTTGATCTCGGCGCCGGCGGCCACGGCCGGCGAACTTACGTACGGGTCCTGGAACGGCCCGAAAAATGTCGTCATCGTCGAAGGCGTCGCGCCATATCTGAAAGCGATCGAGAAGGAAACCAACGGGTCGATCACCTGGAAACTGGTCGCGGGCGCGCAACTCTTCGGCGGACGGCAGACGCTCGCCGGCATCGGCAATCGGGTGGCGGACGCCGGGGGGCCCGTGATTCCCGCTTTCACCCGAAAGGCGCTGCGCTCCGCCAACGTCGTCTACGATCTCGTCAACGCATCGGAAAGCCCGGTCGCCATGGCGGGCGCCGTTGCGGAGACCTATCACTTGAACTGCCCCGCCTGTAAAGCAGACTTCGAAAAGAACAAAACGCTCTTCATCGCGAATTACGCCGCCACCAGCTTCAACCTTCTATGCCGGGAGCCGGTAAAGACGGCGGCCGACGTCAAGGGCCGGAAAATTCGCGTGGTCGGCGCGCTGGGCCGCTATATCAAGAGCCTGGGCGCCGTACCGGTAGGCGGACCGCCCTCCAAGGCCGTTCAGGCCATGCAGCGCGGAAATCTGGACTGCATCGCCGGCCCGTCCAGCTGGATTCAGTCTTTCGGTCTTTGGGATATCTCCAAGCATGTGCTGGACGCGCCGCTGGCGATTCAGCCGACCCCTTCGGCAATGGTCATCAACCGGTCGGTATGGAACGGCCTCAAACGGTCCGAACGGGTGGCCATTCTCAAGCATGCGCCGCGGCTGATCGCCAACACCACCATCAAGGGGTATATGGCGGAAGACAAAATGGTCCGGCGCGAAGCGCCGAAACGCGGCATCACCATCGTGAAGGCCGGCGACGATATTCTCTCGTCCCTCAAGGCGCACAAGGCGAAAGAGCCCGGCATTATCGCCGAGGTCGCGGCCAAGGAAGGCGTCAAGAACCCCGAAGCGATCATTCAGGCCCACCTGAAGAATGTCGCGAAATGGGACAAAATTCATGCCCGCATCGGTGACGATGTCGACAAGTTCGCCGAGGCGCTTTGGACCGAAGTGTTCAGCAAACTCGATCCCGACAAGATGTAGTTGAAGCCGGAGAAATTCGTCCGCGTCGAAGCGGCGGCCTTCGGGCCGCCGCTCTCGTTTGCGGCGAACAAAAGGGGAAATGGTGCCGCCTGGGTGACTTGAACACCCGACCCTCGCATTACGAATGCGATGCTCTACCAGCTGAGCTAAGGCGGCCCATCTCCGGACCGGGTGGTAATATACCGCCCGCCGTGTTTTTTCCAGAGCCGATTGGGGTGCGCGGCCGCCGTTAATTGGCGGTGGGCTTGTCCCCGTCCGCGGGTGCGCCGGCGGGCTCTTCAACCGATTCTTCCGGTGACGGTTCGCCGGGACCTTCCTCCGGCGCCGCCTCGGGCTCGATGGTCTCGCCGTGATGAAACTCGTCCGCCGCCGCGTAGGCCGTCACCCGGGGCGGCGTGGCCCATTCCAGACTGTCGAATTGTCCGCAGCGGCCGCAGACCGCATCCCACTCCGCGACCACGTTGCCGCAATTGTCGCAGACCCACGCCGGGTCGGGATCGGCGACGGCCATCCGGCGCAACCAATCGCGCGCGGCCTCCGGGCTGACGCCCTCGGCCTCCTCGAGTTCCGCCATATAGCGGCAGATCCTGGCCGAGGGCTCGTCGCCGGCCACCGCGACAAGATGCTCCCTGGCTTCCTTGTACATGCCGCTGTTGAGGGCCGCCCGGGCCAACGCCAGGTGGCTCTCGGGGTGATCCTTGTTGTTGCCGGCGAGCCGCTCCAGCAGCCGCATCTTTTCCTGGGCGTTGTCGCTGTCGCTCAGGCCCTCCATCACCGTCACCAGGTCCGGGTGGGGGTTGACCACCCAGGTTTCCTCGATGATCGACGCGGCGCGGCGGCGCTTGCCGGCGCCGTTCAGCAGCCGCGCATAACGGACCGCGGCGGGAACGAAGCGGGGCGCCAGGTTGTTGGCCCGCTTGGCCAATTGCAGCGCCTCGTCAAGTTTGCCTTCGTCCTCGGCGGCGACGCTCTGGCCGTGGGTCAGCACGGCGCGGCGGCGGCGTCCCACGTCGGCGTCGATGGTCTTGTTCTTCACCGACTTGCGGACCGTCGCCTCCGCGTCCGACCACTTGCTTTCCTTCACCTGAAGATCGAACAGGGTCTCGGTGACGGCATCGGTCTTGGGTTTGAGTTCCACCGCCTGCTCGGCGAGCTCGATGGCGCTTTCGGAATCCCCCTCCTGCATGGCCTGGTTGAGCTGCCCCCGGAGACCGAGATAGCGGGTCTCCTTCTGTTCGGACATGGCCTCGAAGAACTTGTGGGCCGCCGCGTCGTCTCCGGACAACTGGGCCGCCTGCGCCGACAGCAGCATGGTCAGCGGCGGCTCTCCCAGCAGCCGCTCGGCCCGGCGGGCCTGACGCCGCGCCTCGACGGCGTCGCCGGCCGCCACGGCGACCATCCCCTGGGTGAGGGCCTTGTAGCCGCGCCGGCGCCGGCTGTCCTGTCGCGCCCGGCTGATCTTCCGGGGGGCGGTCCGAAACGCCGACCACAGCCGCCAGAAGGCCGCGAATCCGGCCGCCAGGGTCAGGACCGCGGCGAACAGCACCCCGATGGAGGTGTCGACCCGGTATCCCAGCCACTCGAGTTTGACCGAACTCGGCGTATCGGCGATCAGCGCGGCCCCCCAGGCCACCGCGCCGATCAATATGAGAAACCAGAGAGTCCTGAACATCGGCTATTTGCCGGTATCGGAAAGCCGGGAAATGGCCGCCGTCCGCAGGGCGGCAAGGACCGCCTTGACATGGGTGTGGCCGCGCGCCGCCTCGATCCAATCCGCCGCCGCCTCGCGGGCCGGCCCGTCCAGGGTTTCCAGCTCCTCGACGGCGCCGGCGAAATTTCCGGCCTTCACCCGAGCCTCGGCCCGCGCCACGGTGGCCTGGACCCCGGACCCCTCCAGTTGATCCGTCCGGCGCCAGCGGATCGGGGCCGTCAGCCGGGCGATGGTCCTGTCCACCCACCCCCCGTCCTCCGGGATCACCCCGGCCCGGACGATGCCGCCCGCGGCCCGGTCGAAGGCGGATTTGAGCTGGGCCTCGGAAGCGACCCCCGCCGGCGCCAGTTCGGCGAGCCGCCCGGCGGCATCGGCGGCAAGAAACGTCTCGTCGGTCACCTCCCGGAGCGCGGCGAGTTCGGCGGCGAAGCTCCGCCCGTCCAGAACCGCCTCGCGGAGCTGGCCCAATGCCAGGAGCGCGGCCCGCCGGCGGGCGCCCTCGGCATCCGGCGCCGGCACCTGGGCGGCCAGTTCCGCGATCCGCCGGGAGAGCCGGGCGACGGTATCCGAAGTTTCCGCGCCGGAGCCCGTGGCGGTCCTCTCGAGCGCGTCGATCCGGTCCGACAGGCGCCGCAAGGCGCCCTCGGCCTCGGCCGGGGTCAGGTCGGCATTGAGGGCGCCGACCGTCCGCCGGAGGGCGTCGGCGGACCCTTCCACCTGGGAAAGACGGGCGAGGGCGTCATCGAGCTGCGCCTTGAGACGGTCGCGTTCGGCGGCCAGGGCCTCGAGACCGGGAACAATGTCGTCGCTCGACGCCTTTTCCAATTGGGCGACCCGGGCGGCGAGCGCCGTCACCCGCGCCCGTGTCTCGGCGTCGGTTCCCAGTTCCGGAAAGAACACCCGGGCCCGATCGATCCAGTACGGGCTCAACGCCCCGACCACGGCCGCGACGATGACGACCCCGGCGGCATAGCTCATGATCTTCGACAGGCGGCTGAAGGTTTCCGGGGGCCGGTGGGCGGCGGCCGGTGCGCCGCCCCGCGCCGCATCGCTCTCCGTTCCCGGCGGCGGCGCGTCGGCGGGCGGCGGGGCGCCGGCGGGGCCGATGAGGCTCAGCAAGCTCTCCTGGTTGGGCCGGGGTGCCACCCGCACGTCCCGCCAGGTCAGTTCGGACGCCGCCTCGCCCACCGCCGCGCTGAGACACAATGCATCCAGCTCGCGGGCGGCACGGACCAGCCGGGCCTTGCGCATCAGCTCGATACAGGTCTCCGCCGAGCGGGGAGAATAAAAAACCACCGCGTCGATGTCGCCGTCCTTGAGGGCGGCAACCGTCGCCGCCGTCAGCCCCTTGACCGGAACCGCCCGGTACAGCACCGCCCGGCGATAGTTGTAGCCGGCGGATTCGAGGGTTTCGCCCAGATCGCCGGCGACCTCGGACCCGGCGGCATGAAGCAGGATTCCGGCATCACGGGGCATCCGGTCCTGGACCAGCTCGGCCAATTGGTCGACCCCGCCGTCCGCCGAATGGACCTGCTCGAACCCCGCCTCCCGCGCCGCCGCCGCCGTCGCGTCGCCGACGGCGTAGACCGGCAGCTCCCTGGAGACATCCCGGCGGGACAATGCCCGGGCCCCATTGGCGCTGGTCAGCAGCAAGGCGTGCACATCGGACATATCCAGCGCCGCCGTATCCATGAATTCGACGTGGAACAGCGGCTCCAGCACGGCCTCGCAGCCCAGCGCCGTCAGCGCATCTGCGAGCCCGGCGGCGTCTTCCTTGGGACGTGTGACGAGCACCCGCATGGCTAAGACCGTTCGCGCGCCATATGGGGGTGAGCCGCCGTGACCTGTTCCCGCGATTCGGCGATGGCCTTCGCCAGTTCCGGGCTGGCGCCGGCCAACAGCGTCCGAGCCAGGCCGACCCCGATTCCCCCGGCCTCGGCCGCCGGGCCGGAGGCCTCGTCGGCCACCATTTCGGTCCCATCCGGCTGGGCGATCATGCCCTTCAGGGTCAGTTCGCCCGGCGGACCGATGACCGCATGTCCGGCGATGGGGGTCCGGCAGGACCCGTTGAGCGCCGCCAGCATGGCCCGTTCCGCCATGACGCACGCCGTTACCTCGGCCTCGGCCAAGGTCTCCAGCAGCGTGTCGGCCCGCAGGTCGCCCGTCCTGCAGGTTGCGCATAAAGCTCCCTGTCCCACGGCCGGCAGCATATCATGAACCGGAACGGCTTGGGTGATGACGGCCTCCTTCCCCAGGCGCCGGAGCCCGGCGACCGCCAGGAACGTCGCATCGACCTCGCCGGCATCCAGCTTCCTCAGCCGGGTATCCACATTGCCCCGCAGCGGGACCACGCTGAGGTCCGGGCGGGCCCGGCGCACCTGGGCCGAGCGGCGAAGCGACGCGGTGCCCACCCGGGCGCCGGCGGGCAGCCCGGCGAGGTTCTCCGAGGCGTTGCTGATGAAGGCATCCCGGGGATCCTCCCGGGGCATGACGGCGCGCGCGGCGATGCCTTCGGGCAGCAAGGTCGGCATGTCCTTCATCGAATGAACGGCGATGTCGATCCGGCCGTCGAGCATGGCCTCGTCGAGTTCCTTGGTGAACAGGCCCTTGCCGCCGAGGTCGGAGAGCAATTCATGCCGGAACCGGTCGCCGGTGGTCGAGATGACGACTGTCTCGACGGCGCGGGGTTCTCCCAGGCGGGGGTGGAGTTCGGTCAGGCGGGCGATGACGTGTCCGGTCTGAGCCAGCGCCAGCGGGCTTCCCCGGGTCCCGATGCGGAGGGCGGAATGTGCCGACATGTCCTCGGTTTTACTGGATTTCCGGTGCAGAAGGCCATAAAGGGTTAGGGGCGTCAAGGAAACGGTAAACCGCACGGCTGCCATGATAATTCTGGGCATCGAAACCAGCTGCGACGAGACCTCGGCGGCGGTCGTCGACGATTCGGCGGGCGCGGCATCGGCGCGAATCCGAAGCAATGTCGTCAAGTCGCAGATCGACGAGCACCGTCCGTTCGGCGGCATCGTCCCCGAGGTCGCGGCGCGGGCCCACCTGCGGCACCTGGATGGGCTGATCGAGCGGGCCATGGCGGAGGCCGGCGCCGACTGGACCGATCTCGACGGCGTCGCGGCGACAGGCGGGCCCGGATTGATCGGCGGCGTCATCGTCGGCGTCATGTCCGGCAAGGCCATCGCCGCGGTGCACGGCCTGCCGTTCCTGGCGGTGAACCATCTGGAGGGGCACGCCCTGACCGCGCGGCTCACCCATGACCTGGAATTTCCCTACCTCCTGCTCCTGGTGTCGGGCGGCCATTGCCAGTTGCTGGCGGTCGAAGGCGTCGGCGCCTACCGGCGCCTCGGCACCACCATCGATGACGCCGTCGGCGAGGCGTTCGACAAGACCGCCAAGATGCTGGGGCTCGGCTACCCCGGCGGTCCCCGGGTAGAGGCGAGGGCGGAGAACGGCGATCCGAACCGGTTCAGGCTGCCCCGGCCGATGAAGGGCCGCGACGGGTGCCATTTCTCTTTTTCCGGCCTGAAGACGGCGGTCCGCCACGCCATCGACGGTCTCGGCCGGGAGCCCACCGAAACCGACATCGCCGATTTGTGCGCCGGGTTCCAGACGGCGGCGGGCGAAGCCATCGTCGATCGGACCGGAAACGCCATGGATATGTTCCTGGGCCTTCACCCCGGCGCGAACGATCTGGTGGCCGCCGGCGGCGTCGCCGCCAACGGCGCCCTTCGCATGATGCTGGAAACGCTGTGCGGCGAAAAGGGCTTCCGGCTGACCGCGCCGGAGCCCGCGCTGTGCACCGACAACGGCGCGATGATCGCCTGGGCCGGGCTGGAGCGTCTGCGGGCGGGCCGCGCCGATGGGCTCGACTTCGCGCCGCGCCCGCGCTGGCCGCTTGACCCGGACGCGCCGACCGTGGCCTATGCCGGGGTCAAAGCTTGAGCGCGGCGGACACTGACATGCGGGGGCAACCATGACCAAGATCGGCGTATTGGGCGGCGGCGCCTGGGGAACGGCGCTGGCCGCGGCGGCGCGCCGGGCCGGCAGCGAGGTGCTGATCCAGGCCCGCGAGCCGGAAGTTGTCGAGGCGATCAACACCGGCCACGTCAATTCGCTGTTTCTCCCCGCCGCCGAGCTCGATCCCGGAATCCGCGCCACCACGGAAATCGCCGAGGCGGTCGATGCGGATGTCGTCCTGGCGGTCACCCCGGCCCAGCACCTCCGGGCGACCCTGGAGGGCCTGGCCGGTCACTGGCCCGAGGACGTGCCCGCGGTCATCTGCTCCAAGGGAATCGAGCAGGAGACCTGCGCGCTGATGAGCGAAATCGCCGCCGAAGCCCTGCCGGAAGCCCCCGTCGCCGTCCTGTCGGGCCCCACCTTCGCCATCGAAGTGGCCCTCGACCGGCCGACGGCGGTGACCGTCGCCTCGCAAAGCGCCGGGGTGAACGACCGCGTCATCCCGGCCCTGTCGTCGTCCCGGTTCCGCATCTACGGCTCCGACGACGTCGTCGGCGCCCAAATCGGCGGGGCGGTGAAGAACGTGCTCGCCATCGCCTGCGGCATCGTCGAGGGGCGGAAGCTGGGCGACAATGCGCGGGCCGCGCTGATCACCCGGGGCCTCGCCGAGATCATCCGCCTGGGCGCCGCCAAGGGCGCCCGGCCGGAGACCCTTTCGGGCCTGTCGGGCCTCGGCGATCTGACCCTCACCTGCAACGCCATGCAGTCGCGCAATTTCTCGTTGGGCGTCGCCCTCGGCGAAGGCCAAGGCCTGGACGAGATCGTCGGCGGCCGAAACTCCGTCGCCGAAGGGGTGTTCACCGCCTCTTCGGTCACCGAACTCGCCCGCCGTCTCGGCGTCGAGGTGCCGATTTGCACGGCCGTGGACGGCGTGATAAATCACTTCGCCGCCATCGATGCGACCATCGAAGGCCTGCTGTCCCGCCCATTGAAGGATGAAACCGACTAACGCCAACGCCGGGGAGCGTTCACATGTATTTTCACATTCACTGCGTCGACAAACCGGATTCCAGCGGCCTCAGGGCCGCCACCCGGGACGA
>CBDCSV010000007.1:612500-661164 GCA_965221855.1 Rhodospirillales bacterium | reverse complement strand
GCGCGTGTCCCTCGTGACGCCAGGACAGGATCTCTTCCGTCGTCACCGGCTTCTGCTTCGCCCGCTCATGGCGAAGCGCGGCGCTGAGCGCGGCGTGCTCGCCCTCGCCGGCGATCCGCGTCACACGGGCGACCGGCGTCTTGTCCCGGCAGATTACCAGATCCTCGCCCGCTTCTACCGCCGCCAGCAGGGCCGACAGGTGGGTCTTCGCCTCGCCGATCTTCACTTGCCGCGTCATTGTCCTTTGCTCCCTTTCCATTCACCGCCGGAAATCTGCTTGGCCCGGGCGATGAACTCTCGCCCGGCGCGGCAAGAATAGCCCCGGCACCCGCTTGGTCAAGCACTTGGTCTGTTGCCGGTTTCGGCGCACCACTGGACCAAAAACTCAGTCCCCGCTGTCCGGATTCGTCTCGCCCAGCAGGTCCGCGAGCTCGTTCCTCGCTGCCTCGACGGCGTCTTCGAGCTCTTCTTCGCGGCCCTCGGCCGAGAGCTCGCCGTGCCGGAGCCACGCCAGGAAGTGCATGCCGCGGAAGGTCCGCTTGATGACCTCGGCCAGTTCGGGCGTCAGGCCGCCGCCGTACAGGTAGAGATCGTCGGCTGCGGCGCGCGCGGCGGCCTTGCGGACGAACGCGCCCGGGGTCAGCCCCGCCTTTTCGGCGGCCTGGATTACCGCGTCCCACTCGTTGTTCGTGAACCGGATCGAGCGCTGGAAGCTCCTGGTCGCCATCGTTACCTCCCCTGTTCGAGCCTTCTGCCGGCCCCTCGGTAGGCGGAATGCCGGCCGGTTTCGAACGGCCACGGGCGATTTCCCGGCCCATCGACCTGCCGACCCGCGGGCGGCAGCCCCGTGTTTACTCCGTGTCCCGCCGTGTTCCGTTCCGTGTCACGATAGGGTACGGATCGGTTCTCCGGAGCATACATCGCAGGGACGAAAAAAACACACACAATGAATTCAGGGGGATAGACGTCACACAATCCGTGCGACAAATACCCGTCACCCTTGAGGGTATCTCTGGCGTCGATACGGGTATCCGGGGGTACTGGAGAGTAGCTGTGCGCCCCCTTCACCATCGGTGCGTCAGGTGTGACGAAACAACCGCTCCGCGGTCCAGAGGCTAAAATCGTGCAGCGATTTTGGTGGGGGAATCTCCGCCGGCGAGAGCGGCGGAGGGGAGCCGCCGCGGCATTTGAGCGGGCGGCGGTGCGGAGCGCACTGCGCGAGGCAGTGCCGAACGAAGTGCGGGCGGGCTCCGCAGGAGCGCCGGCACGAGGTCCGCGCAAGGTGTCGGCGTTGCCGCGCGACCGATGTGCGAACGCAAAACGGGCCACGCCGCCGCCGGAGCGACGACGCGGCCCGTCGAGGCGGTGCGGGCTACGCGGCGCAGCGCTGCACGGGGATGCCGAGGGTGCGCGCCTTGTCGACGAGGTTCTCGGTGATGCCGCTGCCGGGGAAGGCGATGACACCCTTCGGCAGGAGGTTCAGCAGTTCGTCGTTGCGCCTGAACGGGGCGGCGTCGTCCGTGGCGGTCCCAGTCCGGCTTGCAGACGATCTGGTGGACGCCGTTCTTCTCTGCCCAGCGTCGCCGCGATCTTCTCGACGCCGGGGCCGCCGCCATGCACGAGCACCATGTCGGCGTATTTCTCGCGGGCCTTGTCGAGCCGCTCGATGACGGCTGCCGGGTTGGCGATGTCCTTGCCGCCGGCGATGGCGACGAGGGTTCCCTGCGGCAGGTGCGCCATGCGTCTTGCGGTCCTTCCTCGCGCGCTGGTAGTCGCGGGCGTCGATGGCTGCGGAGGTCAGCTTGCCGGTCTGGCTCGCGTATGCGATCCGCGCCGGGGCCGCCACATGCCGCCGGTCTCGGCTGCGGTAGGCTCTCGGCGGCTGTGTCGCGCATCCGTCTCGAAGGCGTCGCGGCGGTCGGTGAGGTTCACGTGCGCCCGGTGGGTCAGTCAGTCTCCAGCTCCAGCGACCTTGATCTCGGTGCCGTCCTGGCTCGCGCTGGAGGTCGCGGAGTTCCGGGCATCGAGCTTGTCGGCGGCGCGGTCGAGGCGCTGGGTCTGGGCGTCGAGCATGTTGACGAAGCCCCAGAGCAGGCTCTCGCGCTCGTCGGCGAGCTGCAACCCGTCCGGGCAGGCGCCCTCGGCGATGATGCGGAACGCTTCCTCGACGGCGCCGGTGGCCTCGTCTTCGTCCCAGACCTCGCGGCTGTCGAACTCGTCCCGCTCGGGGGCCGCGCCGAAGAGCTGCGCCTGTTCGCAGACGGTCGCGGTGGCGGACTGCCCGCCGGTTTCGATGGTGTCGATGTTCTCGATGATGGTGTTCATGACGATCTCCTTGATGATCGGGTTGCACGCTCGGGGCCGATCCCCGGCGTGATGTCCTGTTGGGAGCCGCGCGCGCAGAGGAAGCACCTGGCCTTGGATGCTCTTGGGGCGGAGTGGTGCGGAAAGCCGCCGATCTTGGTGCGGAAGATCGCCTTCGATCTTCACGGTCGGCGGCTTTCACGGTCCGCCCCTAGAGCTTCCCGGTCAGGCTGGAGGGAGCCTGCGACCGGAGGACCCCGGAGGGGTTGCTGTAGCGAGCACGTGGATCACAATTGGACTTCACGTCGGTTGGCCAATTCTCTCCACCTGCAATGCCCATCGGCGTTGCCGTGCGGCGCGGCTTCGGAACCGATCCCCGGACCTGGCTGCCGGCCTTGCAAGCGGAGCGCGCAGGGAGCTCGGGCACAAAGCGCAGCGACTGCCCAGGAGTGACCGAAGGCGATAGGGATCGCAGCGGTTTCGGAGTAAGCGCCAGCGAGCGGAGATACGAGCGGAGAGCCCGGGCCGAAGGCATCGTCCAAACTGCCCGTCCATCCACACGACCGAGTCCTCATCACGCACTCACCCGTTCCGCCAATTTCCCGGACGCCCACGCCGCCGCCGTGGCCAGCACATCACCATGGCAGGGCAAGGGCTCGCACCAGCACGCGAGCCAGCACCCATCCAACGCCGCGAGCTCTTCCAGCGAGACCTCGCCCGCCTGGATGCGGCGCCACAGATCTTCGCGATAGCGCGCGATCGCCTGTTCGCGGTCCTGGCCAGGTCCAATGAGAAATGGATTGCCCCACTTCGTGCGGCGGTCGATCAGCACGGTGTTGTTCACCACCTGCGTATATTCGAACTGCTCCCGCAGCCTGGGTTCGGTGCGCAGATTCACGATTGCCCGCATGTCCTCTCTCCTCTCTTCCGGTCGGCTTGCCCGACCCTCTGCTTCACTCTTCCTCCACCGGACCGGGGACCGCCTGCGCCGGCCTGCGGGCCAGGGGCGCTGACCGCCGGGCGGAACAGAGGTGCGAACCGGGCGCGCAGCGCCGCCGGGCCGAAGTCGACGAGGTCGTCGTTGAAGTCGTTGCCCGCGGGCACGATCACCGTGGCGGCGATGCCCGCCCGCGCGCAGCGCCGGGCGAGGCGTTCGGCCGCGAGGGCGCCGTCCTCGTCGTTGTCGCGCGCGATCACCAGCCGCGCGAGACCGGGCGGAGGCGCGAACGCGCCGAGGCTCCCGGCGGAGAGCGCGGCGGCCGCCGTGATCTCCGGCACGGCGGTTACCAGGGAGAGCACCGTCTCGATGCCCTCCCCGACGACGAGCGGAGCGTCGTCGGCGGGAACGCCGAAGCGCACCGCGAGGCCATGGATGCGGCCGAGCGCTTTGCGGGGATCGGCAACGCCCGCCTTGGCGGGAGAATGGGGATCGAGCCATGTGCGCTGCACGCCGGTAATCGCGCCGTCGGCGCCGGTGACGGCGGCGACCAGCGCCGGGAAGCGGCGCACCGAAGAGCCTTCGCGATAGCGAAGCTCGGGATGGAAGCGCAGCGTCGCGAAGCGGCAGCGCGACAGGCCTCGCGCTTGGAGATAGCGTTCGGCATGGGTGCCGTCGACGGCGCGGCAGCGACGCCAAAGGCGGCGCGCCGCCTCCGTCGCGTCGTAGGGCTCGTCCGCGGCCATTGCCGATGAAACGGGCAAAGCGAGGAACGAGCGCGCCTCGTCGAGCGCGGCGCGCAGCGTCGGCGCGTTGGTGCGATGGCGGATCAGGTCGAGCAGGTCGCCATGCTCGCCGGTCGCGGCGTCGGTCCACTTCCCCGGCTTGCCGGCGCCGGAGAGGCGGACGAAGAGCGAGCGGCCGCGAGCGCCGTCGAGATCGCCGCAGACCCAGTAGCGGCCGAGCCGGCGGCCGTTGGGCAGATAGCGCCGGCACACCTCCTCGGCGCGTGCGGCGAGGGCCGCGGCGATAGCGGCGGCGGGAGACGGGCCGTGCTGCATATGGGACCTCCTTCGAGCCTTGCGGGACCCCCGATACCGGCCAGCCTCCCCTCCGGCCGGCGCCCCGGATCTCATGCGGGGCAGGCGATGGGTCGGTGGAGTGAGGCTCGGACGGGTTGGCTCTGGTTCTACAGCAAAAAATACAATGCTGGACGAGTTGGCCGGCGAAACCTTTGGTGTCGGGGTCACACGAAACTGAGGGAGACCCGACATGTCCAAGAAAAAGTCCGTGCGCCTTGAGAGGTTTGCAGCTTCGGTCGGAGACGAGCCGGTGTTCGTGGGGGTGGATGTTCACAAGCACACGTACTCGGTGGCATTGTTCTGCATCTCCGACGGTCAGGTGGAAACGTGGAGCTGCCCTGCGGACGAAGCGGGCCTGGTGAAGCAGCTCAGCGAGCTGGGCTGCCACATTGAGCACATCGTCTATGAAACCGGCCCGACCGGCTTCTCATTGTGTCGAGCGTTGCGGGAGGCAGGGTTTAATGCATCGGTTATTGCTGCGTCGCGCATCCCGCGCGGTGTAACCGCGGCTGCGAAGAGCGACAGGATCGATGCGACGAAACTTGCGACTTACTTCGCGCGGGGACTGCTGCGGTCGGTCGCCGTTCCTACGGTGGAGGAAGAGGGCTACCGGGCGCTGGTGCGACGTCGCAAGCGGGTGTCCGAGGCGCGCGCCAAGGTCAAGCAGAAGATCAAGAGCTTTCTGCTGGCGACGGGGATCTCCGAGCCGTCGAGCTTGGAGAAGTGGATCGGACCCGCCGCTGCCGACCTTAAGGCCCTGGAGTTGGATCCGGGTCATGACCGGGCTTTAGCATCGCTGATCCGCGAGTACCGGTTCCTGCAGGAAGAGCATCGGTGTTTGCGACGCGAGGTCAGCAGAGCGACCCAGCGGGTGTACCGAGAGCGCTACATGCGCTTGACCCAGGTTGCAGGGGTCGGCGAGGTCGTGGCCACAACCTTCCTGGCGGAGATCTTCGCACCTGAGCGGTTCAGCCGTGCCGAGGAGGTGACATCCTATCTGGGCCTTGCGCCCGTTGTGAGACGGAGCGGCGACGGCCCTGTCCGCGCCCGACTGCGCCCAGTCGGGCAAAAGCGCTTGCGGTCGGTTTTGGTGGAAGGCGCCTGGGCATGGCGCCGGTACGACAAGGAAGCGGAGGCGCTCTACAACCGACATCTGGCGAAGAGCGGGGTTAGTCAGAAGGCCATCTGTGCTGTGGCACGGAAACTGGCCATCAAGCTTTGGCGTCTGACGGTGGAGACGTCGCCGGCGCCAATGGAGGGTGCTGCGGGGCCCCCTAGGTCGGCGTAGCCGACGAGCAAAAAATGGCAGCACCCTCATCTTCCTGCGCGTACCGAAAGGGTACTTGGTGATTCTGCTACAGGCAGGCACGAATAAGAAAGGGCCTACGCGGCATTGAACGCGGGCCTTGCGACCAGAGACGAGGGGGGTGTTGTCGAGTGTGAGGACGCCGGCGGCCGCGACATGTCAAGCCGCTTCGCGGCTCCTCCGCTACGCTTCTGCCCTTCGGGTGACACGCCGCAACCGCCGGCGTGGAGGCTTGTCATGGCCGGAAGCTGGCTTCCGGCCAC
Organism: Rhodospirillales bacterium; assembly: GCA_965221855.1. Classification (GTDB taxonomy): domain Bacteria; phylum Pseudomonadota; class Alphaproteobacteria; order Rhodospirillales; family UBA2165; genus JAJDXO01. The sequence goes on along the minus strand of CBDCSV010000007.1, from coordinate 655,272 downwards.
AAAGGCCTGACAGCACCAGAAAAAAGAAAGGGGAATCGGGGAGTTGACTGAAGTCCACATAAGAAAAGGGGACCGGCGCGAAGCGCCGGCCCCCGAGGAGGGAGGAGGAAGAAAACGGTCCCCTAGAACGGGATGTCGTCGTCCAGATCGTCGACCTGCGCGGGCGCGCCGCCGGCCGGCATGTCGCCGGTGTCGCCCGCCGCGTCCGGGTCGGGCTGCGTCTGGCCGCCGTTGCCGTTCGGCTTGTCCAGGAACTGCACCCGGCCGCCCGGGACCAGCAGGATCTCGGTCGAGAACCGGTCGCCGTCCTCGCCGTCCTTCTTCCACCGGCGGGTCTGGAGCTTGCCGTCGACATAGACCAGCCGCCCCTTGGTGGCGTGCTTCTCGAACATGTCGATCAGCCCGTCCTGGAAGGTCACGACCCGGTGCCACTCGGTCTTGTCGACCTTGTCGCCGGTCTGCTTGTTGATGTACGACTCGTCGGTCGCGATGCTCAGGTTGGCCACGCGGCCCCCCGAGGTGAGGTGGTTGACGGTGACGTCGGCGCCGAGGCGGCCGATCAGTTCCACGCGGTTGAGTCCGAAAGCCATGACGATACTCCTTGCATAGCTGGTTGATGACGATGGGTTCCGAACGGCCGGGGGCCGGGACACTCTCCCGAACCCCGTCCGCTCACCTTCTCCAAGCCCTTCTCCCCTCTATTCCGCCGGAAGGAGCGGCGACGCCGGGTCCCGGGGTTCCGCCGGCGCCGCCTCGTGCAGCGCATGGGCGGACGCCGGTTCCGGGACGAGGCGGGCGAAACCGCGTTTCGGATAAGCCGCAGGGCGCTCCGGACAGCGGATGGCGCGGTCGTCCTCGATCGCCTCGCGGACGGTGTGATGGTCGATGCCCAGCTCGGCTAACAAATCGCTGTCGGCGGGAATGTCGGGGGAATGGTCGGATTGGAACATGGCGGGGAACTCCTCTTGCCGTTGCCGGCCCGGCATCGGCGCGGAGAAACCACTCTCTCCGGCCTGCCGGACACTCGCCCGACAGGCGCTCTCCTCCTGCTCTACAATGAAGGGACGGATCGGCGGATCGCTGCCAGACGTTCGCAAACGGCACGCGGCGTCATCGTCCCCAGGTTGAACACCGGGATGCCGCGGGCCCCGGCGATACGGAAGCCCATGCCAGTGCCGCCCTCAACGCGCCCTTCCGAGGTGAAGGCAACCACTGCATCGACTGGCCGATCCAGCGTGCCGCCGAGCAACACCGCCGCGTTCCTGGCATGCAGCTTGCGGACGGCTGGCGAACACCGCTCCCACGCCGGATGCAGGGGCCCGGCAGTCTCGATGCAGGCCGAAAGCTCAGCCGCCGACAGCACCCGGCAATCCGGACCTCGTTGCCCGTTATAGCCCCGCCACGGGAGCCAGACTGTCTTCTGCCCGGCCGGCGCCCCTGCTGCGAACGCGCTGTCGGCCCCGTCCGCCCCGCCGCTCGAGAGATGCCAGCCGGTTCGGGCCAGCCAAGCCGCCATCACCGTGATGTCCGACAGCACACCAGCCGGCGTCGCCCGTGCTCCGATCCCCGCATATCGCAATGTCGCCATGTCCGATCTCCCCGGTTGCAATTCCGCCGCTCCCTCTGCGTCAGCGGCCTCGCTTCCCGCGCGCTCATCTCCTCCTCCCCGGCGGCATGCGGTCCGGGCATCCTGAACCTCGCGCCGGATCATGAGGTTTCGGCCGTCTCACACGCCGAAGAAGCAGATCGGCGACGGGATGTCCGGCGTCGGTGATGACGCGGAGGCATGATCGGCGTCCAATTGGATCAAGTGCGGATCCATTCACCCATGTCGCGCTATTATTAGGCCTGCGGTTCCTTTGATGCACCGGTTGCGCCCGCGTAAAGCCGGGTATCGGGGTTCCGGCCCGGGAACCGCGGTGGGCCCGCCCCGGTCCCGGGATCGCACTGGTTAGCGCCAAGCCGGTGGGAGCGCGGCTCGTCGGCTTGGCAATACACGAACATTACAACGCCTTTTATAAATCGGATGTTCGCGCCCGCCCTTACACGATCCGAATTATGGCAGCCGGTGGGAGCATCGGGCGGGATGATGTACTCAGCCGCCTGGACGGCGGGTCGATTATTCGCAGACCATGCCGTCGCCGTCTCCATCGCGCATGAACGGATAAGCCGGATGGCCGCGAGGCACCGGCGCGATGCCGTGGCGTCTTGCCTCCTTGCATGTGATCCGGCCGTTGCCGTTGTCATCCCAGCGCCGAAGCGCATCGATAGCGGCGGACGGCGCGCGCCGCGATGGTTCCGGCCGGCTGGCTACCGGTTCGGGCGCGCCATGCGCCCCGGCGGCGGCGGGCCCGATCATTTCCGTGTTATCGCAGCGGGCAAGAACGCCTGTGAGCGCGGCTGCCTCGCGGCGGTCGACGGTGAGGCCGTATTTGCGTTTGACCTCGACGACGCGGGCGGCGAACCAGCAGCGGTTCATCGGCGGCAGCCAACCAGCTGCGTCGTGCCCGCATTTGGCCCCCCGCGCGCAACGGTTCACCGCCGGAGCGGCGAGCGTGAGGTTAAGCAGATCGGTCGTGAAGCGCCGGCGAGTGGCGGGGTCAGCGGCGCAGAGCCCGCTGTCATGGGCCTCGGACAACGAGACGATATGTTCGATGTCGGTGTGGCGCGTGGATGGGAAGGTCCGCCCGGTATAAGGCCCGTAAACATGGCCGCCTTGGGCGGCTACGATGCGCGCCTCGATAGTTTGCGGATAGGGATAGTCGCCGCGCTTGTACGGCGTGCAACGATACTCGGGAGCGACGGCGAGGCCGGCCAGCGGGTCGGCCGCCGCCGGTTCGTTTGACGACACCTTCATGGCGAACGCCGCCGAGGCGGCGGCAAGGGCCATGATCGTAATTACGGCCGCGCGGCCGCGGATTGGATGCATGGGTTTCATGTCGGGCTCCATTGTGTCGACAGGGGTCAGGTCCGGCAAACACCGGGCGTGGTCGCGAGCGAGGGCCGCAAGCGCGGAGGGCTTCCACGGAACCGCCGAAACCGTGGTGCTCCGACAGGCGCGCGGCTATCTTGGCGGCAATGACAGGTCCACACCTTGTGGAGGCTATAATGTTCGGCAATCCCTCTCTGCACACGCGCATCGCCATAGGCAAGGGGCTCGGCGCGCTCGTCGGCCTCATCGGCTTCATTTATCTGACCGTGATACCGGTCGAGGATTACAGCCTGTTACGGTGGGGAATCCTGCTGTGGTACACAACGTTCGGCGCCATCATCGGTATCTACGGCGTCTATGTGCGCCACCCCATGTTGCCGCTATCGATGCCATGGTGGTTCATGGCCCCCTGTGTGGGGGCATGGCTGAATTTCGTGCTGGTGTTCTTCGCCTACGACTCCCTTGCGGCGATGATGACCGCAATGTTTGGCGCCGGCGGGATACTTGAATCGCCGTTTTGGTTTGCCGCTGAAGGCGCCATTGTGGGATTGGTTATCGGATACTTCGCCACCCGATTCGGCGGTGAAGGCCCCGGGACGGTCAACCCGGAAGCCTTTCCAACCGGCGCGCTATGACAGGCGTCGTTTCCGATTATCCACGGGAATTGAACGTGCACGACAGGTATCGGTTACCGAGAATTCCGGAGCGGCGTGGATGCGCCCGACCTCGCTGCCGCCGGAAACGGCCCGGCAGGCAGAGTTCTGTTTCACCGCGGTGGGGGCGTCCCGTCGACACCGCGGTCTCATTTATTACCGCCGTATGCGGCAAATCCCGCATGGTTTGAAGCAGGACCCCGGAATTGTCAGTTCCCGGGATCAATGCAGGGAGGCGTTATCGCCGCCTTCGTCCGGGGAAGCGGCCATGGAACGCCCGACGAGGGCGGACCAGGCATCCCGGTCGAGTCCCAGCCGGGCATTGAGGCGATCGCACAACAGCTCCGCATCATGGAGCGAGAGAGCGACGAGCGCCGTCGGCACATAGCCCTTCATGCCGGCGAAGACGATGCGGATCTGCTGCAAGCTGTCCTCCAGATCGTAAGCCGGGCAGAAGGCGAACTCGGGATCTTCGGGAAGCGTGTGGGATTGGCTGGTCATGGCTCTGTCTCCTTGTACTGTTGCGGTCCGCGAACGGTAATAAAAGCCCCACAGCCGGCGGCGGCCGTATGAATGAGGCGCGGCCCATCAAACGGACACGGGCGGGGCGAGGGGCCAGCGCTCGAGGATGCGCTCCATCGCACCGGCATTGGGGATAAATATCCGGGCGCGGAAGGAGACGATCTCGACCGAACAGCCCATGCGCTTCAGCGCGTCCATGTCGGTGTCGGCGGGCCCCTCGATCTCGATCCGGTCGGCGCCCATCAGGCGGCGGCGCGCGAGGCGCCAGCCGTTGGCGAGAGCGAGCGGGCTACCGCGCTCCATGAACGCCTCGAAGGCTTCCGCGCCGGTCATGGCGGGACCGCCGTCAAGGCCGAAGCCTGCGCGGACCGCGCGCACCTGCTCGGCGTCGAGCACGCGCCCGATGAGGGCGATGCCGTCATCGGAAGTCAAGCGCCGGACCCGCATGTTCTCGGCCGGCAGGCGGTCCCAGACCGGCAGCAGGAGGCCGGTGGCGAGCCAAAAGCGCGAATCCCGGTGCGAGGGCAGACCGACGATCTCCGCGTCCCAGACCCGGCGCCACTCGGCTTCGCCGGCGGAGCGCCAGTTGGATGCGTCGAGCTCGGCCCGCGCCATGGTCTCGCGGGTGGCGGGACGCAACAGGCGCACCCGCTCCGTCACCCCGCCGTCGTCAAGCATGCGCGATGGCGCGGGCAGGATGACGGCGGCGCGCTTCGAGCGGGCATTGACGGCCAGCCTCGGTTTCCCGTCCGGTCCGGGATCGCGTTTGCCCATGTTCAGCGCGTCGCCGGCGGAGAGCGGCGCCAGCCTGTCGCGGCGGACGATCTCGACCAGCTCGGTGGCCGCCCCGGTGCCGGGATGCTCGTAGAGGGTCTCCCGGCCGGCGATGACGAGGGAATCGGCGGTCACCGTCTCGACCCCGACCTCGTAGCTGCCGGCCTCCATGGCCTGTTCGATGTTGGACGCGATGCGGCTCTCCAGCTCGGCGAATAGCTGGTTCTGCTCGGCGATGGGGAGCGCCAATAGCCGGTTGAGGAACTTCGGCATGGGCGGCAGCTCGTCCTTGAGCCCGCCCTCATGGACGATCTTGAGGCCGGTGGAGGCCTGGAAGCGCTCGACGTTCCAGCCCTCGATGGAGCCGCGCCAGAGCGCGCTGTATAACTGGCGCAGGGCCGCCTTCGCATAGGGGCTCTCCAGATTGTCGCTCTCGCGGAACAGCGCAGCGTCGCTGCCGCCCATGGCGGTCTGGCTGTCGCGCTGGCCCCGGGTTATGGCGCCCAGGCTGTCGAGCCTTCGGGCGATGGTGGCGATGAAGCGGCGTTCGCCCTTCACGTCCGTGGTGACGGGGCGGAATAGGGGCGCCGAGGCCTGGTGGGTCCGGTGGGTCCGTCCCAGCCCCTGGATCGCCTGGTCGGCGCGCCAGCCGGGCTCCAGCAGGTAGTGGATGCGCCGCTCCGTGTTCCCGCAAGAGAGGTCGGCGTGGTAGCTGCGCCCGGTGCCGCCGGCCATGGAGAACACCAGGATGCGCTTCTCGCCGTCCATGAAGGCGGCGGTCTCGGCGAGATTGGCGGAAGCCGGCCGGGAGCGCAGCGCAAGGCGCTCGCCCTTGGCGTCCGTGATGCGCAGGACCCGGCGCGAGCGTCCCGTCACTTCCGCCACGGCCTCGTGCCCGAAATGCTGCACGATCTGGTCCAGCGCCGTCGGGACGGGAGGTAATGCGGCGAGCTTCTCGATCAGTCTGTCGCGCCGCTCTTCGGCCTCCTTGCAGATGACGGGGTTGCCGTCCGCGTCCTTGGCCGGACGGCTGAGGAGATTGCCGCCGTCGTCTGTGAACGGCTCTTGAAGCTGCACCGGGAAGGCGTGCACCAGGTAGGACAGGATCGCGTCCCTCGGCGTCAAGTCGATGTTGAGGTCGTCCCACTCCGAGGCCGGGACCTCGGCGATGCGGCGCTCCATCAGCGCCTCGCCGGTGGAGACCAGTTGGACCACCGCCGACCGGCCGGCCTCGAGGTCGGCCTCGATGGCGCGGATGGTGGAGGGGCACTTCATGCCGGTCAAGAGATGGCCGAAAAAGCGCTGCTTGGTTCCCTCGAAGGCCGACAATGCCGCCGACTTGGCGTTCTTGTTGAGCGTGTCCTCGCCCTGGACGATGCCGGTGGCCTTGAGCGCCTCCTCGATGTTGGCGTGGATCACCTTGAAGGCGCCGGCATAGGCGTCGTAGATGCGCCGCTGCTCCGGCGTCAGCGGATGCTCGAGGATATCGACCTCGATCCCGTCATAGGCCAAGGCCCGCGCCTGGTAGAGCCCGAGCGCCTTCAAATCGCGGGCGACCACCTCCATGGCGGCGACCCCGCCTGCTTCCATGGCGGAGACGAACTCGGTGCGCCTCTCGAAGGGCGTCTCGCCGGCGGCCCACAGGCCCAGACGGCCCGCATAGGCCAATCCGGGCAGCGTGGTGGCGCCGGTGGCCGACACATAGGCGATGCGGGCGTCCGGCAACGCGTTCTGCAGGCGTAATCCCGCCCGGCCCTGCTGGGAGGGCTTGGTCTCGCCGCGCTCGGACTTCGAGCCCGCCGCGTTGGCCATGGCGTGGGCCTCGTCGAAAACGATCACCCCGTCGAAGCCGTGGCGGTCCTCCTCGTCCAGCGAGCCCGCCAGCCACTGGACGATCTGCTCCAGGCGCGAGGGCTTCCCCTGGCGGGACGGCGAGCGCAGCGTCGCGTAGGTGGCGAACAGGATGCCGGCGTCGAGGGGTATCTCCATCCCCTGGCGGAAGTTGCCGAGGGGGATGACGTCGCTCTCCAGCCCGCCCAAGGCGGTCCAGTCCCGGCGCGCGTCCTCCAAAAGCTTGTCGGACAGCGACAGCCAGAGGGCGCGCTTCCTGCCGCGCAGGCGGTTGTCGAGGATGATGGCGGCGACCTGGCGGCCCTTGCCGCAGCCGGTGCCGTCGCCCAGCATCCAGCCCCGGCGGAAACGCATGGGCTCCGAAAGCGTCTCGCCGTCCTGGGTGACGAAGGACGTGTCGGCCTCTTCCTCGTTCCCGTCATCGTCGAGCTTGCAGCGGTGGACGGTCTCCCACTGGGAGCCGATGCGGTAATCCGCCGCCAGGTGCCGGGCATGGGCTTCGCCGGCCAGGACAACGCTTTCGAGCTGTGCATCGGAGAGGAGACCCTCCATCACGATGCGCTCGGGCAGCATGGGCCTATAGGCCGGCGCCGGGTGCGGGACGGCGGCCATGGCGGCGGACTGGACCAGGGGCGTCGGATGCTCGACCGCGCCCGGCACCCGCACGGCGCCCGGCCGCCACGGCGCGTAGGGGCCGGTGTCGCCGGCAAGGGAATCGGTATCGGAGGAGGTCTCGGCCGGGCCGGTTTCGATTGCGAGCTCGGAGACGGGCCCCCAGTCGTGGGTTTGGCGCGTCTCGGGCGTGGATGCGGGCTTCGGGCCGCGGCGCGTTACAGGCTTCGGCGCGACCGGCTTGCCGAACAGGTCGCGGGCAGGACCGGACGGCGCGGGTGCGATGGGCTGGCGTGGCGGCACCTGCGCGATGACGGCGTCGAGCAGCTCGGCGGCGTTGGCGGCCCGGGCGTTCCCGTCGAGATTGACGGCGGGTCCTTCACCGCGCTCCAGCACGGTGAGGCGGGTGTCGAACCCGGTGCCCCGCCGTGCGTAGGCGCTTCCGTCTAGGCCCAAGGTGAAGATGCAGCGCGCCGGGGGATCGAGACGGCCGACGGCATCGCTCGGCGCGCAATGGGCCGATGTGATGGTCACCAGCCGGCCGCCGGGCGGCAGCATGGAGGCGGCCGAGCGGACATGGCGGAGGTCGACATCGCGCCGGGTGCGGTCCACCCCCGGCGTTGCCGAGAACGGGGGGTTCATCAGCACCACGGTCGGCCGGACGCCGCGCAGCCGGTCGGCGACGGACTCGGCGTTGAAGGCGGTAACCGCGGCCCGCGGAAACAACCGGGTCAGCAGGCGCGCCCGCGTCTGTGCAATTTCGTTGAGGTGGAGATGGCCAGCGACGGCCTCACCGAGCGCGCATTCCGCCATCACCGCCAGCATGCCGGTGCCGGCCGATGGCTCCAGCACGACGTCGCCCGGCCTGACCGCGGCGGCCTGGAGCGCGGCGTAGGCGAGGGGCAGCGGGGTTGAGAACTGCTGGAGACGGACCTGCTCCTCGGAACGCCTGGTGTGGGAGGGCTCCAGCGCCGCGATCGCCTGCAGCATGGCCAGCATGCGGCGCGGTCCGTCCGCCCCGGCGCCGCAGGTGCGGCGCATGCCCCGGCCGTAGCGTTGCAGGAACAGCACGCATGCCGCCTCGGCGGCCTCGTAGGCGTCCTTCCAGACCCAGCCGCCCTCGGCGTCGGACGCGCCGAAGGCATCCGTCATGGCGTCCCGGAGGGTCGCGGCATCGAGCGGCCGGCCGGCCTCCAGCACCGGCAGCAGGGCTTGGGCCGCGGCGAACAGGGCATCTCCCGCCGCCGGGCGGGCCGGCGTTGCGGGCGGGTCGATGGGGATGGTGGGAGGAAGAGGACGCGCGAGGGCGTCGGTTGCCTGCGGGGCGTCGAGCATGGGCGGTCTCCGTGCTGGAAGAATGGCGACGGAGGATGGCGCGAATCCTCTCGCGCCCGCCCCGTCTGACTGCTTCTCCAGACGGCTGACCGGACTCCCGCCGGCGCGGGGCACGGAGATGGAATTAAAAAGGAGAGAATGCCGCTTCGACGGGCGGCGGTCCGGCCGGGCCGAATCCGGCGGGACGGTATTGGCGTTCAGGCTTGGAGGCCGATTATCGGGAAAGCGTTCCGGAGAGCGCCGGGCGGCACGGAACGGGGTGCGGCGATACCCGCGGTGGAAATGCCGCCGGCAGCCATGAATCCAGCAGGCCTCTCACGCCGAGGCTGGGGGGACGGATGGAGGATCGCCGGCCGGTGGGGCCGAGCGGGAGCCCGGGCCGCTATTCCCGTTCGGGCGGGACGTTCCGGGGCTCGTATTGGCGCGGCAGAACGGCGGCTATCGCGGAGTCGTGGCCGGCCACGGACGCGGCTTCGGCGACCCGGACGATGGCGTCGGCGATCTTGACACGAAGATCGGCGAGGTCATTCGGGCCGACCCTGGACGGGAACCGCACGACCGGCCCGTTTTCCTTGTAGTGGTGCGACAGCACACCTGCTCCGTCACGGGAGAAGCCGTGCCAGGCGCCGTGGCAGAGCGCGTTGCGCCAGCGCCGGAGTTCGTCGAGCTGTGCTCGGAGTTCGTCCCGGACCGTATGGGGAATCCGTCCGTCGTCCTTCAGGCACTTGACGAACCGGGCGGCCACGGCGCCCATGGCGTCGGTACGGGAAGCCAGGAGGCCGGCGTACCACTCGAGATAGGCCGGGACCTGTTCGGCCCGGAGGTCGTTCGGGTGCGCCGGCGGCTTCGTCAGCCCGAAGCAGGCGGATGTGAGCGCGTGTTCCAGATTGCCGAACATGGCGACCGTCTTGCCCAGCTCTTCCCAGAAGGCCGGGTTGTCTCTCGACAGCGGCCAGTCGGGATGCAGATGGCCGCGCTCGAGGGGCAGATAGGCGCGCATCCGTTCGCGCGCCTGCCAGATTGCGCTCATGTCGGGGGATGCCGCGAGGCGGCGGATATACCACCTGCCGTTCTTGTTGTCCGGGCGCTGTTCCTGACCCGCAATGCGTCCGGCACGCAGGAGGTCGCGGAGAGGCAGGCCGTTCTTGTCGTCTTGCAGGAGGCCGGCCTCGTCGAGCCAGCGCGCGGCCTCGGGCGCCTTGACTTCGTCGCGCCAGTCCTTTTCGAGCCGTTCCTGGAGATGAAGATTGATGGCGTAGAGATTGGGCATGAATCGCACTGTTTGGTTGGCGTTGGGGAGGGGTGGATTACCCGACCGTGGTGAACCCTGTCAACGACGGACGCGAGGCGTGGCAATGATCGGCAAGGTCAGCCGAACCGCTTGCCGTCCTCGGTGAACGTCCAGGCATTTACGGCCACGATTTCGTCGACGGCTTCGTCGGACGTCTGGTGTTCGTATTCCGATTGGAGCTGGCGGTAGAGCCGGCGCGCGAGATCGCGCATGGCCTCGGTGACGGCTTCCTCGGCGTCGTCCGTCGGCGGCTGCCAGGTCGGGCTGTCCCGCTCGACCTCGATCGCCATGGTGTATTCGTGGAAATAGCGGCCGCGCTGGCGGATGGACGCCTGGATCTGCCAGAAATTCTTCCTTTGAACCGCCTGGAGTTCGTCCGCGATCCGGTGCAGATCCGAGTCCGCGGGTGCATGGGCGCGGATCGCCTTGGCCGCGCCCCTGGTGTGGGCATACGAGCCTTCGAAGCTCGCGCCGTCTCCTTGACTGGAAAATCCGGACCAGTAAATCCGCGGCTTGTCGCGGGTTCCGCCGCCATAGAGGCAGACGGGGCTGGTGGCGAGGGTTACGCCGAGAATCCCGCAGACCGTCTCGAAATCCTCGTAGATGAAGTCATACCACTCGTCGTGCAGGCCGTTCTGGCGGTACCACATGCGGGCCATTTCCTTCGCGGCGCCGGAAAGCTCGTCGATGGTGTAGACGATGGTCTCGATGATCCTCGGCATGGCTCAGCTCCCTTCCGGACGGGGGTTGCGGGTGGCATCGCCCCCAGTAATGCGGACGAACCGGACCGCTTCCCGGATCCGGCGCAGGGCGGCGCGGCCGTGGTCCGGGTTGGCGCGGGTCCAGAGGGTGGGTTTGCGGGAAAACCACGCACTAGAGTCCGCGACGAAGCCGTTCGCATACGCGACGAAGTGATCGCTCGTCGCGATGACCCAGGCACCGGCGGGCGCGGGGTCCAGGAAGGTTCCGAGGGTGAGGGCGCACAACTCACAGGGGACGTCCGAGAGAAGGCGCTCCCAGGCTTCCTCGTCGTGGGCGTAGGGGCGGTCGCGGAGCCTCGGGTGGCGGAGCGCGTAGTCGGGCGCCCAGCCGAACTCTTCGAGAGCGGCGGCGATCTCGTCCATGTAGACGCCGTTGACGGCAAAACGGCCGGAAAGGCGGCGGATGACGGCGGCGGCCTCGTGGGTCGGCACGCCGGCGATTGCCGAGATGGCGGCGGGGCCGCACTTCCTGGCGCGGCCGGTGATCCTGTGAAGCATGGACGGTCTCCGGTCTGGATGGGAATTTGCGGGCGTCCGGCGCCGGACGGGACCTCCCGTGCCGGCCGCCGGCCTGCCCGGCGACCGCTGGCCGGACTCCGGGCGGTGAGAGGCGCGGCGGAGGGGGACGGAACGGCGGGGCCGTTCCAAACAGGGCTGATTAGAGTGGGAAGCTCGGGCCGCCGGGCGGGGTGGGATCAGGCCGGAGAGACCGGCTCCACGCAGCGCGGGTCGTCGTTGGCGGGCCGGTTGACGTGGGTGCTTACCGGATGGGCCGTCATGGCGTCCGCCGGGTACGGACCGAGGGGAACCTCGTCGCCGGCGAGCCAGGCGTCCCAGGCCTCCGGCGGCAGGATGACCGGCATGCGGCCGGAGGAAGAGCCTGGAAGCGTGCTCGCCAGGCATGCTTCAGGTCCGCGTCCGAGCGGTGGATGGTGGATCCGGATCTGCGGGTATTGCCCGGCCCGGCGGGGCTGCCGGCGGGCGGCATCGGGAGGCCGGACGACCGCTCCGGCGAACTGCGGGCGGTTTCGGGATTCTGCTCGGGGCTGAGATTCCGCATGAGCGCTGCTCTCTTGAATGGGTGGGGCGGGTGGAGGGACGCGGCGGCGCGCTCATTCGTCTTCAGGGAACATTATGGTGATCACGGGCGCTCCGTCGTCGCCGGCGCCGATCGCCACGATTGCGGAGTGCCTGCGGGGCGGCCGGTTGCTGTCGCGCAGGTCCTTGCGGATGTCGCGAACCAGCACGGACATTCTCACGCGGCCGCTGTTGGAGGCGCGGAGCGCATGGTAACGCGCCATCCAGAGCACGTCCCACAGGCGGCCTGCCTCGTCCTGGAAGCCTCGGTAACCCTCGGGCAAAGCGATCAGACGGTCCCAGACCGCGCGGGAGACAGCGACGGGAATGTGGAAGCCCGCTTCGGCTGCGGTGTCGGAGACGTCGACGAGGAAGCCGTCCTCGATCGCTTGGGCGCGGGTGTAGACGGAGAGGACGGGATCGAATTGGGCGGGGTCGGCGGGATCGGACATGGTCGGGTTCCTCGTGGAAAAGAACGGAAGACGGCCGCTGGGGCGCGTCAGAGCAGGCCGCGCGACTTGAAGCTGACCGAGTCGGCCGGGGTTACGATGATGTGGTCGAGCAGGACCACTTCGATGGTCTTCAGGGCGTCCCGGATGCGGTTCGTCATGTCGATGTCGGCCCCGGACGGCTGGGGATCGCCGGACGGATGATTGTGTGCGGCGATGACCGCGGTGGCCTGAACCTCCAGGCAGCGGATGCAAATCTCCCGGGGATAGGCCGAGGTCTCGCAGACGGAGCCTTTATGGAGGCATTCGTCGGCCAGGAGCCGGTTCTTCCGGTTGAGATACAGAATGTGGAACTCCTCGACCTCGCGGTGGCCTGAGAGCGCGCGGCAGTAATCGATCACCTTGTCGTAGCTGCCGAGGGCCGGGCCGATCTTGTCCGGCATCTCCGCCCTTGCCATGCGGATGCCGAGGGCCTCGGCGGCCTTGAGGGCGGCGATGGCGTCTTCGGAGAGACCGGGCACGGTACGGAGCCGGTCCGGGCGCGCCGCCAGGACGCGGGGCGCCGAGCCGAACATGTCGAGCAGGCTTGCGGCAAGCGCCTCGGTGTCGTCCACCGCCAGGCGCCCCGAGAGGAGCAGTTCCAGCAGTTCGTGGTCGTCGACGGCCTCGCGCCCGGCGCGGAGGAAGCGGTCCTGGAGCCGGCGGCGGCCCGCGGGCTGCCGGATCGACGGGGGCGCGGCGCCGGCGGTATCGGGGGCTGCGGCAGGAATCATGAGTGACCTCCTGTTGCTGAATGCCGGATAGGCAGGACCGGGACGCTCCCGCGCCCCGGCCCCGCCTCGTCCGGACGCGTGCCGGCCTTTGCTCCTAGTGGGGAAATGACGGGGTTCGCCTGACAGGCCGCCTACCCGGCCTGGACGATCCGGCCCGGCTTACGATGCGGTGTCCTCGTTGGCGCCGAGAGTCACGCTCACGTCGGGCCGGCGGATACGGATGTCGATCGCGCGGCCGCGGGGCGCCAGCCACATGAGTTCGCGGCGGACCGCCTCGGTGATGGAGGCCCGGCAGGCCTCGTCGTCCGACAGCAGCAGCCGTGTCGAGAGGTGGAGCGCCTCCTCCTCGAAGCGGTTGCGCTGGGTCTCCCAGCTGTCCGCATCGGCATCGTCGGAGGGCGAGAAGAACGCGGCCATGAGCAGCTGGGCGAGCTTGTGGGGCTGGAGGGCGCTGTCCTGCGTGACCAGCGGCATGGCCTCTTCGATGGAGGACCAGGCTTCGCCCGCGAACACCAGATCGGTAGGTAGATCGAAGGTGCGCGTGGCCCCCGATGCCGGACGGACGGCGAACCTGACGCGGATCCCGGCGGGCCGGTCCGGCAGCGCCGGGGCGGCGCCTGATGCCTCGGGCAGCGGGTATTCGTCGAGGGCCATCCAATCGTCCCCGGCGGCGATCCGGACGGTTGTCTCCGTCACCCGGTCTAGTGCATCGTACCAGGCGTAGCCTTCCAGCCGCCGGTCGGCCTCGGCCAGCCGCGATGCGATGCCGGCCCGTTCGGCGGCCCGCCAGAGCGCCTGGGCCTCCGGCGGTTCCGGGTCGAAGTCCATGACCAGGGTGTTGCAGTGGGCCTCCAACCGTTTGCCCGGCTCACACCAGTGGTTGCAGTCGGCGATTGCGGGCTGCCAGGGACGGAGCTGGGCCGTCGGCGGCGCGATGCCGATGCCGGCTTCGCGCGCCCGGGTCCAGTCCCCGAAGGTGGGCCGGGGCGAGGGATCGGCGGCCATGGCGCGATAGACCGCGAGCCGGGCCGCCGTGCGCATCTCCTCGAGGAAGCCGTTCTCGACCGCTTCCTTGCGGGCCGGCAGGACCAGCTCGAGGTCTGGGCAGTCGTCCACATCCGCCAGCACGGTCCAGGTGGGACCGTGGACGGTCTCGACGGCCGGCAGCCTCACCGGCAGGGTAAGGCCGAAGAAGTTGAGGTCGGGGTTGTTGTAGCCGCGGCGGCGGTCCTTGAAGACGCCGAAGACGAGGCCGCGCCAGGGCTCCGTATGGACCGCGCCGTCGAGAAAGGCGCGTCGCGGCAGCTCTTCGGCGGCGGTGTCCCCGTCCGTGCGGACCTCGAATACCACCGGCAGCGGATAATGGCGGGCGGCGTTCCCGGCCGCCTTGCGGATGGCGTCGGCGGATTCGGCCGCTTCGAAGGAAATGGACGTCCCATGGGGATGCGGGGCCGCATTGTCGGCATGCACAGTGGCGTCCGCTTCTCCGAGAAAATGCCCGGGCGCCAGTTGCACCTTCCAACCCGGAAGACTCTCCCCGTCCGGCGAACGCGGCCTGGACGAGACGGCGCAGTTGCGGCGCGCCAGGCTGGCGAGGCCGAACCCGGCGGCGTCCTCGCGCCGGACCGTCGCGTCGTCCCAGCCGTTCTCGCCGAAGCTGAGCAGCACGGCGGGATCGGCAATGCCCGCGCCGTCGTCGGAAACGGTAACGGTGAGCGGGGTCCCGCCGGCCGCGGCGGCGGGGCGGGAAACCGAAACCCGTACACTTGTGGCGCCGGCGCGGCGGCTGTTCTGCAGGGTCTCGGCGAAGATGTCGGCGAGGGTCGCGGCGTAGATACGGGTAACCCGCTTCACGGCGCTCTCGTGGATGCGGGCGCGGATGGTGCGGTTCATGGGCGGACCTCCATGGAGTTGCGGATAGGGAAGCGCCCCGCCGAACCGCCCCCGGGGCCCCGGAGCGGGGTGCGGGAGTGCGCCGGCGGAGCGCTCGTTAGACGGCGGCTACTGGACCCGCCGGAGAAACTCGGGAATCTCCGACCGGTCCGGATCGTCGTCGCGCCCGTCGGCCGGACCGGCAGCTCCGACGCCGTCGGGCCCGTTCGCCGCAGCCGGGCCGGAACCGGTCTCCCCGGTATCGCCTGGATCGGCGTCTGGACCCGGGCCGGCCGTCCCGGCGGCGCTGTTGCCGTCCTTCGCCGCCGCGCCGTCCGACGGTTCCGATCCGGAACCGGCTTCTGTCCCGTGGCCGTTGCCGGCGGGCGCCGCTTCCGCGGTCGCGGTCCCGGAGCCGGCGGCCGGCTCCGCGGATTCCGGGGTCGCTGCGGGCCCGTCCGGATCGGTCCCGGCGGCGTTCGCCTCAGCGTCCCCGGCGTCGCCGTCGTCAACCGTCCGGCCGTCATCGAACGCCGCGAACCCCGGCGGGACCCAGGCGAGCGCCCTGGCGTGCATCGCGGCGCTCACGCCCGTCGGCGGATCGCCGGCCGCGAAGGCGGCTTCCATGGCGTCCGCCAGCGCGGGCTTCTTGTACTTGGACCGGGCCGACGCCCAGGCGAGCCCGAACACCGTGCGGGCGATGTCGAGGACTCGGGCTTTGGCGATCCGCGACCACAGCATGCCGGCGGTCGGGCGCACATGGGCGGCGAAGTCGATGTCGAGCCGGGCCACGGTGGCTTCGAGCTCGGGCCGGGCCTGGGGCTCGAAGGCGAGCTGTCCCTTCACCGTGCGCGCGACGCAGGCCGCGAACAGGGCCTCCTTCTCGGCACGGGTCAATGCCCTGAGCGCCGCGAAGGATTCGCCGTCATCCTCGATCTCCATCCAGTCGAAGGACAGGTGCGATCGGTCCTCCAGCATGGCCTCGCCCGGCGACCAGCCCGTGAACTCCGCATCGTTCATCCGGGTCATGGGGCGGTCCGGGGTCTCCCTGACCGCGATGTCGAGGGCTTCGCTGTGATAGCCCGTTGCGAACACCGCGCGGCCCATCTGGAACAGCGCGAGGTCGAAGGCGGCCTCGAAGTCCCCGGCGAGCTTCGCCTTGACCAGCGCGGTGCGGATGGCGCGCAGGTCGTCGGCGAGCCCGATGCCGACGCCGGCCTCCTTGCGCGCCTCGGCCGCGCGGTCCCTGGGCTCCGCCATGGGCTGGGAGATGGCCGGACCGGTGGCATGGGCGCCATGGCCCTGGGAATCCGGGCCGTGGCCGTCGGCGGCGTTGGCGCCGGCCTCGGCAGACTCATCCGGCTTCGGCATGTCCTCCGGCTTCACCAGTCCGGCGATGACGTGGAGCGCGCCGTCGCGGCCGACGGTGGCGATGCAGCCGGCCATCAAGAAATCCTCGCGGCGCCACATGGCGCGGCCCTCGACGGCGCCCTCGATCTCGTCGAGGCGGGCCTCGATCCGCTCGGCCTCCTGGACCACGTCATCGGTCCATTCGTCTTCGCCGAGGCCGTTGATCTCGCCGTAGCGGGTCTCCAGCTTCTCGATCTCGGCCCGCTCCTCATCGGTGGGCGTGCCCGGCTGGGGCTCGATGCGGCCGTATGAGGCGGTGTCGTCCCACGCAACCTCGACCATGGGTACGGCCCACTTCCAGCGGGCCGCCAGTTCGTCGGCGGCGGCCTGGAGCTTCTCCATGGCGAGCTTCTCCAGCAGCACCGGGTCCTCGAACCAGACCCCGTGGTCGTGCTCGTCGGCGAACAGGTCGCGCAGCACCTGGCCGCCGGCTGCCTCGTAGGCATCAACGCCGACGAACCGGGCGACGGCGGCAGTTCCCGGCACGCGCTCCTCGGTCAAGAGCCGCTTCACCTGCCACGGGGAGGGGCGGTGGTCCTGGCCGGAGACCTGTTCCCAGACCGCCATCTGGCGCTCCCGGTCGGCGGTGACGGCGAAGGCCTTCAGCACTTCGAGGTCGATCTCGTCCGCCCGGTAGGCGTCCAGCAGTTCCGGCGCGGCGTTGCCGAGGCGCAGGCGCTGCTCGACGATGCGCTCGGACGCCCCGAAACGCGCCGCGATCGCCGAAACCGGTTGCCCGGCCGCGGCCAGTTCCGCGAAGGCCGTCACCTGGTCGGCGGGGTGCATGGGGATGCGCATGACGTTCTCGGCGAGGGAAAGCTCGGCGGTCCCGGCATCGCCTGTCCTGACCTGGCAGGGCACGGGATGGTGGGCATCCAGCACGCCGTCCTCGACGAGCGCCTGCATGGCCTTGAGGCGGCGCCCGCCGGCGGCCACCGCGAAGCGTTCGGCGCCGTCGGAAGCCGGCTCGTCCGGACGGACGATCAGGTTCTCCAGCAGCCCGAGGGCGGCGATGGATGCCTTGAGCGCGGCGTCGTCCTGCGCATCGGGCGGGGTCTTGCGGACGTTCTCGGGCGCGGGCGCGAGTCGGGAAAGCGGAATCTCCCGGATGGCGGGTTCGGACCCGGGGGCGATGAAGTTCATGGGAACCTCCCTCAGCGATGTGTGGATAAGAAGAAAGCGGTATCGGAGAACGGCCCTCGCGGGCCCATCCGCTTCAATTGAACCGCCGCCTAGCTCCGGCTCCTGGCGGCGCCGCGGGCGGGGGCGGCGCGCCCGGCCGGGTTGGGGTGCGGGGCATGCCGGCGGGCCGTAGCTCAGGCGATGGCGATGCGCTCGCCCCAGGGCGGCGGCGCGTCGGGGTTTTCGGCCCCGGGCCGCCAGTCGCACCATAGCACCGGGTAACCGGGCTCGGCGTCGGGGTAGCGGTTGCACTCCATGTCGGTAAAGTAGAGGCAGACGGCGGGCCGGACGTCCTGCTCGTCGAGCCATTCGAAGCCCGGACGGAAGTCCGTGCCGCCCCGGCCCTTGACGACGATCTCGCCGGGCAGGTCGTCGGGGGCGTATTCGGCGGCGTCCTGCACCGTGGCGTCGACCTGGAGAACGACGACCCGCTCGGGCCGGATCTCCGTGGCGGCCCCGCGCACCTCGGACCAGAAGGCGGTGAGCGCCTCGGTGTCGACCGAACCCGAGGTGTCGAAGATCACGGCGATCGCGTCCATGCCCTCGGAGCGGATCGAGGGGAGATAGAGGCCGGAATCGATGAAGCGCCGGTTGGGGACGCTCCAGGAATAGTCGCTCTTCGCCGCGTCGGTCATAAAGCGGCGCAGCAATGCGCGCCAGTCCAATTTGCTCGCATGGGCGCCGCGGACGGTCTCCTCGATCCCGCCCGGCGCCTTGCCCTGGGCCTTGGCGAGACTGAGGGCCTGGTGCATGGCCTCGTCCCAGTCCTGTTCCTCGGCGGCGACGCCGCCAGGGGACGGGCCGGAAACGTCGTCGTTCCCGTCACCGGCGGGGGCGTCCATCACCTCTCCGGTGCCGGACGGATCGCGGCTCGGCGGCGCGCCGGAACCGCCCCGGTCCGGGGAATCGCCGTCCGGCCGATCCCGGCCGCCGGAGGAATCGCCGTTCCCGCTGCTGCCGTCGTCCGAAGTGACGGGCGCACCGTCTCCATGGTCGGAATCGTCCGGGCCGGATGGCGCGGCGCTATCGCCGGAACCGCCGGAACCACCTGCCGGCGGACTGCCGTCATTGCCGGGCGCGTCTTGCTCCGGCTCCGGCAGGCGGTCGTAGGCCTGCTCGACGCTGATCCCGTCCCACGCGTCCGCGTCGGGCGGGAGCGTGAAGCCGGCGTCACGCAGCAGGCCGTGGGTGACCAGCTGGGAGGCGCGCTGCCAGCGTTCCGGGTCGCGCTCGCCCCGCCGGGTGTGGTGCTTGAGGGCGCAGGCCAGCACCACGCGGGCGATGGCGGTCTCGATGATGTGGGCGTCGGTCTCCGCGATCCATCGGGGCGAATAGCGGATCTCCCGTCCGTCGCTCGCCAGGGTCTCTCGGGCCCCATCGGGGCGGACCGGCAGGCGGAGGGCGAGGCTGCCGAAGAAGGGCTGCTCGCGCAGCAGCGCGGTCACACAGCCGCTGACCCGCTGGGCCGACTCCGAGCGCACGCGGGCGGCCATCAGGCGGCCTCCCGCGCGGGCTCGGCCGCTCCGCCGCCGTCCCCCTCCCCGAAATACCCCGCGAACTTCTCCGCGAGCGCGTCGGCTTCCCGCTTGACCCGGGCGCGGGCGGCGGGATCGAAGGTCTTGGACGGCCTGAGCGCGTCGGGCTCGACGCCGGCGATCCTGTCCTTAACCTGCCCGCAGAGCTGCGCCAGGGTCTCGTCGCCGAAGATGTTGAGCCGGGGCACCACGTCGACCAGTTCGCGGATGTTGCCGATCATGGAGTCCCGGAATACCAGCGGCTTGCCCTCGTCATCCTCCCGGAGACGTTCGGAGACCCGCTCCACGGCTTCGCCCAGGCGCCGGTAGAGGTCGCCCACCGCGTCATGCAGGCGCTCCTCGATCTGGCTTTCGATGTCGCGCTTGACGCGGTCGGTATCGTCGGAAGCGAGCTTCGCCATGAAGTGGTCGGCGTCCGGCACCGGGATGATCCGGTAGCGCAGGCCGAACTTGCCCTGGAGCGCCTCCTTCGAGGGATAGTCCTCGATGCGGAACAGCTTGCCGAGGTCGAGCCGGGCCTTGTCGATATTGTCGTCATAGTCCTCGATGAAACGGGCGCGCTCGCGGACCATGCGCTCCCTGAGCTCGTCCATGAGCTCGGTGTAGCGCTCGTAGTTGGCGACGGTGAGCAGCCGGCTCCCCTGGTCGTCCCAGGGCAGCGTGTTGGCGTAGTGGGCGCCGCGGGCCGCGCTCATGGTGGCGGTCAGCGCCGCGAAGGCGGCCCTGGGCAGCAGGCACTTGTTGTAGCGCCCGGCGCTGACGCTCGCCTCGTGATGGACGGCGACGTGGGTGCTGGCCTTGCGGTCGTAGAGCCGGCCGGACCAGGCGGTGATCCGGAGGCCGACCAGCATGGCGTCGTGGGTGAGGTTCATGGGGTTGTTCTCCCTAGAGGATTGCTACTGGGTGCGGGCGGCGGCCCAGCGGATGAAGGCGGGCGAGCGCTGAAGGTCGGGATCGCGGCGGATGCAGGATCCGACCAGGAACTCGCCGACCTCCGGGCGCAGGCGCCGGGCGTAGGTGACGATGGACTCGAGGGTGATGTCGTCGGCCATGCGGTAGAGGGAGCCGCAGAGCGCGATCAGCGCGCTCGCATTGTCCGGCACGATGGCGTTCCCAGGATCGTCGAGGATGGCCTTCGGATGGGGCAGTTCGCGCCACACCTTGAGGAAGGCGGAGAACTCCACCGCCGCGGCCTCGCCCACGGTGCCCCGGAACAGCGCCCGCTCCACCGCCGGATCGGGGTTGCCCCGCTGGTTGACGATGTTGGAGACCATCTCCCAGGTCCTGGGACAGCAGAACGCCTTCTCCTTGGCCTGGGGATCGAAGCTGTGCAGCAGGTCCGGCCGCATCTGGATATAGAACAGCACCTCGGGCGCGATGCCGTTGGCGGCGCCCCAGGCGAGCCAGTCCTCGGCATCAACCCGGATCTCGAGGTGGACGAAGCGGGACGCCAGCGGCGTCGGCATCTTGTGGACCACGCCCCGGTCGGTCTCGCGGTTGCCGCAGGCGATCAGGGACGCGCCTTCTGGCAGTTCGTATTCTCCCACCTTGCGGTCGAGCACCAACTGGTAGAGGGCGGCCTGGACCATGGGCACGGCGGAGGGCAACTCCTCCAGGTTGACGAGCCAGCGTCCGGGATCGCCGGCCGGCGGCAGGAAGGCCGGCGGCGCCCAGCGGGTGCGGCCGTCGTCGTCGCGCCACGGGATGCCGCGCAGGTCCACGGGATCGAGCAGCAATGCCCGCACGTCGAGATACTGGCGGCTCGCCTGGTCCGCGACCTGTTGGGCGAGCGCGCTCTTGGCGCAGCCCGGGGCGCCCCACAGGATCGTGGGCTGGCGGGCTTCCACGAGCAGGGCCAGGGTGTCGGCAAGCTCGCTCGGGCGGAGCGTGTAGTCGGCGGAAATCGTGTCGGGATCGTTGGTCATGGGCGGGCTCCGGCGGCTGTGGCGCGGCCCGGACGCTCTCCGGCCCCGGACCTTCGCCCAGCGGGCTGCGCCGCTTTGCTTTTCGTGTCCCGAGGCAGGTGACGGGCGCCGGAAGCCGGGTGGCGGCGTGGTGCGGGCCGCCGGAGTCAGGCGCGGATCAGGCCGGTTGGGTCGTTGCGCCCACTGGTCTCCGAAAAGATTCCGGTCAACTCCGGTAGCCTGAATAACGGTCCCAATCGCAAAACCAATCTACAAGATGCGTGTTGGTCGCCCTCAATCGGTACCCCGGCCGGGGATATTTGAGAGTGATGCAGGTGGCCTTGATCGCTTTGTAGTCTCGGCGTGTGGGGCTTGAGTGTGATACTGGCGCAGCGTAGGGCGTGGGTCATCGTCTGACGGCATCGTTCGACCGAGCGCTGCGTGATATGACGCAGAGCGTCATCGCTAACCTCCGGAAATAACGCGCAGCGAACTCTAATTTGGACCGTCGACCACTTAATTGGGGGCAGACCGGCAGGATCACTGTATTAACTGAGGGATCTCACCACCTCTTCAATCCTCTCCCAATCAACTTGCGGAGTTAAGTGTGACCAAGACAACCTGACAGCACCATTTATGTCATCGTCAGGTAACCCCATAGCCTTCAGTACATGACTGGGCTCATAGTTGCTGCTGGTACATGCAGAACCGTTAGAGATCGCGGCAACGCCTTTGAGCGCGATCATTGTCGCCTCCGAACTGATCCCATTGAACGACAAGTTCATTATCTGTGGAGCTAACTTGGTCGGCCCGCCATTGATTTTGGCGCCTGTAGTACGGGCAAAGGCCTCACATTTGTTCCTTATCTGAAGACAGGCGAGGGACCTGGCTTCATGGTCTCTCGTAGCGAGCTCTGCCGCTTTTCCCAAGCCTACCACGAGCGGCACCGGTAGAGTGCCCGGCCTAAGTCCCTGTTCTTGACCACCACCAACCATGATCGGAGCAATGGGTGGGACCTGATAGTTACGAGACCTCATCAACAATGCGCCAATACCCTTGGGGCCATAGACCTTGTGCCCAGAGATGCTGATCAGATCGATCCTGGGGTGATCAAGCCCAGGAATGAACTTGCCGAACGACTGGGCGGCGTCGACATGTAGATAGGCCTGACTATCAGCCAGTCCCTGGGCGATGTCGCTTACCGGCTGAATCACGCCGGTCTCATTGTTGACATGCATAATTGATATCAACGCGGTTTCAGGGCGAACGGCATTGAGGACCTCGGCAGCCGACACTGCACCATCGGCATCGGGGGGGAGCCGGCTGACTTCAAACCCTCTTTCCTCAAGAAGCTCGAAAGGCTCAAGGACCGCCTTATGTTCAATGTGACTGGTTACGACATGCTTGAGACCATGCCGACGAGCAAATTGCTCGAACCCAAGAATTGCTAGGTTGTTGCTTTCGGTCGCACCTGAAGTAAAGACCACGTTTTCGCGGCCTAGGCCCACGACTTCACCAACTTTTTGCCGGGCTGCCTGAACCGCCCGCTGGGCAACCAGCCCATAGTCATGAGTCCGGCTGCCGGCGTTCCCATACTCCAGCTCAAAATAGGTTGACATCGCCGCTAAGACTTCGGCTTCAATCGGAGTTGTTGCTGCACAGTCCAAGTAGACGGTGCCTGGGTCGTGACGATCCATGTGATGGCCCCATTCTCATTAAATCTACCATTTCAAATGTAACATACGTATGTTAGTAAATTAACATACGTATGTTACTTAGGATTGACCAACGAACTGACCGATGGCTAGCACCAATAGTCTGAGATTCTCACCTAACGTTGAGCCATCTTTTGGCTACGTGTTCCCGGCGATCAAGGGAATTCAGGCCCGTCACGACTATTTTGTGTCGATGTGCCCACTAAGGTTGATACCCAAAATTTTCCTGTTCAACGAGGAAGAGTTGGTACCGGAACTTCGTGCCCAGAGAACCTTAAACCGGGCGCGGGTTCCCGAAATTGCTAGATACATCACTGACCAACCCAACAGTTATGTTTTTTCCGCCATTACTGCATCAATCGATGCTGACGTGAATTTCGAACCCCTGGTTGAAAAGGGAGAGGGCTCGAAAATTGGTCTCCTTCATATTCCGATGAGCTCGACACTTATAATTAATGACGGCCAGCACCGGCGAGCAGCCATCGAACTGGCACTTCGTGAAAATCCTGACCTTGCTGACGAGAGCATTGCCGTAGTGTTCTTTCTCGATTCTGGGCTCAAACGCTGCCAGCAAATGTTTGCTGACTTGAACCGTTATGCGATTCGGCCCTCGACTTCAATCGGGATACTCTATGACCATCGTGACGAACGGGCGGAAATCTCACGACAAGTTGTCGCGCGACTCCCAATATTTCGGGAAGTCGTCGAAATGGAAAAGAGTACACTCGCCGTCCGTTCTAGGCGTTTGTTTACTTTCAGTGCCATTCACACCGCGAATAACGCCCTCCTTCTAGACTTGCCGTTGGAAAATGTTGAGGGCGCAACCAAACTCGCGACCAGCTATTGGTCGGAAGTCGCTAAGAATATTAAGGAATGGGATCTTGTTAGGCGTGACAAGCTGACAGCACGCGAGGTGCGACAGGATTCGATCCACTCCCATGGGGTGGTTCTTCACGCTCTAGGCAAAGTCGGGAATCAGTTGTTGAGACTTCCTACCAAGACCTGGAAGGAACACTTGTCGCGGCTCGGGAAAATCGATTGGGGCAGGACAAATACAAAAAATTGGGAGGGCCGCGCCTTGAATGATGGTAGAGTCTCCCCCTCATCTCGTAACGTCACGCTAACGGCCAATCAAATAAAGCACTTCCTGGGACTCGACCTTACTGCAGAGGAGCAAATGGTCGAGGATGCGTTTAGTCGAGGAGACTATGACTGAGCGATCCGGTCCCACCCAGGAATCAGCGTTCGCCGAGGACGGCATCAAAACCTCGGTCTCAAAGCTGATAAATGAAATCCAAGCCCTCTACAAATCCGATACTATCCCTTGGGTGGTCGGTTACAGTGGCGGCAAGGATTCTACGGCCGTGCTCCAGTTGGTTTGGCTCGCTCTCGAAGGATTAGAGCCGAGCAAACGCTGCAAACCTGTCCACGTAATAACGACAGATACACTCGTGGAGAACCCAGTCGTATCGGCCTGGGTGTCTAAGTCGCTCGAAAACATGTCGGATGTGGCAAGTGAGGCTGGTTTACCGATCACCACCAACCTCCTTACGCCCGCCCTAAAAGATACATTCTGGGTCAATCTGATCGGACGTGGCTATCCGGCACCTCGTCCAAAATTTCGCTGGTGTACTGAGCGAATGAAGATTAACCCCGCCGACAATTTCATCAATTCGGTGGTTAAAGAAAATGGTGAGGCGATAGTGGTGCTCGGCACGAGGAAAGCCGAGAGCGCAGTCAGGAAGTCACGTATGACCGTGGCCGAAACTGAGCGGGTCCGAGAAAACCTAAACGCCCATACCAGCCTGGTGAACGCCTTCGTTTTTGCGCCAATTGCTGAATGGTCAAATGACGACGTGTGGATGTTCTTGATGCAATACAAGAACCCTTGGGGCTACCGAAATGAAGAGCTCCTAACCATGTATCAGGGGGCTTCTGAAGATGGCGAGTGTCCATTGGTAATTGATACTTCGACGCCATCATGCGGGGACAGTCGATTTGGGTGCTGGGTTTGCACATTGGTCGAGAAGGACAAGTCGATGTCGGCAATGATCCAGAACGACCAAGAAAAAATCTGGATGCGCCCACTTTTGGAACTTCGAAACGCCCTAGATGAACATGACCATGATAAACGTGATTTTCGTCGATTGACTGGTCAGGTTCAGCTTCACTTCAATGGCGAAAGTCATATTCCTGGACCCTACACGCAGCAATCCCGTGCCGACTGGCTCCGTCGCCTACTTGGTGCTCAAAGAGCTATTCAGGAAGATTCAAGAACGCCGAACAATCTCAAAGACATCACACTAGTCTCTCTAGAGGAATTGCAGGAGATCAGGCGTATCTGGGTCGTAGAGAAGCACGAAGTTGAGGATTTGGTGCCCACTATCTACTCAGAAGTGTTTGAACAGGATTATCCGGGTCAGGTCATAGACGATGATCAACCCTTTGGACCTGAGGAAATGAAAATCCTGCTCGACCTTTGTGGTAAGGATGAAATTCTCTACCAGCTAACGCGTGACTTGCTTGAAGTCGAGAGGTCGTATCGGAGCGTTAGTAGACGCGCCAATTTGTTCAGCCAAATCGACCAAGCCTTTAAGAAGGGCTACTACTCCGATGCTTCCGACGCGCTAGGTTTCGCGAAGGAAAAAAAGCACCTAAACGATGCGTTGATGGCACTCAAACAACCAGAGTTGATGGATGAGAGAGCAGCTGACAGAGCCATTGAATTTGAGGAGCGTCTCGCAGCATTGGAGGCGCTAATTGGTGACGACCTTGCTGATCAGGAGACCATCGAATGATCATCGACGAGGTCGTACTTCATAACTATGGCGTCTACAAAGATCGACAGTCCATCAAATTGAGTCCCAAATCTACGAAAAAGCCTATCATTCTTGTGGGGGCTCTGAACGGAAGTGGGAAGACTACGCTGCTCGACGCTCTCCAGCTTGGGTTGTTTGGAAAGCGAGCCGCGTGTCTAAGCCGAGACTCGGTTTCTTACGATCAGTTTCTGAGCCGATCGATTCACCGAGATGTTCCACCGGGAGATGGGGCTTCTATCGAGATTAGTCTTCGTCGTATCCACGAGGGAACCGAGCAAATTCTGCGAATTCAGCGGTCCTGGTCAAAGCCTAACGGCAAACTTAAGGAGAGCTTTCGAGTCGTCGTTGATGATGTGTTGGATCACGTGCTAACGGATCAATGGGCGGAGTATGTCGAAGACCTGATTCCGTCCAGAATTGCTCCGCTGTTTTTTTTCGACGGAGAGAAGATAGAACAACTAGCGGACCCCGATCAGTCTTCAGAGATACTGAGTACAGCTATACATTCCTTGCTGGGCTTGGATATCGTGGACCAACTAGCGACGGACCTAAGGGTCTTTCGCCGCCGGCAGGCTGTCGAAGAGATTTCATCTGATCAGAAGACTCAACTCGCAGCGATCAAACGAGAACTAGCTTCTGCAAAGGCCGAAGTAACCGGTGCCTACGAAATTGTAGCCTCGGCGGAAACGAGGCTGACAAGTGCCAAAAATAGATTGGCCAGAGTTGAGCAAGAATTTGAGGAGAAGGGCGGCAACCTCTTTCTTGAGCGAGCGCACCTGAAAGACCTTTACCACCAGGCCAACAAAGGACTCATGGACTTACGAACGTCGTTCCGGGAGTTGGTTGCCGGCGAACTACCGTTGGCAATGGTCAGTAACCAGTTGACCGAGCTGAGTGAGCAAGCCGAACAAGAGTACCGCCTGGAAACCGAGAGTCGCGTTGGCGAGGCAATTAGGGAACGCGATGACTGGCTGATAGGCCGACTGGCTCACACCAGCATCGCAAAGGATGAACTCGACAAGTTGGAAAGTGAGTTGGCGGACTTTCGGTCAAGAGCGGCCAACGCTTCAGAACATAAGCTAGAGTTCAATCTTGGTCTTGGCGTTCGCCGCAAGCTGTTCGCAATACAAGACCAACTTCCTGATCAGTTGTCGGGCGCGCAACAGGTTGATGAACAAATTCGCCAACAGTTGGCTGTCGTCGATGATTTGGAACGGAAGCTATCGAGTTTACCGGCAGAGGAACAAGTTGAGGAGCTGTTGAATCAAGTCAGAGTTGCGGAGCGCGGGCTAGGGGTAGCAATCGAACAGGTTGAGGTCGCGCGTCGAAAACATGTTGAGGCGAAGTCGAGGTATCGGATGCAGCAGGAGGCAATCACAAAGCTTTACGGGAGCATCGTAGCTACCAAGCACCAGAACTCCGAGACTACTCGTATCCTGGCACATGCCGACCATGTACAACAAACGGTTGGCGAATTCAGAAATAGGGTTATTCGATATCACATTGAACGCCTCCAAGAACTTATTCTGGAGTGTTTCAATAGCCTTGTTAGGAAGGGGGGGCTGGTTGGGTCAGTTTCGATTGACCCTGAGACTTTTCAGATTGAGCTCAGGGACGGTGGGTGGAGGCTCATCCAACCGGAAGACCTGTCGGCTGGCGAGAGGCAGCTTTTCGCGGTCTCGTTGATTTGGGCGCTTGGTCGTGCCTCCGGGCGAGTCCTTCCAACGATCATCGATACGCCTTTGGGCCGGTTAGACTCAGTTCATCGCGAACACTTAATCAAGCGGTATTTCCCTAAGGCCAGTCACCAAGTGATCCTGCTTTCAACTGATGAGGAAATCGACTCGGCGGAGTTTGAAAAGATCAAAGGTAAGGTGAGTCGAGCCTACACTTTGAATTTTGATGCTACCCGAGACGGAAGCGTCGTTAAGGAAGGCTATTTTTTGAGGACCAGAAATGGCAATTGAACGATTCCGCATAAGTAAACAGGGTCGTGAACAGCTAATTCGACTCAAAAGATTTACAGGAGTCGAGACCTGGAACGTGCTTTGCCGCTGGGCGTTCTGTGTCTCGCTGGCTGAGGAGGGTGTCCCTCCTGAAACGCGTCAGAAAAATGACCAGGCAATGGAAATGGACTGGCAAACGTTTGGTGGTTCGGCTCATGAGATCTACCTAGGTCTCTTAAAACAGAGGTGTTTGAAAGACGGTATAGAGCTTACCGACGAAAATCTGGCCGAGACATTTCGCCTCCATCTCCATCGTGGATTGGGTTACCTGTCGGCTGATAAAAGGCTACGGCAAATTGAAGCTCTTTCTGGCTACTTGCCAACAAAACTAAGCTGATCGGGACAGACAGGAAACGGACCGCCTTAAATCGGGCCGACCTCTAGAGACCAATCCGACTAGCATTAAATGATGGGTTATCGGCGACGGGAACTCAGTTTTCGACTTTGGTTCCAATCATGGTCGCGATGCTAATCGGCTCGCGTGCCCAGGCTGGGAATTCACTGACTCCGAATGCCTAAGTTGCCAGATCTTCGAGAGCCTTTGGAAAAAGCCTCACGAACGTCTCAATCGTCCGAGGACGATCGTCGAACTCCTCCAGTAAAATATCAAAACCGGCGTTTGCATACTCGTTCATTGCCTTGACGCCTTCATCTGTCAAATTGGAGGAGCCAGCAGGGGTAACGAGGCGTTCAATTAACTTGTAGACATGCTCCCGCTCGGAGACCTCAATTCCACTCCTCTTCAGCTCTGCGCTGATCAGCAACCCGATAATCAGGTGGCCCTTTTCCTTGAACTCATTCGGAAAGTTGTCGGTGATATCGGTTGCTCTATTGGCTGCGACAGTGGCCCGCCGGTTCGCTGCGAACCCGCACATCAGACACAGGTAGTATAGATCGAACTTCGTTGGAAAATGTTCCGAGATGTCTTTGAACCAACTCTCAGTGTCATGCCGCAATCTAAAGTACATATTGGCCCCCTAGGCAGCTTCGTGATCGTGAATTTCAAGCTCCTCAAGCTCGCTGTCGTCGAACCTGTCAAAATACTCTTGTGATTCCACCAATACCCCATCGTGGGTTTCGATGGCTTCATACCGCTTGGCATCGTTCTTCATTGATTCTGTATCGGAAATTAGTCTGAACAATGTGAAATGCTGTACCCCACCCTCTGCGGCTCGTCTAAGTGGCTCTACGAAATTTGGCCGTTCGCTCGAAATCACAAAAGCGATGAACTGATGGGTGAAATCCGGAATAATCCCGGCAATCTCTCGCCGCACGTTGTCGTCCAAAGGTCCGGCGGGACTGTCAACCACGAATGGCAGTTCGAAAGCACCCATGCCGAATAGAGAACCAAGGAATGCATACCCAACGGAGAGAGTTTGGCCAACACTCGCACCAGCCTGTTTCTCCAGCACCACAGACTCGTCAATTCGTGCGACCGTGATCGGAGTGCGCCGCAATACTCCCGAAACTCTGTTGTTAGTAGCTTCGCACAGAGTAGACGAAATTTTGGACCGTGCGATCTCCTGAGCCTTCCCGATTATATTGCGCGCGATTGACGTTTTGTTCTTTAGGTCGATTGTCTTCGTTATCTCTGCGTAGTCTCTTTCTGCCCTGGCGTAGACCTCCTCAAGGGCCACCACCGATTCGGCGTCTTCGTCATCATCTTCAGTATAGGGAGCATTGAGTTTTTCCAACTTGTCCACGATGGCCTTGAGTTCCGCCTCAGCTGCGTCAATTTCAGCCTTTTTGTCTTCTAATTCGGGATCACCCGCCGCCAGACGCCTTTGCTCAATTGCTTCTTTCTCAGTTTGTAGGCGGTCTCGTTGCTCCACCGCGGAAGCAACCTGCTTCATCCGATGATCCAATTCTGCGACATAGGTTTCAGCCGGGTTGGATGCAAACCGAGTCACATCAGTCTTGAATGTGTTTAATACTCCGGCTTCGTCGCTACCCAGATAATTCTTGGCTTTTGACGCAATTGTCGTCTTCGCCTCTGCATCAATCGGCCTCCCACATACACATTCCTCGGCGTTCTTTAGTTCGTCGAAGAACTCCCTGGAGGTCGACTCCGGCAATTGTAGAACGTCTAGGTTCTGCTTGAGATCCACTAAGAAATTAGTAAACCGCTCAGTAAGGTTTTGGGGGTTTCGAATCGCCGAAATTGCCGTCACGGTAGCGGCGGTTAGTTGACCTTCAGCCTTTCCGAGTTCATCGGAGATTCGCTTTAGTTCGGCCGCGTCCTTTTCATCTTTTCCTAGCAAATCGTCATATTTCTTCTTGAGAACCAACACTCTCGCTCGAGCAGGCCCCTCCTGAAGTTCAAGATTAGCCTTATGTTTTCTTAGCGCATCCAAACGATTGCGGATTTTCTCGAGTCGATTCTTGCGGCGATTTAGCCCTTTACGTTCGGTCGCAGTGACACTGTCGGCATGCTGACGCCAATTGTCTTCAACTTTAGTTGATATCTGCGCCAGTAGCCCAAGTTGGAACTGGGCGTCCATTGCCTGCTGCGCCCTTGTCTTCTCGGAATGCATTAGCGCGTGAGCAAGCTCACCATCGAACACAAAAAGATCAACAAACTCTTCGGAAAAGATTTGCCGTAAGGTTGCGGGGGGTCTAAATGCCTTGTGTGTAGAACCACCAAATGTGGTTCGATACGCTATTTTTTCCTCATCAAAATCGACCTTTAGTTCGATCGTCAACTGACGGTCGTCGACCTTTAGTCGGATTATGAATTTTCCAGCGCTGGACGAGTCACCGGCCAGTTCCGCCACTTCGGGACTCCATTCGCTTAACCGACCTGAGAGTGCCCAGCGAAGCAAATTGAGTGTCGTGGTCTTGCCAGTGCCGTTAGGCATCTGAATCAAGGAAATTCTGTAGAGGTCAGACTTGGACCGAGTAAAGTCTAATTTGTGATCAGGGCACCTGAAGCCAGTTGCCTCCCAACCCTGGATGCTAATCTTCGTCATCGGACTCTTCCGTCACAATCGAATCGAGAAGTTCTTCAACGCGTCTCAGCACTTCATCGCGTGATTCCAACTTGGCAGGATCAGAAGACGCCTCAGCGAACCAACTAGTTAGCCTTGCCCTGACGGCCTCTGACTGCCCCAATTCCTCAACGGCTTCAGAAATCGCCTGCGAGACGAGATCATGCTCCTGTGAATCTCCCATTTTAAATGCCTCCCTAAGGTTGACCAAGTGTGGCCCCGACTACTTCTAGCCAATTTTGTCGCTCCTCATCAGCGGTATCGGGGTCGTCTGGACCAGATGTTCTTACAAAATCTACTACTAATGCCCGTTTATTTGGATCACCTGGATCTCTCCTGAGACAGCGCCCAATTCTCTGGATTGTCTCCAATTTGGAGCGATCAGAGGCGAGAAGGATGACTGACCTAACGGTTCGAATGTCGATCCCTTCCGAGATTCGATGGCATGTGATCAAGCAGGACAATTCATTGCGAGCAAAAGCCTTTAGAACTTCTTTGTCATCCTCAGCGAAGTAAGTGTTGAAGCGATGGTCGATGGTGTGGACCATCTCAAATACGCTCTCACCGTATTCGCGCTCGGCCAGGAAGATAATGCACCGCTGTAGCGCCTCGGGGTGCTCATTCAAATAGGCTTCGAGTATGGGCAGCTTGGCCTTGCTTGTCTTGTATACGCGCGCCAATTCTGTCCAAAGCTCTTGGTCTGACATGGGACTACCTTCGGCTTGGCGCGCTGCTCGCCTTTTGTAGACGCCTTGAAGTCGCCGGCGATCATCATCAGAAGCAGTCCAACATAGGGGTATGTAGTCAAACTCACATAAGATTCCAGCCTCAATTGCCTTCTCTAGCGGAAACTCATAAATGACGGGGCCCACATTTGCCTCGGTAAACTTGTTGCCAGCATCGTCGTAGGCACGCTCAGGTGTCGCACTGAGTCCAAGCTTATAGCGCACGCCATCCAGCAAACCTTCTAAACGCTCTATTTGCGTTTCAGTCGCTAGGCCGTGTACTTCGTCGAAAACGACCAATAGTCGGGCGAGCAGGGGTGCGGGTAACCGACGTAAAGTAGAGGCTAATTCGGCCCGAGAGCAAAGTAGGACGCTATGCGTTGGGGACAAAGTGAACTCGTCTCTCTCATGTCTCCCCTCATAGTGTCGAAGCAATCGGTATCCCGTCTCACTCGCTAGTTCTGTCGCCAACTGACCGCCCCATTGATCAAGGAGGTCGGTTCCAAAGCCCGTGACGATGGCTGAGTCGATTTCACCGGACGCGATCAAAGTCTTAAGAATCTCCAGTGCAACTCGCGTCTTCCCAGTTCCTGTCGCCATTTCAAGAATCCCACACCTTGCGTTGAGGAATTCTGTTATGGCCTCCGTTTGGTGGTCCCAAAGAACTATGCCGCCGGCAGTTTGGCTTCGCCCCTGGCTACTTCCAGAAGCTTCGGTGACAACCCTGATCAGCATCTCGCGTGCTGCGTCGGGAAACTCATAAATTTTCGTTCCGGCCGCTGTACCGTTCCAGAGAACTTCGAAGTGTTTGAGTTTTGCTTTGGCGCGCTTCTGCTCCGACCACGAAGGATAGACGTCTAGGCATTCGTAGTTGTCCTCGAATGCGGTTCGACTTTCGTTAGTCGAACCCGAGAAAGCAACGTAGACCTCAGGGCGGTCAGATTCCGGAGATGGGTCAGCGTCGAAAAAGATACCCACCTTCTCATGAAAAATGCCGCGATGGCTTTCAGTATGAGCAATCCGGAGTTCGAGTTGTCCGATTTCTAGAAGAGAACACAGGGCTCGAACACCTGGACCAATTTCTCCAGAGAACTCCGATGCAATTATTTCCTTAATGCGCTCCTCAGTGACCGCGGCAACACTTTGGCCTTGCTCGATAGCCTGGATGTCATCTTCCCTAAGTTCAACGGAGCATATGAGGCGAATTCTGCCACCGCGTTGTACAAAGTCGTGTAGTGGTTCTCCGAAGCTCTCAAAGGCGGTGCTAGAAAAGAAACCCACCGCCCGCCAGTAGTAGGCGGACTGTGCCAGTGCGGGGCGGAAGAACTCGTCAAGGGCGTTGTTGGACCCCGTACGGTATTCGATTTCAAACTCGAGCGTTTGAAGCGATAACGTTGCCCCCTCCTCTGCAGCTAAGACTTCAGAATCTACCACGAAGCTGTTCACCTCCGATCCGAGCAGGTATCCTGTCACGCCTCTCGTTTTGAATGCAATGGCCGATAGCTTTCGTGTGTATCAAACTGGGTTCCCAGCACTTGCAACGCTAGCGTGGTCAAAACACATCAATGGGGCGCTTCAGAAATTTGTTGAACTGACAACCATAAATCCAACTGTCGGCGTCCGACCACACATTTTGGTGTTTGAAACAAAGTTGCTATCGCTGAATTTAAGTCTATCAGGGCTCGGCTAGGGTGCGGGCTAGGCGTAATGGCGACCCTAACACCGATACAAACGAGGAAATTTTCCGACGAGCGGAAGCACTTGCCTTGGGACACCACCCTCGCTGGTAATTGGAAGTCGCCTTTTTCGCCTCAGCATCCAATGCGTTTGGGAAACCCTTGAGTGCATGTCCGCGCCACAGAATTCAATACCGACTACAGCCGATGCAGAACTGGAGTGAGTAGCTGATTATGCCAAATTGTCACTAAAGCCGACCAACTTTTGCATAGTAGCCGAACCAATAGTTAAGAGGTATGACCTAGGGCATATAGTCCTTTAGGACCATTTTTCGAACACAGTTATGATCGATGGGCAAAGTAGCGAAGCTCAAAACTTGGATGTGAGAGGGTGAATGGCCTCGCATTACAATGGTTACGGACACGCGGAGAGGATGCGGAGAAATCGGGAACTTAAGCGTGCTCGGCAGCGGAACGGATTACCAAAAGCCAAACCGACCGGCCCGTGTGAGATTTGTGGTGACCCGAAACCTCCATTTGACGTTCATGCCGAGGATTGTTCATGGCCGTATAAGCCGGGTGGTCGGGTCATGTGCCAGATTTGTCATAGACAAAAGCTTCATGGGCGGTTTGCGCACCCTCAAAACTGGCAGACCTACTGTGCTCATGTTCGCCGGGGCGGCTACGGACGGGATCTCAAAAACCCCAAGGTGAAAATGGAGCTACGGGCGTACCAAGCTGAATTGAAAAAGGGAAATCGACCACCGGCGTTACAACCGATTAAGGGGCGTATAGCTCGTCGAGGAGGGTGGTGGACCAAGCTAACCTGTGACCGCGAGATCCTGGTTCGATTTGATAGCCGACCGCGTGCAAATGCTGACGCCAAGCGAGCCCTAAAAATGGCCCTCGCCAATCTTTCGGAACAACACCTCAGACTAATCACTGCTCATTTTTCGATGCCGGATCGTACTGCTTCGATTAGAGACATCGCTGCTGCTGGCGGTTTTCCGCCAGCCAAAGCGGCCCGGATGTATCGCCAGGCTGGTGAGATCATCTGCGGATACTCAGAATACGACCCGCCTCAAACCCAAGCGGGCAGGCCTGACTGGCTGACCATCGTCGCCCATCGTGTGAAGACCGATCAAGCAGTCAACCAGTGGCGGCTTAATGATTCGTTTGCCAAGGCGGCGAAGAGCCTGGGCCTAGTCGACAACTAGGGCTCGGCCAATACTTGCTTTGGCCGCTGTTGGAATAATTCGTCAATATCTTCTGAGTTTGTAGATTTGAGAGACCCAGTAAATTTCGCTGCGACCAAGACTGTCGGTGCTGTCATTAGTTGATGCCAACTTAAGCCCGTTTTCTTGGGCGAGTTTCTCAAATTGGTCAGGCGACACTTCGTAGATTCCCCGGCTCGGGTCTGCAGGGCCCATCCGAAATGTGATGTATAGGAAGGCCCCTCCTTTAAGGACCGAAACTATTGAACGGGTCGCGGGAGAGCGCTGGTCTGGCCTAAGGTGCATCCAAATTGCGCTCAAAATAACGACATCGTAGGAAAAGTTTAGACGCTTTACTGTTTCCAATGTTGGAAGGTGATCATCAATCCAACTGATATTCTCGTTCGAATGATTGCGAATGCCAAATTCTCTCATTTCCTGGGACGGTTCAACTGCAACTACATTGTAACCGAGGGCTGCAAGCGAACTGGCATCGCGCCCAGAACCAGCACCTAAATCCAAAATCAGTGCTGGGGGGTCTGGAAGCTCATTGATCAGAGCTTTGTGCACTTCTCCAAACTCGACAGACTCGTATTGCTGGCACAACTGGGGCGAGTTTGCGTCATAGAATTCAATCGGGTCTCGCCACCGATATAAATGGGTTGCGGTCATTTACAATCTGATTTCTGGGGGCTTATGGGAACCTCTGTCATGCGAACATGGAGTTGGCGGCACCAATAAGACTAACCGCGGCCGAAATTGATAAAACAACACAAAATGTCGTCACTACTAAATGGGAGCGGTTGTAGAACTTGTTACCGCGGGCGGCAACGAACCCTCTGGGGTTGAAGCTCTCGAGCTTGTTCAAAATTTGGCCCATCACAAATCTTACGCGGATCAGCACAAATATCAGTCCTATGTTTGCCACGCCGGCCAAGATTAAGAGTGATGAACGGAGAACTATCTCATTCGGTATTTGTGATGCTCCAAACCAAAGACCACCAGTCAGCGTCATGGCAATAATAGGGACTTGCCACATTATTTGATTTAGGGAACGGAACGTCTCAGAGTTTTGTTCATAAGAGGCTTTGTTTCTTTCAAATTCGTTGTCCGACATCATCCAAATCCCAAACAGCTGCAGTTTCCAACCCTGCGCTGATAGTATCTAAGTACTCACCTGGTTGGAAATGACCGTTGTAGTGTCCTGGCCTGGATATGGAGAAATCCGGGTACCAAAATTTGCGATTGTTCTCGGAAACAAACCAGATGGGCTTCGTGAGCACGGGAAATACTATAGTGAGGCTTGTTTGAATTCTCGAACGACTTGAATTCGTGCTCAATCTATGAATTCGGCGGTTCATATACATCTATTGCCGGTGGCTCCACGATCTCCAGACTCAAGAATTTAGCCGTAAAGGCAATGTCTTTTGTGGACTTCTCTCCAAAAGGAAGCATTATTTGATGTGTATGGACGCTCGGGAATCAACATGGCTGAGCGGTTCGCGGGCCCCCGAGGGACGGTCGCAGCGGGGCTTGGGGCAGTGCAAGCGCCGCGATGGTCGCGGCGCACCCAACAGGGGAGACACCTATGACCAAATCCAAATCAACTACCCCCGGTAAGTAGTCGCAAGACGCACCCGCACGACCAAAACCAGACACAAAGTCCGGTCTCACATTACCTATCAAGCCATCGGGAACTGGCAAACCGGCATACCAAATTAACTAGAAAATTCCGGCCATGGGTGCATAATAGACCGCAATGTGGAATTAGGGGTATAAATTATGGATCATTGGTCTAAACGCCTTTGGAGAGCCCTTTCCTGGAAGGGTTGGAGCCAGCGGGAACTCGCACGCCGGGCCGGCCTGGACGAACAGAAGGTTTACAAATACCTCCAGGGGAAGGTTGACCAACCGCGAGGCGACACCCTCCTGCGGCTCGCGGACACACTTGGCGTCACCGAAAGCTGGCTTCGCTACGAGGTGGGCCCGGCTGTCATCAATATACCGGTTGTCGGCCGGTTGGCCGCCGGCGAAAGCTTCGTACCGTTCGATGACGCGCCGATGGGTGGCGGCTACGAGGAACTCGTGTTTGGCCTGGAGGACCCTGATCCCATCGCGGTAGAGGTCCGGGGCGAGTCCATGCTCCCCGTCTACCGGCCCGGCGACTATCTGATTTGTTCCCGGCGCCGAGGCGCCGACATGCAGGAGGCCATCAACAAGGACTGCGTGGTCAGGACCACGGAGAACGAGGGCTACATCAAGAAACTCGTCCAGGGTTCGCGGGCCAATACCTATACGCTGGTCTCCTACAACACGGCGCCGATCGAGAATCAGAAGCTGCTTTGGGCAGCTCCGATTGTCTGGGTGAAGCGCGCCTGACCACAGTTGTGCCGTGCCGCGGAAAGGCATGGCTTGAACAGGCCTGGCTACAGCAGGATTTGGAAATTTCTTCAATTGCGGCATTGAGACCCGCGCTCCACGCTGGTGGGGTGAAGTGCGGAGCGTCTCGTCATGTCGGAAGCAAGCAAATCCATCCCCCTGAGCACCGAGCAGCGGTTTGCTTTATCCCAGCTCGTCGAGAAGGGCTCGCTCGTGAAGGTGGGCGGCCAGACATTTCTCATGTCGCCGGTAAGCCCGATGATGGAAGACTTCCTGAAGGCGATCCGGCTTCCGGACGTGCCGAACAATCTTGCCGGGGCTGGTGAAGCCTCACCTCCTGCCGCCGACGACCCCGATAACGCCATTACATTGGACGAACGAGGCGTCACGGTCGACGAGATGCTGGACCGGTTTATCACGGAGCGATCCGGGACCGTGGCCCCGACGACAATGATCACTTTCAGGCGGGTAGCGGCGGTTATTCGCGAAGTGATCGGCCCGGAAACACTCGCCAAGAAGATCACCCGGGAAGATGTGAACCGGGTTCGGGACACCATCATCAATCTGCCCATGTACTACCCAAGCCGGTTCAAGGGAATGTCCATGGCCCAGGCCATCCGTCATGCCGATGAACATGGCCTCCCCAGAAGGAACGTCACTGCAATAAATCCCCACCTGATCCGGGTGACCACCATATTCAGGTGGGCGGAAGCACAGTGGTTGGTAGATCGAAACCCGGCGGTCAGGCTAGCAATCCGTCCAAACCAATCCACGGCGAAATTCGTGAGAAAACCGTTCTCGATCGATGACCTGAACACCATCTTCAGCGCCCCCATTTACAGCGGTTGCGCAGACGACTGGACGAACTTCAAGAAGCCGGGCCCGAACAAGCCGAGACGCGAGAGATTCTGGATGCCTTTGATTGCTTTATTCAGCGGACTTCGATTGAACGAGATCTGTCAGCTGGATGTGAACGACATCGTCGAGCATCACAACGTTCCGTGCTTTCGGATTACCAACGAATCGGAAGAGGGGTACTCCGATAAACGCACCAAGACGCCGGCGGCCAATCGGCATGTCCCCATTCATCGGGAACTCATCGAAATCGGTCTCCTTCTCTATCGGAATGAGATGGCGGAAGCCGGCGAAAGAAAGCTGTTTCCAAACCTGGCGCTGAACAAGAAGGGTCACTATTCGCACGCCATGTCCATCTGGTTCACGCAGCGGCTACTCAAGAGCCTGGGCATCTACAATCGGGAAACCACTTTCCACTCGTTTCGTCATAATTTCAGGGATGCCCTGCGCCGCTCCAAAGCCGGCGTGTACGTCATGAAGGAATTGTGCGGGTGGTCGTTGCCCAACAAAGGCCTGGAGTGGGCCTACGGCTCGTTACTGACAATCGAGGAGTTGAAGGAGGCAACTGACAGGATTGAATATCCCGGTCTCAATCTGGATCACATAGAGTACCTTGGTCGATGACCGACGAGATCGACATTTACCGAGCCGCCAAGGCTGTCATCGGCGAACACGGGGACGAGGCGGCGCTCTACGCCTCTATGATGGCCGATAAATTTTTGGAGAAGGGTGATGTTGTGGCGGCGAGTATGTGGAAGCTAATACTTGCCAAGATCGATGAGCTTCAGGAGTTCGGTGTTGGACGCCATACCGTGCATTAACGGGTAACCGCCCGTCCTGTAGAGATGTTCGATCGATCCGCCAATGGCAATCCACCAAGATCGAACGTCAGGTACCGACGGGTATCGTGGTCGACGTAGGGAGCGCTCGACTTAGGATCGTTCCTCGGAGGTTGTGCTGGCGGATATCCGGAATGGGAAGACCCCACATTGGGTAAATCCTCCGACAGTATGCTTGCGCCGACCCGATTCCAGCAGTAGCCGGTCGGGCACCGCGAATTTCGGCGGGTTCGCTTTTTCCTTTCCTACCGCCGATCCGGCCTGTAGTCCCTCGGGTCGAGACAATCGTCGTAGAAGGCACGATCCATTCGGAACCAGTCCGTGTGGTTGATCCCGCGCACGGAAGTGGCTTGGTCCCCGTGCGGAAACGCCGAGACGATCTTCAGCCAGCGCCCTTGGGATCGCGAGATATCCCTGACTTCGTACGCCACCTCGGCCAGATCCTGGTCCTGGCTGAACACCACCGTGACATCGAGTTCATCATTTCGTGCCAATCTTACTACGTCCAGACCGAGCCGAAGGTCGATTCCCTTCTCACGTTGTACCGGCACATCGTGCTCCGTGCCGTCCGGAAGACGAACCCGTTCATTCCTGTAGCGTAGCGTCCGGGTAGTCACCTTCACCCCGGCACGGCGCATTGCGGTCAGACGCCGGGTCCAGTAGCCGTGCCACATGGGAGAGTGCTCGACCTGCGGCACTCCCGTGTAGAAGTGCACGCCGACAGAGGACCATCCCTTTGCAGCGCAGACGGCCGCCGCGAGCTTGACCGGGTCGTAGTTCGGATGATGGTGACCGAAGGCGTCCTTGGCGTGCCAGAACAGGTTCTGACCGTCGAAGAACGAGACGGCGCGCTTTTCTACCGGTTCTTGCGGCATCGTTGGCGACCTGAAAATAACCCCGCCGGGGCCTTTCGGCGAGTCCGGCGGGGAACAATTACAAATAACAATATAGATTCAACAGACTGATCGTCAATACCACGTCTCAACTGCGCACCGGCCCCCAAGTGAAAGTCGCAAGCCTTGCCCGCCCCATTTTAGTAGTCCACGGTCTAAGTTGGAGTTCGGTAGCGGCGTTGAGCTGATGCCGGTTTTGGGCATCTATGAGGCAACGATCCGCAAGATTTCCTCGACCTCATCCTTGCGTCCGTTCGCGATGAGGTCGCGCTGGAGAACCTACGCGGCGAACAACGGGACTTTCACGACCTGGATATCGAACTCCGTGCGCGGCCATTCGCGCCGTTCAAGGACCTCTATGGCGAGCTCGACCACGAGCCGGTTCGCGGAAACCTCGCGTCCCCTGGCGATATTTTCGATGCGTTCTCATTGCTCCGGCGTGACTATGATCGAAATTGCGTTTGAGTCAGCGGACTCGTGATACCGGCTCTGACGGTGCGATGTGCATACCGATGCTGTCGCCGACGCGCGAGCCCGATGCTTTCACAGATTCGTTCGCCAAATGAGCATAGCGTGCCGTGGTCTGGACCTGCGTGTGATCGAGCAGCTTCCCGATCATGGGCAGGCTCTCGCCGAGAGCCAACGCCCGGGACGCAAAGGTGTGACGCAAGTCATGGATTCGCACGTCGTCGAGCTCTGCACGGGCGCGGATGCGGCGCCAGGGGTGCTGAAGATCGGTCAGATGTGTGCCCGGCTTCCTCCCGACGACCACCCAGGGGTTGTCCTCGGGACGGGGAAGGGCGGAGAGGATACTTACCGCCGCGCCGGAGAGCGGCACCATCCGCTCGCCGGTCTTGCCGTCGCGGAGCCTGATTTCGGCCGCCTCCAGGTTCACGTCTCCCAGCGTAACGTCTGGATCTCGCTCAGCCGGCAGCCGGTCAGCATGAGCAGGCGGATCGCCGTCACGGCGGCGAGCGTCTCCGAGTCGTCGGCCTCGATCTCGTTGAGCACCTGCCCAAGCCGATGGAACTCCTCGTCGGTCAGGAACCGCTCGCGCTTCTTCTCCTTGTACTTCTGCACGAAGCGGCAAGGATTTCCACCGTCCTTGCGGAGACCCCAGGCCTCCGCGAGATTGAACATCTTTCTGGCCACCTCGAGGATGCGGTTCGCCTGGTAGGGCGTGTCCCGGTGTTTGTAATGCAGTGCGGCGATGTGTTCCCGGTCGATCGCCATTTTGCCAAGATTGGGGATCACAAATTTCTTCACCAGCCAGCGGCAGGCCTCGACCGTCCGCAGCTTGCACCGGACCTCGACATGTTCAACGAGATAGCGCTCGGCGAGTTCGGCGACGGTGGGCGTGGGCGCCGGCTTCGCGGCTTCGGGATCGGGGTCTTCACCGGCCTTGATGCGGGCGATGATCTGGGCCGCCTTGCTGCGGGCCTTGTCCGACGTGATTACGCCGTGGCGGCCGATCGCGATACGCTTCGATTTTCCGCCCGCCCGTGTCTGAACGAGGTAGACCTTGGAGCCGGATGCATACGACACACCTACGCTTGAATTTGATTCCTGGTGATTCCCAATAGATTCCCAGAGTGCTATAATAAATTTATCCTTAGAATCATAAACCCCTGAAAATACTTTATTTTCAGGGGTTTATTTGGTTGCGGGGGCAGGATTTGAACCTGCGACCTTCAGGTTATGAGCCTGACGAGCTACCGGACTGCTCCACCCCGCGCCAAGTGTGCCTTGCTTCCGCCCCGGGGACGGTCAAATGGATCGTCAAGTGGGACGGATCATCATGAATAGGTCTCATCGCCGGCGACGGCGGCCGCCATCCGCTTCGAAGACCTGGCGGCGACCTACTCTCCCACACCTTAAGATGCAGTACCATCGGCGCTGAGGGTCTTCACGGCCGAGTTCGGGATGGGATCGGGTGTGGCCCCCTCGCTATAACCACCAAGTCATCGAAACGGACGGCGGCCGCCGTCGCCGGCGGCGCCGAAAGACATCATACATCGAAGCGTTGCGTCAATTTCGCTGGCTACTTGGTCATCGGCGTACGGGCTTATCCATACGCATGATGAGAAACAAGCCTATCGAGCGATTAGTACCGGTTAGCTTCACACATTACTGCGCTTCCACACCCGGCCTATCAACGTGGTGGTCTTCCACGGCTCTCAGCGAGACCTGGTTTCGAGGGGGGCTTCCCGCTTAGATGCTTTCAGCGGTTATCCCGTCCGTACATAGCTACCCAGCGGTGCTCCTGGCGGAACAACTGGTACACCAGAGGTACGTCCACCCCGGTCCTCTCGTACTAGGGGCAGCTCCTCTCAAGTCTCGTACACCCACGGCAGATAGGGACCGAACTG
This sequence comes from Rhodospirillales bacterium, assembly GCA_965221855.1. Lineage (GTDB taxonomy): Bacteria > Pseudomonadota > Alphaproteobacteria > Rhodospirillales > UBA2165 > JAJDXO01. The sequence goes on along the minus strand of CBDCSV010000007.1, from coordinate 613,862 downwards.
TCTCACGACGTTCTAAACCCAGCTCACGTACCACTTTAATCGGCGAACAGCCGAACCCTTGGGACCTGCTCCAGCCCCAGGATGTGATGAGCCGACATCGAGGTGCCAAACCTCCCCGTCGATGTGGACTCTTGGGGGAGATCAGCCTGTTATCCCCGGCGTACCTTTTATCCGTTGAGCGATGGCCCTTCCACGCGGGACCACCGGATCACTATGGCCGACTTTCGTCTCTGCTCGACCTGTCGGTCTCGCAGTCAGGCAGGCTTATGCCATTGCACTCCGCAGCTGATTTCCGACCAGCTTGAGCCTACCATCGCGCGCCTCCGTTACTCTTTGGGAGGCGACCGCCCCAGTCAAACTACCCACCATGCAGGGTCCCGAACCCGGGTTCACGGGCCACGGTTAGATATCAGAGCGCATAAGGGCGGTATTTCAAGGGTGCCTCCACGTCAACTGGCGCCAACGCTTCAAAGGCTCCCGCCTATCCTACACATACACTCCCTAATACCACTGCAAAGCTGTAGTAAAGGTGCACGGGGTCTTTCCGTCTGACCGCGGGTACTCCGCATCTTCACGGAGAATTCAATTTCGCTGAGTCGATGTTGGAGACAGCAGGGAAGTCGTTACGCCATTCGTGCAGGTCGGAACTTACCCGACAAGGAATTTCGCTACCTTAGGACCGTTATAGTTACGGCCGCCGTTTACCGGGGCTTCGGTTCAGAGCTTGCACCCTTCTCCTTAACCTTCCGGCACCGGGCAGGCGTCAGACCCTATACGTCGTCTTGCGACTTAGCAGAGCCCTGTGTTTTTAGTAAACAGTCGCCACCCTCTGGTCTGTGCCCCCCGCCCCTGGTTGCCCAAGGACGGGGCCCCCTTCTCCCGAAGTTACGGGGGCATTTTGCCGAGTTCCTTCAACATCGTTCTCTCAAGCGCCTTGGTATGCTCTACCAGTCCACCTGTGTCGGTTTGGGGTACGGTCTATACGCTGGAGTTATTTCCTGGAACTCCTACGCTGCCCACCCAATCCAATAAGGACGGACAACTATCGGAATTCGTCACTTCCAGCAGGTTCAGGAATATTAACCTGATTCCCATCGACTACGGCTTTCGCCCTCGCCTTAGGGGCCGACTCACCCTGCGCGGATTAGCCTTGCGCAGGAACCCTTGGACTTTCGGCGGGAGTGTTTCTCACACTCCTTGTCGCTACTCATGTCAGCATTCTCACTTCCGATACCTCCAGCATGCCTCGCGGCACGCCTTCGCAGGCTTACGGAACGCTCCGCTACTCCCGGCGTCCGACGAATCGAACGCCAAGCCGCAGCTTCGGTGTATGGCTTGAGCCCCGGTACATTTTCGGCGCGA